>CAWJDC010000009.1:0-240375 GCA_963841575.1 uncultured Alphaproteobacteria bacterium
GTTCCAATAGCCGCTCATCATCCTCGGCGATCGAAACAAGATTTCACCGATCTCGTCTGTCTCACACGGCGTGCCGTCAGCGCGGACGATCTTGACCTCGTTGCCGAGCGGCAGCTGGCCCGCCGAAGCGAGACGGCGCCGTTCGGCCTCGGAGCCGTCGACCAGATGATGATGCGCCTTCAAGACGGTGCCGACGATACACTCGGTCATGCCGTAGACCTGGACGAAGATCGGCCCCATCCGAGCGATGGCACGGCGCAGCAGCGGAACCGGCATCGGCGCCGACGCATAGTGTACGCAGCGCAGTGAGCTGACGTCGTGGCGCTTGGATCCAGCACATCGAGCATCCGCGCAATCATCAGCGGAGCGAAATGCGCCGCCCTCACCTTTTCCCCTTCTATCGTCCGAAGAATATCTTCGGCATCGAACGCGGTTTGAGCACCACCGGGGCGCCCATCAAGTTGAAATTCATTTGCTCGACCTTGCCGCCGAGATGAAACAGCGGCATGACGATCGGCGTCGACCGAGGGCACGCCGCTTTCGTGGGACAGCATCCGCGTCGCCTCGACCATAGCGGCATGGCTGATCATGACGCCCTTCGCGCCACCCGTGGTGCCGCTGGTGTACATGAGTACGCCATGTCGCCGGCAACCGGCTTGGCGCTCGGTTCATCGGCGCTTGCCTCACCGAGCAGGTGTTCGAAGGTGAATTCACCGGCGGCTTCGGCGCCGATCACGATTCGGATGCGGATGCTCGATACCTGGGCGGCGATGGCATTGGCCTGTGCGGCAAATTCGGCTGCGTAAATCAGCGCGCTGGGTTGGCAGTCTTGACAGATCGCTGCCAGCTCCAATTCCGAAAGCCGGCTGTTCAGATTGATGGTGACGAAACCGGCGAACTCGCCGGCGCCAAAGCACTCGATATATTCGCTGCAATTGCGGGCCAGGACGGCAATGCGCTCCTGTTTTCTCAACCCTTTCGCCATTAACGCATTGGCCAGCCGGAAGATGCGAGACGCCTGCTCCGCGAACGTGAAACGTCTGTCCTCGAACACCAACGCCAACTGTCGCCCGTACAACGCAAGCCCGCGCTTGATCAGATCCCCACAGGTCAAGGCCATTCAGTTCGATCCCTGCTCATTTGCTGCATCGAGGCAGCATTGGCACGAAAACTTCAGCGCCCAAAGCCGCCTATAATGTTGGCTTATCGCATAACTGATGTCTTTTCGCGAGGTCGCCGGCCCGCTAGGGTGGCGGGCAGTCTTGAGAGCGGAAAAAGCAGATCAAGTCGGGAGGAATGCACTATGAAACGAAGGCTGTTCTTCGGTATTGCCGTTGCGATGCTGTTGGCCGCGAGCAGTTCTTATGGTCAGCAGCCCACCAAAACCTATCCGACGCGACAAGTCCGCATCGTTGTGCCGTATCCGGCCGGGGGTCCGACCGATCTGATTGCGCGGGTGGTGGCGCAAAAGCTCACCCAACGGCTCGGGCAGTCCTTTTTCGTCGAAAACGTGTCAGGCGCCAGCGGCGCTCTCGGCGCAGGTCAGGTCGCTCACGCCGCGCCGGATGGCTACACGCTGCTGGTATCAACGAATGATTTTGCGGTTGCGTCGGTCACCAACTCCAACCTGCCTTATGATCCGATCAAGGATTTCTCACCCATCACCATTATCGCCACATCGCCGCAGGTGGTGGCCGTCAATCCGTCGATACCGGCGAAAAATATGAAGGAGCTGGTCGACCTCATCAAGGCTGCGCCCGAAAAATACAACTACGCCGCGATGGGACTGGGTTTTGGCGAGCTGACGGCGGTGCGCCTGTTCAAGCTGAGCCTGAAGTTGGACAGTCTCGTCCGTGTGCCTTTCAACGGCGCTGCCCCCGCCGTCAACTCAACGCTGGCGGGCGACACCCAAATCATCTTTCTCGGCCTGCCTCCGGTCGCGCCGTACCTGAGCTCCGACAAATTGCGCGCTGTCGCCGTTACCAGTTCGGAGCGGGTTCCGGCCTATCCGCAAATCCCGACCTTGCGCGAATCCGGAATACCGGATCAGGAGGCAGATTTGATCAACGGAATGCTTGCGCCGGCGGGAACGCCGGCAGATGTCATCTCGCTACTGCAAAAACAGATCGCCGAGATCATGGCTCTGCCTGACGTGAAAGCGACGCTGGACAAGCTGAGCTTCCAGCCCGTCGCCAATACACCGTCGCAATACGCGAGCCAGATCAAGGAGGATATTGCGGTCTGGGGTAAAGTGATGAAGGAGGCGAATATCCCGGTCAATTGACTGCCGGCGCCTGCGGTCTGCTGTCCGCGCATTGACGCTCGCAACCGCCGCCGCTACCGCTTCCGGGCGAGAGGCCGCGGATGAACGAGAAGGAAAAGGTCGCGCTCGGATCGATTGCCGCGTCCGCAGGGTTGACGGCCGCGAAGGCTATTGTGGGTCTGCTCACCGGTTCGCTCGCGATCCTGTCCGAGGCCGGCCATTCGCTGCTCGATCTCGCGGCGACGGTGATGACCTATATCGCCGTGCGCATTTCCGGCAAGCCGGCCGACACCGAACACCAGTACGGTCACGGCAAGGTGGAGAGCGTCACCGCGCTTGCCGAGACGGCGCTGCTGTTCGTGCTTTCGATTGCGGTGCTCTGGGAGGCCGTGCAGCGGCTGTCGGGCGCGCAGCTTTATGGGGTCAAAGCGACGCCCGCGGCGTTTGCTATCGTCGCCGGTTCGATCGTCGTCGATTTTTTCCGCGCGCGCGCACTCACGCGCGTCGCGCCGGAAACTTCGAGCGAGGCGCTCGAAGCCGACGCGCTGCATTTCGGCTCCGACATGTGGTCGTCGGTCGCGGTGCTGATCGGCCTCTGCGGCGTCGCGCTCGGCTACGCCTGGGCCGATGCCGCGGCGGCGATCGTGGTCGCGGTCTTCATCTGCGTCGCCGGCTGGCGGCTCGGCCGACGCACCATCGATACGTTGACCGACACCGCCCGGCGGGCGTCAGCGAGCGGATCGGTGCGATCGCGCGGCAGGTGCCCGGCGTCGTCGCAGTCGAACGGGTGCGCGCCCGCCCGGCGGGCGCGGTGCTGTTCGTCGATCTCGGGGTCGGCGTCAGCCGCACGCTGCCGCTCGACCGCGTCTCCGCCATCACCGATCGGCTGACGCGCGCCATCCGAGCCGAGATGCCCAAGGCCGAAATCACGATCACGACGGAGCCGCGCGCGCTCGACGACGAGACCGTGCGCGAGCGCGTCATGATGATCGCGCGCAACCGCGGCCTCGCCATCCATCACGTCGCCGTGCAAACGATCGCGGGACCGCCTATCGGTGTCGCTCGATCTCGAAGTCGACGGCACGCTGCCGCTCGCCGCCGCGCATGACATCGCGAGCCGGCTCGAGGAGGCGGTGCGCGACGAACTCGGCCCGGGCGTCGAGGTCGAGACCCATATCGAGCCGCTGCCGGCCGACGTGCTCGCCGGCCGCGACGCGCCCGCGGCACGCGTCGGCGAAATCCGCGATCGCTGCACGGCGCTCGCGGCAGACGCAGCCGGCCTCGGCGAGGTGCACGACGTGCGCGTGCGCGAAACCGCCGACGGCGAAATCGTCAATTTCCACTGCCACGTCGATCCGGCGCTCACCGTCGGCGCGGTGCATGATCTGGTGGACGAGCTCGAGCGCGGCCTGCGCCGGCGCTTTCCCACCATCCAGCGCGTGATCGGCCACGCCGAACCGCGGCGATAGGCCGATACCGACGCTTTCAATTGGCGTGCAGAGCTTCTAGATCAAAGCATCATGCGCACCGAAGAACCCCGCCCCGTCCGCCTCCAGGATTACCGCCCGCCCGACTGGCTGATCGAAACCGTCGAACTCGACGTCGCGCTTGATCCGACGGCGACCACGGTGCGCGCCAAGCTCAAGCTCAAGCCGAATAGCGCGGGCGCGCCGGCGCCGCTGGTGCTCGACGGCGAAGAGCTGACGCTGCGTTCGCTGTCGCTCGACGGCAAGCCGCTGCCGGCCGAAAATTTCGTCGCCACGCCGGATCGGCTGACCATCGCGCAGCCGCCGAACCGGCCGTTCGAGCTCGAGATCGAGACCGTCGTCGATCCTACCGGCAACACGCAGCTCATGGGGCTTTATCGCGCCGGCGCCACCTATTGCACGCAATGCGAGGCCGAAGGCTTTCGCCGCATCACCTATTTCCTCGACCGGCCGGACGTGATGGCGGTCTACACCACGCGCATCGAGGCCGATAAGGCCGAAGCGCCGGTGCTGCTCTCCAACGGCAATCTCATCGCGCACGGCGACGTGCCGGGCACGGCGCGGCATTTCGCCGTCTGGCACGATCCCGTTCCCGAAGCCGTCCTATCTGTTCGCGCTGGTCGGCGGCAAGCTCGCGCGCGTCGACGGACAGCTTCACCACCATGTCCGGCCGCGAGGTCGCGCTGCACATCTATGTCGAGCCCGGCAAGGAGGACCGCTGCGCCTACGCCATGGACAGCCTCAAGCGCGCCATGCGCTGGGACGAGGAGGCGTTCGGCCGCGAATACGATCTCGACATTTTCATGATCGTCGCCGTCTCGGCCTTCAACATGGGCGCGATGGAGAACAAGGGCCTCAACGTCTTCAACGACAAATACGTGCTGGCCTCCCCGACCAGCGCGACCGACACCGACTACGCGCATATCGAGGCCGTGATCGCCCACGAATATTTCCACAACTGGACCGGCGACCGCATCACCTGCCGCGACTGGTTCCAGCTCTGCCTGAAGGAAGGCCTCACGGTCTTCCGCGACCAGGAATTTTCCGCCGATCAGCGCTCGCGCGCGGTCGAGCGGATCGGCGACGTGCGCGCGCTGCGCTCGCACCAGTTCGTCGAGGACGCCGGCCCGCTCGCCCATCCGGTGCGGCCCGAACTCTATCAGGAGATCAACAACTTCTACACCACCACCGTCTACGACAAGGGCGCCGAGGTGGTGCGCATGATCAAGACGCTGCTCGGGCCGGACATGTTCCGCAAAGGCATGGACCTCTATTTCACGCGCCATGACGGCCAGGCCGCGACCGTCGAGCAGTTCGTCCAGTGCTTCGCCGACGTCAGCGGCCGCGACATGACGCAATTCATGCGCTGGTACTCGCAGGCCGGCACGCCGGAGATCAAGGTCGCGCCGCACTACGATGCGCGCGCCCAGACCTACCGGCTCGACATCACGCAGACGATCCCGCCGACGCCGGGCCAGCCCACCAAGGAGCCGATGGTGATTCCGCTCGCGGTCGGGCTGGTCGGCAAGGACGGCGGCGACCTGCCGCTGACGCTCGACGGCCAGCCGCTCGAGCGCGGCGTGCTGGAATTGACGCAGCCGAGCCAGACATTCGTCTTCACCGGCGATCGCCGAGCGGCCGATCCCTTCGCTCAACCGCGGCTTTTCGGCGCCGATCAAGCTGTCGCTGCCGATCGAGCCCGACGATCTGCGCTTCCTCGCCGCGCACGATCGCGATCCGTTCAATCGCTGGCAGGCGGTGCAGACGCTGGCGATGTCGCTGCTCAAGGCGAATGTCGCGGCGTGCGCGTCGGGCGCGCCGGCGCGCGAGGACGAAGGCCTGATGGCCGCGCTCGGCGCGATCTTGGCCGACGCAAAACTCGAGCCGGCCTTCATCGCGCTCGACGCTGGCGCCGCCGAGCGAGGCCGACATCGCCCGCGAGATCGGCCGCGACGTCGATCCCGACGCGGTCTTCACCGCGCGCCGCAAGCTGCGCGCGGCGATCGGCGAAGCGCCACGGCGCCGCGCTCGAAGACACCTATGAGCGCATGATCACCACCGGCCCCTATCGGCCGGATGCGCAAAGCGCCGGACGGCGCGCGCTCAAGAACGTCTGCCTCGATCTTCTGGCGATCGACGGAGCGCAGCGAAGCGATCGCGCGGGCGCTGTCGCAATACGAGAACGCCGACAACATGACCGACCGCATGGCGGCGCTCGAGACGCTGTCGCTGCACGACCGGCCGGAGCGCGCTGCGGCGCTCGACGATTTTTATCGCCGCTATCCCGGCGATCCGCTGATCATCGACAAGTGGCTCGCGCTGCAGGCGGCGATCCCCGAGCCCGACGACGCTCGACCGCGTGCGCGCGCTGACCAGCCATCCCGCCTTCTCGATGGCCAATCCCAACCGCGTGCGCGCGCTGATCGGCGCGTTCGCGCAGGCCAACCACACCCAGTTCAACCGCGCCGACGGCGCCGGCTATGAATTCGTCGCCGACGTCGTGCTGGCGCTCGATCCGAAGAACCCGCAGGTCGCCGCCCGGATCATGGGCGCATTCCGCTCCTGGCGCGCGCTGGAAGCCGGCGGCGGCAGCGCGCGGAAGCCACGCTGCGCCGCGTCGCCGAAGCGCCGGCGCTGTCGCGCGATGTCCACGACATCGTCGCGCGCACGCTCGCCGGTAGCTGAGCAGGCTTGCCGTCATCGTCGCGGCTGCGGGCACTGCGACCGTAACGTCTTTGATAAACTCCGCTTCACGCTTCGCTCGGTACCGGAGTTTGACAACGGTAACGCTGTTTTCCGTGCGCGCGCCCATGCGAAGAAAGCTTTGGAGAATTCATCAAAAATATTGACTCTGGACTCTCGACAAATCGATTCGCGTCGATTCAAATGAAAGTGATTCGGGGAGATGCGGCACATCCTTCCGAACGTGGGTCCAGGGGATCGTCCGAACGGAGGCAGGCATGGCGCGCGCCGAAGCGGCGAGTGCGTCTCTACGTTCGGATTCGATCAAGGGGCTGGCGCAATCGATCGCCAAGCCGGCGTATCGGCGGCTCGTCGACCGCCGAGCCGCTGCTGCGCCGCGCCGTTCCGGTTCTCATCATCGCCTTCATGCTGACGATCTGCGTCGGCGCCGCGGTGCAGGTGCTCGAACATCGCCGCAGGTCGTTGTCGACGCAACGCGATCGATCGAGGCGCTCGCCGATCATCCTTGCCGTCGAGCTCGATCGTACGCGAACGTGACGGCCGACCGACCGTCGCCCGGACCTCCGGAGCTCTCGGACGTGCGCTGCCGGCTTGGGCGCGCGGCGCCGGCCGCCGCATCCTGCTCGCCGACGCCGACGGCGCCATCGTCGCCAGCGTGCCGAACGAGCCGCAGACGCACGGGCGCCATATCCTCGACGTGCTCGGACCGTCGCAGCCGCTGACCACATTCGGCGGCCGCAGCCGGGACGATGGAGATCGCGCTGCCGGACGGCGAAGCCGCCTTCGCGACGGTGCGCGCGCTGCGGTCGCCGATCGGCCTGCATCGCCGTCATCCAGACGCGCAGCGACGCGCTGGCGAACTGGCGCTCGACCACGGCGCTGACCGTCACGCTGTCGGCGACCACCGGCTTCGTGGTGCTGATCCTCGGCTTCGCCTTCCATTGGCAGGCGACGCGCGCGCGCGAAGCCGACCTCATCCACGACACCGTGCGCAGCCGCATCGACACCGCGCTCAACCGCGGCCGCTGCGGGCTGTGGGACTGGGACCTGGCGCGCGGCCGCGTGTTCTGGTCGCATTCGATGTTCGACATCCTCGGCCTGCCGCCGAAGGACGACCTGCTGACCTTCGGCGAAGTCAACGCGCTGGTCCATGCCGACGACATCAATCTCTACGAGCTGGCGACGCAGCTCGCCGACGCCAAGGTGCAGTCGATCGACCACGCCTTCCGCATGCGCCACGCCGACGGCACGATGGGTCTGGCTGCGCGCGCGCTGCGAACTGGCGCGCCAGGAGGGCGAAGGCGGCCTGCATCTGATCGGCATCGCCGTCGACATCACCGAGCAGAAGAGCCTGGTCGAGAAGACCGGCCGCCGCCGACCTGCGGCTGCGCGACGCCATCGAGACCATCCCGGAGGCGTTCGTGCTGTGGGACGCCGACAACCGCCTGGTGCTGTGCAACTCGAACTTCCAGCAACTGCACCACCTGCCCGACGAGGCCGTGGCCGCCGGCGCCTCCTACGAGGCCGTCGTCGCCGCCGGCACGCAAGCCGATCATCCGCACCACGGTGGCGAACGAGGACGGCCAACCGCCCGGCGCGCGCACCTTCGAGGCGCAGCTCGACGACGGCCGCTGGCTGCATATCAGCGAGCGGCGCACCAAGGACGGCGGCTACGTCTCGGTCGGCACCGACATCACCAAGATCAAGCAGCACGAGGAGAAGCTGGTCGAAGGCGAGAAGCGGCTGATCGCGACCATCGCCGATCTGCGCAAGTCGCAGCAGACGCTCGAACTGCAGACCGAGCGAACTTGCCGACCTGGCCGAAAAATACGCCGAGGAGAAGACCCGCGCCGAGGACGCCAATCAGGCCAAATCGAAATTCCTCGCCAACATGAGCCACGAGCTGCGCACGCCGCTCAACGCCATCATCGGCTTTTCCGAAATCATGGAAGTCGGCGATGTTCGGCCCGCTCGGCGCCGACAAGTACAGCGAATATTCCCGCGACATCCGCGAGAGCGGCCAATATCTGCTCGACGTCATCAACGACATTCTCGACATGTCGAAGATCGAGGCGGGCGGCATCCGCCTCGCTCCGGAGACCGTCGAGCTCGACCCGCGTGCTCGCCGACTGCCATGCGCGTGGTGTCGGGGCGCGCGCAACGGAAAAGGGCCTGCATCTGCGCTGCCACGTCGCCATCCGGCATCCAGTCTCAAGGCCGACCGCCGCGCGCTCAAGCAGATCGCGCTCAACCTGCTGTCCAACGCCGTGAAATTCACCCCCGACGGCGGCGCGGTGACGGTGCGCGGGCGCGTGCGCGGCGGCATGGTCACGATCGCCATCGAGGACACCGGCATCGGCATTCCCAAGGATGCCTTGCGCAAGCTCGGCCGGCCGTTCGAGCAGGTCGAAAGCCAGCTGACCAAGCGCCACCAGGGCTCGGGCCTCGGCCTCGCCATCGCCAAATCGCTGGTCGAGATGCACGGCGGCGCGATGCGCATCCGCTCGACGCTCGGCAAAGGCACCATGGTGGTGGTGCGCCTGCCCTTGAGCTCGCCGAACGCCGGCCGGACTGCGTGAGCAGGCTGCGACCTACGCGGCCGCATGAGCGCAGGATCCGAAGGCCGTCATCGCGCCGTTGTACGGCGCTTTCCCGAGAATCCGCACGAAGCACGCGCGCACCTGGCGCTGCGTCTCGTCAACGTGCGCTTCCAGCGCGGCGAAAGTCCGGCAGGTCGGCGGCGCGCGCCAGCAGGCCGAGAACGCCGGCGCTCGCCGTCTTCGGATCGAACTTGCCGGGCAGGCACAGCCGCAGGATTTGCGTGAGGTCGTGAAACAGCCGCACCGCCGGCCGCAGCACCGCGGCATCTTCGGCGCTCGAGCACGCCGAGCCGCGCCGCCTTGTCGAGCACGCGCGCCGTCGACGTGTCGAGAATGTCCGGCGTCGCCGCCGCGTGCACGAGCTGCAGATATTGCGCGATGAACTCGATATCGACGAGCCCGCCGGCGGCATATTTGAGGTCCCAGGGGTCGGCGTCGCCCTTTTCCTTGGCGATGGCGCGCGCGCATCTCGACGACGTCGGCGGCGACGGCCGCGGCATCGCGCTTGCGGCACAGCACCTCGCGGATCACCGCCTCGACGCGCGCGGCAAATGCCGGCGACGCCGAAACCACCCGCGCGCGCGTCAGCGCCATGTGCTCCCAGGTCCAGGCCTCGCGCTCCTGGTAGCTGGCGAAGCCGTCGATCTGCGTCGCCAGCGGACCGGAGCGCCCCGACGGCCGCAGCCGCATGTCGACCTGATAGAGCACGCCGTAATTGGTCTGCACCGTCAGCGCATTGATCAGGCGCTGGGTCAGCCGCGCAAAATACTGCGCGCCGTAGAGCGGCCGCTCGCCGTCCGAGTTCGGATGCTCGGCATCGAAATCGTAGATCACGATGAGATCGAGATCGGAATTCGCCGTCATCTCGCGCGCGCCGAGCCGGCCGAGCGCGAGGATCGCGGTTTCCTGGCCGCGGATGCGGCCGTGCGCGGCGGCAAAATCCTCCTCCACCTGTGCGATGCACGCGCGCGGATCAGCACATCGGCGAGCCGCGCGAACACCTCGCCGGCCTGCTCGGCCGACACCGAGCCGGACAGGATGCGCGCGCCGATCAGGAACATGTGCTCCTGGCCGAACAGCCGGATGGCGTCGAGCAAATCCTCGTAGCTGCGCGCCTCGCCGAGCACGCGCGCAAGCGCGGCCTCGAGCCGCGTTTCGTCCGGCAGCGCGCCGAAGAAGCTCGGATCGATCAGCGCATCGATCAGCTGCGGATTGCGCGCCAGGATATCGGCGAGCCGCGGCGCGACGCCGAGGATCAGCGCGATGAAGCGGATCAGGTCCGGGATTCTGCCGCAGCAGCGACAGAAAGCGGCCGCCGGCGCGCAGCCCGGCGAGGAAGCGGTCGAACGCGGCGAACGCCGCATCGGGATTTTCGGCGCGCGCGAACTTGATCGATGATGAGCGGCACCAGCTCGGCAAGGTTCTGCCGCGCCTGCTCGCCGCGCAGCGCGCGATAGTCGCCGGCGAGCCAGCGGCGCACCGCGGCGGCGACTTCCTGCGGCTGGCGGAAGCCCAGCTGCGGCCAGCCGATCGAGCGTCTCGCGTCTCGCCTCCGGCGCCGGCGAACGACAGGTGCTGCTCGCTCGGCAGCAAGCCGGCGCGCGTCTCGAACAGCCTGACGTAATGCTGCTCGACCTTGCGCAGATGCGCCAGCAGAACGTGCGGCGAAATCGTCGCGGTCCGTTGAAGCCGAGGAAGCGGGCGAACTGCTCGAGCGCCTCGGGGTCGGACGGCAGCGTGTGGGTCTGCTCGTCGGCGATCATTTGCAGGCGGTGCTCGACGCGGCGCAGGAAATCATAGGCCGCGGTCAGCTCGTCGCGCGCGGCGGCGTCGATCCAGCCGCCGGCGGCGAGCGCCGCAGCGTCGCGACCGTCTCGCGGCCGCGCAGCTCGGGGTGGCGGCCGCCGGCGATGAGCTGCTGGGTCTGCGCGAAGAACTCGATCTCGCGGATGCCGCCGCGGCCGAGCTTGATGTTGTGGCCTTCGACCGCGATCTCGCCATGGCCGCGATAGGCATGGATCTGCCGCTTCATCGCGTGCACGTCGGCGATGGCGGCGAAGTCGAGATATTTGCGCCAGACGAACGGCGAGAGATCGCGCAGCAATCGCTTCGCCGGCGGCGAGATCGCCGGCGCAGGCCGCGCCTTGATCAGGGCGGCGCGCTCCCAGTTCTGGCCGCGGCTTTCGTAGTAATCGAGCGCCGCCTCGGTCGAGATCGCGATCTGGGTCGAGGACGGATCGGGCCGCAGCCGCAGATCGACGCGGAACACGTAGCCGTCGGCGGTGCGCTCCTGCAGCAGCTTCACCAGATCGCGCGTCAGGCGCACGTAAAACTGGTGCCGGCTCGACATCCGCGCGCCAGCGCGCCGGCCGCCGGATCGAAGAACACCATCAGGTCGATATCGCTGGAAAAATTGAGCTCGTCAGGCGCCCATCTTGCCCATGGCGAGCACGATGTAGCCGGAGCCTGCTTCGGGCTGTCGCGGATCGGGCGGCGTCGAGCTTGCCGCGCCGAGCGGCATCGCGAAGCAGATGACCGACGGCGGCGCCGAGCGCCGTATCGGCGACTTCGGTCAAGCGCCCGGGTGACGCGCGTCACCGGCCAGACGCCGCCGATATCGGCGAGCGCGATCAGCAGCGCGGCCTCGGCCTTCATGCGGCGCAGAAGGCGCATCATCTCGTCCGGCGTGCGGCGCAGCTGCGCGGCGGCGTCGCGCGTCTTGGCGAGCAGCGCCGCGAAGCTGCGCGTCGGGATCCGCGGTCAGCAGGCGCACGAAGCGCGCCGCGATCGGCTCGAACCAGGTCCCACAGATAGGGCGCGCTCTCGGCGATGCCGCCGAGCGATGCTCGCCAGCGGCGGATGCTCGCGAAGCAGCGATTTGAGCGTCTTGCCGGCGGCTGCTGGTCCGAATGCTCGGCCAAGCCATTCCGGCACACGCGCGCGGCCGCCGCTGCGCGAAGTCGCCGGCAATGCGCCGGACAAGCCGCGCGACCAGCGCCGCTTGATCGAGCTTTCAGCTTCGGCCGCTTGCTGGCCGCGCGGCCGCTTCATCCCGCCCCCGCCGGCCCGGCGCGCGGCAGCGCGATGATGCTTCTCAGCCCGGGATGATTGTCCTCGAGCTTCAGCTCGCCGCCGTGCAGCCGCGCGACCGCGGAGGCGAGGCTCAAGCCCAGGCCGGAGCCCGGCTCCGAGCGGCTCTGCTCAAGCCGCACGAAGCGCTCGACCACGCGGCCGCGGTCGGCTTCGGGAATGCCGGGCCCGCGATCCGCGACGCTGAGCGTGATGCGCTCGCCCTCGTTGCCGGCCTTGACGACGATCTCGGCGGGCTCGCCGTTCAACTTGTCGTCCGGGCCGGCATATTTGATGGCGTTGTCGACCAGGTTGGCCAGCGCCTGGCTGACCAGTTCGCGATTGCCGCGCACCGGCGCCGCCGCCGTCGCCTCGACCTTCAGCGCCAGGCCCTTTTCGTCGGCCAGCGGCTCGTACAGTTCGCCGACGTCGCGCGCGATCTCGGCGGCGTCGAACTCGGTCATGTTGTCGCGCGCCTGGCCGGATTCGGCGCGCGCGATCATCAACAGCGCGTCGAAGGTGCGGATCAGCTCGTCGGATTCGGCGATCGTGGCTTCCAGCGCCGCGCGATAGTCGCTGATCGCTGTGGCGGCCGCGCAGCGCCTGCTCGCAGCGATTGCGCAGCCGCGTCAGCGGCGTCTTCAGATCGTGCGCGATGTTGTCGGAGACTTCCTTCAGGCCGCGCATCAGCGCCTCGATGCGCTCGAGCATGGCGTTGAGGTGGTCGGCAAGACGGTCGAGCTCGTCGCCGGTGCCGGCGACCGGCAACCGGCCGGCGAGATCGCCGGCCATGATGGTCTGCGCCGTTTCGGTCATGGCGTCGATGCGGCTGAGCACGCGGCGGCTGACGAAAAAGCCGCCGGCAAGTCCGAGCACGACGACCAGCGCGAACGACCAGCGGCCGGCATTGGCGATGATGCCGAAAAGCCGCTCGCGCTCCTCGAGATCGCGCCCGACCAGCAGGCGGAAGCCGCCCGGAAGCTGCACGACCTGCACCAGCGCGCGATGCTCGGCTGCCTTCCGGCGCTTCGAGCCGGCGATAGTTGGTTTCGAGCCAGCCCGGATGATCGAGCACGCCCGGCTCCAGCGAGCCGACATTGCCGGCAAGGCCCTCGCCGGTCGGCGTGGTGACGAGATAAAGGCTCGATCCCGGCCGCCGCGAGCGCAGATCGACGACGATCGACCAGCCGCCGGATGCCGCCCTGGTTGTATTGCTCGCTCAGCCCGGTGATCTCGCCGTTGACGGTCGTGGTGATCTGCTCGGTGATGAGACGGCGCGTATTGAGCGCGAAATAGCCGAGCAGCGAGGCCGCGAACAGGATGAAGATCAACAGATAGACCAGCGTCAGCTGGAACGCCGTCGTGCGCAGAAGCTTGCCGAGCGCCGCCACCGGATCAGGTTCTCTCGGTTCGCGCGCCGCATTTCGTCTTCGGAGAAATCGTCTTCCCAGAATTCGAGGGAGCTGCGCGGTGGCCGCCCCGCTGGTTGCGCCGCCTCGGCGCGCCGCAGCTCGACGCGGCGGATTTTGCCGGAGATCGTCTTCGGCAGTTCGGCGAATTCGAGCCGCCGCACCCGCTTGAACGGCGCCAGCGCGCTGCGGCAATGCCGGAAGATCGACAGCGCCGTGGCGCGATCCGGCGCATGGCCCGGCGGCCAGCGCCAGGAAGGCCTTCGGCACCGCAAGCCGCATCGGATCGGGCGACGGCACCACCGCCGCTTCGGCCACCGCCGGGTGCTCGATCAGCACGCTTTCAAGCTCGAACGGGCTGATCCGGTAGTCCGACGATTTGAACACGTCGTCGGCGCGGCCGACATAGGTCAGATAGCCGTCGTCGTCGACGGCGGCGACATCGCCGGTGCGATAGACCGCGCTCGCCGATCGCACGCACGCCGCCGTCGTCGCCTGATAGCCTTGCATCAGTCCGGTCGGCCGCGGCTCCAGCATCAGGCAGATCTCGCCTTCCTTTTGCGCGGTGTCCTGCGGATCGAGCAGCGCGACGCGATAGCCCGGCAGCGGCCGGCCCATCGAGCCCGGCTTGAGCTTCTGGCCCGGGCGTGTTGCCGACCAGCGCCGTGGTTTCGGTCTGGCCGTAGCCGTCGCGGATGGTGAGGCCCCAGGCCGCCCTGCACCCGCTCGATGACTTCCGGATTGAGCGGCTCGCCGGCGCCGATCAGTTCCTTGCAGCGCGGACCTTCCAGGCGGCGAGATCCTCCTGGATCAGCATGCGCCACACCGTCGGCGGCGCGCAGAACGTCGTCACGCCGCAGCGCACGATGGTGTCGAGCAGGCCGCGCGCGTTGAAGCGGCGCTGATTGGCGATGAAGATCGTCGCCTGCGCATTCCACGGCGCGAAGAAACAACTCCAGGCGTGCTTGGCCCAGCCCGGCGACGAAATATTGAGATGCACGTCGCCGGGCCGCAGGCCGAGCCAATACATCGTCGAAAGATGGCCGACCGGATAGCTCTGGTGGCTGTGCAGCACGAGCTTCGGCGTCGCCGTGGTGCCGGAGGTGAAATAAAGCAGCATCGGATCGTCCGGCGCGCGTTTCGCCGTCCGGGCGTGAAATGCTCGTCGAGCGCCGCATAGCCGTCCTCGATAGGCGACCCAGCCCGGCGCGTCGCCGCCGACGACGATGCGCGTATAATCGCCGGGCAGATCGGCAAACTTCGCCGCCGCGTCGGCTCCGGCGATGACGTGCCGGACGCGGCCGCGCGCAAAACGGTCGGCGAGATCGTTGCGCGTCAGCAAGCGTCGTCGCCGGCACGATCACGGCGCCAAGCTTCATCGCCGCCAGCATGCATTCCCAAAGCGGCACGACATTGCCGAGCATGAGCAGGATGCGGTCGCCGCGGCGCACGCCGAGCCGGCGGAACGCATTGGCGATGCGGTTCGAGCGCTCGCTCAGTTCCGCGAAGGAAAGCTTGGTCTCGCCGGCATCTTCGTCGACCAGCCACAGCGCCGGCTGCGCGTTGTCGCGCGCCATGACGTCGAAATAATCGAGCGCCCAGTTGAAGCGGTCGAGCTTGCGGCCACGGAAATCGCGATAGGCGGTGGCGTAATCCTCGCGATGGCGCAGCAGAAAATCACGCGCCGCGATGAACGGCGCCGCGTTGTTCGAAGTCATGGCGAACTCCCGTGATCGAGCCGCCGTCGCGAGCCATGCGCTTCCTCGGCACCGAAACGCTGATGTTCGACGTAGCATTTGCCAACGACGGCACGCGCCAATGGACACCCAAGCGTCCGGATTGCACTCGCACGTGGAGATTGCAGAGAACCGACAAAACTTTTGCCGCTAATGCCTCGAGGCCTGACGCATGTCCACGTAATGGACTGGCTACCGCGCGCCGTCACGGATCATGTAGCCCGCGCCGCGCACCGTATGCAGCAGCGGCTGGGCAAAGCCTTTATCGATCTTGGATCGCAGCCGCGAAATGTGCACGTCGATGACGTTGGTCTGCGGATCGAAATGATAGTCCCAGACATTCTCCAGCAGCATGGTGCGGGTGACGACCTGGCCGGCATGCCGCATCAGATATTCGAGCAGGCGAAATTCGCGCGGCTGCAATTGCAGCTCCTGTCCGGCGCGGCTGACCTCATGCGACAGCCGATTGAGCTCGAGATCGCCGACGCGATAGACGGTCTCCTCGCCGCGACTGCCGCGCCGCCGCGCCAGCGCCTCGACCCGCGCCAGCAATTCGGAGAACGCGTAGGGCTTGGCGAGATAATCGTCGCCGCCGGTGCGCAAACCTTTGACGCGGTCGTCGACCTGGCCGAGCGCCGAGAGGATCAGCACCGGCGTCTCCACCGACTTGCTGCGCAAAGTACCGATGACCGAAAGCCCGTCGCGCTTCGGCAGCATGCGGTCGACGATCAGCACATCGTATTGACCGTCGAGCGCCAGCGCTTGGCCTTCCTCGCCGTCGGCCGCCTGATCGGCAACATGGCCGACCTCGCGGAACGCCTTGACCAGATAATCGGCCGCGTCGCGGTCGTCCTCGATGATGAGAAGGCGCATGGTGCAATGCCGCGCCCAGGAGGCCGGACGGTAGTGGCGCTCATCGCCGGATCATATTGGTCGCGGATCTGCTTCCGGCAATATCGTCGCCCGTGTCCGGCTGTCGGCGTCCACGAATGCCACCTTGTCTCGCAGGCTCGTCATGTCCGGACGCCGCGCCATAATTGTGAAGGGGGTGGCGAGCGCGTGCTCGCCACCCCCTCTACCAACTCCACTCCGGCGGGGGCGACGGATGCCGGGAGGCAGAGTTGGTATTCGGCGGGGACGGGCCTTGCGGCCCGTCCCCAGGGAACGCCCGCCAGCGGGGGCGACGGATGCCGGCGGATCGCCCCATTCCTCAGGCGTTGCCGAGCGGCAGCGCGACGAACTTGGTGCCCTTCGCCCGACTTCACCCGGAATAGCACGGTGTGCTTGCCCTCCTTGCGCGCATCGCTGAGGCTCTTGCGAACGTCGGCAGGCGTCGAAACCGCCTTGCCGCCGACGTCGAGAATCACGTCGCCGACCTGGAAGCCGTGATCGGCGGCGACGCCGCCCGTCGGCGACTGCGGTCACCACAACGCCATTGCTGTCGGCTGCCGGCAACCTTGCTGGCGGGCGCCAGCGTAAGGCCGAGCTTCGGCACGTCGCTATCCGGAACCTCATGCTGCGCCTGAGCTGTTCGAGGCCTGCTTCTCGTTCGGCAGCGTGCCGAGCGTCAGCGTCACCGTCTTCTCCTCGCCCTGGTGGATCAGGCCGAGCTTGACCGTCGTGCCCGGCGCCATGGTGCCGATCCGCCGCGCCAGTTCGCGCGCGTCGTGGACCGGCGTGCCGTCGACCGAGGTGATGACGTCGCCGCTCTTGATGCCGGCCTTGGCCGCCGGGACTGTCGGTCTGCGGCTCGGCGACCAGCGCGCCGGTCGCCTGCTTCAAGCCCATGCTGTCGGCGATGTCCGGCGTCACCGGCTGGATCTGCACGCCGATCCAGCCGCGGGTGACGCTGCCCTTGTCGCGCAGCTGCGCGATCACGCTCTTCACGGTATCGGCCGGGATGGCAAACGCGATGCCGACCGAGCCGCCGGACGGCGAGAAGATCGCGGTGTTGACGCCGATGACATTGCCATCGACATCGAAGGTCGGGCCGCCGGAATTGCCCTTGTTGACCGGCGCGTCGATCTGGATGAAGTCGTCGTAGGGGCCGGCGCCGATATCGCGGCCGCGCGCCGAAACGATGCCGGCGGTCACGGTGCCGCCGAGTCCGAACGGATTGCCGACCGCGAGCACCCAATCGCCGACGCGCGGCGTGTTGTCGGCCAGCTTCACGTAGGGGAAGTCATTGCCGTCGACCTTGATCAGAGCGAGGTCGGTGCGCGGTATCGGTGCCGATGACCTTGGCGTCGTAGGTCTTGCCGTCATCGGTCGTGACCTTCACGTTTTCGGCGTTCTGCACCACGTGATTGTTGGTCACCGCATAGCCGTCCGCGGTGATGAAGAAGCCCGAGCCCTGGCCGGTGATCACCTCATGGCCGCGTTCGGCGTGTTGGGCATGCCGAAGCGCTTGAAGAAGCGCTCGAACGGCGAGCCAGGCGGGAACGGCAAGCTCCTCATCGCTGGAATTCGAGTTGGCCGGGCGCTCCATCTTGACGCGCACCGAAATCACGGCCGGCTTCACCTTCTCGACGATGTCGGCAAAGCCGACCGGCTGCTGCGGCAGCTGCTGAACCTTCTCGCGTCAGATTCTGCGCATGCGCCGGCTCCGAACAGACGTCAGGCCGTTGGGAGCGACGAAAAACGCCGCCGCGCCAAACCCGGCGACCGTCGTCGCCAAAAGCGCAACACGCCGCGCAGACAAAGTGCGGCGTGAATGCGAGGAATTGCCGTGCATTAAGCAGTCTCCAAAAATGGTTATCCGTCTCGCCAACGGAAGGCGCCCGCCAACCGCGTGTCGGGGAACATGGGACGGCAAGCCTTACCGCGCACTGTCGGCAGCATTAAAAGTTCGTAATGTCGGGCGACGGTACAATTTACGAATTAAATCAATGCGTTACGGCGATGGCCGGCAAGCCCCTCGCAAGAAATTAAACGCCGATGGTTGACGGCATCTATGGGGCGGTACCGCCGCGCAAAAGTTCGGCCAGACGGTCTTCCTCGGTTACCGTAAGATTCGCCGGTTCCGCGCGACCCTGGCGCTCCGCTACGGCGGCGCACGATCACGAAGATCGTGACAACGCCGATCAGCAGAACACCCGGCGGCAAGCCCCACAGCGCCGCCGTGTGCCAGGACAGCGGCGGCTTGAGCAGCACGAACTCGCCGTAGCGGGCGACCAGAAAATCGATCACCTGCGCGTCGCTGTCGCCGGCCTTGAGCCGATCGCGCACCAGAACGCGCAGATCGTGAGCCAGCGGCGCCTCGGAATCGTCGATCGACTCGTTCTGGCAGACCATGCAGCGCAATTCCTTGGACAGGGCGCGGGCGCGCGCTTCCAGCACCGGGTCCTTCAGCATCTCGTCGGGCTCGACCGCCCAAGCCGGGGACGACGCCAGCGACCGCGATCAAGAGCAGCAAGGCATGCAGATATTTCACAGCATTCACTCCGCCGGCTGCAGCGCGGCGCTTTGGCCTTCGCCGGCCGCGGCGCGCCGATGCGCAGCCGCCGGTCGGACAGCGACAGGGCGCCGCCGAAGAACATGACCATGGCGCCGAGCCAGATCAGCAGCACGTGCGGCTTGAAGTAGAGCCGCACCGGAACGCTGCCGTCCTTGTTCGGATCGCCGAGCGAAAGATAGAGCTGGCTGACGCCGCGCGTCATCAGCGCGGCTTCGGTGGTCGCCATGTTGCGGGCCGGGAAGGTGCGCCGGCTCGGCTCCATGCGTCCGATCAGTTCGCCGTTCGAACGGCGGACGGTGAAGTGGCCGACGACGTCGCGATAATTCGGGCCGGTGCGGTTGAACACGCCGTCGAACGTCAGCCGATAATGCGCGATGTCGAGGCTGTCGCCGGGCTTGATCTCGGCGATGCGCTCGCTGCCCCAGGCGGTCACGGCGACGATGCCGAGCAGCGTGACGCCGATGCCGAAATGCGCAAACGCGGTGCCCCAGGCCGAGCGCGGCAAGCCCGAGCGCGCGCCGCAACGCCACGCCGAACGGCACGCGCAGGACCATGGTGCGCTCGACGATGTCGGTCACCGCGCCGGCCATGACGAAGACCGCGATGCCGACGCCGAACGGCGCCAGCACCGGACCGCCGTGCTCGATCGCGAACGCAGCCGCGATCGCCACGGCCGCGAGCATCGCGGCGGCGAGCAGCCGCTGCGCGGCGCCGACGAGATCGCCGCGCTTCCAGCCCATCAGCGGACCGAACGGCATCACCAGCATCAGCGGAATGAACAGCGGCCCGAAGGTGCTGTTGAAGAACGGCGGCCCGACCGAAATCTTGTCGCCGGTCAGCGCTTCGAGCGCCAGCGGATAGAGCGTGCCGACGAACACGGTGGCGCAGGCCGTCGTCAGGAACAGATTGTTGAAGACCAGCGCGCCCTCGCGCGAGATCGGCGCGAACAGGCCGCCCTGCTTGAGCAGCGGCGCGCGCCAGGCGAACAGCGCCAGCGCGCCGCCGATGAACACGACCAGAATGGCGAGGATGAAGATGCCGCGCGTCGGATCGATCGCGAAGGCGTGCACCGACGTCAGCACGCCCGAGCGCACCAGGAAGGTGCCGATCAGCGACAGCGAGAAGGCCAGGATCGCGAGCAGGATGGTCCAGACTTTGAGCGCGCCGCGCTTTTCCATCACCACGGCGGAATGCAGCAGCGCCGTGCCGGCGAGCCACGGCATCAGCGAGGCGTTCTCGACCGGGTCCCAGAACCAGAAGCCGCCCCAGCCGAGTTCGTAATAGGCCCAGTACGAGCCGCACGGCGATGCCGACGCGTCAGGCACATCCAGGCGACGAGCACCCAGGGCCGCACCCAGCGCGCCCAGGCCGCGTCGATGCGGCCCTCGATCAACGCGGCGATGGCGAACGAGAAAGCGATCGAGAAGCCGACATAGCCGAGATAGAGCATCGGCGGATGGAAGGCGAGGCCGGGATCCTGCAGGATCGGATTGAGATCGCGGCCTTCGAACGGCGCATTGGGAATGCGCAGGAACGGATTCGACGTGGTGAGAATGAAAAGCTGGAAGGCGGCCGCGATCCAGGCCTGCACCGCCAGCGCGTTGGCCTTGAGCACCGCCGGCAGATTGGTGCCGAACGCCGCGACCAGCGCGCCGAACAACGCGAGGATCGAGGACCCACAGCATCATGGAGCCTTCGTGGTTGCCCCAGACGCTGGTGAGCCGGTAGATCAGCGGCATCTGCGAGTGCGAATTCTCGTAGACGTTGAGCACCGAGAAGTCCGACGTGACGTAGCACGTGGCGAGCGCCGCGAACGCGATCGCGACGAAGGCGAATTGCGCCAGCGCCGCCGGCGCCGCCATGCTCATGAGCACCGGATCGTTGCTGCGCGTGCCGACGATCGGCATGATGCCCTGGATCAGCGCAAGACCGAGCGCCAGCATCAGCGCATAATGGCCGAGTTCGGGGATCATTGTGGCTGACCTCCCGCAACCGGCATCGCCGCCCTGCTGCGCGTAATCGTCCTTCCAATGCCCCGACTTCTTCAAGGCGTCGGCGACTTCTTTCGGCATGTAGGTCTCGTCGTGCTTGGCGAGGATGGTATCGGCATCGAACACGCCGCCGCCGTCGAGCGCGCCTTCGGCGACCACGCCCTGCCCTTCGCGGAACAGGTCGGGCAGCACGCCCTGATAGCTCACCGGAATCTCGCTCTTGCCGTCGGTGACTTCGAAGCGGACGTTCAGATCGTTGCCGCGCACGAGGCTGCCGGTCTTGACCAGTCCGCCGAGCCGGATGCGCGTGCCGGGCTCGACATGCTTTTCCGCGACGTCGCTCGGCGAATTGAAGAACACGATGGAATCGCGAAACGCGTTGAGCATCAGCGCGACCGCGACCGCGAGCACGCCGAGCCCGCTGCCGATCAGAACAAGGCGTCGCTGCTTGCGGGTCATTGATCGTTGTCTCCGCGGCCATGCTGTCGCCTTTCAACCTTCGAGACCGAGATCTTTGACGAGATCGTCGATCCGCTTGATCTCGTCGGGACGGCCGCCAGCGCGCGCCGCGCGTCGGCGGCGGCATCTTTCGCCTTGTCGCGGTCGCCGAGCACGACATAGGCGCGCACCAGCCGCAGCCAGCCGTCGACGTCGTTGCCGTCGGTGTGCAGCCGATCGGCGAGCCGCTGCACCATGCCGCGGATCATCTCGGTGCGCTGCTCGTCGTTCATACCCGCTGCCGCGCGATACGCCGCGCGCGTCGGGCCCGTCGTGGCGCCGGGCCTGCTGCCGGGCCGCTGGCTCGCGCCGTCGCGGCGACCGGCTCGCCGGTGACCCGCGCCAGCGCCGTGCGCACGAAACCGACCCACGGCGCGCCGGCCGGCGCATCCTCCAGCATGGCGCGCCATTTGGCGGCGGCGCCCTCGCGATTGCCGTCCTGCTCGTCGGCCAGCCCGAGAAAATAGCGTGCCTTGGCGTCATGCGGGTCGCCGGCGGCGGCGCGCTCTGAAGGCTTCGCTTGGCCTCGTCGGTGACGACGCCGTTGGCGGCGGCGACCAGCGCTTCGCCGAGATCGGCCTCGCGCGCCGGCGTGTCGCCGTTGAGCGCGAGCGACTTTGCGCCGCGCCACGACCGCATCGTCGAAGCGGCCGAGCCGCATATAGACCGGACGCGATCACCTCCCAGCCGGCGCCGTCATTGGGATTGCGCGCCAGATGGGCCTCGACCTGGCCGACGAGGCTGGCGATCGATTGATCGCCCTGCGGCGTCGTTGGCGCGGGCGAAGGCGGGTTGCGCCGGAACATTCGGCGAGCCGAGCGCGAGATAAAAGCCGAGCGGAACGAGCGGCAGGATGATCGAACGCCGCGATCGCGGCCGCAGCCGGCGGCGCCGCACGACGGCCGCAGCGCCGACGATGCCGGCGGCGCGGCTCGGCTGCGCATCCGCCGCGGCCAGCAGCCGGCGCGAAACCTCGACCCGCGCCGCCTCCGCTTCGGCCTCGCCGATCAGGCCGGCGGCGCGATCGCGGTCGATCTCCTCGAGCTGATCCTGATAGACGAGCAGATCGCTGCCGCCGCGCCGGGCCGCGGCTTTCGCCCGAGCGGCCACAGCACGGCGAACATCGCCGCCGCCGTCATCAATGCGAAAATGATCCAAAGCGTCATGTCGCTAATTCTTTCGGCGCCATTCTACGCCGCCGGACGACGCAACCGCCACAGACGTTCGCAGGCGTCGAACAGAGCCGCCGTCGCGCCGCGTCGTTACATCACGGCGCGAATGCGGCTGCAATGGGAACCGCGGCGCGGCAATTGCGCACTGCATGCGACAGACGCGCGGCGGCATCGCGCACCGGGGCCGCGCTCAGGCCGCGCAGCCGGCTTACGCTCCGCGACCGCAGTCTGCACCGCGACGTCGGCGGCCTTGGCCAAAAGCCCGGCATAATCGGCGCCGAAGACCGTCCGGCAAAACCGGATCGCGGCGCTCGACCTGCGACTGCCGGAACGGCCGGTCGGCGTCGTCGGCGTGGCGCAGCGAGTCGAGCAGGACCTTGGTGCCGGTCTCCAGATACTGCGCTGAGTTCCGAATAGGTGCGCAGCGTCACTTCGCTGAGCGCAAGCTCGCTGGCGTAATGGCGGCAGGCGCTGACGAATTCGACCCGCGTCTCGGCCTCGCTCACATCGATGGCATCGAGCAGCGAGCCCGGCACGATCTCCTTGGCCGGCCGCGGCCGCAGCAGGCGCCTGACCCGGCCCGGGGTCGCCTCGATCTCGGTCTTCAGCAGGTTCGAAACGTCGCTGCGGATCGCCGCGAGCTGCCGGCTCCAGGCCGAATCGACGGCAAGATCGATTTCGGTGCGCAGTCCGCGCGCCGCGTCGTGAATGGCCTTGAGCATCGACGTGATCGGCCGCCCGGCTTTGAGCTCGGTGCGCAGTTCGCTCGACCATGCTCTTCGATCTCGCCGAGCACGATCGTGACCGCGACCGCATAGGGCGTTTCGGCGATGCGCGCCGCGTCGTCGCTCTCGGCCGCGCGGGTGGCGATGCGGATCAGCTGCCACGGCGCGGCAAGCCGGTTCATCACCATGATCAGCCCGTAGAGGACGACGTCCGATTTCGCGTCGCCGCGCGCCTCGGTGAATTTCGTCGCCGCGCTGGCGTCGATCGACGCCTTGACCGCGTCGATCTGCTCGCGCTCGAACGCGCGGATGTGGCTCGGCAGCCGCCGCGCCAGATCGGCGAGCACGTCGCGGACGGCGAGGATGCGCAGCATCGTGCTCAGGTCGTCGATCGCGCGCGGCGTGCCGACTTGCACGCCGAGCCGCCGGCGCGCTTTTTCGTCGGTGCCGACCGCGGCGAGGAGCATCTCTGCATGCGCTGGATCGCGCGGTCGTGCAGCGCGCGCACCAATTGTTCGGCCTTGGCCCGATCGTTGTCGAGCAAGCGCCCGATTGATATCCTCGCTCAGCGCCTTGGCTTCGGCCGGCATCAGATCGCGGCCGATCCATTCCCAGATCGGCTCGAGCGAGACGCGCGCGATCCGGCCGGTGCGCTTGTGATCGGCGGGGCCGTCGATCAGAAACGGCTCGAACGGCGCGAAAGAACAGCCGCGCCGCATCGCCGATGCGCGGCACCGGCTGGGCCGCGGCGCGGATCGTGCTTCCGCAATTCCTGCAGGATGAGTTCGTTGCCGGCGATGTCCTCGCCGCGCAGCAGGCCGCGCTCGAGCTCGGCGATGAGCATCGCGCGCGCCTCCGGCTTGAGCGTCCGCAGATATTCCCGCAGCCGTTCGATGGGTTGCCCATCGCTCGCCATGGCCGCACCGCCTCGACTGGACCGCGTCGTTAACGTTCTAATCGCGCGGCGCTTAAGAAGGGGTTACGCAAAACGTCGGGAATTCAAGGCGATAATGCATTCCGCGCCGTCTCGCGGCAGCGGGATTAAGCGGATACCATGACGCGGCGGCAATCGCCGCGCGATGCGGCCGCCCGTCAGTGTGGCGCCTATTGCGGCGCAGCGACGCAAACCGCGACCAGCGGCGCATTGGACGGGCTGGCTTCGACGCCGCAGGAGGCGCCGCGCTCGGCGAGAAACTGCGCGGGATTCCGGGTCGGGCCCGCAATAGGCCGTGACCAGAACTTCGTTGTCGTGACACTGGACCGTGCAGTTCCCATTCAGGCAGTCGGAACGCACCACCCGGATGCTGAGGGCTCGGCAGGCCCTGCTGGCCCTGCGGCCCCGGCGCACCGGCTGGGCCGGGCGGCCCCATCGGGCCCGCCGGACCCGGATCGCCCTTGTCGGCCCTGCGGCCCCGCCGGACCCGCTGGCGCCCTGTCGGGCCTTTGCCGCAGCCGCCGACGCCCAACAGCAACGCGACCGCGAGCACCAAACGCCCTGCGCGCATTCTTCAGCCCCTCTACCCGATCGCGAACGACGGCCCTTTGCCGAAGAAATCAAACTCGGCATCGCGCGGCAAGGACGATGTCGCGGAACTAACGGCTAACCGCCATTCAGTTCATCGTCGTCCAGGTGCCGTCAGGATTGCGGCAGGCGGTGCCGCGCTCGATCTGCGGCGTGCCGTCGATGATAGATCGTGTGGGTGTATTGCCGGCAGGTGGCGCCATTGGCCTGGTAGGCCGGTCCCGGCACGACATTGCCATAGCGGCCGGAGTCCGGATTGCGCCAGGCGACCGGGCGCCGGAAGGTCCGGCTTCGAGCGCCTGCATCTGCGCCGCATAGGCGCGCCGCCTGTCCTCATCATCGAGCGCCGCGCCGATGCGATTGCCGAGAAGCCGCCGACCGCGGCGCCGATCACCGTGCCGGCAAGCGGTTGCCGGCGCTGCCGCCGATGGCATTGCCGATCAGGCCGCCGGCGACGGCGCCGGCCGCGGTGCCGCCGGCTTCCTTGGGCCCGGCGCGCGCCGAGCAAGCGCGGCGCTGACAGCCGAGCACGCCAACTCTCGACCGAGCCACTCACCGACAGCGGCACGGTCCTCCGGCCGCGCTGCAAGCAAAGCGGCATTCGGGCAAAACTCTGTCGGCACCGTACTGACCGCAAGGCCTTTGGCGAAGCCCTGCGGCTGCATCGCCAAGTGACGTCATGCCGCTTGAGCAGCGCTGATCGTGCCCGCAGGACGCTGTCGGCCGCTATCGCGCCGCCTTGGCTGGCCTGCTGCTCAGCGCTTGGCTGGGCCGGCGCCACGCCGCGGCACAGGCGCAGGATTATCCGGCGCACACGGTCAAGATCGTGGTGCCGTTTCCGGCCGGCGGCACCGCCGACGTCATGCCGCGCATCATCGCCGATTGGCTGTCGCGCAAATGGGGGCAGTCGGTGATCATCGAGAACCACACCGGCGCCGGCGGCAATATCGGCGCCGAAGTCGTCGCCAAGGCCGATCCCGACGGCTACACGCTGCTGGCGTCGCCGCCGCCGCCGCTTGGTCATCAATCAGAACCTCTATCCGCACCTCGACTTCGATCCGGCGCAATTCGTGCCGATCGTCGATCATCGGGCGCGTGCCGAACGCGCTGGTGGTCAATCCGGACAAGATCGCCGCCAATACGGTCAAGGACTTCATCGCCTACGCAAGGCCAATGCCGGCAAGGTCACCGACGCGACCCAGGGCAACGGCACCACCTCGCATCTGACCTCCGAATTGTTCCAGATGATGGCGCACGTGAAACTGCAGAACGTGCCCTATCGCGGCTCGGCGCCGGCGCTCAACGATCTGGTCGCCGGCAGCGTCGACTGCATGTTCGACAATCTCGGCGTATCGATGCAGCTCGTAAAAGCCGGCAAGCTGAAGCTGCTCGCGGTCGCGTCGCCGCAGCGGGTGGCGAGCCTGCCCGACGTGCCGGCCATCGCCGAGACCTTGCCGGGCTTCGCCGTCGGTGACCTGGTACGCGATCGTCGCGCCGCCGAATACGCCGAGCGCGATCGTCGACAAGATCAACGCCGGCGTCAACGAGGCGTTGCGGGATCCCGACGTGCAGAAGCGCCTCGCCGATCTGACGGCCGAGCCGGTCGGCGGCACGCCGCAGGCGACCGCCGCCTACTATGCACGAGGAAGTCGAGCGCTGGAAGAACGTCATCAGCGTCCGCGCACGTGACGCTGGATTGAATCGTGACACGCACCGATCAATGAAACACAGCACCGACCGAATTCTGACCACGCATGCCGGCAGCCTGCCGCGGCCGGCCGATCTGCTCGAGTCGTGCAGGCCGGCGGCGCCAAGGCGTTCGACCAGGGCGGCAATGCCGAGCGGCTGCGCACAGCGCCGTCGGCGAAATCGTCCACAAGCAGAGCGATCTCGGCATCGACGTGATCGACGACGGCGAATACGGCAAGCCGAGCTTCGTCAGCTACATCAACGAGCGGCTCGGCGGTTACGAGGTCGACACGCGCGCCGGGCCGCGCAACCAATGGGCCACATCGCGCGAGGGACTGTCGTTTCCGGAATTCTACGCGCAGACCCACGCCGCTTCGACCCATACCCACATGATCTGCACCGGGCCGATCACCTACAAGGGCCACGCCCAGCTCAAGCGCGACATCGACAATTTCAAAGCGGCGCTCAATGGCGTGAAGGTCGAAGAGGTGTTCATGCCGGCGATCTCGCCGTCCAACATCGAGGACTGGCAGAAGAACGCCTATTACAAATCGACAGGAGGAATATGTTTTCGCCATCGCCGACGCGATGCACGAGGAATACCAGGCCATCGTCGACGCCGGCTTTCTGGTGCAGATCGACGATCCGCGGCTGGTGACCTATTACATCATCCATCCCGAGTCGAGCATCGCCGATTGCCGCAAATGGGCGGAGATGCGCGTCGAAGCGCTCAATCACGCGCTGCGCGACATTCCGCCGGAGAAAATCCGCTTCCACACCTGCTACGGCATCAATATGGGTCCGCGCATCCACGACATGGAGCTCAAGGACATCGTCGACATCATCCTGAAAATCCGCGCCGGCGCCTATTCGTTCGAAGCCGCCAATCCGCGCCACGAGCACGAATGGAAGGTGTGGAAGGACGTCAAGCTGCCGGACGGCAAGATTCTGATCCCCGGCGTGATCTCGCATTCGACCATCCTGGTCGAGCATCCCGAGCTGGTCGCCGAACGCATCGTGCGCTACGCCAGCGTGGTCGGCCGCGAGAACGTCATCGCCGGCTCCGACTGCGGCTTCGCCACCTTCGCCGGCTCGAAGGAAGTGCATCCCTCGATCGTCTGGGCGAAGTTCAAGTCGCTCAGCGACGGCGCGCGGATCGCGTCGAAGGAGTTGTGGGGTTAGCGCTCTCGGGATGGGCTCACCATCGGATCGCGGCCTTCCGCATTCGGCCGGCGGGTGCAAAATTATCCAATGCAGTCAAGTTGAGACCTCGTCGCGGAAGCTCGCGGCGGCAGGGGCGCTGGCGAATAGTCTCGGATAGAACATCTTGAAGTCCGCCATGATCGCATCCACCGGCACGTCGTCGAATGTGCCGCGATCCTTGAGATATTCCATGTGCCGGCGACCGGCCTGATCGTACGGATGAAACAGGCTGTCGTTCGCGCCGTCGAATTCGAGTGGCGCGATCTGGGCCCTGGCGCACAGCGCCGCGTCAAAGGCCGGAGTACACTTGACCCATTTTCCTTCGATCAACAGCTCAGTGTAGGAGTGCCAGAGAAACGTATCGCCGACGAGTTCTTGCAGCCGCCGTGATGTCATATGGTTGCGCACGTCGGCGTAGCCGGGCCGCGCAGGGATACCGACGGCGCGCGCCGCGGCCGCAAGCAGCGCCGATTTTCCAACGCAGAAGCCCCTGCCTGCGTTGAGCACGGCGCTGGCGCGGAACACGGCCGTATCGAGATAATCGAGATAGGGGTCGTATTGGACCGCGTCGCGCACAGCGAGGTAAAGTGCTACAGCCCTGTTGCGCTCGCTACCCGCATTCCCGATGGCCCTGCGCGCGAACGTCTTAACATCAGGGTTGCCGGAATCGACGAAAGTCTTGGCGAGCAGATAGTCCGGTTCGGCCATAACGACTGATATCCCACGAGATTGCTACTCGGCAGCCTGATTGATCTCACGCCGCTGATCGTGACTCGACGGCCGCGCCGCCTGGCGTAGCGCGACCATCTCCACCTGCTGACGCTGCGTAAGGCGGAAAGCCTGATCCTTGCCGGCGAGATACGGCAACGGCCAGAGTTGCGCATCATAGCCATACTCGGCCGACGCCATCAGCGTGAAATGCGGATTGGTCAGATGCGCGCGCGCGATCGCGCAGAGATCGGCGCGGCCGGCGGCGACGATGGTGTTGATCTGATCGGCGGTCGTGATGTTGCCGACCGCGATGGTCGGGACGCCGACCTCGTTGCGGATCATTTCGGAGAACGGCGTCTGGAACATGCGGCCATAGACCGGATTGGCCCAGCGCGACGTTTGTCCTGCCGAGACATCGATGATGTCGGCGCCGTGCTCGCTAGAACACCGCCGCGATCCGCAGGCCGTCTTCCGGCGTGATGCCGCCGGGCGCCCAGTCGGTCGCCGAGATGCGCACCGAGATCGGCTTGTGCTTCGGCCAATGCGCGCGCACCGCATCAAATACCGCGAGCGGAAAGCGCATGCCGGTTTCCAGACTGCCGCCGAAGGCATCGGTGCGCTGGTTGCTCAGCGGCGAGATGAAGCCGGACAGCAGATAGCCATGGCCGGCATGCAGCTCGATCATGTCGAAATCGGCCTTGTCGGCATTAACCGCGGCTTGCGCATAGTCGCGCGATCACACGCTCCATGTCGGCTGCGCGGTGATCTCGCGCGGCAGGTGCATGAAGTCGTGGAACGCGAGCGGCGAGGCGGCGAAAATCTCCCAGTTGTCCGCTCGCAGCGGATAATCCATGCCCTCCCAGCCGAGCCTGCTCGAGCCCTTGCGGCCGGAATGGCCGAGCTGCAGGCAGAACTTGGCCTTGCTCTCGCGATGCACGAAATTGCTGATGCGCTGCCAGGCGGCCGACCTGCGCGTCGTTATAGATGCCGGGACAGCCGGGCGTGATGCGACCCTGCTCGGAAACCGCGGTCATTTCCGCGAACACGAGGCCGGCGCCGCCCATGCGCGAGACGGCCGAGATGCACGAGATGGAAATCGCCCGCGATCGCGCCCGGCTCGGCCGAGTACATGTTCATCGGCGAGACCGCGACGCGGTTCGGCACCACCATCTGGCCGATCCGGAACGGCGTGAACATCGGCGGCGGCGGGTTGTCGGCCGGCGACGTCGAAACCCTGCTCGCGCACGGTGCCGGCAAACCACGTCCTGCACTCGCTCGACGAATTTCGGGTCGCGCATGCGCAGGTTTTCGTAGGTCACCGCCTTGGCGCGCGACAGCATGCTGAAGCATGCCTGGATCGGCTCCATGCCCCAATAGCGCGCCGGATTTTCGGTCCACAGCGCGCTGACATTGGCGGCATATTGGGTCTTCTCGACGTCCTCGCGCCGCGTGCCCTGAAACTTGACCAAGGCCTCGGCGACCGAGCCCGCGCCTTCGAAGGCGTTGAACAGATTGATCGCATCTTCCATCGCCAGCTTGGTGCCGGAGCCGATGGAGAAATGCGCGGTGTGCAGCGCGTCGCCGAGCAGCACGATATTGTTGTAGTACCAGTTCTTGTTGCGGATCACCGGGAAGCGCCGCCAAGAAGAGCGGTTGGCGATCAGCTTGTGGCCCTTGAGCAGGTGCTGCTGAACAGCTTTTCCAGATAGGCGACCGTTTCCTGCTCGCTCGAGCTTGCCGATCGTCGGCTCGGCCTTGCCCCAGGTGGCGTCGGGCGCCTCGACGACCCAGGTGCTCATTTCGTGCTTGTATTGGTAGGTGCAAAGATCCCAGATGCCGAACTCGTTCGTCGGTGAAATGGAACGAGAACGCCGGCGAAGGCGCCGTGCTGCCGAGCCAGATGAAATGGTTGCGGCGGAGCTCGATCTCGGGCTGGAAATGCTCCTTATAGCGTCTCGCGGATGAAGCTGTTGATGCCGTCGGCGGCGACGATCAGGTCGGCGTCCGCGAACGGCGCGAGGTCGGAGATCTCCCTGGAGAACTCGAGCTTGACGCCGAGTTCGCGGCAGCGCTGCTGCAGGACGCAGCAGCAGCGTGCGGCGCTCGGTGCCGCAAAAGCCGTGCCCGGTCGAGCGCACCACCTCGCCGTGGAAATGGAAATCGATCTCGTCCCAATAGGAGAATTCGCGGGTGATCGCGTCGTAGGACGGCGCGTCATAGTCCATCAGGTTGTCGAGCGTCTCGTCGGAGAACACCACGCCGAAGCCGAACGTGTCGTCGGCGCGGTTGCGCTCGTAACCGTCGACGTCGTAGGCCGGGATAGCGCTTCTTCATCAGAAGCGCGAAATAGAGCCCGCCCGGACCGCCGCCGACGATGACGATCTTCATGCCGCCGCCTCTTTGATCCGTTCGTCGCGCGAACGTTCGCGCCGGCCCTCGCCGTCATAGAGATCGAGCACGCGCTCGAACCAGACTGCGACCGCGTCATCGCTCGTCGAGCACCGCCTCGCGCGACACCACCCGCGCCCATTGCAGCACGCCGAACAGGATGTAGTCGGCATAGGCCGGCGAGGCGCCGCCGATGAACGGCGTCCGCGCTCAGGATCCGGCGCAGCCCGCGACAGCCGGCGCTGGAATTGCGCCAGGCTTTTCGCCCGCTCGCCGTAGAGCGCCTCGAGCGACTTCTTCAACACGCCTTCCATCGACGCGCGATGATGCGCGGCGTCGGCCGCAGTCGACGCAATCGAGCACATCGCGCATGAGGTAGCGGCACGACCAGCGGGATCAACTCCCGATCGACCCAGACGTTGAAGAACGTCCGTGAGGTTCTCGGCGCGCGGCCCGCCGAACAGGTCGGCCGGTCGGGATAATTGCTGTTCGAGATAGACGAGCGATCGCCCAGGAATCCGCGATCACCCGCTCGCCGTGCGGAGCACCGGCACCTTGTCCTGTCCGCTGAAGGCAATCGTCGCCTTGTCGCTCACCGCGTACCGGATGGGCCTCGAAGGAAAGTCCCTTGTGCCGCAACGCGAGCCGCGTCCGCCACGCAAACGTGCTGTAGCGGCAGTCGTCTTCGCCGCCGAGCTCCCACAATTCGATCATGCTCGCCTCTGATGAATTCAATGGATTTTACCTTGTAATTCTATCAGTCAATCTAGAATGATGCCGCGGCATGGAGGTCTGATGGCGGCCGACAAAGCACGCGGCAACATCGAGAAGCTTGCCACGCACGACGCCGCTCGGGCGCACCGAACGCGAGCGAGCGTTCTTCGCATTCGAGCAGGCGCTGATCTGCGCGTCCGAGGCGTTTTACCGGTTTGCCGGTGCGGTATTCGGCCCGACCGGAGCAAAGCAAAAGCTGACCGGCCAGGAATGCGTGATTCTCCAGCAGCTCGATGTTCATGCCGAAGCCGCGCAGCATCAGTGATCTGAGCCGGTTCAGCAATCGCGACGACATTCCCAACATCCAGTACAGCCTGCGCAAACTGACGGCGGCCGGGCTTATCGAAAAGGTGCCCGGCAGCACCAATCGCGACACCCGTTACCGGCCGACGCAGGCCGGCCGCGACATGACGGAGTTTTCTGGTGGCGTCGCGGCGCGAATTGCTGATCGCGCCGAGCGCCGACCTGCCGGACATCGAGGCGCAGCTCAGAGTCGGCGAGCAATGCTCTGTCGCTGCTCACTGGCATGTATGATCACACTTCGCGGGTGCTTGCCGGCCGGACGACCTCGATTGACTCGGCCTGAGCAACGAAAAGCCTTCAAGAAAGAGCACTGTGATCAGGACACTGCCGCCGGGCGCGCCATGAAATCCGGGGCCGAAAAATTCGATCCTGCCTCTTTTCGCGCGCGCGGCTGGTGGCGCGACGAAACGCTGAGGGATTGGCTGATCGCGTGCCGCCAAATCGTCGCCCGAGCCGCACCGCCCTTGCACGCCTGAAGATCGCTCAGACTTACGCGGCGCTTGCCGACGCGTTCACGCCATCGCCGCCGCGCTCCAGGAGCTTGGCATCGGGCGTGGCGACATCGTTGCCGTCCATCTGCCAAACATTCCCGAATTCATCATAGTCTGGCTTGCGATCAACGAGCTTGGCGCGATCATGCAGACGGTGCACACGCCCTATGGGCTGCGCGAGCTCGAGCATCTGCTCGGCCACAGCGGCGCCAAAGCGCTGCATCGCGCTCGCGCGTAGCAAAGACCGCTCGCCGGCCGGCGACATCGCTCGGCTGCGCGCCGGCTTGCCGGCCTTCGGACTCGTCATCGCGGTCGGCGGCGAGGCTGCCGGCGCCGAAAGCTTCGAGGCGTTGCGCGACAGTGCCGCGGCAGTGCCTTCATGCCGCCGCCGATCACCGCGCGACGAACCGTTCGTGCGGCTCTATACGTCCGGTACGACATCGTCGCCGAAGGCGGTGGCGGTGACATACAATCATTTTCTCAGCAACGCGCGACTGTGCGCAGCGGAGTTTGGCATCGCAGCGGACGACCGCATCCTCTGCCTCGCGCCCTATCACCCATCTTTACGGCCTCTATTCGCTCGAGCTCGGCTTCTCCGCCGGCGCGACCGCGTGCTTGCTCGACATGTTCACGCCGCCAGGCTTCGTCGCCGCGCTGCAAGCCATGAAGCCGACCGTGCTGTTCGCCGGTCCTGCGCATATCGCGCCGTGTCTGCAGCACGGGCTGTTCGACGGCATCGATCTCAGCGCGTTGCGCGTCGCCGTGCTCTCGGGCTCGACGGTGCCGCCGACCCTGTCGGCGGCATTCGAAGAAATGCTGCCGAACGGCAAAGTGCTGCAGGCATGGGGCATGACCGAACTGCAATTCGGCGCCTGCAGCCGGCCCGCCGATAGCGCGGCCATCCGCTTCGAGACAATCGGCAGGGCGACACCGGGCACCGAATTGCGCGTCGCCGACGCAGAAGGAAGCTGTCTGCCGGAAGGCGAGGTCGGCGAGCTGCACGTGCGCGGCTGTTCGCTTTTCTCGGGCTATGTCGGCAACGATGAGGCGACGCGAGCGAGCTTCACGCCGACGGCTGGTTTCGCACGGGCGACCTCGCCCGCATGGACGAGGCAAGGCAACGTCCAGCTGAACGGCCGCACCAAAGAGCTGATCAATCGCGGCGGCATAAAATTCAATCCCATAGACATGGAGCTTGCGATCGTGGCGCATCCCGCGGTCGCGCAGGTCGCCATCGCGCCGGTTCCCGCATCACCGTCTGGGCGAACGTGCGTCTTGCTTCATCGTGCTAAAGAGCGGCGCGACGCTTGAGCTTCGACGAACTCAAGACCTTCCTGACCGAACGCAAGTTCGCCAAGTTCACTTGGCCGGAGCACTTGGCAATCGTCGACGAGATGCCGATGACGCCGACGCGGAAAGTCATCAAGGCCGAGCTGGTCCGGCAATATCTCAGCGGCCGCTAACGCGCCGGCGATATAGGAGCGCACCGTGAGATTTTCCGTCTGCCATTGTCCGGAGTCGCGCGAAGAGATCGCGCGCATCCAGCGCGAGCGTAAACGGCACGCTTTCGAGCTGGCAAGGACCGCGCCCTGGTATCGCGGCAAGCTTGACGGCATCGATGCCGACGCGCTCGACGACCAAGGAGGTCTGGGAAAGCATTCCGATCCTCGACAAGGACACGCTGCGAAAATTCTCCCATGCGGAGTTTCTCGACAACCTCTGCATCGTGCCGAGCGGCGAGGTCGCCGAGTATTGGCGCTCCGGCGGCTCGACCGGCCAGCCGGTATTTTATCCGCGCACCGAGGATGACGTACGCTATGCCGAATTGTCGTGGGGCCGGTCCTTTCCCGTGCATCGGCATCGGACCGGGCGACCTGTGCCACATCTCCTTTCCGCTTGGCGTCCATCCGGCCGGCCAGGTCTGGGCGCGCAGCTCCCGCTTGTTCGACGTCGGCATGGTATGGGTCGGCGCCGGCAATTCCTTTCCGTCGCTCGCTCAACTCGAGCTGATCCAGACATCTGCGGCCGACGGTCTTCATCGGCATGAGCAGCTTTGCGCTGCATCTCGCCAATCTGGCCGAGGCAAAGGGCATCGATCTGGCTTCGTCATCGGTGCGCAAGCTCGTCTGCTCGGCAGAAACGCTGTCGGCAGCCAAGCGCGAAAACTCTCGCGCATGTGGGGCGCGGAAGTGTTCGACGTCTTCGGCATGAGCGAAGCCGGCCTGATGGGCGCAGAAACTACGGCGCACGACGGCATCCACATCTGGACAGACATGTTCTTCATCGAGGTGGTCGATCCCGCCACCGGGCGATCGCTGCCGGAAGGCGAAATCGGCACGCTGTGCGTGACACCGCTGTGGACCAATCACGCCACGCCGTTCCTGCGCTGGAATTCCGGCGATCTGGTCAGTTACGTGTCGCGCTCGGCCGGCACCGGCCATGTTCGCCGAATTTTTTCCAGTGATCCGCCATGCCAACCGTACCACCGGATTCTTCAAGGTGCGCGGCGTCAACGTCAATCATGCCGAGTTCGAAGACTTCATGTTCCGCAAGCCCGAAGTTCTCGATTTTCAGGCGGTGCTGGAAACCGAGGCCGCGACCGGCCGCGAAGGCCTGAAGGTCCTGATCGAGATCAAGGGCGCAAGCGAGGAGCAGCGGTATGCGCGGAAGTCGGCGACAGTATCAAGGACACCTTCGAGATGTCGCCGGTGGTGGAAGTGCTGGCGCGAGGCACTCTAGCCACCGAATTCGAACGCAGCCTGAAGGCGCCGCGCTTCATCGACCGCCGCATGAATCAGTCCTACTCCGCCAGTCACGTCGAATTGCCCGAACGCAATATTTCACTTCAGGAATCCGATCGAGAGCCACGGCACCGCCGCGACGATGATCGTGCCGATCACCAGCGCCAGCATATAGCCCCAGATCGGCCGCATGCCTTCGGCGGGCTCGACGCGGCCGATCGCGCAGGCCGCGTAGTAGCCGACGCCGAACGGCGGCGCGAACAGGCCGATGCCCATCGCCAGGATCACGACCATCGCGTAGTGCACCTCGTGGATGCCGACCGCCTTGCGCGATCGGAAACAGCAGCGGCCCGAACAGCACGATCGCCGGAATGCCTTCGAGCACGCGAGCCGAGCACGACGAAGGCGGCGATCGATGCCGCCATGAACGTCGACCGCGCCGCCCGGCAGCCCGGTCATCGCCGCCGCCAGCGAACGCGAGAAGCCCGATTGCGTCAGCGCCCCAGGCCATGCCGGTCGCGGTGCCGATGATCAGCAGGATCGCGCCGGACAGGCACGCGGTCGACCAGCATCGGCCGCAGCGCCGCCCAGTCGAAGCGGCGATAGATCAGGAGCCCGGCGAGCGCCGCATAGACGATGCCGATCGTCGAGACTTCGGTCGCGGTGGCGACGCCTTCGACCACGGCGGCGCGGATCAGAAACGGCAGCGCGAGCGCCGGCAGCGCGATCACGAAGCTGCGGCGCGATCTCGCGTCTGCGGCGCGCGCGTGACGTCGCGCAGGTCCTCATCGCCGATAGCGCCAGCGGACCACAAAGCAGAGCAGGACCGCGAGCACGACGCCCGGCAGCAGGCCGCCGGTGAACAGCGCCGCGATCGACACGCCGGTCACCGAGCCGATGGTGATCAGCACGAGGCTCGGCGGAATGGTTTCGGTCTGCGCGCCGGTCGCGGCCAGCAGCGCGACCAGGTCGCCGGGCTTGGCGCCGCGCTGCTTCATCTCGGGAAACAGCACCGGCGCGACCGCCGCCATGTCGGCCGCTTTCGAGCCGGAAATGCCGGAGACCAGATACATCGCGGCGACCAGCACATAATGCAGGCCGCCGCGCACATGGCCCGAGCAGGCTCGCCAGGAACGCCACCATGGCGCGCGCCATCCCGGTCATCTCGATCAGCAGGCCGAGAAAGACGAACAGCGGCACCGCGAGCAGGATGAGGTGGCTCATGCCCTCGTCCATGCGGCCGACCAGCACCATCAGCGGCGTGTGCGTCGCCAGCGCCAGATAGCCGAAGATCGCGAGCCCGAAGGCGAACGCGATCGGCACGCCGGCGAACACCGCCGCCGCGACCACGCCGACGAAAAAGATCAGGAGGTTGAGATTGCCGAGCTGATGGAACAGCGGCTGCGCCAAGCCAGAACAGCACGACGAGCGCCGCGACCGCGCCGAGCGACGAGGGCCAGAGTCCGTGGCGATCCGACTGCGTGCGAGCCGCAGCACGCGCAAAGACGACCATCAGCGCGATGCCGGCCGGCAGCGCCGCGGCGCGCCAGGCATCGGTGATCTGCAAGCGCCGGCGTGGTGATCGGCACTTCGCTCGGCTGCGTATTGGTAAGCCGGCCAGACGATCAGCAGCAGGAAGGCCAGCGCCGCGCCGCGTCGCGAACGTATCGAGCACCGCGCGCCGACGGCGGCGCCAGCATGCCGACGCAGGCGGTCATGCGCATGTGCTCGTCGCGGCGGAACGCGATGACCGCGCCGAGCATCGCGAGCCACAGGAACAGGATCGAGGCCAGCTCGTCCGACCACACCAGCGGCTGGTCGAAGACGTAGCGCGACACGACGCCGCCGAACAGGATCACGATCTCGGCGGCGACCAGCGCGGCGGCAGCGATCTCGACAACGGAGCCGAGCGACGCGTCGAGCGCGCTGCTCACGGAGCGCGCGGGCGGCGCCTGCTCGGTCGCCAAGTGACAGCGTCTGCAGCTGAACCATCGCGTCACGCGAGCTTGCCGACGGACTTCTCGAGGAGCGCCCAGGCTTCCTCGCCGTATTTGTTCTTCCATTCGGTGTAGAAGCCGGCAGAGCGCAGCTTGTCGCGGAACGGCGCCGGATCGGGCTGATTGAACACGAGACCCTTGCTCGGCGAGATCTTGCTGCAGCGTCGCGTTCAGCTTGGCGACATCGGCGCGCTCGTTCACGCCGGCCGCATTGACGTTCTTGGCGACGATCGCGCGCACGTCCTCGGGCAGGCTTTCCCAGGCGCGCTGGTTGGCCAGGAACCAGAAGCCGTCCCACATGTGATTGGTGAGCGAGCAGTATTTCTGAACTTCGTAGAGCTTGGCGGTGGAGATGATCGCCAGCGGATTTTCCTGGCCGTCGACGATCTTGGTCTGCAGCGCCGAATAGACTTCGTTGAAGTTGATCGAGGTCGGCGACGCGTCGAAGCGCCTTGAACATCGAGGTCCAGAGCGGCGACGGCGGCACCCGCAGCTTCATGCCCCTGAAATCGTCCGGCGTCGTCGATCGGCTTGGTCGAGGTCGTGGTCTGCCGAAAGCCGTTGTCCCAGATCTTCTCCATGGCGACAAGATTGGCCTTGGCGATCTGACGCGCGGACATAGGCGCCGAGATCGCCGTCCATCGCCTTCCAGACCGTGTCGTAATTCGGAAAGGCGAAGCCCATGCCGTTGATCGAGGCGGCCGGCACCAGCGTCGCCAGGATCAGGCCCGACGAGCGTGAAGAACTCGACGCCGCCGGAGCGGATCTGGCTCAGCGTATCGGTGTCGGAGCCGAGCTGGCTGTTCGGAAAAATCTGCAGGTCGAAGCGGCCGTCGGTCTCCTGCTTGATCGCCGCCGCCATTTCGCGGGCCCGAATGTTCATCGGATGCGTTTCGGGAAGATTGTTGGCGTATTTGTAGGTCCATTGCGCCTGCTGAGCGCGCGCGACCATGCGGCGCGCCAACCGCGCCGGCCAAGAAGGTCGAGCGAGCGGCGACAAGCAGACGACGGCGAGACAGCTTCATGGGCGATCCTCCCGGTATGAGCATCCGACACGCTCTTGCTGCCACGCCGTTGCAGATAGACCAAAATATGGACTACGGCTGCCTCCGGAGTCGAGGCGTGAGGTCCCGATTTCAGACCCTCACGCCGCCCGGCAGCGCCAGTTCGGCGCGCAGGCCGCCGATCGGCGCGGTGCCGAGCGTGAGAACGCCGCCGTAGAGGCCGGCGAGCTCGACGACGATCGAAAGGCCGAGGCCGGAACCGGGCTTGGTTTCGTCGAGCCGCTGGCCGCGCATCGCCACCTGCTCGCGCTCGGCCGGCGACAGGCCCGGGCCGTCGTCGTCGACAATGATGCGGACCCGCGGCTTGCTCGCCGTCGTCGGCTGGCCGATCGGCCACCACCTCGATCGCGACGCGCGACTGCGCCCACTTGCAGCCATTGTCGACCAGATTGCCGATCATCTCCTCGAGATCCTGCTGCTCGCCGCGGAACCGCGCGTGCTCGGGAGTATCGATCGCGATGGCGATGTCGCGCTGGCGATAAAGCTTCTCCATGGTGCGCGCCAGCGCGGTGACGACCGGCGGCACGTCGGTCAGGGTGCCGACCACGGTGAGCGCGCGCCGCGAGCCGCGCGCGTTCGAGCTGGCGCGCCACCTGGTCGCGCATGATATCGGTCTGCTCCAGCACCTTGTGCGCGAGCGGATCGTCGCCGCGCGCCGCCGCCTCGTTGACGATGACCGAGAGCGGCGTCTTCAGCGCATGGGCGAGATTGCCGACATGGGTGCGCGCGCGCTCGACGATCTCGCGATTGGCGTCGATCAGCGCATTGGTCTCGCGCGCCAGCGGCGCGATCTCGACCGGGAAGTCGCCCTTCGAGCCGCTCGGCGCGGCCGGAGCGGATCGCCGCGAGGCTCTGCGAAATGCGCGTCAGCGGCGCCAAGCCCGAACCGCACCTGCAAGCGCCGTGGTCAACAACAGCGCAATGGTGAGCGCGCCGAAGGTGACGCCGATGGCGCGATCGAAGCTGCGGGTCTCGTCGTCGATCTCGGAGGCATCGCCGGCCACCGCGATCAGATAGCGGCCGTCATCGCCGAGATCGATATTGCGTTCGACGATGCGCAGGTTCTGATCCTCCGGGCCTTTCGCATAGCCTTGCCGGGATTCGGCGGCGATCGGCCGAACCGTCGCCGGGCAGGCGCGGCAGGCTCGAGTCCCACAACGAGCGCGACGAATGCACATCGGGCTTCTTGGTATCGAGCCGCGTCACCTGCCAATACCAGCCCGACAGCGGCAGCTCGAACAGCGGCTCGCCGATCGATTGCGGAAACTTGTCGCTGCCTTCCTCGGGCGAGGCGACGTCGGCGACCAGCGTGCGCAGATAAACGTCGAGGCGGCGGTCGAATGCGCGCTCCACGGCATGGCGATAGAGCGATCGACAGCGCGATGCCGGTGATGACGAGGATGACCAGCGTCCAGCCGGTCGCCCACAGGAACAGGCGAAGCGCGAGCGAGTTAGCGCGCATCGGGTGGCGTCAGCAGATAACCGAGGCCGCGCACCGTCTGGATCACGTCGACGCCGAGCTTCTTGCGGATGCGGCCGACGAAGACTTCGATGGTGTTGGAATCGCGGTCGAAGTCCTGGTCGTAGAGATGCTCGACCAGTTCGGTGCGGGACACCACGCGGCCGGTATGATGCATCAGATAGGACAGCAGCCGGTATTCGTGCGAGGTGAGCTTGACCGGATTGCCGTCGACGGCGACGCGGCCGGTGCGGGTATCGAGGCGAACCGGCCCGCAGGTGAATTCGCTCTTGGCGTGGCCGGCGGAGCGGCGCAGCAGCGCGCGCACCCGCGCCAGCACCTCTTCGAGGTGGAACGGCTTGGCGACATAGTCGTCGGCGCCGGCGTCGAAGCCCTGCACCTTGTCGCTCCAGCGGTCGCGCGCGGTGAGGATCAGCACCGGCATGGCGCGGCCGGTCGCGGCGCCAGGCTTCCAGCACCGAAATGCCGTCCATCTTCGGCAGGCCGATATCGAGGATGACGGCGTCGTAGGGCTCGCTCTCGCCGAGGTAATGGCCCTCTTCGCCGTCGAAGGCGCGATCGACCACATAGCCGGCATCGGTCAGCGCGGTGGCGAGCTGCCGGTTGAGGTCGGGATCGTCTTCGACAACGAGAAGGCGCAAGAGAAACTCCGCTCACCACATGGCGTTCAAAGGATGGCTCTTAAAGGCCGCCGACCAGCGTGCCTTTCACGGCGTCGACGGTCAATCGCGCCACTTTGCCATCGCGCGCCAGCACTGTCAGCACATAGACCAGGCCATCATGGCCGCGGCACAGCCGCGCCCGCACCACCGTGCCGGGCATCTGGCTCTTGGCGGCGCGCATGGCGGCGGCGAGATGGACCACTTTGCCGGTCTCGATTTCCGGCCCGGCGTTCCTTCTGATTGAGGCAGGCGTGGCCGGCCTCGGAACCGGAACGAGGCGGGTGGGCGCCCTCCTCCGCCCGGGCCGGCGGCGAGCAAGACCACGACCAGCGCGGCAATCGCGAATCGGCTCGAGCGCAAGCCATGGATTCTCCTAGGCGCAACGCAGTGAACCGGCGCCTGAACGGCCGATTTAGGGCAGGCTAGGCCTGGAAACCCTCAAACGTCGCGAATGCGTCGAGCGGTTCGCGGGTCGAGCGCCAGGAATTGATCGGCGCGTCGCCATCGGCATAACCAAGCGCCATGCCGCAAAACAGCATCATATCCGTCGGGCAAGTCGAGGAAGTCGCGCATGGTGCGCTGCCAGGTGATCCAGGCTTCTTGCGGACAGGTCTCGAGCCCATAGGCGCGCGCAAGCACCATGACGGTCTGGATGAAGCCGCCAAGATCGGCCCATTGCGCCGGTAGCATGGTGCGATCGATGGCGAAGAACAAGCCGACCGGTGCGCCGAAAAACTGAAAGTTCTTGGCGTATTGGCGGTAGCGCGCCGGGTCGGTCTTCGCGCGCGACGCCGATCGCCCGATAGAGCTGCTTCACCGACGGCAAAGCGGCGTGTGCGATACGGCTCTTTGAGATCGGTCGGAAAAATCTGGTACTCGCCGCCCTCGCCCTTCGGCAATTCGCCCATTCGCGGCGCCAGCAGCGCCCTGAGCGCTTCGACCCGCGCGCCGGCGATGGCGTAGACCCGCCAGGCCTGCAGATTGCCGCCGGAGGGCGCGCGCGCCGCACGTTCAACGATCTCCCGCACGGTCGCCTCAGGCACCGGGGTGGGCAAGAAAGCCCGGCAGGAATATCGACTGGCAACGGCGTCGCGCACATCCATCGAAAAATCTCCACGGCCTCTGACCCCCGCCGCCGTGCAATAAGCGAAGCCGCGGCAATTCGAGAAAGCAAGACCCGCCCTCGCCTCTCGTGAATACCACTTGCCTGTTCGCCGCACTATCGGCATCGGCGCCGGCAAGCGCCATGGTCGGCGGCGCGCCGCCGGCCGCCGACGGCGCCGGCCGATCCGTGGTGATGATTTTGGGCTCGTACGGCACCGCCTGCACCGCGACCGCGATCGCGCGCGACCTCCTGCTCACCGCGGCGCATTGCGTGCAGCCGGGCGCGGACTACAAGCTCGTTGCCAGCGAGCCGGGCACCCGCCGGTGCTCAAGGACATCACGCGCATCGAGCGCGATCCGCAATTCGATCTGAAAAGGCTGTTCGGGCATCTCGCCACCGCCGACGTAGCGCTGCTCAAGCTCGCACAGCCGCTGCCGGCGAAAATCCCGCCGGTCGCCGCTCGGCGCAGAGGAGGAGCCGGTCGCCGTCGGCGATGCCTTTGTGGTCGCCGGCTACGGCGTCACGGTGCGCGGCGACGGCCGCACCGGTGGCACGGTGCGCGCGGCAACATTGGTCGCGACCGGCCAGCCCGGCACCCTGCAAATTCGACTGTTTGATCCGCACACCAAAGGCCGAACAGCCCGGGCTGGGCGCCTGCGCCGGCGATTCCGGCTCGCCGGTGTTTCGCGACAACGACGGCCGCGTGGTTATCGTCGGGGTCGTGAGCTGGTCGACCGGCCCAAAGCTCAACGCCGGCTGCGGCGGCCTTACCGGCGTTACGCCACTCGCGCGTTACCGCGCATGGATCGTGGAAACGGCGCGCGCCCTCGGCTCGCCGCTGCAGCCGTAACTCGCTACATTATCAATCTGTCGGTCTGATCTCAGTGAGTATTGCCGAACTTTTCAAAATAAAAATTGGCAACCAATTATCATGAAACAAAGCGATCACAGAATTCTCACGACCCACACCGGCAGCCTTCCGCGCCCGTCCGACCTCGTCGACACTCTCAACGTGAAGGAACTCGGCGACACCCACGACGGGCGCGCACTGGACAGCCGCGTGCATCGAGCGATCACTGAGGTCGTGCGGCGCCAGGTCGATACCGGGTTCGACATCGTCAACGACGGCGAGCACAGCAAGGTCAACTGGATGGCGTATGCGCGCGGGCGGCTCTCCGGGCTGGAGGAGATCGACAGCCCGGTGCGCTTCCGCGGCGCGACGCGGGATTCACTCGGCTTTTCCGGCGGCGTACGAAGACATGAAGGTCATGCTCGCCGGCGCGTTCTTCGCTGATCGTCGCAAAGCGCACAGTGCGGCCCAAGGCTTGGATCTGCAGCGGACCGATCGCCTACGTCGGGCAGGACGAACTGCGAGCCGATATCGAGAATCTCAAGCCGCACTCAAAGGCGTGAAGGCGGAGGAAGCCTTCCTGACCGCGATATCGCCGTCGAACTTGGAGCTCTATTACGAAAACCATTATTACGCGTCCGACGGAGGAGTACCTGTCGGCTTTGGCCGACGCCATGCACGTCGAGTACAAAGCCATCGTCGATGCCGGGATTTGTGCTGCAGATCGACGATCCGCGCATGGCGACACACTACAATCGCACGGCCAGGTGCTTCGATCGAGGAGTGCCGCAAATTCATCGCGCTGCGGGTCGAGGCGGTTAATCATGCGCTGCGTGGCATTCCCGAGGATCGGGTGCGCTTTCACACCTGCTACAGCGTCAACATTGCGCCGCGCGTGCACGACTTCGAGTTGAAGCACTTCGTCGATTTGATGCTGCAAGATCAACGCGCCGGCGCCTACGTCGATCGAAGCCGCCAATCCGCGGCACGAGCACGAATGGGAGCTGTGGCGAGGACGTACCGACTGCCGGACGGCAAGATCCTCATTCCCGGCGTCGTGTCGCATTGCATCCATCTGGTCGAGCATCCCGGACTTGGTGGCGCAACGGATCTGCGGTTTGCCGGCGTGGTCGGGCGCGAGCGCGTCATCGCCGGCACCGATTGCGGCTTCGGCACGTCGGGCGCGGGTGACGAGGTCCATCCGGATGTCGCCTGGGCCAAGCTCGTGCGCGCTGGTCGAGGGCGCGCGAGATCGCCAGCCAGACAACTGTGGGAGCCGGGCAATGCAGTGCTTTGACGCGCAGATGTCAGTTACGGCCAGAGCCGCTCACTGGCGTGCGCGGCGCCGTCGACCAGCGCGCGCGAGCTTGAGAAACGCGATCTCGGGATCGAGCTTGCCGTAACCCGCCGCGGTGCCGAAGCCGCAGTCGGTATTCGGCGATGACGCGCTCGCGCCCGACGATATCGGCGAATCGGACGATGCGCTCGGCGACCAGCGCCGGATGCTCGACATAGTTGGTCGAGTGTCGATGACGCCGGGAAGCAGAATCTTGTCGTCGGGCAGCGCGATATCCTTCCACACCGCCCACTCGTGCGCATGCCGCGGATTGGCGGCTTCGAGCGCGATGCCCTGGGCTTTGACGCCAAGAACGATCTTGAGATCTTTGTCGAGCATCGATGTCGTGGGTGTGCGGGCCCTCGTAATTGCCCCAGCACATATGGATGCGCACCGATCCGGCCGAATGTTCGGCAAGCGCGCCATTTAGCACCTCGACGTGAAATTCCGCGCGCTTGAAAAATTCTGGCTCCGAAAAATCCTGAAATGCGGTGTGCCGCGACATCGCCAGATCGGGGCAATCGATCTGCAGCACGAAACCGGCGGCGACGATGGCCTCGTACTCCTCGCGCATGGCTTCGGCGATGGCTTCGACATAGGCCTCGTGCGATCGGTAGATAGCGATTGGGCAGAAAGCTCGCGACCACGCCCGGCGAGGCGGCGGTGAAGAATGCATCGGAGGCCGCGCGGCATCGACCGGCGGCCCGCATGTTGGCGAGATCGCGCGTCCAGCGCCGCGCGGTCGCGGAAGGCGATCGGGCCAACGCAGGCCACGCGCTTGAAACGCCGGGCGCCGGTGAGCAGCGCCATTTTTTGCCGGAGATCAGGAAACGGCGCGAGATCGAGATGCGGCTTCGACGGCTCGGGATGCCCTCGTCGGAAAAGCCGGTCAGGCGGTCGTGCACGTAGGTCGCGTAACTGATCTTGCTGGTCTCGCCGTCGCTGACCATGTCGATGCCGGTATCGACTTGGCGCTTGACGATGTCCAGCACGGCTTGCCGGATTGTCTGGTCGAAATGCGTGGCGTCGAATGCCTGTCGGCTCTCACGTGCTTCGAGCAGACGCAAACACAGCGTCGCTGCGCGGCAGGCTGCCGACGTGGGTCGTCAATATCCGGTCTCGTTGTGTCTCATCGGCATCGGCCGCTCAGGCTAAGCATCGTGGCGCAGCCGCCGCTCGGTGACATGCAAAAGTCCGTTCACTGCAACGGCGAACAGGAAGAGCAGCAACGTCAGTGCGAAAATATCCGACGACGTCATGGATGTCGGTCGCGCGGATCAGGGCGAAGCCGATACCGGATGAGGACGCGAAAAGCTCCGCGATCAGAACGCCAAGCAGGGTCACCGCAACGCCGATGCGAATGCCGGAAAGGATTTCCGGTATCGCGTGCCGGCGCCAGCACCGTCGCGACGGTTGCGAGCGGCGATAGCCGCAAGCGCCTTCGCGGTTCTGCGGTGCACCGGCGCGACGTTGCGCACCGCGTTCATGGTGAAGATCGCGACCGGAAAAATGCCATGGATAACGCCGAATGCGATTTTTGCCGCCGGGCTGAGGCCGAATATCAGCAGGATGATCGGATAAAGCGTGATCTTCGGGATCGAATAGATGGTGCCGAGGATTGGATCGGCAACGTCGCCGGCAAAGCGATTGAGACCCAGTGCCAGACCCGAGCAGCATGCCGCCCGCGATCCCGATGGCGCAGGCGTAGCCGAACGCGAGCCCGTGCTGGCCGCGTCCTGCCAGAAATTCTGGGTGTCGCATCAGCGCGACCGCCCGCGTGATCGTGCCAACGGAGACGACACGACGTCGGCACCGACAAGCCAGATAGAGGACTTCCAACATACCAGAAAGCCGCCACCAGAAGCAGATGCATCGTAGCGTCTGCGGCTTCATTGCCGGCCGAAGCGACGATGCAGTCGCTTCTCCCAAAGCGACAGCGTGACCGTTGATAGCTCATCACCAGGATCAGGAGCAACAGCAGCATGCCGTACATGGTCCGGTTATCGAAATCCTGATAGCCGAAGGCGATGCGCTTGCCGATGCCCGCCGTCGCCAAGATGAATTCGCCGGCCACGATGCCGATCACCGAGTAGGCGACGGCAAGCTTGATGCCGGTCACGAGATGCGGCGATGCGGCCGGCAACCTGACCAGCAGCAGGCGGTGCAGCGGATTGAGCCGCATCGCCACGGCGGCCCTCGATATGACCGATGGCACGCGATCAAGCCCAATCATGGTGTTCACGATCATGGCGACGATGCCGAACATCGCGCCCATGACGATGAGCGCCGTGCGGCCGACACCGAAGGCGACGATCAGCAGCGGATAAAACACAAAGACCGGAACGGCGTAGTATGCCGCCAGCAGCGGTTCGAACACCCGGCGTGCCCTCGGCAGCGCATGCAGCACGGCGCCTAACCAAAAGCCGAGCACGACTGAAAGCGCGATCGCGGCGCAATGTATTGATGACCGTGAATGCGATATCGGCATTGGCGCGTACCGCTGCGGAGTATCCGCCATAGGGCGATGGCCATCTCGGTTGGCGGGATCATCGTCGCGCGCGGAATGATGCCGGATGCGGCACAGAAATTCCAGCGTGACGAAGCGCACCGGCGACGACAGCGGCGCGCGTCAAACCGACTTTGGTGGATTGCAAATGTGTGCTTTGGCTCCGCATCGGCGTTGGCTGACCGACGATTTTATGTCGGTTCTCACAACGGCTTCTGCAGGTCTTTCGGCAAGAATTCTTGATCGATCATCGAATTCCAGTCGACAGGCTTGTCGGTGTCGCCGACGAGTTCCAGGCCTTCCGACATTTTGGCAAGGCTCGGTTTCTCGAATTCACCGCGTGTCCACTCGCCTTCATAGCCGAAGTATTTTGGAAAATAGGTCGCGACCTGTTTGGGGTCCTGTTGCCAGATCTTGGCGTAAACGCGCATCGCATCGTCCCGGTTCTGATAGATATAATCAACGGCCTGGCGACGAACGGCGATCAGTTTCCGCAGCAATTCCGGGTTCTTCTTGGCGAACTCCCGCGTGGTGATGCCGACAAGCCACGTCATCCGCGGTATAAGATCGGCAAATGGCAGAATGACGCGAAACTTTTCCGGTTCCAAGGTGAGGATTGGATCAATCAGCGGCACGGCCTGAATAGCGCCTGTCGTCAGGGCGGTAATGCCCGGACCAAATCCGCCCATCGCTACGGTTTCGACTTTGTTCGTCATCTGCGTTGCCTTTAACGCCAGATGCAGCAGAACGTCGCTCGTAGACTTCGGGGCTGTATAACCAGCCTTTTTTCCAGCGAGGTCGGTGACTTTATAGATATCGGACTTTGGATCGGCGACGAGGGAAATTTCACCGATATGGCTACTCGACGTGTTGACGATGACAACGTCGAGTCCCGCGCGGTTTGCCGCGATGGCGGCCGAGGTGGCAACTTCGCCGTAGGGAAGATCACTGGCGAGGACATTGCGCAATGTCGTGCCGCCGCCAGCGCCAGCGATCACCTGATCGATCTTGATGCCAGCCTGGTCGAAGTAGCCCTTTTCGATGGCAACCGCCCAAGGCAAAGTGGCGGTCACACGACCATATTGGCTGATGGCCAGTTGAAAAGCGTGGCACGGCGAAGAAATCGCCATCACCGAGATGGCCAATGCAGCCAATATCATCAGTTTTTTGGCCATCAGGGCGTCTCCCGGAATTGGGTTTCTAGATTATCGGCTCGTCGCGGCGTTCTTCCAACGCAACGTCCGCCGTTCATTCGTGCGCGACGCAAACATTCGCGGCAAGTATCTTGATTGGAAATCATCAGGCAAGAGGCGCCGCGCGTCGAACACAGCCGCACATCCGACTGCTTGCATGAGGTGACGTCGAAAAGGTGGGCAGGTTTCTAGTGGGCACGGCTCTCTCTTCTTCGCTTGCGAGGATCGCCGACGCCACCCAAAAGGTCATCCAAAATGGAGCGTCAAGCCAGGGTTATCGACCACTCCCGGTGTAGCCGCTATGCTTTCTCACCCTTTAATCCGGCTCTGCCAAGTCGTAAGCTTCATTAAAGGAGCGGCGGATCGGGGAGGAAGCCAAATGCGACGTAGCGCTCGATTGATCGTACTCTCGCCGCTCCTGCTCGTTGCGCCCAGTTTCGTTGCGGCCAAGCTCCTTTTGCCCACCGCCGCCCTCGCCCAAGACCGCGCGCTCACCGAGCAGGAGCAACTCGGCGAGCGGCTCGTAAATCAATCCTGCGTCGTTTGCCATCTGCAGCAGCAGATCAATACCGGCACATATGCGCCGGCGCTCTCCAAAGAGACGCTCGGCGGCAAGGCCGACGTGATGCACGACGTCATCAGCAACGGCACGCCGCGCATGCCCGGTTTCAAGATCCAGTTTACGCCGGCGCAGATCGACGCCATCGTCGCCTACATCAAGACCATCCCAGCGCCTGCATCCGCCGCCGCGCCGCGGACCGGCAAAGCCGGCGGCGCCGGCGAGGCCGATTAGCGAGATCATTGCCCAACCATTGAATGGAGCAACCCATGCGCAAGTCAGGTGGTTTCGTCGCTTTGAACCTTGCCGCCGTTGCGGCGATCTTTACCGCAGCCCCGGCGTTCGCCGACGCGCTGTTGAGCGGCACGATCAAATCCGCGGCTGACGAAGCGATGGGCGGCGTGACAGTCTCGGCCAAGGCCGACGGCGCAACCATCACCACAACGGTATTCACGGACGATAGCGGCCATTATTACTTCCCGCCGCTGCCGGCTGGGCATTACCGCGTCTGGGCGCAGGCGCTGTCGTTTGCGACCGCGAAGGGTGCCGTCGCGCTTGCCGCAAACAGCGCATCAGGATTTCACGCTCGCCGCGCTGACCGGCGACTATTTCCGTCAGCTGCCCGGCGATCTCGCCATGGCTTCGCTCCCCGAGCAAACCGGCGAAGACAAGCGACTCAAGAAAATCGTCGAGAACGATTGCACCGGCTGCCATCAGCCAAACTTACCCGCTGCAACATCGCTTTGATGAGGCCGGCTGGAGCGCCGTGCTCGATCTGATGAAGCACGTCAACGTGTCGGGCATCTATCTCGGCCCCAATCACAAGGCGCAAGGCATGATCGAGCATAATCAGCCGGAGCTCGCCGCCTATCTGGCGCGGGCGCGCGGCCCCGGCGAGAGCGCGGCGAAGATCGTTTTGCGGCCGCGGCCGTCGGGCGAAGCGGCACGCGTCGTATTCAAGGAATACGACGTGCCGCTCGAGGCCGATCTCGACGTGCCGGCGAAAAATCCTGCTGACCGACGGCAGCGATTGGTCAGAACGGCACGCCGTCGCGTCGCGGCTCGCTGCGTGCACGATTCCTGGGCCGATCTCGACGGCAATCTCTGGTTCACCTCCAACATGCCCAATCATTTCACCTCGATCGGCCGCATCGACACCACAGACCGGCGCGGTGAAAATGTTCAAGGTCCTGAGCGCGAACGGGCTCGCCGCCAACACCCACGGCATGACGCGCGATCCGAACGGCATCATCTGGTTCAACGTCAATGTCGGGCGCGGCGGCCTCGGCCGGCTCGATCCGAAGACGCAAAAGATCGAGGTCTTCCTGCCGCCTCAGGGCATGTCGCCGACCGGCGGCGCCACGACCGTCGATTGGGACGGCAAGGGCAATATCTGGGCGTCGGCGCCGGACGGTGCGCTGCGTTTCGATCCCAAGACGGAAACGTTCACCCAGTTCAAGTCGGTCACCTACAAGACGCCGAACGGCAAGGGGCTCACCTACGGCGCCGCGGGCGACCGCGACGGCAACGGCTGGTGGGCCGAAATGATCATCGACACGATCGACAAGGGCGACAGCGCCACCGGCAAGTCGATCGAGCTCAAACTTGCCGCCGGTCCCGCTCGAAGAAGACGCGATGACGCGGAATCCGATCGAAAATTCTATGAAGCTTACGACGCCCCGACTTCAATGCGCCGGTGCCGTGGAACGAGGGTCCGCGGCGCATGGGCACGGACAAGGCCGGCGATGTGTTGTGGGTCGGCAATTCCTGGGGCGCGCAACCTCGCCAAGATCGACATCAACACCATGCAGACGAGCTTCGTGCCGTTGCCGGGTCCGGGCGTAATGCAGCCCTATCACATCGCGGTCGACAAGAACCACAATGCGTGGCTCAACATGTGGACCTCCGACGTGGTGATGCGCTACGACCCGGCGGCCGACAAGTGGACCACATTCGACCTGCCGACCCGCGGCACCGAGGCGCGCTACGTCTCGCTGCTCGAAAAAGACGGCAAGATGGAAGTGGTCGTGCCCTATTCCCGCACCAGCAAGATCGCGGTGATGACGTTCCGCAGCGAAGCCGATCTTGCCGCACTGAAGGCACAGGCAGGGGAGTAAATCGCCTCGTCATTCCGGGGCGCGGGCGCTTGCTCGCGGCCCGGAATGGCCAACCTCAAAACCCGATCATATCGAGCTTCGTCAGGGTTACCTGATTGCTGATGCGCGCCGCGTTGGCAAGATGCCAGGCGGTGTAGAGCTCGGGGAAAAGATCGTCCGCCGACATCGCGTCGACCGGCACGATTACCTTGAAGCCGCGCAACGCCGCTTCGCCGCCGGTGTGCAGCACCGAGGTCTGCGCTTGGGTACCCATCGCCACCACGGTTTTGATACCCTTGTCGTGCAGCGTCTTCTCCAGGTCGCTGTTGATGAACTTGTCAGGCCCGAGCGGTGGCAGCACCTCTTCGCCCGGAGCAGGCGCAAGCTCCTTCAGCACATCCGAGGGCACCGATTTCGGCACCGCGACGCTGTAGATGATCAGTGCGCCTTTGCCGCGCGCTTCTTCCACGAACTTCTTCACCTTCGGCACGGAGTCCGCACAGCGCTTGCGGCGCTCGGGCGTACAGGTCTGCACGGTGAAATCCATCACCAGCAATGCGGTCTCCTTTGGCACCAGCGTCACCGGTTTGAGCTGCGGCGGTGGCGGGAGCTTGGCATTGTACCAATCATCGATGATGGTGGTCTCGGCGCGCGCCGGGATCGTCGCCAGCGTAGCGGTGACGGCAACTGCGAACAGCACTGAAACAGACTTGCGATACATGCCTTCCTCCCGGTTTGTTTTGCCGCCACGTTATGTCGTTCCGGGACAAACGGAAAGGCGCCTCGTGTCGCGAGCGCCGAAAAAAGAAACCGCACTACTCGTCGGCAGGCGCGGGCGTTTCGCGTTTGGCGGGCACCGCCATGACGGTCGTGCGCAGAGGCCGCTCCTCCATCACGACGAGGGCCACGATGCCGATGATCAGAAAGAGCACCGCCACCGCAAAAATATGACTGAATGTCCGGACCAGTTCGGGGCCCGTGGCACTCGCCGATGCCGTGACGACGACGGACGACGCGCCGCGCATCGGCGCACTACCGAGATGGCCAAGCATGATCGCTCCCATCACCGCGACGACGAATGCGCTGGCTAATGCCCGAAAGAAATTCATCGCCCCCATAGCGATGCCGATCTGATGATGTGCAATCGCGTTCTGGATCGAAACAGTGACGGTCGGATAGGAGCTGCCGGTGCCGAGTCCAACGAGACACATGACGACGGCGACGGCCCATACCGGCAACAGCGGATGAACCGCCAGCATCGTCACCGCAAGCGCCGCGAGACTGAGCAGGAGGATCGGCACCCATTTGTAATGATCGAGGTACAGCATGGCGCGGCCGGACAGAAACGAGCCCGGCGTGGTCATCACCACGATCGGGATCAGCGCCAGACCGGAATCGCTCGCCGACAAGCCATGCACCGTCTCGTAATAGAGCGGCACAAAGATCGTCAGCCCAATGGCAACACCCTGGGTGCATGCTGTCGTGAGGCTGCCGATCCGCATCACCGGATTATTGAGGACCGCAACCGGCAGGAACGGTTCCGGCACGCGAAGCACCCACCAGATAAACACCGCGGACAACGCCAAAGCAGCAACAAACAGACCGAGTATCTGCTGCGACAGCCACGGATAGCGGGTCCCGCCCCAGGTCAGAGCGAGCAGCAGCGCAACCGCAGATGCCATCATCAGTCCGGCGCCGATCACGTCGATCTTGTGGGCGCGTTCGTGACGCGGAACCAACTTGAGCTGGCGGTGGGACAGCAAGGCGGCAACCAGGCCAAGCGGGATGTTGAGCCAAAAAATCACCGACCAGTGCAGGTGCTCGGCGATGACGCCGCCAAGCACGGGGCCGGTGGCGCCGGCGATAATCCAGACCGAGCCGGTATACGCCTGATAATAACCGCGCTCCCGTGGCGGCACGACATCGGCGATGATCGACTGGGTCAGCGGAACGATGCCGCCACCGCCGATCCCCTGCAATCCTCGGCCTATGATCAGCATGAGCATGCTCGGCGCGGCGGCGCTCGCTGCTGAGCCAGCGATGAACACACCGAGCGCGACCAGCATCATGCCGCGCCGTCCGTAGATGTCGCTGAGCTTGCCGTAGAGCGGCGCAACCACCGTCGACGTCAGTAGATAAGCGATGACGACCCAGGACAGATTCTCAAAATCATCGAATGTTCGGCCGATGGTCGGGAGCGCCGTCGCCACAATGGTCTGGTTTAGCGCACTGAGAAACATCGCCAGCGCCAGGCCGCCGATAATGGCGACGACCTCCTTGCGGCTGAGCTTGCGGTCGGCGGCAGCACCCTCCCCGGCCGTGTCAGGGGCTGGGTCAGGCGCAGATGTCCTGCGATCGAGCGATGCTGTTGCCGACACAGTTTGCCGCCGCCCCGTGAATGCAGTCGGCGGTACCTTTGCGCCCCGTTGGGGCGAAGACAAGTCGCACGAGGCTGTGGCAGCTATGCTTGGCCTGAAGCGCGCTCTCTATTCGGCCAGGCTTTCCGCGAGGCCGACCGGCCCGTGCAACGGCCGCTCCTCCACCATGAGGACGCAGGCGAGCGCAATGCCGAGGCAAATCCCCGCGGCGATGAAGACCCAGCGAAAGGCGTTGGCGAAGTCGCCGTGGCCGGCTGCGACTTTCTCTAACGTCGCGACCCCCGTGCCGTCGCTGACGCCGCCGAGCACGATGGCCCCGAACACCGCGACGACAATCGCTCCGCCCAGCAAACGAAAGAAATTCAAGGTTCCGGTCGCGGTGCCAAGTTGGTGCGGTTCGACCCCGTTCTGCATGATCACAGTGCTCATCGGATACATCGGTCCGATGCCGGCGCCCAAAGTAAACAGCAGCGCCGCGACCTCAACGAGCGAGTAACCCGCGGGATTTGCGGCAAGCGTAGCCAGAGCCGCAATCGCGACGATCAGCCCCGCGATGGGCACTCGCATATAATGCGTCACGTGTACGATCACGCGTCCCGTTACCATCGAGCCGATTGTGGCACCCGCCATGAACGCAATGAGCGTGATGCCGGACAGGCTCGCCGAAGCGCCGAGCACCACCTGGCAATAGAGCGGCGTATAGATGGTCACGCCGATCACGGCGCCGATACTGAAAAACGCGGCGCAGGTGATGGTACTCGTGACCGCGACCGCAGGATGGCCAGCGGGATGAACGGTTCGCGCGCTGTGAGCAAGCGTACCGCGAAGAGCGCCCACAGCGCCGCCGAACTCACAACGAGCGCGATGATCCGCCATGAGTTCCAAGGGTAGTGAGTACCGCCCCAGGAGAGCGCAAGCATCAAAGCCAGCGCCGCACCGACCATGAAGGCCCCCCCAATCACATCAAGCTTATGCGGGCGGTCGTGACGCGGCAGGCGACGTAACGCACGGTCCGTCGTGACGAGCGCCAAGATGCCGAGCGGCAGGTTGATCCAAAAGATCAGCGACCAGTGCATGTGGTCCGTGAGGAACCCACCGAGCACCGGCCCGAGAATGCTGGCGCTCATGAACATGATCGACGTACGGCCCTGCACCAGCGGGCGCTCGCGCGGCGTCAGCATGTCCGCGATGATGGTTTGTGCGATCGGCAAAATCCCGCCGCCACCGATACCCTGCAGGCCACGCGCGAGGACCAGAAACCAGATCGTCGGCGCCAGCGCACAGGCAACGGAACCGGCAATGAAAATACTAACCGCGAGCAGGAGGATGGCGCGTCGGCCGTAGATATCGGACAGCTTGCCGAACAGCGGCGTCGTTGCTGTCGCGGCCAATAGATACGCCGTGACAATCCAGGACAGATCGTCGATATCGCCGAGACTCCTGCCTATCGCCGGCAGAGCCGGCGCGACGATGGTTTGCTCGAGCGCAGAAAGAAACATCGCCAGCATGATGCCGGCGATGATCGAGCGAATAGCGGCGTGGTCGAGTGGAGCCGCTGCAACTGCAACGCGCGCCGCGGAGTCTTGCGCACCACGCCTCAGCGTACCGCGTTGCATCGAATCATGGCGTCCCGACCCCACCTTGGTGCGCGCCAGCGTCAAACGATCGCCGGCGATGTCCGGCGCAATACTGTGGGCTTCCTCGGGTGCGATTTCACGAGTCATGTCGCAGGAGAGGTCTTTCAAGCCAGTGCTGTAAAAATTGGGCTGAGAACAGGCGTTGCATCAGCGACCGCTACCACTTGGCTCGCGTTGCGCCCTATTGCAACAGCCCCTTTCGCAGAGCAGGGACGCCGCCGCAGGAGGAACGCAGTCGTGATCTCGTTGCTGGCGGCCCCATTCAAGTCATTCGGCTTGTCACCGCCACTTTGGGCTAAATTAATGCTTCGTCAACCATAGATTGAAACAATATGAGAATGGGGGCTTCTGGAGGCCGGAATGGCATTGATCCTAAATCAGATCGAGCGCGCTGCGTTTTTTCTTTTCCTCGCGGTCGTTCTTCTCGGAAACGTCGCGACAATAATCCGGATGCTGCTGTATCGCTCATGAGGCTTGCCCTGGCGCACAGGCGCCTCAGCGACGCTGCCGCGCCGCCTTCGGCAGCTTCAGCGGCCAGCTCACAATATAATCTTCCAAATCTTCATCGGGCACATCGGTTTCGCTTGCGCCAACGCGACCGCGCACCGAAACACCCGCCATGTGCACAGTTTCGGGATCGCCCGATACCAGAGGGTGCCACCAAAAGAGGTCCTTGCCCTCGCTAAGCCGCACATAGGCGCAAGATGGCGGTAGCCAAGTGATGGTCTTGAGGCTCTCTGGCGTAAGCCGTACGCAATCTTCGACCACCTCCGACCGATTCGCGTAATCGCGGCAGCGGCAGCTTTGCCCATCAAGCAGCCGGCAACCGACATCGGTGTAGAAAGTGCGGTCGGTGCCCACCTCTTCGAGCTTGTTCAGGCAGCACTTCCCGCAGCCATCGCAAAGGCTATCCCACTCGGAGTCCGTCATTTCTTCCAATGGCTTGCGCCGCCAGAACGGAACGTCTCCGGCACCGTCGCATTGGCCGTTATCGGTTGCCATATTGTTCTCCGGCATTGGGGTTTTCGTAGCCGCGTGCCCCCGCGAATTGCCGCGTACCAGCAGTATTCGCGCTATCCTGACGTTTGAGCCTAATTTTCCCCTAAATTCCATTCACCCTGTGGCCTGCCCGTTGTTGGCCGGCGCCATCAGGTCGGCTACATCTTGATCGGCTAAAGGGCAAGCCTTCAGCCCGTTCCCGGAGCGCGCAGCTTTGACGGACATGTTCCCGGATCCGGGTGACGACTGGCAGCCGAAAATCAAACGGCTGCTGCTCGATCTTGATGCGCGGATCGATTCTGCCGTCTTCCGGAGCGGCAAGTGGACGCGTGAACTCTACGAGCGGTTCACCGCCGTCATGGACCGCAGCCACGTTTCCGGCTGGCGGCGCTGGCTTCTCGTGGAACCGCTGTCGGAGGCTGCGACGCTGGGCACCGTCGGCCTTGTGCTCATGCTGGCGCTCGCTATTTCGGCCTTTCGCGAGACCTCGGAGGGCGACTGGCTGAAAAAGTCCGATCTGGCGGTCACCTTCCTCGACCGCTACGGCAACGAGATCGGCAGCCGCGGCATCAAGCACAACGATTCGGTGCCGCTCGATGAAATGCCCGACCACCTCATCAAAGCCGTGCTGGCGACCGAAGATCGGCGCTTTTACGAGCATTTCGGCATCGATTTCTACGGCACGTTCCGCGCGCTGATGACCAACGCCAGGGCAGGCGGCGTCGTGCAGGGCGGTTCCACCATTACGCAGCAACTCGCCAAGAACCTGTTCCTGTCGAACGAGCGCACCATCGAGCGCAAGATCAACGAAGCGTTTCTGGCGCTTTGGCTGGAAGCGCACCTGAGCAAGAACGAGATCCTCAAACTCTACCTCGACCGGGCCTACATGGGCGGCGGCACGTTCGGCGTCGACGCGGCAGCGCAGTATTATTTCGGCAAGTCGGTCCGCGATGTGACGCTGCCGGAGGCGGCAATGCTTGCCGGCCTGTTCAAAGCGCCGACAAAATATTCTCCGTTCGTCAACCTGCCGGCCGCCCGTGCCCGCGCAAATGTTGTGCTCGATAATCTGGTCGACAACGGGTTCATGACAGAGGGCCAAGTCTATGGGGCCCGGCGCCATCCTGCGACACCGGTCGACCGCAAAGAAGAAGATGCGCCAAATTATTATCTCGACTGGGCGTTCGACGAGATGCGCAGGCTCGTTGATACTTTCCCAAAATCCGTCAATGAACGCTTCTTCGTTGTACGGACTGCACTCGACACCAATCTCCAGCACTTTGCCGACCATGAGGTCGAAAAAACGCTGCGCCAATATGGTCGGGACTATGGTGCAAACCAGACAGCGCTCGTCATCGCCGATCTTGATGGCGGCGTACGCGCCATGGTCGGCGGACGCGACTATGGCGCGAGCCAGTTCAACCGCGCGGTCGATGCGCTGCGACAGCCAGGATCGTCGTTCAAACCCTATGTTTATGCCACCGCACTCGCGAACGGCTTCAAGCCGAGCTCGGTGGTGGTCGATTCGCCCGTTTGCATCGGCAATTGGTGCCCGCACAATTATTCGGGCGGTTATTCCGGCCCCGTGACACTGACGGAGGCGATCACACATTCGATCAACGTCATTCCGGTAAAACTTTCGATTGCGCTCGGCGACGGCAATGGCAAACTCGGCCGCGCCAAGATTATTCAGACCGCGCGCAATTTTGGACTACATTCACCCCTCCCCGACACGCCTTCCCTGCCGATTGGCGCTGACGAAGTCTATTTGGTCGAGCACGCCGTCGCCTATGCGACCTTCCCTAATCTTGGCAAAGCCGTCGTTCCGCACGCCGCTCTCGAAGTGCGCACCGGTACGGGACAACTGGTGTGGCGCTTCGACCGCGACGGCGAGCGGCCGCGGCAGGTTCTTAGCCCGCAAGTCGCGGTCGAAATGATTGCGATGATGAACTCGGTGGTCGAAAACGGCACCGGCAAGCGCGCGCAACTCGACGGCATCCCGACTGCGGGCAAGACCGGCACCACCAATGGCTGGCGCGACGCCTGGTTCGTCGGCTACACCGGAAACTTCGTCGGCGCCGTCTGGATGGGGAATGACGATTTTTCGCCGACAAAACGTATGACGGGCGGGACGCTGCCGGCGACGGTATGGCACGACATCATGGCGTATGCACACCAAAGCGTCGAACTGCGGCGACTGCCCGGTCTGCCTGCACCGACCCACGCACCGGCGGTCGCCGACGCATCGTTCCAAGGCAGCGAGGAGCCCCATCCGATCTTGCTGACCCGAAAGGCAACCGACGCCCTTGTCCACGTCGAGCGTATGCTTGATGACGCCACTCACGCGATGGCGGTTCAGGCCGGCCCTCCTGGAACATTCGGCATGCTCGATGACAGCAAAGTTCAGGCCGGCAAAGACCATGCCGATACCATGGCGGCAGCCGCCGACCGCGAGGTTGCGGGTTCAGCACGCGGCGACTGAGCGCAGCCGAAGCCGCTCTCTCTCGACGCATCCAGCTGTTTGATGCTGGACCCGATAAGACGTGCGCCTGCTCTTTGGTTCATGCTTCACACTGTTGATCGCGGCGGCCATCGGCCTCGGCGCGACGTGGTTCACGTTGACACGTGGCGTTGCCTTCGGCTCGCTGACGATCGGCGGATGGACCGCTTGGCCAAAGACCGGATCGGTCGATATCGATCCCTATGCGCGCGCCACGATCGCGCGCACCGGTGAACTGCCGGTCGGAACGGGCGACGGCGTGGCGTTCTATGCCCACACGGACGACGCCGGAAACGTCTTCGACGGGCGCTGCAGCTTTACGATTAGCGGTATGACGCCGGCGGCGCGCTATTGGACGGTCACGCTCTACGACGCCGAGGGCCGGCTGGTCGCGAATACTATCGATCGCCACGGCTTCACCAGTGAGGAAATCGTGCGTAACACCGACGGCAGCTTCGTGATCGCCGTCGCGCCCCGCGCACGCCCCGGCAATTGGCTGCCGACCGGCGGGATCGAGCGGTTCATTCTGGTATGGCGCCTGTACGACACACCGATCGGGGTTGCGATGCGTACGACAAAGGAAGGGCCGATGCCGGCCATTACGCGGGAGGCGTGCCCATGATGCGCGCGCTGCTGTGGTTCTTCGGCGCCATTTTGCTTGGCGGCATCGTGCACCTTACGACCGTGCTGGCGATGCCGAGGGCGGCGACGCAAGACGCATATTCGCGGCTCGCCGCGTTGACGCCGGTCAACGCCGTGGTGCCGCTCGCCGCACCAACACCCCAAGCCGCGATCATGCCGTTCATGGACCCGGCCTTCGCGGCGGCAGTATGCCGATACGATCTTACTGATGGACCGCTCAAGCTGACCTCGCCGATCAGCCAAGCTTACACGTCGATCACCTTTTATACGCGCACCAGCGTTGCCTACAACGCGATCAACGACCGCGCCGCAGGCCGGCGCTCCATCGAGCTTGATCTCATGACGCCTGAACAGCACGCGCAGGTCCCCGAGGAGGAAGACGTAACGGCCGCAGACCGGTTGATCATCGAGTCGCCGACCAAGACCGGCTTGATCGTGTTGCGCGCGCTTGCGCCCGAGCCAGCCCTTATGGCTACGGCGCGCCGCACCCTCGCCGACGCCAAGTGCAAAACCGAAACGACGCAATAGCCTATCGGGCGACGGTAACCGCGCGTCTGGCAAAGCGCGGAGCCGCCACCAGATTGATCGCCGCAATCTGCTGTTGCAACTGCCTCAGCGTCCGATCCACATCGGCTGCTTCACTTTCCGGTTCGGCGACCACCAGGTGCTCCAGCGCAAAGCGATAGCTGGCACAGCGCTGCGTCAACGAATGCTGCACCCAGGCGACGGTCAAGCTGTTTTCACCGATGCGCGCTTCGGCGTTGAGCCGCTCTGGCGGCGTAAGATCGGATATGCGCTGCATGGCTGCCTGGCGCCGACGATCAAGATCGATCACACGGCGTCCCGTCTCGAAAAACGGTTCGATACGCACGATGTCATTGCGGATATCGTCCATCAACTGATTGTAGCGCGCCGCGGTCGAGCGATGGAAAGCGCCTTGCAGATGTTCGTAATAGGCCGCCACGTTGAAGGCCCACAATTCGCGCTGGAAGGACCGTTTGGTGCCGTATTCATAGACCACGGCATCCCAGCGCTGCCGGTCATAGGATGGCTCGATCAATGGAAACGCGAGATCGCGCAAGGTGCGCTCGTCGTCGGTCAAGATTGTCGGTCGAGATCGGCGCGCCGACCCTCGCCGCCGCTTCCTCTCCGACCCAAGCGTGGATGTCGTCAGTGACAAGCTCCTGGCTGAAGCCTGCCGAAATCGCCGATGCTGGAGCAGCCGGGTAGCAAGAGCGCAGCAAGGATGCCGAGCGACGAAAGCTTTGCGTTGCGACAGGAGTGCACGCGCGCCGACATCGGTATGACCGCGTTCAGCGGCGTCTCACGCGTCGGCGGCCACCGCTATCGCCGGGCGGACGGGTCTGCGGTTCGGCGTCTCCGGCAGGCACCGCCGCATATCGCTCAATGCGGACGACGGGCAGAATGATGACCGTCGCTGGCGCGCGTCCGGCGCTGTGAAGCGCACGATACGTCCCTCGTCCGGAAATTTTATGACGGTACCCACCAGCCGTTTCCCTTGCCGCAGGCGACGGGCCCCTGCCCGATCGCACATACCGGCGCCTCCCCAATTAAGCCGCACGCAAGGTTAACGGTCCGCTAACGGGCTCGACATAGGCTCCGGGGTCAAGCCACCTCTCAGTCTGTTGTTGCAATTAAGTCACGTGTCATGGAAACGACGAGCCTCTCGAGCCTTGATGGCCTCACGCACATGGGATTTCGCGGCGGGGTCGATATGCGCCCCACGCTGCTACGGGTCCTCACGGACCTTTATGTGCAGAAGCTGACGCACACGCCCGACGAGGAGCGGCACTACACCGAACTGGCGATTCGGCTGCTCGATGCCGTCGACGTTCCGACGCGCGCTGCCGTCGCGGCGCGCCTTGCTCGACACCTCTCGCCGCCAACCCGCGTTATTCAATTCCTGGCGGGCGATCTGCCGGCCGTTGCCGCTGCGCTGGTACCGCCGCCAGCGGTCCAATCGACCGGCACGGCCAGCGAACCGTCGCAAGGTCCAGCGTTCTCGCCGATTGCCGAAAACAGCATGCCGGATCACGCGCTCGATCATAAAAGCAAAGAAACACGCGTTGAAAAAACTCCGGCCGCAACGACACCTCACGCCATCGATCCTGCCGTAGCGAGCGAGCTCAACGAACTGTTCTTCGCCGCCAACGCCAACGAACGACGACTTATTCTGCTCAATCTCGATATTGTCGTACCCGTTCCGGAGCGCATCGGTCGCTCCCTGGATAGTACCATCGGGTTGCGTCTGGAAACGGCGGCACTCAGCGGCAATCGCGAGGTTTTCGCCCGGCAACTGGCGTCCGCATTGCATATCACGCGCGAGCAGGCGCATCGGATCGCACGCGACGAACTGGGCGAACCCATCGTTGTGGCCGCCAAGACCCTCAACATACCTCGCGACGTGCTCTATCGGATCTTGTTGTTTGTCAACACGGCCGTCGGCCACTCCGTCGAGCGTGTCCACACCCTCGCGGAACTCTATGACGAGCTTAAGCCACGCGTGGCGGACGATATGGTCGCGATGTGGCAAGCGCTGCACAAAGACGACAGCACTACAGCGCCGCCGCATCAGCCTGTTTTGCGGAACGACGAAATACGCGCGCGAGCACGACCCAATGTAGCGGCGGCGAACCGCGCTCCGGCAATGCCAGGCAGAACCGAACGTCGCGGCGCCTCCTGATCGCAATCGCTTCAGATTGAACCGAACAAACCAATCATAGGGCGATGGTATCGAGGAAATGCCGCCCCGCGCGATCTTCCACCTCAACGATCCAAACGTCTGGGTCGAATTTGATCTCGCGTGCGAGATAGCTCTCGATCGCGGCGTCGGGTGCCGGCTGCTCGGCCAGACACGCGCTAAATATGCGATCTGAAACCAGGCCAGGATCGAAAGCGCTTTGCGGCGCCGGCCCATAAAGGTCCGACGTTCCGTCAAGTCTGCTGATACGGACGAAAATTGCGCCGGCTTCCTCGGCGCCGCGCCTGCGCACGACCCCAAATGCGGCTTCTATCTGACAGCGCCGCAGATAAGCGGCGACCCAAAGAGCGGATTTGAGGCGCATCATGAAGCTCACCGCGGCGAACCATCGAGGTGCGCGCCTTCGGCAGCGATTGCGCTATTCGACGGGATGACCGACCATTTCAGCCAGGTCGTCTACCAGACGATCCGAGACGCGCCCAGTCACCGGCAATTTGCGTTCGCGCTCGAACTTCTCGATCGCCGCGCTGGTCGGCCGGTCGAGAAAACCGGAGGGCTTGATCTGGCCGTAGCCATACTCGGTCAATACCCGCTGCACGGCCATGATGCGCGGTGACGGCCCGATGAGCTCGGCGATCGGATCGTTACGGTGCATGGCAACGGGTTGCGACACCGACGAAGTAACGATCGGATGCGTCGGGGTTGTTGGTTGCGCGGCCTTCGGGGAGACCATCTCCGCAAGCTTTTCTCGACTTTCAGCCGGTACGGCTATGCGTGTCGGGTTCATGAAGAATGGCGCCGAATGCGCACCCGATTGCAGGAATACCGCATTGACAATGATGATGACGCTCGCTGCGACATGCGGCAAGGATGGCAAATGTATCGACGGGCCGGCGCGCGGCCCTTGACCCATATCCGTCGCCCAATTGCGGCCAACCGCTCCGACAACGCGTGCGGCCGCCACGCGATTTTCACTGCGGCGTTCACGCACTTTTCTTCACCATGATTTCGGCGCGCGGCGGCGCTTCACGCGTTGCCACGGCGCTCATTGGATAGGCCGTCACTTTGCTCGCAACAGGATTTGTCGCGCTGACACACCCTGCCGGGGACTGCTTCCTAGCCGGCCGCGCGCGCTCGCAATCGAGCGGCAGGCGCACCGTGACGCGCGTGCCGTCGCCGACCCGGCTGCGGATACTTGAGTTCGCCGCCGTGCAGCCGCACCAGGCCTTTGACGATGGAAAGGCCAAGACCGGTGCCGCCATGGCGGCGATCGTACGAGGCACGCGCCTGAAAATACGGCTCGCCGACGCGCGCCAGATCCTCGTCGCTGATGCCGACGCCGTTATCCTCGACTGCAAAGACGATGGCCGCCGCCTCGGTGCGGGCGCTGACGTGACCTTGCCGCCGCGATCGGTGAAGCGGATCGCGTTCGACAACAGGTTGAGCAGAATCTGGTTGAGGGCGCGCTTGTCGGCGATCATTTCCGGCAGATCGTCGGCTGCACGTATTTTCGAGGCCGACGCCGGCATCGCGCGCGCTGAAGCGCCAGAAGATCGCAGCAGCCGTTGATCACCGTGCGCCGGAGCGAATGGCTCCGGCGTGATCTCGAAATTGTCGGTCTCGATCTTCGACATGTCGAGGATGCCGTTGACGACGGCGAGCAGATGGTGCCCGGAATCATTGATCAGGCCGGCATATTCATTGCGGCGCTTGGCATCGAGCATCAGCGCGGCCTCCTTGCATCAGCATGTCGGAGAAGCCGATGATGGCGTTGAGCGGCGTGCGCAATTCGTGGCTCATGGTGGCGAGAAAGCGGCTTTTGGCGGCATTGGCGCGCTCGGCCTCGGCATGCGCGTCGAGCGAGCGCCTGCTGCTGCTCCTTGCGCTCGGTCACATCGCGCAGCACCGCGACCACTTCGCGGCGCCGCCGCGCGCCAGCGGCCGCCGTGGCCTGTTCGAGCGGCCGGCAGCGCATCTCGATCCAGACGAATTCGCGTGGCCGGACGGCCGGCGGCGTCGACGCTGTCGCGCCGCACGCGGAATTCGACCGAACGGCTTTCCGCCAAGCGCTGCGGCATCGCCCAGCGCGGTCAGATAGGCCGGCCGGTCGGCGACATGGACGCGCTCGAACAGGCCATGCCCGTGCAGCTCCGCAAGCGCGCGAACCGAACAGCGACTCGGCCGCCGGCGACACGAACAGCACCGCGCCGTCGCGGCCGTGCCGCGTGATGACGTCGGTCATGTTGCGCGCCAGCAGCCGATAGCGGTCTTCTTCGGCATAGAGCAGCCAGAAACTGGTCCGCGCCAGCGCTTCGGCGCCGAGCGCGAGCCCGGTCGCATAAAGTGCGGCCGAAACGATGCCGAGCGCTGCAAGCGCCGCATGCGCGCTTGCGATCGGGTCGCGGCAGCAAATGTCTCGGTGCCGAGCAGCACCAGCAAGCCGGCGGCGCCGAGCGCAAAGGTCGATGCGAGCGCGACGACGCGGCGCGATGCCGAAAGTGCCGCTTCGAGCGGCACGACCACGAGCCAGATCGCGGCGAACGAGCAGATGCCGCCGGTCGACGACGGCAACGGCCGTCACCAGCCCGGTCAACGCCAGCGAGGACAGCACATGGGCGCTCTCGTATCGGCCGGTGCGCGACAAGAAATAGGCGATGAGGATCGGCGCCACCAGCCACCCGAACACCAGCAGTTCGACCGCGCTCGGCGCGCCGCGCGCGATCAGATAGACCGGAAACGACGCCAGCGCGGCAATGCTGCCGAGCAGCCGCGGCGCGATGAACGCGCGATGACGCGCCGCCGTCAGCGCGTCCTGCTGCGCCGAGCGGATGAACCAGCGTCTCGACATAATTCTCGGATTGGCGCGAAAAGGCCCACGTTCCCGTCGCACGTCCGGCTTTGCAGACGCGCTCCCCTTGTTCTGTGGCCTGATCGTGTCAGAGGCCGCTTAAGCGAACGCTAAGGTCTCGGGCAACCGGCGCGCGGATACATGCAGCCCGTCGGTCGAGCGTACTCGATTCGGGCGGTTTCATCGATCATGGTGAATCGCTCGTTGCCTTGGGCTAGAGTCGCAACAGTCGCGTTCCATCGCTATCGTGACCTTGTCGGCGCAAGTCGCCGCCGTTTCGGCCGCGCTGGATGTTGCAAAACAGCACTGCGCGCCCTTTCGTTCAAATTTTAGGTAAATTACATTTTTCTAAAATTGAGCGAAAATTTGCGGCGTATTCTCGTCGATTATGCGCAAAAATGTCCCCGGCCCGCGAACGCGGCTTTCAACGCTGCCTGCTAGTTTGCGATGTGCGTACGGCGACATGTGCCGCGGGGATTTGGGACTCATGTTCTTTCTGTTGCGAATGGCGTTCTGGCTTGGCGTCGTGCTTATCCTGCTGCCCAGCGGCGCGGCGCAGCAAAACGTGCCGTCAAGTCAGGTCGATGCTTCCGACGCCGTATCGGCGGCTTCCGCCACTGTCGGCGATCTGCGGAATTTCTGCACCCGCCAGCCCGACGCCTGCACAGTCGGCTCGCAAGTGGCGCACCGCACTCGGCTACAAGGCGCAGGCCGGCGCAAAGATGCTTTACGAAGTCTTGACCGACGCGCTGGCGCCGCGCGACACAGGATCGCTCGGCAACGGCAGCACCGCCAACGCAGCGGCAACGGCAAAGCTTCGCTGGAGAAGGCCTCGCAAAATACGCTCACGCCCGCCGATCTGCGCCGGCCTGGCGCGGACCGTCGGGCCGCAAGGACGCCAAGCCCGCAGCCTGATCCGATCGCGATGACGCAGATTGTTCGGCCGCGGCGCGCCGATGTCCATGCCCATGGCCTTTGTGGGCCTACGCCTACGGCACGTCGACCTCCCGCCATGACGCCCTATATAAGGGTTGGACATGGGACAGCGTTGCGATGGCGAATATCGAGGAGATTATCGAGAATTTCTCGGTCCTTGACGACTGGGACGATCGTTATCGCTATCTGATCGAACTGGGACGGGAACTTCCGCCGCTGCAGCGAAGCCGCCCATAGCGACGCCAACAAGGTGCAGGGCTGCGCCAGCCAGGTCTGGCTCGACACCAGCGTGCGTCCGAATGGCGCAGGCGGGCCTATGCTGACATTTGCAGGCGATAGCGACGCGCATATCGTGCGCGGGCTGATCGCGATCCTGTTCGCGACGTATTCCGGCAAAAGCGCGAAAGACATCCTTGCGGTCGACGCGGTCGCGCTGTTCAAAAGCTGGGCTTGCGCGAGCATTTGACGCCGCAGCGCTCCAACGGCTTCCGCTCGATGGTGGAGCGCATGCGCTCGGATGCGCGCACGGCGCTGGCCGCGACTGTTCCCTGATAGCAGGGCGACGAATCGATCGTTGAGCGCGCGATGGCGGCTTGATCGATCGGGCGCGTCAAAAGGCTGGGAATGTAAGTCTGGCCACATCGGCGATCATGTTATAAGTCATTTCAGTGACGATGAATTCATTCGCGTCGAGCGCGGGGAAAACGCCCCGGGATGGCCGTTCGTTTGTCGGGACCAGCAAATTGAAAACCGAGAGATTCCGCGCCGGACTGATTGACGTGTTTGCCGGCGCGATCTGCAGCATTCTGTCGATCGCTTATTGCCTGTCTTATGCGGCGCTGATCTTCACCGGTCCGCTCGATCATTGGCTCTCCTACGGCGTCGCCGTCACATTCCTGTCGGCCGCGATCGGCGGCGCGATCGTGGCGTTGCGCAGTTCGCTGCCTTTTGCCGTTGCGGGGCCGGACAGTTCGATCTCGGTGGTGCTGGCGGCGCTCGCGGCGACGGTCGTCCAACGTCATGGCGGCGCCGGCAGCGCGATCTGCTCGGCACCGGTCCTCATTGCCATGTCGCTGACGACGGCGATGACCGGGCTGATGCTGTTGCCTGCTCGGCTTTACGCGTGCGGGACGCGCGATCCGCTTCGTGCCCTATCCGGTGATCGGCGGCTTTCTCGGCGCCACCGGGTGGCTGATGATCACCGGCGCTATCCAGGTGGTCACCGACCAGCAGCCGACGCTCGACAATCTCGGATCCTTCTTCGGCGCCGAGGCGGCGGGCAAAATTGCGGCCGCGCTGGCTGTTGCGATCGCCCTGCACGTCATGCTGCGCCGATCTAAAAGTCCCGTTTATTCTGCCTGGCGTCCTGCTGGCGGCGTTTGTGGCAACTTACATCTGTTCTGCTTGTCGACCGGCTCATCGCTCGCTCAGGCGCAAGCCGGCGGCTGGATGTTCCGGCCGCAGCCCGGTCGTCCGGGCTGTCGTTGCCCTGGACGTTCGCGGCGCTCCACGCCTTTTCCTGGGCCGACATTGCCGCGCTCGCCGGCGATGTGCTCGCCGTCATGTTCGTTACGGTCATCACGCTTGCTGCTCAACACGACAGGCATCGAGATTGCGACCCGACGCGAGGCCAACATCGAGCGCGACCTCAAGGTCCTCGGGCTCGTCCAATCTGTTGACTGCGGCGCTCGGCGGCTTTGTGAGCTGCACGTCGCTGAGCCGCTCGATCCTTGTCCGGCTGGCGGGCGCGACCAGCCGCATAGCCGGGTTGACGGTCGCGGCGATCTTCAGCGGCCGTGCTGATCGCCGATCCGGCTTTCCTCGGCTATGTGCCGAAATACGTCCTCGGCGGGCTCTTGTTCTTTCTCGGCGCCGGCCTCGTCTATCAATGGCTGATCCAATCGTCGCGGCAACTGCTGCCGATCGAATATCTGTCGCTGCTCGCCATCGCCCTGCTGATCGTCAATTGGGGATTCGTCGCCGGCATCCTGATCGGCATGGTGATCGGCTGCGCCACCTTTGCGCTGAGCGCGAGCCGCGTAAATGCGATCAAGTTCACCTTCGACGGCTCGGAATACCGCTCGTCGCTCGATCGCGGCCCGCAGGAGTTGTCTCTCCTGGCCGAACACGGCCGTGAGATCCAGGGCATGGCGCTGCAAAGCTATCTGTTCTTCGGCTCGGCCAACCGGCTGTATCAGCACGTCAAGATCGCTGCTCGCGAGCGAACCGGACTGCCGCTTTCTGATTTTCGATTTTCGACTGGTGACCGGCATCAATTCATCCGCCACGCACAGCTTTGCGCAGATCAAGCAAACAGCGGCCGAAAGCGGCGCGCGCATCGTGCTCGTCAATCTGACGCCGGAATTGGAACGAGCGTTTCGCACCGTCGGGTTCATCGTCGCAGGACATCATCGTTGCGTCCGACCTCGACCGGGCCCTGGAGGCCTGCGAGCACGAGGTCATCGAGGCGCATCGGGGCGAAGGCAGCCGAACTGTGATCGCTGCTGGGCATGGCTGTCCGAAGCGCTGGGCGGCGCGCAGCATGCCGACCGGCTGGCCCAATATTGCCGGCGGCTCGAAGTCCAGGCCGGCGAGATCATTGCCCGCCAGGGCGAGGCCGCCGACCTCGATGCATTTCATCCTCGAGGGCCGCGTCGGCATCATCGTCGACCTCGGCGAAGGCCGCACCATGCGCGTGCGCAGCCTCGGCCGGCACACGACCATCGGCGAAATGGGTTTGATCACGCATCGGCCGCGCAGCGCGACCATTCAGGCCGAAGCCGCCAGCGTGCTTTACGAGCTCAGTGCGGATGCCTACGAAAAGATCAAATCCGAGCAACCGGAGCTCAGCCAAGCCTTGCTTGGCTATGTGGTCGCGGTCATGGCTGAGCGGCTCAGCTTCGCCAATCGCGTCGATCGGTGTGCTGCAGCGTTGACGGCGACAGGCAGTTTGCGAGACCGCCGCTTCAGACTCCGCTCTCTGCGGCGGCGGCGCTGCTGGCCCAGTCCCATTTGCTTGGCGAGTTGCGACCTCGCGGCCGCATAATTGGGCGCCACCATGGAATAATCCGGCGGCAAGTTCCATTTTTCGCGATATTGGTCGGGCGTCATGTTGTATCGCGTGCGCAAATGACGCTTGAGCGATTTGAACTTCAGTCCGTCCTCGAGGCAGACGATGTAGTCGGGAGTGACAGAGCGCTTGACCGACACCGCTGGCTTCAGCGGCTCTGACGCCGTTGCTATCTGGGCCGCCCGAAACCCGCAGCAGAGCGGAGTGAACCTGGCCGATCAGGTTCGGTATATCCGCGCTCGGTACCGAATTATTGCTGACATAGGCAGAAACAATGCTTGCCGTCAGCGCGATATAGCTGCTGTCGTCCGATTTCTCAGCCATGATCTCTGATCCGAAAGTGTGATCTTCGAGCCGAACGTTGGCCGGCGGTTCGACAGCCCCCTGCCCTCGGTCGTATTGCGCACGTCACTCAGATGCGATCAGAACTGAACGACAGACAGACCGCCGTATAGCACTCCAGCAGACGCTGAAATCTACATAGAAAGCTGGTTCTATTATATACTGGAAATAAAAGCAATAAAACCACCGAATCGACCCAATTGAAAATACACAAGACTGTACATTCCACTTATATACATCAGTCTCTCGTATCGAATAGCAGAACGCCGATTGCCGGTGAAAGCTTGTCGCCGCGATAATCGCTACCATATGGTTTGAACGGATGCATTTCCCCTCCCCAAACATGACGCCGCCGAGCGAGCCGCAGGCAGAGCAAAGGCCTTCCGCGAGTACGCTCCATGGCACGCGCCTGACCGACGAGTTCGCCTGGCTCAAGGCCGCGAACTGGCGGGAAGTCATGCGCGATCCGCAACAACTCGATCCCGCAATCCGCGCCTATCTCGAAGCCGAGAATGACTACTGCGATCGTGTGCTCTCAGATACGGCGCCGTTGCAGGAGACGCTCTTTGGGGAAATGAAAGGCCGGATCAAAGAAGACAATTCCTCGGTGCCCGATCCCGACGGCGCGCACGCCTACTACACGCGCTATCGCCAGGACGGCCAGCATCCGTTGTTGTGCCGGGAGCCGCGCGACGGTGGCGCCGAGCAACTCCTGCTTGACGGCGACGCGCTCGCTGGCGGCAAGGCGTTTTTTCGGCTCGGCGCCACGCAGCATTCTCCCGACCACCGTCTGCTGGCGTGGCTCGCTGACGAGTCCGGCTCCGAGCTTTACACGGCTCGCATCCGCGACATCGAAACCGGCGCCGACTTCGCCGATACCGTGCCCGATGCATCGGGCTCGGTTGTCTGGACGCATGACGCCGCGGCTATTTATTACGTGCGGCTCGATGAAAATCACCGCCCGGCCGGCGCTTTTCGCCACCGACTGGGAGCGTCGGTGGCCGCGGACGTGCTCGTTTTCGAGGAGGCCGACGCCGGGCTCTTCATGTCAATCGGCCGTCAGACCTCCGGCCGTTTCGGCGATATCTCGCTCCACGATCACGAGACGTCGGAAGTCTGGCTGATCGATCTCGCCACGGCCGAAGCCGAACCCAGGCTCGTGTCGGCGCGCGAGACAGGCGTTCAATACGAAGTCGAGCATCACCCGGACTTCCACGGCGTTCCTTCTTTAATCATCCGCACCAATGCCGATGGCGCCGAAGACTTCAAGATCGTATGGGCGCCCCTGGCGACGCCGGGCCGGGACTATTGGCGCGAACTCGTTCCGCACCGTCCCGGCATTTATATCCTGTCTTTTATGGTTCTTGAGGACTGGCTCATTCGTCTCGAACGCGAGAACGGATTGCCGCGGATCGTCGTCCGCCAACTTTCGAGCGGCGAAGAGCACGTCATCGCGTTCGCCGAGGAGGCCTATTCGCTCGGCATGGCTGGCGGCTACGAATTCGCGACCAATCTTCTGCGCTTTACCTATTCGTCGATGACCACGCCGAACGAAGTATGGGACTACGACCTTGCGACGCGTACACGCACGCTGCGCAAGCGGCAGGAGGTCCCCAGCGGCCACGATCCCGCCAACTACGTCACCCACCGCGTCTTCGCACCGGCCGCCGACGGCGAGACCATTCCGATCTCGATCCTTCACCGCAAAGATCTCGCACGCAACGGCGAAGCGCCCTGTCTGCTGTATGGCTACGGCGCCTATGGCATCTCGATCCCGGCGGCCTTCAGCACCAGCCGGTTGTCACTCGTCGACCGCGGTTTCGTCTATGCCATCGCGCACGTGCGCGGCGGCAGCGAGAAGGGCTGGCGGTGGTACCGCGAAGGTAAGCTCGCCGACAAAGCCAACACCTTCAGCGACTTCATCGCTGCCAGCGAGTATCTGGTGCAGCAGCGCTGGAGCACGCCGGGAAAAATCGTTGCTCACGGTGGTTCCGCCGGCGGTACGTTGATCGGCGCCATCGCCAACATGCGGCCGGACCTTTATGCCGGACTGATCGCCGAGGTGCCGTTCGTCGACGTGCTCAATACCATGCTCGACGGCACACTGCCGCTGACGCCGCCGGAGTGGCCCGAATGGGGCGATCCGATCCATGACGCGGCCGCATTCCGCACTATCCTTGGCTATTCACCATACGAGAATGTGCGCGCTCGAGACTATCCGGCCATTCTCGCGCTGGCGGGTCTGACCGACCCTCGCGTGCTCTATTGGGAGCCGGCTAAATGGATCGCCCGGCTGCGCCGCCTGCGGACCAATCGCAAGCTAATTGCCTTTCGCACCAATTTGGACGCTGGCCATGCTGGCGCCGCCGGCCGCTTTGACCGCCTCAAGGAGGTGGCGCTTACCTACGCTTTCGCGATCAAGATCGCCGGCTGAAAGCTAGGAGCTTTGCTCGATGTGATTGCGCAGTTCGGTGATGGAGCCGAACCGCAAAATGCCCTGCGGGAGCTGCGCCTCGATCGAGCCATCCGAGTAGAGCGTGTAAGCCATCCCGTCGACAACGCCGGATTTGAGAATCGAGACCGGTGTCGGTGCCTGGTATTTGACGGGAGCGGGCTGAGGTTCCGGCGCCGGCTCGGCGCGCTGCTCCGGCTCTGGCGGCGCTGGCGCGGGCATTTGCACGACCACAGACTGAGCGTCGCGCCCGACACGCGCCCCTTTCGGCCACAACGATTCAAACATCGATGCCTTGCGTCGTTCGGGGGGCACCGAGGAACGGGAGTTTACGTCAAGTCGCGTCGCAGTCCTTGCTGGCGCGCTGCCATTGACTTGGCCACGGGCTTGAGCGCGCACTTGGGCAGGCGCTTGGACCCGAGCGGTTGCCTGGTGGATTTGAGCCTGGGCGTCGACCTGAACGTTGGCCGGGATTGGGCCATGCGCGTGCCCGTTAGAAACCTGAGCGACCTCCCTATTGGATGCGGCCAACGGCAACGGCGTTACGTCCGTTTCCTCCGCGACGCTTTCGAGACGCACCAAGGTTGGAAACTTTTCCTGCACGTGACCGAGTGATCCGTTCTCAGCTGGCATCTGGGCCACCGCCGGTGCGGACTGCGGACGGGGTTCGCTCTTCGGCTTGGGCGGAAATGGGATACGCACCGGTGGGGGCGCCGGTTCGGTCTCAGCCGCCACAGCAACCTCTTGGGTCCGGACCGGCCGTTGGGCTGGCCGCGCAATCGCCCTTTCGATGCGCTGCAAAACCCTTACCGCGAGCGCCAAAGCAATGATGACAAGACCGCCGACGAAAGCGACGGTTCCGGACGTGATGAGGGAGGCTTGGATGTCGCTCTGGTGGTTCACGCCGGATACCACCAACGACATCCCCGCCAGGGATGCTACAGCACCCAATATCAACAAAAACACGTACATAACCGGCCCCCTGCCCCCGATCTAACAACCGGTAGCCGTACAATTTAACCATTTTGGCTGCCGTCTCGCCACGGTGCAAGGATAAATATCCTCCGCACCGATCAGGCGCGCGGCGGCTGACCGCAAAATCCCCCTACCAAAATACCTTCATTGAGCTAACATATTGCACCATATAGAAAATCGGTCTATCTTTCATGCCTCGGGTCGATGTGCCCACTCCCGCACCAACCTGCACTCGCGGCAGGCCGCGGCGTTGCCCCGACCCACACATGGTTCTATTGAGAGGAACCATTTTCTTCCCCACGCGGTTTCACCGACATCCCCGGCCCGTTCGGTTTCACATTAAGGAGTAGACCAATGGCATTCACTTTGCCCGAACTTCCCTATCCGCACGACGCGCTTGCCCCCAACATGTCGCGCGAGACGCTCGAATTCCATCACGACAAGCATCACCAGGCTTATGTGACTGCCGCCAACAATCTCGCCAAGGGCACGGAGTGGGAAAACAAGCCTGTCGAGGAAGTCGTGAAAGGGACCTTTGGCAAAAATCCGGGCCTCTTCAACAACGCCGCCCAGCATTACAATCACACTCATTTCTGGAAGTGGATGAAAAAAGGCGGCGGCGGCGACAAGCTTCCCGGCAAATTGGAAAAGCAGATCACCACCGACATCGGTCCGCTCGCGAAAGTGAAAGAGGATTTCGCCCAGGCCGGCGTCACGCAATTCGGATCAGGGTGGTGCTGGCTTGCAGTCAAGGACGGCAAGATCGCCATTATGAAAACCCCGAACGGTGAGAACCCGCTGGTGCACGGCGCCAAGCCCATCCTCGGCTGCGATGTGTGGGAGCATTCCTACTACATCGACTATCGCAACCGGCGGCCGGATTACCTCAAGGCCTACCTCGATCACCTGGTCAATTGGGACTATGTGGCCGAGATGTACGAGGCCGCGATGAAATAGCCGGACGCGCCGAGCGCGTCGGCAAGCGGGGCTCTCGGCCCCGCTTTTCGCATCGGTCCATATCGCGGCTCGCCGATATGGCGCATTGCTCTCGCCGCCGTTGTGATTCATGTGTTGAGCGGCGCGGTGACGCGCGTTTGAAACTGGGCCGATCGTGCGCCATCCTGCGGTGAAGTCTTCTTCTTTGCCCTCAGAAGCGATCATTGCGACGCGCCGGATCGACGCGCTTGCTATCGGCGTCCTGGTACTGGCCGCCATCATCGCCGCCGCAACCTTTCGCGATTACGGCCTCGGCTGGGACGACTACACCCATTCGCAGTATGGCGATCTGCTGGTGTCGCTTTTTTCGTCGGGCTTCTCCGACAAGCGGGCGCTGTCGTTCGTCAATCTCTACATGTACGGCGGCGGCTTCGATCTCATGTCGGCCCTTGCGGCAAAAATTTTGCCGTTCGGCTTGTTCGAGACACGACGGCTCATGGGTGCCGTTGTGGGCCTTATAGGCCTCTTCGTCACATGGCGGCTCGGAAGACGCCTCGGCGGCCCGCTCGCCGGCCTGATCGCTGTTCTCCTGCTCGTCACCTGCCCGCTTTATTGGGGCCATATGTTCATCAACGCCAAGGACGGGCCGTTCGCCACGACTACGGCGATTGCCCTGTTGGGAATCGTGCGGGCGTTCGAGGAATACCCCCGCGCGACGCCGGCAACGATCGCATTATGCGGCGTCGGCGTTGGTCTCGCGATCGGCGCTCGCGTCTTGGGCGGCTTCGCCGTCATCGACGCGGCGCTTCCTCTTGTTGTTCTTCTGGCGATCAGAGCACGCGCGGAAGGTCTTAAAGCTGCGTGCGGCGAATGCGGCTCGTTCCTCATCGCATTCATTCCCGGCGTGATCCTCGCGTATCTCGTCATGGGCCTGGTGTGGCCATGGTCGGTGGTCGCGCCGCTCAACCCTTTCCATGCCGTCGACTATTTCTCGAAGTTCTTCGAAAAGCCGTGGCGAGAGCTGTTCGACGGCCAATTGATACTGGTGCCCGACATGCCACGCAGCTACGTGCCCACCCTTGTGGCGCTCAAGCTGCCTGAAGTGCTACTGGCGCTTGGGCTTGGCGGCGTGATCGGCGCGTCGGTCGCGGTCGCGAGCGGCGGCCGCGGTATCACCGCCGGCCGGCGAGCGGCGCTCCTGGCCATTGTGCTCGCCGCGGTCCTCCCCGCGCTGGTCACGATCGCGGCGCGCCCAGCCATGTACAACGGCATCCGCCATTTCGTGTTCACCGTACCGCCATTCGCCGTGCTCGGCGGCCTTGCCGCGGCATGGGTCGCGCAGCGGCTGAGGCGGCAGGGGGCCATCGCGATGGCCACCGGCACTGTTGTTCTGACTGCGGGCCTTATCTCGCCCGTCGTCGCGATGGTGCAATTGCATCCTTACGAGTACACGCATTTCAATCGCATGGCGGGCGGCGTGGCGGGGGCGCGGCCGCGCTACATGCTCGATTATTGGGGATTGTCGTTGACGCAGGCGTCGCGACAATTGCTCACACTGGTCGCCGAGCGTCACGAAACTCCGCCGAGCGGAACGTGGACGGTCGCGGTCTGCGGCCCGCACCCACCTGTCAACGTGGCACTGGGCCCAAACTATAAGACCACATGGGATCCGAACGGTGCGGATTTCGCCATGACGTTGGGCGAGTTCTACTGCGCCAAGCTTGATGCGCCGGTGCTGTTCGAGATCGTACGCGCAGGCGTCGTCTATGCACGCGTTTATGATATTCGTGGCCGCTCGATCTCGACGCTTCTGACTCTCCCCGGCGTCGACAAATAGGATTCAGAAACAACCGCACCAATCAAGCATGAGAGCATAATCTCATCGAAGATCGGTTGAAGTAGCCTTAGAGCCGTCCGGCTGCGCATCTGGCTCCAGCTCCCTGAGGATGAGCAGCCTGTGCTCCTCCATCACCGACAGTGTGCGGCGCATGGTATCGAGAAAGGACTGCCCGATACTGATATCTCGGCCGCGGCTGTCCAACCGCTCGATCAGAAGAACTTGCCGGACAACGCGTTCGCGGGCCCGCGCGATATCGGTGTCGGCCTTGCGAAGGTGCTCAAGTTCCAGGGCGCGATCCATCAATGGCCGTCGTCTCGTTTAGGGCTGCCGTCCCTCATCTGGCTTTGAACATCGACTTGGCATCTGCGGTTTCCAAGGTCTCGCGTACGAGGCGCAACAAGGCCTCCATCCGATAAGGCTTTTGCAGAAACGGCTGGTCTCGGTATTGCGCCGGCAGGAGGTGCCGGGAATGACCGCTTACGACGATAAAAGGCCTGCGAAGCTCGGCGAGATGGTCGAACACCGGAAACGACGTTTCGTGACCGAGATTGAGATCGAGGATCGTCAAGTCCGGAATCTCCGTCCGCAGCATTGAGAACGCGGCTTCGTTGGACGCCGCCGCCCCCACGACCCGAAAACCCGCTGCCTCGAGGGCCATCTCCACATCCATCGCCACCAACGGTTCGTCTTCGATAAGGAGGATGCTGCGGCGCAGCATGTCGTTCATTTCGGACCTCGTCCCAACCGAGATACATATTTCGAAATCGAAGGGAATCGAGATTTTGACGCCAAGTCCCTGGGGGGCATAATCGAAGGCCACGCCTGCGCCCAATGCCGATTTCAATTCCCGTTCAATGAGTACGGTTCCGAAGCCATTGTGGGCCGGCTCTTTGACTCTGGCGCCATCGCGTTCGAGCCAAGCGATGTTCAGCCCGCCGTTCTCGATGCCCCAGGTCACTGCGATGCTTCCCTTAGGGGTCGAGAGCGCACCGTATTTGACCGCGTTGGTCGCAAGCTCGTGCAGCACAAGCCCGATCGCCAGAGCCTGCGGCGGGGCGAACGGGATATCCGGCCCGCTGAGCTTGATGCGGCCGTCGGTTTCGCGAATGTGGCCCTCCAGCTCGTTGTGGACGATGTCGTGCAGCAATACGTCGCCCCAGTTCTCGCGCGACACCAGCGTGTAGGACTTGCCCATGGATTGCAGCCGGCCCAGAAAAGCCTCGGCGAAGCTCTCGGGCGACGGGCTTCTGGCCAAGGTCTGATTGGCGATGGCGCCGACCACGGTCAGCATGTTGCGCACGCGATGGTTCAATTCCTCGACCATGGTGCGCTGCTGGGTCTCCGCCACCACAAGCGTCGTGACATTGACGAAGGTGACGAGCACGCCGTCGATCACGTTGTTGCGGCCTCGGTACGGCTGCACCTGCATCAGATAGTGCGCGGTGCCGTCGGCCCGGTGGACGCGCCGTTCGATGGGGTGGCCGTTCTCGAGAACCGATTGGATGTCGCGCTTGAGGTCGCCGGTATCGGCCAAATGATTGACGATATCGGTCAGCGGGCGGCCGCGATCGCTGGAAATGAGCTTGAAAATCCCGGCCGCCGCCGGCGTGAAGCTGCGGATGACAAGATTATGTCAGTGATCGAGGAAGATGGTGGCGATCTGCGTGCTCTCGAACACATTGTGCAGGTCGGTGTTGGCGCGATCGAGCTCTTCGACTTTGGCGTTCAGTTCCGAGTTGACGGTCTGCAGTTCCTCGTTGACCGATTGCAGCTCTTCCTTCGAGGTCTCCAGTTCCTCGTTGGTGGATTGCAGCTCCTCGTTCATCGACTGCAGTTCTTCGTTGGACGATTTCAGCTCCTCGACCGCGGTCTCGTATTCTTCGATCGTGGATTGCAGCCGCTCGCGGGTATCGCGCAGTTCGTGCTCGAGCTGCCGGTGGAGCCTTCTCTGCTCGGACTGGCCGCCGGGACGTCGACCGGCGTGACCGGCGGCCCGACATCCTGAAACGCACGAGGAACAGCGGATCGTGGTCGTGCTCGCCGAGCGGCTCGACGATCAGCGTCGACAAGCTGCATGCGGTCGTCAAGCTCGACTGAAATCTCCTCGCGCGTCGCGGTCCGCCTGGTCTCGATCGCCTCCCGCAGCGCAGTGCGCAAATCGAGACGCAGACCGTTGCGCGCCATCGCCAAAAAGTTGCCGGTTGGGCGCGCCCAGCCGCCGCCTCCAGATATTTTCCGGTGCGCGGCGAATAATGCAGGATATCGCCTTCGCGGTTGACGACCACATAGGCCGGCGCGAAGCGCTCCAGCACCCGGCTCTCGACGGCCTGCCGCAAATTGCTCGCCATCGCGGCCCGGCGGCGCGCGCGCACCGCGGCGCCATTGGGCGGCTGCCGTCCCTGCGGCGTGAAAGCTCGAAATCGCAGCGGCGACCGGTCGTGATCGCGGCGCTGGAAAATCCTTTGCTTTTTCTCGACCGGCAGGAACAGGTCGGCAAACTGGCTGACGTTCTCGGAAGTACCGAGAAACAGGTAGCCGCCCGGCCGCAGCGCAAAATGAAACACCGGGATGACCTGGTCTGCAACTCGGTGCCGAAATAGATCAGCAGATTGCGGCAGGAGACCAGGTCGATGCGCGAGAACGGCGGATCGCGGATCACGCTATGTGCGGAGAAAATGCACATGTCGCGGATGTCCTTGTTCACCGCATAGCTGACGTCGTCGCCGGTGAAAAACCGCTGCAGCCGCTCCTGCGAGACGTCTCCAGCAGCGGCGCCGGATAACGGCCGGTGCGGGCCACGACCAGCGCGTGATCGTCGATGTCGGTGGCGAAAATCTGCACCTTGGGTGCGGCGCGCAAATTGTCCATATGCTCGCGCAGCAGGATGGCGATCGAATAGACTTCTTCGCCGGTCGCGCAACCGGGTACCCAAACCCGAACGGTGCCGTCTGCGCCTTTGCCCTCAAAAAGCTCCGGAATGACTGCTTTTCTCCAGCGTCTCGAACGCGCCGGGGTCGCGGAAGAAATTGGTCACCCCGATCAACAGATCGCGGAACAGCAGCGTGACCTCATCGGGGTCTTCGCGCAGCCGCGCGACATATTGCTCGAGGCCGTTGATCTGCAGGACCTGCATGCGATGGCGCACGCGCCGCTGGAAGCTGCTTTCCTTATAGCCGCTGAAGTCGTGCCCAAGCTGATTGAGCAGCAGCGAGTAGATGGCCTTGAAGTTATCGCGCGGAGCTGCGCCTTCGGCGGCCGCTCGGTACTCGTTGTCGCTCTCAACATCGGTCTTACCCAGGTTCCGCGCATAGGCGGTGAGGTGCGTGGCCATGTCCTCGACCGATAGCACCAGATCGATCACGCCGGCGGCGATGGCTGTATCTGGCATGCCGTGTTGCAGCGGACCGGAGCCGTCGCTGCCCTGCGCGATGGTCAAGCCGGCACGTTCCTTGATAGCCTTGACGCCGAGCGTGCCGTCGCTGCCGCCGCCCGACAGCAAGATGCCGATTGACGCGTCGCCATGGGCCTCGGCGAGCGAGCTGAGAAAGACGTCGATCGGCTTGCGCTGCGCTTCATCGACGCGCAATTGCAGACGCAACTTGCCGTCCTCGATCGTCAGAATGTGATCGGGCGGACAGACATGCAATTCGTTGGGCCGGAGGACCGCGCCGTTGATCGCCGTTTTCACCGGTATTTCGGTGTACCGGCCCAGGATTTCGACCAGCGAGCTGGCGTGGCCGCGGGCGAGGTGGGTCACCAGCACAAAGCATAGTCCGGTGTCGGCCGGCATCGGACGAAACAGGCCCTCGAGCGCCTCCAAGCCACCGGCCGAAGCGCCGATACCGACAATCGGGAACTTTTCTTCCGACGGCATTACACACTCTTACCGACGGCCCGCGCCTTGCTGAGCTTTTTGCATGGTACAAGGGATAGGCGGACAAAGATACATTAGTTCCCAGGTCAACGGTGCCTATTTGCCGCTCAAATCAACGCGAGGCGAGCTTTGGCAGGTCGGAATGCGATACTGGCGTCCTTCACCATCACAAACGGCTGAAATACGTGCCATCTAACCGAAACGACTTCAGTGTGTTCAGGCGTTGAATGTTGCTAAAGCTTGCCGAGCAGGTCGCCGATTGTCATCGCCGCGCGCGAGAGTCGAGGTTACGCGCAGAGGCCGCGACCGATCCCGCCTTGAAGCAGGACTATCTCAATCTCGAGCGCCGCTGGATGATGCTGGCGGAAAGCTATCAGCTCTCGCAGCGCGTTTCCGATTTTCAGAATGAAGCGCGCAAACGGATCGCGGTCTTCCGGCCGCCGACGCCTCCCGACCCCGCGCTGCCGCGCGTCATGTGTCCGCGTTGCGGCAAGCGGATGAAGCTCACGCAAATCAAGCCGGACCTGGAGCCAAACCGCGCCGACACAAATACCTTCGAGTGCAAGTGCGGTGAAAAATTGCAATTGAAGCTCAAGCGCCGCGACTGACAAGGCACGTTCGGCATACGTCGCAAGCGATCAATAGTAGCTCTTCACCCTATGCGCTCAGGGCGACCGGCTCCGGCGCAACCGGCGGAAGCAATTTGGGCTCGACGAAGTTGCCGCGCTCAAGGTCTGCGATCTGGCGGTCGATCTGTTTGATGACGTAGCGCGAATAGGGTCCTACGTGCAGGTAGAACGCCATGAGGGTGACGATGCCGCGCACCGAATTAGGGTTGATCGACATGCAGGTCGTGAACGCTTTCCAAAAACGTTCGCGGCCCTCTGGCAGCCGCGACATGAGGTCGTGCACTAATTTGATCGTGCTGACCCGGCCCCGGATATCGCCCTCCGGCAGCTCCTTGCGCCGTCCGGAGCAATCGAGCATCGCGGCGAGCCGTTCGAGCCGGCCGCAAAAGGCTTCAGGGTCGTAGATCCGCTGCAGGACCTCGCGATAGTCGCGCAAAATTTCGAGGCGCGACCGCTTGGTCTCATAATTGACGCCAGCCGTGCACTGGTCGCCCTTATCCGCCGGCGCCGCATCGTGATCGACATGCAGACGGCCTTCGCGCGCGAGCCGCCGCGTGAGCTGGGTATTCGGGAGCGCGTAGAGCAGGCCAACCATCGCGATGGGGATCGCGGAGTCCTCGATGCAACCGATCATCGGTCCGGCGACCGAACCCTTCTCGGTGTCGAATCCGACAATAAAGCCCGCAGTCACGGACATGCCGGCCTTATAGATCTTGTGCACGCTGTCGGCGATGGAACGGCGTGTGTTCTGCTTCTTGCGCTCGCGACGAGCGTATCGGTATCTGGACTCTCGATGCCGACGAAAATGGCAAAAAAATTCGTCCGCTTCAGCATTCCCAACAGTTCGCCGTCATCGGCAAGATTGAGCGATGCCTCGGTCGTGAACTCAAACGGATAGTCGTGCTGCTCTGATCCAGCCTTCGAGGTGCGGCAGGAACGCCTTGATGGCTTTTTTGTTGCCGATCAGATTGTCATCGACAAAATCGACGTGGCCGCGATAGCCAAGCTGGTAGAGCGTCTCAAGCTCGTTCAACATCTGGGCGTGCGTCTTAGTACGGGGCGAGCGGCCGTAAAGCTCGATGATGTCGCAGAACTCGCAGGTGAACGGGCAACCGCGCGAGAACTGCACGCCGATGTAGAGGTATTGTTCGAATTTGAGGAGGTCGTAGCGCGGCACCGGCGTTTTGGTGACGTCAACCTGGAATTTCGGTGATTCGAAGACGCCTTCGCGCTGGCCCTCCTCCCAAGCCTCGACGAATTGGCCCATGACCGCCTCGGCTTCGCCGATCACACGGAAATTCGCGGTCTCGTAGCGATGAGGGCTGGAACTCACGTCCGGGCCGCCGACCACCACGGGAAGCGCGCGCGCCCGGCACATCCTGATGAGTTCAAGCGAATCCGACTGCTGGAACAGCATGCCGCCGGTCATCACCATGTTGGCCCAGGCGAGATCGCTCTCGGCCAGCTCTTCGGTGTTGCGGTTGACCAGCCGCACGTTCCACGACTTTGGCAGCATCGCCGCCACCGTGATCAGGCCGAGCGGAATCGCCGGATACCGGGCGCCCACCAGTTCGCAGGCTTCCGAAAAATTCCAGAAGGAATCCGCCATGAACCGCGGATAGATCATAAGCACGTTGCAGGAGTTCGATGCCGACGTGCGGACGAACTCCGTCTTGGCGTTTTCGCTGTGCTGTTGTTCCAAGATCCCCACCCCGCCGATGATGATCGGCTGCTTTCCGCATTATGGCGGAATCACCCGATAAATCAAGGAGAAAGCCGTCCCCAACCGGCCACATCCGGAACCCGAAAAGTCGCGTGCGAACATGGCGATATCGCGGCTTTGAGTCGGTTTGCCGAACTTCGGCGGCTTTTCGGCTAGCTTGGCTTTGGAATCCGGGTTTCATCCTCCTTCGGACGTGAAGGCCTTGCCGGAGCGCCGCACAAATCCCCTATCCGCGCGTCATCCCCTTATAGCCATGTCACTGGATGGCCATGTCACTGGCGAGCGCCGAACCTTAGGCCGCGTGATCGTGCTCGCTCATCGCCTCTGAATTCTTGAGCGCTGTCACGATCTGCTGCTTGGTCAGCCGCGTGCCGTCGTCACCTTCAACCAGCAAGGCAACCCGGCCGCTGTCGTTGATATGCCGCGCCCAGCCCATCGCCTCGTCGAGACTACCGAACTCTTTGAAGAGATGGCGATCCTTCTCCAAGGGAGAAATGGATTGAGAGCCGCGCGGACCGGAATAAACGCGAAATGTCATCGGTCGAACCTCCTGATTGCGCACCACCTTTAACGATCAAAAGGCACGCGCTCTGTGTTAAATGAATCTAGGCACAGAATGTGCCGAGCGTGTGTCACCGGGCTTCCGCGGCGCGTTGACGCGGGCAAAACTACATCGCTGCATCGCGAGAGTGTCAGTTTCATCGTGAGGAGGATTTCATGCGCCTGTTTTTTCGGCTCGCGGCCGGTATGGCTTTTATGGTGGCAGCATTTGCCCAATCTGCTCATGCGCAAGGTGCGCCTGCCTATGTCGTGACTTATGTCGACGTATCGCCCAACGCCCCGGCTGACGGCGCGGCGCTACTCAAACGTTACCGCGATGCAAGCCGCAAAGAAGATGGCAATATGCGCTTCGACGTGATGCAGGAAATCTCGCGGCCGAACCGATTCGCAATCTTGGCCATATGGAAAGACAAGGCCGCGGCCGACAGCCACGCCGGGGCCGCAAGCGCCGTGCAATTCCGTGACGATCTCAAGACGATTGAGAATGCGCCCTATGACGAGCGCATCAACAACGGCCTTTATGTCGGTCCAGCGAAAAGCGAGCACCCGTCAGATCCCATTTATGTCATCACCCACGTTGACGTCATTCCACCGAGCAAGGACGATTGCCTGGCGGCCCTCAAAGCCATGAGCGTCGACACGCCAAAGGACCCCGGCAACATCAGCTACGATGTCCTTCAGCAAGCCAATCGCTCGAACCACTTCGCCGTTCTCGAATCGTGGACAAACAGGCAAGCGCTCGACCAACATGCCATGGCGGCGCACACGCGCGCGTTCCGCGAAAAGCTTTCGCCCATGGCCGGCGCGCTTTACGATGAGCGGTTCTACAAGGCGCTCGATTGAGCGCTTTGATCATTTTATCAAGAAACAAGGATGCGGCTTATTTCTGAGGGGCAAACGACTGGTTGCTATAAGGCAGCAAGGTCGGCCGCTGGATGACGACAAAGGCGTGATCAAGCATGTGGTGACAGCCGTTACAACCCGCAGAGAGGTTGTCGAAGGCTGCGGTGAAGGCGTCACGATTTTTTCATCCACTGCCTTTTGCAGCGCTGCAATCTGGGCGCCGATGGCCTTTTGCACGGTATCGCCGCCGAGCATATCGTTGACGTCGTCGAAGCCGTCATTCAACTCGCCGATCTCGTAATTGGCGAGCGGCCAGTTGTTGGCGCGCCCAGCGAACCAGAGCTTGATATGACGCATCTGCTGCAGTGCCATGATCTCGCTGAGGCTGGGACGATACGGCTCGCTGGTGGCTGGCGGCACGGCTTCCTGTGCCGGCTGCGTTGGCTTGTCCTGCGCGTTCGCCGTGAGCGCCGCAAGCATCGCCGTCGCGGCCAAAGCTGCAGAGACAGGCTTCATGATCTTTCCTCCTTCACCAATCAAGCCGTCATTTCTCGGGCGCGAGCGTCTGACTGCACGCCTTGGGGTAAGCTTCCTGGCAAGCCTGATAGAGCGCCGGGCAAGCCTTCGTCGCCGCTACTGCCGCATCGATGGTCTTGACCCTATCGCCGGCCGCCCGTGCCTGCGCATCGTAGGTCAGGACCGCTTCATCGCGCTCGATCCCGCGATCCGTCATCAAGAAGCTTTCGGTGGCGTCGAAATATGTCGTCGCGGTCTCGATCGCCTCGTTGAGCTTCTTGGTAAACTCGGCGTTGGCCCTGGGATCGGGCTTGACCACGCGAGCATGAACGGCGGCATTGGTATAAAGGATGTTGATCTGGAAGTAGAGGCCGCCGCATTGGGCGAGCGCCAGCCAATAGGAGCGGCCATTAAAAGGGCCGGGCGCGGTAACGACGCTGTCACGCTTGTCGATCGGCGCCGCCGCCGGAGGACGCTCATTTTCGCGCGGCGGGCGCCGGCGGCGCATTTGAGCATCCGCGGTCGTGGCTGCGACGAGCGCAATCGTGACCAACACGGCCTTGGCGATGATCCCAGGCATGACGCAACTATACGCGGCTTGGCATCATCGGCACGGTCAAAACTTCTCGACCCAAGGTCGCAGCTCGATCTCCCATGCCCAGGCGCTGCGGCTCTGCTGCAACAGATGCAGATAGCTCTCCGCAATAGCGTCGGGATCGAGCATGGCGTCCGGCTTATCCGGCGGATTGGGGCGCCGTTCGCTGCGGATGCCGCCATCGACCACCACGTGGGCAACGTGAATGCCCTGTGGCGAAAGCTCGCGCGCCATGCTCTGCGCCAATCCACGCAATGCGAATTTGCCCATGGCGAATGGCGCCGACTGCGCGTAGCCCTTCACGCTCGCGGACGCACCGGTGAACACGATAGCGCCATGCCGGTGCGGCAACATTCGCTTCACTGCCTCTTGCGCCACCAGAAACCCGCCGAAGGCGCTGACCGCAATCGACTTCGCAACTTCAGGGGGATCAAGTTCAACGAATGGACCACGCGTGCGGTAACTGGCGTTGTAAATGACGACGTCAGGCGCGCCGAGTGCTGCCTCGACATCGGCAAAGAGTTTCTTGACCTCGTCATGATTGGTTGAATCGCAAGCGAAGGCTTTTGCGCCGGTTTCCTGCGCCAAAGCCGCCAGATTGGCGGCGCGACGCGCCGCCAGCCCAACCTTCATTCCAGCCTTGGTGAAGACCCTCGCGAGCGAGGCGGAAAGCCCTGCCCCTACGCCAACGATGAGCGCCGTTCGATATTGGTTTTGCGACATGGGCACCTTTCTCTCTCAATCAATTACCGCGATTGCATTGATCTCGACCAGACATCGCGGATCGGTGGCAAGTCGCACGACCTGAACGGTGGTCGTCGTTGGCTTGGCATCCCGAAAATACTCGCCCCAGACTTTGTTGAGCGCATCCTGATCGGTGAGATCGGTCACGAAGCGGTCGGCCGTAACGATGTCGGCAAAACTCGCGCCCACAGCTTCTAGGCCGCGCTTGAGATTGTCCAGCGCCGCGCGCGCCTGCCCGGCCATGTCGGGCGGCATGGCGTCGAACTCCTCCGGCCGGTGCGGATGGTGATGATAGACCGGCGCGGCGGTGACACCGGCGAGGTAAACGGTAGTGCCGCCCTTGACCTTGATCGCCGGCGCATAGGGCATCCACAGATCCGGGGCGTCCGGCCAATGGACGTGCTCGATGGTTTTCGGCATGGCAAGCTCCTGGTCGGTGCGGGCGCAGGCATGGCAATATAGACCGATGCGCCGGATACCGCACGCTGCAGGTCTTTATCTCGCCGTGCTGCAGCTTGTCTTCACGCTCGGCTGGACGACCTACGCCTATTACCTGCCGCAGCTCGCGACCGCGGTCGGCATTTCCGCCGGCACTGTCATTGTCATTCTGATGCTCGACCAGGCGATTTTCACGGTGAGTGATTTGGCCGTGGGGGTCGCCGCCGATAAGGTGTCGCGGCTGGTCGGCCGGCTCGGCTACTGGGTCGCGGTCATCACGCTGCTGAGCTGCGCCGCGTTCGTTGCGCTGCCGTTCATCGCGAGAGCGGGCACCGGGCCGACAACCTTTCTCGCACTCACGATGACGTGGGCGGTGACCTCGTCGGCCTTGCGCGCGCCGCCGCTCATGTTGCTTGGCAAATACGCCGCCCGGCCCGCGATACCCTACCTCGCCAGCCTCGCGATGCTGGGCGTCGGTATCGCCGGTGCTGCGTCGCCATACCTCACCATGAGGCTAACCAACGAGGACCCGCGCTTGCCATTCGTGATTGCGAGTCTCGCCCTGGTTCTTACCAGCCTGGCGCTCGCCAAGGTGGAGCGCACGCTGGCGAAAAGCGCACCGGAGGCGAAAGTGCCGCCGCGAACGATTGACCGCACGACATCGGCGCCCGTTGTGGTGTTTGCGCTGGCGGCCGCCATTCTCGCGCTCGGCTTTCAACTGCATTTCTTTTTCAACAGCGCGCCGCTGTTCAAGCACTTCACCAGCAACATCGGCAACCTGATGCCGGTATTCTGGGTCGGCTTCAGCGTCGGCATGTTTCCGGCGAGCGTGATCACCAAGCGGTGGGGTGGCCTGCCGGTGATGGGCGTGGCCGGAGTTGCCGGCGCCGCCGCCATGGTTGTCATGGAAACCGCCGGCTCGCTCGACTGGGTCGTGGCGGCACAAGCCCTCGCTGGCGCGGCCTGGGGAAGCATCCTGATGAGCGCCATTGCGGCCGCCGCAACACTCGGCGCAAAAGGCGCCGAAGGCAAAACGACGGGCCTGCTGTTCTCCACGCTGGCGCTCGCCACTTTCGCCCGCATGGCCGTGACGGCCACCGGGTCACTCGGCAACCCTGCCCTGACGCCGTTGCTGCATTGGGCGCCGGCGGCGTGCTGGACGATTGCGGGAGCGGCACTATTGATAACGTCGGTCGTGTTTATGCGCCGCAAGGTAACGGTGGCAGCGAAACCGGAATGAATCTTCGCAAATGGCTTCGCGCCGACCTCACATCCTAAACACCCCAAACCGCGTCTCCGGAATTGGCGCGTTGAGGGCTGCGGCGAAGCATAACCCCAGTACCCGCCGCGTCTCGCCGGGTGTGATGATGCCGTCATCCCACAGCCGTGCGGTGGCGTAATAGGGGCTGCCCTCGGTCTCGTATTGATCACGGATCGGCTGTTTGAATTCCTCTTCCTCGATTTCAGACCAGGTTTTTCCGCTGGCCTCGATGCCTTCGCGCTTGACGGTGGCGAGCACGCTCGCCGCCTGCTCGCCGCCCATGACAGAGATGCGCGCGTTCGGCCAAGTGAACAAAAAGCGGGGGTTGTAAGCGCGGCCGCACATGCCGTAATTTCCGGCGCCGTAGGAACCGCCGATGACGACGGTGATTTTGGGCACCTGCGCGCAGGCAACTGCGGTCACCATCTTGGCGCCGTCCTTGGCGATGCCATGGGCCTCATAGTCGCGTCCGACGATGAAGCCGACGATGTTCTGCAAGAAGAGCAGCGGTATGCGGCGCTGACAGCATAATTCGATGAAATGCGCGGCTTTGAGCGCGCTCTCGGAAAACAAAATACCGTTGTTGCCGAGAATGCCGACGGGAATGCCGTGAATATGCGCGAAGCCGGTGACCAGCGTCGTGCCGTACAGCGCCTTGAACTCGTCGAACACGGAGCCATCGACCAGGCGCGCAATCACTTCGCGCACGTCGTATTGCTTCTTGAGATCAACCGGCACGATGCCGTCAAGCTCGCCAGCGTCGTACTTGGGCTCGGCAGGCTTTGCGAGCGGAATGTCCGCCGCTTTCTTCGTGTTGAGATTGGCGACGATGCGGCGGCACAGCGCGAGCGCATGGCGATCGTTCTCGGCGTAGTAATCGGCGACGCCCGATTTTCTGGCATGCACGTCGGCGCCGCCGAGATCTTCGGCCGTAACGACCTCGCCGGTCGCGGCCTTCACCAGCGGCGGACCGCCGAGAAAAATCGTACCCTGGTTGCGCACGATGATGGTCTCGTCCGACATCGCCGGCACGTAGGCGCCGCCCGCCGTGCACGAACCCATCACCACTGCGATCTGCGAAATACCGGCGGCCGACATCGTCGCTTGATTGAAGAAAATGCGGCCAAAGTGTTCGCGGTCGGGAAACACCTCGGTCTGGTGCGCCAGGTTGGCGCCACCGGAATCAACGAGATAAATGCAAGGCAGCCGGTTCTCGCGCGCGATCTCCTGCGCACGTAAATGTTTTGTCACGGTCAGCGGAAAATAGGTGCCACCCTTGATGGTGGAATCGTTACAGACGATGACGCACTCGCGTCCAGCGACGCGGCCGATGCCGGTGATGATGCCTGCGCCGTGAACAGCATCGTCGTACATGTCTTTGGCGGCGAGTGGCGACAGCTCGAGGAATGGCGCCCCCGGATCGAGCAGCGTCATGACGCGATCGCGCGGCAGAAGTTTTCCGCGCGCAAGATGCCGCTCGCGCGCGCGCGCCGGCCCGCCTTCGGCTGCTTTGGCCCGGTGCCGTTCGAGCTCCGCGATCAATCCACGCATCGCCGTCTGGTTGGCGTGGAATTCCTGCGCGGCGGTATCGACAGTGGTTCCGATGGCGTTCACGAATCCCTCCCGTGCCACCGGATTCCACTACGGCGCGAGCGCGAACGCAACGACCACCGCGAAGGACGCGGTGGCCCGCCGACGTCGCACGGAACGGGATGCAGGGGCGGCGTAGGCCCGCCCCACCCGCTATGCGCGCACTTCCTGGCGCTGAAAGATCACGTAGCCGATCACGAAGAGCAATATGGCTGTCGCGATCATCCCGACGATCTGAGGCCACGCGATCAGCACGCTGGCGCCGAGCGGCAACGGCGCGCCAAGGACGGCGCCCTGGAGTTGGCTCAGATAGATTGGCCCCAGCGCGCGGGTGGTCGGATCGAGCAGCGCCACCACGACCTCGGCGTACAAGGTAGACGGCGAGAGCCGCGCCAGAATTTGTTCAAGCTCCACCGTGCCCGGCGTCTGCAATCCGAGCGCCGCATAACGCGGATCCGGCGGAATGAAGATTTGCGCCACCGCACCGGCAAGGACCGGCCAGATGAACGTGATAACCAGCCAGAGTCCGAGGGTGATGAGCGCCGCCGTCGCAGCCGACCGGAACAGGACCGAGAACAACAGCGCTAGCGCCAGCCAAACCCCTGCGTAAACAATCGTCACCAGGAGAAAGACGAAGCTCCGCGCGATTTCCTCGGCGCCGGGCGGTACGCCGATCAAGAGCAGCCCAAGCCCGACCACCAAGAGCCACAGCGTGATCAGGCTGATCGAAAGCGTCACCAGGCCGGCCAGGAATTTGCCGAACAACAACGCGTCGCGATAGATCGGTTGCGCGAGGATGCGCGAGAGAGTGCGCCTATTGTGTTCGCTGTTGACCGCATCAAAACCAAGCCCGATCGCCATCAGCGGCACAAGGAAGGACAGGAACGAGACGAACGACGGCAGCGGCTCGCGCGAGGTCGTAAAGAGGTGCAGGAACAGGAAGGGGTCTTCGGCGGTCGTCTCCTTGACCTGCTGGATCGCGCCGTAGAGCGCCGCGAGCGCGATGAGTACCACGAGCCATTCGAGTACGCGCATGCGCACGCTCGTCAGGTGGTCGGACAGCTCCTTGAGCATGACCACGCCGAGGCCCTGAAAGGCCGAGCCTTCACGCTGCATGCCGCGTTCCTTCCCTCATCATTTCTTCCGGCCTGGCTTCGAAGTAGCGGGTGTAGATCGCTTCGAGGCTCGGCTCCTGAACGCCGAGGAACTTGAGCCGGCCCTGCATGGCGACGACTTCGACGGCGGCCTCCGACCGCACGTCGCGATCCGCGTGCAGCCTCAGCTTGCCAATGCCGGTCTTCTCCACGCCGCTGACGCCCGGGATCAGCGCAAGCCGTTCCGCAAGCCCGGTGCCGTCGGCTTCGATGTCGACGACATAGCCGCCACCGAGCACCTCGCGGCCGAGATCCGGCACGGTCCCCATAAGCGCGATATGACCGGCACTGAACAGCGCGACGCGATCGCACACGCTCTGGACGCGCTCCAGCAAATGCGATGACAGCAGGACCGACACGCCCTCTGCCTTGAAGGCGCGGATGATCGCGAGCAACTCCGAGGTGGCGTGTGGATCAAGCCCCGAGGTCGGCTCGTCGAGGATCGCTATCTGCGCTCCCTTCATCAGGATTTCGGCCAGCCCGAGGCGCTGCCGCATGCCACGCGAAAAAGTGGCCACGCGCTTCTCGGCGAACTCGGAAAGCCCGACCCGATCGATCGCGTCGGCGATCCTCTTTTCGCGCTCGGCGGATTTAAAACCGATCAGCCGCGCGGTATAGCGCAGATTATCGGCAGCCGTGAGCCCATCGTAGAAGCCGACCGTGTCGGGCATATAGCCGACACGGCGCTTGACTGAGAGCGGCTCACGCGCCGGATTGAATCCGAGCACGCTCACCGTGCCGTCCGATATCTCGGTGAGCCCGAGCATCATCAGGATGGTCGTGGTTTTGCCGGCGCCATTAGGCCCGAGCAGCCCGAAGATCTCACCTCGTCCAACGGTGAACGAAATGTGATCGACGGCGACCGCTTGCCCGTAGTTTTTGGTGAGGCCTCTGGCCTCGATGACGGTGTCTTCGTTCATCGCCGGCCAAACCTTGCAACGGCGCCCACCATGACGAGAAGCGCAACACCGATGATGCCGACCCCGGCGATCCCCCACATGGTGGAGGTCGTCACGGTGACGCGGAACGTCGCCGAGGCTGATTTACCTCGCGCGGCGGCGCGAATTGTCGTCACATAATCACCCGCGATCGCTTTTTCGGTCGGCGTGATCTGCGCCTGCACTTCCTTGTTCTCGTTTGGCGCGATGTGATCGACCGTCTTGGGATTGAAGTCGACCTTCCAGCCGCTCGGCGCCGAACCGCTCAGCGTGATGTCGTCAGCGGGTGCAGTACCGGTGTTGGTGATGACGACCGGCACTGTCGTTTCTTTGCCGGCCGAAGCACGCGTCGAAACGAGGCCTTCACGGCCGCTGACATCGAGCTTCGGCTGGCCCGTGATGTTGAGGCCGAGTTCGGTGGTCGCCGAGGCATCCTCGGCACCTACCCGTGCCGTCACCTTATAGTCGCCGGCGGCGGCCGTGTTCGGCGGCGTGACTTTGAGCTTCACGTCCTTGGACTGACCGGCATCGACCGGCACCGCGTTGAGCTCCTGGCTGCCATATTGCTCGGTGAACGTCGTATCGAAGTTCTTTGGTGCCTGTGCGGACAAGCTCACCGTGAGCTTCTTCCCGCTGTCATTCTTGATGCTCAGTTGATATTCGAACGCGGATTTCGACGTGCCGCGCAATTCGGGCAGCTGCGGCGTAACGGTCAGCTTGGCAGGCAAATCCTTGGCAAGTGTCACCGCGATCGGCAGCTCCAATTTCGTTGTGTCGCCCGCGGCGGCAATGGTGACCGTTTGTGTGCCCATCGCGGCATTCTTCGGCACGTCGAGCCGCAACGAAAGCGAGACGCTGGAATTCGTGGCCGGCATTGCGGCCGCGACCGGCTGGCCGCCGCCCATCAGCGTTGCGGTCCAACCCGCAGGCACTCCGGAAACAGAGAGCGCCAAGCGCTCAGGCGCTGTGTCATAATTCTGTAACCGCAGACTCACGGTCGATGTTTCTCCCGGCCGCAGCGTCACGGCAGGATAGTCACTCATCAGATAGAGGCCCTTGATGTCCTTGGGCGCATCGTCGGCATTGACGGCCGGCGCAAGAACAGCCGCAAAAGCGGCAAGAGCGGCGATAAATCCAAATCGCATTGGCGTTAGCTCCCGTGCAGAGGAATGATCGGCGTGCCCGTCCGCGGCGTGCCCAATAAGCGCAGGCGAGGCGATGAGTATTGTCGGCGTAATCGTGACAAAATTGCGCAGACACCAGCTTGTTTGGCAAGACCTGCGGTAGAGAGCCGCAGATTTCATGGGGGTCTGCGCGGATGAGCCGCAGCACTGAGATTAGCGCCGGTCTTTTGACGTTTCGCCGCCGAAACGAACTCGAAGTTCTGCTCGCGCATCCAGGGGGTCCATTCTGGGCCAAGAAGGACGCCGCGGTCTGGACGATCCCGAAGGGCCTTGCCGAACCGGGCGCCGATCTTCTCGATACGGCAAGGCGCGAATTTACCGAGGAGACCAACCTTGAGCCCCAGCTTCAAGGCGAATTTGTCGCACTCAAGCCGGTCAAGCAGAAGAGCGGCAAAACCGTCCATGCGTGGGCATTCGAAGCCGACTTCGATCTGGCGACGTTTGCCAGCAATACGTTCGAGATGGAATGGCCGCCGAAGTCGGGGCAGCACCGTCGTTTTCCTGAAATCGACCGGATCGCCTATTTCACGCTGCGGATCGCCAAGGAGAAGATTCTCGCCTATCAGCTTCCGCTGCTGCACGAGCTCGCGCAGCGGCTAAGCTGAGCAGCGTTATTCTTTGGGCACCTCGGGCCAATCCACCTCATCGTGCGGCAAGACCCAGGTTTCGTGCCGTGCCGCTTGGCGCCATTCGCCCCAAGCCGGCAATGCCATGACGGCGGCCATGTAGGCGCGCGCGGTGGCGCTCACCTCGACGGCGTAGGTGTGGAGGCGCGAAACCACCGGCGCATACATCGCATCGGCAGCGCCGAATGCGCCAAAGAGAAACGGGCCGCTAGTTCCAAATCGCGCCCGACATTCGCTCCAGATTGCGTCGATGCGTGCGACATCGGCGGCTGCGCCATCATCAAGCATCCGCGCCTTCACCGGCCGCCACATATTCATCGGCAGGTGACGTCGCAGCGGCAGGAATCCCGCATGCATCTCGGACGCGACTGCACGGGCATGTGCTCGCGCGCCTGCTTCGCCGGGCCACAAACCGGCTGACTGAAATTTTTCCGCCAGATATTCAAGGATCGCCACTGATTCCCAAACACAAATGTCGCCGTCGATGAGCACCGGCACCCTGCCGGCACCGCTCAATGCCAAGACACGGGTCTTGAAGTCATGCGCTTCCAGCGAGATCACGGTCTCTTCGAAGGCGATGCCGGCAACCTTCATCGCCAGCCATGGCCGTAACGACCACGACGAATAGTTCTTGTTGCCAATAATAAGATGGAGCGCCATGAGCCTGCTGTAGCCGAGATTTAGCCGAAGCGGAATCCGAAGCGCCTGGCAGGCATCCGCTCAGACAAGCCCGGTGACGACGGCAAGAAATGAGACAAACAAAACTGCCGCCGCCGCAAAGACCACGGTCAGCGCGGTCTCGACCCACTCGGCCGTTGCTGCTGAGGACTCAAATGTCGTCTCCGCCACGTCGCTGGCAACGGCGGCAGGCAAATGGGTCGGCATAGTGATCTCCCCCGAATATATCTCCGCTCTCGGAGAGCGACGCGTCGTCACGCAAGCCGAATCGTTCAGCCTATGAAGAAAAATATTGCGGCACAGCGTTAAGGATCGGTGAACTTCAAGCACGATCGAGTATCAACCGCGCTCTGCAAGGACCAGCGGGTCAGGGGCTGGGAAACAATTCCGTCGTCTTTCCGGTGAGCCGATAGACGAAAAGGCCGACCCACTCGCGGACCGCGGTGTCGGTCTGGTTCAAACCGTCGCTCAGCCGAGTAAACGGCCGCAGTGCATCGATCGGGCCGCGTGTGCGCCAATCGACCGGATAGGCCTCGACCGGAAAGCCGGCCGCCCGGAATGCCGCGATCGCTCGCGGCATATGAAAGGCCGACGTCACCAGAAGCCAGCGCTGCCCTGGCTTTGGATCGGCCAGGAGGCGCGAGAACACCGCGTTTTCGATCGTATTACGCGACTGTTCTTCTGCCGTAATACGATCGTGCGCGACGCCCAGGGCCTCGAATTCGCGGACCGCGATGGCGGCTTCGGCAGGTTCATCGGCCAGCAGCGCTGCGTTGCCTCCTGAAAAGATGATGCGCGCGTTCGGATAGCGCCGTGCAAGTTCGACGGTCGCGGTCACGCGCTCGGCCGCCTTATTGAGCGCGACGGCGCCACGCGCCGCTGAAATATCCGGCGTGATCGCTCCGCCGAGCACAACGATGCCGTCCGGTGCCCCGCGCGAGGCATCCCAAGCCGGGAAGCGCTGCTCCAGCGGGAGGATCAGCGTATTGCCGAGCGGCGACAATCCCGCAACGGCAATGAGCACGACGCTCGTCACCACGAGCCAACTGGCAAACCGCGTAAATCGCGTGCACAGCAAAGCGAGCCCGACGAGCCCGATCACAATCAAGACGTTCGATGGCAGCGCGAAAAATCCTAAGATTTTTGAGAGGATGAAGAACATCCTGCGCCCCTCGCCCCGTCAACGCTAGATACCGATGTTCAGGACCGCGAGTTTCGCCACGCCGTGTACCGCGCCTTGGCATCATCATCCGGCGGGTAGAGACCAGGCAACTTCACACCCTTCTCGACCTCGGTGAACACCCAGCTTTCGTAAAGCTCGTGTTCCACGCCTTCGTGCGCGACGAATTCCACCATCGCTTGCGGGATGACCACGGCGCCATCGTCGTCGACCACGATCACGTCGCCTGGAAAGACTGCACATCCGCCACAGGCGATCGGCTGCTGCCAGCCGACGAAGGTCAAGCCGTTGACCGAAGCCGGCGCCGCAACCCCGGCGCACCACACCGGCAGCGCGCTCGTCAGCACGCCGGCGCGGTCGCGCAGCACGCCGTCCGTGACGAGCGCCGCAACGTTGCGCTTCCTCATGCGGGCGCAGAGGATGTCGCCGAAAATGCCGGCGCCTGGCACACCCATGGCGTCGGCGACCGCAATCACGCCCTCCGGCATTTCCTCGATGGCGGCGCGGGTCGAGATCGGGCTGGCCCAGCTTTCCGGTGTCGCCAGGTCTTCCCGCACGGGCACGAAACGCAAGGTAAATGCCGGCCCGACGAGACGCTCGCCGCTGGCAACGAGCGGTTTAGGTCCGTTCATCCAGCAGCGCCGAATGCCCTTCTTCAGCAGCATCGTGGTGATCGTCGCCGTCGTCACCTTGCGCAGAATATCGTGCAGTGCCTCGTTCATCGCTCGCCTCGCAAAAACGGAATTAAGCCGCAGTCATACCAAGCCGTCGGTCGCGCCGCCGCAGCCAGATCACAAGCGGAATTGACAGCAGCACCATCCACGCCTTGCCGACGACCTGGCCGAGAAGAAATTGCAGCGACCCGAAAGCGAGCCACAAAAAAATGATCGAGTCGACCACGAGACCGGCAAAGCTCGACGCCACGACCGCCGCCACCAGCCGCCGGCGCGCCAGCGGCGTGTAGACCGCAAGGTCGGCAAACTCGGAAAGCAGGAACGCGGCGCCGGAGGCGACGACCAGCGAGGGCGGCGCAAACAGCGCCGAAACCGCGGTCCCAGAGAGGATCGCGAATGCAGACATGACAGCGCCGAGCCGGCGCTGTACGAGATCGCGCAGCACTAGCGCCAAGCCGACCATTGTGACCCCCGACGGCGCCATGAGACCGGGAGCAACGGGAACGACGCAGGGTCCGTGTGGCGCCATGCATTCGGTTCCGACGTGGCCGATCAGCCAATTGGCTGCCGGAATCGTGAGCGCAAACAGGGCGAGAAAGATTATGCCCTCATGGCGGCGCTGTTGCACGAGAGCGGGTGTCATGATGCGGCCTTCCATTTCGCAAATCCCTCCGCGCGCAAGCGGCAGGCCGGGCATTCGCCGCAACCGAAGCCCCATGCATGCCGATGCTGACGGTCGCCGAGATAGCAGGTGTGGGTCTCGGCGAGAAGAACATCGACCAGAGGGTCGCCGCCGAGCTCGTGGGCGAGCGCAAAGGTCGCCGCCTTGTCGATCCACATCAGCGGGGTATGGATGACAAAGCGCCGATCCATGCCCAGTGTGAGCGCAAGTTGCATCGCCTTGATGGTGTCGTCGCGACAATCCGGATAACCGGAGTAGTCGGTCTCGCACATTCCGCAAATCATGTGCTTCACATCCCGACGATAGGCCAGCGCGCCGGCGAACGAGAGGAATAAGAGATTGCGCCCAGGCACGAAGGTCGTCGGTAAGCCGGTTTCCGTCATCTCAATCGCAACCGCGCGCGTCAGGGCCGTGTCCGAAATGGCCGAGAGTGCATCCAGCCGAATGATGTGGTCGTCGCCAAGCCGCTGACGCCATCGTTCGGAAAAACCGGCAAGACGGGCGCGGATAGCGGGGCGCACGTCAAGCTCGACGACGTGGCGTTGTCCGTAATCGAAGCCGATCGTTTCGACGCGCGCGAAGCGCTCGAGCGCCCAAGCGAGACACACGGTCGAATCCTGTCCGCCCGAGAACAGGACGAGAGCGCTGTCGAGCAAGCTCATCGCGTCTATGCCTTCAGCCACGTGCCGATCCGCTCGACCGCTTCATGCATATCCGCTCTGGCGCCAGCATAGCCCAAGCGCAGGAAATGCTGCCCGCGCAGCGGATCGAAATCGAGCCCCGGGGTTGTCGCAACACCCGCTTCTTCCAGCATCCGCGTCGCGAACGCGAAGCTGTCGTTCGAGAAGCGCGAGACATCGGCGTAGAGATAAAATGCGCCATCGACCGGCAAAAATGACCCGAGGCCGGCGCGCGGCAGGCCGTCGAGCAGAATACGCCGGTTTTCCTCGTATCCCTGTTTGATTTTTTCCAACTCCTCACGCGCGTCGAGAGCCGCTTGCGCGGCGATCTGGGAGAGGGTCGGCACCGAGATTGCAAGATTTTGCTGCAGTCGCTCGACGGCCCGCAGCAGCGCCGGCGGCACCACCATCCAGCCGATCCGCCATCCGGTCATGCAGTAATACTTGGAGAACGAATTGATGAGGACGACGTCATGCGAAAATCGCGCGGCGCTTTCCGCCGCGAAGGCGTAGTCCAGACCGTGGTAAATCTCGTCCGAGATGACGGTGATGCCGGCATCTTCGGCGCACCGGATGAGGTCCGCCAGGGCGGCCGCTGGCATCATCGTGCCGGTTGGATTAGCCGGCGACGCCACCACAAGACCCTTGAGCGGCAGCGCCCGGTGCTGCGCGATGAGAGCTTCGCTGGTGATCGACCACCGCGTTTGCGCGGTCGTCTCGATCCACACCGGCTCGCAGCCCAGCGCGGTTAGAATGTGACGGTACGGTGGATAGCCCGGCAGCGCCATGGCGACGCGATCGCCTGCCTCGAACGCAGCCAGGAACGCCAGAATAAAGCCAGCCGAAGAGCCGGTCGTGACGACGATGCGATCCGGATCGATATCGATGGCATGCCACTCGGCATACGCCCGCGCGATGCGTCGGCGCAGCGATGTCATGCCGAGCGTGTCGGTGTAGCCGAGAGGGCTGCTCGCAAGCGCCGCGCGCGCCGCCTCGATCGCAAGCGTCGGTGCCCCCACCGCGGGCTGGCCGATCTCCATGCGAATGATGCGACGACCCTGCGCTTCGAGACGGCTTGCTGCAGCGACGACATCCATCACCATAAACGCCGGGACCGCGCTGCGGCCGGATGGCTGCGCCAGACATTTTGCCTTTTCGAGCATCAAACCGCCCTTAAATCTTGCTGATCGACGGGGGGTGCCCCGCCCCGGTGCTGCCGCATTCACGAGGTTTCGTGGACGTCGCTTCGCCCATGCGACGCGCCGGCGTTATGTTGACCGTAACGGGATCCAACCATAGCTTGGCCCTGGCCCCGAGGGACCAGCAGCCTAATCCCAATGAATGTTGCCAGACCTCCTAGCAAGGCGCGCCCGGTGAAGCCAGTATCCCACGCCATCGCGATTGCTACGGCCGCCGCCATCGGGTTGGCGAGTTTACCCGTGCGGGCGCAGACGGGGGCCAATGTCGGCATTCCGATGATTCGCGATGCCGAGATTGAGCAATTGCTGCGCGACTATACCGCGCCGATCTTACGTGCGGCCGGCCTTAGTCAGCAGAACGTCCAGGTCGTGATCATCAATGACAAATCGTTCAACGCTTTCGTCATGGATGCGCACCGCATCTTCATCAATACCGGTGCGCTCATGGAAGCGACCACGCCCAACCAGCTCATCGGCGTGTTTGCGCACGAGACGGGCCACATCGTCGGTGGCCATCTGTCGAAACTGCGCCAGGAACTCGCCAACGCGCAGACCGGGGCCATCATCGCTATGCTGGCCGGCATTGGCGCGATGGTGGCGGGGGCACACTCCAACAGCGTCGATATCGGCAACATTGGCGCAGCGGCGGTCACAGCGCCGCAGGCCTACCTGCAAAATACGATGCTTTCCTATCAGCGCGGCCAGGAGGAAGCAGCCGATCGCGCCGGCGTGCGGTTCCTGACGATGACCCACCAGTCAGCTAAGGGCATGTACGATACCTTCAAGCGCTTCGCCGACGAGATCGATGTTCTCCGCGCGCTTTACTGACCCCTATGCGCAAAACCATCCGATGCCCGAAGAGCGCATGGCCGCGCTAGCGGAGCTGGTTAAGACACCTTATTGGGACAAGAAGGACCCGCCGGAATTGCAGTTTCGCCACGACATGATGCGAGCGAAGCTTTACGGCTTCATCGAACGGCCGGACACGGTGCTGCGCCGCTATCCGGCATCCGACACCAGCATGCCGGCCCGCTATGCCCGTGCTATCTCCACCTACCGGTTTGGCGACATGCGCGCCGCCGTTGCGCAGATCGACAGCCTGATCCAGTCGATGCCCAATAATCCGTATTTCTACGAGCTCAAGGGTCAGGCGTTGCTCGAAGGCGGACATCCGATGGAAGCGATCGCGCCGTTCCACCGCGCCGTACAACTCGCGCCCAGTCCCGCCCTCATCCAGATTATGCTGGGCCAAGCGCTGGTCGCCACCAACGATCCCAAGATGGCCGACGAGGCGATCCCGCTGTTGCGCACCGCGATCGTCAAAGAGCCGGAAAACGCAGACGCCTATACCGATCTGGCAATGGCATACGGACGCAAGAACGACCTTGCCGACGCCGACCTGGCTTCGGCGCAGGCGGCCTTTGCGCGGGGCGACAACAAGACCGCGCGCGAACTCGCGGCGCGGGCCAAGCAGCGTTTCCTGTGGGATCACCCGGCTGGGTCAGAGCGGACGACATTGTCGCGTTCAACAAGAATCAAACCGAGAGCCCACTTCGAAAGTAGTCACCACTTCGAAAGTAGTCACCATTTCGAAAGTCATCACCATGGATGGATTTATGACAATGAGACCCCTGCCCGTACTGTTCGCAACATTGGTCGCCACGACGCCTGCTGGCCGCGCAGCCCGCCTCGGCACAGACGTTTTCCGACGGTCAAAAGCAGGAAATTGAAGGCATCATCAAAAGCTATCTTGTCCAGCACCCGGAAGTGCTGAAAGACGCCATGGACGCGATGGACAAGCAACAGCAGGAAGCACAAGCCGAGAAAGCGCGCGCGACAATCATCGACAACAAGGCGACGCTGTTCAATTCGAGCCACCAGGTCGTGCTCGGCAATCCGAACGGCAATGTCACGATGGTCGAGTTCTTCGACTACAACTGCGCATTCTGCAAGCGCGCCCTGCCCGACATGGTCAATTTGTTGAAGACCGACCCCAATCTCAAATTCGTCCTCAAGGAGTTTCCGGTCCTGGGTGAAGGCTCGGTCGAAGCCGCCCATGTGGCGGTTGCGGCGCGGATGCAGGACCCGACCGGAAAGAAATACATGGACTTTCACCAAAAGCTTCTTGGCGGACGCGGCCCTGCCGACAAGGTGCACGCGCTCGCAGCCGCCAAAGAAGCCGGCTTCGACATGGCCCGCATCCAAAAGGACATGGATAGCGACGAGGTGAAGAAAACAATCGACGAGAACATGAAGCTCGCCGATGCGCTCGGCGTCAGCGGCACGCCGAGCTACGTGGTCGGCGACGAACTCGTCGTCGGCGCCGTCGGCGTCGACGAGCTACGAGACAAGATCAACGCTGAACGAAAATAGCGGCAGCTTCCGGTTTTATGTGCCGGCGGTCCGATCGCCCTCGCCCGTCGGGGAGGGCTTTATTTTGGGCGACAACCGTCTGGCGGCCAGCCGTGGCTTCCGGCTTCCCCTTTGCGGGGGCCTTCCTTATAAACAGAGCGGCGCAGCGGGCGTGTCCGCGCGGCCGCCTAAGCAACCGGTGCAGTTTCGCAGATGTCGAAGACCGTCTATGTCCTCAACGGCCCCAATCTCAATCTGCTCGGCAGCGCGCGAGCCGGAGATTTACGGTCACGCAACGCTCAGCGATGTAGAGAAGCTGTGCCGCACAACCGCCGAACAGCATGGCCTTGCCATAGAGTTCCGCCAGTCCAATCACGAGGGTGAAATTGTCGACTGGATTCAGGAGGCGCGCGCACAGAAGGCGGCCGGGCTGATCATCAATCCGGCGGGCTATACTACAACTTCGATTGCCATCCTCGATGCACTCTTCACGATGGAAGCGCCGGTCGTCGAGGTGCACATCACCAACATCCACAGCGCGCGAGCAATTTCGCCGGCGTTCCTACATTTCACTGGCCGCGCGTGCGGTGATCTGCGGATTTGGCGTCGAGGTTATTCGCTCGCCATCAACGGTCTCGCCGCGATGATCGGCGCCAAGGATTGATCGTGGCGCGTAAGCCCGGGAGCCCGTCAATGCCGAAGACGCCAGCGATCGATCACGATGCGATCCGCGATCTGGCGAAGTTGCTCGACGAAACCGGATTGACCGAGATCGAGTTTGAGCGAGACGGCGTGTCGATCCGTGTCGCGCGGCACGCAAGTCGCGCCCGCGACCCGGCCGCGAACCGCGGTAGAGGCGCTGGGCTTGCCGACCGCCGTGCCGGCCGCGGCGCCAATGGATCCGGCGCAGCATCCCGGCCTCGTCGCCTCGCCAATGGTCGGCACCGCCTATCTCGGCCCAGCACCCGGCGCGCGACCGTTCGTCGACGTCGGCAGCCAGGTCAAGGCCGGCGACACGCTCATCATCATCGAGGCGATGAAGACGATGAATCAAATTCCCGCGCCGCGTTCCGGCACGGTGATACAAATTCTGGTCGGAGACGCTCAACCGGTCGAGTACGGCGAGCCGCTGATGATCATCGAGTGAGCGGCCTCGATGTTCGACAAAATCCTCATCGCCAACCGAGGGGAAATCGCGCTGCGAGTCCTGCGCGCGTGCAAGGAACTCGGCATTCCAACAGTTGCGGTGCACTCGACGGCGGACGAAGACGCCATGCACGTGCGCCTGGCCGACGAAAGCGTCTGCATCGGGCCGCCGCCGGCCAAGGACAGTTATCTCAATATCCCGGCGCTGCTTGCAGCCTGCGAGATCACCGGCGCCGACGCGGTGCATCCGGGCTATGGCTTTCTCGCCGAGAATGCGCGCTTTGCCGAAATATTGGCGGAGCACAATGTGCACTTCATCGGTCCCCGCCCCGAGCACATCCGCCTGATGGGCGACAAGATCGCGGCCAAGCGTGCGGCGAAAAGCTCGGCATTCCCATCGTTCCGGGCTCCAACGGCGGCGTGGGCTCGGATGAGGAGGCCCGCATATTGGCGCGCGATATCGGCTATCCTCTCATCCTCAAGGCGTCCGCAGGCGGCGGTGGCCGCGGTATGAAAGTGGTCCGCGCCGAAAGCGAACTTGCCGCGGCGCTGGCGACGGCGCGCGCGGAGTCAAAAGCCGCGTTCGGCGACGACACGGTTTACCTGGAAAAATATCTCGAACGGCCGCGTCACATCGAAATCCAGGTTCTCGGCGACGGCAAGGGCCGCGCCATCCATCTCGGCGAACGTGATTGCTCGTTGCAGCGACGGCATCAAAAAATCTGGGAAGAAAGCCCCTCGCCAGCTCTCAATACGTCCACGCGCGACGAAATCGGCGAAACCGTTGCCAAAGCGATGCGCGACATCAAATATCTCGGCGTCGGAACGGTCGAATTTCTCTACGAGGACGGCAAGTTTGCTTTCATCGAGATGAACACGCGCATTCAGGTCGAGCATCCGGTGACCGAGATGATCACCGATATCGACCTTATCCTGGAGCAAATCCGCGTCGCCGCCGGTAGCGATCTGCTGCTTGGCGCAGAGCGACGTGAGGTTCCACGGTCACGCCATCGAGTGCCGCATCAATGCCGAGAACGCCGTGTCGTTCCGACCCTCGCCCGGCAGGATCGTCCATTACCATCCGCCCGGCGGGCTCGGCGTGCGCGTCGATTCCGCCGTTTATCACGGTTATGCGATCCCGCCATTCTACGACTCTCTTGTCGGCAAGCTCATCGTTCATGGCAAGACGCGCAGCGAATGCCTGATGCGCTTGCGACGCGCACTCGACGAATTTGTCATCGAAGGCATCGAGACCACGCTGCCGCTCTTTCGCGCCTTGGCGCGGGAAAAGGAAATCATCGACGGCGATTATCACATCCATTGGCTCGAGGAATTCCTCGGGCGTGGCGGCCTCGATCATTAGAGCATTATCCGCCGGAACTTGATCCAAGCCGAAGGACTGGAACGATTTCGCCCGAAGGTTTATGCGAGCGCGTGCTGTCCAACCGCTTTGACGGCATTCTCCAGCACCCTACCCGACGATAGGCCGGCGCGTAGGGCTTCGGCACGAAGATCGAGTCCGGCACGCGCGCACTTGCATCGTGCATGTCCCATGCGCGCGGAGGCATAGACAACCGGAAGATTCGGGCAACAGCTCGCGGGCGCGCCGTGCAAGCGCGGCGCCGTCCATGGCGCCCGGCAGATTGACGTCGGTGAACAGGACATCCACAGGCCCGGATGCGAGGCACCGCAACGCATCTATCGCATTCGTCGCCGTCACAACCGCAAAGCCTTGCTCTGTCAGCGCCTCCGCCACCCACTCACTGATCAGAAACTCGTCCTCGACCAGAAGGATGTGGATTTGCAGTGCTCTCGTTGCACTCGGCTCCATGGCGATCACCGCCGCTTTCTTGCGCTTCTTGTGAGAGCATAACGACCCGCCTGCAAGAATGTTCAAGTTGGCGAAAATCTTACAGATAGCATCATTGTCGGACCGTTAATGCCCGTGGCCGTATTCGGTTGTTATTGTGAACGGATTATAAGTCATGGTGCGCGCGGCAACTCGACATTGTCCTCGATCATGACCTTGTCGAAGTCGTTGATCAGGATTTCGATCCGCATCCGCCACACCCCCGCAATGGGGATACGCAAACCGTCGATACTCCATTGTGCTCCGGCCCTGAAAACCGCATTGCGGCGGATCGGCTCGATACCGGCGCCCGGGTTCCAGATGACGAGTGTAACTTCCTTGGCAGCAACGGGGTGAAAGTCGTCGTCGGTGACCGCAATACTGACTGAAGCGCCGCGGTCGCGTTCCGGCGTGAGATCGATTGCGCCATCGCCTGTTCGCCATGAAAATGGATGTAGGTCGTCTCCGCGGCGGCCAGCGAGCGCGGCGGCGGCGTGAAACGCCAAAGGCCGACAATGCCGAGGATCACGACCGCGAGCGCGAATTCGGCCGTGATGACCATCACCAGGCGCCACGTCTCGATTATTCGACAGTCGCGGCACCAGCATGTAGCGGTTGACCGCGGCAAGCATGAGCAAGACAACCACGAGAGCGAGCTTGGCCGACAGCACGAGACCGTAATTGGTCGTCCACAGCGCATCGACCCGATCGAGACTGACAATAGCGAGCACAAACCCGGTCGCTATAAGAAGCGAAAGGGGAACAGGGATCAGCCGGGAAAATCGCTCCAACGCGACGCGATCTCCAGCGCGCAGCGTCATCGCCAGCGGCACCAGCGAACCGATCCAAAATGTGATGCACACGGCATGAATGAAGATCGCGGGAACGCCGAGGTACCACGGCCCGGTCGTGCTGGCATGACCGCTGGCGGAAAAAGCAACGCCAATTCCGGCAATCGCCAGCAGAGCCAACGCCTTCGCCACGAGCGAATTGGCGAGCGTGAGCGCGAAGAGGCCGGCAACCAGCGTCGCGACGGCAACGGCGACCGTCGAACCCCAGGAGGTTCCAAAGCCTGCGGCCCAGACCGCGGGCTGCCACGCGTCCGATAATGGCTTTGCCAAAGCGTCGAGGCCCTGGAGCGGTAACGAAATCACAGCGCCACCAGACCGCACACCATGAACGCGGCGAGAAATTTCTCACCGGGCATCGGCCGCTCGGCGCTCAGCCAAGCAGCGAAGGCCGCGCCGCCGACTCCGATAAAAAGCCCGATTGCGAGGACCAGCTGGGCGGCCCAGATCGCGATGTGAACGGCCATGGCGCCTTCGACGGGCGGGGCGGTTACGCCGCTGCTTTGGTGTCCCACAGCAAAGCTCACCACACCGCCGACCGGATGACCGTCTGCGGAGATCACGCGCCAGCTCAACACGTAGGTGCCCTGCCGCGGCATCGACGGCGCGGTAATCTTGACAGACTTGTTCGTCGCCGTGACATCCGTCAGCGTGCTGACTTGGCCGGACGGATTGACCAATCGCATCACCAAAGGCGACACTGGCTCGTTGAAGTCGAGCTTAAGCATTTTTGGTTGATCGGGATCGTGATGCCGTCCGCTGGAAAAGCCGAGAGCAGCGAAGCATGCGCAAATGCAGGTCGCATCGGATCGAGAACGGCGACCAGCAGCAATATCGCCGCGCAAGCGCATAATCCAAACGCCGATGCAAGTCGGATGGTCACGACTTCGGCACGAGCTTCAATCCCGGCGCTGGCTCCGGATAGTCCGATCCCTCCGGGAATTTCGATCCAGCGATGCATGCCTTTCGCGCATTCCTGAACGACTGGAAAATAGATCGTCTGGCCCGGCTGCAGATCACTTGCCAGGAACGACAGGAAAACGAACTCGTCGTAATAGTCGTCGGGCAGACTGCCGCCAGACCAATCGAGCTCTGTTACACCTTCGCTGACCTGCGCACGAAAGAGACTGTAGGTCTTGGCGTATTTGCCTTTGACAATGTTGATGGTCCAGCCGGGCTTTGGCATCGGCTTGACGTCGATGATGCCTTCGGGAATGCGCACCCGGATGGCCGTCGTCGGCGAGCCGTCACAGCCGTGCGGAACCCGCAGCACGGCTTTATAGGATGCGCCGACCGGCGCTTCGTTGCTTTCGAGCGTCACATGGGCACGAGCGGCAGGTATCAGGCTGCTCCAAGCAAATAAGACAGAACAGCGGGCCAGAAGCCTACGACGTTGCGACAAAACCGAGCCATGGCGCATCTCCGAGCTTGGATGAACACGCGGGCGTAACGCCCGCACCAACTGAATGAAGCCCAGGCGACACTCGGACGCGGCTGATACATGCCGCGTGCGCCTCTTGAACCAGGAGCCTCGAGCCGGTTAAACGAAGCTCATGGCCAGCCGCGAAATCCGCGCTCATCGACATCACTCCGGAAGTGCTGCTGAAGGCCTATGCCTGCGGCATCTTCCCAATGGCGGAGAGCGCCGATGATCCGGCGCTCTATTGGATAGAACCCGAACGGCGCGGCGTTATTCCGCTCGATCGCTTCCACGTGCCGGCGCGATTGGCGCGCACAGTGCGTTCCAACCGTTTCACCGTTGTCGTCGACCGCGATTTCGACGCCATCATCGATGGCTGTGCCCAGCCGATGGCCGGGCGATCCCGCACCTGGATCAATGCCCGCATCCATCACTTGTACCGCAAGCTCTATCAAAGCGCGGCGATTGTCATACCGTCGAAGTCTATGAAGGCGATAAACTGGTCGGAGGCCTTTATGGCGTCAGTCTCGGCCGTGCTTTCTTTGGTGAAAGCATGTTCCACCGCGCCCGCGATGCCTCAAAGGTGGCGCTGGTCCATCTGGTGGCGCGTCTCAAAGCCGGCCACTACCGCCTTCTCGATACACAGTTCGTCACCGACCATCTGCGAACGTTCGGCGCCATCGAGGTGACGCGGCCCGCCTATCACAAGCTGCTCGATGCCGCGCTGGTTGGCGAGGGAGATTTCGGCGCGCTCGCGGTCGATCAACCGGTTCCCGGCAGCACCGTGCTCGCACGGCTCGATGTGGGCTGAGCAGCGTCAGCGCGGCAGCGCGGACGGTGGCTGGCGCGGCACAGCCTGTGCGCGGTACAGCCTGTCGCGGGCGCGCCGGCGCGGCGGATGATGCTGTGGGTGTGGGCTGGACCGCTGACTGTGCCGACCTGCACCGGCTGCGGCGAAGCGCAATCAGTCAGCCAGACATCGTAGATCGGGATGCTCGACCGCGTGCAGGCCCGGGCTCGATGCAAACATCCAGCCGGTAAAGATGCGCTTGATTTCGCCTTGGAGCGTGACCTCATCGACCTCAACAAAGGCATCAGTATTTGTCGCTTCGGTCGGCGGCCGGGTATAGCACGCCCTGGTGGTGACCTGGAGCGCGCCAAACTGCACTGTTTCGCCGATCGCTTCATCGAAGGAAATGATGCGGCCGGTGATCTTGTCGAGACCCGAAAATACCGCGCGGCCGTTCACAATATGTTGCGTCGGGGTCTCGGTCACCACGGTATCGTCCGGCTGCGGTGACGTATCCGCAGGTTCCGGCGGCGGCGGGTTCGCCGGGGCCGGCGTGGTCAGCGCGCGCTGGACGGGCGGCGGCGCCACGGCTGCGCCTGGGGGTGGCGCCAGCGGTTGGGTCTGCACGGGGGATGGCGGCCGAGCTGCCGGAGGGGGTTGGTTCGCGTACTGGCCTTGATATTGGCCCTGGTATTGGCCCTGGTACTGGCCTTGATACTGGCCCTGGCCTTGATACTGGCCCTGGCCTTGGTCCTGTCTCGGATAATAGGGTGCCTGACTGGGCCCTCCGACCGGCGGCGGCTGCGGCGGAAACCCGTTCGGGACGTCGGCTGGCGGCCGGGGCGGCCCGTTGCCGAAAATGTTACCGAATTGCGCAACAGCCGGGCCGGCCGTGAGCATTCCGCAGATTACGACCAGAAAGGCAGCCAGTCGGACCATGAAATCTTGGGCGCAATCAGGGTGGACGAACGATCGTCTTGCCCGGTTAACACGCCGAATGCGGCACGGGAAGGGCGCTTCGGGGATCAGTCGTCAGAGCAAGGAATCAGCATTTTCAATTGTCCCCGATTCCTGACTATTGATTACCCGGCATCCACGCCTTGTAGTCTCCTGTCGCCTTTGGCCGCCGGCCCTGCGCCAGGGTGGATCCAGTCGGACGATGCGCGGCAGATGTGCCGGTCAGGTTGGGCCGATGCGGCTTCTCCCAAGCGTAGGGCTGCACTTTGTCCTGCGTTGGCGGCACATCCACTGTGTGGTGCAGCCATCCATGCCAGCTCGGCGGCACCATCGACGGTTCGGCGACACCGTTATAGGTCACCCAGCGCCGGTTGAGACCGAGCGCCGGATCAATCTTTCCGCCTTTGGTCTGGTAATAGCGGTTGCCGAACTCGTCGTCGCCGACGAACTCGCCATGAAGGCTTGTCCACAGTTGGGTGCCAAAGGTCTGGCCGTTCCACCACGTGAACAGACGGAGAAAGAAGGTCTTCATTGCCGATCGCGTTGTCTGACACTTTCCTTGGAATTGGCGCCTTGATGCCACCTCGCGTCTATGCTGTCCAGGGCGGAACGGGACAAGACGCGCGAAACCTTCTTGTTTCTAATGCTTTGCGAAAGATTTGTTGCGCGCGCGCCAGCGTGGAAACCCACACTCAACGCTTTTCCGATTTTAGAAGCACTTCGGCGATCGCCTCGCGCTCCGACACAAAGTCACCGATCGCCATGTTGCGGCGGGCTTGCCGATACCAATAACGCGCGTTGTCGAGATCGCCATCCACGCGATGCAGGTAGGCGTGAACCCAGGCGCAGTCCGCGCCCTCGCCGCTCATGACGATCTCATGTGCCTTGTCCCAGTCTTCTCTGGCTGCCCACCAAAGTGCGGTTAGCGCCGGCGACAATTCGGCTGGAGGGCTTTTACTCGAGAGGCTGCGCTTGAATGCCAGCGGCGTCATCGTCAGCGCCACCAGGTCTCAGGCTGGAAACGTCCCGCCGCCTGTTCGATGACGGCGCCGAGCGAAAACAACGTCTCCTCCTCGAACGGCCTTCCGATGAGTTGCAATCCAAGTGGCAGGCCTTGGCCGTCCAGGCCGCCCGGCACGGAAATCCCCGGCAGACCGGCCATGTTCACGGTGACGGTGAACACGTCGTTGAGATACATCTCGATCGGATCGGCGCGGCCCTTTTCGCCGATGCCGAACGCGGCAGATGGCGTTGTCGGTGTCAGGATGGCGTCGACGCCTGCGGCGAAACAGTCTTCGAAATCACGCTTGATGAGCGTGCGCACTTTCTGCGCCCGCAGATAATAGGCATCGTAATAGCCAGCGGAGAGCACATAGGTGCCGATCATGATGCGACGGCGCACTTCCTTGCCAAAGCCCGCCGCGCGGGTGCGCTCGTACATGTCGGTAATATCGCCGCCGGGAACGCGGAGCCCGTAGCGCACACCGTCATAGCGCGCAAGGTTCGACGACGCTTCCGCGGGCGCCACGATGTAATAGGCCGGCAACGCGTATTTGGTCATCGGCAGCGAGATATCGACCATCTCGGCACCGGCATCCTTGAGCCATTGCGCGCCGCACTGCCACAGCGTTTCGATTTCCGCCGCCATGCCAGGCATCCGATATTCCTTGGGAATACCGATGCGCATGCCTTTGACGGAAGCGCCGACCGCTTTCTCGTAGTCGGGCACCGGGCGGTCGACGCACGTCGTATCTTTCGGGTCATGGCCGGCCATGGAGCGCAGCAGGATCGCGCAATCGCGCACGGTCCGGGCGAACGGGCCGGCCTGATCGAGCGAGGACGCGAACGCCACGATGCCCCAGCGCGAGCAGCGGCCGTAAGTCGGTTTCAATCCGACGATGCCGCAAAACGCCGCCGGCTGTCGGATCGAGCCGCCAGTATCAGTACCGGTCGCGCCGACACAAAGCCCCGCCGCTACCGCTGCCGCCGAACCGCCCGAGGAGCCGCCGGGCACGAGCTTCGCCTCCGAGCCGCGCCGCCGCCAGGGCGATACCACAGGTCCGAAATAAGACGTCTCGTTCGACGAGCCCATGGCGAACTCATCGTTATTGAGCTTGCCCAGCAGCACCGCGCCGTCGCGCCAGAGATTGGCGGTGACGGTTGATTCGTATCGAGGAATAAAGTTTTCCAGAATGTGCGAACACGCCGTCGTGCGCACATCGGCGGTACAAAACAGATCCTTGATGCCGAGCGGCAGCCCTTCGAGGGGGCCCCCCTCGCCTTTCGCGAGCCGGGCGTCCGAGTGACCGGCCATGTCGCGGGCACGATCGGCCGTTTCCAGCACGACCGCGTTGAGCGCACGCGCCTTCGCCATGGCGGCGATGTAAGAGTCGGCAAGTTCAGTTGCGGAAAAGTTTCGCCCACGCAGCGCGTCGCGCGCCTGCGCCAGCGAAAGCGAGGTAAGTTCAGTCATCCGGCCGTCGGATCGTCGCAGGAGAATGGATTCGTGGTGGCTTTTTCCGGCGATTGCTCGGCCTCGACCGACCGTACCGGCAGCGGCTGAACCGGAAATGCATCAAACAACGCATCGACCGCGGCCGGATCGTCCGGCTTCAGTAAGCCACGGCTTTCGAGATAAGCCAACCAAATAGAGTCCTGTTCACAAGCAAGGCACATTATTCGACTACCTTTGGAACGAGGAAATAGTGGTCCTCCCGCGCAGGCGCGTTCGCCATGATGGCGTCCGGAATATTGCCGTCGGTGACCTCGTCCTTACGCATCTTCATCGCCATGGGCATGACCGACGTCATCGGTTCGATACCGTCGACATCCACCTCCGCGAGCTGCTCGACAAATGCCAGAATGGCATTGAGCTCGCCCTTGAGATTCTCCACCTCTTTGTCGGCAACCGCAATACGCGCGAGATGCGCAACGCGGCAGACGGTATCGGCGTCAACGGACATGGGCGGTACCTTGATGGCCCTCGGATTTACACGCGGCGCAATGGCCCCGGATATAGCAGAGGCCCCATTTCGAGCCAACAGCGCTCATGGACGGGAGCGCCGTTTATTGACGCTGATAGCCGTCAGATTCGGCCGGCGGTCGAGCCAAGCGCAGCATCTTCAGCGGAAATGCGCAGGGCCAGCACTGCTGCATTGAGAATTGAGAAGACGAGCGCGTAGATCGGCAGACCAAGGGCCAACGGCACGACGGCAATCTCACCGATCACCACGGCATAATTCGGATGGCGCAGCCACCGATAGGGACCTCGCGCAACCAATTGCTCGCCGGGGACCACGATAATGCGAATAGTCCAGCGCCGACCGAGCGTCTCCAGAACCCAAAACCGCGCGAACTGCAGGGCAATGAACACCACAAGGAACGCGGGAACGACGGAATGGCCATAGGCCAAGAGCCACATCCCTGCCAGCCACCCGGCATGCAATAACACCATGACGCGAAGGTGCAATCTGCCATACTCGATCCCACCGGACGCAAGCAACCGCGCCTCGTTTCGCTTCGCCCACCAGACCTCGATCAACCGCTGAGCCGTGAGGTAAGCCAGGAGGATCGCACCTTCACCCACGGCCATCACAAATCGACCACGACGAAATAAGCGGAAAACCCAGGACCAAATGCCGCGAGCAGGTGCGGGCCTCGCGCCCCGGCTTGCAATGCGTGCTCGAGCACAAAAAGGACAGTGGCCGATGACATATTGCCGTACCGTCGCAACACCTCCCACGAATGTTCGAGTTGCTGGCGCTCGAGCCCTAGTACCTGCTCCATCGTCTCGATCAATTTGCGGCCGCCAGGGTGGAACAGAAACCCGTTGAAGTCCGACAGCCGGAAGCCGTGCCGATCGAGAAAGTCATGCAAGGCCGGCGCCAACGCCGTGCGCATCAGCGCCGGCAATTCCGGACTCAGCACGATACCGAAGCCGTCGTCCTTGATGTCCCATCCCATGATGTGCTCGGTGTCGGGCCAGCACCATTCACCGATCGCAAGAATGCGCGGTCCCCCGCGTGCGCCGCCGCTCGTGTTGTGCAGCAAGACGCCGGCGGCGCCGTCGCCGAACAAAGCGCTGGAAACAAACATCGCCGGACTCGGATCGTTGACGCGCAGACAGAGGCTGCAAAGGTCAACGGTGAGAAACAGCACGTTCGCGGCATCGGTCGCGTGCGCCAGACGTGTGGCCCGCGCGAGACCGGCAACGCCAGCCCCACAACCGAGGCCGAAGATCGGCAGACGTTCAATCGTTGGGGCGAGCTTGAGCCGGTTGAACAGCTTTGCGTCCAGGCTAGGAACGGCAAGTCCAGTCACCGTGTTGGTCACGAGAATGTCGATCGCGCCAGGCTCGACGCGCGCCGCGGCCGTAGCCTTGAGGGTCACGTCGGCCAGAAGATCCAGCGCATGCTTGTGAAATGAGGCGGTGCGCTCCTCCCAGGTGTGCGGCTTGAGGTACCAGTCGATCGGCTCGCAATTGTACCGCACCTCGATGCCGGTATTGTTATAAAGTGACCATAGGGCCCTGAGATGGGGAAAGATTTCTCTAGCGCGCTCAGCCGCTTCGCCCTGATTCAACTGAAAAGATGGATTGGCTGTCGCGACCGACAAAATTTCGACATTGAAATGACCCGCGGTCGTGCGCGGGCTCACCTCTGGCTTGACGACGTCCTGCATATGAACTTCCCCGCATCCTCACTGGAGGATACAAACACCGGGCGCATGCCTTTGCGTCCGAGCGACGTTTTTTCCTGCTCGTGAGGATATGATGGTTTCTTTGCAGCCGATCCATGTTGTCGGCGGCGGCCTGTCCGGTTCTGAGGCCGCCTGGCAAATCGCCCGCGCCGGGGTACCGGTCACCCTGCACGAGATGCGGCCGTTGCGCGCGACCGCCGTGCATGCAACCGGCCAATTCGCTGAGTTGGTCTGCTCGAACTCCTTTCGCTCCGACGATGCCGAAGGCAGCGCCATCGGCCTCCTTCACGCCGAGATGCGCCGGCTTGACTCGCTCATCATGCGTACAGCCGACGCCACCCAGCTTCCGGCAGGCGGCGCCCTGGCCGTCGATCGGGACGCCTTCGCCGCTGCCATAACCGCCGCATTGGAAGCCGAGTCGCTCGTCGATATTTGCCGAGAGGAAATCCTAGAGCCGCCGCCGGAGTGGGACAATGTCATCCTCGCCACCGGCCCACTCACTTCCCCGGCATTGGCCGAAGCGGTGCGCACCCTCACCGGCGAAGACGCCCTCGCCTTTTTCGACGCCATCGCGCCGATTGTGCATCGCGAATCGATCGATTTTGACGTTGCCTGGTTCCAGTCGCGTTACGATAAGCCAGGGCCGGGCGGTTCCGGTGCCGATTACATCAATTGCCCGCTCACGCGGGCGCAATACGATTCTTTCATCGATGCCCTTTTTGCCGCCGAGAAAATTTCTTTCCATGATTTCGAGGCCTCCACGCCCTATTTCGACGGCTGCCTGCCGATCGAAGTGATGGCCGAGCGTGGCCGTGAAACGCTGCGTCATGGGCCGATGAAACCGTTCGGCCTGACCAATCGGCATAAGCCGGACGCCAAACCTTACGCGGTCGTGCAACTGCGGCAGGATAATAAACTTGGCACGCTGTTCAACATGGTGGGATTCCAGACCAAGTTGAAACATGGCGACCAGGTCCGCATTTTTCGGACGATCCCGGGGCTGGGGAATGCCGAGTTTGCCCGGCTCGGCGGCCTGCATCGCAATACTTTCCTCAATTCGCCAAAACTCCTCGACGAAACGCTGCGGTTGAAAGCGATGCCGGGCTTGCGGTTTGCCGGACAGATCACCGGCTGTGAGGGCTACGTCAAGTCGGCGGCCATCGGGCTTCTCGCCGGGCGTTTTGCCGCGGCGGAGAGACGCGGTGAGGCACCGCGTCTGCCGCCGCCGACGACCGCCCACGGCGCACTGATCGGTCACATTACGGGCGGTCATATTGAGACGATCGACGCCGGTCCCCGCTCATTTCAGCCGATGAATGTCAATTTTGGCTTGTTTCCACCGTTGGCGCAGGAGCCGACGCCGACCAGTGCACGGCCGGGCGGCGGCTCTGCATTGGGCCCAAGGAATTTCGCCAAGAAACACGCGCTATGCCAGCGCGCACTCGCCGATCTTGATGGCTGGATTGGCGCCGCCGTGCCGCGCGCTGCCGAATGATGGACGCGGTGGACCGATTCAGCCGGCGATGAGTTTCGGGTTCCGTGCCGCACGCCAGATCGCCCATTGTCGCCGCCACGGCGAAATTTCGCGCGGGGCGAACGGGTCGTAGTCAAGGCGCCTCATGCGGCCAAGCTGAAGCCGCGTCACCGCGAGCGGCAGCAATGCGGGAATGATCGCGGGCGGCGCCGTGCCAATGTGCTGGCCGGCCGCCGCAAGCGCGGTGATAGCGATGTCGCGCATTTGGGCAAGCGCCGCACGCAATTGCGGCGTCGCATTGCCGGCAAAAACGTCCGCAGTGACGACACCCTGCTGCGCCAACAATTCAGTCGGTATAAACAGTTGATGCCGCGCGATTTGCCGGGGCAACGTAACCATCAGCCGCGCGACAGCATCGGCGATTCCCGCCAGATGGGCGGTGTCTCGGGCATCGTCGCGCGCGGCAAGGATTCTCGCGGCGAGCGCGAACAGCGATGACGACGTCTTGACCGCATAGGCTTCGAGATCGGCGAGCGTCTCCACCGGTTCATCGTAAAGATCGGATACGTGCGCCTCGACCAGCGTAACGAGCGGTTCGCGCGGCAGTTTGTAACGCTTGATCGTATCCAACAGCGCGGCGGCGACTGGATTTGCCATCGCCTCCTCGCCACGCTGGCCGCTCAGCACATCGCTCCACCATTGCAGGCGGATTTCGCCAGGCAACGGCTCACGCGCTACCTCGCGCACGCGAGCGATCTCGATGTTGAAGGCATGAAGCGCATGAAGCGCGCCCCGGTGTTCCGCGGGCGCGAACAGCGCGGCGAGAAAGCGATCCCGGTCGGCATCCCGGACGAGTTCCGCGCAATAAGAAAACGCATCCTGCATGGCGGGAGCTTAGCAGTATCAATCGACCGCGATCAGACCGGCGCCGACGCGGCGGCTCTCCATCAACATCACGTTGTAGGTGCGTACCGCCGGCCCCGTCACCATGACATCGGCCGAGATGTGCGCCTCGCGGAAACGCGCGCGCAATGGTTCCGGCATGATCCAAGGTTCGGCCCCAGTGCCGAGAATGAAGAAGTCGAGATCGCCGGCGCGGGCAAAGACCTGCGACAGCGCCCGCTCCGTCACCATCGCGGGTGCTCTAACCGGCCACGCCCATAAGCCGTCCGGAAGGCACAGCAGCGAGCCGCGGTGGGACATACCAGCGAAACGGAAGCCGCCGCCGCCATGGGCATCGATCAGTGCCTGGCGCGGCAGATGGGGCGCCTCCACTATCGGCGTGTCCTTGCACGCCGGGGCGGACTCGGCGGCGGTGGCGGCAGCGTCGGTTGCGCCGGCGGCGCAACTTGCGGCGTCTCCGCGCCTTCCGCCTCGGTCATGCGTCCGGTGCCGACGCCGAGATAGATCAGGATCGGCGAAGCGATGAACACCGAGGTATAGGTGCCCACCAGCACAACGCCGAACATCATGGTCGCCGTGAAGCTGCGGATCGCCTGACCGCCAAAAAGAAGCAGAGCAAGCAACGACAACGACACTGTCAAATGGGTGACGATCGAGCGCGACAGCGTGGCGTTGACCGACACGTTGAGCAGGTCGGGCATCGACATACGCTTGTAACGCCGTAGCATTTCGCGGATGCGGTCATAGATCACCACCGTGTCGTTGAGCGAATAGCCGAGGATGGTCAGCAGCGCCGCAATGCTGGTGAGGTCGAAATCGATGTGCGTCAGCGACATGAAGCCGACGGTGAGCACGAGGTCGTGCACGTTGGCAATCATGGCGCCGAGCGCAAACTGCCATTCGAAGCGGAACCAGAGATAGATCAGGATCGCGCCGATCGCGAGCACGAGGCCGATCGTACCGTAGGCAAGAAGCTCGTTGGACACGCTCGGTCCGACAACCTCCACACGACGATAGTCAACTTGGTCGCCCAACGCGTCGCGGACCTTTTGCACCGCCACCTGCTGCGCCGCATCGCCGCCCGGTTGCTCGGAAATGCGGATGAGCACGTCGTCGGGCGCGCCGAACTGCTGAAGTTGGAAATCTCCAAGTTTGAGGCCGCCGATGGTCGAACGCATCTTGGCGAGGTCGGCCGGCCCGGCCTTGGTCTGCACCTCCATCAAGGTGCCGCCGATGAAATCGATGCCGAAATTAAGCCCATGAAAGAAGTAGAGCAGGATCGCCGCGATCGAGAGCATCGCCGAAATAGGAAAGCTGATGCGCCGGAAGCGCATGAAATCGAACTTAGTGTCGTCGGGAACGATGCGAAGCAGGCGCACGGTCTATCTTTCAACTAAGAATTTTGGTTTCAGCATGATCTGTTCCGAAAACCGCTATCCACTTTTCGGGATCATGCCCTAGATCGGCACGGTGCGCGGTCGCCACATGCGCACCCAATACGCCACGATCAGCCGAGTCAGCGTGAAGGCGGTGAAAAGGCTGGTCAGGATACCGACGCCGAGCGTCACGGCGAAACCGCGCACCGGACCGGTGCCGATGTAGAACAGGACGGCGGCAGCGATGAAGGTTGTGATATTGGAGTCGAGAATCGTGGCAAGCGCACGGCTGAAACCGGCATCGATGGCGTTGATTGCGGTCCGGCCGGCGCGCACTTCCTCGCGGATACGCTCATAGATCAGCACGTTGGAATCCACCGCGATGCCGACCGTGAGCACGATGCCGGCGATGCCTGGAAGCGTCAGCGTCGCATTGAGGAGCGACAGCACGCCGAAGATCATGGCGACGTTGATGGCAACCGCGACGTTGGCGAACAGCCCGAACAGCCCGTAGGTCGCGAACATAAAGACGATGACCAGCGCCGCGCCCGCATAGGCGGCATGCTCGCCCGCCGTGATCGAATCCTGGCCAAGACCCGGGCCGACCGTGCGCTCCTCGATGATGGTCAGCGGCGCCGGCAAGGCGCCGGCGCGCAGCAGAATGGAGAGGTCGTTCGCCTGTTGAACGGTGAAATTCCCTGAAATCTGCCCTGAACCGCCAAGGATCGGTTCCCGGATGACCGGCGCCGAGATCACTTTATTGTCGAGCACGATGGCAAACGGCTTGCCGACATTGGCCTGCGTCGCCTCCGCGAACTTGCGCGCCCCGGACGAATTGAAACGGAAGCTGACGATCGGTTCGTTGGTGCGCTGATCGAAGCCGGGCTGCGCATCGGTAAGATCGCCACCGGACACCAGGACGCGTTTTTCGATCAGATATTTTTCGCCCTTCTCGCCATCGAGGACTTCCGAGTCCGCCGGCGGATGTGACGCCAGCGCCTGCTCCGGCGTCATCGACAGATCGACCATGCGGAAATCGAGCTTGGCGGTCTTGCCCAGAATGTCCTTCAGCCGCGAGGGATCCTGCAAGCCAGGCACTTGCACGAGGATGCGGTCGGTGCCCTCGCGCTGGATAGTCGGCTCAACGAGGCCCAGTTCGTTGACGCGCCGTTCAATGATTTCGATCGATTGATCGACGGCCTGGCGAACGCGTCCGGTGATCGCCGCTTCGGATGGCGTCAGCGTGATGAGGCCATTGCTCTCGGTGACATCGATGTTGCGCTGTCCCGAAGCGCCGAGAATACCGGACAACGGTTGCGACAGCTCGCGCAGCTTCGCGAGCGCAGTCTCAACGTCGGTTTCGCGGGTGATGTGCACATCCACGCCGTTGCCGTTGACGGCGCGGCCGGTGAACGGGATGCGCGCTTGCCGCAGCACGCGCAACACGTCGTCTGCGACGGACTGCAATTGCTCCTTACGCACGGCATTGGTATCGACCTCGAGCAGCAAATGCGAGCCGCCCTGCAGGTCAAGACCGAGCACGATGTGGCGCTGCGCCCAGGTCGGCCATTTCTGCACCACGCTTTCGGGGAAAAAATTCGGCACGGCGAACAGGCACACGACGAACGCCGTGAGCACAATAGCCATCGCCTTCCACCGCGTGAAAAACAACATCGACTTCGATTGTCCTCGTTACGATCGCGATGCGCTCTCCCTTTCTTCTGTCCCCGCCGGCGACGGAGAAAGGGGACGCGATCAGCAGCTCACGCTTCGTCCTTCACCGGCTCGCCCTTGACGCGTACTTCGGATACCATCGAGCGCATCTGCCGAACCCGGACCCCATCGGAAATCTCGACTTCGATCTGATCGTCGTCGACGACCTTGGTGACCTTGCCGAGCAGCCCGCCATTGGTCACCACCGTGTCGCCCCGCCGCAGCGCTTTGACCATGTCCGCGTGCTTTTTCACCCGGCGTTGCTGGGGGCGCAGAACCAGGAAGTACATAATCACCATAATCAGGATCAGCGGCATCAGCGAGGTGATCATGCTGCTGCTGTCGCCGCCGCCGAGGCCGAACGGCAGGCCTTGCGCGTAGGCCGGTGTCATAAACATTGCTCCTCCGGGGGGCCGTTTGACGGCGCGCCGCCCTGGGAAGGAGGGTCGTTTCCGCGCGCGAAATCGGCGCGGACTATAGCCACCGGTAGCCTAATTGCAACGCCACGCCAGCCCCAGGTGCGCTTGCGAGCACTTCGGAGCCCCGCTAAGGGAAAGGGCACAAAGTGGTACAAGCATGGCCAATTCTCCCTCCCGTTTCAGGAAAAAACCGAGCAAAAAGGCAGCTGGAGGCGGGACAAAAGGCGAGCTTACGGCTGACGCCAGCGCCGAAACCTTGGCGCGGATCGCCGAAGCGCTGGAGCGCCTGGCCCCACCCGCGCCTCGAAAACCCGACTTTTCCGCCGCCGATGCCTTCGTGTGGTACCCGGAAGGGCGACGCTTAGCCGCCGTGCCCCGCGTCAACCGTGTCGACATGTCGCTGCTGAAAGGTATCGACCGGGTGCGCGATCTCCTGGTCGAGAATACCGAACGCTTCGCGCGCGGCCTGCCGGCAAACAACGCGCTGCTGTGGGGCGCCCGCGGCATGGGCAAATCCTCGTTGGTCAAGGCCGCTCATGCCGCGACGGGCGCCGCCCATCCCACCGCAGGCCTCAAGCTGATTGAAATTCACCGCGAGGACATCGAGTCGCTGCCGGACCTGATGGGGCTCCTGCGCAGCACGCCGCAACGCTTCATCGTGTTCTGCGACGACCTTTCCTTCGACGCCGAGGACACGTCTTATAAATCGCTCAAAACCATGCTCGAAGGCGGCATCGAGGGTCGGCCTGAGAACGTCATCTTTTACGCCACGTCGAACCGCCGCCATTTGATGGCGCGCGACATGGTCGAGAACGAACGCGCCACGGCAATCAATCCCGGCGAGGCGGTGGAGGAGAAGGTCTCGCTGTCCGACCGGTTCGGGTTGTGGCTCGGCTTTCATCGCTGCAGCCAGGACGAATACCTCGCCATGGTCGAAGCTTACGTCGCGCATTACCGCATTCCGGTTGAAGCCGCCGAACTCCGCCGCGAAACGCTCGAATGGGCGACAACCCGCGGCGCACGGTCCGGACGCGTCGCCTGGCAATATGTTCAGGATTTGGCGGGACGGCTCGGTGTGCCGTTGACGGACGCCGAGGGACTGCACACAAAACCAAAATGAGAGCGGGAACGAGCGCGGATTTTCCGCGCCCGTCCCCGTCCAGTCCCCCTCAGAATAAGCGTCCTAAGAATCAGGCCCCGTTCAGATACTGCGCCGGATCGACCGGGGTCGCGCCCTTGCGGATCTCAAAATGCAATTGCGGCGATGTGACGTTGCCGGTCTGACCGGAATGCGCGATCACCTGGCCGCGTTTGACCGTTTCACCGCGCTTCACAAGGATGTCGCTGGCATGGGCGTACGCGGTGACGAAGCCGTTGCTGTGGCGCAACAGGACTAGGTTGCCATAGCCCTTGAGTTCATTGCCGGCGTAAGCGACGACGCCATCTTCCGCCGCCTTGACCGGCGTGCCTTCCGGCACCGCGAGATTGATGCCGTCGTTTTGCAGGCCGTTCGGCTTGGGACCGAAGGCGGCGATGATGCGGCCGCGGACCGGCCAGCGGAAGGTCGGCAGTTCACCTGCCGGTTCCGCGATCTTGACCGAGGTTTGCGGGACGGGCGGCGCGGCAGTCGTCGCAAGCCGCGCGCTATGGGGCGACTCGGCGCTGGCAAGAGCAGGCCCCGGCGGCGCGGCAGCGACCGGAGCTTCGACCCGCGGCGCCGTCATCGCCTGTCTTTGCGGCAGCGCTCGCATGTCGGGGATGATGATGCGCTCGCCAACCCGCACCATGGTATCCGGCGCAATATTGTTCGCCTTGGCAAGCACCAGAACCGGTTTGCCGTAGAGCCGCGAGATACTGTGCAATGTCTCGCCGGGCGCCACGACATGCACGCCCGAAGTCGGCGCCAACGCCGTCTTGGGCGCTCCAACTGGAGCAGGCATAACCATCGCCGGCGTATTGGAGGCGATGCGCGTTGCCGGCGGCGCGATCGCCGCGACGGATGATCGATAACGCGGTATCACCAAGTGCTGACCGGGACGCACCATCGCCGGACTGGTGATGTTATTGGCTTGCATGATAGCGGCGACCGGCACGTTATGGCGCCGCGCGATCATGTCGAGGGTCTCGCCGGGCAACACGGTGACCGGCGTGCCGCCTTCCCAGGTCCAGGTCGGCGGCGGCGGCGCCGGAGGCAGCGAGCCGGTAACTTCATTATTGGCGGGTTGATATGAGCCCATGCCGCGGCCACCACCAGAAGTTCCCTCGGTGCTGGAAAGCTGCGGCATCGGCCGGCTCTCGACGCGGCCGGCAGGCGCGCGCTGAGGAATCGAACCAGTTACTTCACCACGGGGAGAACTGTCGGAGCCGAACCCCTCCGAAAAGCGTCCCGAGTCGCTACTGCAACTCGCGACACCAAATCCGATTAACGAAATGGCAACCAGTTGCGGCCAGATGGCCGGACGCGGCAATGCACACATGGTTACTCACTCGCACGCAACAACACTCGCCAGCGAATAAACAACGTTGCGGTAAACAGGTCTTTAAGTGTCGGCTTGAGTTTTTAATTTCTTGCGGCTGTGGCAAAACGGCTACAACTCGCGCGCCTGACCCGGCAACAGCGGCACGAACCTGACCGCGATCAGATTTTCCTGCGTAAGCTCGCCGCGCTCCGTCTTCGACAGTTTAAGGATGGACTGCGGACCGCGATGCGGTCCCAACGGCAAAATCATTTTGCCGCCAGCGCCGAGTTGTTCGCGCAGCAAGTCGGGAACCTCCTCAGCGGCAGCCGTAACGATGATACGGTCGAAGGGCGCAAGCTCCGGCGCACCGACAAAGCCATCGCCGAATTGAATGGTGACGTTGGTGTAACCCAGGGTCTGCAAGCGCCCGCATGCTGAATCGGCCAGTGTCCGGTAGCGCTCGATACTCACCACTTCGCGCGCGATCCTTGAAAGAATGGCCGCCTGATAGCCCGAACCGGTGCCGATTTCGAGGACACGGTGCTGCGGTCCGACTTCAAGTTGCTCGGTCATATAGGCGACGACGTAAGGCTGACTGATGGTCTGGCCGCAGGCGATCGGCAGCGCGTGGTCGCCATAGGAGGTCTCGACGAACTGCGGGTCGACGAAGTGCTCGCGCGGGACCTCGTCCATGGCACGAAGCACTGCCTTATTGCTGATCCCCCGCCGGCGCAGCGTGAGTTGAAACTCCATCCGTTCGATGTCGGCTGAAGGAACCGCGGCCACAATGACCCTCGCCTATCACCGTGTTGTGCGGCCTTCTACCACTTTGCCGCGACGGCTTGTACCGCTTCCGCCACAATTGGCCGGCACGGATTGCGGACTGCCTTATTTCGCGCAGCGCGTCAATTTGAACGTATGCTGCACGGAACCGAATGCACCCCCTTGGGGCCAGGACATGATGCGGCTCGGTAAAAAAGTTGCTAGAAGTATCGCTGCAAAAACGGGGGCAGGATGACTTCTGAGGCGAAGGTTCACGCCGGCAAACGCGTGCTCATCGTGGAGGATGAGCTCATGATCCGGATGCTGCTGGACGGCATGCTGACGGATCTGGGCTATACCGTCGTGGCGGAAGCCGGCCGCGTCGACGAGGCTTTGGCCGTGGCGCAAAAAGCCGAGTTCGATGTTGCCATCCTCGATGTCAATTTGAACGGCCAGCCGATTACGCCGGTGGCTGAAGCTCTGGTACGGCGCGGCCTGCCGTTCGTGTTCGCGACCGGCTACGGCCAGCGCGGCGTGCCGGACGCCTTTCGCAACAATGTGACGTTGCAGAAACCGTTCCAGATGGAAGCGCTGGAGCGCGCCATCGAGGCCGTGGTGCCGAAAGCCGCTGTCTGACGCAGTTCAATCGAACAGCTCAGTGAGCCGCGTCATGGTCGGTTCGTCGGTCATGTCGAGCTTGAGCGGCGTAACCGCAATGCAGCGACCATCGAGCGCGGCAAGGTCGGTGCCCTGCGCCGCCTTGACGAAGCCTTGGGGCGCATAGGCGATCCAGTAATACGGATTGCCGCGTCCATCCTGGCGCTTATCGATGTGCAGCCGTTCCTGGCGGCGCCGGCCTTGGGCGCTCACCGCGATGCCTTTGACCTCTCCGGGCGCACAGTCGGGAAAGTTGACATTGATCAGCACGTCGTCCGGCAAACCCTTAGCCAGTACACGCCGAATGATGTCCGGTGCGAAGCGCAGGCTGGTGTCCCAATGCGGCGCTTGGCTGCTGCGCGATTTGTAGGCCTGCGACAGAGCGATCGATGGAATGCCGAGGATCGCGCCCTCCATCGCGCCGGCGATGGTGCCGGAATAAATCACGTCCTCGCCGGCGTTGCGGCCGCGATTGACGCCCGAGAGCACAAGATCGGGGCCGGTGCCGTTGAGCACGTGACGCACGCCCATGATGATGCAATCGGTCGGCGTGCCGCGCACCGCAAAGCGCCGCTCGCCGATCTGGCGCAGCCGCAGCGGATCGTTGAGCGACAGCGAATGGGCGACACCCGATTGATCGCTCTCCGGCGCGATCACCCAAACATCATCCGACAGCATGCGCGCAATCTTCTCGCAGACCTCGAGCCCTTCCGCATGAATGCCGTCGTCGTTGGTGACCAGGATGCGCATGATCCCTAGTCCTCCCCCGCTTGCGGGGGAGGAAGCGAGCGAAGCTCGCCGGAGGGGGCAAGTCTCGACGCGTGCGCTAGTCTTGATGCCGCAAGCCCCCTCCCTACCCTGCCCCGTAAGCGGGAGAGGGTTGAACGTGGTGCAAGCGTGCGGGCTGCGGCAATCATTGCTTCTCGATCTTTGTCATGCCGCCCATGTAGCCCTGCAGCACGTCGGGCACCGCGATCGAACCATCGGCCTGCTGATAAGTCTCCATCACCGCGATCAGCGCGCGGCCGACCGCAACACCGGAGCCGTTGAGCGTGTGCACGTGACGCAGTGGTGCGCGAATAGGCGATTGGTTGAACATCGCTTCGTTAAATGCCATTTGACCGATTAGTGCACCGCCTCCGATTAACTTCGATGGTCGATAGCGCGCGTTCATGCGCCGCGCCTGGAATTCGCCGCACACCGAGCATGACGAAATCTCGCGGTACATCCCCTGCCCCGGCAGCCACACTTCGATGTCGTACGTCTTTTGCGAGGCAAAGCCCATGTCGCCCGTGCACAACGTCATGACGCGATAATGCAAATCGAGTCGCCGCAAAATCTCCTCGGCGCATGACAACATGCGTTCGTGCTCGTCCTTGGATTGCTCCGGCGTGGTGATGGAGACCAATTCCACCTTGGTGAACTGATGCTGCCTAATCATGCCCCGCGTATCTTTGCCCGCAGCACCCGCTTCGGCACGAAAGCACGGCGTGCACGCGGTGAAACGCATTGGCAGTTGGGCCTCTTCATTGATGGATTCGCGAACGAGGTTAGTTAGCGGGACCTCGGCTGTAGGGATGAGCCAAAACTCCTCAACTGTCTCAGCTTCTTCAATCAATCTATCGACGGTTTCTTTAGCATTAGCATCGTGCTTTCCGACTTCCTGATTGAGTGGCGTCAGAATTTCATCAAGGCGCCGCTTTCGCCAATTCATTTCCGCCGATATGAATTGGTCGTCTCGAAATTTCGGGAGTTGGCCCGTCCCGAACATTACGTCATCGCGCACCAACAAAGGCGGATTGATCTCGGCGTAGCCGTGCTCGTCCGTATGAACGTCGAGCATAAATTGTCCGAGCGCGCGTTCAAGCCGAGCGAGGCCCCTTTTCAGCACCACAAAGCGCGCACCAGAAAGTTTCGCCGCCGTCTCGAAATCCATCTGGCCGAGGGATTCGCCAAGTTCGAAATGCTGCTTGGGTGCAAACCCGTATTCGCGCTTAGCCCCGAAGCGATGGTGCTCGACGTTAGCTTTCTCGTCCTTACCGTCGGGGACTTCGTCGAGCGGCAGGTTAGGAATTTCGGCCAAGGCTTTGTTTAATTCTTTGGTCGCCTTGCGCTCGTCGGCTTCCATTGCCGGGATCGATTCTTTGAGTGCCGCGACCTCGCTCAATAAGCCCTTGGCTTTCTCCTCGTCCTTGTTCTTTTTGGCTTCGCCGATGTCCTTCGACGCGGCATTGCGCCGGGCTTGCGCTGTCTCGAGCGCCTGGATCGCCGTGCGGCGTTTTTCATCAAGCGCGATCAGCCGCTGCGACTGCGGCTCCAGGCCGCGCCGGGCGAGTGCACGATCGAACGCATCGGGATCATCGCGGATCAAACGAATGTCGTGCATCTGGCACTTTCTGTTCCGCGACATGGCCGGACTTGTTCCGGCCATCCACGTCTTGGTTTCGGAATGGCTTAGACGTGGATGCCCGGGACGAGCCCGGGCATGACGAATCAACAATCAACAATACCCGCCAATCACTCCGCCGGCTTCGCCTGCGCGGCATCGGCCGCGCGTTCCGCGGCCATGCGTTTCTCCACCATCCGCACCGACCAGATCGAGCCCTCGTAGAGGGCCAAGAGCGGCACCGCAAGCGACATCTGGCTGAGCACGTCGGGTGGTGTGAGCACGGCGGCGATCACGAAGGCGATGACGATAAAATAGCGGCGCTTCGCCTTGAGCTGATCGGACGTGATGATGCCGACCCGGCCGAGCAGCGTCAGGATCACCGGCAACTGGAAGGCGATGCCGAAGGCGAAGATCAGCTTCATCATCAGCGAGAGATAGTCTTCGACTTTCGGCAGCAGTTCGATCGTCGCCTCGCCGGGGCCGCCCAATTGCTGCATGCTGAGTGAAAAGCGCGCCAGCATCGGCCACACCACAAAATAAACGACCAGCGAGCCCAACAAAAAGAAGATCGGCGTGGCGATGAGATAGGGCAGGAAGGCGCCGCGCTCGTGACGATAGAGACCCGGCGCGACGAACATGTAGATCTGCGTCGCGACCACCGGGAAGGAGATGAAGGCGCCGCCGAACATGGCGATCTTGAGCTGAACGATGAAATATTCAAGGAGGCCGGTGTAGATGAACTTGGAATTCCCCGCGCCTGCCACCCAGACGTAAGGCCAGGTCAGCACGTTGTAGATCTGCCGGGCGAAGAAGAAGCAGATGACCAGCGCGATGACGAAAGCGATCACGGCCTTGATCAGCCGCGAGCGCAGCTCCATCAAGTGCTCCATCAAGGGCGCCTTGGTGGCCTCGATTTCCTTCTCTTCGTCCTCGCGGCTCATCCCAAGCGCTCGGTGCTGTTCGGCCTGACGGTCGCTTCGGCGGCTTCCGGCGCGACGGGCTCCGTAGCAGCGCCGACGCTATCAGCGTCGTGCTGTTCCACCGCAGCTTCGGGAAGCGGAAATTCGTCGGCGGGCTGCCGGCCCGGCTCTGGCAGGGCCGCCGCGGCTTCAGCCGCAGTCTCGGCGGACACAGTGGATTCAACGCGCTCGGTGGAGGGGTCCACGCTCGGCGTCCCCTCCAGCGAAGACTTGATGTCCCTGCCCGCGCCCTCGACATCGTCGCGCACGCCTTTGAGCGGATCGAAATGTTTGAAGTCATGCGCCAAGTCGTCGACCTGCTTCTTCAGGTCGGTCATTTCCGCTTCGCGCATCGCTTCCTGGAACTGATTCTGGAAGTCCGCAGCCATGCCGCGCACTTTGCGCGTGTATTGGCCGAGTGTGCGCAGGACAGCGGGCAGTTCCTTCGGCCCGATGACGATCAGCGCCACGACGCCGACGAGCAGGAACTCGGTCCAACTGATGTCGAACATGGAAACTCCCGGGCCGTCTCATCCGCCGGTCCTACGAGGGTAGCCGGCCGCGCTTGCCCGCAAAGCCGCTGCGATCGCCCAGGGCGTCAGGGCAGCGAGCTCTCGACCTTGGTCTTCGCCTCGGCACGCCGCTGGGCGTCGATGGTCGTTTGATTGTTGATGCTCTTCATCGCCGGCGCATCGGACTTCGGAGTCTCGTCCGCGTCGTCCTCGGAAAGCCCCTTCTTGAAGGATTTGATGCCCTTGGCGACGTCGCCCATCATGTCCGAGATCTTGCCGCGGCCGCCGAATACCAGAAGCAGGATGGCGCCGACGACCAGCCAATGCCAGATGCTCAATGAACCCATGAAAACCTCCGTCCGCCACGACGCTTCCGGCCGCGGCACATACCGATTTTGATTAGAAACTAGGCGTCAAGGCCGGCAAAAACAAGCGTGCCGGCCATGCCGCTGAGCCGCAGGCAAAAGCGGCGGCCGAAAGCGCTTGGCGTCGGGAACCGGCCGGACGCGCTCTCAACCGGCTTAAAGCGCGCACGCTATTCTTCGGTGCGCTCCAGCGGCGGAGCGAGGCCGAGGTCGAGATCGGCAGGTTCGAGCGGCTCCTCGTCGTCGCGCAGCGTCGGATCGTCGGAGGGCACCGGCACGGCGAAGCCGGCCGGCAACGCCTTCTCCATGAGCCCCGCACCTTTGAGTTCGTCGAGACCCGGAAGGTCGGTGAGCGCCTCAAGCCCGAAATGCGACAGGAATGCTTCGCTGGTTCCGTAAGTCACCGGCCGGCCGGGCGCCTTGCGCCGGCCGCGAAGCCTGACCCAGCTTGTTTCAAGCAGCACATCGAGCGTGCCCTTCGAGGTGGTCACGCCACGGATTTCCTCGATCTCGGCCCGCGTTACGGGCTGGTGATAGGCCACGATCGCCAGCGTTTCGATCGCGGCGCGGGACAGCTTTCGCGTCACCACCGACTCGTGCGTCAACAACCAGGCGAGATCGCTGGCGGTGCGCAACGTCCACTTGCCGTTGACCCGCACGACATTGACGCCGCGCGGCGCATATTCGTCCTGCAATTGCATGAGCAGCGCGCGAACGTCGATACCGGCCGACAAACGCGCTGCCAGCATTTTCTCGTCGAGCGGCTCCTCGGCGGCGAACAACAGCGCTTCGAGAATGCGCAGTTCTTCCGCGCGCTCTTGCTCCAGCTCTCCATCGTTCACGATCACTCGCATCTCCGCAACATTCGACATCACTAAGCCTCCCTCTTACCCATTCCCCGATTCAGCCGAAATGCCGGCTTCGCCCGCATCCGGCCGCTTGCGGACATAAAGTGGAGCAAAAGCAGCGTGCTGGTTTACTTCGAGGCGGCCTTCGCGCACCAACTCAAGCGTCGCGGCAAAGCTTGACGCGAGCACTGTCGCGACGAGCGACGGCTCGACAAGGTATTCGATGAGATACTGATCGAGCGGGCTCCAGTCCAGCGACCGGCCGACCAGGCGCTCAAGCGCTTCGCGCGCCTCAGCCAGCGACCACACCGTGCGCTTGGGCATGCGCACAAAGGCCCTCGCCTGCGTCTGCCGTCGCCCCGCGTAGGCTGACAAGAGATCGTACAGCGTCGCCGACCATTCCGGGCGTTTGATCTCGGCGATCGGTTCCGGCTGGCCGCGCTGGAAAACATCACGGCCGAGTTGCGGCAGATTGAGCAATTGCTCGGCGACCTGGCGGATCGCTTCGAGCCGGCGCAGGCGCTGCGCCAGCGCATTCGCCATGTCCTCGGCGCTCAGGCCGTCGGGAGCATGCTGCTCCGGCAGCAACAGCCGCGACTTGAGGTAGGCGAGCCACGCCGCCATCACCAGGTAGTCGGCGGCAAGCTCCAGGCGCAGCTTGCGCGCTGCCTCGACGAACACGAGGTACTGATCGGCGAGCGCAAGAATCGAAATCTTGGCGAGATCGACCTTCTGCTGGCGCGCGAGCGTGAGCAGGAGGTCGAGCGGCCCCTCAAATCCCTCGACGTCGACGACCAGAGCCGGCTCGTCGATCGCCCGCTCCGGCAATCCGCTCTCGAACGACAAATCTTCGGAATTCGTCTCGTCGGTGCTCATGCCCATCCCTGCGCCGACTGCCAGGCGCCAGCCATGAAGCGCGCGAACGCGGCGCGCGATTGCAGCGAGATCGATCGGCGCCGGCGGCGCGCTTGGTCGCCAAGGCCGCCGCCGCGCGCCGTGCGGCATCGCCGGCGAGCACCGGCGCTTCGGCCGCGACTGCCCGCATTTCCGGCAACTTGCCATTGCAGTGGAGCACCACGTCGCAACCCGCTGCAATCGCGGCGCGCGTACGCTCGGCAAGCGAGCCCGACAAGGCGCCCATGGAAATGTCGTCACTCATCAAGAGGCCTGCAAAGCCGATCGAATCACGAATCACGTCATGCACTATAGTCGCCGAAGTGGTGGCCGGCGCGACGGGGTCGATGGCGGTAAACACAACATGTGCGGTCATCCCCAACGGCAGCGCTGCAAGCGGCCGGAAAGCGGCGAAATCGGTAGCATCAAGCGTGGCCCGGTCGGCAGTCGACCACAGGCAACGCCTTGTGGCTGTCCGCGGTCGCGCGGCCGTGGCCTGGAATATGCTTGAGCACCGGCAGAACGCCGCCGTCGCCAAGACCCTGGGCGATCGCATCGGCGACGGCCGCCACCGTTTCAGGGTTCGTGCCGTAGGCGCGGTCGCCGACCACCGGTCGGCGCCCGCCACGGGCACATCGGCGATCGGCAGGCAATCGACATCGATGCCCAACGCCGCCAGGTCGGCCGCGATCAACCGCGCTCCCAGCCGCGCCGCCGCAAGCCCGTCTTCCGATCCCGGTCATAGAGCGCGCCATAAGCGGCGCCCGGTGGATAAGCCGGCCAATCCGGCGGCCCCAGCCGCTGCACGCGTCCACCCTCCTGGTCGATCAGGACCGGCGCATCGCGGCCGACGGCCGAGCGGAACTCCGCGATCAGCCGGCGCAGCGGCATCGGGACCCGCAATATTCCGCTTGAAGAGGATCAAGCCCCATGGCTGCGCGTCGCTGACGAAACCGCCGCTCCTCGCCCGTCAACGCCGGTCCGGCAACGCCGGTGATGAACGCGCGCATCTCGGCCGCTTAGCCCGCGCGCAGCGCGAGGGTCAAGCGTCGCGGCCGTCAGTTCCTCTGGACAACGCAGCTGCCGCCGGCAGCCTTCAGGTTGCTGCACACCCCGGCGGCCTGCTCCGCCGAAGCGAATGGCCCGACCAGGGCGCGGTAATAGACGCCCTTGGCGCCGAGATCGGCGCGGCGGACGATCGGCTGCTCGACCGCCGAGCTGGCTGGGATATTTGGCCTGCAAAGACCGAAAGGCGGCTTTAGCCTCGGCCTCGCTGCGCTGAGACGTGACTTGAACCGAATAGCCGCCTTGCCGCAGCCGCCCCCGATGACGAACCTAGGCGATGTCGGACGCGCCAATGCCGTGCGCGTGCGGGGCGTCGACGCGGTTGGCGCCTCGTCGCCTTGGCGGCACCAGCGCGAGCGGCGCATTTTGGCCAGCGCGCGGCGGCGGTGCAGCGGCAGGCCTTGATGCGTAGCGCGAACCGGAATCCGCGGTGCGCGGCGCGGCGCCAGCGCGCCGCTTCGGCGCCGCCCGCCTGATCGGACCGAATGATCGACGGTATGGATTTTCTTCGGCTCGGGTGCACTGGCCTCGAAGCCGCAGCCGGCGCAGGCTGGCGCTGCGCGGCGCTCGGCGCAGGCCGCATGCGGACGGTGCGGCGCCCGGCGCGAGCGGATCCTTGCGGCGCGGTACGGACCGGAATCGTCGAAACGACGCGCGGCGGCGCTTTGGACGGCTCGTCGATATCGACCGGCTGCTCTTCGCGCGACACCAGCTTCTCACCCGCCCCCGGAGTCGTGGCGTTCGCCTGGCTATCGGGGCTGGCTTTGCTGGTGTTCGGTACGATCTTGTTAGGGCCGTCACTCGCCTTGATGATCGGCGGCAGCGTCGGCAACATCGAGCCACCGAACATCGAGCGATAGGCGAAAGCGCCCGCCGACACCGAGCACCGCCAAGCCCAACACGGCGACGACAACGACGGCACCGCTGCGGCGGCGACGCCCTGGAGCGTCGTCGTCATAGTCGTCTGGCGCGTAGGACTGATCGTCCGCACCGTCATAGTGCTGCTCATCGCGTTGATAACGGATCGTCATTGTAGGCCGGTGCGCAGAGCCACCGCCTTGGCGGCTCGGCGGCAGTGGCTCGTCATCGTCAGCGTAGCGCGCATTCTCGCGCGACGATGGTGCGGCCAACTGGCCTCTGGCCTGTTGCGGTTCCGGGTAATCGGCTTCTGGCTCGGAATACGCCGTGTTGGACGAATAAGGCGGGTAGGATGCGGCAAGCGGCGGCAGCGCATAACGGTCGTCCGCACGACCTTGTTCAGCAAAGCCGCTTTGGTCCTGATCATGGTAGCCACGATCCTGCTCGGCATAGCTGTCATGCGTCGCCCAGGCCAAGCCGCCGCCCGCGTTCCCCATCGTCAAACCGAGTTGACCCGGCCGTGCCGGCCGACCTCGCCATCGGGATCGCTCTGACCGATCAGCCGCGGCAAGTTCCGCGAGCGGATCGCCTCCGGCGTCACGGGAACTCGTGCCGGAGTCGCCCCGTGAATCGCGGTTACGGCAGAGCTCGGAACGTGTTTTCAGCCATTGAGTTTGCCTCGATTCAGGCGTTAGCGCGTTACCAGCTGGGCCTTCCCCTTCGATAGCAGCTATCGATTTTCGCACAGCGTCAGGGGAGTCACCGCATCTCGTTTGGCGCCTCGACCCCGAGCAACGCAAGCCCCGAGGCGAGCACAGTGACGACGCCTTGTACAAGCACCAGACGCGCCACCGTCATTTCTCGATCATTCTGGATAATGAAGCGTAAATGTGGCGCGCTGTTGCCGAGCGTCCAAAGCGCATGAAATTCGCTGGCCAAATCGAACAGATAAAAGGCAATTCGGTGCGGCTCATGGGCAATCGCCGCGGCTTCGACGACTCGCGGGTAAAGCGCAATTTGCCGCATCAGCGCGAGTTCCGCCGGATCTGACAGCCGCTCCAGTCCGCGTCGCCATCCGCGGCACATGGCGAAGTCCTCGGGCAGGTCGGGAAACGCCGCCCGGGCGTTGCGGAACACCGACTTGCCGCGGGCATGGCCGTACTGGACATAGAAGACCGGGTTGTCGCGCGACTGCTCGATCACCTTGGCGAGGTCGAAATCGAGCACCGCGTCGTTCTTGCGAAACAGCATCATGAAGCGGACGGCGTCGCGCCCGACTTCATCCACCACTTCGCGCAAGCGTGACGAACTCCCCTGCCCGCTTCGACATTTTGACCGGCTCGCCGGCGCGCAGCAGCTTCACGAGCTGCACGACCTTGACGTCGAGCTCGGCCTTGCGCTCGCTCAGCGCCGCGACCGCCGCCTGCATGCGCTTGATGTAGCCGCCGTGGTCGGCGCCCCAGACGTCGATCAGGTCGCGAAAGCCGCGCTCGATCTTGGTGCGGTGATAGGCGATGTCGGAGGCGAAATAGGTGTAGCAGCCGTCCGATTTCTTCAGCGGCCGGTCGACGTCGTCGCCGAACGCGGTCGAGCGGAACAGCGTCTGCTCGCGATCTTCCCAATCCTCGACCGGCGCGCCCTTCGGCGGCGGCAGGCGGCCTTCATAGACGTAGCCGCGCTCGCGCAGCCATTCGATCGTCGCGGCCACGTCGGTCGGCGTTGCCGTCGATCAGCGAGCGCTCGGAAAAGAACACGTCGTGGCTGATGTTGAGCGCGGCGAGATCGGCGCGGATCGCCGCCATCATCATCTCGATCGCCTTGGCGCGCACGACCGGCAGCCACTCCGCCTCCGGCTGCTTCGTCAGCGCATCGCCGTATTCGCGCGGCGAGCGCCGCGCCGACCGGCTTGAGATAATCGCCCGGATAAAGCCCCTCCGGGATGGCGCCGATGTCTTCGCCCAGCGCCTCGCGGTAGCGCAGATAGGCCGAGCGCGCGAGCACGATCGACCTGGGCGCCGGCGTCGTTGACGTAATATTCGCGCGTGACCTTGAAGCCGGTGAAGGCGAGCAGATTGGCCAGCGCATCGCCGAACACCGCGCCGCGGCAATGGCCGACATGCATCGGCCCGGTCGGATTGGCCGAGACATATTCGACATTGACCGGCGCGCCGCCGCCGATGATCGCTCCTGCCGTAATCGCGCGCCGAGCCGCACCGCGCCGCGCAGCGCGTCGATCCAGGCCGCCGGCTTGAGCGTGAGATTGATGAAGCCCGGGCCGGCGACCTCGACCTTCGCGATCAAGGTCGTCGGCGCGCAGCTTCGCGGCGATCGCTTCGGCAAGCTCGCGCGGCTTGCGGCCGGCATCCTTGGCCAGCACCATGGCGGCGTTGGTCGCGATGTCGCCATGCGTCGGATCGCGCGGCGGCTCGACCGTGACGCGCGACTGATCGATGCCGGCCGGCAGCACGCCGGCCGCGATCAGCGCGTCGTTCGGCGCTGCGGACGCGATCGAGCATTTCGGCAAAAATGTTGTCTGCGGCCATGTGACGTTCGCGGCACTTGCAGCGCCGTCGGCGCGCCGCGCGCCTAACGCAATTCCGGGGTCGAGTCAAAGAGCCGGGCGTGCTCGGCGAGCGCATAGCGGTCGGTCATGCCGGCGATGAAATCGGCGATGCGGCGGGCGCGCGCCGGCGCTCGTCAGCGCCGGCGAGCCCCTCCTGCCATTCCGCCGGCAGGTCGTCGGGCTGGGCGCTGTAGCGCGCGAACAGGTCGCGCACCACGCCGGCCGCCTCGTCCATGACCCGCATGACGCGCGGCGTGGCGATACATCCGCGTCGTCAGGAAGCTCTTGATGGCGCGGTCCGCCTCGCCCATCGCCGGCGAAAAGCCGGCGACCGGCGCGCGGCGCCTGCCGCACCGTCGTCGGCCGAGCGCGGCGCCAGCGCGGCGAGCCGGCGGCCGGTCTCGGCGACGACGTCCTCGATCAGCAGCCCGATCAGCCGGCGGACGAGTTCGTGCACCAGCCGGCCGGCATCGAGCCCCGGATAGCGTCGCGCGGATGTCGCCGATGATGCTGCCCGGCAGCGGCGACGGCGGCGAGATCGTCGAGCCGAACAGCTCGGCGCGCAGCCCGTCGTCGATATCGTGGGCGTCGTAGGCGATGTCGTCGGCAAAGGCGGCGATCTGCGCCTCGACGCCGGCGAAGCTCCACAATTGCAGGTCCTGCAGCTCGCACGTAGTCGAGGATGGTCTCGGGCACGCCGTGCTCGCGATAGCGGCCGAGCGGCGTGCCGTCGCGGTCGGTCAGCGGACCGTTGTGCTTGACCAGGCCTTCGAGCGTTTCCCAGGTCAGGTTGAGGCCGTCGAAGGTCGGGTAGCGGCGCTCCAGCGCGGTCACGACGCGCAAGCGTCTGCGCGTTGTGGTCGAAGCCGCCGAACGCCGACGAGGCAGTCGTCGAGCGCGCGCTCGCCGGCATGGCCGAACGGCGGATGGCCGAGATCGTGCGCCAGCGCCAGCGCCTCGGCGAGGTCCTCGTCGAGACCGAGCGCGCGCGCCAGCGCGCGCGCGACCTGGGCGACTTCGAGCGTATGGGTCAGCCGGGTGCGGTAATGGTCGCCTTCGTCGAACACGAAGACCTGGGTCTTGTGCTTGAGGCGGCGGAAGGCGGTCGAATGGATGATGCGGTCGCAGTCGCGGCGGAAGGCGCTGCGGCTCTTGCTCGGCCGGCTCGGCATGCAGCCGGCCGCGGCTCTGTCCCGGATCGCAGGCATAAGCGCGCGCGGGACACTGCGCCATTCGATCGCCATCGTCTGCCCGGCCGCATCGCCGGCCAATTGACCTCGGCTGGTGCCGCACTTAACTATCCGTGCAGATGCCGTGGCAATCGGCGTGATTCCGCGGCCGGAGATCATGAAATGACGGCATGATCGACGACGTCACCGTGACCGAGCGGGCGGCGCGGCGGATCGGCGAAATCCTCGCGCCGCGAGCCGGCCGGCACCATGCTGCGGGTCAGCGTCGAGGGCGGCGGCTGCTCGGGCTTCCAGTACAAGTTCGACACCGAGCGCAGCAAGGCCGACGACGACATCGTCATCGAGACGGGCGGCGCCACGGTGCTGATCGATCCGGTGTCGCTCAACTACATGGCCGGCTCCGAGATCGACTTCGTCGACGACCTGATCGGCTCGTCGTTCAAGGTCAACAATCCGCAAGGCCACCGCGTCCTGCGGCTGCGGCACGAGCTTCGCGCTTTAGACTCGCAGACTCCGTGCGCATCGCCACCTGGAACGTCAATTCGATCAAGCAGCGCATCGATTCGGCGCTGACCTGGCTCGCCGAGCGCAAGCCGGACATCGTCTGCCTGCAGGAAACCAAATGCGTCGACGACGCCTTCCCGCGCGAGCCGTTCGAGGCGCTCGGCTACAATCTCGCCGTGCACGGCCAGAAGACCTTCAACGGCGTCGCGCTGCTGTCGAAATTTCCGTTCGACGAGGTGACCAACGGCCTGCCCGGCGACGACAGCGACGATCATGCCCGCTTCATCGAAGGCGGTGGTCTCGACGGCGCAGGGCGCGCTGCGCGTCGCCAGCATCTATCTGCCCAACGGCAATCCGCCGGAGACCGACAAATACACCTACAAGCTCGGCTGGATGAAGCGGCTGTCCGCTTATGCGCGCGAGCGGCTGGCGCTGGAAGAGCCGCTGGTCCTGGCCGGCGACTACAACGTCATTCCGACGGCCGGCCGACGCCCGCAATCCGCAGGCCTGGGTCAACGACGCGCTGTTCCTGCCGCGCACGCGCGACGCAATTCCGCGCGCTGATCAATCTCGGCCTCACCGATGCCTTGCGCGCCACCAGCGACGAGCCCGGCCTCTACACGTTCTGGGACTATCAGGCCGGCGCCTGGCAGAAGAACAACGGCATCCGCATCGACCATCTGCTGCTGTCGCCGCCGCCGCCGACCGGCTGACCGGCGCCGGCATCGACCGCCACGTGCGGAGCTGGGAAAAGCCGTCCGACCACGTGCCGGTATGGATCGATCTGGCGATCGAGGCGAAAGTAGCGGACGACTGCTTGCAGCTGACGATGAACGCTGAGCGGCCGCTGCTTAATTCGCCGCCGGCCCTTCAGCCAATCCTCGAGATAGACCAGCGCCATGGCCCGCTCGTCGTCGCTGGCGCGATGGAAGGCGTTGTCGTAGAGCGGCTTGACCCAGGTTTCGTCGGGGCCGGCGCAGTCGCGGCCGAGCGTCAGCCACATCAGGCCGCGCGCCGCCTGGCGCGGCACGTACTGGCCCCGGAACAGCATGTCGCCGAGCGCGACCTCGGCGCGGCAATGGCCCTTGGTGGCCGCAAGCTGGAACCAGCGCGCCGCCTGGTGCGGATCGCTCGGCGTGCCGTCGAGATAAAGGCGGCCAAGCTCGATATTGCGCATCGGCATCGCCGAAATAGGTCGCCGCGTAGGCGAACATCTCGCGGGCGCGCGCCGCGTCCGGCTTGATCTTCGAATTGGGAATGCCGGTGAGATAGTAGTGGCCGAGCGCCACGAAGGCGTTGGCGACGAAGCGCGCCTGCGGCGTGCCCGGACTCTCGTCGGGATGCGTATTGGCGATCTGGCTGAAATAGTTGAAGGCGCGCAGGTCGTCCTGCGGCACGCCATCGCCGTCGGCGTACATGCGGCCGAGCTTCCACTGCGCGGCCGGCTGGCCCTGATCGGCGGCATATTGCAAGCGCGGTCAACGCGTTGGTCTTTTCTGCCACCTCCGGCGTATGCGGCGCGCGGCGCGCAGCCCATCGCCCGGCGTCAGCGAGGCCGTGCTCGGCGTGGTCGTGCCGTCGAACGCAAGCGCCGGCTCGAACAACGAGGTCGTGCACGCGGCCCGGTTCGGACCAAGCCCAGAGCCATGCAGAGCCGCCCACGAGCGCGAGCAGCACCCCGCCGCTGCGTTACGCGCGACTGCTCCGCTAGATGTCCGCATAACACGCCTTCTCGACCGCGCCGCCCGGATGGGTGACGGCGCCATCGCGCGCCGGCCCGACCTGCTGGGCGTACTTCCACAAATAGCCGGAGGTGAATTCTTCCGCCCGCGGCTTCCATTCCTTCGCGCGCCGCTCGAGCTCGCTCGGCGTCAGCTTGACGTCGAGCGTGCCCTTCTCGGCATCGATGCTGATGATGTCGCCGTCGCGCAGGAGCGCGATCGGGCCGCCGACCGCGGCTTCCGGCCCGACATGGCCGACGCAGAAGCCGCGCGTGGCGCCGGAGAAACGGCCGTCGGTGATCAGCGCGACCTTGTTGCCCATGCCCTGGCCATAGAGGGCGGCAGTCGTCGCCAGCATCTCGCGCATGCCGGGGCCGCCTTTGGGCCCCTCGTAGCGGATGACCAGCACGTCGCCTTCCCTGTACGTCTTGTTCTTAACCGCTTCGAAGCACGCTTCTTCGCCGTCGAAGCAGCGCGCCGGACCCGGAAAAATGCAAGCGCTCCATTCCGGCAACCTTAACGATGGCGCCCTCCGGCGCGAGATTGCCTTTGAGACCGACGACGCCGCCGGTCGGCAGGATCGGCTTGTTGGCCGGACGAACCACGTCCTGATCGTCGTTCCACTTCACCGACTTCAGATTCTCGGCAATCGTGCGGCCGGTGACGGTGATGCAGTCGCCGTGGAGAAAGCCATGATCGAGCAGCGTCTTCATCAGCAGCGGAACGCCGCCAGCTTCAAACATGTCTTTGGCGACATAGCGGCCGGACCTGGTTTCAAATCCGCGATATACGGTGTCCTTTTCAGGACTTCGGCGACATCGAACAGATCGAATTTGATGCCGCATTCGTTCGCGATGGCCGGCAGGTGCAGCGCAGCATTGGTCGAGCCGCCGGTCGCGGCCACCACCGCCGCGGCATTCTCCAGCGCCTTGCGGGTGACGATATCGCGCGGCCGGATATTCTTGACGATCAAATCCATGATCATCTCGCCGGCCAGCATGCAGAACTTGTCGCGGATCTCGTAAGGCGCCGGCGCGCCGGCCGAATACGGCAGCGCGAGCCCGATCGCCTCGGAGATCGTCGCCATGGTGTTGGCGGTGAATTGCGCGCCGCAGGCGCCGGCCGACGGGCAGGCATTCTGCTCAAGCGTCTCGAGATCGGCATCCGACATTGCGCCGATCGAGTGCTTGCCGACCGCCTCGTAGACGTCCTGGATGGTGACCGGCTTGCCCTTGAAGGTGCCGGGCAGGATCGAGCCGCCGTAGATGTAGATCGCCGGCACGTTGAGCCGGCACATCGCCATCATCATGCCGGGCTGCGACTTGTCGCAGCCGGCGACGCCGATCAGCGCGTCATAGGAATGGCCGCGCACCGTCAATTCCACGGAATCGGCGATCACCTCGCGCGACGGCAGCGACGACTTCATGCCGGCATGGCCCATGGCGATGCCGTCGGTCACGGTGATGGTGCAGAACTCGCGCGCCGTGGCGCCGACGGCGGCGACCCCCAGCTTGACCGCCTGGGCCTGGCGCATCAGCGCGATGTTGCAGGGCGCGGCCTCGTTCCAGCAGGTGGCGACGCCGACGAACGGCTGATGGATCTGCTCCGGCGTCAGCCCCATCGCGTAATAGAACGCGCGGTGCGGCGCCCGCTCGGCGCCTTCGGTGGCGTGCCGGCTGGGCAGTCGCGATTTCAGATCAGTCTTAGCGTCCATCACACTTTCGCAGGCCAACTGGCCCCTCGCCCCCGCACCTCGGTCCAAAGCCAAACGCGCCCTGCAAACCGGAAGTGCCCTGCGGCCCGCATCTGCTGCAACAGCCGCGCCCATCGATGTCAAAAAATCCTATGGCTAAAAAGCGGCACTTGCTGTGCGAAAGTTGGAAGCGATCAAATGTTCTCAGGCTGTGGCGCGGGAGCCACAGAATCGGTGGCTAACACCGTCCCTCGTTAGGGCGCCATTTACCCTAAGCCGCCGGTGCTGCAACGATGGGCATGCCGAAACGACTAACCCGGGCCTTTTTCAGACGGAGCGTGCACGAGGTCGCGCCCGACCTGATCGGAGCACTGCTGCTGTTCGACGGCGTCGGCGGCCGGATCGTCGAGGTCGAGGCCTATCACCACACCGACCCGGCGGCGCACAGCTATCGCGGCCCGACGGCGCGCAACGCCGTGATGTTCGGGCCGCCGGGCTACGCTTACGTCTACCGCTCCTACGGCATTCACTGGTGCGTGAATTTCGTCTGCGAGCCGAAGGGCTCGGCCAGCGCCGTGCTGATCCGTGCGATCGAGCCGACGGCCGGTCTCGGCACCATGCGGCGGCGGCGCGGTATGGCCGACGAGCGGCTGCTCTGCTCCGGGCCCGGCCGGCTCTGCGAGGCGTTGGGCATGACCGGGGCGCACAACGGACTGGCGCTCGACCGACCGCCGTTCGAGCTATTCCCGCGAACGGTGCCGTCGAGATCGTCGCCGGACCGCGCATCGGCATCACCAAAGCGGTCGACAAGCCTTGGCGCTATGGCCTGAAAGGCTCGCGCTTTCTCAGCAAGCCGTTTGCAACGGCTAAGCCGAAAGTCTGAAGCCGGGGTCGAAGCCCAGCTCCTTGCGGGCCTTCTCGATCGTGACCGCGCCATCGTCCTCGGCAATGTTGTAGATGCCGGGCGGGCCGCGCGTGACCGCAAGCAGCGCCGCGTGCGCCGCCGCATCGACGTGGAGCGGCGGCCTCGGCCATGGGCCCCTTCGAACCATGTGCCGGGGCCGTAAAGCCGCCCATAGCGCAGCACGAGACCGTCGAGACCGGGCGTATTGAGAACCTCCGCTTCCAAGGCCCGCACGCCCCGCGCGGTCAGCGCGCCAGGGGCATCGCCTTCGGCGGACGCCAGCGGGTCGCTCTCGGCATGCGGCTCGGGGCCATCGGCGTAGGCAAAAGCAATACTTTGCGCGATGAGCCGGCGGGCGCCGGCCGCCAGCGCGGCGGCGACCAGATTGCGGTGCCTTCGATGCGCAAGCGGCGTTGCGCATCAGAACATCGCTGGAGCGCGCCGGGTCGAAGACCTGCGGCAGATCGGTCAACTGATGGATAACGACGTCGGGGCAGCGCGAACGACCGCATCCCGGAGGCCGTCGGCATCGAAGACATCGACAATGACGGGCGCAATGCCGGCCGCCTTCAGCTCTGCCGCCTTCTGCGCCGACCGCGTCGTGCCGATGACGTCGTGCCCATCGGCGCACAGTAACGGCACCAGCCGCCGCCCGATGACGCCGCTCGCTCCGGCAAGAAAAATCCGCATGTCCGCCTGTCACCAATCCATCACGACATTGCTGCCAGCAGTTGAGCCGTGTCGTAATACTCGTAGAACTCGACCGCTTTGCCGCCGGCAAACCGCCAGGAATCCACCTTCGGGGTCGCCACGACCTTGCCGGTACGCCGAAAACGCCATGAACAACGTCCGAGCATAACAACGCGGTCGTCTTGGGCGACGAAATGTTCCGCGACATACTCGATCATTTCCCAGTCGCGCTTGAGACCAGCGAAATATGCGAGAGCTCGTCGCGGCTTTGATAGGTCTTCAGATAGGGCACGGACGGCGCACCCTCGACAAGCGAGCCGAATATGATCCGCTCGTCGACGATCGAGAGCCAATGATCCGCGCTGTCGCCCTTGCTGTCGGCCCAGCGGCGATAGGCTTGCTGGAACAGGGCAACATTTTGTGTTTCGTCGGACATCGCCGGCCCCCAAGAGTTGAGCGAGTTGGCTCGCCCAATAGTTGTAGCCGGCCCGTTGGATCGCGCAACAACCTTCCGGTTTAGGATGAAGCCTTGAGCCGCTCCAGCGCCTCGGCGATCTTGGCCTTGCGCGCCAGCGCTTCCTCGCGCTTTTCTCTCTCGTCCTCGACGACCTCCTCCGGCGCGCGCGCGACGAAATCGGCATTGCCGAGCTTGTCGTCGACCCGGGCGATGTCGGCGTCGCACTTCGCCATCTCTTTCTCGAGCCGGGCGCGCTCGGCGGCGAGATCGATCACGCCCTTGAGCGGCAGCGCCGCGACGTCGCCGCGCACGACGAGCTGCACCGCGCCTTGCGGCGCCGCATCGGCAAATGAGATGTCGGCGACACGGGCGAGACGCTGCACGAACTCGGACCAGTGGCGCGCCCGGATGGCGGTTTGCGGCGAAGCACCGACCAGCACCAGCGGCAGCATGGTGGCGGGCGGGATGTTCATCTCGACGCGCACCGAGCGGATGGCGGTGACGAGATCGATGACCCAGCCGATCTCGGCTTCGGCCTCGGCATCGTCGAGGCCGTCGTGCGCGGGCCACGCGTCGAGCGCCAGCATGTGCGTGGCGCGGCGCGCCCTGGCTCTGCCGTGACGCCCCACAGCTCCTCGGTGATGAACGGCATGAACGGATGCAGCAGCTTCAGGATCTCGTCGAGCGCCCAGGCCGCGGCGGCGCGCGTTTCGGTCTTGGCGGCGCCGTCGGGGCCCGTCGAGGACCGGCTTGATGAGTTCCAGATACCAGTCGCAGAAGACGTTCCAGACGAAGCGATAGACCGCTGCCGCGGCGTCGTTGAACTTGTAGGCTTCGAGTCGCCGCGGTGACCTCGCGCCCGGCCTTCGCGGTCTCGTGCACGATCCAGCGGTTGAGCGTCTCCTTGGCGTGGCGCGGATCGAACTCGGGATCGCGCACGCAGCCATTCATCTCGGCGAAGCGCGCGGCGTTCCACAGCTTGGTCGCGAAGTTGCGGTAGCCCTCGACGCGCTCGGTCGAGAGCTTGATGTCGCGGCCCTGCGCCGCCATGCGGCGAGCGTGAAGCGCAGCGCGTCGGCGCCGTATTCGTCGATCAGGGCCAGCGGATCGATGACGTTGCCCTTCGACTTCGACATCTTGGCGCCGTTGGCGTCGCGCACCAGCGCGTGGATGTAGACGTCGCGGAACGGCACCTCGCGCATGAAGTGCAGGCCCATCATCATCATGCGCGCGACCCAGAAGAAGATGATGTCGAAGCCGGTGACCAGCACGCTGGTCGGATAGTAGCGCTTCAGCTCCGGCGTCTCGTCCGGCCAGCCGAGGGTCGAGAACGGCCACAGCGCCGAGGAGAACCAGGTGTCGAGCACGTCCTCGTCGCGCGTGCAGATAGTCGTTGGCGAAGCGCGCGCGCCGTTCCGGATCGGCGGCGATGTCGTGGCCGTCCTCGGCGCGTGATCTCCTCGATCTCGGTGTAATGCGCGAGCGCCTCGGCAACGGCTTCGTCCTCGGTCTCGGCGACGAAAATCTTGCCGTCCGGCCCGTACCAGGCCGGAATCTGATGGCCCCACCAGAGCTGGCGCGAGATGCACCAGGGCTGGATGTTCTCCATCCAGTTGAAGAACGTCGCTTCCCATTGCGGCGGCACGAACACGGTCTTGCGCTCGCGCACCGCCGCGATCGCCGGCTCGGCCAGCGTCTTGGCGTCGACATACCATTGGTCGGTGAGAACGGCTCGAGCACGCGCCGGAGCGGTCGCCGTGCGGCACGACATGCGTGATCGGCTCGATCTTGTCGAGCAGCCCGGCGCTTCGAGCCGCTCGACGATCTTCTTGCGCGCCGCGAAGCGATCGAGGCCGTGCAGCGCCAGCGTCGCGTCGAGTTCGGCCGACGGCGCCGACGCCGTCGAGGAACGCCGCGTTGTCCTTGAGGTCGAGCCGGCCCTCGCATCGAAGATGTTGATCAGCGGCAGGTCGTGCCGCCGGCCGACCTCGAAATCGTTGAAGTCGTGCGCCGGCGTGATCTTGACCGCGCCGGTGCCTTTTTCCGGATCGGAATAAGTCGTCGCCGATGATCGGGATGCGCCGGCCGACCAGCGGCAGGACCGCGGTCTTGCCGATCAGATGCTTGAGCGCTCGTCGTCCGGATGCACCGCGACCGCGGTGTCGCCCAGCATGGTCTCCGGCCGCGTCGTCGCGACGATGATGAACTCGTCGCTGCCCTCGATCGGATATTTGATGTGCCAGAGATTGCCCTTGGTCTCGACCTGCTGCACTTCGAGATCGGAGATCGCGGTCTTGAGCTTCGGGTCCCAGTTGACCAGCCGCTTGTCCTTGTAGATCAGGCCCTCGCGATAGAGCGCGACGAACACCTTGAGCACCGCGCGCGACAGGCCCTCGTCCATGGTGAAGCGCTCGCGCGACCAGTCGCAGGAGGCGCCGAGCCGCTTCAGCTGGCCGATGATGGTGCCGCCGGATTCCGCCTTCCAGTCCCAGACGCGCTTGATGAATGCCTCGCGGCCCATCGCGCGGCTGCCGGCTCCTGGCGCTCCATCAGCTGGCGCTCGACCACCACCTGGGTGGCGATGCCGGCATGGTCGGTGCCCGGCTGCCACAGCACGTCCTTGCCGCGCATGCGCTCGAAGCGGCACAGAATGTCCTGCAGCGTGTTGTTGAGCGCGTGGCCGATATGCAGCGAGCCGGTGACGTTCGGCGGCGGGATGACGATGCAGAACGGCGGCGGCCTTGGCGCGCTCGGGCCGGCCGGCGCGGAACGCGCCGGCCGCTTCCCAGGCGGCATAAATGCGGCCCTCGACTGCGCCAGGGCTGATATGTCTTCTCGATCATTGTTGTTTCGCTTTTGCCGCTTTGCGCGCTAGAAAGCCCGCGCCGCGCTGAGTGTCAACGCCGGCCCTCCCCAACCGTCCACGTTCGGTCCAGCGAATCCCACGTGTCAGCTCTGTCGCAAACGCCTCGCTGCCGTCGCGCAAGACGCCGACCCGCTCGATCATGCTGCTGGCGGTGGCGGGCTTTGCCAGCCAGGCCCAGGTGCGGGTGACCGATTCGCTGCTTGCCGCAGATCGCGGCCGACTTCCACACCACGGTCGGCGCCGCCGCCATCGTGGTGACCTCCTACGCGGTGACCCACGGCTCGATCCAGCTCGTCATCGGCCCGGTCGGCGACCGGTTCGGCAAATACCGCACCGTCGCGATGATGTGCGCGCTCGCCGCCGTGCTGGTGGCGATCTGCGGCACCGCCGCGATCGCTGCCGCAGCTCGCGCTGGCGCGGCTCGCGACCGGCGCCGCCGGCGGCTGGGTCATTCCGATCTCGATGGCCTATGTCGGCGACGTCACGCCCTAGCGAGCGGCTGCAGCCGATCCTGGCGCGCTATCTTTCCGGCCAGATCATCGGCCAGTTGTTCGGCCAGGCCGCCGGCGGCGTGCTCGGCGACCTGTTGGGCTGGCGCAATGTGTTCTTCGTGCTCGTCCGGCATGTTCGCGCTGGCGGCGGCCGGCCTGGTCGTTCGAACTCATCGCCAATCCGCGGACCCGCGCGCACGGCAATCAGGCCGGCGAGACGACGCGCGGCTTCATCGCCGATTACGCGGCGGTGCTGTCAAATCCGTTCGCCCGCATCGTCATCATCGCCGCGTTCATCGAAGGCGCGCTGCTGTGGGGCGCGTTCGCCTATATCGGCGCCGACCTGCGCGCGCGTTTCGGCCTGAGCTTCACGCTGGTCGGCCTCACCGTCGCCTGCTTCGGCATCGGCGGACTGATCTATGCCGACCTTGGTGAAGATTGTTCGTGCACCGGCTCGGCCAGATCGGCCTTGCCATCGGCGGCGGACTTCATTCTCACCGCCGCCTATGTCGAGCTTGCGATCGGCCCGGCGTGGTGGCTGGCGCCCGTCGCGACGACCGCGATCGGGCTCGGCTTCTACATGCTCCACAACACGTTGCAGACCAACGCCACGCAGATGACGCCCGAAGCGCGCGGCACCGCGGTCGGCGATGTTCTCCTCGGCGCTCTATATCGGCCAGACCGTCGGCGTCGCGATCGGCGCGCTGGTGATCGACCGCTTCGGCGCGGTGCCGTTGTTTCTCGGCACCGCGGTGGCGCTGCCGATCCTGGCGGTCTGGTTCGCATGCGAGTTGCGCAAACATCGGCGAGTCAAATCGAGAATCGTCAACACTTCGGCCGAAACAGAAGCATCCGGGCGCTCTTTGCGTCACACTGCGCCAAGTGCCGCCGCTCCGGCGAGCCGCCCGTAGAAGCTCCCCATGCTCAATCCACTGGTCATTGCCGTTGCACTCGCAGCCTTCCTCACCGCCGGCATCGTCAAGGGCGTAATCGGGCTCGGCTTGCCGACGGTCGGCATCGGACTGCTGAGCCTGGTGATGACGCCGGCCGAGGCGGCGGTGCTCCTGGTCGTGCCCACCGTTGTGACCAACGTCTGGCAACTGGCGTTCGGCCCCGGCCTGCGACCGTTGATAAAACGGCTATGGCCGTTGCTTACGGCGACCTGCATCGTGACATTCCTGAGTGCCGGACTTTTGGCGTCCGATCCAACCGGCCGCGCCACGGCCTGGCTCGGGGGCGCGCTTGTCATCTACGCCATTGTGGGCTTGTGCGCCGTCCGAATTACGGTGCCGCAGCGAACCGAGCCGTGGCTCGGCCCGCTGGTTGGCGCGACCTCGGGGCTCATCGCCGGCGCGACCGGGGTCTTCTCCATCCCTGGCGTCATCTATCTGAACGGCTTGGGGTTGCAGAGGGACGAACTGATCCAAGCGCTGGGCCTCACCTTCACCTTCGCGATGCTGGCGCTCGCGGCCGGTCTTTGGCGCGAAGGCGCGTTTCACTCCTCGATCGTCGGAGGATCAACGCTCGCGCTCGCTCCCGCGCTGTTCGGCATGCTGCTCGGACAATGGATCCGGGAGCGCATCAGTCCGGCCATGTTTCGCATTTGTTTTTTCGTCGGCTTACTGCTGCTGGGCGCGCATCTGGCGCTGCGAACGCTGATTTGAACGCGGCGCACTCCCCTGCAGCATATTGAGGAACGCGGCCTCAATATGTCGGGTAACAAGCGACACCGTCAGACTTTGACCAGCGGCACCTTCGGCACCGTGCCGCGGCGCGGCGGCGTGTCATCGCCGCCGGCGGGCCGGGCGGCTTGCGCCGCGGCGACGAGCGGCGCTTCTTGGCGCGGCGCGGCTCGGGCAACTTCTCCTGCCGCGGCGTGACCGGGCCGTCCGGATAGTCGAAGCCGAGCTTGCTGTCGGCGCCTTCCTCGGTGATGACGATGACGCGCACGTGGCCGCCCGACTTGAGCCGGCCGAACAGCACCTCGTCGGCCAGCGGCTTCTTGATGTGCTCCTGGATCACGCGCGCCATCGGCCGGGCGCCCATAGCTCGTCATAGCCGTTCGCGATCAGCCACTTTGCCGCTTCGTCGGTCAGCTCGATGGTGACGTCGCGATCGGCGAGCTGCGCTTCGAGCTGCAGCACGAACTTCTCCACCACCATCGCGATGATGTCGGGCGACAGATGCGCGAAGGTGATGATCGCGTCGAGCCGGTTGCGGAATTCCGGCGCGAACATCCGCTTGATCGCTTCCATGTCGTCGCCCTCGCGCTTGGTGCGCGTGAAGCCGAAGGCGGATTCGCGCCATGTCGGCGGCGCCCGCATTGGTGGTCATGATCAGGATGACGTTGCGGAAATCGACCTGCTTGCCGTTGTGGTCGGTCAGCTTGCCGTGATCCATGATCTGCAGCAGCACGTTGAACAGATCCGGATGCGCCTTCTCGATTTCGTCGAGCAGCAGCACGCAATGCGGATGCTGGTCGACGCCGTCGGTCAGCAGGCCGCCCTGGTCGAAGCCGACATAGCCGGGCGGCGCGCCGATCAGCCGCGATACGGTGTGGCGCTCCATGTATTCCGACATGTCGAAGCGGATGAGTCTCGACGCCGAGCGTTGCCGCGAGCTGCTTGGCGACTTCGGTCTTGCCGACGCCGGTCGGGCCGGAGAACAGATAGCAGCCGATCGGCTTTTCCGGCTCGCGCAGGCCGGCGCGCGCGAGCTTGATCGATGCGCCGAGCGCCTCGATCGCCTTGTCCTGGCCGTAGACCACGCGCTTGAGCGTGTCTTCCAGGTGCCGCAGCACCTCGGCATCGTCCTTCGACACCGCCTTCGGCGGGATGCGCGCCATGGTGGCGATCGTGGTCTCGATCTCCTTGATGCCGATGGTGCTCTTGCGGCGGCTCTCCGGCAGCAGCATCTGCGCGGCGCCGGATTCGTCGATCACGTCGATCGCCTTGTCGGGCAGCTTGCGGTCGTGGATGTAGCGTGACGACAGCTCGACCGCCGCCTTGATCGCATCGTTGGTGTAGCGGAGCTTGTGGTAGTCCTCGAAATAGGGCTTGAGCCCCTTGAGGATCTCGATGGCGTCCGGGATGGTCGGCTCGTTGACGTCGATCTTCTGGAACCGGCGCACCAGCGCGCGGTCCTTCTCGAAATACTGCCGGTATTCCTTGTAGGTGGTCGAGCCGATGCAGCGCACCGTGCCGGATGCCAGCGCCGGCTTGAGCAGGTTCGACGCATCCATCGCGCCGCCCGATGTGGCGCCGGCGCCGATCACGGTGTGAATTTCGTCGATGAACAGGATGGCGCCCGGATAGGCTTCGAGCTCCTTGATGACCTGTTTGAGCCGCTCCTCGAAATCGCCGCGATAGCGCGTGCCGGCGAGCAGCGTGCCCATGTCGAGCGCGAACACGGTGGCGTCGCGCAGCACGTCCGGCACTTCGCCGTGGACGATGCGGCGCGCCAGGCCTTCGGCGATCGCGGTCTTGCCGACGCCGGCCTCGCCGACGAACAGCGGATTGTTCTTCTGGCGGCGGCACAGCACCTGGATGGTGCGGTTGATCTCGGCCTCGCGGCCGATCAGCGGATCGATCTTGCCGTCGCGCGCCTTCTTGTTGAGGTTGACGCAATAGGCGTCGAGCGCGTCGCCCTTCTTCTTCGGCTCGTCGCCGGACTTGGCGTCGTTCTCCTCGTCGGCGCCGCGCACCGGCCGCGCTTCCGACATGCCCGGCCGCTTGGCGATGCCGTGGCTGATGTAGTTGACCGCATCGTAGCGCGTCATGTCCTGCTCTTGCAGGAAATAGGCGGCATGGCTTTCGCGCTCGGCGAAGATCGCGACCAGCACATTGGCGCCGGTCACTTCCTCGCGGCCGGAAGACTGCACATGGATCACCGCGCGCTGGATGACGCGCTGGAAGCCGGCGGTCGGCTTGGAATCCTCGGCGCCGTCGGTGACCAGATTGTCGAGTTCCGATTCGAGATACGCGACCAGGCTGCGGCGCAGCTTCTCCAGATCGACATTGCAGGCCCGCATCACCGCCGCGGCGTCCTGATCGTCGATCAGCGCCAGCAGCAGATGCTCCAGCGTCGCGTATTCATGATGCCGCTCGTTGGCGAGCGCGAGGGCCCGGTGGAGCGACTGTTCGAGACTGCGCGAGAAGTGGGCATTCAATGTCTCTTCATTTGTATTGACGTGTCCCCCGGAATCACTTCTTCTCCATGATGCACTGCAAAGGATGCTGATGTTTGCGGGCAAAGTCCATGACCTGCGTCACTTTTGTTTCCGCCACCTCGTAGGTGAAAACGCCGCATTCGCCGACCCCATGCTGATGCACATGCATCATGATCCGGTGCGCCGCCTCGTGGTCCTTGTTGAAGAAGCGCTCCAGGACGTGGACCACGAACTCCATCGGCGTGTAGTCGTCATTGAGCAGCAGCACGCGATAGAGGTTCGGCCGCTTGGTCTGCGGCCGCGTCTTGGTGATGACCGACGTCCCGGGGCCGTTCTGGTCGCCTTTGCGCTTGCGGTCGTCGTCCGCCAGGCGGACCGGCGGCAGCGAAGACTATAACGTCAAACGGCGGCATTGGTTCGTCTATCTTCCGGACTTGTAAATAGTGCGACGCGGCGCGTTGCGGAAGGGGCCGACCCTTCCGCGGGCATCGACACCTATCATAGAGTTCGCGGGCTCGCGTTCCAGATCGGTCGACGGTCGCCGCCATCGACCGCGCGCCCGATGCACGGCGCCCGATGACATGTCGTTACGTGCGACGTCATGGCCGATGCGTCGCGGTCACGCGCTCTTGAATTGCGGACAAATGCGTGCGGCCTCCCGAGCGCCCGGCAGCCAGCGACTTTGCGCGCGCAGGCTGCACGGCAACGATGCACGCATTGCGGCCGATAACACGCGCCACGTTCGGCCACGCGCTAAGCATTGCCTGACTCGGGCATCAGAGCAGATGCGTGGCGGATCGACGCGTCACATGGCCGAGCCGCCGACAGCGGCCACCTGGCGCTCGGCACATGGCGCCCTCGAACGGACTGGTAGCATGTCCTTGGCGAGATCGACAGTAGAGTTCGACCGAGCTTGGCCGCCTCGGCCGACGAAATCCTCGTACGACGACCTTCAGGTACTCGCTCTGCACCTCCATGGCCTTTTCGAGGCTTTTGGCGCGCCATGAGCTTCTCCCACGCGGCGGCGGAGCCTTCGAACGATTTCTTCGAGATAGTCCGCGACCTCGACCGCGATCGCCTGTGCGCTCTTGCGTCCAGCCGCCGAACGACGCATGTCATCGCCAGTCGTCCATGCTGTCCTTGCCGAACTTCTGCATCTGATCTGTTGTCATGACGAGTCCTCTCCGGCGCGCTGACGCTGCCTGTCGATATGGTTGATGGCAACGGGCCCTTTGCCTTGAAAAGGCCTTCTCGGCCGGCAATCATACTATAGTGCACTGCACAAAAACTGCAATGGGTGCAAGTGCGGTGGCTATGGAATGGCATTCGAGCGGATCGTGCGGTGTCAGTGGCGCTAGCGCAACGCCATGGGGACTTAACGCTTTCGCAACGGCGTTCGCCTAGCGTGCTTGACCGTGTCGTCGGGGTGACGACCGGTTCTTAGTCGGGGGGCAATGCCTCTCTCATCGGACGGCGGCCGGATCAGCCGGCCGCCGTACCGCTGGAGAGGCACCGTCCCAAGAGTCAGACAGGGGTGAGCTCCCAACGGGGCTCTGTGCGCGTTCAGGGACGGGGTGCGTAATGGGATGGGTGCGTTCCGAAGCCCGCCACGGGCTTCGCAGTTGCGTTGTGGGCCTCGCCGCCATCGCTGCGGCTCTGGCCATCACCAGCAGTGCCGCCGACGCGCGGCACCATCATCGCGCTACGCGTGCACTACGTCGCATACGCATGCGGCGCACGTTCGCCATCACGCTCAGCGCCGAAGGCTATTCGCCGCCGTCCGCCTCGATCGTGGTCGACGGCAACACCGGCCAGGTGCTGCGAGCAATCCAATCCGGACGCGCTGCGCCATCCGGCCTCGCTGACCAAGATCATGACGCTCTACCTGCTGTTCGAGCGGCTCGATGCCGGCAAGATCAGGCTCGACACGCCGCTGAGGGTTTCCGAACACGCCTCCGAGCAGGCGCCGACCAAGCTCGGCCTCAAGCCCGGCGCAGACCATCGCGGTCGAAGACGCGATCAAAGGCGGTGGTCACGCGGTCGGCCAACGACGCCGCCGTCGTGATCGCCGAAAACCTCGGCGGCAGCGAAGAAGACTTCTGCCAAGACTGATGACGCAGAAGGCCCACGCCCTCGGCATGAGCCGCACCACCTATGTCAACGCCTCCGGCCTGCCGGACGACGATCAGATCACCACGGCGCGCGACCAGGCGCTGCTCGGCCGCGCCATCCAGGAACGCTTTCCGCGCTACTACCGGTACTTCTCCACGCCGTCGTTCGTCTATCACGGCCAGACGATCCGCAATCACAACCATCTGCTCGGTTCGGTGCGACGGCGTCGACGGCATCAAGACCGGATTTACCCGCGCCTCCGGCTTCAATCTCGTCACCTCGGTGCATCGCGACGGCCGCTTCATGGTCGGCGTGGTGCTGGGCGGCCGTTCGGCGTTCGAGCGCGACGCGCACATGCGCGAGCTGATCGGCGAGCACATCAAGATGGCCTCGCTCCGGCACACCGCGCCGGCGCTCGCCGAGCAGCGAACCGCGACGAGCCGGTCGCCTTCGCCAAGGCGCCGATGGCGTCGCACGCCGATCCGGCGCACCGACGGCCAGCGTGCAGCGCCCCGACAAACGCGACCGGCTGCCAACGATCCGATCCGCCCGCTGCTGGTCAGACCATCACCTACCGCACGGCGCCGGTGCAGCACGGCTTCGCTCGGCCGATGCCGGTCGCTGGTGCCGGTTCGGCCGCCGCTGGCGCCGCCGCGCCGTTGCACCGCACCGGCGCGACCCGACCCGCAGCCGCCGGCGCCTGTCATCGGAAGCGCCGCGCGCGCATCGTCGTCGCTTCGGCCGAACCGAGCTCGCGCCGGCTGCACCGATGCGGCCGCGGCCGGACCGCCAAATCGCGAAGCCAACGCGGAACTCGCCCGCGTCGGAACTCGCCAGCGCCATACCGCCACGGCGCCGCACGCGCGCGGCGGATGGCTGATCCAGATCGGCGCCTTCGACGGCGAGGACGAAGCCAGGCAGCATCTGAGCGAGGCGCAGATCAAGGTGCACACAGCGCTCGCCGCCGCCGACCCGTTCACCGAGCGGGTGCAGAAGGGCGACAAGGCGCTCTACCGCGCCCGCTTTGCCGGCTTCGACAAGGCGACTGCCGAAGCCGCCTGCAGGCAGCTCAAGCGCAGCGATTTCGACTGCATGGCGCTGAAGAACTAAGAAAACCCTCGGCAAACGGGGCTACGAGACGCACGATCCGAGTATTCGGCTCAGTGCGGCTGCTGGCAGTGGGATCGTCAATCACGGACAGGACAGCCACGCAAGGGTGTGTATGCGGAACCTCAGCGATGGCGGCGAAGAAGAACGTCCTTGGCCTCGTTGACGCGGGCCGCGAGATACGTCGACCCCCTTGGTCGGGATGCAGTTTCTTCATCAGGGAGCGGTGAGCGCGGCTGATGTCCTGCGCGCTCGCTCCGGGCTGAATGCCAAGGATCTGATAGGCTTCCTCTTCAGTCATTTTGCCGCCGCGCGCCGGCCGCCGCCCGCTCCCCGCTGCCGCATCGCCCTGCGCGTGCTCACGCCAGCCGGGCTCCCGGCGGTCAAGATAAGCTGCAAGTAGATCGCGGCTGTCGCCGTCGATCTCGCCGAGCAGGTCGATCAGCGCCGGTGCGATCGAGCGCGTCGAGCGAGGCGCCCTGCGTAGCGTCCGGCCAGAACGCGGCCGCGCATCGCGCCGCTGTCGTGATCGAGCTCCATTTCGAGAAAGGCGGTGCGCACCCGCGAGGCCTGGCCCGGGCTCTTTTGCGTGCGCGCCGCGCGAAGCTCGCCGGCCACAGCGAAATCCAGCCGAGCAAGCCGAGCCCGACCGCGCCGAGCGGTATGGCGAGGCCGATCTCGCCGCGGAGCAGCAGAAACGCGGCGAAGACAGCGCGCCGCCGCCGCCCATGGCGCGCAGCAGCCGCGCCGACCTGTTTGGGATCGGCCTTGGAGAAGGCGTTCACGGCCCACAGCAGCAGGATCAGAACGACGACGCCGAAAATAAGCGGCATGGCTACTTCAGCTGCTCGAGCAGCCTGACCGCGCCGGCGCCGTGCCGCTGCTTGCAGATCGGCGAGCGCCTTCATGCCGCCGGCCGCATAGGCCGCCGCCGCGCGCAACAGCTCGGCGAGCTCGTGGGCGGCGCCGGGCGCGAAGCGGCAATAGGCGCCGCGCGTCAGCCGCGCGATCTCGCGGAATGCCTGCTCGCAGACCGGATCGTAGCCCTCCTGGAACATGAAGGCGCGGACATTGCGCAAGCCCAAGCTCGCCGGCGCCGGCGCACAGATCGTCGAGCGACTCCTCCATGGCGTCGCCGACAAAGACCAAGGCTCCGACCTTGGCGCTGTCGTTCTCGCGGCGCGCATGGGCGAGAACCTTGCCGATCTGGGTGTGGCCGCCGCGGCAGTCGATCCGCGACATCAGCGCGCCGAGCCGCTCGCGGCTCGGCGATCCAAGGCGAGGCGCGGCATTCGGCAAGACCGCGATAATAGACGAGCTGGATGTCGAGCCCGCCGGCCGCCGCGGCTTCGCGGAACATGTCGGCCTGCAGCCGGCAGGCCTGATCCCAGGTCGGCTGCCGGCTCATGGTGGCGTCGAGCGCGAAGATCAGCCGGCCGCGCTTGCCCGCCTCGGCTGCCGGACCAAGCGTGCCGACGCGGCTCAGGAAAGCGTCGATCTCCGGCCGCGCGGACGACGCCGCCGGAGGCCTGGCCGACGCCTCGGTCTCGGCTAATCCGCTCGGGCGGCGCCGGTCGGGCCGTTCGTCGCTCATCGCGATGCCTTCGCAGCAAGCCTCGTCAGACCCGCCATAAGGTGGCGCTCAGCGCCAACGGGCGCAATGGCCCGCAGGAGGGGGTCTCAGTCGGCGAGCAGATCGTGGGTCTCGAGCGGCTTGTCGGCGGCCGCGACCCATTCGGCGCGGGCCGCGGCGCGGCGCTTGCCGCGCTCGTCGATCGGCAGCTTCAGGGTGTCGATCAGGTTTCGACCTCGTCGCGCGCGGTCACATGGGACAGGCTCGGCCGCGGGCCGAGCGTGTCCTCGTTGAGGTCGTCGAGCGCGGTAAGCCCGCGCGGAAAGAACTCGCGGTACACCACCCGTTCGGCAAAGCCATCGATGGCGCGGAAGCCGAGCTGCTTGCCAAGCTCATCGACGCCCTCGCCGACCAGCCGCTTGTTGCGCGAGCCGAGCGTCGACAGCCGATTGCGCACGACGACCCAGTCGGTGAGGCCGCCGTCGACCAGGCGGCGCTGGCGGCGCGCCTCGCGCACCATCTCGGCATAATGGCTGACGCCGGTCACCTCGAACGTCGTCGGATCGACCGCGCCGAGCACGTCGAAATCGACGAAGCTGTCATTGAGCGGCGTGATCAGCGTATCGGCCATCGAATGGGCGAGCCGCATCAGGTAGGAATCCGAGCCCGGCGTATCGATGACGACGAAGTCGTGGGTCTGTTCGACCGCGCTCACCGCTTCGGCAAAGGCGCCGAATTCCTGCGCCTCGATTTCGTCGAGCCGCAGTCCGAAGCCGCGCGCAACGCAATAATGCTGCGGGACTTCGAGCTTGATGCCGGCGCGCTCGGCCCAGTCGCGCCGGTTCTCGATGTAATGGGTGAAGCTTTTCTGGCGCGAATCGAGATCGATGGTGGCGACGCGCTGGCCGGCCTGCAACAGCGCGACGGCGACATGCATGGCCGTGGTCGATTTGCCCGAACCGCCTTTTTCGTTGCCAAGGACGATGACATGCGCCGAAACCGGCTTGCCGACATCCGCCTGCATCAACATGGAAACGCGACCTCTGCGTAGCGATCACTCTCTCCGGCTTGCAACGCGTGCGGTCAAGATACACGCATCCGCTCCGATAAGTTAATCATTAACCACACGGCGCACCAACAAATGCGCCAAGGTGTGTTCGCGCCGCAACTGCGATGACAAAAAAATCTTCCCGACGTCGAAACCACGCCCACGTGTCATCCGCACCTTGCCGGCGCTGCGGCGCACGCACGCGCAATGGCGCGCGCGGCGCGAGACGATTGCGCTGGTGCCGACCATGGGCGCGCTGCATGCCGGCCATCTTGCGCTGGTGCGGCTGGCACAGCGCCGCGCCGATCGCGTCATCGTCTCGATCTTCGTCAATCCGGCGCAGTTCGCGCCGCACGAGGACCTCAAGACCTATCCGCGCACGCTTGCCGCCGATCTCGCCGCGCTCGCCGCGCCGAACACCGACCTGGTCTGGGCGCCCGACCGTCGCGACCATGTATCCGGAAGGCTTCGCCACGCAGATCGTGCCCGAAGGCCCGGCCATGGCCGGCCTCGAAGATGCCTTCCGCCCGCATTTCTTCGCCGGCGTGGCGACCGTCGTGGCCAAGCTCCTGATCCAGTGCGAGCCCGACATCGCGGTGTTCGGCGAAAAGGACTACCAGCAGCTCAAAGTGGTCACCCAGCTGGCGCGCGACCTCGATCTGCCAACCCGCATCCTCGGCGCCCCGATCGTGCGCGAAGCCGACGGTCTCGCGATGTCGTCGCGCAATCGCTACCTGTCGCCCGAAGAGCGCGCCGCGGCGCCGGTGCTGCACCGCGTGCTCGCCGCTTGCGCCAAAGCGATGGCGGCCGGCGAGCCGATCGCCGCGGTCCTCGCGCAAGGCCGCGCGGCCATCGCACGGGCGGGCTTTGCGCTCGATTATCTCGAAGCCCGCAACGCCGAGACGCTCGCTCCCGTCACGACCGCCAAGGCAGAACCGATCCGCCTGCTGGTCGCGGCGCGCATCGGCACGACGCGGCTGATCGATAATCGCAGTGTGTAGATGCGACGCCTGTCCGGGCTGGGCGGCGCGGCCAAGCCATTCACTATCTCTGCGCGGGCGTACATCGCCTGTGCAACGGGGCCCTGACCCCATTCCGCCGGTCGCAAATTCCTGCTGTAATTGTTGGGCGGGTCCTCACCAGCGCGTGAGCGGGTGACGGCAATCGCGTGGATTGAAGGAACGTGGGGAGCGTGCCGTGCCTCAAGGTGAAACGAAACTGCTCTATCCGGGACTGGCCGGGTTTTACGAGACGATGCTGCCCATCGCCGCAACTTTTGTGCGCATTGTGGTCGGCGTTATGTTTCTGATGCACGTTTCGATAAAATTCAAGCTCGGCGCTAACGCGGTCGCCGCGAACATCTTCGCCAAGAACGGCATCGAGCCTGCCCTGATGTGGGCCTACGTCGTCATGTTCCTCGAGTTGGTCGGCGGCGTCTGTTTGATCATCGGCCTGTTCACGCGATTTTTTGCGGCCGCTTTGGCCATCGAGATCCTGGTGGCTCTGCTATTCGTGCATCTGCCGAAGGGCTATGCAGCCGGTGGCGGCGGATACGAGTATGTGCTGCTGATCGGCGCTGTCTGCTTCGCCATCGCGATCCATGGTGGCGGGCCTTATTCGGTCGACCGCGTCATTGGCAAAGAGCTTTAAACGCCAATCCGAGGGCGCGTTGAGGAGGCGATCAAAAGAGATCGTCGCAATCGATCTCACCGCGCCCCCACCCCGTCATCCGCAATTCCACATCAGGCCGATCGGCGTCGAGGTCCAGCATGGCCCGAGGCTGCCGCCGTTATACCGACCGTGGAAAAACCCAGGATGACCGAAATAGTAGCGGCCGCCGTTATACCAATAGCTCGGAGTATAATCGGGACTACTATGGCCCGACGGCGTCGCAGTATAAATCGGGATGCGATTGTCGGGCGGCTGATGATAGCCCGGCAAGAAGCCATACCCGTGCCAGTGATAGATGTGCCGCTTGCCGTGCACCGGCGCGGCCAATGCCATTGTCGCCGACAAGCAAATGGTGATCGCGAGCGAGCCTATGCGCAGCATCAGCTTGATATCTCCATGTTAGGGGCCGCTTACTTTGCCCCCGCCCCCGCCCCGCCGGGCTTCATCGGGTCCTTGACGTTGGGGTAGGTCGCGAACTCGACGCTGTAGAGTTGGCCGTTCGATCTTCTCGACCTTGCGGATGTAGATGTTGCTGCACGATGTCGCGCGTGTGCGGGTCGATCGAGATCGGGCCGCGCGGGCTTTCCCAGGCCATGCCTTTCATCGCCGCGAGCAGGGCGTCGCCGTCGGAATTGCCGCCGGTCTTCTTCAGCGCCTCGTAGATCAGGTGCATGCCGTCGTAGCCGCCGAGCGAAACGAAGTCCGGGCGGAAGTTGTTGGCCTTCTCGATGGCGGCGACATAGCTCTTGTTGAGCGCGGAATCGTGCGCCGCCGAATAGCCGCCCGGCGGTGATCATGCCGAGCATCTGATCGCCCATGTTGTTCAGATCGTCGTCGTCGGTCAGATCGCCCGGCCCGATGATCTTGATGCCGGATGGTCGCAAGCCCGCGTTCGGCGAACTGCTTGGCGAAAATGCTGCGCCTGGGTGCCGGGGAAATAGATGAATGCGGTGTCCGGATTGAGGTCGCGGATGCGCTGCAGGAACGGCGCGAAGTCGGGATTGGCGAGCGGAATGCGGATCGAGTTCGATGATCTGCGCCGCCGACCTGGGTGAAGCGGGTCTTGAACGCGGTCTCGGCTTCGACGCCCGGCGCCCATTCGTTGACCAGCGTCACAACGCGCTTGCTGCCGTTCTTGGCCGCCCATTCGGCCATGATCCAGGACTGCGGCGCAAGGATGAAGCCGGCGCGCACGAAGTAAGGAGACTTCGTGGTCGTGATCGAGGCGCCCGAACTCATGACCAGGGTCGCCTTCTTGGCCTCGGTCGACGAGCGGCGCGATCGCCAGCGAGGTCGGCGTGATGCCGATGCCGAGGATGTCGACTTTGTCGTTGACGATCATCTCCTGAATGATACGCCGCGCATTGTCGGCGACGCCGCCGTCGTCGCGGAAGGTCAATTCGAGCTTTCGCCCGGCGACGGTGTCGCCGTGCTGCTGCATGTAAAGCTTGATGGCGGCTGTGCAGCTGGCGGCCGACGGCGTTGAAGCCGGCGCCGGTCATGGGCAGGCTGATCCCCATCTTGAGCACGCTATCGGCGGCAACGGCGGGATGGGCGAGAACGCCGCCTGCCGCGGTGGCCGCCATGCCCTTGAGCACGGTTCGACGCAACATTTTTCTGTGAATCATGTTTCCCTCCCTGGTTCAATTTTCCCCTTCCCCTTGTGGGGAGGGCTCAAGTCATGCCGGCTCGAGATGCGGAATCTGCGGCCGCTCGCCTTGCGCCTTGCCGGTGATCGGCGGCCTCGGCAGCCGCGCCGTGCCCTTTTCCATGACGAAGGTGTGCTCGAGCGAATACCACGGCGCCTTCACATCGGCGCGGCGCAGCGCCACCGTCGTGCCGCACGTAATTGCCGATCAGATGCCGGGTGACGCCGAATTGCACGTCGGTCTCGATGTGCGGGTCGTCGGGCAGTAAAGTTGCGAGATCAGCGTCTTGAAGCCTGGCTTATAGGCGAGGAAGTGCAGATGCGCCGGCCGCATGTTGTGCCGGCCTTGCGCGCGGATGCAATTCACCGACCGGGCCGTCGATCGGGATCGGATAGCCGGCCGGCTTCACGCTGCGGAAGCTGATGTGGCCGTCGGCGTCGGTCGTGAACTTGCCGCGCAGATTCATGTCGGCCTGGATCGGATCCTGGTTTTCATAAAACCCTTCGGGCGAGGATTGCCAGATGTCGACTTCGGCGCCCTCGATCGGCTTGCCGTCGACGTCGCGGAACCAGGCGTCGACGAACAGACACCGGCCCCGGCGTCGGCGAGCGCACAATAGAGCCGCCGTTCGCCGTCACCGGCGAATCCATGCGCCAGAACGGTCCGAGCAGATTGGCGTCGGTTTCGGTCTGCGCCGCGATTGCCGTTATTGAGCAGGCAGATCAGGGTCGAGAAGCCGAGCGAGCCGGACATCAGCACGGCCTCGTTGTGCGTCTCGTTGGTGTGCTTGCCGAGCGCGACGATGTAGCCGATGGCGGCCTGGAATTCCTCCTCGGTCAGCTTCACCTCGCGGGCGAAGTGCGTGCAGGTGGCGCACAACAGCCGACATGATCTCGCGCAGACGCGGATTTTTCGCGCGCTCGAGCTCGTTCAGCACCGCCTTGGTGACGTCTTTTTCGCTGCCGATGATCATTCGTGCGCTCCGCAACGCCAAATTGCCAACGTGGCGCCATACGCGTCGCCAAATGCTGGCGCGCATTGGCGGCGGATTTTACGTGATCGCTTGCGGTTGCGCCATGCGGCAGTGCCGGCCGCCGAAGCGCTCACATCAGGCCGAGCTCGCGCAGTTCCCGGCGCATCTTTTCCGGCATCGCGGCGGCGCCCGGCGCGGCCTTGTCGAGATCGCGCGGAGCGTCCTTCGTCGTCGAGGTAGCGCCAGCCCTGGAACGCGCGAAACGGCCGCGGCTCGACCAGAACCGGCTTGCGGATCGAGCACGATGCCGCAGCGTCCGATGCCGTCCTTGTCGACGAAACGGCCGCACCGCGCGGATGCGCTGGCGGCAGGTGATTTCGCCGCGGATCACCCAAAAGAGCGAGCCGCCGTCGATCAGTTCGTCGGCGCGCTTCGGCACCATGCGGGTGCGATGGATGTGCTCGGCTTTTTCGCCGCGCTTGCGCTTGTCCTTGAGCTTTTGCTTGATCCAGTCCTCGAGGTCGCGGACCGAGTCAGCGCCGACGCAAAGCTTGATGAGATGAAGGGCCATTGTCCTATTTTAACGCGTCGCGGCTGGCTCGATCACCATGATCTGCGCGCCTTCCACAACTTGCGCACCGCCGTCAACCGGAACTTGGCGCACAACGCCGGCAAACGGCGCGCGCAGCGTGTGCTCCATCTTCATCGCCTCGATCACGGCGAGACGCTTGACCGGCGGCGACGTGTTCGCCGCGCCGCCACGAGAAGCTCCAGCACCCGGCCATGCATCGGCGCCTTGATCGACGCCGTCGCCGGACCGCGCTTCCGCGGTCGCCGCGGCGAAATCCTTGAGCCGAACGCGGGTCTGGCGGCCGTGGCGCAAGACATAGACATCCCTGCCCGCTTCGAATACTGCGCGTCGCTCGCCGGCGCCGCGCCGTCGACCGCGATATGCATACCGCCTTTGCCGTAAGCGACGGTGGCGATCACGGCTTTCGCCGTCGATGACGACCGGCACGCGTGAGCGAGCGCTTGCCGCCGAGTTGAAAGCCGTCGCGCGCCGCCCACGGCGAACCCGCCGCAATGGCGTCGCCATGCGGCGGCGTTGCGTCGGCCGACATGGAATCCCGCACTCGACTTGCGAGCAGGTGAGCAACGCCGAGCGCCGCGGCGGCGTGATCGGAACGGATGCGGCACCGCGCCGAGCGTCGGCGAGGTTGCGGTCGATAAACCCGGTGTCGACTTTGCCCTGCCGGAATTCGCGCAGCCCGGCAAAGCGCGGCGAGGAACGCGACGTTGCTCCGCACGCCGGCGATCAAGGTGCGATCGAGCGCGTGCAGCGAGCCGGTCGAGCGCGGCTTCGCGTGTCGGCGCGTGCGCGATCAGCTTGGCGATCATCGCATCGTAATACGGCGTCACCTCGTCGCCGGCTTCGACGCCGGCGTCGACGCGGACATCATCCGGCAATTGCAGCGCCACGATCGGGCCGGTCGACGGCAGGAAGCCGTTCTCGGGATCCTCGGCATAGATGCGCGCCTCGATGGCGTGACCGTCGAAGCGGACCGCTTGCTGCGCGAGCGGCAGCTGTTCGCCCGCGGCGACGCGGAACTGCCACTCGACAAGATCGAGGCCGGTGACGGCCTCGGTCACCGGATGCTCGACTTGCAGCCGCGTGTTCATTTCGATGAACCAGAAAGCGTCGGCGCGCAGACCTTTGGTGCCGTCGGCGACGAACTCGACCGTGCCGGCGCCGACATAACCCACTGCCTTCGCCGCCTCGACCGCGGCGGCGCCCATTTTGGCGCGCAGCTCTGCAGTCATGCCCGGCGCCGGCGCCTCCTCGATGACCTTCTGGTGGCGTCGCTGCAGCGAGCAGTCGCGTTCGCCGAGATGGATCACGTTGCCATGACCGTCGGCAAAGACCTGGATCTCGATGTGGCGCGGCGACGCGATATATTTCTCGATCAGGACGCGGCTCGAGCCGAACGCGGCTCCGGCCTCGCGGATGGCGCCTTCGAGCGCAGCCTCGAATTCGGCGTGCTTATCGACGCGGCGCAATCCGCGGCCGCCGCCGCCAGCCGCCGGCTTGATCAGCACCGGATAGCCGACCTCGTAGGCCTTCTCCTTGAGGAACTTCGCGTCCTGGCGTTCGCCGTGATAGCCGGGCACGACCGGCACGCCGGCCTTCTCCATCAGCGCCTTGGCGTGATCCTTGAGGCCCATGGCGCGCATCGCCTCGGCCGGCGGCCCGACGAAGCGATCCCGGCCAGCACGCAGGCCTCGGCAAAGTCCGCGTTCTCGGACAAGAAGCCGTAGCCCGGATGCACGCATTCGGCGCCGGCCCGCCGCGCGACGTCGATGATCCGCTCGATCGACAGATAGCTCTCCCGCGGCGGCGCGGGACCGATGCTGATGGGCCTCGTCGCACAACCGCACATGCAGGCGCGTGCGCATCCGCAGCCGAATAGACCGCGATCGTGCGCATGCCGAGCCGCTTGGCGGTGCGCGCGATGCGGCAGGCGATTTCGCCGCGATTGGCGATCAGGACGGAGCGGAACATGGCGGGCGAATCCTAGAGCATGACCCGGGAAAAGTGGGAGCCAGTTTTGCGAGGCGCTATGCGGTCGGCGTCCTGCTGCTCGAACGCACCATTCACTCCGTGCGCATCGCCGAGTCCGGCGCGGTCGCAAACGGACTGAGTTGGATCGGCCGGGTCGCGCCGGTTCCCGTGTTCGCCGCCGGCGCCGGCGTCCAGACCGGATCGACTTGTGCTTCGGCGCCCGCCGCAGGTGCAACGGCTTGCGCTGGCGGATTAGCGGCCTGCTTGCGCGACCGTCGCGCAGTCGCCGCCGGCGCACTCCCGTTGCCGCCAGCAGCGGCCGCGGCGATCGGTGCTCGTCCTGTGGGTTCGGGGTCCATAATGCTCACCGGCGGGATCGATGCTGCGGTGGGAAAATCGATATTGACCATGACCTTGCGGCCCTTCGTCCCCGGCTGCGTCAGCGCGGACGGCTGCGCCCCGGTCGCATCCGCAAGAGGTCCTTCGGTCGGCTGGGTCCATGCCGTCGCGTAATGCTCGACGTAGCGATCGAGCGTCGCTCCGCTCAAATTATCCCGCACATGGCTCGGATCGCGAAGAAGCGCCAGCGCATTGCAGCTTTCGCCAGTGCAGCCATCACGCACTGCAAGAACGTGGGCGAGAAAACCAAAGCGGTCGCCCTCGAGCGAACCGCGCAGCGGCACCATGGCGTTGCCGATATCCGCGTCACCGCGCGTCTGATCGGCAGCCATGTCGGACAGCAGCGTAAATCGCGCCGCCACATAAGAGAGCGCGGTCGCCACCGTTGCCGAGCTCGCAAAGAGCTCCTTTTCGCAAGCCGCCCCGACCGTCTCGCCGGTGAGAGTATCGAGACAGGCAAGCGCGGACCCCGGCGCAAGGGCTGCCGCTGTCAGCTCTTGCGCGCGGGCTTCGAGAGCCCGGCGCTCGGCGGACCGGTCACGGGCGGAAGGCTGGTTGAGGAACGCCCAGGCGATCGTGGCGCCAAGGAGCGCGCCGAGAACGACGACGGCGGACCGCAATCCCGATGTCAAGGCTGGCGCTCCCGATCGGGCAAAAACCAGCACACAGACAACAAGCAGCAGAGCCGCTGATCCAGCCGCGACCCACAAGCGCAACGCCGAGGTGCCCAACTCGGAATCAAAACCGAGCATCAACTCACCTCACATCGGATAAGTCACGACGGACAAGGACTACTCTGGACGGACGGAAGTATGGCCCAGCGGAGCGGTCGACGCCACCCCTGCCATTGCCGTACCGGCAGAGCAATCAGTGCTCGAGTTCGAGCTGGCTTTCTTTGGCTACGCGCTCAAAGGCCTCGCCTGAATTCTTGATCCGATACTGATAGTCATCGCCGTCGGACGGCAGCAACCGGACAACTTCGTAGTTCCAGTCGCACCCGGACGGCTGATTGGACTCGACGTATAGAATACCGTTTGGCCGACTCGGTACCTATGCGTCTGGAATGTCGGGACGATCGCCGTGACTTGAGCGATCGTCACGGTGCCGACGGCATCATTGACCGCGGCGATTTTCGCCGTGTTGATCGGCTCCGATACCGTCGCGGTATGGCGCGTACGCGCCTTGCGCGCGGATCGCTTTGCGCGAGCCGCCTTGCGCGCAACCGTTTGACGAGACGTCGCCTTACGCGCTGTTGTGCCCTGGCTCGGCTTGGCCGGCCGTTTCTTCTTCACTGAACGCTTATTCATGGAACAACTATAGCATCCAAATTTACGCGGGAGCAAAAAATATGGTGCCTAATGAGGCCGTTTGCGAGAAGTCTCTTGAATTTTATAATTAAGATCGAAAAATATACTTATATCAATATTTTACGCGACATTCTTGCAGTCGACCCTTAGTTGACCGCGCTCATGCTTGACGTCGCCAACGCCCCTTTTCGTCGGCCTGCCAGTAGGTCACCTCGAAGCCCGAAACCTTGGCGTCACTCCAGCGCGCGCGCGCTATGTCGACCGCTTCGGGATCTTCACCGTTGAAGAGCAGGACGACGCGTTCGTAAGCGGACGCATTCACCGGCACGTCCGCGCCCTCAATCAGGAAACGTACAGCAGCTCCATTCGCATTTTCGCCGTTGACGGTGAGCAGAATCGGTTGCTCCGACACGCTCGCATCGCGCCAGGTTCCATGGGGCAGAAAGGCGTCGTCCCGCCAAGTCCACAAATGCGCAGTCCAGCGCCTCGATGCGCTCCTCCGAGGCCTGCACCACGACGCGCCAGCCGCGTTCAAGCGACTTCTGCAGCAGTGTGGGCAACACCTGCTCGAGCGTTTGGCCCTTCATTTGATAGAACAGGAACTCGGTCATCAATTACCGTTGCGCTAGAGTGGCAGATTCGGCGCGACGCCGTTCGATGCCAGATACTAAACGGACGGAACATCACCGCTCGTAATAATCCTCGACTAGCCGGTCGAGCAGACGTACGCCCCAGCCGGAACTCCAGCTTTTATTGATGTCGGTTTGCGGCGAACCAAGCGCGGTCCCGGCGATGTCGAGATGCGCCCATGGCGTTTTATTGACAAAACGCTGCAAGCAACTGCGCGGCGGTGATGGAACCGCCCCAGCGGCCGCCGGTATTCTTCATGTCGGCGAATTTCGAGTCGATCATCTTGTCGTATTCGGGACCGAGCGGCATGCGCCATACTCGTTCTCCGGTCGCATCGCCGGCCTTTATCAGCCGCTCGACAAGCTTGTCGTCGTTGGAAAACAGACCGGCATATTCCTGGCCGAGCGCAACGATGATGGCCCCGGTAAGCGTTGCCAGGTTGATCATGAATTTCGGCTTGAACCGCTTGTTGACGTAATGCAGCACGTCGGCGAGCACGAGACGGCCTTCGGCATCGGTGTTGATGATCTCGATCGTCTGCCCCGACATGGTCTTGACGATGTCGCCGGGACGCTGAGCCTTGCCGTCCGGCATATTCTCGACCAGCCCGATGGCGCCAACGGCGTTGACCTTGGCTTTGCGGGCAGCGAGCGCGTGCATCAGACCGACGACGCAGGCCGCCCCCGCCATATCGCCTTTCATGTCCTCCATGCCCGACGCCGGCTTGATCGAAATACCGCCGCTGTCGAAACACACACCCTTGCCGATGAAGGCGACCGGATCGACGCCTCTTTTGCCGCCATTCCAGCGCATGATGACAAGCTTTGACTCATGCCCGGAGCCTTGGCCGACGCCGAGCAGCGCGCCCATCCCCAGCTTCTTCATCGCCGCGACATCGAGCACTTCAACGCCGACCCCAAGCTTGGTCAGCGCTGACGTTCGACGCGCGAATTCTGCCGGGATAAAGCACGTTGGCCGGCTCATTGATGAGATCGCGCGCCAGAACGACCCCGTCAGCGACGCCCATCGCTCGTGCCCACGCCTTTTCAGCCGCTGCCGGATTGCCGCAAGCAAAATTGACATCGACCTTGTCTGCCCGCTCTTCACCATCCTTGCGCTTGGTCTTGTAGCGGTTGAACGTATAGGCGCGCAGTCGCACACCGAGCGCCAAATCCGCGATTTGATCGGCCTTAAGCGCGCCGGACTCGAATTCGGCAAACATCGTCGCTTCCGCGGCGACGGCCGGCACCTTGCCCATGGCGATGCCGCCGAACTTGACGATATCCCGAGACTTCAGCCTCACCCTTGCCGATACCCACGAGGACAAGCCGAGGCACATCGAGACCGGCCGGCGCAACTATCTCGAGCACCGATCCGGCTTTGCCCGTAAAATGGTCGGCGGCAGCCGCTCGACGCAAGTGATCCATCACAGGTGCCAACACCCGCTGCGTGGCAGGCCCAAATTTCGTGCCTTCCGCGCTGAACATAACAAGAACACTGCGGACACGTGAGAACGCGGTAAAGCCAAACTTAACGACATCAGGCATGGTCGATCCTTCCAAGCCGAGGCAAAAGGGCACCGGACATATGAACCGGACTTGCAGATCGTGCAAAGTGCGTTTGCGGGGCTTTTTCGACCGGCCTGCGACCCTTTCCGCATTAACCCTTTGGTGTGCATGTTCAATGGGTTTGCCTTGGCGAGGCCATTTTGTGAAAGCATGAAATGCCCGAGGTGGGGAAATTCGGCTCGCGAACGATGTTTCGGGGGCCGATGCGGCCGTCGGGTACCGGCCGTTACTGGGGAACTCGAGTGCAATGGGGTCGATCGGCCGCTATATGTTTCGCGCCACGATGGTCGCGTTCCTGATCACGCTTGTCAGTTTGACAATCGTGATCTGGTTCACCCAGGCGATGCGCGATTTCGACCTGATCACCAGCCAAAGGCAGACGCTGTTCGTCTTCGTCGGCATTACCGGACTGATCATCCCGCTCCTGGTCATGATGATCGCGCCGATCGCGCTGGTAATGTCTGCGGCGCACGTCATCAATAAGCTCAGTTCGGACTCCGAGATCATTGTGATGAATGCGGCCGGCGTGTCGCCGTGGCGGCTGTTGCGGCCGTTCCTCGCCGCAGCCCTCGTGGTTTCGCTTTTGGTCTCCGTGATTGCCGCCTACATCTCACCGCTGAGCCTGCGCGCGCTACGCGACTGGGCGGCCCAGGTGCGCGCCGACATCCTCACCAATATTGTGCAGCCCGGCCGGTTCACGACGGTAAGCGGCAGTCTGACCTTTCACATTGCCGATCGGCGGCCAAATGGCCTGCTGGTCGGGATATTCGTCGACGATCGACGCGATCCCCAGGAACATGCCACCTATCTCGCCGAGCAAGGTGAAATTGTTAAAAACGAGAATGGTTCGTTCCTGGTCCTCGAAGGGGGCAGCATCCAGCGTCTCGAAGCCGGCCAGCGCGACCCGCGCATCGTGACGTTCGACCGCTATGCTTTCGATCTGTCGAAGTTCACGGGCGGCCCCAAAAGCGTCGTCTATACGGTCCGCGAAAAGTACATCTGGGAACTGCTGTGGCCTCGACCTGACGACGCGCTCTACCTGGCGCAGCCGGACGAATATCGATCCGAGCTCAATGATCGTTTGGCGACGCCGCTCTATCCGGTGGCATTCGTCATCCTAGCCTACTGTTTCCTTGGACCGCCGCAAACCACGCGACAGAGTCGGACGTTGGCGCTCTTGGGCATGGTCGGCGCGGTATCGTTGCTACGTCTTATCGGCTTCATCAGCGTCATTGTCGGCGTCCATGTTCCGAGCGTGCTTGCCATGCAATATGTTGCCCTCTTCGGCTCGATTATTCTCGGCTTGTGGCAAATCTCGCGTGCACGGGCGGTGGAACCTGCCGCCGCAGTTTCCAAGTTTGCGACCGCGATCGGCGATCGTATCGCCCGGGCGACGAGCTGATGGGCAATTCCATGATCACCGGCACACTGTCGCGCTACTTCGGCTTGCGCTTTCTCAATTCCGTTATCGGGTCGTTCATCGGCGTGGTCGCCCTCGCCGCAATGATCGACTATGTCGAATTGATGCGGCGCGGCGCCGATTGGCCCAATGCCACGGCGTGGATTCTCGCCCAGATCTCCCTGTTCCGCGTGCCGCAGCTGACGGAGCGCATCATGCCCTTTTCGGTGCTGGTGGGCGCGATGTCATGCTATCTTAATCTATCGCGCCGACTGGAGCTCGTCGTTGCGCGCGCAGCCGGCGTCTCAGCTTGGCAATTCGTGGCGCCGGCAATGATCGCTGCATTCCTGTTCGGCACGCTCGCGACCACCATCTATAATCCGGTCGCCGCAACCTTACATGAGCGTTCAAAGCAGCTCGAAGCCAGTATGCAGGGGGAAACTCTCTCGGCATTGCAGGGCAATTCCAGTGGATTCTGGGTCCGTCAGAAGAGTCCCGATGGCGCGGCGATCATCAACGCGACTTCAAGCCGCGAGCAGGGCGCCGAACTCGGCGGCGTCACCGTTTATACATTCGACAGCGGCGACCATTTCCAAGAGCGGATCGAGGCCAGGACCGCGTCGCTGGAAGACGGTTATTGGCAACTCGAAGACGCGCGGATCTACAGGAGTGGTCAACCGCCCGACGTCGAAGACGGTTACCGGCTCAGTACCAATTTGACGCTCGAACAAGTGCGGGAGAGCTTTGCCACGCCGGAAACGGTGCCGTTCTGGCAGCTGCCCTCCTATATCAAGATGGCGGACCGGGCAGGTCTCGGTGCTGCGGGTTATCGACTCCAATATCAAGAGCTACTGGCGCGACCGTTTCTCCTCGCCGCCATGGTCCTCCTTGCTGCCTCTGTGAGCTTGCGGTTCTTCCGCATCGGCGGTGTGCAAAAGATGGTTCTCAGCGGCATCTCAGCCGGCTTCATGCTCTTCGTATTGCAGAAAATCACCGAGGACATGAGCAAATCGGAACTCATGTCGCCGGTGGCGGCGGCGTGGATTCCAGCGTTGGTCGGCGGCTTGTCCGGTTTTATTGCGCTCTTGTACCTGGAGGACGGGTAGGTGGCGCGTTCGATCGGCCTCGTTAGTCCCGGTTTGCGTGTTGGCGTAAGAGCGAGCGCAACGCTGCTTGCAGCGTTCCTGGCGTTTTCCGCAGCCGTTTGTCTCGGCACCGCCCCCGCGTCGGCACAGGGCGTCAGCAACTTGTTGCGCTTTCCGACCCGCCCGCCGGCGCCAAAGCCGCCGCAGCAGCCGCAACAGTCGAACGCGCCAATGCTCGTTCAGGCCGACGAGATCAAATACGATTACACGAACAACTCTGTTTCGGCGGTCGGAAACGTCCAGATCTATTACAACGGCGCCACTATCGAGGCCGATGAAGTCGTCTATGACCAAAAGACGAAGCGGCTGCGGGCGCAAGGCAACGTCAGGCTGACAGAAGCCGACGGCAAGATCACCTACGGCCAGGTCATCGATCTCACCGATGATTACCGTGACGGTTTCGTCGATTCGCTTCGGCTTGAGACCCCGGACGACACTCGTTTTGCCGCGACGCGAGCCGATCGCGGGCAAGGCAACTACACGGTCCTGCAAAACGGCGTCTACACCGCCTGCGAGCCGTGCCGGGACGATCCAAAAAAACCGCCGCTCTGGCAGGTGCGGGCAGCCCGCATCATCCATGATGAAGGCGAGAAGATGCTTTATTTCGAGGATGCCCGCATCGAGTTCTTCGGCGTGCCGCTCGCCTATGTGCCGTTCCTGTCGGCGCCCGATCCGACCGTGAAGCGCAAGAGCGGCTTTCTGTTTCCCACCCTCTCGTCAACCACGCAGTATGGGTTCAGCGTGTCGACGCCTTATTTCCTGGCGCTGACGCCGAGTTCCGACCTCACTCTCACGCCAAAGCTTACGACGAGACAAGGGGCGTTGATGGAAGCCGAATACCGCCAGCGCCTGATGGACGGTTCTTACTCGATCAAGGCCGCCGGAATTTTCCAACAGGATCCAGGTTATTTTGCGGGCCGCGACGGACCGGACAGCCCAACTGCGAACTCATTCCGCGGCGCCATTCAGACCGCGGGTCAGTTCTCCCTGACTGACAAATGGGTATGGGGGTGGACCGGAATCCTGGTGACGGACACCCAGTTCGTGAACGATTACGGGTTTGGGGCTGCAGCGTACGATCCATTTCTGGTCGGGACCAACCCGACCGGCATCTCGCAGCTTTATCTGACCGGAGTCGGCGATCGCAGCTACTTCGATATACGCTCGATCTACTACTATGGCTTCTCGGAAGCGGACATCCAGGCTCAGCTTCCCATCATTCATCCAGTCCTCGACTATTCCAACACTCTCGCTCAGCAAATTCTGGGTGGCGAGTTAAGCTATAAGATCAATATCACGAGCCTGACCCGGCAGCAGGCGAGCTTCGACGCGATCAGCCAAAGCGCCCTCAACAGCGGATCATGTGCGACCAATACCGCCGACACCGCCGTCCTCACTCCGGCGAATTGCCTGTTGCGCGGTATCCCGGGAGCTTACACGCGCGCTTCGGCCGAGGTGGACTGGCGCCGCACCTTTGTGACGGAGAACGGTCAGATGATCACTCCGTTCCTCCGGTTGCGCGGCGACGTCGCTTCAGTTGACGTCGATAGCCAGCCGGGCGTCGCCAACTTTATTGCTCCCGGAGAAAGCGAACTCGCCCGCGTCATGCCGACCGCAGGTGTCGAATATCGTTATCCCTTCGTCGACATCGAACCCTGGGGCACGCAGACGATTGAACCGATCGCCCAATTGATCCTGCGCCCGAACGAAACCGATATCGGCAAGTTTCCGAACGAAGATGCCCAGAGCCTGGTCTTTGACGACAGCAATCTGTTCAGCATCGACAAATTCTCCGGTTGGGACCGTGAAGAAGGCGGCGGCCGCGTCAATGCGGGGTTCCAGTATACCGCCCAAATCAATCGGGCCGGTTCTGTGAACGTGTTGTTCGGGCAGTCGTATCAAATTTTTGGCGTTAACTCGTTCGCCGTCGGCGACATCACTAACACCGGCCTGGGCAGCGGTCTTGACACCAACGTTTCGGATTACGTCGGACGCGTGACCTACCAGCCGAACTCGGTGTACTCGTTCTCGGCGCGCGGTCGTTTCGACGAGCAGACATTCGCCATCGAACGTCTCGAGCTCGAAAGCCGGGCCAACTTCGACCGATGGAACTTGCAGCTGCTCTACGGCAATTATGCACCCCAACCGCAGCTTGGCTTCTTGACACGGCGGCAAGGCATCCTGGCCGCGAGCACTGTCAAATTGACGCAGAACTGGTTGTTGCTTGGCTCGGCCCGCTACGACCTTTATGCCCACCAATTCGACCAGACCCGGGTAGGCATCGGTTACGTCGACGATTGCTTCCTTTTGTCGGCGAACTTCCTGACGGGATATACCTATAACGGCACCACGACGCCGGTGAAGGACAACTCGTTCTTGTTGCAGCTAAGCTTACGCACCCTCGGACCTGATTTCCTGCCGCCCGTGGGCGCCGCTTTCTAAATTCTGCCGCGAGTGCGTGCGATGATTCTTATGGGGCCACGGAAGGGGGAACCGACTGGTCGACGGCCGCAGCGATGGCGTGCCGCCGTGGAGCCAAAGCTTGAGGGAGAGCACGACGTGATGTCCAACGTACCCATGCCCGCCCGATCGCGGGCTAGCTTGGCGGCGTTATTCGCCGCGGCGATCTTGCTCGCCGTCCCTTCGTTGGCCCGCGCGCAGCAGGTCGTGGCCCTGGTCGATGGCACGCCGATTACGGCCCTCGACGTCGAACATCGCGCCAAATTTATCCAAATGAGCACCAACAAGGTGCCAACACGCCAGGAAGTGATTGACGGCCTCATCGACGAGATCCTGGAGGTGCGCGAGGCAAAGAACTTCTCGGTCTCGATCAGCGACGCCGACGTGGAGGCAGAATTCAAGACCGTCGGAAGCCGCATGGGCCTCGATGAGCAGAAGCTCACGCAGCTTCTCGAACGCGGCGGTGCGAGCGCAGATACTCTCAAGCGCAAGCTGCGGGCGCAGTTGGCTTGGAACGGCCTCATACGTGGACGTTATAAAGCCAGCCTGGAAATTCCGGACAGCGATGTCGAGGCGGAACTTCAGCTCCATAAGCCTGACGAAAAAAATGACGTCGGTTACGAATACATCATGCGGCCCATTGTTCTGATTGTGCCGCGCGGAGCGCCGGATACCGCCTACGAAGCCCGCAAACGCGACGCCGATGCCCTGCGCACACGCTTTCAGAACTGCGGCGACGGCATCCCATTCGCGCTCGCTTTGAGGGAGGTGGCGGTGCGCGACCAGGTTACAAAATTCTCCGCTGACCTGCCGCAGGCACTTCGCGATATCCTGGACAAGACGGAAGTCGGCCATCTGACACCGCCCGAGCAGACATCGGAGGGCGTGCAAATGTTCGCGCTATGCTCCAGGAGAGAGACCAAAAACGATACGCCGGGCAAGAAGGAAGTGCGCGACGAAATGTTCCAGAAAAAATTCGGCGCCAAGGCCAAACGCTATCTTGAGCAATTGCGGCGTGCGGCGATGATCGAATACAAATAGGCGAGCAAAAGCGAGATCGTGCAACCTTTGGCATTGACGCTCGGCGAGCCCGCCGGGATCGGCCCCGACCTCGCGCTTGCAGTTTGGCATCGGCGCGTCGAGTTCGACCTGCCGGCCTTCTACATTGTCGCCGACCCAGATTTTCTGTCCCGGCGCGCCAACAAGCTTGGCCTCGATATTCCGTTCGCCGTTGGGCCGCCGACCTCAGCCCGCACGGCCTTCGCTTCGGCATTGCCCGTGGTTGCCATCGACGGTGCGGTAAGCGCCGAGCCGGGGCGGCCAGACCAATCGAGCGCACCGGCCGCGATCGCTTCGATCCGTCGTGCCGTCGCCGATGTCCTTGACGGATCGGCAGCAGCCGTCGTCACCAATCCGGTCGCCAAAAACGTGCTTTACAGTTGGGGTTTTGCCGAGCCCGGCCACACCGAATATCTGGCCAAGCTGGTGCAGGAGGCGACCGGCAGGTCGCTGCGGCCGGTCATGATGTTATGGTCGCCGGAGCTCGCCGTCGTACCGGTGACGATCCATCTGCCGCTCAAGAAGATATTCAACGTGCTTTCAACCGAGCTCGTGGTCGATACCGGACGTATCGTTGCGCGTGATCTCAGCACGCGGTTTCATCTTTCGCAGCCGCGGCTCGCGCTCGCCGGGCTTAATCCGCACGCCGGCGAGGAAGGCACGCTAGGCGAGGAGGATCGGGCCATCGTTGCGCCGGCCGTCACGCAACTTCAAGCCGATGGCATTGATGCCAGGGGGCCGTTGCCGGCCGATTCGATGTTCCACGAAGCGGCGCGCAGGACCTACGACGCCGCGCTGTGCATGTATCACGACCAGGCGTTGATCCCGATCAAAACCCTTGCCTTCGATCACGCCGTCAACGTCACGCTGGGATTGCCTTTCGTTCGCACCTCACCCGACCACGGCACCGCTTTCGACATCGCCGGAAGCGGCCGCGCCGATCCGACAAGCCTGGTCGCAGCGCTGCGCCTCGCGGCGCGACTCGCGGCGGCGGACGCTCCCGCTCTTCGCGTCACGCCGTGAGCGATCCGCTGGATGACTTGCCGCCGCTGCGCGAGGTCATCCGCCGCCATGAGCTCATCGCACGGAAATCGCTCGGACAGAACTTCCTGTTCGACCTCAATCTTACCGCACGCATCGCCCGCGCGGCCGGAATGCTCGCGGGCGTCACCGTCTTCGAGGTCGGTCCCGGTCCGGGTGGTCTCACCCGCGCGCTGCTCGCACTCGGCGCCGAGCGCGTAGTTGCCGTCGAGCAGGATCGACGCGCCATCGCGGCACTCCATGAGATCGCGGCGCACTATCCCGGCCGTCTCGACATCGTGGAGGCGGATGCACTCACCTTCGATCCGCTCAGCCGCATTGACCGCGGCCCGGCGCGCATTGTCGCCAACCTTCCTTACAACATCGCGACGGCCCTGCTGGTCGCCTGGCTCGGCGTCGAGCCCTGGCCGCCTTGGTACGATACCGCCGTTCTGATGTTCCAGACGCGAGGTCGCCGAGCGCATCGTTGCCGCGCATGGCTCGAAGACTTACGGGCGGTTGTCTGTTCTCGCGCAGTGGCGTTGCGACGCGCGCATTCTGTTCGACGTGAACGCTTCGGCATTCGTGCCGCCGCCGAAAGTCACCTCCGCGGTGGTCCGTCTTGTGCCGCGGCACTCGCCGGCGGCCTGCGATCGCAAGTTGCTCGAGAAAGTAACCCAAGCGGCCTTCGGGCAACGGCGCAAGATGCTGCGGCAAAGCCTGCGCTCGCTTGGCACCGATGCACCGTCGCTCATCGCGACGGCCGGCCTCGATCCAACGGCGCGCGCCGAAGATCTTTCCGTCGACGAGTTTGTCGCGCTGGCGCGGGCGCTCGCCGCCTGTCATGGTCATGAGGCGTGACGCTGGCACGCCACGTAGACCGGAAGCCACAGTGCGATGAATCAAATGCACCGCCAATCGCTCGTCGCTTACGGCCAACCGCTCTGTGAGACGATCGTGGACTGCCCGGCACCGCGCGGCAGCGAGGTGCTGGTGCGCATCGAGCATTGCGGCGTGTGTCATTCCGATCTGCACTTGCAGGACGGCTATTTCGCGCTCGGCGGCGACAAGCGCCTCGACATCACCAAGGACCGTGCGCTGCCATTTACGCTCGGGCACGAGATCGCCGGCGTCATCGAAGCAGCCGGAGCGGACGCGACTGGCGCGATCGCCGGCCGGCGCGTCGCGGTCTATCCCTGGATTGGCTGCGGCAATTGCGCCGCGTGCCAGGCCGGCGAAGAAAACTTGTGTTCCAGCGCATCGCCATCTCGGCATCGCCGTCGACGGCGGCTTCGCGACCCATGTCGTGGTGCCGCATCCGCGCTATCTGCTCGATTACGCGCCGCTGGCGCCGACGTTTGCCGGACCGCTGATGTGCTCCGGGACTGACCGCTTATGCGGCGCTCAAGCGGCTCGCGGGCCGGGCCGAGCGCGGGCCGGTCTTGCTTGTCGGTCTGGGCGGCGTCGGCATGATGGGACTCGCCTGCGCCCGCGCGCTGTTCCGAGAGCCGCCGATCGTCGCCGATATCGATGCCGGGAAGCGGCAGGCTGCGCATCGCCGCCGGCGCGGCCGCAGCCTACGATCCATCCGATCCGCAAGCGCGCCGGGCCATCATGGCGTCGACCGGCGGCGTGTTCGCGGTTTGCGATTTTGTCGGCTCCGAACAGTCGCTGCAATTCTGCCACCGGCGTGCTGGCGCGCGGCGGCAAGGTGGTGGTGACGGGGCTGCTCGGCGGCACATTCTCCATGCCGCCGCCATGTTCGCCATCAAGGCCATGACGATCGAAGGTACCCTGACCGGCACGCTCGCCGAGGCGCGCGAGCTTCTCGATCTCGCGCGCTCCGGGCAAGATCGCGCCGATCCCGACGCATGAGCGCCCGCTCGGCGAGGCGCAAGCGGCGCTCGACGATTTGCGCGCCGGCCGCGTCGTCGGCCGCACGGTGCTCTCCTGCTGAGCGGCGTTGTCCTCAAAGCTTCGCCTGCAGCCGCCGCACGTAAGTCGGAAATCCATGGCTGGCGCTCGCGCTTCAGCCGCTCGGCGGCGAGGATCGCCTGCACCTCGGCGAAGGCTGATCGAGCGTGTCGTTGATGATGACGTAGTCGTATTCCGGCCAATGACTGATTTCGCCGGCCGCCTTGGCCATGCGCGACTCCGGATGACAGCATCGATCGTCGAGCGCGCGGGTATGCAGCCGGCGCTCGAGTTCGGTAATGGACGGCGGCAGCACAAAGATGCTGGCAATGATCGCCGCGCGCTTTCTCGCTGAGCTGCTGCGTGCCCTGCCAATCGATGTCGAACAGCACATCGCGGCCCCTGCGCCAGCGCCTTTTGCACCGGCTTGCGCGGCGTGCCGTAGCAGTGGCCGAAAACTTCGGCCCATTCCAGAAGCTGCGCCGGTCTTGACCATCGCGTCGAACCGAGCGCGGTCGATGAAATGATAATCGCGCCCGTCGACCTCGCCGCGCCGCTTCGGCCGCGTCGTCACCGAGACCGAAAGCTCGACGCCGCGGTCGGCCTTCAGCAGCATGCGCGACAGCGTGGTCTTGCCGGCGCCTGACGGCGAGGACAGGACCAGCATCAAGCCGCGGCGCGCGATCGTCTTTCGTTTTTGCCCCACGCGCGCCATGGTCTATTCCACGTTCTGCACCTGCTCGCGGAATTGCTCGACCGCGGCCTTGAGCTCCAGCCCGATATTGGTGAGCTCGACATCATTGGCCTTGGCGCACAGCGTGTTGGCTTCGCGATTGAGCTCCTGCGCGAGAAAATCGAGCCTGCGGCCGATCGGTCCGCCCTGCCCGATCAGCGACTGCGCCTGCGCGACATGCGCCGCGAGGCGGTCGAGCTCCTCGCGCACGTCGGCCTTGGTCGCGATCAGGATCGCTTCCTGATGCAGGCGGTCGGGGTCGAAGCGATCGGACTGTGCCAGCAGCGTCGCGATCTGCTCGGCGAGCCGCGCGCGGATCGCCTCGGGCTGGCGGCCGGGCGCCTGCTCGGCGCGCTCCGCCAGCGCGGCGATCTCGCCGAGCCGCGCCGTCAGCACGCGGCCGAGCGCGGCACCTTCGTGGTGGCGCATCTCGGCGAGCGCGGCGATCGACTTCGGCGAAGCCCGGCGATCACCGCGGCTTCGGCGGCGCGCCGCTCGTCCTCGCGTTCCTCGGCGTCGCCGACTTCGATCACGCCCTTGAGCGCGAGGAGACCGTCGAGGGACGGCGGCGACGCATCGATCTGCGGCGCGAGCTGCCGCACCGTCGCCAGGACCGCATCGAGCACGGCGGCGTTGACGCGCACGACCGGCGCCGCGCCGGTGCGGTCGACCGTCAGATCGCCTGAAGCGATCCGCGCGCCAGCGTCTCGGCGGCACGCGCGCGCACCGGCACTTCAATCGCGTCCCAGCCGGGCGGCAAGCCGCAGCCGCAGGTCGAGGCCTTTGCCGTTGACCGATTTGATTTCCCAGGCCCAGGCATAGGAGCCGCAAACGCCATGGCCGCGGGCAAATCCCGTCATGCTCGACAGCGCCATGGACTGCGATCTCCGGCAATCAACGTCCGAAAATACGCGCCGAACTTAGCGGCGGCCATCGCGGTCACAAGTGCCGTCTGCCGGATCGCTTGGCTCGATACTGCCGGTTCGCAGCTACGGCCGCGACATCGACGTTCAGTGCGAGGACTGCTTGCGGCGGCTGGGCGGCATGGCTTGCAGGAGCCGCGCGGCGCAGGCTGCGCCGGCGTCGACGCGCTGGCTGGCTGTCGAGCGGCGCCTGATCCTTCTGATCGGTTTCGATCGATCGCAGCCGCGCGACGTTCTTCTGATGCTGCTCGTAGGTTTCCGCAAAGGCGTGGCCGCCGGTGCCGTCGGCGACAAAATAGAGTTCGCGCGTCCGCGCCGGATTGGCGGCGGCTTCGAGCGAAGCGCGGCCCGGATTGCAGATCGGGCCCGGCGGCAGGCCGTCGATCAGATAGGTGTTGTAAGGCGTCGGCTGCTCGATCTCGCTCTTCATGATCGGCCGGCCAAGCGTGCCCTTGCCGCCGACCAGCCCGTAGATGATGGTCGGATCGGACTGCAGCCGCATCTTTTGCTTCAGCCGGTTGACGAACACCGCGGCGACGCGCGTGCGCTCCTCGGGCTTGCCGGTTTCCTTCTCGACCAGCGACGCGAGAACGACGAGCTGGTCCGGCGTCTTGATCGGCAGATCGGGCGAGCGGCGATCCCAGACTTCCTTGACCAGGCGCTGCTGCGCCTGCTGCATGCGCTGGATCATCTGCTCGCGCGTGACGCCGCGCGTGAAATTGTAGGTGTCGGGCAGCAGGCTGCCTTCGCGCGGGATTTCCTTGATGTTGCCGGTCAGGACATCGTCATCCAGCAGCCGCGCCACGATCTGCTCGGAAGTCAGGCCTTCGGGAATGCTGAACTGATGCGCGACCACCTTGCCGTCGACGATGGTCGCGACCACGTCGCGCAGGCTGGCATGGGCCTTGAATTGATATTCGCCGGCCTTGAGATCCTCGCGCGCCTTGAGCACCAGCACGCCGCCGATGAAGACCCAGGGCTGATCGATGACGCCTTCGCGCATGCAGCACATCGGCGATGTCGCGGATGCCCGAGCCGTGCGGGATATTGACGACACGGTCCTGCGGCAGCGGACCTGGGGCCTCGAACCGCTGCTTGCCGACAAAAAGGACGACGCCGCCGACGACCGCCAACAGCACGAAAAGGCTGATGATGGCATTGCCGATGACGACGAGCGGATGCCGCGCGCTCTTCGAGCGGCGCGGCGGCATGTCGACGGTATCGGGCTCGAGCGCCGTTCGCGGGCTGCGCGGCGTGATCCGCTTGGTATCGGGGTTCTTCGAATCCATGGATGACGCGCCAATTCCGTTCAGCCGCCGGTCGGACAGCAGCGGATCGGGCTCGCGCTCGACCGCCGATCGCAGATGCCGCGACCTGTTCGCGCGAGTATGCACCTGGCGCGGCGCTCGCCGGCGACGCTGACGCGTCGGCGTCGCCCGTCGAGCGACGCTTGGCAGCGCCGTCGACGCCGTTCGGCAGCCGCCTCGGCTGGCGCGGCGGTCGACGTCATGGCACGCGATGCGCGGCTAGCAGCGACGGCTCGTTCCGGCTCGGCGTAGCGCCTGACCGACGCTGCGTTCTGCGCAGGTCTGGAGCGGCGATCTCGACGCACGGCGATTTGTCCGGCGCGGCCGGTCCGGAACAGGCTTTGGCTGCGGCTCGTTGCCGGGCACGCGGATGCGGCCCGCAGACGCGCCGCGGTCGGCTCGCTTGCCGTTGGGCGGTGGATTGGATTCCGTCACCGCCGCTTATCCGCTTTGACGAGATGCATGATCAGCGATGAAGGTAAGCCCCGACCCGTCGAGGACCAATGCGTCGCAGATTTTGCTGCGTCTGCCCAAGCGATATGACAGCGCAGACCGCCTCATGCAATCGCAGGCGAGTGCGGAGCAAATATGGCGAAACGGCGATCGGCCGCACTATTCCGCCACTCGGCGAAACACCAGACTGGCATTGGTGCCGCCGAACCCAAACGAATTGGACAGCACGATATTGATCGGCCGCTGCCGCGCCTTGTGCGGCACGAGATCGATCGCGGTCGCAACCGAGGGATTGTCGAGATTGATGGTCGGCGGCGCCACCTGGTCGCGCATCGCCAGCAGGCAGAAGATCGCCTCGACCGCGCCGGCGGCGCCGAGCAGATGGCCGATCGAGGATTTGGTCGACGACATGGCGATGCGCGCCGGCGGCATTGCCGACCAGCCGCTCGACCGCCTTGAGCTCGATCTCGTCGCCGAGCGGCGTCGAAGTGCCGTGGGCGTTGATGTAGTCGATCTCGTCCGGCGAAATGCCGGCGCGGCGGATCGCCGCGGTCATGCAGCGCAGCGCGCCGTCGCCGTCTTCGGCCGGCGCGGTGATGTGGTAGGCGTCGCCGGACAGGCCGTAGCCGATCAGTTCGGCATAGATGCGCGCGCCGCGCGCGCTTGGCATGCTCGTACTCTTCCAGCACCACCGCGCCGGCGCCCTCGCCCATCACGAATCCGTCGCGGTCGCGATCGTAAGGCCGCGAGGCGCGTTCGGGCGTGTCGTTGAAGCCGGTCGATAGCGCCCGGCAGGCGGCGAAGCCGGCGAGCGAGATGCGGTTGACCGGCGATTCCGTGCCGCCCGCCACCATCACGTCGGCATCGCCGAGCGCGATCAGCCGGCCGGCATCGCCGATCGCGTGCGCGCCGGTCGAGCAGGCGGTGACCACGGCATGATTGGGGCCCTTCAGCGAGTGCGCGATCGACACGTAGCCCGAAGCGAGATTGATGAGGCGGCCGGGGATGAAGAACGGCGACACCCGGCGCGGGCCGCGGTCGCGCAACACCAGCGCGGTTTCGGCGATGCCTTCGACGCCGCCGATGCCGGAGCCGATCAGCACGCCGCTCGTGATCTGGTCTTCGTAGTGCGTCGGGTGCCAGCCGGCATCATCGAGCGCCTGCGTGGCCGCGCCCATCGCGAACATGATGAAATCGTCGACCTTGCGCTGCTCCTTCGGCTCCATCCAGTGGTCGGCATTGAAGGTGCCGTCCGAGCCGTCGCCGCGCGGAACCTGGCCGGCGATCTTGCAGGGGATGTCGGAGACGTCGAATTTTTCGATGCGCTTGATGCCGCTTTTGCCGGCGAGCAGCCGCTGCCATGTCTGCTCGACCCCGCAGGCCAGCGGCGTCACCATGCCGAGACCCGTGACGACGACACGTCTCATCGATCGGCGCTCCCGGCTGGCGCTGCCGCTAGCTCGGTCAGCCCCGAGACGGCCCGCGCCGCAGTCGCCGCACACCTCGAGCTGGTGCGGAGTCGCAGACGCGTGCGCGCATTTCATGCAAAGCGCAGGCGGCAGACGGCGGCCGGCAGTCAGCTCTTGGCGTTCTTTTCGAGAAACTTGATGGCGTCGCCGACGGTCAGAATGGTCTCGGCCGCATCGTCGGGAATCTCGCAGCCGAATTCCTCCTCGAAGGCCATGACGAGCTCGACCGTATCGAGGCTGTCGGCGCCGAGATCATCGATGAAGCTGGCGTTTTCGGTCACTTTGTCGGGCTCGACGCCCAGGTGCTCCACGACGATCTTCTTCACCCGCTCGCCAATATCACTCATTGTTCCAACCTCATCTTTCAACGCGACCCAACCAATCAAGTCTCGGTCCCGTCCAAGTATCCGTCGATCAGTAGTCTTCGTCGATCTTGGGCGACGGCCGCGGGTCGACACCGATCAGAGGCGGACAATTTCTGCCCCGCTCTCCGGCATTCCGGCTTCCCCAGCCCGATTGCGGTTCGGTTACCACACTTCACTAGCGTTGACCAGCGCGGCCGTCACGCCGACCGCTCGCAATCCTATCGCTTTCAGATCATGGCCATTCCGCCATTCACATGCAACGTCTGTCCGGTCACGTAGGCGGCCTCGTTCGAGGCGAGGAACACGACCGCGGCCGCGACTTCCTCGGCCGTCCGGCGCGGCTCGCCGGGATCTTCGCGACAATGATCTCGCGCTGCTTGTCATTGAGCTTGTCCGTCATCGGCGTGACGATGAACCCGGGCGCGACGCAATTGGCGGTGACGCCGCGCTTGGCATATTCCTGCGCGATCGCCTTGATCATGCCGGCGATGCCGGCCTTGGCGGCGACATAATTGGCCTGTCCCGGATTGCCGGTCGCTGCCGACCACCGAGGTGATCGCGATGACGCGGCCGAAGCGGCGCCGCATCATGCCGCGCACGGCGGCGCGCGTCAGGCGGAACGTGGCGCTCGAGATTGATGGCGATGACCTGGTCCCAATCCTCGTCGCGCAACTGCACCAAGCAGATTATCGCGCGTCACGCCGGCATTGGCGACCAGCACGTCGAGCTGCCCCATCGCCTCTTCGGCGCGCGGCACCAAGCGCTTCGATCTCGGCGGTATCGGCAAGATTGCACGGCAGGACATGAACGCGGCTGCCAAGCTCGGCGGCGAGCTGATCGAGGACTTCGTGCCGGGTGCCGGAAATGGCGACCGTGGCGCCCTGCGCATGAAGCGTGCGCGCGATGCTGCCGCCGATGGTGCCGGTGGCCCCGGTGACCAGCGCGGTCTTTCCGCTGAGATCGAACATGCAATTCTCCTGACCGTAACCGAAACGCTCAAAGGCTCAGCTATGCGCCATTTTGAACCGGGCGATGTCTTCGGGCGTCCCGATCGCAGAGACGTTCGGCCGCATCGGCGATGCGTTTGATCAGGCCGGTGAGCACTTTGCCGGCGCCGACCTCATAAAAGGCCGTCACGCCGGCTTGCGCCATGAAGACTATGGACTCGCGCCAGCGCACCGTGCCGGTCACCTGCGCGACCAGGCAGCGCACGATCTCTGCGGGCTCGGTGATCGGTTGCGCCAGCACGTTGGCGACAAGGGGAACTCGGGGCGGCTTGACGGAAACCTTGGCAAGCGCCTCGGCCATCGCGTCGGCGGCCGGCTGCATCAGAGGACAATGGAACGGTGCGGAGACCGGCAGCAGCATCGCCCGCTTGGCGCCGCGCTCCTTGGCGATCTCGACGGCCCGCTCGACCGCGGGCTTGGCACCCGACAGCACCACTTGCCCGCCGCCGTTGTCGTTCGCCGCGGCGCAGACGCCGGCGCTCGGCGGCATCGGCGGCGATCGTTTTGGCGTCGTCAAGTCAAGCCCGATCAGCGCCGCCATGGCCCCGTGCGCCGACCGGCACCGCCTTCTGCATGGCGCGGCCGCGGATGCGTAACAGCCGCGCCGCGTCGCCGACCGAGAGCGCCTGGGCGGCGGCAAGCGCCGAATATTCTCCCAGCGAATGTCCGGCGACGAAAGCCGCATCGCGCGCCAGATCGACATCGGCCTCCGCTTCAAGGACTCGCATGGCGGCGAGCGAAACCGCCATCAGCGCCGGCTGGGCGTTTTCCGTGAGCGTAAGCGTCTCGGCCGGCCCGTTCCAGATGATGTCGCTCAGCCGTTCGCCGAGCGCCGCATCGACCTCCTCGAAAACGCGACGCGCCGATGAAAAGGCCTCGGCCAAAGCCTTGCCCATGCCGACCGCCTGACTGCCTTGGCCCGGGAAAAACGAACGCTGCGGACATTTGGCCCCCTTGCGAAGGGGCGAAAGATACTGCGATGCCGGCCATGTCAAGGACGCCGACAGGTAACAAAGCAACAACCGGAAATTGCTAGGCTTGGGGCTTCAGGTCCAATCGGCAGGCAAGTTATTGGCGAGTTCCACTCGATGAGCGCGTTTTCACCGGTCACCGACGCTGACCTTGCCCACGCCCGGAAGGACCCGGCATTCCGGCAGAAGCTGCTGACCCAGAACCTCGACGCTCTGCTCACCGGGATAAAGAGGGCGAAAGCGGCATCGTCCAAGCCCGGCCATAGCGCCAAGCTGATCCGCGAAGGCGTAACCCTCGCAGTTCGGCTGGCGGAGCTGATCCAGGCCCCGGCGCCCCCGGCGCACTGATCTTGATCCGCCTTGCGTTTCTCGGCGGCCCGCTTATAAGGCCCCTTTCCGCTCGTCCCCGGCCGGGGGCTGAACGGACGGCCGCGCCAGATTCCAAGCGGCAGGTAGGACCTTCGCGGTCCGGCGTCCGGTGTTCCCGCCTTCAGAGCATTCGAGCCTTTCCCGAAGGGTTCGAGGGGCTTAGCGCCGCGACGAGCACGGTAACGAGGAAAGGGCTATCCATGCCGCACTACGAGCATGTCTATCTTGCGCGTCAGGACGCCAGCACGCAGCAGGTGGAAGAATTGACCGCGCAGTTGAAGGGCGTCGTCGAAGGGCTCGGCGGAACGGTCGCAAAGACCGAGTACTGGGGCGTCAAGTCCCTCTCCTACCGGCTGCGCAAAAATCGCAAGGCGCATTTCACGCTGATGAACCTCGATGCACCGCCGCCGGCGATCAACGAGATCGAACGGCTTGGAGCGGCTCAACGAGGACGTTCTGCGCTATCTGACCATCCGGGTCGAAGAACACGAGGAAGGTCCCTCGGCCATGATGCGGCGAGTCGAGCGCGATCGCGACCGTGACGACCGTCGCGGCGATCGTGGCGACAGATTTGACCGAGGCGACAGGGGAGATCGGGGCGACCGGGGAGACCGCGGCGATCGGCCGCGTGATCGCGCCGGCGCCCGCGCGAAGCCTCTGAACAAACTGAAGCGACAACGGAGGAGTTGACCATGGCTATGTCACCGCAATCCGGCGGCGGTGGTCGCCGTCCGTTCTTCCGCCGCCGCAAGAGCTGTCCGTTCTCCGGCGCCAACGCGCCCAAGATCGACTACAAAGACGTCAAGCTGCTGCAGCGGTTCGTATCGGAACGAGGCAAGATCGTTCCGAGCCGCATCACGGCGGTTTCGGCGAAGAAACAACGCGAACTCGCCCAAGCCATCAAGCGCGCGCGCTTCCTTGGGCTGTTGCCTTACGTGATCCGCTGACGGCGATCGATTGATTTGCGGATCGAGGGCGTCGGATCCGAGCGCCGAGGCGGCGACCACGCGCTACCGCGGACGGCGGAGCGGCAAAGGAGAATCGAGATGGAAGTAATTTTGCTCGAACGCGTGGCTCGATTGGGCCAGATGGGCGAGGTAGTGCGCGTCAAGGATGGCTTTGCCCGCAACTTCCTGTTGCCGCGCGGCAAGGCGCTGCGCGCCACGCCGGAAAACAGGACTCGCTTCGAATCCATGAAGACCGACCTTGAAGCGCGGTCGCTCACGCTCAAGACCGAGGCGACCGGCGTTGCCAAGAAGCTCGATGGCAAGAGCTTCACGGTTCTGCGTCAAGCATCGGAATCCGGCCAACTATTCGGATCGGTCTCGCCGCGCGACTTGGTCGGCCTGATCACCGAGGCCGGCTTCAAAGTGAGCCGCAATCAGATAGCGCTCAACATGCCGATCAAGACAATCGGCCAGCACAAAGTGCCGATTATCTTGCATCCCGAAGTGGAAACTTCGGTCACTGTCATCGTCGCCCGCAACAACGACGAAGCGGCGCGCATCACGCGCGGCGAAGACGTGACGCAGTTCCGCGAAGAGCCGACCGAGGCGGAAGCCGCGGCCGTCGCGGCGGAAGCATTCTTTGAGCCGGAGGCCACCGGCCGCGCAGCGCGCAAACGAAGACGAGGAAGCCGCCGGAAAGCTCGCCTGCAGCCGATAAGAGCTGATCGCGCAAAGACCTGTCGTGTCAGTCCGGAATATTGTCTCGCGGGACGGATGAGCCCTCCTCCGGCTGCGGTTCGGCCGGTGCGGCAGCAACCGGCGCGGTAGTGGACTGGAACGGCTTCAGCGGCTCAGGACGTCTCCGGGGCTGACGGTGCCGCGACGACCGCGGCGCGGCTCGTGCGGTGGTGCAGTTTCCGGTTCTTTGCGACGACCGCGCGGTCGCGGTCGTGCGGCCTGCGTGTCCCGCGGCCGGCCGCCGGCCAGCTTCCCGGCTCTGCGACCGGGACCGGTTTCCTCCTCGGATTTGCCCTCGTCTTCCGCCGGTCGCTGCGGTTTGGCGCTCGTCGGCGCCTCCTCTTCCGGCTTCGCCGGTTGACGGGCCTGGCGGACGGGCTGCCTCGGCTCCTCCGAGGGCGTCCGCGCGTGCTCCTGCGCCGGGCTTTTGCCCGCGACCTTGCGCCGCAGTTCCGGGCATCATTGCCCCCGGCCCCGAGGACGTAAGCGGCCAGCGCGGCGGCCTGCTCGCGGCTCGACGTATAATGCTGGCCGGAAGAAGCCGCTGAGCGCGAGGCTGTTTCTGCCATTCGCCAGCCCTCGTGGCGCTTTGTGACAAACCGCGCAATCGCTCGCAAAAATCTGCGCTGGCGATTTGCCCTGGTCGATATTGGTCTGGGCATGCGCCATGACCGGCGCCAATGCCAACCAGCAGGCCGATAGTCGATGCGAAGCCGCCGGTACACCCTGACCTCCATAAGCCCTTTCGGCTGGCTCATCATTGTTTAACCCAAAAGCGGCCAAATGGGAGGCGGGTGCGAGTCCGCTCTGGAAGATCGGCATTTCACCGTATTGCTGGTTAAGGAGGATTTTGTTTTAATAACGGCAACTATGATGGCGTGGGCAGCTTGACGAGCCAGAGCTACCCGAGCGGCTACTGGCGCCTATTGCCGCACTCGCGCAAGGGCATGTTGGTGTGTGGAGGCGGCCGTGGATCGGTTGCTGACAATATTACTGAAACGGTATATCCGCCGGGGAGTCTCTGACGGTCACGACGGCGGCGGGTAAGTCTTATGTCCTCGGCGACGGCACCGGCGAACCACGTCGCTGTGCGCTTTACCACCGCAAAGGCGCAACGGGCCATCCTGCTCGATCCCGAACTCAAATTCGGCGAAGCATACATGGACGGCACTCTTGTCGTCGAGCGAGGCTCCATTGCGGACGTCATTGCGGTCCTGCTGCGTCAGACAGGACGTGGACACACCGAAATGGGCGCGGCTGCCGCGGTTGATGCGCTACCTTTTCCGTCGCTTGCAGCAATTCAATCTGCGCTCCCGCTCACGCCACAATGTGGCGCATCACTACGATCTCGATGGCAGGCTCTACTCGCTCTTTCTGGATGGCGATCAGCAATATAGCTGCGCCTATTTCGATACTCCCGACTTGTCGCTCGACGACGCGCAACTCGCCAAGAAGCGCCACTTGGCGGCCAAGCTGCAAGTCGTGCGGCGGCGCCAAGGTACTCGATATCGGCTGCGGCTGGGGCGGCCTTGCGCTTTACCTCGCTGAAATGGCCGGCGCGCACGTCACCGGCATCACGTTGTCGCAGGAACAGTATGCAGCGCGCTCAGAACAGAGCGATCGAGCGCGGCCGGACCGCCAACACAAGCTTCCGAACTCGTCGATTATCGCGATGTCGCAAGGCATTTTCGACCGCATCGTGTCGGTCGGCATGTTCGAGCACGTCGGCGTCGGCTTTTACGACACCTATTTCGGCAAGTGTGCGCAGCTTCTTGCCGACGACGGTATCATGCTGCTGCACACAATCGGACGCAAAAATCCGCCGAGCATCACCAATCCGTGGATGGCCAAATACATCTTCCCGGGCGGCTACATTCCTGCACTGTCGGAAGTGCTGGCGCCGATCGAGCGCGCGCACCTCATCGTCACCGACGTCGAGATCCTGCAGCTCCATTACGCCGAAACACTCAAGGCTTGGCGTGAACGCTTCCTCGCCCACCGCGAAGAGGTCGTTCGAATCTACGATCAGCGCTTCGTGCGCATGTGGGAATTCTATCTTGCGTGCTCCGAGATGGCGTTCCGCGAAGGCGACATGGTTGTGTTCCAAATCCAGATGGCCAAGCGCAAGGGCATAACGCCATGGACGCGCGACTATATCGCGCGAGAAGAAGCGCGATTGCGCACGCTCGAAGCCCGCAGCCGCGCGCCGTTGCGACTCGCGGGCGAATAACGCGACGCCCGCTGCCGAAACGCGGCAGTCAAGAGCGATTGGTACCGACCGGCATTACCTCTTACCTGCGCAGTGCGTAGCGGGGAAAGCCGCAATGAGCATTTCCTATCGCGGTGCCATTCGACTATCGACAAGACGTTCGTGGTTGCCCCCCTCCCCTTCCCCCCCGCTTGCGATGGAGGAAGGAAGGGGGAGGCGCCGACAGCGTCTCCAGCGTTGAGTGATCCGCGATGTTGAGTGACACAAAACCGGCCATCCCAAAATCGGCCACAGGCACATCCCTAGATCGGGACCATGGCAGCATTCAATTCGATAGCGCGCAAACAAATTCCTGCGGAACCGACGTTTCGCACGCCGCCGCATAATATCGAGGCTGAGCAAGCGCTGCTGGGCGCGATCCTGGTCAATAACGAGGCGTTCTACCGCGTCTCCGACTTCCTTGAGCCAAAGCATTTCTTCGAGCCGATTCATCGGCAAATCTTTGAGCTTGCCGGCAGTCTGGTCCGCGCCAACAAGCTGGCGACGCCGGTGACCTTGAAGACGTTCTTGCCGCCCGATTTGGATATCGCCGGCCTTACGCTCAATCAATACCTGGCGCGGCTCGCCGCCGAGGCGACCACGATCATCAATGCCGAGGATTTCGGCCGCACCGTCTATGACCTCTCGGTCCGCCGCGATCTGATCACGATCGGCGAGGATATGGTCAACCTCGCCTACGACGCGCCGGTCGACGCCACGCCGTCGAGCCATATCGAGGATGCCGAGCGCAAGCTTTACGAAATCGCCGAAACGGGACGTTTTGATTCCGGCTTCCAGCGCTTTGCCCAGGCCCTCACGACCGCGGTCGATATGGCGGCGCGGGCTTATCAGCGTGACGGCAGCCTTTCCGGGCTTGCAACTGGATTGACCGATCTTGACGCCCGCATGGGGGGCCTGCAGTCCTCCGATTTGATCATTCTCGCGGGCCGGCCGGGCATGGGCAAAACGGCGCTGGCCACCAACCTCGCCTACAACGTCGCCAAGGCATTTGCGCAAGGCGAAGTCCGCGCCGACGGTCACCGGGAAACCGTCAACGGCGGCATCGTCGGCTTCTTTTCCTGGAAATGTCGGCCGAGCAGCTCGCCACCCGTATCATTGCCGAGCAGACGGGCATCCCGTCGAACAAGATCCGTCGCGGCAATATCGACGAATCCGACTTCGAGAAAATCAAGGATGTCTCGATCGAGCTGCAGAACCTGCCGTTCTACGTTGACGAGACCGGCGGACTCTCGATCGGCCAATTGGCGGCTCGCGCGCGCCGTCTCAAACGCCAGCGCGGCCTCGATCTTTTGGTGATCGACTACCTTCAGCTTTTGCAAGGCTCGACCCGCCGCTCCAGTGAAAACCGCGTGCAGGAAATCACTGAGATCACGACACGGCTCAAAGCACTGGCGAAAGAGCTCAACGTTCCCATCCTCGCACTCTCGCAATTGTCACGACAGGTCGAAGCGCGCGAAGACAAGCACCCGCAGCTTTCCGATTTGCGCGAATCGGGCTCGATCGAACAGGACGCCGACGTCGTGCTGTTCGTCTACCGCGAGGAATATTACCACCAGATGCGCAAACCCACGGAAGCGAACAGGGAAAAATTCGCCGAATGGCTCGCCGAAGGCGAGCGCGTGGACGGCAAAGCCGAGGTCATCATCGGCAAGCAACGCCACGGCCCCACCGGCACCGTCGAATTGCAATTCGACGCGGCCGTCACCCGCTTCGCCAATCTCGATACCGCGCACCGGTCCGAGTTTTAGGCCGCTCTTGGCCGCACATCGCGCTCGATCGCCACGCCGCTATCCATTCTTGTTTTTGTCAGATCGTGCATGGCTTGCAGGTTGATCCAGAACTCGGCGCTATTGCCGAAGAAGCGTGCAAGCCGCAAAGCGGTATCGGCCGTGACAGATCGCTCGCTTTTGACGATGGCGCCGATGCGCGTTGCCGGCACGCGCAAAGCCAATGCTAGTGCGTTGACCGACATCCCAAGCGGAGCGAGAAATTCCTCGTTCAACACTTCACCCGGATGGGTGGTCACGCGATTGGGGAGCGCAACTCCTTTAGTGATAGTAGACGATTTCGACATTGGCCGGACCCTCCTTGGTCCACGTGAAGCAGAGGCGCCATTGATCATTGATGCGGATTGAGTGCTGTCCGCGCCGATGACCCGCAGGCGCTTCTAGCCGATTTGCGGGCGGAATGCGCAAGTCGTTGAGATCTCGCGCATGATTCAGCATGTCGAGCTTTCGCAGCGTTTGTTTTTCGATACCGCTGAACCGCTTCACGAAGGCCCCCATCCATAAGGCCTCCGTTGCGCGGTCGCGAAAGGAGCGGATCATGATAACTTGGAGGTATATCGTGTGACGTTGTACGTCAATCGTATAATGGAGAGGGCATCGGCAAGCCACCAACGTTGATGTCCCACCCCCGCTTTACCGCCGCCGTTGGGCCGGTCATAAGGCTCGAGATGGCACTTGCGGCACCACTCCCGAACCGGCGAACACCCCGGCAGACCCCGAAACCGGCGGCAAGCTGACTATCGATCTTGCGGCCATCGAGGCAAACTGGCGTGACGCTCGCGCGACGGCTCCTCACTGTCGATTGCGCGGCCGTCGTTAAGGCCAATGCCTATGGAATGGGTCTCGAGCCGGTCACTACGAAGCTGGCAAACGCCGGCTGCAAGACATTTTTTGTGGCCGACCTGACGGAAGCCCGTCGGGTCCGCGCGCGCGCCCGCGAAGCCGCGATTTATGTGCTCAACGGCTTTTCGCCGGAGGCGACCGCGGCCTTTATCGAGATCAGCGCACGGCCGGTCATCAACAGCATGACCGAGCTTGCGGAATGGGATGCGTTTGTCGCCGCCCATAAGTGGCGGGGCGGCGCCGCGCTTCATGTCGATACCGGAATGAACCGGCTCGGCATTTCCGCCGAGGAGGCGATAGCGCTTGCACCGCGAGTGCAGACTGAAAATCATGGCATCACGCTTTTGATGAGCCACCTCGCCTGCGCCGAAACTCCCCGATCACCCGCTCAATGCCAAACAGGTTGCGCTGTTTCGCGACGTTCGGTGCGCTATATCGCGGCATCCCCGCTTCGCTCGCCAATTCCTCCGGCATTTTCCTTGGCGACGCAGCGCATTGCGATCTGGCGCGACCGGGCGCGGCCATCTACGGCGTCAATCCCACCCCGGGCCATCCCAATCCGATGCAAGGCGTTGTCGAATTGACCGCGCGGATCCTTGCAGATCCGCAACCATCGAGCGTGGCGAGACTGTCGGCTATGGCGCGACGTGGACGGCAAAGCGCGCCTCGCGTATCGCCGTCGTCGCACTCGGCTACGCCGACGGGCTGTTACGCGCCGCCAGCGGCGGCGACCGATCGCGCAGGCGGCGCCGCGATCATCGCGGGGACGCAGTGTCCGTTTGCCGGCCGCATCTCGATGGATCTGGTTTGCGTCGATATCACCGATCTTCACGACGGCGTCGTGCGCACGGGGCGACCTCGCAACATTGATCGGCGGCGGAATCACGATCGACGACGTCGCTGCGGCCGCCGACACCATCGGCTACGAGATCCTCACTCGCCTTGGCGAGCGGTGCGAACGTGTCTATCGCGGCGAATGATAGTCCATGGCTGCGCGCGTCACAAAACTTCGTTTGCCAGAACTGCGGCGCGGCCTATGTCGCGTTGGACCGGCCGCTGCGAGGCCTGCGGCGAATGGAATACGCCTGGTCGAGGAAGGCGCTGCTGACACCGGCGCGCCGGTCGCACAAAGGGCGCGTGTTTGCCGTCGAGCCGCTCAAGGGCGAGGCCCATGAGGCGCCGCGTCTGGCTTCCGGCATCGCGGAATTCGACCGGGTGGCCGGCGGCGGCCTGGTGCGCGGCTCGGTGCTGCTGCTCGGCGGCGACCCGGGCATCGGCAAATCGACGCTGTTGATCGAGGTCGCGGCGGCGTTCGCCCGCAGCCGCCATCGCGCCGTCTATATTTCCGGCGAAGAGGCCGTGGCCCAAGTGCGGCTGCGCGCCGAACGGCTTGGCCTCGCCGATGCCGCCGTCGAGGTCGCGGCCGAGACTTCGGTCGAGGACATCGTGGCGACGCTCTCGCACGGCACGATGCCGCGCCTTCTCGTCATCGATTCGATCCAGACCATGTGGACGCAAGCCGTCGAAGCGGCGCCCGGTACCGTGACGCAAGTGCGCGGATCGGCGGGCGAGCTGATCCGCTTCGCCAAGCGCACCGGAGCGGCCGTGATTCTGGTCGGCCACGTCACCAAGGACGGCCAGATCGCCGGGCCGCGAGTCGTCGAGCATATGGTCGATGCGGTGCTTTCGTTCGAGGGCGAGGGCTCGCATCAGTTCCGCATTCTGCGCGCGATCAAGAACCGCTTTGGGCCGACCGACGAGATCGGCGTCTTCGAGATGACCGGCGCGGGGTTGCGCGAGGTGGCCAATCCCTCCGAACTGTTCCTGTCCGAGCGCGATCTCGGCAGCCCCGGCACCGCTGTCTTCGCCGGAATGGAAGGCACCCGGCCGCTCCTGGTGGAGATTCAGGCGCTGGTCGCCCCACGACGCTCGGCACCCCGCGCCGCGCGGTGGTCGGCTGGGATCAGAGCCGGCTGTCCATGGTGCTCGCTGTGCTGGAGGCGCATTGCGGCGTTCGCCTCTCGGGTCACGACGTCTACCTCAACGTCGCGGGGGGCCTGCGCATCCACGAGCCGGCGGCCGACCTCGCCGCTGCTGCCGCGTTGGTGTCGTCGCTCGCCCATGCGCCGCTTCCCGCCGACGCGGTCTATTTCGGTGAAGTATCGCTGTCGGGCGCGGTAAGGCCGGTGGCGCAAACCGCGGCGCGGCTCAAGGAAGCGCAAAAACTCGGCTTCACCAAAGCCATCGTTCCGGACGCCGCACGCGCCGATGCCCCGGATGGCGTCTCGCTTACCACCATCGGCACGCTTGCCAATCTGGTCGTCGATATCGCCCGCGACGGAATGCCGGCGCTGCACCGCGCCGGCCGTCAGGAGGCTTGACGCCTGGCGCCAGCCCTCGCCCGGCACACGGGCCTACAACGGGCCGCAGCGCGGTATCGTTGGTTAACGCAGCGTTTATGCCGCGTCTGCACCGGAAAACATCATCGGGATGAATGCCCTGAGCGGGCGAGAAGACGGATGACGGCGTCGCCGAGCCCGGCTATACACCCGGCGGACCTGAGCGCTCGTCGCGCCGCCTCTCCCCGCGGGTTGGCAGCCGAACGCAGTTGACCAAAGGGAGACGTCTGATCGGCTACAGAATCGATTTAGATGTGGATGTAGCCTAAACGACTCAGGACCAGCGAGCGGACAACCAAACCATGCCGATCACGCTGCTCGATATTGTACTGATCGTCATCATGCTGATTTCGGGGCTGCTCGCCATGGTGCGCGGCTTCATGCGCGAGGTATTGTCCATCACCGCATGGGTGCTGGCAGCCGTCGCAACGCTCTATTCGTATGCGAAGCTCCTTCCCCTCGCCAAGCAGTACTTCAACAATGATATTGTCGCGACGGTCGCGGTGGTCGGCGGCGTATTTCTGGGCACCCTCCTCCTGGTCACGGTCCTGACTGTCCGGGTCTCCGATATGGTGCTCGATAGCCGCGTCGGCGCGCTCGATCGCACCCTCGGCTTCCTCTTCGGGCTAGCCCGTGGACTGGTCATCGTGGTCGTGGCCTTCCAATTCTTCACGTGGCTCGTTCCCGACCACAGCCAGCCGGAATGGGTCAGAGGTGCCAAATCGAAGGTTGTGCTCGCAGGAACCGGGCAATGGCTGATGTCGATGTTGCCGGACAACGCCGAAAGCACCATCTTAAACAAGTTAAAGCGACCAAAACCCGAGGACACCGACACCCCGGACCAGCAGCACAGCGAACGCGACAAGCCGGCCAATGCTCCGGCCGATAGCCGGGCCGATTTGGGCTATGACCGTGCCAGCCGAACTGGAATGCAGCAGTTGCTCGAAGCCAAAGGAACAGCGCATTGAAAACGCTGGAGGGCGCAACGACCATGACCCGAATCCGCGACCTCTTGGACCTTGACGCGCGACCGGCTGCGTGAAGAGTGCGGCGTGTTCGGGATATTCGGCCATCCCGACGCCGCGGCACATGACCGCGCTCGGCCTGCACGCTTTGCAGCATCGCGGCCAGGAAGCGGCCGGTATCGTCTCATTCGACGGCCAGCGGTTCCACTCCGAGCGCCGGCTCGGCCTCGTCGGCGACGCCTTCTCTCGCCGCGAGGTTATCGACCGGCTGCCCGGCAGTGCTGCGGTCGGCCACGTGCGCTATTCGACGACCGGCGGAACCATCCTGCGCAATGTGCAGCCGCTGTTCGCGGAGCTCAACGCCGGCGGTTTTGCCATCGGCCATAACGGCAACCTCACCAATGGACTGACGCTACGCCGCCAGCTTGTGCGCGAAGGCGCCATGATGCAGTCGACCACGGACACGGAGGTAATCCTTCATCTCGTGGCGCGCTCGCATCGCAACCGCTTCATCGACCGCTTTATCGAAGGTCTGCGCATGCTCGAAGGCTCTTACGCCTTCGTCGGCCTCACCAACAAGAAGCTGATCGGCGCCCGCGATCCGCTTGGCATTCGACCGCTGGTACTCGGCAACACTCGACGGCTGCCCGATCCTCGCCTCGGAAACCTGCGCGCTCGACATTATCGGCGCGCAATATGTCCGCGACGTCGAGAACGGCGAAGTTCTGATCTTCGACGAGGATGGCGCCCATTCGCACAAGCCGTTCCCGCCGACTGGCACCGCGACCCTGCATCTTCGAGTACGTCTATTTTTCGCGGCCGGATTCGGTCATCGGCGGCCGCAGCGTGTACGATGTGCGCAAGACTTGCGGCGTGGAACTGGCGCGCGAGGCACCAGCCGCTGCCGACGTGGTCGTTCCGGTTCCCGATTCCGGCGTACCGGCGGCAATTGGATACGCGCAGGAATCCGGGATCCCCTACGAGCTCGGCATCATCCGTAATCATTATGTGGGCCGCACCTTCATCGAGCCGACCCAGCAGATTCGCCAGCTCGGCGTTCGCCTCAAGCACAGCGCCAACCGCGCCGTCGTGAACGGCAAGCGCATCGTGCTGATCGACGACTCGATCGTGCGCGGCACGACGTCGGTGAAGATCGTGCAGATGATGCGCGATGCCGGCGCCCGCGAGGTGCATTTCCGCATCGCGTCGCCGCCGATCACGCACCCCGACTATTACGGGATCGACACGCCCGAGCAGGACAAGCTCCTTGCCGCCACGCACGACCTCGAGGGCATGCGGCGCTTCATCGGCGCGAATTCGCTGGCCTTCCTCTCGGTCGAAGGTATCTACCGCGCCGCCGGCGAGACGGGGCGCGATCCGGTGCGCCCGCAATTCACCGATCATTGCTTCACCGGTGAATATCCGACCCCGCTGACCGACCGCTCGGCGCTAGAAGTCTTCGCCGCGTCAGCTCTCGCTGCTCGCCGAGGCGAGCTGAGGAATGCCGCAGCTCCTTGTCGATCGGATCGCGCTCGTTACGGGCGCCTCGCGCGGCATTGGCTATGCGCTGGCGCTGACTTTGGCGCGTGCGGGCGCCCATGTGGTCGCCGTGGCGCGCACCGTTGGCGGCCTTGAGGAACTTGACGATGCGGTACGCGCGACCGGCAGCACGGCGACGCTAGTCCCGCTCGACATGCGCGATTACGATGGCTTCTATCGTCTCGCCGCCACGCTCCACGAGCGCTATCAGCGGCTTGATGTGTTGATCGGCAACGCCGCCATCGCCGGCCAGCGCTCACCCCTCGGTCATGTCGAGCCCAAGGCGTGGGACGATGTAATGGCGATCAACGTTACCGCCAACTGGCATCTGATCCGCGCCATGGACCCGATTGCTGCGGCGTTCGGACGCCGGCCGCGCCGTCTTCATGACGTCGGGCGCCGCTACCCACGCCCGGGCCTATAGCGGCCCTTATTCGGTCTCGAAGGCCGCGCTCAACGTCCTGGCGCGCACCTATGCCGCGGAAACAAGCTCGACGACGCCGGTGCGCGTTAACCTATTCAATCCCGGTCCGACGCGCACCCGCATGCGCGCCCAAGTCATGCCTGGCGAAGATCCGATGACATTGCCGACACCGGACCAGATGGCGGAGAAAATCCTCGACCTGTGTCTGCCCAGTTTTTCAGGGACAGGGCGGCTTTACGATTACCCCGCCGGCAAGTTTTTGGATTTTGCCGAGCCCGCTGACTTGATCTCAGCGGCGGCGCTTTTGCTTGGCATAGGGATTGGGCTTGGCGCGAAGCATGAGCCTGATCGGCGTGCCGGGCAGCGCAAATTTTTCGCGCATTTCATTGACCAGATAACGCCGATAGGTCTCAGGAAGCGCCTGGGTGCGCGAAGAAAACAGCACGAATGTCGGCGGTCTCGCCTTCGGCTGCGTGATGTAGTCGAGCCGCGAACGGCGGCCGTGCGCAGCGGGCGGCGGATGCGCCGCGACCGCCTGCGCGAGAAAGCGGTTGAGCGCCGCCGTCGGCACGCGACAATTCCAGACGGCGTGGCCTTGCAGCACCGCCGCCATCAATCGATCGACGCCCGCACCGGTGCGCGCCGATAGGGTAACCACCGGGACGCCCTTGATCTGTGGCAGCATACGATCGGTTTCCTCGCGCAACCGCGCCTGCGCGCCTGGAGGTGCATCGATCAGATCCCATTTGTTCATCCCGATGACGATGGCGCGCCCTTCCCGCTCGACGAGATCGGCGATGCGAATATCTTGCTCCTCGTATGGCGACTGCGAGTCCACGAGCACAATCACGACGTCGGCAAACCGGATCGCGTTGAGCGCGTCGGCCACCGAAAGTTTCTCGAGCTTTTCCTCGATGCGCGAGCGGCGGCGCAGGCCCGCGGTGTCGTAGATGCGCAGACGCCGGCCCCGCCAATCGAGATCGACGGCAATCGCATCGCGCGTGATGCCGGCTTCGGGCCCCGTCAACAGCCGTTCTTCCCCGAGCAAGCGGTTGATCAGCGTCGATTTTCCGGTAGTTCGGACGCCCCACCACCGCGATCTTGATCGGGCTGCTCCGCGTCAGGTGCGATACAGTCTTCTTCCACCTCGCGAAGCGCGGTCGCGTCCGGCAACGCCGCGCAGAGCGCATCGTAAAGGCCGGCTAAGCCCTCGCCGTGCTCGGCGCTGATCGCAACCGGTTCGCCCAGCCCAAGCGCATAGGTTTCGAGTGCGCCCGCTGCGCCGGCGCGGCCTTCGCTTTTGTTGGCGACAAGAATTGCCGGCTTGCCCGATCTGCGCACAAGGTCGGCGAAAGCGCGATCGGTCGGTGTTGCACCGGCACGCGCATCGACGAGGAAGAGCACGGCATCCGCCTGCGCCATGGCGGCGGCCGTCTGGGTTTGCATTCTGCCGGAAAGACTTTCCTGCGTGGCTTCTTCGAGGCCTGCCGTATCGATGATCTTGAACGAAAGATCGCCGAGGCTTGCCTCGCCTTCGCGGCGGTCGCGCGTAACGCCCGGCCTGTCGTCGACCAGGGCGAGCGCGCCGACCCACCAGACGATTGAACAGCGTCGATTTGCCGACGTTAGGCCGACCGACAATAGCGACGGTGAATGGCATGGCGTCAAAAGACATGGCTGGAAAAGGCCCTACGGTGAACGCCACTTGAAGGCAAAAGGCCCGCGATAGCATGCTCTTCCGCCGGCACGGCTGCCGCAATTCTTTATTCTACGAAAACTTCGTCGCTGTCAGGCAATAACATGAGCGGAAGCGCTCGACGGGTCGCCGTACCGGCTCCAGGAGGATTCGGCCAGATCGACTGGGCGGGCTGCGCCGTTTGCTGGGGCGGCGCGGAGGGCGTCGGCCAGGGCGGTGGCGCTGATTGCTGCGGCGCAGCCGACGCCGAGGGCCAGGCCGGATCCGAGGATTGCTGCGGCGGAGCCGATGCGGTCGACCAGGCTGGATCAGAGGACGCGGCGGATGGCTGCTGTGCGGGAGCGCCTGGCCGCGAGCTTACATCAATCCGCGTCCGGGGCGGCCGGGGCGCGCGCGCGATCTTGGGCTTTGGTTTCGGCTTGGGCTTTTCCGCCGCGGGTGGGGGCGCAGCCAGGGCGCTGCTATCGGCAGACTTGTCGGGCGGCGCCTGATAGCCCTTCACCAGATCCGGCGGCACGCCAGTGGTCGTTCCGGGAACTCCTGCAGGGAATACGGGTTCACGCTGGCCTTGGAGCTTCTTCTTGCTGTCGAACTCATCGGAGTTAAAGAAGTCCGTCGGATCAAACTGGCCGCCTTTGGTACAACCCGCAATCACGAGCAGCAGCGCGAGCACTGAACCGGCCCGGATGAATAATGGAATGCTGCGCTTGCGCGTCATGCCTAACCTTCGAGCTCAACCCTTGCCATTCGCTGCGATTAGCTCGCTCAAAATCTCCGCGCGGCTGCGGGTTCCAGCCGGAGCTTGCGGATCGTTGATAAGCATGTCGACCCATTGCCGCGCCGCATTCATATCACCCGCTTTCCACGCCGAGAGCGCCAAAAGCTCGCGTGCACTATAGCGAAAGGTCCTGTCCTGCGCCGTCAACGGCTCGAGCCGCGTGCGCATGTCGGCATAGGGCGCTGTGTCCACCAGCAGAAAGCCGGCTCGTAGCCCGGCCAAATCCTGGATCACCTGTCCCGCGCTCTTATCGGCGGCGATCTTGTCATAAGCAGCGACCGCTGACTTGCGATCGGTTTGTGCAACCTGGGCCGCCTCCCGCAAGCTTGCGAGAACACGATAGCTTGCCGTACCGTCGGCAGCGAGCTTCGCGAAAGCGGCATCGGCCTCTTGGCTTTTGCCTGCCTCGGCAAGACCCACCGCAGCCTCGAATTGCGAACCCGCTTCCCCGGCCTTCTTGGCTTGCCAATATTCATAACCACGCCAGCCAGCAACCGCGATGACGACAACAACGCATGCCGCAACCAGGACGTTGCCATAACGCTGCCATAGCGCCTGAAACCGTTCGCGACGAATGTCCTCGTCGACTTCCTGGAAAATATCGGCCACGAACCCTGTCCCCAGTCCTACGCCATGGTCCGGAACAGCCACCCCGGCTTGCTCCTTGATGGGGCGAACTTCCGAACACTACACGACCGAAATCGCGAAAATCCGGACAAATCGACCCCGGAAACTCTCGCTCCGGTAGTTTAATGATATGGCGCCAGCAAGGCAAAACGGTTCGCCGCGGCCCGCGACCAATGCGCATAGTTTAAATCTATAGTCCGGTAGAGCCGTTCACCGCCGGTAACCACGAGCGGCTTGCACTGCGGGCCGTCTGCCCTTTTGCGCTCAGGCCTTTTTCCGCATCGGATAGACGTGCTCGGGCCCTGGGAAGCTGCGGGCGCGCACGTCATCGGCATAGGCCTTCACCGCGGCTTCGATCGAGGGACCCAGTTCGCCAAAGCGCTTGACGAATTTCGGCACCCGTGGCGACAGGCCGAGCATATCCTCGAGCACCAGGACTTGGCCGTCGCACGCGACGCTGGCGCCGATACCGATTGTGGGGATGGCGACTTCAGCGGTGATGCGACGCCCCAAAGGCTCGGCGATCGCCTCGAGCACAACGGAGAACGCGCCGGCCTGCGCAACCGCACGGGCGTCGGCTTCGATCGGCTCCCAATCTGCTCTCCTCGCGCCCCTGCGCGCGGAACGACCCGATGGTATTGATGGCTTGCGGCGTCAAGCCGACATGGCCCATCACCGGAACCCCGCGTTCGACCAAGAACGCGATGGTCTCCGCCATGCGGCGGCCGCCTTCAACCTTGATCGCGCCGCAGCCGGTCTCCTTCAGACACGCGGGCGGCGGACATGAACGCCTGTTCTTTTGAGGCCTCGTAAGAGCCGAACGGCAAATCGACGACAACGAGGGCGCGCCGCGAGCCGCGCATCACCGCAAGCCCCTGCAGGATCATCATGTCGAGCGTAACCGGCACCGTCGTCTCCAGCCCATGCATCACCATGCCGAGCGAGTCGCCCACCAGGACAACGTCGCAATGACTGTCGAGGATGCGTGCCGTGTGAGCGTGATAGGAGGTCAGGCACACGATCGGCGCGCCGCCCTTGCGGGCGCGGATGTCTGGTGCGGTGAGACGCCGGATTTCGCTCTGGATTGACATGGTTAGGGCCCGAACGCCGGCACGCCGATCACAATCGGATGGAACACGAAACCGAGCGCAAAATACACGATGGTGCCGACGACCACTGCAATGATGTCGTTCTTCAACCCGCCGACGGGAATCGGCGGGGCACCGCCGTCGCTCCGGCGCTTCAGGGTAATGCGGTCATAGACCGCCCAGGCCAGCACCGCGCCGAACAGGATGATGCCACCGAGATCGCCGTTGGCACAAAGGTGCGCGAACGCCCAGGTCTTAACGCCGACCAGCATGGGGTGCTTGAGCACGCGCTTGATGTTGCCCGGGATATAGGCGGCAACAACAAAAATGCTCGCTGGCCACATCAGCGCTTCAACGATATGGCGCGTCCAATGCGGCGGATACCACACAGCAATAGGGCCGGCGGCCCGATATTGCGCAAATCCGTATCCGATCAGCACGATCCCGACGACCGAGACAAGCGAGAAAACGATCCGATACGGCCATTCGCCAAGCCTGGCGACCAGAGAGGCGCGCCGGTCGCGCAGCGTTACGAAAACGTGCGCACCGAGGAAAATAACGAGCCCGAGGATTTCGAGGACAAGACCCATGATTAATCTACGTGTGTAAAATTGATCGTCTTGTCAATGACGCTGCGAAATTCGGCCTTGCCGGTGCTCAGGATGCGTACTGCCGCCCGCGATTCAGATAGGCTGCGGTATCGACCAGAACCTCTCGTTCCTTGAACGACGTCATGTCGCCGGCCATCGACGCCGCACTGCCATCGCGGCCGATCGCCGCCAGCACGCGCTGCATCGCCTTGATAGCAGCCCGCTGTGTATCGCTCGGAATGATCACAAGGTGATAGCCGAGTGCTTCGAGCCGGGCTGCCGAAAGTAGCGGCGTCTTGCCGCCCTCGAACATATTGATAAGCTTCCACCCCGGCACTCGCTTTGCGATTTCGGCGATCTCGGCTTCTGATGTCGGCGCTTCGACGAAGATCACGTCGGCACCGGCCTCCCGATAGGCGCACGCGCGGTCGATCGCGGCGCTAAAGCCTTCAACCCCGATAGCGTCGGTGCGCGCAATGACGACGAAGTCCGGATCGTGCAGCGCATCGCGCATGGCTTTAAGCTTCTGCACCATCTCACCTGTGGGCACGAAACTCTTATCGTCGTAATGGCCGCATTTTTTGGGAAATGTTTGATCTTCGAGATGGAACGCCGCAACGCCCGAACGTTCGAAGGCGCGAGCCGCCGATTGGGCGTTGAGCGCATTGCCATAGCCGGTATCGGCGTCGGCGATGACTGGCACGCCGACCACATCCACCATCGATGCGAGGCGGTCGACAATGGCGCTGGTCGAGATCAAACCGAGGTCGGGAACGCCGGCCGAACGCGCGATGGCGCCGCCGCTGGCATAGACCGCGGGAAAACCTGCCTGCTCGACGAGCCGCGCCGACAGCCCGTCGTAAGCGCCTGGCGCAACGGCAATATGACCTGAAGCAAGCAAGGTCCTCAGCTTCGTCGTGGCGCGCACGTTTCGTCTCCCCTTCGCCTGTTGCGTAGCGCATAATATGTCTTAGGACCGCAGCAGGGGAAGCGGAGCACACAATGAAGCGAAGCGTTGTGGCGGCTATCACCATCGTTCTCAGCGCGCTCTGCGCCCGGGCGCAGGACTGGCCGACGCGCACGGTCAGAATCATCGTGCCGTTCGCAGCGGGCGCGACGCCCGATCTCGTCGCGCGTTTGATCGCCGATCAACTCCAGGACAAGCTCGGCCAGACTTTCATCGTCGAGAACAAGCCGGGCGCCAGCGGCAACACCGGCACCGACGCCGTCGCCAAAGCGGCACCGGATGGCTCGACGATTGGCGTGAGCATCGGCGGTCCGCTCGCCATCAATGCCATCTTATTCGACAAGCTGCCCTACGATCCGAGGAAGGACCTCGCACTGATCACGATGCTCGTGACCCAACCGAGCGCGCTCGCCGTGAATGCAAGCCTCGGTGTGAACAGCACCAAGGAGTTGATCGATCTCATCAAGCGCAATCCCGGCAAATACGCCTTCGGCTCGATCGGCACCGGATCGCTGTCGCAACTTGCCATGGAGGCGATCGCACTGAAGAGCGGCACCACCTTGGTGCACGTCCCCTACCCGTCATCGCCGCAGGCCATAACCGCGCTTATACGCAACGACGTCCAGATGGTTTGCCTGCCGGCGATTTCGATCGTGCCGCAACTCGGCTCCGGCGCCATAAAGCTGCTCGCCGTTTCGACCGCTGAGCGCTCCGCTCTGCTGCCTAATGTCCCGACGCTGAAGGAAGCCGGCATCGACGTGGAAGCCGACGCATGGATGGGTCTCGTCACTCCGGCCGGCATCCCAGACGCCATGATCGAGCGCATCGGGCATCTCGTGAGGGACGTCATTACGTCGCCCGGGATTCGCGAAAAACTCACCGCCCAGTTAATGGAACCAATTCCTGACTCGCCCGCTCAATTCCGCGCACGCATCGACGCCGACATTGCCCGCTGGACGCCGGTCATCGCGGCGGCGCACATCAAGCTGAACTGACACGGGTTGTCATCTTTAGCCGCTTATCGCACGAGTTTGCCCGGCGCGGGCCGGCCGAAGGCCGGACCCGCGTACCGGGCATTGATTCGGCGGTCGCCAGTCCCAACTCGATCAGGGTCCGCCGAAGCGGAAGTTCAGCCCGGCTTTGACCTCTTGCACATTGAGATTCGTGTTCGAGGAGACTCCGACCAACGGCGTCGTGAAGTTCATCGTCTTGTTGCCAAATCCCAGATAGTCGTACTCGACTTTCGCCGACAGGTTCTGGGTCAAAGCATATTCAAGACCGCCGCCGACGGTCCATCCGGTCCGCACCATCGAGCCGTTGCTGGCCGTGTTGCCACCGAGATCGGTGAAGCTGCTCTGGTCGTCGGCGAGTGCGAGACCACCTTTGCCGTAGACGAGAAGCCGATCGAACGCCGCACCAACTCGGCCGGTCACCGTCGAGGTCCAGTCGACATTGGTATTGATCTTGTCGCCGATGCTGTCGGTGCTGCTGCCCTTCAGTCCAGTCCAGCTGAAGTCACCTTCAAGACCGACAACGAGCCAGTTGTACTGCGCATTGACGCCAACCTGACCGCCGCCGAGGAAGCCGCTTTTGCTGAAGTCGTCGCCGTTCGCTCCGGTGATCGGGTCGCTCCACGACGAATTGGAAAATCCACCGCCGATGTGACCGCCGATATAAAATCCGCTCCAGTTATAAACTGGCGCCACGTAAGCGACTGGCGCGACGGGCGCAGGTCTCGGCGCCATCGGCAGATCGGCCGCTTGCGCGGAACAAACACAAAGAGCAGTGCCGGCAGCGAGCGTCAGACCGCCCGCGAACGCACGCAATGTCATAATAACCCTCCAGGCTCGCCCCCGAGCGTGATCGCCCCGAAAACATAGTCCCCGACGACTGAGCCTCATGCCCCGCCGCGTCCCATACAAGGAGCCGCAACTCTTCGGACAAAGCATGGTCGATTGGTGGCGGGAAAATGACTTCCAAATTTAAGTAAAGAATTTGGAAATTCTGAAGTTCCATCCTGAAGTTCCGTGTGGAAAAGTTCGATCCTTTTGGTCAAGCGACTCGAATCGAGGAACTGGTTCCATTCGCGACGCTCCCACAGGTCATGGGTAACGCTCGAACCCCATGACCATCTGGCAAGATGGCGGCCATTCGAATACCCGATTCGCCGAACGGCGGCCTTGTCGATTTCGCGTCTCAGAATTCATAGTTGACTAGGAACTCGTATATGATAGTTTCCTAGTCAATCTATGGAACGAGCATGAAATCTCCATCGCCGACCGTCAGCCCCTTGGAATTCCATCTTGGATATTGGCTGCGATTTGTTTCGAATCACGTGTCACACGCATTCAGCGTCAAATTGGCGGCGCGCGATGTCACCGTCGCGGAATGGGTTTTTCTGCGCGAGCTTTATGAGCGCGACGCCGTCGCGCCGAGCGAACTCGCCAGCCGGCTCGGCATGACCCGAGGCGCAGTCTCGAAGCTCACTGACCGGCTGGCGGCGAAAGCGCTGGTCGAGCGAACGGCCGGCGGGGACGATCGCCGCTATCAGAACTCTCACGCTGACGCGAAGCGGGCGCACCTTGGTGCCCAAATTGGCGGAACTGGCGGATCAAAACGACAAGGAGTTCTTCGGTTCTCTGACAACCGCCGAACGGCGAATGATCGAGAAAGCTATGAAAAGAATCGTCCGCCAACGCGATCTGAAAGCAATACCTGTCGAATAACGGCAGTTCGGTCCAACAACCTGAGGAGACGGCAATGGAAGCGATTCTGAAGGATATCGCGGAGGAGTGCACCGCTGGCTCGGACGACGGGCGGCTCACATTCCCGCAAGTCGTCAAGAAACTTATCGACGCCGGCGTGGAGCAATATCACGCCGACCTGCGCCGCAGCGAGAAGACGTACTACATGCCGGATAATGAATCGATTGTCGTCGCCAGCGCGGCAATCGCGGGCAGCCCGGCCCGGGACTTTTCGTCAGCCGGCGTCGAGGCAGCCGTTCGCGCCATCCAGCGTGACGAGATCGGTTACATGGAATTCTGCGAGCGCATTGTGGCGGCGGGATGCGTCGGGTACCTGGTCTCGATCGTCGGCCAACGGGCAGTCTATTTCGGCAGAACCTGCGATAATTATGTCGAGCCATTCCCGCAGGCAAAATAGCAAAGATGAAGCACAAGATGGCTCATTGCATTTGGGCCCCGATCATCACCGCCCTATTTCCGTGTTGTCAGGGCGTCGCTGTACAGATCGGGCTTAAATCCAACCAATAATTTGCCACCGCCGAGATCAAGCACCGGACGTTTGATCATTGAGGGCTGCGCCAGCATCAGCGCGATTGCCTTCTTGGAGTCGAGACCGGTCTTGTCCTTGTCCGCCAGCTTGCGAAAGGTTGTCCCGGCGCGATTGAGCAGCGTTTCCCAGCCGACCTTGTTGCACCATCGTTCAAGACGCTCGCGGTCGATGCCGGCGGTCTTGTAGTCGTGAAATACATAGTCGACACCGTCGCTGTCGAGCCAGGCGCGGGCCTTCTTCATGGTGTCGCAATTCTTGATCCCATAGATGGTGATCGCCACCGGTCGTCTCCCGTCCGCTTCGAAGTCACGTCGTTTCGACTTTCTCGCCGTTTTCACCGGCTGCGCGCAGCAATGTCAACAGCGCGCAGTTAAGAGGCGCCGGAATATCATAGCGCTCGGCTGCGCCGACGATCGCTCCCGTGAGCGCCTCGACCTCCAGCGGCCGCCCGGCTAGGCGATCAAAGTACATCGACGTGCCGGCGTCGGGCGGATAGGTCAGGAGAGTCGTCAACATTTGCGCCGCCTCGTCGCGGCGCAGGCGCGCTCCATCGGCGCGCGCAACAGCAGCCGTCTCCTCAAGGACCGCAAGACACAGCGTCTTGACGTCCGCGCGCCGGAACACGGCCTGCCGCTGCAGCGTCAGCGCGGTGATCGGATTCGCGACGGCGTTGATGAGAAGCTTGCGCCAGATCAGGGTATGGAAATCGTCGCTCAGAAGGATCCGCATCCGCGTGCCGTCCAGCAGAGCAGCAAATGCCCGACCGTCCACATCATCTCGAAGGACAAGATCGTTTTCGCCAGCTTGGCGGAAACGCACGCGATTCGGCGCCAGCCGTTCGCCGTTGTAGTAAACGATCGTCGGAACGACGGTAGCCTGCCCGATATAGGGGGCGAGACGATCGGCATGTCCGATGCCATTCTGCAGCACGGCAACGCGCGTCGCGGAACCGCACAGCCTCGCAAGCCAAGGTGCACTTGATGGCGTCTGATGCGTCTTGGTGCACAGCAGAACCCAATCGACCGGCACTGCGTCGGCAGGATTTGTCAAAGCGCGAATGGCCACTTCGACGGTGTCGTCCGGTCGTTCCAATGTCAGATAGTCGACCATAGTCCTGACACAGGCGACGACATCGTGCCGGTCAGCCGCGCGAAGCGCCGCAGCGATGACGCCGCCGATACTGCCGAGGCCGATGACCGCAATCGTTGCTCGCTCAGCGGCCTTGCTCACGTCCACTCCATTTCTCCAGGCGACGCCAATTTCCTGTCGCCGAAATCCCGATTACTCGCGGGTGGCCGTCGGGACAAGCAATACCAGCTTGTAATCAGGTCGTTCCGAGGGGCTGAACGTGTGCTGCTCGAAGCGAAGGAATCCGTCATCGGGGTGCTCGAATGTGCGCAGTCCCCCTGCGCGATGTTGCACACCCTGCTCATCCCAAGCCTTCGAAAACAGCGGACTGTCGCTGCGGAGCAATTCCACGAGCGTCTGCACCCGCACGTCCCTGAAGCTGTGGCTGTAGTCTGCGCGAAATTCGGCAAGGAGACGCCGCGCACGATCCTCCCACTCGGGAATAAGCCGGCGCGCCGCCGCGTCCAAAAAGACAAAGCGCAATAGGTTGCGCTGGCGGTCGCCATCGAGCCAACCGCGGAAGAGTCGCGCCGCCGGTTTGTTCCAGCAGCAGGCGTTCCAGAGGCGATCAAGTCCATAAGCAGGATGTTCGATCGCCGTAACAATGGCGAGCAGAGAACTGGGTGCATCCGCTGCGGGTTCGGGAGACGCTTCGGGATCAAGCCGACCGGCGAGTTCGAAAAGATAAGCGCGCTCGGCGGAAGACAGGGCAAGCGCCATGGCGAGCCGGCTCAACGCCTCCGGCGAGGCCTGCGCAGCGCGCCCTTGTTCGATCCAAGCGCACCAGGTCGCGCTGATCCCCGCGCGCGCGGCGAGTTCCTCGCGCCGCAGGCCTGGCGTGCGCCGGCGTCCGGGCGGTCCTTGGGGGCGCAAACGCTCACGGTGCGCGCGCACGAAGTCGCCAAGGAGCCGTCTCTGATCCGAATCAAGCATGGCTCAGATTATACTAGTATAACAACCGTTATTGTAACAGTTTAAATCAGCAGTATTTGTTCTTCAAGATTAGGAGCCACCGATGGACAGAGCTCACGAGAAGGTCGTGGAGAGCCAATTCGGGCCGCGTGCGAAGGCCTATGTCGAGAGCGCGGTTCACGCGCAAGGGGCCGATCTCGATGCGCTCGAAGCCATCGTCAGAAAGGCCGCACCGGCCCGCGCCCTCGACCTTGGCGCCGGCGGCGGACACGTCTCATATCTGATGGCCCGCCATGCCAAGGCGGTCACGGCCGCGGACCTGTCGGGCGAGATGCTGGCCGCTGTGGCCACAACGGCCCGGGAGAAGCGGCTCGACAACATTGAGACAGTCCAAGCCCCCGCCGAAGATCTGCCGTTCGACGATGGCAGCTTCGATTTTGTCGGTTGCCGCTATTCTGCTCATCACTGGCGCGATTTCGATGGCGGATTGCGCGAGGCGCGTCGGGTTCTCAAGCTCGGTGCGACCGCTGTCTTCATGGACGCTTATTCACCCGGACCATCGCTCTTCGACACGCACCTGCAAGCCGTCGAACTGCTCCGCGACACCTCTCACGTCCGCGATTATACCGCGTCGCAATGGATCGCGGCATTAGAACGCTCGGGCTTCGCGCTCCAAGGCTGCCGCACGTGGCGGCTGCGCATGGACTTTCCCGTCTGGATCGCCCGCATGCGCACGCCGGACGACAACGCGCGCGCCATCCGCGCGCTGCAGGCCGCGAGCTCGGCGGAGGTCAAACGGCACTTTGCGATCGAGGATGACGGCTCCTTCGTGCTCGACATCCTACTGATCGAAACCACGGCGAACTGAGACGCGCGCTGTGTCGACACTCTCCGAGTCGAAGTTTAATTCAACGCGTGCAAGCGAATATGCCGTGCAGAGTCGCATCGCGCTCGCCGGCTACGACGCGTGCCATGAGCTTGCGGCTTGCCTGCTCACGGCTTCACTCGGCCGCGACAGTAGCGCGCGTATTCTTGTCGTCGGCGCGGGCGGCACGGCGCAGGAAATTCTTGTTGCCGGCCGGCTTGAACCGAATTGGCGCTTCACCGCAGTTGACCCTTCCCCTGCAATGCTTGCGGGCGCGCGGGCATCGCTCGACGCAGCAGGACTCGGCGGGCGAACAGACTTCCATCTCGGTGTTGTCGAAGATTTGGCAACGAACCGGCAATTCGACGCCGCCACGCTGATCGGCGTGCTGCACCATCTTCCGGGCGCCGCTGCGAAAAAGGCAATCCTTGATGCGGTGGCGGCGCGGCTGAAGCTTGGCGCGCCCTTGATCATGGCTTGCAACCGACACCGCTATGAAAGCCAACCGCTTTTTCTGTCCGCTTGGAGTGAGCGGTGGCGGATGAACGGTGTGGCCGATGAGGAGATCGAATCTAAGCTCGGCAAAATCCTTCAAGGGGCCGACCCGCCGGCGTCCGACGCGGACATCGATTCGATGCTGGCGATGTCGGGCTTCGACAAACCGGCCCTGTTCTTTTCAAGTCTGTTCTGGGGCGGTTGGATCACCAAACGGAAGTCCTGAGCGCGAACAGCATACCGTCAAAAATTTGCGCTCTTGATTTCAAAGAGAAATTTCGACGGTCCACGAGATGCTCGGCTTCAACAGCTATCGACAACGATTGGTCGATTTTTGAAATTCGCGGCGACGAAACATCACCCCCTCACCTAGAGAAAAATACCGTCAGAGCCGATGGCGTAACCTTATGCGGCGGACGGATGTGGCTCGGCGCTCACTCGGCCGAGAAACCCGCTCGATCGGTGATGTCGCCGCCGGTCTGGACCAAAGCCTCGCCGTCCTTGGCGCGCGCGCGCAGATTGGTCAGCGGCGTTGAGCCCTTATCGGCGACCAGTACGGCGTTGGAGCCCTTTCCGTGGGCGAGAACTTTGCCCTTGATGTCGACCGCAATCACCTTTCCGCCTTCGATGGCGTAGGTCGTAACTTTGGCGCCGTGGGTAGCCAGGTCGCCATGGACGACAAGTTTCTCGACGACACCGCCGGGCTTCACGCTGAAGGCCTCCGCTGGAAGCTGCATGTTCACGCCCTTCACCAGCGTATTGCCGATAGAGCCATGCGTCGTCACGCCTTCGTCGACCACGATCGTGCCCACGGGCTTGCTCACCTGTATGCCGATAGAGCCATCGCCGAAGGTCTCAATGGATTTAAACCGAATATTGCGCACGGTGCCGTCGTACTGGTTAAATCCGCGCGCGCCCAGGCCGTGTGTCACGACTTCGGCTTCCGCGACGAAATTCTCCACGATGCCGAAGTTGACGAAGCCGATGCCGCTCGGCCCGTACGAGACCACCGGCGCGTGCGCGATCCACTGATCCACCGTACCCCAGGTGTCCAGCACCATGTCATTGACGCCATAGGTGACGATCTCACCAAAGTGCTCAACACGTTTGGCGTGGACGCCATAAACGATGAAGACGCCGCCGGTGATGATGTCTGCCGTGCCGTAAGGCAGCATTCCGGTGGAATAGACCGCGCCGGTCGTGAGCGTTTCGAGTTCTACCGGTCCGGCACTGTCGCCGAAGCCGCTGACGAAGATGCCAGACCCCAATACCGGAGCATTCCTCCCACCCACAGTGATGTTGGTCAGAGACGCTGTGAACCGCGAGTTCGCATCGCCATTGAAGTTGTAGACGGTCAATGCCCCTTGGTACACGTTGACGCCGTACTTCTGCGGCTGCTCGCTGTAGCGACGGCTATCGCAGGCGGCGATGCGCAGCCCCTCCACCACCAGATGCAGATTGTCCGTTCCCGTGCGCGTGAGGATCGAGACCTGCCCCGTCACCGCAAGGTCGCCGAGCTTGATGGTGCCCATGTCCGATATCCCAGCCTGCGTGTAGATGGCACGGGCACTGGGCGTGGCAATGATGGTTATGCCTGAAACCTCGTTGCTGGCGGTCAGCCCGATACCGTCACCGTTGCTGAAGCTGAGAACGCACCGATCCTTATCCTTCCCCGTCAGCGAAAATCCCGGCGGCAGGGTGATCGAATAGGGACAGGCCACCGAAGCCTGAAGATCGAGATTGCGAGGCTCGGCTCCGGACAGTGCGGACATTAGCGTGGCGAGGGACGTAATGGGTGTGCTGGGGCACTTCACAAAGGCCTCCTTCGGTTACATTTGATCTCACGGAGGAGGTAAGACTATCGACCACCATCGCTGGGACAAGATCGCATCTGACCCGCTGGTCTATCCTACTTTATCCCAGAGTACTTCGCCTTACTCCCACTCGATTGTTTCATGGTAACGCTTAGAAGCGCAAATTTTCTGGTCCGCTTCAGCGACTATCGACATCGATCGGCCGATTTTCGACATACGAAACCTTCGAACGACGATCAGTCTCACGGCAACTTGCAACAACGGAGGTGCGGCATGGAGATGGCGTATCGAGCGCAGTGGCAGGCTGAGATTGCCGAGCTGCAAAGGATCTTGTCTGGGTTTGACCTAAGAGAGGAGTGCAAGTGGGGAAAGCCCTGCTACACGATGGATGGAAAAAACGTCGTCATCATCCAGGGCTTCAAAGAATATTGCGCGTTGGGCTTCTTTCAGGGTGCGCTGCTGAAGGACCCGAAGAAGCTGCTGGTGCAGCTCGGGCAGGTTCAGGCGGCGCGGGTGATGAAGTTCACCAGCGCCAAGGAGATTGCGACGAAGGCGGCCGCCATCAAGGCCTACGTGCGCGAGGCCGTGATCACCGAGAAGGCCGGACTGAAGGTCGAGACGAAGCCCCGAGAGTTTTCCGTGCCCGAGGAGTTGAAGGAGAAGTTCCGCAACGATCCGCGGTTCAAGCGCGCGTTCGAGGCGCTGACGCCGGGTCGGCAAAGAGGATACCTTTTTCACTTCGTGGGCGCGAAGCAGTCCGGGACGCGGACCGCGCGGATCGAGAAGGCGATGCCTGCTATCTTCGAAGGACGAGGGTTCCTGGAGCGGCGATAGAGGTGTGAAACTGTGGATGCGTAGCTACCGTTCGATTGCCGGTGAAAGGTCGTTTTGGTATTCCAGTTCCATGGATCAGACCATAGACCTGAGTGCCCAGGCGGAAAAGGCGATCCGCGACGACATCATCCAAGGCAGATTTGGGTTCGGCGACAAGCTCTCGGACCGGGCGCTCGCCGCCTCATTAGGCATCAGCAGAACGCCAGTTAGAGAAGCTCTCGCCAGCCTCGCCAGGGAGGGATTGGTCGTCATCCGCCCCCAGAGCGGAACGTTCGTTATGGTGCTCGACGAGGCGTCGGTCAGGACATTGTGCGAGATGAGGACCATTCTCGAGCTGGGCGCTCTTCGCCTTCTGGCAAAGCAGCCCGAAAGGCTCGCTGTAGCCGTCTCGAAGCAGATCGCGGCGGGAGCACTCGCAGTAGAGGCGCACGACGTCGAAAAGGCCGAAAGGATGGATTCCGAATTCCATCAGGCCCTGGTGCATGCCGCCGAGAACCCTCTTCTGAGCCAGGCCTATCAAGCGATCGCTCACAAGCTCGATGCTATCCGTCATCGCCTCCCCCCCGATCTCGACCGGATGAAACAAGCCGTCGAACAGCACCGCCGAATACTGGACTTGAGCGTCACGGGACGGGTGGACGAGGCGGGTGTCGAACTCACTTCCCATCTGAAGACTGTGCAGGGGCTTGCGGTCCACTTGGCCCCCGGTCCCTCCCGCGGCACCGGTTCGTCCAAACATCGCTCAACCTGGAATTCCAGTTGACTAATTGACACAGCAGTTCTCTGACTGATATTCCAGTTTGGAGACTGCGATGAATGAAATTCGGACCAAGGTTCTAGTCATTGAGTTCAGGTCCCGCTGGCTATACCGCCGCCATCCACGCTGCGCGCGCCAACCTACAACCGGTTTTGGTAACTGGCATTCAGCCGGGCGGCCAACTCGCGACGACGGACGTCGAAAACTTCCCAGAATTCGCCCAAGCGGTTCAGGGCCCCGAGCTGATGGACCAGATGCGGCAGCGGGCGGAGCATGTCGGCGTCAGCATCATTTTAGATACCGTCACGACGGTCGATCTATCGCAGGAGCCGATCCTGGCTCTCGGTGATTCGGCGAGATTCCTACATCCGAAGATCGAAGCCTGCATACGACGAACGCTTCGGGAAGAATGTGAAGTTCGATCTGAAATCCCGGCGAGGATCGCCGATCGCAATGCAGTGCCGAAGGCCGTGGCAATGGCTCCGAAGATTGAGCCCAAGTGCGTGGAGCCGGCCGCAATTCGGAAGAGACAGGTTTCCTGTCCGCGACGGCGCAGGTGAACGAAGTACACAGAGAAGATGGAGGGGATCCTTGGATTCGAACGTTAAGCAGCAGGATGGCGTTTTGATTTTCGCCAAGCGCGAATGCGAAACATGTCAGATGGTGGAGCAAGTAATCGGCCAGATTGCCGGCAAGATGCCGACCACGGTCTACACTCAAGACGATCCGTCGTTTCCGTCCACGGTGCCCGCGCTAGACGATTCTTCGCTTGAAATATCCTTCGCTTTCGACATCGAGGCCGTGCCCACCGTCGTTCGCGTCAAGGACGGCAAAGAGGTCGCCCGGACCTTCGGATGGAATCGCTCCGACTGGGAGAAGCTGACCGGCCTGAAGGGACTCGGCGCGGGACTGCCGGAGATGAGGCCGGGATGCGGCTCGAAGTCGCGCGAGCCCGGTGTCTACGATGCGTTGCGCGCGAAGTACGGCAAACTCGACTTCAAGTCGCGGAACATACGACTGGGAGAGTGGGACGACGAGATCGAAGCATGCTTCGACAGAGGATGGAGTGACGGCCTTCCCGTGGTCCCTCCAACGGATGTGCGGATACTCCGCATGCTTGACGGGACCTCCCGCAATCCAGACGAAATCATCGGTGACGTTCCTCCGAACCTTTCGCCGATCACTGTGGAAAAGGTTGCGATCAACGCAGTGATGGCAGGCTGCCGCCCGCAGTACATGCCCGTGGTGCTGGCTGCGCTGGAAGCCGCCCTGGATCCGCTCTTCACGATGCACGGCTTGCTATGTACGACCTGCTTTTCAGGCCCGATAGTTGTCGTCAACGGACCGATCACCCGCGAGATCGGAATGAATTCCGGCATGAACTGCCTCGGACAAGGCAACCGCGCGAATGCCACTATCGGTCGAGCGCTTCAGCTCATAATCCGCAACGTGGGCGGCGGTCGCCCGGGCGAACTCGACCGGGCGGTCGTCGGCGGTCCGGGGAAGTACACGTTCTGCTTTGCAGAGGACGAGACGGATCCGACCTGGACGCCTCTCTCCGTGGTTCGCGGGAATCGAGCCCGGTGAGAACGCAGTGACCCTCTTCCAGGGCGATGGGATCCAAGGCTTCATCGATCAACGTTCCCGTACACCGGAAGAGCTAACAAAATCGCTCGCGATGTCGTTGCTCGCCGTAGGTCACCACAAGCTCTGCGAATTCACCAACGCCATGCTGGTACTCGTTCCCGAACACTATGCCATCTTCCGACAGTCGGGTTGGGATCGCGCGCAGATCACCCAGGAGCTTCACAAGGCAATGGTCCGGCCCGGTAAGGACGTGATCCAGGGTGCACACGGCGTCGGTGAAGGTGTCGATAAGGGCCGCGCAGACGAGATGATCAACAAATTCTGGCCGGAGGGCCTTCTCATCGTCCGGGCCGGTGGCCAAGCGGGCTTGTTCTCGGCGATCTGCGCCGGCTGGACCGGCGGTCAATTCCGAAACAAGTCAAAGCCAGTAACTAGGGAGATCAAAATATGAAGTACGGCATCAGCTTTCGCGACCCAACGGCGGAAACCGCGTCAGCGTTGCGGGGACGGGCGGCTCCCCTCGCGACTCTCGATGGCAAAACGATCGCCCTCATCGATATCGGAAAGATGCGGGGTGATGAATTCATCGATCGCCTGGAGCAACTTTGCTCCAAGCGCGGCATCAAAACCCGCAGATACAAAAAGCCGACCAACACCCGCGTAGCGCCCCGCGAGATGATCAAGGATATCTCTGAGCACTGCGATGCAGCCATCATCGCACTCTCGGACTGCGGATCCTGCACGTCATGCTCGACGCACGATCTGAACGATCTCGACAAGAATGGGCTTGCCGGCGTCAGTGTTCTGACGAACGAATTTCAACAGGCCTTCGAGTCCCAGAGGGGCGCCATCGGCTTGGACGCTGCGGCGGTCTACGTTCCGCACCCTCTCCAAAACAAGACGACTGCGGAACTCCACCAGTGGGCGGATTCGGCCGTCGAGGAAATCTTGCGCGCTATCGCCCTCAACACCTCGGGTGCAAAAGCGCTGGAAGTGGCCTGACCGGGCTGCGCCAGCGTCTTCGCGAGCGAGCCGGTCAGAGCAAGCGGACAGCGTCGCCGCACCCTGTTCCGACTACCCTAGTAGAATAATTGTAATCTTCGTGCTACATAAAGGCTGTCTTAGTAGCACGAAGAGCGCAAAATGCCTACGCCACACCATCCCCCCGCCGCTGTGCGGCGTGTCCTGCGCAAGCTGGGCGCGGATGTCCACGACGCCCGTCGTCGACGGCGGCTGCCCATGTCGGTTGTGGCCGAACGCGCCTTCACGTCCCGCTCGACCCTGCAAAAGATCGAAGCGGGCGACGCCAATGTCAGCATCGGAATTTATGCCGCCGTGCTGCAGGCGCTTGGCTTGCTCGATGGCCTGGGCGAGATCGCCGATATCGCGCACGACAGCGTCGGCCAGGCGCTCGCCAGCGCGGAGCTGCCGAAACGCGTCCGCCTCAAGCGCACATCAGGGCCGACCGATCATGGCTGATATTGAAGTTCACATCGACATTGAAGGGCGTACGCGTCCGGTTGGCCTGGTCCGCAGCAACAAGGTGCGCGGCAGTGAGACCGTCGTCTTTGAGTACGCGCCGGAATGGCTCGCCGATCCGGATCGCTTCTCGATCGAGCCCTCCCTCGCGCTGACCCGCGGCGGCTTCGCGCCGCCGGCCGGACAGGCCATCTTCGGATCCATTGGCGACTCGGCCCCCGACACCTGGGGGCGCCGGCTCATGCAGCGCGCCGAGCGGCGTCTCGCTGAACGCGAGGGCCGCGTGGTCCGAACCCTCGCCGAGAGCGACTACCTTCTTGGCGTCGCTGACGAGACCCGCCTCGGCGCGCTCCGTTTTCGTTGGGCGGAGGAGGACGTGTTCCAAGCGCCGCTCCGCGCCGGCGTGCCCGCCGTGATCGAACTCGGACGTCTCCTTGCCGTAACGGAGCGCATCCTGCGCGATGAGGAGACGGAGGAGGATCTCCAGCTCATCTTCGCGCCCGGATCGTCGCTTGGCGGCGCGCGCCCCAAGGCATCGGTCATCGATCAGCACGGCCGTCTCTCCATCGCCAAGTTTCCCAAGGAGACCGACGACTACAGCATGGAGACCTGGGAGGAGATCGCCTTGCACCTCGCCGGGCGCGCCGGCATCGCGACACCCTCCCACGAATTGCTGCAGGTCGGTGGCAAAGCGGTTCTGCTGTCGCGGCGCTTCGACCGCGCCAGAACCATCCGCATCCCGTTCCTATCCGCGATGGCGATGACGGGATCGAGGGACGGTGAGCGCGGCAGCTATCCCGAGATCGTCGATGCGCTGACGCGGCACGGGGCTCAAGCGAAGACTGACGCCCAGGCGCTCTACCGCCGTGTCGCTTTCAACGTGCTGATCTCGAATCTCGATGATCACCTCCGCAATCACGGCTTCCTGTGGCTCGGCAAGGCCGGCTGGTCGCTCTCGCCGGTCTATGACCTCAACCCGGTGCCAACCGACCTCAAGGCTCGCGTGCTGACCACGAACATCGATCTCGACGAAGGCACCTGCTCGATCGACCTTCTCGAGGCCGCGTCGGAATATTTCGGCCTCGGCCTCGCGGCGGCGCGCGGCATCATCAAGGAAGTCGCGGTGGTCACGGCGACCTGGCGGGAGACCGCGAAGGAGGCCGGGGCCCGCCCCGCCGAGATCGCCCGCATGGCCACCGCCTTTGAGCACGACGAACTCAAACGGGCGCTTGCGCTTTGACGCGAACCTTCATCCACAGCTTCAATCCTGCATCCGCGAGCCCCGTTGCCGGACCGACCGTGGATCTCAAGGTTTCCGAGATCGAGGATGCGGGCATCCGCGAGGTGCTTCAGACTCCGGCGCAGCCCCGCACGATGAATTCGCGCGTCCCGACCGTGCTGGGGGATGGGTGATACCACTTGGCGCGGGCCGTCGTATCATCGGGAGCGCATAGAGGCATTCACACGAATTTGGAAGATACGCGATCTGCTGGTACAGCGACAATCGATATCGATCGGCCCATTTTCGACTTTCGCGAAGACGCAGCCTGGAGTGGCGTATCGAGAGCGGTGGCAGGCTGAAATTGCCGAGCTGCAAAGGATCTTGTCTGAGATTGACTTAAGAGGTAATCCCCGTCACTCCCACTCGATCGTCCCCGGCGGCTTGGACGTGATGTCGTAGACGACGCGGTTGACGCCCTTCACTTCGTTGACGATGCGGGTTGCAACGGCGCCGATGAAAGCCATGTCGAAGGGATAAAAATCCGCCGTCATGCCGTCGGTCGAGGTGACGGCGCGCAACCCGACGACGAAATCGTAGGTGCGGAAGTCGCCCATCACGCCGACGGTGCGCACCGGCAGCAGCACCGCGAACGCCTGCCAGATCTCGTCGTAGAGACCGGCGCGGCGGATTTCCTCGATGAAGATGTCGTCGGCGATCCGCAGAATATCGAGCTTTTCGCGGGTGATGGCGCCCGGGACAGCGGATGGCGAGGCCTGGGCCCGGGAACGGATGGCGGCCGACGAAGGCCTCGGGCAGGCCGAGCTCGCGGCCGAGCGCCCGCACTTCGTCCTTGAACAATTCGCGCAGCGGCTCGACCAGCTTCATGTTCATGCGCGCCGGCAGACCGCCGACATTGTGATGCGACTTGATGGTCACCGACGGGCCGCCGGTGAACGACACGCTCTCGATCACGTCGGGATACAGCGTGCCTTGCGCCAGAAACTGCGGCACCGCCGATTTTTTTGGCCTCGGCCTCGAACACGTCGATGAACAATTTGCCGATGGTCTTGCGCTTCGTTTCCGGGTCTTCAACGCCGGCGAGCGCTTCGAGGAAGTCGTCGGCAGCGTCGACATGAACCAGCGGAATATTGTAATGGTCGCGGAACAGCGCCACGCACTTTTTCCGCCTCGCCGAGCCGCAACAGGCCGTGATCGACGAAGACGCAGGTGAGTTGATCGCCGATCGCTTCATGGATCAGCACCGCGGCGACGGCGGAATCGACACCGCCCGACAGCCCGCAAATCACCCTGCCCTTGCCGACCTGCTGGCGGATTTTTTCAATGGCCTCGTCCTTGAACGCGCGCATGGTCCAGTCGCCGGCGCAGCCCGCGATTTTGCGCACGAAATTGCGCAGGATGCCGGCGCCGTGCGGCGTATGCATGACTTCGAGATGAAATTGCGTGGCATAGAAGCGGCGCGCCTCGTCGGCGATGATGGCGATCGGCGCATTCGGCCGAAGTCGCCGATCGCCGTAAATCCCGGCGGCAATTTGGTGACGCGGTCGCCGTGGCTCATCCAGACCGGATAACGCTCGCCGACTTGCCAGACGCCGTCATAGAGCGGCGGACGGTTTCGTCACTTCGACCTCGGCGCGGCCGAATTCGCGGTGATGGCCGGCCTCGACCTTGCCGCCGAGCTGCTGCGCCATGGCCTGCTCGCCATAGCAAATGCCGAGCACCGGCACGCCGGCCTTATAGATCGCCAGCGGCGCGAGCGGCGCGTCCTTGTCGAGCACCGATGCCGGACCGCCGGAGAGGATCACCGCCTTTGGGCTTCATCTCGCGGAAGGCGGCTTCCGCCTTCTGAAACGGCACGATCTCGCAATAGACCCTCTCCTCGCGCACGCGCCGAGCGATGAGCTGCGTGACCTGCGAGCCGAAATCGACGATGAGAATCTTGTCGTGGGATGCCATGGCGGATTCCACAGTAACCGCCTCGGTCTTTTGCGTTTTGGCCATGGCAGTTCATGCAGAGCGCCGCAGCAGGCTGACGAAAAACCCGTCGGTGTCGGTCCGGCGCGGCGTCATCAGCAAACCATGGTCGGAGATAAGCGCGGCATGGGTAAAAAGATAGGCGCGCTCGCCCAGCGCCTGCGATCACTTCGGCGGGCTTTTCCACGGAAAAATCGGCGTGCCGCGTCGATAAAAGCCTGCACCTGGTCGGCATTTTCCTCCTGCAGCACCGAGCAGGTGATGTAGGCAATGTGGCCGCCGGCTTTGACGAGCGCGGCGGCGCGATCAAGCAGCGCGGCCTGCTCCTTTGACCCGTTCGGCCAGCGCGCCCGGGCGGATCCCGCCATTTCGCATCGGGATTGCGCCGCCAGGTGCCGGTGCCGGTGCACGGCGCGTCGATCAGCGCGCGGTCGATATGGCCGGCAAGATCGGCGAGCCCAGCCTGATCCTTCGGGGGCGGAACCGGAGAGGTACCGCGCGGCGTGCGCACCTGGATATTGCGCGCGCCTGCCCGCGCGAGCCGCTCATGGATCGGGGCAAGCTGTCGCTTGTCGATGTCGGTGGCATAGATCTGGCCGCGGTTTTCCATTGCCGCGGCGAACGCCAGCGTCTTGCCGCCGGCGCCGGCGCAGAGGTCGACCACCTGCTCGCCGGGTTTGACGCCGGCAAAAAGCGCGGCGAGCTGCGAGCCCTCGTCCTGGATTTCGATCGCGCCCTTGAGGAAGACGGGCTCGGCATGGATGGCCGGGCTTTTGGCATCGGCCGCGAGCCTGATGCGCAGGCCGTTCGGCGACCATCGCGTCGGCTCGACGCCAAGATGCGCGAGCTTCGGCAAAATCTCCTCCCGTTCGGCCTTGAGCGTGTTGACCCGCATGTCGAGCGGCGCACGGCTTGCCAGCGCGGCGCCTTCCTCCGCCCGCTCGTCGCCGAATGCTCGCGCGAAATGCGCGTCGAGCCATTCCGGATATTCGCCCCGAACATGGGGCGGCGCGTCGGCGAGCGAGCGCGCGCCAGCGCTGCTCGCTCTGCTTCGGTCAAAGGCGCCGGCGCAAAGCGAGCGCCGCTGCACAACGCCGCGATTTCGGCGACGTCTAGGCCGCGTTCACGATGCAGCATGCCGAGCAGCGCCGCCCGCGGGCTCGCCTCACCCATCAGCCATGCTGAGGACGCTTTGCGCCGCAGCGCGTCATACACCAGGCCGGCAATCGCCGCGCGGTCGGACGAGCCGGCAAAGCGGTGCGACAGACCCCAATCTTTGAGCGCGTCGGCCGCCGGCCGCCGCCGCGCCTCGATATCGGCGAGCACCTCGATAGCGGCGGAAAGGCGGGCCGAAGGCGTCATGAACGGTACGGGGTTGGCACGCTGATCGCTTCGGCTTGGCGGTCGCTGCGCTTTCGACTTCTTGGCGGCCGTGTTTGCCTTTGGCCGGTGCGTTTTTGCGCCCGGCGTATCGTGCCGGCGAACGTATTGGCGGACGTCTGCGATCGCCTCCGTCAACTGTTGGCACACGAAAGCCCTTGGGCACATGCCCTTTGTCGATCGAGGCCAGCATCCGCTGCAGCAGATCGTCGTCGTGCTCGTCACGATACGGCTTGGGTCGAGATCGTCGGGCACTTTGGTGAGGCGCTCGTCGCCGATACGTTTGACGTATTTCTGCATGAACCGGTCGTAGTCGCGCCATTCGACCCCGGCGGCGCGCACGGCCGCCTCTTCGGCGCGCGTCGCAATCTGATGAGCATGAAGGTAATGCAGCCCGAGCTGATCGATCAGCGTCTTCTCGACCTCCTCATGCAGAACCAGGAAGCGGTCGGTGTCGATGGTGCGGCCCTTGAATTTGAACGATTGCGGCATGTGACGATCGATATAGATCGTCTTGCCGTCCTGGCTGTAGCCGGCGAGATAAGGAATGTCGTGCTTGCGGTCGAATTTCTTCACGCGCCGGCAGATCGCGTCGAGCGCGCGGTCCATCATCAGGCTCGAGACGTACCACTCCGGCAGCTTGAGCTTCGCGTGCGGGGCGGTGGGATGGCAGAGGTCGAGCGGCATGGCGTTGATCCTCAATCGTAAGAACCGGAGAAATTACGATCCCGGAATGATCATGCAGTCTAAGTCCCGGTGAGCACCTCGACAATGTAGATCACCCACATGATGGCAAGAGCGATCGCCGAGACGGCGAAGAACGCACCGCGGACTTGAATGATATTGCTGGTCACGTGGATGTAAGCTTGCAGCAAGCGGAAGATCACGAAGACCCAGGCCAGCACGACGAACAGAAAACCGGCATGGTGCGTGACATACGCGAGAATCGTGATGACATAAAACAGGACGGGCAGCTCGAACTGGTTTGAGAACGAATAGGCGACCTGCATCGAGCGTCGCGACCATTTCGGCTCGCGCAGCGCGACATCCTCTGGCCTGACCACGCCCGACCTGACATCGCGGCCCCGTAACGGAGCCAAAGAGAACAGCAGCAGAAAGGTGAGGATCACCTCGACAAACAACGGCAGCAGAACGGCGCGAAGTGACATAGACTGGTATCCCGTGTTGCCCGCAGGTATCCTTATCACGCCATCTGTGCAGCCGCCACGTCAGCGCATTAGAGCTTGACGCTGATCGCAGTCTCGCCGGCTTCGTCAACAAGCGCGCTGCGCCATGACTTCGCGTCAAATAAAGCCTTGCGCACCGTGTCGGCGGTACCGCCGTGGTTGAGGTTCGCGGTGATGAGCGTGCCACCGGTGCGCAATAGGCCCCGCAACGCTTTGTGCAGGGCCGGTACCGGCGTATGGCCATCGAAGAAGGCGACGTCGTAGCCCGGATCGAGCGTCGGCAGCACCACCGCAAAGTCGCCCTCGTGTACGGCGATGCGATGATCCATGGCCGCTGCGGCGATAGTCTCGCGCGCGAGGCGCACATGCTCCTGGTCGCGCTCAATGGTGTCGACAGTTGCGTCCGGTGCGCCCAATGCAAACGACAGAGCCGAATAGCCGAGCGCCGTACCAAGTTCCAAAATGCGACGTGCATCGGCCGCCGCCGCCAGCGCAGCGAGCAACGGGCCATTGTCGTAAGCATAGGCGCCGCAGCCGTGCTGGGCGCGGTGCGCAGCGGTCGCCGCGCGTATCTTGGTGAAAGGATCCGTCGACGAAGCCTTCATCGGGTGCACTCAGCCCCGGCTCGGATAATTCGGGCTTTCACGCGTGATAGTGACGTCGTGCACATGGCTCTCGCGCAACCCCGCGGAAGAGATGCGGACGAATTCCGCTTTGTCGTGCAACTCGGCGATGGTCCCGGCACCGACGTAGCCCATGGCGGCGCGCAAGCCTCCGGTCGACTGGTGCAGCACGGTCGCCGCCGGGCCCTTGTAGCCGACCTGACCCTCGACGCCCTCGGGCACGAGCTTGAGGGTGTCCTTGATGTCCTGTTGGAAATAACGGTCGGCCGACCCGCGCGCCATGGCGGCAACCGATCCCATGCCACGATAGGTTTTGTACGAACGGCCCTGATACAGAAAGACATCGCCGGGCGTTTCGTCGGTGCCGGCCAGCAGCGAGCCCACCATGGCGCAATCGGCGCCAGCGGCGAGCGCCTTGGCGAGATCGCCGGAATATTTGATGCCGCCATCGGCGATCACCGGAGTGTTGGTCTGCTTCGCCGCCTCGACGGCATCCATGATCGCCGTCAGTTGCGGCACGCCGACGCCGGCGACGATCCGTGTGGTGCAGATCGAGCCCGGCCCGATACCGACCTTGATGGCGTCGGCGCCGGCATCGATCAGCGCCTTGGCGCCTTCGGCGGTCGCGATATTGCCGGCGACGACCTGAACCGCGTTCGACATGCGCTTGATGCGATTGACGGCCTCCAGCACGCGCTTGGAATGGCCGTGCGCGGTATCGACCACGACGAGGTCGACGCCGGCCTCGATCAAGCCTTCGCTGCGTTTGAAACCATCCTCGCCGACCCAGGTGGCGGCAGCGACGCGCAATCGGCCTTGTTCGTCCTTGCAAGCGTTGGGATTTGCGACCGCCTTTTCGATATCCTTCACGGTGATGAGGCCGACGCAGCGATAGTCGCCGTCGACGACCAGGAGCTTCTCGATGCGGTGCTGGTGCAGGAGCCGTTTGGCCTCGTCCTGGCCGACACTCTCGCGCACGGTGACGAGCCCTTCCTTGGTCATCAGCTCGGCGATTTTCTGCCGCGGGTCGGTGGCGAAGCGCACATCGCGGTTGGTGAGAATGCCGACCAGCTTGCCGGCGCGGCCCTTGCCGCCGCCCTCAACGACCGGGATCCCGGAAATGCGATGCTCCTGCATCAGCGCACGCGCGTCGGCGAGCGTCGCGTCGGGAGGAATGGTGACCGGATTCACCACCATGCCCGATTCGAATTTTTTCACCTGGCGTACCTGCGCGGCCTGAACTGCAGGATCGAGGTTGCGGTGAATGACGCCGATACCGCCGGCCTGCGCCATGGCGATCGCCATATGGGCTTCGGTCACGGTATCCATGGCCGAGGCCACGATGGGGATATTCAGGATAACGCTGCGTGTAATCCGCGACCTGACGTCCACTTCCGACGGCAAAACGTCCGACAGCGCTGGCTTCAACAGCACGTCGTCGAAAGTGTATGCTTCGCGTGGTATATCTCTTGACGTTAGTGCCATTGCCAACTCCGCATGGCCCGAAGCGCGGACCGGCGTATCGGAAGGATGTCGCGCAAGCCCAGGGATACTGTCCCTGGCCCAACTCCTCGCCCGGATTGGGCCCGCTGTTGGGTTGGCGGTGGCCGATAGCATGCATTCGTCGGAATTGATAGGCCTTATCGGCAGAAATCCAGGGTGGTCACCATGAAATCGGCAGATCAATCGTCGCGAGATCAGCTTTGGCGCGTTGGCAGCGACGGCAGCGCTTGCCGGCGCCGGCCGCACTGCCTTCGCCCAGACCGGTCCATTGAAAATTCGCGTCGGTTGGGTCGTGGTGCCGGCCTCGATTGCACCGCTGGTGCTGGAGAAGAAGGACATTCTCAAGCATTACGGCCAATCCTACACCGCCGAGGCAACCCGCTTCGAGGGCACGCCGCCGGTCATCACCGCGCTCGCGTCCGGCGAGCTCGACATCGGGCCGCTTGCGTTCTCGACCTTCGCGCTCGCCATCCAGAATGCCCACATGGCCGACCTGCGCGTCATCGGCGACGAAATCCAGGACGGCGTGCCGGGTTACGGCACGAACCAGTTCATGGTGCGTGCCGACGGGCCGATCAAGGCCGTTGAAGACCTCAAGGGCAAAGTGTTGGCCACCAATGCACTGGGCAGCGCCGTCGACATCGCGATGCGCGCGATGCTGCGCCAACATGGCCTCGAAGCCAACAAGGACTACACCATCGTCGAGGCGCCGTTCCCCGCCATGCGCGCGATGCTGGGCGAGCGCAAAGCCGATCTCATCAGCGCCGTACCGCCGTTCTCGCTCGATCCCGATTTGCGGGCGATGGCGCGCACGTTGTTCACGCAGAAGGACGCATTCGGGATCACGCAGCTCACGATGTGGACGGCGCGCACCGGCTTCATTCAGAAAAACCGCGCGGCGCTCGTCGATTTCCTGGAGGATACGGTACGCGCGATCCGCTGGTACAGCGATCCTAAAAATCACGAGGAAGCCGTTGCTATTGTCGCACGCCTCAACAAGGCGCCGCCTGCCCGCCTCGAGTGGGTGTTTACCGGCCGCGACCAATATCGCGATCCGAACGGGATGCCGAACCTCGCGGCGCTGCAAAGCAATCTGCAGAAGCAGAAAGAGGTTGGATTTCTCAACGACAACATCGATGTGAAGGCATATTCCGACCTCAGCATGGTCGAGGAAGCGGCAAAAAGATTGTGAGCACTTCCAATCGCCGCGGTTGGATGTTTCGGCAGGATTCCCAATCCGACTTTGCTTTTTTGAACATCCATTAATGTCGCCAGTGAACGGCTATTAATTTTCTTAGTCTTATCATTTGCCCCGACGCATTACTTTAAACGCCCGTTACAAAAAACATAAAGTTCCAGGAACGGTCCGCTTTGCTCCCGCGTTGTGTCTCGGAAAGAAAAATCCCTGATACAAAGAACCAAGGAGCTATCCATGAATATCAGAAAGAATACTTTGCTCGCCACTGCCGCGGCCGCGGCTCTTATGGTGAGCGCCAATTTTGCGGTTGCGCAGGGCATGCACCAGGAAGGTTCACCTCCCGCCGCGGAGCAACATGAGCCCGGCGCAAAGGGCGCTCCGGTTGAGAAGGGCAAGCCGGGTCAAAGCATGGCACCGCAGGCACAGCCGAAAGGCGCACCGCAAAAGGCCGAGGAAGGCGGCGGCATGGCGAAACCTGGAATGAAAGCCGGAGAGAACAAACCCGTCGGCGAGGAGAAAGGGCCAAACGAACGCAAAACTGGACAGAATGCGCAGGGTGAACATTCAAAGCCGGAAACTGCCGAGTCACCCAAAGCAAATCCTGAGAACAAGTCAACAACTCCGGGTGCAGCGACAAACAATGAGCCTCAAAAGAGCGGCGAGCCTCAGAAGAATAACGCCGCCAACCCCAGCACGACGGGCAAAAAGACCGCCGTCAATCTCTCGACGGAACAGCGCACCAAAATCCGCACCGTGATCAAGAATGACGTTCACGTTGCGCCGGTAACGAACGTCAATTTTAATGTGTCCATCGGAACCGCGGTGCCGCGAACCGTGCACTTCTATCCGTTGCCCCAGGACGTTCTGGAAATCTATCCGGAGTGGCGCGGCTACGACTTCATCGTCGTGCGAGATGAAATCGTGATCGTCGAGCCGGACACCTACGAAATCGTCTACATTATTAGCTGACGGACGCCGTCGTGACCGGCCATGTTCGGGCCGAGCGCGATGTATGCGGTGCAACACAGGATAAAGGCCGTGTCGGCGACGACGCGGCCTTTATCCGTGGCAGAGAACCGACAAAGACAGGACTTTGTGCTTAGGCCGGACCCTTGTCACGGAGGCCAGCTTGGGGCGACACCATACCCTGTGGCAGAGAAAGGCGGCGCGGAATAGATTCGACCTATGCTCGACTCACCCTTCCTCCCGCGCGCGGGGTTTCGCTGGCCGTTGATGGCCGCGATTCTTTTGGGGGCGACCTTCCAGGTACACGCCCAAGATACAACCGACGAGCATCGCTGCACCGGTCTGTGGCGCGCCACGGCCGAGGAACGTATCGCGTCCTGCACCACATTGATCGCATCGGGCCACTATCAGCCCGTCAATCTCGCGATCCTTCACGATAATCGCGGCATGGCGTTGCGCACCAAAGGCGACCTCACCAATGCGCTCAAGGATTTTGCCGCGGCAATCGCACTCAATCCGAACTATGCGCGGGCCTTCGCCAACCGGGCCGGCGTGCTGCTGGCGCAGCAGGATTTCGACGGCGCCATCGCCGACCTCGACCAAGCGATCAGGCTCGATCCGACCGACGCCCTCGAATTCATGACGCGGGGCAACGCTTATGATGAAAAGCGCGATTTCGATCGCGCCATCGCCAACTACAATGAGGCAATTCGGCTGTCACCCAATTATGCCGCCGCCTTTTTCAACCGCGGCCTGGCGTTTCGTCGCAAGGGCGAGCTCGATAGTGCAATCGCCGACTACGACCAGGCGATCCGGCTCGACCCCCGAAACGCCTCGGCTTACAACAATCGCGGCATCGCCTGGTTCAAGAAGGGCGAGTACGACCGCGCCATCGCCGACTACAATCAGGCCATTCGTCTCGAACCCGCCATGGCCGCCGCCTACAACAACCGGGGCGATTCATGGCGCAGCAAGGGCGACTTCGTCAAAGCCACCGCCGACTTCGATCGCGCCATCAAGCTTTCACCGCAATTTGCGCTCGCCTACGACAATCGCGGCCTCGTTTCCTACCAGAAGCACGATTACGATCGTGCCCTCGCCGATTTCGGAGCTGCGATTCGCCTCGATCCAACCAACGCCCAAGCTTACAGCAACCGCGGCAACGCCTATGCTGACAAGGGCGACAGCAGCGCCGCTCTTGCGGACTACAACGAGGCGATCCAGCTCGATCCCGCCAATGCCATGGTGTATTACGATCGCGGCATCGAATTTCGCCGCGACGGCAATTTCGACCGCGCCATCGCCGATCTGAGCGAAGCGGTGCGGCTCAACTCCCAGCAGGCGGGAGCCTACAACGAGCGGGGATACGCGTATTATCAGAAGCACGACCTCGACCACGCCATTGCCGATTACGACGAGGCGATCAGGCTCAATCCGAAATTCGCCATTGCCTATAACAACCGCGGCAACGCCTATGACGACAAAGGCGACCCCGCGCACGCGATCGCCGACTACAACGAGGCGCTCCGCAACGACGCAAACTATGCCGCCGCGTATTACAATCTCGGCATCGCTTGGCGCCGCAAAGGCGATCTCGATCGCGCCATCGCCGATTACGATCAAGCGATCAAACTCAATCCGACGGCTCAAGCCTACAACAATCGCGGCAGCGCCTTGGAAGCCAAAGGCGAAACCGCGCTCGCCATCGCGGATTTCGATCAATCGATCAAGCTCGGTCCCGGTTCGCCGGACGCTTTCGTCAACCGCGGCAATGCCAGGCGCGAGCGGCTCGATCTCGCCGGCGCCATCGACGACTACACGCACGCGATCGCGCTGTCACCCAACGCCGCGCTGGCCTACTACAACCGCGCTTGGGCGCATTATCTCGCCGGAGCGAACGCCGACGCGCTCGCCGATGTCGACCGCGCCATCTCGCTTGATGCACACTCGGCAAGCGCCTTCTCGACGCGCGGCTTGATCCGCGAGCGACTCGGCGATAATACCGAAGCAATCGCCGACTTCCGCAAGGCACTCGAGATCGACCCGACGTTCCAACAGCCGGCCGACGGTTTGTTGCGGCTTCACGCGAGCCGTGCCACAAGCCGTTAGCCGCACATGCCATCAAGCCAGAACGACCGCGTCGTCCCGCTCATCGTCGCCGTTTCGCTGTTCATGGAGCAGATGGATTCGACGGTGATCGCCACCTCGCTTCCGGCCATCGCCCGCGCGCTCGGCACCAATCCGCTGGCTTTGAAGCTTGCGGTCACATCGTACCTGCTCTCGCTCGCCATCTGCATTCCCGCCAGCGGCTGGGTCGCCGACCGTTTCGGCGGGCGCAACGTGTTCCGCATCGCGCTCGGCGTATTCGTGCTTGGTTCGATCGGCTGCGCCATGTCGCATTCGCTCGAAGAGTTCGTGGCGGCGCGCATCGTGCAGGGCATGGGCGGCGCGATGATGACGCCGGTCGGCCGCTTGATCATGGTGCGCACGATCGACAAACAGGCCCTCGTGAATGCCATGTCGCTCTTGACCATGCCGGCGCTGATCGGACCAATCTGCGGGCCGCCGCTCGGCGGCTTCATCACCACATACGCGTCATGGCATTGGATCTTTCTTATCAACGTGCCGATAGGCGCTCTCGGCATGGTGATGGCGACTCGTTTTATCGCCAACGTGCGCATCGAGCGGCGTGATCCATTCGATCTAGTCGGCTTCATTCTGTCGGGACTTGCAATCGGCGGACTGGCGTTCGGCCTTTCGGTGATGGGACTCGAGTATTTGCCCGTCGGCGTCGTTGCCGCGCTGATCTGCGTCGGCGCCGTCTCGGCGGTGCTGTATGTGCTGCATGCGAGGCGCACCGCAACGCCGATCCTCGATCTCAGCCTGCTCAAGCTGCCCACGTTCCGCACTAGCATTGTCGGCGGCTTCATGTTCCGGCTTGGGGTCGGCGCGCTGCCGTTCTTGTTGCCACTTTTGCTTCAGATCGGTTTCGACCTGTCGCCATTCCAATCCGGCATGATCACGTTTACCGGCGCTCTGGGCTCGATGTTCATGAAGGCCGCCGTCGCCAGCGTGCTGAATCGTTTCGGCTACCGCAACGTGCTGCTCTACAACAGCCTCGTCAGCAGCGCTTTCCTCGCGGCTTGCGCGAGCTTCGTTCCGGGGATGCCGTTTGCGGCGATGATCGCGATCTTGCTCACCGGCGGCTTTTTTCGCTCGCTACAGTTCACCAGTATCAACACCATCGCCTACGCTGAGCTCGAACCGCAGATGATGAGCAAGGCGACCGCGCTCGTCGCCGCCGCACAGCAATTGTCGCTCTCGACCGGCGTCGCCGTCGGTGCCCTTATCGTCGAGATTACGCTGCGGCTGAAGCACGGCGCGGCCATGAGCGCGCTCGATTTCCCGCCGGCTTTTATCGCAATCGGTTTGTTTTCAGCGAGCGCGGCCCTAATCTTTATGCGCCTTGCTCCCGACGCCGGCTCCGAGCTCGTCGGACGTAAGCTGGCGCAGTCGGCGGTAGCGGTCGAAAAGCCTTAAGTGAGAGTGCGGCCGCGAAACCCGGTGGCGAGGAGATAAAGCTCCGCGGAATCGGCGCGGCTTGCCGGCGGCTTGACGTGCTTGACGGTGGTGAAATCGCGCTTGAGTTCGGCGAGCAGCGCCGCTTCGGTGCCGCCTTGCAGCACCTTGCAGAGGAAACTGCCGCGCTCCGCAAGCACTTCGCGCGCGAACTGAGCCGCCGCCTCCGCCAGCGCCATGATGCGCAGGTGGTCGGTCTGGCGATGGCCGGTCGTGTTCGCGGCCATGTCGGAGAGCACGACGTCGGCTTTGCCGCCGAGGAGCGCCTTGAGGCGATCCGGCGCCGTTTCATCGAGAAAATCGAGGTTGAGGAATTCAACCGCAGCAATCGGTTTTATGTCGAGGATATCGAGCGCGACCACGCGACCCTTCGCGCCGATGCGCCGGACCGCGATCTCGCTCCAGCCGCCGGGTGCGGCGCCGAGATCGACGACGCGTGCTCCCGCTTTGAGCAGGCGATATTTGTCGTCGATTTCGGCGAGCTTATAAGCCGCGCGCGACCGCAGCCCCTCGCGCTTGGCGCGCGCGACGTAAGGATCGCTGATCTGACGTTCGAGCCACGTCCGCGATGACAGCTTGCGGCGCTTCTCATCTTTGAGCCGCGCCATTATCCCTCACATGCATCCTTCAAACATGATTCCCCCGACATGGCGCTCAGGCCTCGCCCCAAACGCCGTCGTCGCGCATCATCTCGACCAACATGCCTTCACGCAGGCCGCGGTCGGCAACGCGCAGCCGCGGACAGGGAAAAGCGCTTCGGATGGCGTCGAGAATGGCGCAGCCGGCGAGCACGAGATCGGCGCGCTCGGTGCCGATGCACGGATTGGCCGCGCGTTCGTCGAAACTCATTGCCATGAGCTCGGCGACCACACTGGAAATTTCATTGTCCGAAAGCCAACAGCCGTCGACGCGGCGGCGATCATAGCGCTTGAGCCGGAGGAAAACCCCGGCGATGGTGGTCACCGTGCCGGACGTGCCGAGCATATGGAAGCCATCGAGATCGCAGGGATGGGCAGCGGCAAATTTGGCGACGAGTGCGGCGACCTCTTTCACCATGGCGTCGTAGATCTCATGCGACACCAAGGTGCCGCCATAGCGTTCGGCCAGCGTGACGACGCCCACCGGCAGCGACGCCCATCCGACGATGTCGGGCTTAGGCGGCCCACGTCGTCGGTGCCCCGGCCGGCCAAGCCGCACCAATTCCGACGATCCGCCACCGATGTCGAACAGGATGACGCCGGCCGCCCCGGGATCGAACAGCTCCGTGCAGCCGGTTGCCGCCAGTCTGGCCTCGGTCGCCGAATCGATGATTTCAAGTTCGAGCCCCGCCTCGGCCGCGGCGCGCATCCGGAAGGCCTCGCCGTTTTCGGCCGCGCGGCAGGCCTCGGTGGCGATGAGGCGCGCCCGAACAACGCCACGCGCCCGCATCTTATCGCGACACACCCCGAGCGCCTCGACCGCGCGTGTAATCGCTGCCTCACTGATCCGGCCGGACGCGGCAATACCTTCGCCAAGCCGGATGATTCGGGAGAACGCGTCGACGACACGAAAGCCTTCCGCGGTTGGACGCGCGACCAGGAGCCGGCAGTTGTTGGTGCCAAGATCGAGTGCAGCGTAGGTGGGACCCGGACGATCGTGCCCAGCCGTACGCCCATCGTCGCGACGTGGACCGTCGCGACGAATGCCGTACGGCGTTCGACGACCCCAACGGGACCGCCGGCGCGGCGCCCCGTTGGTGTCGAGGCCGCCTCTCGGCAAGGCCTCGTCGTCCCCCATCCATAACCTTTCTGCCGCGCCGGAACTTGGGGCTCAACGGCCGCGGTCTGTGTTCAAGCCTAAATCCCGCAAAGTGTAACAGGCACCGTCCTCAGGGCCAAATACCGTGCCGCCAAGGCTTATGAGCCATGCCCCGCCCATAGCTTGCCGCGCTGCGTCAACTCCACTATGTCACCGCAACATGCGATTTTGCGGGATTAAGTAGCCATGAATTTGCAACAGCCTGCCGGCAGTCGGGCGACCGCATTGTCGGCGGATGAATCGGCGGCGGAGAAATTGTCGGTCGAGAAATTTGCCGTCGGCCAATCCGTGCCGCGCAAGGAAGACCCGACGCTGCTGCGCGGCCAGGGCCATTATACCGACGACATCAGCCTGCCCGGCCAAGCCTATGCGGTCATGGTGCGCAGCCAGAACGCCCACGGCATTATCCGTTCGATCGACACCCAAGCGGCGCGCGAGATGCCGGGCGTGCTCGGGGTCTACACCGCGGCGGATTTGAAGGACTACGGACCGCTCAAATGCATCGTGCCGTTCAATAACCGCGACGGCTCGCCGATGAAAAAGCCGCGCCGCGATGCTCTGGCAACGGACAAGGTGCGCTATGTCGGCGACCCGGTCGCTTTTGTTGTCGCCGAGACTGTGTTGGCTGCGAAGGACGCCGCCGAAGCCGTCACCGTCGATATCGAGGCGTTGCCCGCCGTCACGTCGGCCGAGGATGCCGCGCGCGACGGCGCGCCGCTTATTTACGACGATGCGCCGGGCAACGTTTCACTCGACTATCACTATGGCGATGCCGATGCGGTCAAAGCCGCCCTCGCGAAGGCGGCGCACGTCACCCGATTGAACATCGCGAACACGCGTCTCGTCGTCAACGCCATGGAGCCGCGCGCCGCGCTCGCGTCCCACGACGGCAGCCGTTTCACACTCCACGTCGGCTCGCAGGGCGTATTCGGCATGCGCGCCAACATCGCCGACGCGATGGGCGTCGTCGCCAAAGACGTGCGCATTTTGACCGGGCAGGTCGGTGGTTCATTCGGCATGAAGGCTGCGGTGTTCCCCGAATATATCTGCCTGCTCCATGCCGCCCGCGCGCTGGGCCGGCCGGTGAAGTGGACCGACGAGCGTTCGGGAAGCTTCGTGTCCGACAGCCACGGCCGCAATCATGACGTCACGGGCGAGCTGGCGCTTGATGCCGAGGGCAACTTCCTCGCGCTGCGGATCACGAGCTTCGCCAATCTCGGCGCATTCCTTTCGCCAGTCGCCCATATGCCGGGCACGATCAACGCCGTGAAGAACGTCCAGGGCATGTATCGCACGCCGCTGATCGAAGTCTCGACCAAGTGCATGTTCACCAATACCTCGCATGTCTCGGCATATCGCGGCGCCGGCCGGCCCGAGGGCAATTATTATATGGAGCGCCTGATCGACGCCGCCGCGGCCGAAATGGGCATCGACCGCATGGCGTTGCGCAAGCGCAACCAGATCCGCCCGCAGGACCTGCCCTACAAAACCGCTTCGGCGGTCACCTACGACAGTGGCGACTTCGCCGCACTGACCAAACAAGCGTTCGAACTCGCCGACGGCAAAGGTTTCGCGCGGCGCAAGCGCGAAAGCCGTAAGCACGGCAAGCTCCGCGGTCTCGGCGTCGGCAATTTTCTTGAAGTCACAGCACCGCCGTCGAAGGAATTAGCCGACATTGTTTTCAACCCTGACGGCACAGTAACGCTAAAGACCGGCACGCTCGATTTCGGCATGGGGCACGCCACACCATTCGCACAGGTGTTGAGCGAGAAGCTGGGCGTTCCTTTCGAGAAAATTTCCCTTCTGCAAGGCGATAGCGACCAGCTTATCGCCGGCGGCGGATCCGGCGGCTCGAAATCGCTCATGCACACAGGCACCGCTGTCGTCGAAGCGGCCGCAAAGGTCATCGAGAAAGGCAAGCATTTGGCCGGCTACGTGCTTGAAGCGTCCGCCTCCGACATCACCTTCGAGCGTGGGCATTTCGTCATCGTCGGAACGGACCGAGCGATCTCGATCATGGATCTGGCGCAGAAACTTCAAAGCGGTCCCAAGCCGCCGGCTGACGCACCGCAATCGCTCGATATCAGCCATGTCAGCGACGGACCGGGCGCCTCGACGTTTCCGAACGGCTGCCATGTTGCCGAAGTCGAGATCGACCCCGAAACCGGCGTTACCGAAGTGGTCAAATATACCTGCGTCAACGACTTCGGCACCGTCGTCAATCCGCTGATCGTCGCGGGCCAGCTTCACGGCGGCGTGGTGCAGGGCATCGGCCAGGCACTCATGGAGAACACGATCTACGACAGCGACGGACAGCTCCTCACCGGCTCTTTCATGGACTACGCCATGCCGCGCGCGGCGGATGTGCCGTCGTTCGTCCTTGCCGATCACCCGGCGCCGGCGACGACTAACCCGCTCGGCGTCAAGGGCTGCGGTGAAGCGGGCTGCGCCGGCGCGCTGACGTCGGTGACGAACGCCGTTATCGACGCGCTCGCCGACCACGGCATCCGCCACCTCGACATGCCGCTGGCATCGTTTCAGGTATGGCAAGCGTTGCAGGGCGCAAAGGAAACGCGCCCACAATGACGCAAGCCATCTCTGTCCGGTCGATCCGCCCGGCGGAGTCGCGATTGATTGCCGGCGTCTGCGCCGCGCATTTGGTCAGTCATTACTATATGTTGCCGCTGGCGCCGCTATTCGCATTTGTCCGCGCGGATTTCAATGTCCCTGCCCTCGCTTGCTAACCTCTGCGCCAACCGGGATCAGTACAAATGGACGGGCGCATCACGGCGGCCTTGAAAGACGCAGCCGCAGCCACTTGGCTCGCCGCCGCTCTCGCGGTCGCCGCACCCGCGAGCGCGCGGGCGGCGCCGCAACATTCCTGGATCGTTCCCGATCTGCTGCGTGACGCCAAGGCTGAGGGCGCGCTGACGGTCTACGGCTCGATGAACGAGCAGGAGGCGCTGCCGCTGTGGAAGGTGTTCGAGGACGCGACCGGCGTGAAGGTGAGCTACGTCCGCTCCTCAGACACCCAGATCATGGCGCGCGTCGCGATCGAGAACCGCGCGCGGCAGCGCTCCTGGGACATCGCCCTCACCACCACCGTCCCTCAGTTACCGCAGAACGATCTGGTGCCGTTTGACCCGCCGGAAGCCAAAGGCCTGATGACCGAGGCGCGTGACCCGAACCGCCGCTGGTACGGCAGCTACGCCAATTACAATGCACCGGCCTACAACACCAATTTCGTCAAGAAAGCAGACTTGCCGAAAAGCTACGAAGAATTTGCCGCCCGCAAAGAATGGTCGGGTAAAACTGCGATCGACGATACCGATGACGAGTGGCTCGCCGCGATTTTCGCCTATTATGGCGAGGACCGCGGACGAGCGCTGGTCAAAGCCATCGCCGCCACGCTCGATCCGGTCATCACCGATGGCCATCTCGCGCTTGCGCGATCGGTGGGAGCCGGCGAATATTGGCTGGCGCTCAATAACTTCCTGCCCCTGACGCTCAATGTGAAAATGTCAGGGGCGCCAACCGATTTCTGGCTCATGGATCCTGTTCCGCTCATTTTCGGATCGGTCGGCGTCAACACGCTGGCGCCGCATCCGAGTGCCGCGAAGCTTGCCGCCAATTTCGTGCTCAGTCAGGAAGGCGAGACGTTCATGACGCAGAAGGGGCGGCTGCCGACGCGGCCGGATGTTTCGACCAACCCGCCGGAAATCGGCGACTTGCTCAAGCAGAGAACAATCATGCCGATCGTCCTCAACAGCGACGATCAGCGGAAATGGCAAAAGACCTACAACGAACTGTTGGGACGACGGCGATAGACCGTCAAGGAGAGATTTATGAAGCTTTGCCGCTACGATGACGACCGCCTGGGTGTGGTGCGCGGCGATCTGGTGCACGACGTTACCGACGCGCAGACGAAAATTCGGAAATCGGCGCCCTATGCGATGAAGGGCGATGCCGTCGTCGCAGCGCTGCCGGAATGGCGCGACCGGCTCGACAAAATGGCGGACAAGGCGTCCGGCAAGCCGATCGCAGAGGTCAAACTGCTCGCCCCGGTTGCGCGGCCCACCAAGCTATCGTGTGCGCCGACCAATTATCAGGCCCATATCAAGGAGATGGAGGCAGCCTCGGCCCAACCCGGCTCGCAAGTCGTGCGGGCGCAGTCGGCAAAGATCGGCGAGGCCGGCATGTTTCTCAAAGCCAATTCCGCGCTGGTCGGGCCGTCTGAAGGCATTCCGATCCGCTTCCCGGACCGGCGCAACGACCACGAGGTCGAGTTGGTCATGGTGATCGGCAAGACCGGCAGCGACATTCCGCACGCCCAGGCGCTCGATTACGTCGCCTGCTACGCGCTAGGCCTCGACATGACGGTGCGCGGCCGCGAGGACCGAAGCTTTCGCAAGTCGGTCGATGGCTACGCCGTCCTCGGCCCCTGGATGGTGACTGCTGACGAAATTCCGAATCCCGACGACTTGCCGATCAGCCTCGAGGTCAACGGCGAAGTCAGGCAGAACAGCAACACTGCCAATCTGATCTATGATTGCCGCCGGTTGATCGAGTTCGCGTCCGCTTTCTACACTCTCTATCCGGGCGACCTCGTCTACACCGGAACACCCGAGGGCGTGAGCCCGGTCAAACCAGGCGACGTGATCGTGTGTCGCTCGAGCCCGCTGCTTGGCGAATTGGAAATCACGGTCAGGTCGCACGAGATCGGCAGCGCCTGATCGATGCATTGCGGAAATCAACGGCAGAACTTTTGACGGAGACAATGCATGTTGCAAATCAAGCGCGCCGGTCATTCGACCTTGATGACCCCCGACGTCGAGCGGATGGTCGACTATTTCACCGGGATTGTCGGACTGAGCCTCGCCACGCGCGAGAAGAACCGCGCCATCCTCGCCACCAAATCCGGAACAGAAGCCATCGTGCTTGAACGGGGCGACGCCGTCGAAGCGCCGCGGCTGTCGTTCCAGATCGCGCCCGGCAGCGATCTCGGCGAAGTCGCTTCGCGGCTGAAGAAGGTCGGCTTGAAGAGCGAGCGGCGCCACGACATCACACCCGGGATCGGTGAAGCGATCGCATTCGAGGATCCAAAGGGCACAACGCTCGAAATTTTTTCCGATTTCACCTTCGCGCCCGAGGACAAGACATTCACCGGCATCATGCCGCTGAAATTCGGCCATATCGCCTATCAGTGCCCCGATGTACAGGGCATCGTGAAATTCTATTGCGACATGCTCGGCTTCCGGGTTTCCGACTGGCGCAGCGATTTCTTCGCGTTCCTGCGCTGCAGCCGCGACCATCATACGGTGAACTTCCTGCGCGATGCCAAAGCCGGCATTCATCACATCGCGTTCGAGGTGCGCGACTGGTCGGACATCAAGCGCGCCTGCGATCTCCTGGCGAAAAACAATATCAAGCTCACCTGGGGGCCGATCCGCCACGTCATCGGCCACAACATCGCGGTCTATCACAAGAATCCCGATGGGGTCGTCATCGAGTTCTTCTGCGACCTCGACCAAATCCATGACGAGGAGCTCGGCTTCTTCGAGCCGCGGCCCTGGCACCAGGACCGGCCGCAGCGGCCAAAGGTATGGGGCGACGATACGCCGTCGAACTGGTGGGGTCCGATGTCGCGCAGCCCGGGTCACGGCGACGCTGCCGCACCGAAGACTGCGGCCGAGCCGCAGCATGAGACGTCGGACAAAAAGAAAGCCCCGGCGCTAGCCCGCGCGCGAACGCATGAATCGGAAAAGAAAAGCAGCAGGCGCAAATCGCGACCATAGCCATTTCGGCTTGCCGGCAACGGATAGCGCGGTCCCGCGTGTCACGATGATCGATCAAAGGCCATCGTGGCGTCGCAGCGCCGCTACGGCATATCGGCGATCCGGGTCGCTCGATCGATAATGGCTTTTGGCGTTGCGTAAATCTCGCCGAGCAGTTTTTCGATCTCGTCTCCCGACGTGGGGCTGATCTCAAGATGCTGCTGGTTGGCCTCGGCGAGAAATTGCGGATCGCGCATCGTATCGACGAAGGCATTGCGCAGCGCCAGCTTCCGGTCGGCCGGAATGTCGGGAGGCGCCGCAAATACGCGGCTCATGATGCTGATGCCGAAAACAAATTTGAGCAGGCTGCGTTGCTCGTCGCTGGTCGCGAGCGCAAAGGCATTGGGCACGTCTTTGAGGGCGGCGAGCGGCTGCGGGGCGGCATAGACCACGATCTTTGCTTCGTGCTGCCGCGCCATATCGCCATAGAACGTCGTGAATGATTCGTACGATTGCCCGCAGTTGCCGTCGACTTCGCCGCGCTGCATCGCCAGCATGATCTCGCGTTGTCCGTTATAGCCCTCGACGAGCTTGGATTTGGTGTGAAACAACTCGCGGAACGTATTGGTGATCAGCTCGACTTCAGTGCCATGGGCCTGACCGCCGAGGCGGTGGTCCTTGGTGAGCATGTCGTCCCACGATGATATCGGCGACTTGGTCGAGAACAGGCAAACCGGCGTCGCCTTTCTGGCACTGCCGAGCCAAGTAAACTTCTGGGCATTGAGCGCCAGCGTTCCCAGCAGCGGATCGATGGCCAAATGCTCGCCGAAGGTTCCGATCGTCGTGCCGTCCTTCGGCGCGATGGAGTAAAGGAAATTGGCGGCCTTGATGCTGCCGGCGCCGGGCATGTTTTGCGGCACCAGGACTGGGTTTCCCGGAATGTGCCGTCCCATATGCCGTGCAAGCAGGCGCGCATAAGCGTCATAGCCGCCGCCGGCGCCGTAACCGATAATGACCGAAATGGTTTTGCCGGTGTAGAACTGCGCAACGCTCGGCTGGGCACAGGCCATGCCGACAGCGCCGACCACGCCGGCGAAGCCGATCGCCAAGGCTTGCGCTAGCTGCGCAGGGCACATGAAGACCTCACCAGCCTGCGTGGACCTCACACCCGGGCGATCACACGCTCCATCGCCTCAAAGGCGTCAGGTCATGAATCACGGTCGTTGTTGATTTCGTCCTTCGAGCAGGGTTGGATTTTACTGAAGGCCAATTCCATCCCACCATTTAGGCAGAATTATATCTAGGGTTGTACTATTATCCTCTTGACCGTTATGGCTCATTAAGGCGCGGACTAGAGAATTTCCAGAACTGCTCGGGGGGAAGCCTCAATGATCGTGATACCGGCGACCGAAAGAGTGTCGCGATGGAAAGCCAGCGTGCGGCGTAGCCCTTCCGCAGCGACGTTATGTGCGCTGTTGGCGGCTGTTATCCTTATCGCGTGGCTTCGCCCTTTGGCGGCCGACCCTGGCGACAAGCAGGGTTGGTCGGTGCTCACCGATCGCGCGCGTGCGCGCGTCTTGATCTATGTGCCGTCCGCTGGCGGTTCGCGCCTCCTCAATGTTGCGTGCCTGCGCGATGTCGATAACCTAACGGTCTATTCGGAAGCAGTCAGCGGCAGCCTGCCTTCAGGGCCCGGCACCCTGACAATCAGCAACGGCGGCGCTCGCTACGACATCGCGGGCACTATCGCGCCCGACCTGATAAGCCATTTGCCGACGTTTACCGGGGAGCTCGCCGACAACAAGACGGCGTTGAACGGCATCGCGGCCAAGTTGCTTCCCGTCCTGGAAGGATCCGGGCCGCTTCTCTACGAAATTGGTACGGGCACCGGACAGAACGACATGTCGAAGAACCCGACATCGATCGCCATTACCGGACTGGCGGCGCCCTTGGCAAAGTTCAAATCAATCTGCTTCGGTCCGTGAGCCAGCCGAACAGCGCTTCCCGCGGCGCCAAGGTGGGCATCCACGGCCGCTTGGAAATTCCGGCTAAATGGCCTAAGTGATGGCCGCGCACCGACGCCGTGTTACATGAGAGGCTATCTAAAGGTGAGAACCGCTCCGCAACACGAAAAGCCCTTTGATTTCATAGGCTTTGGGGAATAGTTCAACGGTAGAACTGCGGACTCTGACTCCGTCAATCTAGGTTCGAATCCTAGTTCCCCAGCCACGATTGCCAACCATTGCGATCTGATGCGAGCTGCTATCTCACATTACGATTGACTACCGGTACAACCGATCAGCGTCTCGACCAAAATACGCGCTCGCCGCACGTGCTCAGGGTTGGCCGGATCGAGCCGGTCCTCGGTCACGGTCATCAGGAGGCCGCCGTCGGGAGTGTGTTCGGTGAGAATTTCGCGCGGCAGAGTTACTCCCGATGTGAGGCCCGCCGAAAGATGCGCAATCCATGGGACGTGAAAAACCGATTTAGGAAATGTTGGATCAAGGGGAACTTGAACAGCACTGTCTATTCTGGACGCCGGGACGCCGGGACGAAAGTCAATCGGAACTGTGAAGACGTTATTTCTGAATGCCTGCGCGCATGACCATTTCGCATCCCACACCGAACGCATCGCAAGAAGCGCACCCTTGAACAGGGGATACGTCACGATCGAGACATCGGTTGCGAGACCGAATTCCCCGAATGAAAGCTCAAAGTCTTGACGGTTGGTCGAGGCCGTAAGCGAGACATGGCTAGGGCCTCTCGCCCCCGCGATGGCGAATACGCTATGTCCATATTCCGGGCGAGGCTTGCTAAAGTCGTCGATATAAACCCCGCTTTCAACGATCTCGACAATGCGTTTGCGTCCAGCGTCAATTGGAATGAAGGATGATCTATGCTCTTCGGGAATCTGCCAAGTTCCAGTGAATTGCCAGCCTGCAAATAACGGTCAACGCCACTCAGCGCATCGAGCGTCTTAAGAAACTTCGCGCCTGTGACGGCGGGTTTTTCATCGGCCGGGCCCACCCACTGCCCGCGTACAAAGTAGCGATAACTTATCGGCGTCATTAGCGCTGGCTCCTGGTCCAGGGGACATATGCGACCGTGATGCGTTCGAGACCCGGCGTTTTATTAAACAGTTCACGAGCAAACAGAGCTGCTTGCTAAGGCTTGCCACGAACCTCAGCCACAAACTGCCAAATCCCCATACATCCCTATTGCTTGCTTGCACGATTCCCGGTTTGAGCGATCATGGTCTCTGCCAGGATGCGCGCACGCCGCACGTGCTCGGGGATATCGAGGTCAAGACGTTCCTCCGTCGCGACCATAATAAGGCCACCATCTGACATTCGCTCTGTCTGGATTTCAGATGGTAGTTTGACGCCGTAAGCAAGCGGCGCTGAAAGATATGCAAACCAAGGAATGTGAAAGATGGAATACGGAAACGTCGGCTCGATAGGGCACATCGGGGCAACATCGAGTCTATACCCTCGTCCTTCGTGAACGGGCACCTTCACCGTATTCGCACGAAACGCCTGCGCGCACGCCCAGGGCACTCGCCAACTCGCATTAATCGCGAGCAGCGCCGCTTTGAACAAAGGAAAGACCACGATCGCAGGATCGGGAAGAACTTTCCATTGGCCAATTTTAAGGAAATTTTCTGTTTTTGTATTCCCACCTGCGTTGACCCAGAGTGTTATTTTGCGGGACTTGATCGCGGTCGCGGTAAACGCATCTACGGTATATCCGTGACAGGGGGCAGGATTACCTAGTTGATCGCGGCTTACGTTTCTCTCGATAATCGCGCTAACGTGACTACGCACCTCCGCAAGCGGGAGCGAAGCCTCCGCGGAAAAATCTACAAGTTCCCAATTTTCAAAGATTACGGGATCGATCCGGCTCAATGCGTCTAGCGTCGCGACGAACTTCGCGCCGATCGTGGCCGGACTTTCCAACGAGGAAGGCAGGCTGAAACGGATCGAATAGTCACACTGTATCTCACTCATCGGCGCTTCTAGGGTCAAGGCAATACCACAATCGCAATTCTTTCCCGCCCCTCGTCTCTATCGGCAAAGAGCTTTCGCACGAATTCTGCTGCTTCGGTCTCTGCAAAGTACCATCGCAGATCCCGAGCACCAAGTGCGGCGAGTTGCCCTGCGGACTCTTTCAAAAGCTTCGCTGCGTACCGAGCCCTGGACGCCTTCGTACGCCAGGACCGCCGGAAGAAATAGCGGCCTACAGATATGAAAGATATATTCCGAGAACGTCGGCTCGCTGGGCTAGAGCAGGCGCGGCAACACTAACGCGCTGTTCAGCATCAACGTTATCCCTCGCTACTCGCTGGACCGAATCTCAATTCTAACTGAATGCCCAGCTCACGCGCAGCAGGGATGAACTTGTTCGGAAGGACGAAGGCAACAACTCCAGGACCATCTCCAGCGTAAAGCTCGATGAAGCGTTCCGGAATATGGAGTTCCTCCAATAGGAGGTTAAGGCCAACCAACAGTCCGGAAAGATTACACCAGCTTCCACCATCCTCGAAGGTAAAGGCGTAAGTGTTACCTTCGTGCGTCAATGAGAGTCTGAGATTGCCATTTGGCTCAATTGATTGAACGACATTTTCCACTACGAGTTTATTTTTAGTAGTTGCGCTGAGGTAGCCAACGATATGTGTATGATCTGCCGGCGACACAACGTCCTCGCAATCAAAGCCGGCCAACCGATTCCAAGGACCGGCGAGAATTCCATAAACGATGGAGATGGCATCGTGCTCTTGTTGCCATCGAGCCTCAAGTTTTCGGACCGTTTCCTCATCCAACTCTATGTCGCCGCACGCAGCTTGGAGCTTTGCTGCTGCCTCTTGCGGTCCAACACCTAATTCCAGCCAATGGTTTGTTATCTTTGCTTTGTAATCCTGGTACCTCACATTTGCCTCCGGGCAACTTCTCTATCTTCTTTCCCATCGGGAGGAGAATAGAGCTTTGTTCGCCGGCAACCATGGCAAAATCCTAACCTCGATTTTCTCGCGACCTTTATCCTCAGTCCTAAAGAGTTCTTCGGCAAAGACCGCAGCTTCCGGCTCGGCAAAATACCAACGTAATTGCCGCGCACCGAGCGCGGCCAGTTGCCGTGCAGACTCGTCCAAAAGCTTCTGCGCAACCGAGGCGCTGACCTTATCGTAAGTCAAAAGATTTGCGTATCCGGGTCCCTTGGCATCAATCATTGTACCAGTTGTGTGTTCACAGTCATCATAATGGACGAAGGTGCCGCTCGTTGGGTCAAGTAGCTGAAACCCCCAGTACCGAGGCGTTGTATCGACTGGATTGACGACGCTCTTTACGTAGTCCTCATAATCTCTGCCCCTTTCGCCAGGCTTATCGAGACCCGGCATCGGGCAGAGTTTGGGCTCATTGTCATTGGCGCTGTCGGGAAAAACAGCAGCTTTGTCGACCACGATGTCGCCACCCCGCAGGATACGGGCAACCACATTTCCGCTTTGGTCGCGGAAAACATCGTCTTCCAATTGAGCCGTGAAGTTCGTCGTTTGTCCAATGGCATCGATGTAGCTCAGATGCAGAAGCGTCTCGTCCCGGTTCCAGGAATAACTCAGCCCGGGTGCGCCCAGTACCTCGCCTTTGACGTTGAGGTCATTGGGCGATGGAATAAACAATAACCCGAACACGGCAGCCGCCGAGCCGGCAAAGCGGGTCAGCAACCCCGCAGCAAATTCGCCCAGCGATTCTGCGGCCGCGGGGAGAAGATCGCCGAGCTGAGCCGCAGCTGGGACCGCTAGCGATTCACCAGGGGAAATTACCGAGGCACTACTCTCGGATGTCCACTGGCCGCTCGTTCTACCGCTGCCAGCGGGAATGCGGGGCTCGCTCGGATCAAATTTATTGACGAACCGAGATTCCGGAATTCGAACCCTGAGCGCCTGAAGGATCGTCTGCGGCGCGACCCCGGCCATCATGGCTCTTTCGGCCACGAGCAACCGACATGCGGACGCCTGCGCATCGCGCGGCACCGGAAGGCTCGCATGCGCCAAGTGGATGTAGGCGAGACAATCGTCGCCCTCGCTCCAGCATTTCGCCGCCCGCTCAATGTTGCCCGCAACCCGGCCTGGCAGCACTTCGCCGCAAGCTGCCGAAAGCAGTGCGACGAGTCGAGCTTCCTGACCCTTCACCTGTTGCAATCGCCGGCCACGGTCACACGCCAGTAGGACCGTACCGGCACCCAGCGTTAGCCCCTGCTCCGTGAATCTCGGCGTCATATAAATCGACTGGTTACGTCGGCACCCAAACGAGTCCTCGCACAGCTGTTGATGCAGCACGTGTCTTCTCGCGGTTTGAGTCTTGAAAAATAAAGCGGCTATAGGAAACCTTCGCGCCACCAAGTTTGAACGTTCGGGTCACCACCCGTTCTGGTCACACGCTTGAAGCTTACCAGGGCCATTACTAAGGCTTGCCAAGCATTCTTGAGTGCGCTCGAATGTTTCATGCAATTCCATGCTCGGCACGACACAGAGGGTTCTAAACGTATCCAAGAACTCCAGCCACGAATTGCAAAACGTTTCGACGCGAAACGCGATCGGATGCTGCTTCTCAAATATGCTGCCATATAATTCGTACTGGAAGGCCGAGTACGGCCTCAACTTGGTGCCGTTCCTCAGGTTCGAGGTCAAATCCAGGGTTCATTAGCGAGATTGCTACGCAAGCCATACCTTGAGGCCGGTCATAGTCGAGGTCATTGAGCGTCGTCGCTCGGCAGCAACACGGTGTCATGACGGAGATGTCGCGGCGCTCGGTGCTATTCCACCAAGCGTCGATCGGATTTCGCCACCATTCCTGGATGTCCGCGCCGCAGAATGGGCAAAAGACATTCGCAAAATTACCTCCGCAATGGAAGAAATCGGGTTTGTCCGATAAATAAAGTCTGCGGTCCTGAGCCTCCGGCCGCATCGTCGCGAGCAAGCTAAGGGCGGCCTCGGCGCGATCTCTCGACGGGGCGGCCAGCGGATCCGCGGCAATGACGATCATCCAATCGTCCGACATGGCTAGCGAGTGTTGATTTATGTTCGATAGGCCATAATGCTGCAAGACAGTGCTCAAACCAAGAGTTGAAAAGCCTTGGAAAGCGAGGTCGCGATGTGGCCGATAGCCATCGTTGGTCACTATAAACCCGGCTGGGAAGATGCCGACACGATTGCTGCTCGCCTCAGCGGGATTTTTGAGCGCCTCGAAGGACTCGATGTAATGTTCAGCCGCTGGAGGCGGATTGGTGCGAGGCGACATAGTTCGGGGGTGCCTGCGTTCGTAACCATACCCCCTGACCGGACCGAACTCCGCTCTTGGATCGAAGAAGGCCTGATCGTCGGATCGCGAGAGGGCCGCAAAAAAACTATAGGATATGCGATCGGGGCGAGAACGCCGAACGAAAATCCTTTGTGCGCCGACTTCCGGCTGAGTTTCGAACCGGAGGGATGGTGGTTCGTTCACCGGATCGGGATTACGATATTTTCCGGCTCAGGCTTTCCGTCGGTGCTTGATGACGCTGGCAATCACGTGGCCCTGATTGCGTTGCTGCACCGGGTGCTTCTGATCACAGCGACGGCATGGGATTGCGACTGGGCGGGAGTATCGCCGGGGGACTACCTGCGGAGCCAGCGGTCGCCGAAGACGTTGCTCGTTAAATATCAGAGCGGATGGATGGTCTATTTAGATGCCGCGCGCGCGAGCCACATCATCCCACCAGAGGACGTAGCGGTCGAGCGATTGGCCGATGGCGCGATGCTGCTCACAGGCGCAGCCGACGCAATTTTCAATGGTCATAACCCGAACCATCGAGCTGCGGCGCAACGCATCCAAACGGCATTGGAGCCACTCAACGCTGAAAAGGAACATCCGAACGGGTGATCCATCAAACCGAGAGCCGACAGTGTATCGCATTTGGCAATCGCAGGACGATATGCGTCAAATTGATATGTGCGAGACAGCGACCGGCTCTATTCTGCATTTAACCGCTCGCTTCTATTGCCAAGCAAAAGCGCTGGTAGCGCCTCATCGCGAACCCACGATAACCGCGGCGAATCTCGGCACGGGAGCAATCAACCCGTTTCGCAGGCGCGCAAGCCAATCCTCACGCCGCCGTTGACGAAACACGTGCCTTCTCCTCGGTTACATCTTGCAAACAAGCGGCTGTAGCGTTAGGTGCCAGAGCATCGTCCGGTCGGACCATGTCTTGGGGCTCGACAAGTCATTACCAACCATTGCCACTCATTCTTGGTGGCGCTCAAAGGGCGCAAACAACTCCACGCTTGGCGGAAAACACCAAGTCCCTGCCAGCCATGTCCGCCGCGGTGTCGCGACGATTTCATTCCCTGTAGAGGCCAGCGATGTCGACAGAAACTCCCGACCTGCTCCTTGTAAAGATCGATCTGCACGGCTATCGGCCGGCCGACTTCGTTGGGCTGCCGATGGCCGCCATCGTGCAGCAGGCGTGGGAGATGGGCGCGGCGCGGCTGCGCTTCGTTCACGGCCATGGTCGCGCGCGCGGCAAATCACCTGGGTTTTACAACACCCACACCGGCTATTTCGGCCTGCGTATCCGCCGCGCGTTGCGGCAAATCGCGCCCTGCGCCAATGGATCAAATATACGACACTGGACTGCGGCGATTGGGGCAAGACCACGGTTGGACCGAAAGCCAATCCTCAACCGACACGAAGTGCGCTCGATCTCACCGTGCTGCCGCCGCCGAGCTATCCAGAAGAAACGCGCAGTCAGCGACAGAAAATTTGATTTGCTCTCATGCTCGATTTGGGCGTCGTGCCGGCATGACGGCGGGATATGGACACCAGCCCGGGCGCGTGCAATTCCAATGCGTTACGGGCCGCCCCATCCCTTGTGCTAAGAGGAGAGTCCGGTTCGTGCGACCACGGTCTCCGCTAAAATACGGGCGCGGCGCAGGTGCTCGGGATTGGTGGGATCAAGCCGCTCCTCGGTTGCGGTCATCAGAAGGCCGCCGTCGGGAGTATTTTCCGTCTTAATGTCAGGCAAAGAGACGGCGCCGCTGAGCAACGAAGGTCCCAGATAGACGATCCACGGGATGTGGAAGCGCGAATAGGGAAATAGCGCGGCACCGGCATAAAGCGACACTTCATCGTAATCTACTCTAAAAGCTTGGACACAAGCCCAAGGTTGTTGCCAGATGGCATTAATGGCCAGGAGCGCGGCCCGGAACAATGGGTATGTCATGATCGCAGGGTCCGGTGCCACCATTTCATCGCCAGCATTTAGCCACACGTCCCCCGTCCATGTGCGGACGCATAAGCTCATCCGACGCGACTTAGCGCCGATCATCGTGAGGGCCCAGGCGGTGTAGCCATCACGCCTGACATTATGTTCGATGATCTCGGCAATCCGCGACCGTGCGGCGGCCAGCGAATATCCCTTCATGGCAGGCAGATCGCCGACCTCCCAATCGGGAAAGATATTCGAATCGATTTGCGTCAACGCATCGAGTGTGGCGAGAAACTTGGAGCCCAGCCACCCGGGACTTACCGAGCGAACCGCAAATGGCAGACGAACAGAATATTTGAAGGCGGATGAGCTCATTTCTTCCTCCCACGATATGGCTCAAATATGATCTTGATGTTTTGCAGACCGGCTGCCTTAAATACCTCTTCAGCATAATCCGCTACTTGCTTTTGAGAGAAATACCAGCGGACCGACCGCGTTCCGGCGGCTCGGATTTGATCCATGGCCTGCTCCACAAACATATCCGCTACGAGCCTTTTACCCCAATCACTTTCCAGGAAACCGGCGTATCCATCCTTAATCTCGACCATCGTACCGGTCGAATGTTCACAGTCGTCGAATGACACGGCTCTCGCAACATTCGAAAGCTCGTAGCCCCAATATGGCGGCGTAGGAATTTCCGGATTGACGATGCTCTTTATATAGTTCTCGTAGTCCAGGCCCAAATCATTCGTACGCCTGTCTTTTACTGGATCCGGGCAGAGCCTCGGCGCGTCCTCATCGACCAGATCGGGAGATATAGCAGCGGCATCTATCGCAACATTGCTGCCTGAAAGCACGCGACCAATAACTCGACCATGCGCGTCGCGAAACGTATCGCCATCTAATTGCCCCGCGAAAGTGCGCTGTCCTCCGTCAGGATCATCGTAAGTCAGACTGATCAGCGTCTCGTCTCGATTCCAGGAATAGCGTAGCCCTGGTATCTCCGGCACCTCGCCTTCGACACGGACAGCGCTGGGAGACGGAATGAACAACAGCCCAAATGCCGCCGCGGCAGCGCCGATCGACCCGAGAAGGCGCAAAGCATACGCCCCAAGCTCCGC
>CAWJDC010000010.1:0-346752 GCA_963841575.1 uncultured Alphaproteobacteria bacterium
CGCGCCGCCTGAAAAATTGCCGCGCTTCTCGGCTTTGTCCTTGGCATGTGAGCCCCGTGCAAAAAATGTTTGCAGTAACGCTTCTCAGCTGCGGTAAGATCGCGCAAAAGCGACGCGGCGAGAACTGCGGCGTCGAGGCGAGCGACGATTATTCTATTGTGTGTTGTATTGATCACAGCCGCGGCACGTCGACCAACTCGTCAAACGGAGTGATTACGCATGATTACGGTGACAGTGCTGGACTGCACCCTATGAGTGAGACACGGTAATTTCTGTGACAGGGCGTTTTGCATTTTGAGTTTATAGATTTTGGGGTTGGTTTCGAATTCAAGCGGCGGGCGGTAACCGAGGGCGGAGTGGAGGCGCTCGGTATTGTAGATGGTATCGATGAAGACGGCGATGGAGCGTCGCGCGGCTTCGATATCCTTGAAGCTGCGGCCATCGACTTCTTCGGTTTTGAGGGTCTTCATGAAGCTCTCGGCTTTGGCGTTGTCGTAGGGATTGCCGGGCCTGCTCATGCTGACGGTAATATCGTGGCCGGCGAGGCGCTGGCGATATTCGATCGACGCATATTGCACGCCACGGTCGGAATGATGAATGAGACTGGCAGGCTTAGGCTTGCGATCGGCAAGCGCGTAATTCAGCGCTTCGACCGCAAGCGAGGCATCGAGATGGGGAGCCAAAGCCCAGCCGACCACCTTGCGTGAGAAGCCATCGAGAATGACCGCGAGATAGGCGAAGGCCTCGCGCAGGCGAATGTAAGTGATGTCCGCCACCCAGATCTGATCCAGCCCCGAAGGCACAAGGCCACGCAACAGATTGGGCACAATGAGAAAGCCGTGGCGGCTGTCCGAGGCGGGTGGTGCAAAAGGCTTGCGGCGCATGGCGATGAGGTTGTCCTCGCGCATAAGCCGCTGAACCCGCTTGGCATTTACAACCATCCCCGAGCGCCTGAGCATGGCCGTGCCGTTGATCGCAGGATCATCGTCCGTTCGAGCTTCGACAGCGACCATCCGGGTACGGTCGACGAAAAGGTGATCGACGTCTTCGCCGATGCCGTGGGTCGCGCTCGATGATTCCGTGCCGACCGGAACCTATGTCGACATGTGCTCAAATCTTCCGGTGGTCGATCAGGAACGGTTGCGTAATCGACGGCGGGTTACGAGAAGACGGAGAGGGACGGCCTCGGCCTTCGTTCGCCGGCACCGTCTACGCGGTGTTCGCATCCGGCAGCTATCTGGCCAAGCAATATAAATGCCTTGTCAATCGGCCCCGGTTGATCGGCGGCATGCTGCCGGAGGCAACCCACCCTGGCGAACGGTGACAACGACGCGTTCTGTGGCGTTGCGTAATCGACGGCGGGTTACGAGAAGACGGAGAGGGACGGCCTCGGCCTTTGTTCGCCGGCACCGTCTACGCGGTGTTCGCATCCGGCAGCTGTCTGGCCAAGCAATATACGATCCTGCGATCAACGGCCGGAGCGATCCGCAACAATGGACGGCAACGGTCGGCAACGGACTACAGAAAACGCCAACGCAGATAATCGCCTCGAATAAATTGACCGTATTTAATTAGCAGATTTTCGCACGAATTTTTAGGGGATCGGAAGGAAGTATCAACCGTTTCGCGGCCAATCGTCAGCCGCTTTGAGCTTCCGGTAGCGTTGGCGCTCGTAAACATGCGCTGGCTATTGCGGCAAAGGATCTGTCGCGGCATGATTATGCTATGGGATGCAACCCCGCTGAGCAACTGCCTGACCTATTCTCGACCAGCCCGGTCGCAGACGATTCCCCGCCAGCAAAACCACGTCCCACTGGTTCAGTAGCCGATACATCTCCGCAGCGGCATGTTTGCCCAAAAATTTGCGTCACGCAGTCAAGCATCTCAGTGACTGTGAATTGGACTCGCTTTTTGAGGTGGTGTTCGATGAGACAAAACGGCGAGGCAGACTGCCGCGGAGTATTGGCCCAGATTTGACGTCAGCGTCTCGACGTTCGTCTGATCTGCTGATTAAACGACCGTCTGCAGCCAATAAGGCGGTTCGTCAGCGGAAAGTAGACGTCACTGAAAGCCTGCTAACGCGAGGGCAAATAAATGCCGTTCGCGCAGCGTTCAAGGCTGGAATTACGCCGTCAAGGATTGCTCGACAGTTCGGGATTTCTCAATCGAATGTTCGGCAGGTGTTGGCATCCAATGAACCAAAGCGATGAAAGGGCTCGCCGTGTAAATTGACGCGCATCCCAGAGTGCAGACGCGTGCGGCACTGGACTACCGGACATGGTGTCCGGCCGCTGATGGATTTTTCGGGATCAGCTGATGGAATGGATGAAGCCGGTGGCTTCCCAGAAAGCCTTGAATAAAAAGAATCTTGAGGCGCTCGGAACCGAACGCTTGGCCGAATTGCTGATCGAGGTGAGCAGCAGCAACGCCAGCGTTAAGCGACGTATTCGCCTGGAGCTGGCCAGCGCGCAAAGTCCTGTAGAGGTTGCCAAGGAGATTCGCAAGCGGTTGACCACTATCGCGCGGTCCCGATCCTTCGTTGACTGGCAGAAACGACGAGGCTTGGTCGATGATCTCGAAGCGCAGCGCCGCGCGATTCATCAGGTCTCCGACGCGGACCCTGCCGAAGGCCTCGAACTGATGTGGCGGTTCATGGCGCTTGCCAATTCGGTGTTCGCGCGCTGCGATGACATCAGCGGTACCGCGGGCAACATCTTCCGCACAGCATGCCGTGATCTCGGCGAAATGGCCCAGGCAGCGAAAGCTTCCCCGCACGAGCTTGCCGAACAGGTGTTTAACGTGCTGATCGACAATGATTATGGCCAGTATGACGAATTGATCGCGGTTCTGTCGCCGACGCTTGGACCAATGGGCCTAGCTCAACTGAAGCAACAGTTTATAGATTTATCCAAGGAGCCGCTGGAAAAGACGAAGGACAAGGACCGTAAGGTAATGGGCTGGGGAGGCGGCGGACCCCTCTACACTGACGATATTGCGGCACGACATCGCGAGAGTGTCATCCGCCTCGCATTGGAGGAGATTGCCGACGCGCAAGGCGACGTGGATGCTTACATCGCCCAGCAGAGCGAAAAAGGGAGGACGGTCCCCAAGATCGCCGCTGGCATCGCCCAACGTCTTCTCAAGGCGGGTCGAGCCAAGGCCGCGTGGGCCGCGATCAACGCCGTCAATGAAGATAGGATCGGCTGGATTCCCTACGAATGGGAAGAAGTCCGGGTTGAGGTAATGGAGGCGCTCGGCCGCATGGAGGAATCCCAGGCATTCCGTTGGCAGTGCTTTGAACGGACGCTCAACGGCGCCCATCTGCGCGCCTACCTCAAGCGCCTGCCGGAGTTCGAAGACATCGACGCCGAAGAGAGCGCCATGGCAACCGCCCTTCGGTTCTCGGAGGTCCACCAAGCATTGGCATTTCTGGTGTCTTGGCCCGCGCTAGAGAAGGCAGCCTCGCTGGTACTGGCGCGCGCCAAGGAGCTTAACGGCGACCACTATGAGGTGTTGTCTCCGGCAGCGGATGCGCTTGCAGGAAAACATCCGCTCGCGGCAACGCTGCTCCTTCGCGCAATGATCGATTTTGCACTAAAGCACAACCGTGTGAAGCGATATCGGCATGCGGCGCGTCACCTCGCCGAGTGCGAAAGTCTTGCGGCGGCCGTGCGTGACTTCGGCGATTTCGAACCGCACGAGCGGTACAGCGTGCGCCTTAAAAACGAACATGGGCGCAAGACTTCCTTTTGGATCTTGGCTTGTTGAAGGAAGCCAGCACGTTCCACACAAGGCAGAGCAGAGGTGAAAATCCAACCAATGGATAACCAATAAAACGCCGCAACCAAACGCGAACGTACGTCGGCAAAGGTACGCAGAAATGCCGATTATTGTTGATCTTTCCGGCCAGGGTATGGCGCTCATAACCGCTTGGTTGGAGGTTCGAGTCCTCCCGGGCCCACCACGACTGAAATTCGGCCTTGAAACACCTGGGTTTTTTGGCGCGCCGCCCGCACCTGACCTCAGAGTGCGGGAATAGAAGTTCTACTTTTGTTGTCGTCTTCGAGTTTCGCCGATCCCTGCAAGGCGAGCCGGACGGGATCGGCCTTTCGGGTGTACTCGGCTGTTTCCTTGCTGCCACGCGCCCAACCGAACATGGCCTCGAGCTCGGCTTTGCTCGCGCCATTGTTCGCCGCAGATCAAGGGTAGATCGCCGACCGGGCCCGCGTCGATCGCAGCTTGGAGCGCCGGCGTGATCTTGATGGTGACGATCTCGCCAAGCCTCCCCTGGGATGCTTTTCCGTTAGTGGCCGGATTTGATTTAGGCTAACTTTTCCTAGTCGAAAACAGCACGGAGACCCGCGATGAGTAACGACGAGCTGGAAGGTCGAATTCGCGCAATTGAGGCTATCCTGAGTCAACTGCCAGAAGTGACGCCCGACGTTATTGATACGACTAAGGCACACTTGAGAGACCCAAAACGGCAGCGCGATCCGAAGGCGGCAGAGGTGCGGCTTCATATTAGCGGCCATCTCGACGAACACGCGGAAAAAGCCCTCGATGATCTGAAAAGGCGCAAAAATCATAAATGATCGAAGGCCGCTTCAGCTGGCGGCCTCCTTTATTGCCGAAACCGGTAGTTGCGGCTCTTAGTGCTGTTCCCCGCCGATGACGCCACCCATGGCGCTCGGGCTTCCGGATCATGTGTTGTGCCGACCGGCGCACTAATTGAGATCGGCGCTCGAGGCCATGCCTCCGACGAAGCCGGCCCCGACGCCCGCACAACGATCCTACGACAACTTCCTCGCCGGAGCATCTCAGCGCATGGCGCGTTCGATGAGTTCAGCTCCTTCCGACACCAGGTAATTCTTGAATGCTGACGCCGTCGGCGACAGCCGCTTGCGTTTGCGGTGGATGACGTACCAGTCGCGCATCACCGGCATGCCTGTAACGGAGAGGACCGCAAGTCTGCGGGTCGCAAGCTCGAGCCCGATCGTATGAAGCGAAAGAAAACTCACACCCATCCCAGCCATCACTGCCTGCTTGATTGTTTCGTTAGATCCGATTTCGACAATCTCTGCGGGCTGGAAGTTTTGCGCCGAGAAGGCGCGTTCCATCGCGTCTCGCGTCCCGGAACCACGTTCGCGGATTAGAAAGCTGTCGCCGCCAAGCTGCGCCAGCCGGAGCCGACGCTTTCGCGCCAGCGGATGATCGGGCGCTGAGATCATCCCGAGCGGATTACGCGCAAACGGTACCGCGACAGTATCGAGCCCGCGCGGCGCTTGGCCCATCACCACGACATCAACCGTATTTTCGATGAGGTCGCGGACGACGTGCTCGCGGTTCTTTACCGACAGGCGCACTTTGAGTTGCGGGTTTTTGCGTCGGAACTCGGCCAACAAACGCGGCACGAAATATTCCGCGGTCGTCGTCGAGGCGATGTGAAGTTCTCCGGCGCCCGCACCTTTTAGGCTTTCGAGCGCTTCATCCGCTTCGCGCAGCCTGGCGAGTACGGCGCGCACGTGGGCGACGAGTTCCGCGCCGGCGCCGGTGAGGTGCATCCGCCGCCCCATCTGTTCGAACAGCGGCAGGCCGATATCGGTTTCGAGTTGCTTGAGCTGAATGGAGACGGCGGGCTGCGACAGATTGAGCTCGGCTGCCGCACGACCGAAATGCAAATGTCTTGCGGCCGCTTCGAAGATGCGAAGCTGTCGGAACGTCGCGCGGCGCAGCGCTGGCATATTTCGATTTCCTTATCGATCATATAAGATCATTTAAGTAGTCCTTATGCAACGACTTGCGCTATCACCACTCCAGGAAGCAACCAGGGAGCCAGCGCGATGGACGATATCGCCGCACCAAGGGATCTTGCAAATCCAGCCGAGCGCTATCGGGCCGGCGTCTTGAAATATGCCCAGATGGGCTATTGGCAGCCGGACTACGAGCCCAAAGATACCGATGTTCTGGCGCTATTTCGCATTACGCCACAGGATGGAGTCGATCCGGAGGAAGCCGCAGCCGCGGTCGCCGGCGAATCCTCGACCGCAACCTGGACGGTGGTTTGGACGGATCGGCTGACCGCGTGCGACCGTTACCGCGCCAAGGCCTATCGGGTCGATCCGGTACCGGGCTCGCCGGGGCAATATTTCGCGTTTATCGCCTACGACCTCGATCTGTTCGAACCGGGCTCGATCGCCAATCTTACCGCTTCGATCATCGGTAATGTGTTCGGCTTCAAGCCGCTCAAGGCGCTGCGCCTGGAAGACATGCGTATTCCGGTCGCCTATGCAAAGACCTTCAGTGGACCTGCATCAGGCATTGTGGTCGAGCGCGAGCGGCTCGATAAGTTTGGCCGGCCGCTGCTCGGCGCAACCGTCAAACCAAAGCTTGGATTATCCGGCAAGAACTATGGCCGCGTCGTCTATGAGGCGCTCAAGGGCGGTCTCGACTTCACCAAGGACGACGAGAACATCAACAGCCAACCGTTCATGCACTGGCGCGACCGTTTCCTCCACTGCATGGAGGCGGTCAACCGGGCACAAGCAGCGACCGGTGAGATCAAGGGCACCTATCTCAACGTCACCGCCGGTACGATGGAGGACATGTACGAGCGCGCCGAATTCGCCAAGAGCATTGGCAGCGTCATCGTGATGATCGACCTCGTCATCGGCTACACCGCGATCCAGTCGATGGCGAAATGGGCGCGCAGAAACGATATGATCCTGCACCTGCATCGCGCCGGCCATTCCACCTACACGCGACAGAGGCTGCACGGCGTCTCGTTCCGCGTTATCGCGAAATGGATGCGGCTCGCGGGTGTCGACCATATCCACGCCGGCACGGTCGTCGGCAAGCTCGAAGGCGATCCGAATACGGTTCAGGGCTTTTACAATGTGCTGCGCGAAGACCATAACCCGGTCGATCTGCAGCGCGGCATATTCTTCGAGCAGCCCTGGGCCGGCCTGCGCAAGGTCATGCCGGTCGCCTCCGGCGGTATCCACGCCGGGCAGATGCATCAGCTTCTGACTTATCTTGGCGACGATGTGGTCCTGCAATTCGGTGGCGGTACGATCGGCCATCCAATGGGCATCCAGGCAGGAGGGATCGCCAACCGGGTGGCCTTGGAGGCAATGGTGCTGGCGCGCAACGAAGGCCGCGACATCTGGCGCGAAGGCCCGGACATTCTCGCGGATGCCGCGCGTCATTGTCAGCCGCTGAAGGCGGCGCTCGACACGTGGGGCGACATCACGTTCAACTACGCCTCGACCGACGCACCCGACTTCGTTCCGACAGCAACCGCAGCGTGAGGAGCGACACAATGCGCATCACTCAAGGCGCTTTCTCGTTTCTGCCGGACCTCACCGACGCGCAGATCCGTGCGCAAATTGAATATTGTTTGCGCAGCGGATGGGCTGTTTCGGTGGAGTTCACCGACGATCCGCATCCCCGCAATACGTTCTGGGAAATGTGGGGCATGCCGATGTTCGATCTCAGGGACGCCGCCGGCGTCATGACCGAGGTCGACGCCTGCCGCAAGACCTATCCCAACCACTATATCAAGGTAAACGCCTTCGATTCGAGTTCCGGCTGGGAAGCGCTGCGCCTCTCGTTCATTATCAATCGCCCAGCAAAAGAGCCGGGCTTCGCGCTCGAACGCCAGGAAGCGCAGGGCCGTAGCATCCGTTACACCACGCGTTCGTACGCGGCGCAACAGCCGGAAGGCGAACGCTACACGTAGCGGCGCGGCAGCGGGAAACGCATCATGTTGGCTCCGCAATCAGCCACGCTGGATATTGACGCCCTCTATCGCGAGTCGAACGTCAAAGAGGCGCTCGACTCGCTCGACCGCGAACTCGTCGGCTTGGTTCCGGTGAAAAGCCGGGTCCGCGAAATCGCGGCCCTCTTGCTGGTGGAGAAGCTGCGGCGCTCGGTCGGCCTGCATGCAGAGCCACCGCCGCTGCACATGAGCTTCACCGGTAATCCCGGCACCGGGAAGACCACGGTGGCGATGCGGATGGCTTCGATCCTGCATGGCCTGGGCTACGTCCGCAAAGGCCAGCTCATCGCGGTCACGCGCGACGATCTCGTCGGTCAATATATCGGACACACGGCACCGAAAACCAAGGAAGTCATCAAGCGCGCGATGGGCGGCGTTCTGTTTATTGACGAGGCCTACTATCTCTACCGGCCCGAGAACGAACGCGACTATGGTCAGGAAGCCATCGAGATCCTTTTGCAGATCATGGAAAACCACCGCGACGACCTGGTGGTGATTTTCGCCGGCTACAAGGACCGCATGGATCGCTTCTTTTCATCCAATCCCGGGATGGCGTCGCGCGTCGCGCATCATGTCGATTTTCCGGACTATTCCCCTGATGAGCTGTACGCGATTGCAAACATGATGCTTGAGCGTATGCAATATGCGCTCAGCGAGGAGGCAACGGCAGCGTTGCGCGAATACATAGCGTTGCGCGTGACGCAGCCGCGGTTCTCCAATGCGCGCTCGATCCGCAATGCGCTCGACCGTGCGCGGCTGCGCCAGGCAAATCGTTTGTTCGAACGACGCGCGGAGCCTCTGACTTCGACCGCTTTGTCGACGCTCGAGGCCGAGGATATTCGTGCAAGCCGCGTGTTCAGCCTAGGTGCGGGCGACGCTTGAGCTTCTGCGCGCGGCTCGCAGAATACGACTAAAGTCGCTCGAATTCTGAGGGAGGGCAGCGTGATGAAACTGGAGGCCCTGATCTTCGATGTCGATGGCACGCTGGTCGATACCGAGGAACTGCACCGCCAGGCTTATAATCAGACGTTTCTGGATTTCGAATTCGGCTGGGATTGGGATGCTGACCGCTATGCCGAACTTCTGACGGTATCTGGTGGCCAAGCCCGCATTGCGCGCTATCTCGACCAGATCGATCTGCCGCCGGCCGAGAAGACTCGCCTTCGCCGGATTATTCCCGCCATCCATAAGAAAAAGACGCTTCTTTACGGTGAGTTGATTGCCAGCAACAACGTCCGGGCCCGCCAGGGTGTGGTGCGACTTATCGAAGAAGCTCGACGCGCTGACATGCGCGTCGGTCTCGTGGCAAGCTCGGCATCAGTCAATGTGGACCCACTTGTTTCCTCGGCGCTAGGGCATGATCTCCGCAAGGCCGTCGGCGCGATTGTTTGTGCCGAAGTGGTGGCCCGAAAGAAGCCCGCGCCTGATGTCTATGAACTGCTCCTCACGATGCTGCGCGTGACGGCGCCGGCCAGCGTGGCGTTCGAGGATTCGGCCAACGGGCTCTTGGCCGCAAAGACAGTTGGCCTCTTCACGGTCGTCACGCCAAGCCGCTGGACCAGGACACAGAACTTTAAGGGCGCGGACCTCCTTCTGTCATCGCTGGGCGATCCCGACAATCCGCTCAATTCAGCGGATGCGGCGCGGATCGGTGCAGCTTATCTTGAACTATCAAAGCTCGAGAAACTACGATCAACTGCAAGTCCGGCTTTGAAGCTGAGCGACGCCGGATCGTGAATACTCGTGGGAGTGTGGGAGGACGCAATGCCGGCCGGTCCGACAACTCTCAAGCAGTTTTTAATCGACGGGCGGCTGCAGCATTCGTGTGTGACCGATGACCTCGACGCACTGATCAATGATTTAGCGACGGCATGCATGTCGATCGCCAAACGAATAGCCTGCGGCGCGCTTGATAACATCCTCGGCTCCGCCGGCGCGAACGATGTCCAGGACGAGGCTCAACAACAGCTTGATGGTATTGCCAACGATCTCTTCCTCCGCGCCAATGAAAGAGGCGGCCATCTCGCCGGTATGGTGTCGGAAGAAATGGAGTTACCATTCCCGATCTCCGAAGCCTTTGCCAAGGGCCCATATCTTCTGGTCTTTCACCCGCTCGAGGGCTCGTCGAATATTGACGTCAATGTTTCGGTCGGCAGCATTTTTTCAATACTGGAGGCTCGGAAGCTGGGTACCGACGCCGTGGCGGGTGATTTCCTGCAGCCGGGTTCGCGACAAGTGTGCGCGGGCTATGTGATCTATGGCCCGTCGACTATGCTGGTCATCACGATAGGAACCGGAGTACACGGATTCACTTTCGACACGCAGAGTAGCGAATTTATTCTCACGCACCGGGCGTTGCGCGTGCCGGTGGTCGCGAGCGAATTCGCCATCAATGCGTCGAACAGCCGGAATTCTGGGAACCTGCGGTGAGGCGCTATGTCGGCGAGTGTGTCGCCGGCAAAGCCGGGCCCCGCCAGAAGGACTTCAACATGCGCTGGATCGCGTCGCTGGTCGCGGAAGTTCACCGCATTCTCATGCGCGGCGGCGTATTCCTCTGTCCGCGCGACAGCAAAGAGCCGCCGGAGCCTCGCCGGTTGGGACTGCTGTACCAAGCGAACCCGATCGCGTTCATCGTCGAGCAGGCGGGCGGCCGTGCGAGCACGGGTCGCGAAAGAATATTGGATGTCGTGCCGAGCGGCTTGCATCAGCGCGTTCCATTGATCTTTGGAGCGCGCGATGAGGTCGAGATTATCGAAGCCTACCATCGCGAACAGAACGTCGGAGACTATGATGCGCCGCTGTTCGGCATTCGTGGCCTGTTCCGTGCCTCTGCCTGACGAGTGGTAAGCACGTGTCTGCAAGGCACCCAGTCATCGCGATAACCGGATCGTCGGGCGCCGGTACGACGTCGGTTATGCGCACGTTCCAGCAGATTTTCCGTCGTGAGAGCGTTAAGGCCGCGTTCGTGGAGGGCGACAGCTTTCACCGCTACGACCGCGCCGAGATGAAGCGGCAGATGACGGAGAGATCTCGAACGCGGCAATCACCAATTCAGCCATTTCGGCCCGGAGGCGAATCTTCTTGAAGAGCTTGCCGCGCTGTTCTGCGACTACGGCGCAAAAGGCACCGGTCGCGTGCGCAAATATCTGCACGATGACGAGGAAGCAGCACCATTTGGCCAACCGCCTGGCACCTTCACGCCCTGGACGGTGCTGCCGGCCGATACTGATGTTCTGTTCTATGAAGGACTGCACGGCGCCGCGGTAGCGGACAATATCGACATTGCCGCTCACGTCGATCTGCGGATCGGCGTGGTTCCGGTCATAAACCTCGAATGGATCCAGAAGCTCCAACGCGACAAGGCCGATCGCGGCTACGACACGGATGCCGTCACCGATACGATCCTGCGGCGTATGCATGACTACGTCCATTATATCTGCCCGCAATTCTCGCGGACCCACATCAATTTCCAGCGCGTTCCTGTGGTCGACACCTCGAACCCGTTCATCGCCCGCCACATTCCGACGCTCGATGAGAGCATGCTGGTGATTCGGTTTGCCGACCCCCGCGGTATCGACTTTTCCGTACCTGCTATCGATGCTGCATGATTCTTTCATGTCGCGGCCGAATACGATCGTTTGTCCGGGCGGCAAGATGGACCTCGCCATGCAGCTCATCTTTACGCCGATGATCTGGCGCCTGGTCGAGCGTAAGAAAAAGGCGCTCGGGGCTTGAAGCGCGAACGGCCAATGCATCGTGCCCCGGCGATGCGCGACCGAAACCCAAATCCCGCTCCGTTGCAGATGCGGTTTCTTTGTGGATCGCAACGGAAGCATGCTATCGCGTGCCCATAGGGGTGCTCGGCGCGACAACGTGTCCATCGAGCGGCCGTGGCGCAGTATCAAATACGAGGAGGTGTGTCTGCAGGCGTACGATACCGTCGGCGGCGCCCGTGCTCACCCGTTCAGGATCGCGACTTCCACAACAGCCTGAGACCGCATTCGAGCCTTGACGGCATGACACTCAATCGAGCCTACTTCACAACGCTGCCCCTCCGCTTGGCAGTCTAACCTTGGCAGCATAACCTTGGAGAGGCCCCACTCATCATGGCGGAAATTCTGTTCAGAAAACCGGGGCCGCCTATGACTTCAATCAGCGAGATTATGATTGACGTGCACGTTTACTGACGATAGTCGGCGACCCGTCTTATGTATGCGATAAACAATAATCCGCGGTGGCGAAACCAAAAGTCGACAACCGTCTGAACGTGAGCAATGACCGTACAAACAACCTCATTGGCGGAAACAAAAAATACCTTGCCGAAGCATCTCAAGCGGCTCGAGGCCGAGTCGATTGAGATCATGCGCGAGGTCGTCGCCGAGTTCAAAAAGCCGGTGATGCTTTATTCCATCGGCAAGGACTCCAGCGTCATGTTGACATCTGGCGATCAAGGCTTTCTATCCCGCCCGATTGCCGTTCCCGCTGCTGCACGTCGATACGACGTGGAAGTTTCGCGAGATGATCGCATTCCGCGATCAGACCGTACGTCGGCTCGGCCTCGATCTGATCGTCCACATCAATCAGGACGGTGTCGATCGCGGCATCAATCCGATAGCATCGGGTTCGTCGCTCCACACGCATGTGATGAAGACCGAGGCGCTGAAGCAGGCGCTCGATCTGCATGGTTTCGACGCCGCTTTCGGCGGCGCGCGACGTGACGAGGAGAAAAGCCGGGCCAAGGAACGCATCTTTTCGTTCCGTTCGCCCGAGGCCATGTCTGGGACCCGCGCAATCAACGCCCCGAACTCTGGAATCTGTTCAACACGCGGATCAGCCCGGGCGAAACCATCCGCGTATTTCCGCTGTCGAATTGGACCGAACTGGATGTGTGGCGCTACATCATGCTGGAAAATATCCCCGTCGTGCCGCTCTATTTCGCGCAAGGAGCGACCGGTCGTGCGAAGGAGCGGCACCTGGATCATGGTGGATGACGAGCGGCTGCCGCTCGCGCCCGGCGAGAGCGCCGCAAATGCGGCTGGTTCGTTTCCGCACGCTCGGCTGCTATCCGTTGACCGGCGCGATCGAATCCGATGCCAGCACGCTGGCGGAGATCGTGGCGGAGATGCGCACGGCGCGTTTCTCGGAGCGACAGGGTCGACTTGATCGACAGCTGACGAGGCGGCATCGATGGAGAAGAAGAAACGCGAGGGCTATTTCTGATGCATGCGTCGGCTGCTGCTGTCGCACGAGAGCAACCAAAGACCTGCTGCGTTTCATCACCTGCGGATCGGTGGACGACGGTAAGTCGACGCTGATCGGCCGTTTGCTGCATGATTCCAAGCTGATCTCGACGATCAGCTGTTGGCGCTGGCCGAAGATTCCGCGCGTCACGGAACGATCGGCGATGACATCGATTTTGCGCTGCTCGTTGATGGGCTGGAGGCGGAGCGCGAGCAGGGCATCACCATCGACGTCGCTTACCGTTTCTTTACCACCCCGCGGCGCTCCTTCATCGTCGCCGATACGCCGGGTCACGAGCAATATACCCGCAACATGGCGACCGGCGCGTCGAACGCGGAGCTTGCGATCATTCTGATAGACGCCCGCAAAGGCGTGCTGGTGCAGACTCGCCGCCATTCGCTGATCTGCTCGCTGCTCGGGATTCGGCACGTCGTCGTGGCGGTCAACAAGATCGATCTTGTCGACTATCGACAAGGAGATCTTCGAGCGCATCGTCGGCGATTATACTGACCTTCGCCGCGCAACTGGGCTTCACCTCGATCGTGCCAATTCCTATTTCGGCCCGCTATGGCGACAACGTCACGAAACGATCGGACAATACCACTTGGTATCGCGGGCCGTCGCTGCTGGACTATCTTGAGACGATCGAGATTGAGGGCGATGCCGCCGAACAGCCATTCCGTTTCCCGGTGCAATGGGTCAACCGGCCAAACCTCGATTTCCGCGGCTATGCCGGGACGGTGAGTTCGGGCACGCATCAGCGCGGGCGATCCGATCATGGTGGCGGCATCGGGACGAGCGACGTCGAGGTCAAGGAGATCGTTGACCTATGACGGGACCGTCAACCGCGGCCGTGAGTCGGCGATGCCGTCACGATTACGCTTGTCGACGAGCTCGATATCGCCCGCGGCGACATGCTGGTCAGCGCCGACTTCGCGCCCCGAGGTGTCGGATCAGTTCGCCGCCCATGTGATTTGGATGAGCGAGGAGCCGCTCGTGCCCGGCCGCTCGTATCTCGCGCGCATCGGCACGAAAATCGATGCCGATGACGATCACGAGCATCAAGTACAAGATCGACGTCAATACGCCGCGAACATCTGGCAGCGTCGACGCTCGGGCTCAACGATATCGCATTTTGCAATCTGTGCGACGGCGTGCGCCGGTCGCCTTCGATCCGTATGCGGAGAACCGCAAGACCGGCTCCTTCATCATCATCGATCGATTTACCAACCAGACGGTCGGCGCTGGCATGATCGCATTCGGGTTGCGCCGCGGCACCAATATCCATTGGCAGCCGACGCTGGTCGGCAAGGCGGAACGCGCGGCACTCAAGCAGCAAAGCCGGCAATCGTATGGTTCACCGGGCTTTCCGGCGCCGGCAAGTCAACCATCGCCAATATGGTCGAGCAGCGGCTGCACGCCTGCCGGGCACCACACGATGCTGCTCGACGGCGACAACGTCCGCCACGGCCTCAACCGCGATCTCGGCTTCACCGAAGCCGATCGGGTGGAAAACATCCGCCGCGTCGGCGAAGTAGCAAAGTTGATGACCGAGAGCGGGCTTGATCGTCCTGTGCGCATTCATTTCGCCTTATCGCGCCGAACGCGAGATGGTGCGAAGTCTGGTCGCCGACGGCGAATTCATCGAGGTTTTCGTCGACACGCCGATCGAAGAGTGCATGCGGCGCGACCCGAAAGGCCTTTATGCCAAGGCCAAGGCCGGCAAAATCAAGAACTTCACCGGCTTCGACGCCCCTTACGAAGCACCCGAAACGCCGGAAGTTCACTTACGCACGGTCAACCGAGATCCGGAGCAGCTTGCCGAGGAAGTTATGCGGGCCTTGATCAAACGGGGGATCGCGAAGCCGGCGTAGAGGGCGGCGCCCGGCAGAGTGAAGTTTGGCTTATGCGAAGGACCTCGCGAAGATTGTTGGAGTTCAGCCGAATAGATATTTCTTTCGGTGCGAACCGATCTGATAACCGTAAAAATTGTCGAAGATAAATTGCAAAAACGCGCCCACAAGCGACGGGCATGTCGCGTCAAAATATTCAATGAATTTCAGTATGTACGCGGAATTCTACAAGAATCTATAAGTCTTGTCAAGGCGGCTCAAGCCTTTATAGCTGGGCCTCGCGCGCAACCTTTTTGATCGAAGGTGACCGCACTCTAGACAGCGCTTAACGCAACGACACTAAAAAATCAGAACGCGCGCTGACGTCCAAGGAGGACGACCCAGGAAATAGATTTGTGTTTCGCGATCAAGACCGCAACTCGAGCCTCTCAAATGACAGGAGAATCGGAACATGGGACGGATTGTGCATATCGCGCTTAAGTGCCGCGATAAAGATAGCTTTGAACAATCATCGAAATTCTACGAGGACGTGTTCGGTATTACCCGACGAAGACCGACCACGCCCGTGGTCATACCTCACGTCATATGACCGATGGCAACATCGATCTTGCTCTCATGCTTTACGATAGTGAGAACGAGAAAGAAGCCAAGTTGGCCGGTGCGGGGCCGCGCATCCATCACATCGGCATCGAGGTGACCGATCGGCCGAGCATGATCAAGAAGATTGAGGATAACGGCGGCAAAATCTTTTCGGATCGAGCCGAGGGCGCCCTGAAATATTTCGCGCCGGATGGAACACTGGGTGAAATCGTCGGTCTTGGCCGCTATCCCAAGAAAGACAAGAGCAAAAAGGCTCGCATCGTGCATGTCGCGATGAAGGTCAACGACCTCGACGTGGCTACGCGCTTTTACGAGAACGTCTTTGGCTTCAAGCAGCTGAAAACCGTCGATAGCAAGACCGGCCACCTGTCGCGTCATATGACCGATGGCGAGACCGATATTGCCTTGATGGTCTATGAGAGTGAGAACGCGCCTGAGGCGCAGCTTGCCGGCACGGGACCGAGCATTCACCATTGGGGACTTCGAAGCTTCCAGACTGCGCGGCCGCGGCCGAAGAGATCAAAGCCAAAGGCGGCGTCATCTTGTCAAAGCCCGAAGCCAAGGCACTGAAGTTTCGCGATCCGGACGGCAACGTCGCGGAAATCGTCGGTCCTGGGGGCTTCGAGGAATACAAGAAGTCGGCCTAGCCAGATTAAAATCGTGCGGGCGCTGCGACGATGCGCCGGTAGCGCCCGCGAAACGAGAGCAGCAAAATGGCGGCCTCGGCAGGAACGTTGAGGAAGGGACGCGACAATGAGCCTCCGAGACCGGATCGGTATCGATCTAGGGCAGAAAAACAAGATCGAGGATGGGATCAGAGCAGCGACTGAGCATGGTGTGCGCTTTCTCGATCTCAAGATCGACGTCGCACCTAACGCGATCGAAAGCCTCACGGACGACCGTGTCGCCGCGATCCGCGATGCATGTGAGGCGAATGGAATCCATGTCGGTATCCATACCATGTCGGCTGTCAATGTCGCCGAAGTCGCGCCGCATGTGCGGGATGGCGTCGAACGTTACCTGACCGGGCACATGGATGCGTGCAAGCGGCTCGGCGGCGAATGGATGGTCGTTCACGCCGGATATCATTTTACATCGGACGTGAAGCTGCGGATGGACGCGGGACTGGAGCGTCTCAAGCGGCTCTCCGACTACGCCGAGAAAATCGATCTGACGCTGCTACTCGAAAACATGAACTGGGAGCCGGACGACGCGGAAGTGCACTATCTCGCGCACACGCTGGAGGAAACGCAATTCTATTTTGATCGGCTGCATTCACCGAAGTTGCGCTGGGCCTTCACGGCCAACCACGCCCATCTCGTGCCGGAAGGCGTCGAGGGTTTTCTTGCGGGCATGGATATCCACCGCTGCGACGAAGTCCGCTTGGCCGATTGCTTCCGTAATGGCAAGGAACTTCACCTTAAGCCGGGGCAGGGCGACTTCGACTTCGCGGCGTTATTCAAGCGTCTCGATGCCCTCGGCTTTTCCGGTCACTACATGAATGCGTTTGGCACGCTAGAAGACATGTTGGAAGGCCGCGATGTTTTGGCGAATCTGGAAACGCAAGCGCCGCACAAGGTCGCCGTGCCATCGTAGTCTCGAAATAGGACGCCTCGGCGCCACCAAAACAAGATCTGGCGTCCAAACGGAACGCTCAAAGGGAGATGCAGAAAATGAGGGCGATCACACGCCGCAGTTCCCTGAAGCTTGCAGCAGCGGCCGCTTCATCTGCGGCGATGCTCGCGAAGTCGGCGCTCGCGACGACGGGCGACTACCCGGCGCGACCGATCATATTGGTGAACCCAAACCCGCCGGCCGGCTACACGGACAATCTCGCCCGAGTGATCTCCGCGCCTCTGAGCAGGGAACTCGGCAAGCCCGTCACTGTCACGAACATTCCAGGCGCCAGTGAGATGCTTGGCCATGAATATTTTCTCAAGCAACCGGACGACGGCTACGTGCTTCTCGCTACGGCCGCGAGCTTCGTCCCCGTCAATATTTTGCTGCAGCACGCGCCGTTCAAGATTTCCGATTTTTCAATGATCAATTTGCCGGCACGTGACTATACACTGCTGGCCACAAGTTCAGGCGGCAAGCTGAAGACCGTCAATGATGTGATTTCGGCGCTGAAGCGCGACCCCGCCAGCCTTTCGGTCGGTGTGCCAAGATCTTCGACCGACTACATCAACCTGATCCTCCTGATGCGTGCCGCCGGAATCAATGTCGCCAAGCTACGCCTCGTCACCTTCGAAAGTGGAGGTGTCGTTCGCTCCTCCATTCTAGGCGGCGTCGTCGACTGCGGTCTTGCCGGCGGCGAGGGCTTCCTGCCGCTCGCCGACCAGATCACGCCGTTGCTGACGTTCGCTACGGAGCGAAAATCACCGTTCGACGCACCCGCAGTTCCGGAAGCCAATATTGGCGCGTCGTTCGAGCCGGTCGCTGGTTCGTTGCGCGGCTTCGTCGTCAGCACCAGTTTCAAAAGCAAGTATCCGGATCGTTACGCCCGCGTGGTCGATGCGTATAAGAAAGTTTTCTCCGATCCGAAGGTCGTTGCCGCTTTGAAAAAACAAGATCTCGCTTCGGATTGGTACGGGCCGGACGACTCCGAGGCCGTCTATCTAAAAACCTGTCAGCAGATACAAGATCATGCCGACCTTCTAAAGGGTGCGTGATCGAAGATCGTTCCAAATCGCAGGGCGCGCGTCAGTGCCGATCTGGGATATGAAGTGGAGGCGTCATGGGTAGCCAAAGATCCCGATTTATCGTGGATTGGGGACATTTGGCTTTTCTTGCTGTCATCGCCGCTGCAGTGCTCTGGTATCTTGTCGATGCGATGTCGGTTTCGCTCAATATACACAACCTTCTGTTAATTGCGCCGCTTTCCGCGCTCGCTCTTTGTCTTTGCGTTGTCATCGCAACGCAATGCGTTCATCGCGAAGGCGTTGAAAGTAAATCCCGCAACGAGAGTTTACCCGCTTCGGGCTCCAGCACGCTGCAAACCGCGGACCGCCGCAGTCTTTTGCTGATTGGCGGTGTCGCGCTCTCGCTCGGCCTCTATGTTTCGCTCCTTACAGTCATTGGATTCGATATTGCCACCTGCTTGTTCGTTCTGGCTGTAATGCTCATCTGCGGCGAGCGGAGGCCGATTCCGTTGATCGTTTATCCCATACTGGTCGCGGTTGTGCTGATATCGGCATTCCGGGCTTTGCTGCCCTATCCCATGTACACCGTCGTCATATAGGAGGACGGGATGCTGGATATTTCGGCATTGTGGGATGCCATCCATATCATCGCGTCCTCGGCACAAAGCTGGTTCTGGATCGTGCCGGGGCTGATTGTAGGTCTCGTGTTCAGCGCCGTGCCGGGCGTGAGCATCAGCATGGCGATGGCGATTGTTTTGCCGCTTTCGCTTTACATGGATTTTTTTCCGGCCATCGTGTTTTTGACTTCGGTTTATACCGGTGGCGTTTTCGGCGGATCGGTTCCGGCGATTTTGTTGAACATTCCCGGCTCGCCATCATCGTACGCGACCACGTTCGACGGCTACCCCATGACATTGAAGGGGCAACACAACGAGGCGCTCGGCTACGCCCTATTTTCTTCAACGTTCTGTTGCATGCTCGGCTACGTGTTCCTGCTGTTCATGATCCAGCCGATGGCGAATGTCGTTATAAAGATCGGCCCGCTGGAGATGTTTGCTGTCGCATTGTGGGGCTTGTTGTTGCTCAGCTCGTTGGGCAGCGAGTATGTGACGCGCGGGATTTTTGCAGCGGCCTTCGGTATTCTTCTGGGTACCATAGGCATGAATACGGCCGGCTATCTGCGCGGTACCATGGGCATACCTTATCTGCTGGACGGAATATCGCCGATACCGGCGATGATCGGCCTTCTTGCGGCCGGTCAGCTTTTAACTCTGGTGACCAGAGACTTCATCGTCGATGCGGGAAGTGCGCGCAGCGTGAGCCTGCGACGCATCCTTGCAGGTTGTTGGGGGACGTTCAAATATCCGGGCGTACTGTTTCGCGGCACCTGCATCGGCATCATCATGGGCATCATCCCCGGCGTCGGCTCGGCCGTGGCCAATCTCGTTTCCTACGCGGAGACCAAACGCGCCGCCAGAGACGGAGCGACATTCGGCCAAGGCAATCCCAAAGGCGTGATCGGTGCGGAAGCGGCGGTGGCGAGTGGCGAAGGCGGTTCAATGGCGACGATGCTCACTCTGGGAATACCGGGTCATGGGGCTGTTGCGGTTCTTCTCGCCGCATTCATGATGCACAACGTCGTTGCCGGTCCAAGCCTCATACGCCAGCATAAGCCGCTCGTTTACGCGATCATCGTCACCAACATTCTCGAGGCGGTCGTTCTTTTGGGCGTCGGTTTGTGTTTCATCTATGTGGCGAGCAACGTGATCCGTTTGCGCACGCGCTATATCGTTCCGCTAGTGCTGATCCTGGCGACACTGGGAACCTACGCCATGGATGGCACCATTGCCGGCCCCATCACTTTGTTCGTCTTTACGCTGATCGGCGCCGCGATGGTGCGATACAGGTATCCGGTAGCGGCGACCGTGGTGGGACTGCTGCTGGGACGGATGCTCGAGACGCAGGCAATACTGTCCTATGAACTGATCGGTGGCTCGCCTGCCTATATTCTTCAGCGACCGGGCGCGATCGCCATTCTGGGGGTTATGGCAATGTCTCTCGGTATGAGCGCGTGGTCGAAGCATCGGCGCAGACGATCCGGCGCGATAGCGTTGTCGTAGCTAGAGATATTAATGGGAGAAGATCGCGCGTCCGGCATGGAGGGCAACACAGTGCTCGGGGCATGACTGACTTTCCAATTCCACAAGGAATTCGAATAAAGCAAATCCAAGAGCGAGGTTGAATGTCAAAAAAGCTTATCATCATGGCAAGAGTGAACGAATATATGCCGCGCGACCGCAACCGGCATGTTCCGTTCACTCCGGACGAGATTGCTCAAACGGCGGTTGATTGCGAGTCGGCCGGTGCATCGATCATTCATTTTCACGCCCGAGAACCCAATGGATCGCCATCTTACGATCCGAAGGTGTATCTTGAGATCGTCGAGAAAATTCGGGCGCGCAGTAGCGTGTTGATCGACTTCGACCCTCGGTCAGAACACGATCAAAGGCGATGAAAATCGTTCCGCCCATATCGTGGAGATGGGCAAAAATCCGCAAGCGCGAGCCGATATGGCCGCGCTCGACGTCGGAAGCACAAATATCGACGTGTATGATCGCGAGCGCAGACAGTTCCTGACCACAGACCGAACTTACGTCAACACGATTAAGACGTGCATGTTTTTGGCGGATCGGATGCACACTGCGGGCGTCAAGCCCCATTTAACGTGTTGGACGATTTCATTCCTTCGTGCCGCGGAGGCGCTGCTCGATATGGGCGCGCTGCGCGAGCCCGGATATGTGCAATTTTCGTTTTGCGAAGGTGGCATTATCGGCGGCCACCCGTGCTCGACCGATGGGGCGCTGGCGTTCGTCAACATGTTGCCAAAGGCGAAGAAAATCGAATGGACCGTGACGTGCAAGGAGGGCAATCTGCTGCCTGCCGCTGCTGTGGCGATGGAGCGAGGCGGCCACGTCTCGCCGGGCATCGGCGACTACCCGTATCCTGAGCTTGAGTACCCGAGCAATGCGAAGCTCGTGGAATTCTTCGCGAACCTTGGCCGCGCCTACGGACGAGAGATTGCATCCGCCGCGGAGACCCGCTCCATGCTTGGTCTTTCCAACTGACCTGTTCCGACTTTGAGAGATTGGCACGAAACTTGATGCACGGCCACGCCGAATCGTTGCGCGCCGCGACGGTTGTTGGGCCCATCCCTAATCGCCATCCGGCTCCACGCTGCATTTGGATCCACGTGACTGATAGTGCGGGGTCTCGTCTGGGCGCGCTAGGAATGCAGAACAAGATGGGTTAGAAGCGAACGCATCACGCTCGCATGGACGCTCAATAATGTTGAGCTAGGGGGCGGCCAACAAACAGAATGCTGGTCACACGATATGCGTGTCATTAGCCGTCTCGCACGTAATCCATGGGTTGCTGTCCCGGCGGCCCTTGTCGCCGCGTGCGTCGTGGTTGCTGTGATCGGCTTCCGGATTCCTGATCCGAATATTTCTCCCGCTGTCGCACAGCGCCAGCCGGATGCTGTGCGGGGCAAATATATCGCGACTTTGGGCGATTGCGCGGCCTGCCATACAGTGTCCGGAGGCAAGGCCCTCGCCGGCGGCTTTGCGTTTTCGACGCCGCTCGGCACAATCTATTCCACCAATATCACGTCTGATCGCGACACCGGCATCGGCAGCTACGACTTCGCGGATTTTGTGCGTGTCATGCGGATGGGAGTGAAGCCAGACGGCACTCGTCTCTATCCGGCAATGCCATACACGACATACACCAAGATGTCAGATGCGGACCTGCAGGATCTTTTTGCGTATCTTCAGCATGGTCCCGCGCCGGTGCACCAAGCTAATCCCGTGAACCCGATTCCATGGCCGCTCAGCATTCGCTGGCCGCTTGCCTTCTGGAATTTAGCGTTTCTGGACAACACGCGCTTCGGGCCGGACGGCGCAAAAAGCGCTGAGTGGAATCGAGGTGCCTACATCGTCGAAGCGCTGGAGCATTGCGGTGAGTGCCATACGCCACGCCACGCCACTCAGAATCTTGATAATTCGCAGAAATTCGCCGGCGCGATCGTGCAGGGATGGCACGCCTATAACATCACGAGCAGTCAGCAATCGGGTGTCGCCGGCTGGAGCGATGCCGCGTTGACGTCCTATTTGACGACGGGACATGCCGATGGTCACAGCTCCGCGAGCGGGCCGATGGTCGAGGCAATCGCAAATAGCTTGCGCCACCTGACGCCTGAGGACATTCAAGCCATCGTTGCGTATCTGCGCACCATCCCCGCGATCGACAATGTGCCACCGATCGCGTTGAACCCGCCGGCCGCTAACGAAACGCCACCGCCCACAAATACCGGGGAGCAGGTTTTTGCCGGCAATTGCGCGAATTGCCATGACTGGAACGGCAAGGGGGTGCAATCGCCCTATGCGAGTTTGCTCGGGAGCCGGACGGTGAACGATCCCGCAGCCACAAATCTGCTGGCGATCATGTTATCGGGCAGCAACGCATCGTTACCGGCGCAACACGTCTTCATGCCGCCGTTTGTTCGCGGCCACACCGATGACGAATTGGCAGCGGTCGCAAATTTCATGAGCGGCTATTTTGGCAACGGCACCGCCAACGTGACCGCCGGCGACGTCGCGGCGGCGCGCAAATCTATCCGCTGAGCCGACTTGGCTCGATCTTTCTGGAAGACCAAATTCAAAAAAGTCCGAGGCGCGCTTTCCCGGATCGTGCGCGCTACGTCGCGGCGAGGCCCGCCTTGACCCGGTCCGGAGACAGCGGCAACGCGCGATACCGCTTGCCCGTCAACTTGAATAGGGCATTTCCGACACAAGGCGCGACCAGCGGAAGCGAAGCCTCGCCCATGCCTTTGGGCGGATTGTCGGTCGGCATGATCTGGATATCGATCTCCGGCATTTCAGACATGCGCAGAACGGGATAATCGTAGAAATTATTCTGCTCCACCTGGCCGGCCGGCGATCGATACTTGCTCCTTCAGTGTCTGGCTCAGGCCGAAGATCACGTTGCCCTCGGTCTGCGCCAAGACGCTGTCGGGGTTGAGCACGATGCCCGGGATCGAGCGCGACCCAGAAGCGGTGCGCGCGGATAATGCCCGTCTTGGAATCGAGCGAAATCTCGCCGACCGCCGCGACATAAGTCTCGACGACACTGGCATAGGAAAAGCCCAGCGCGCGCCCTTGCGCTTGTGGCTTGCCCCAGCCGGATTTGTCGGCGACCGCCTTGATCACCGCTTGAGCGCGCGGCTCGTCGTCGAGCAGGCCGAGCCGAAACTGCACCGGATCGACCTTTTGCGTTGCGGCAAGTTCGTCGATGAAGGATTCGATGACGAATTTGTTGTAGCCCGCGCCGATGCCGCGCCATGCCGACAAGCCAACGCCGCGTTTCTCGCGCAGATAGACGATCGACTGGTTGGGGATCGCCATATTCGTGTTTTGAGCCTTCGAGCACGATGTTGTCGAAGCCCTTGGCGCCTGCGAGGGCCTTTTCGCCGCCCCGGTAGGCGATAACGGATTCGCCGACGATGCGGTGCCGCCAGCCGATCGACGTTGCCCTGCGCATCGAGCGCCGCTTGAGCTGTGGCCCGTCATCGGCCGCATCTTGGCGGATTTGACGTCCTGCTCGCGGGTCCAGATCAGTTTGACCGGCCGCTGCATCGCCTGCGCCAAGCGGCAGCACCTCCGGCAGCATATCGGCGGGGCTGCGCCGGCCATATCCGCCGCCGAGATAAAATTGGTTGAGCTTGATCTTGTCCGGCGTGGTCTTGAGCATCGCTGCGGCGGCGCCAGTGTTGATGCTTGGCCCTTGCGTGCCAATCCAGATCTCCGCGCCATGCCGTCCGGGTGATCGCTGCGGTGACGTTCATCGGCTCCATCTGAGCGTGATAGACATATTCCGAACTGTACTGCGCGGTTACGACCTTCGCCGCTTTGGCAAAGGCGCCGTCAGCATCGCCCTTGGCAACGTAGCTCGCGACCTTGATCGTCGAGCTTGGCCGCGCGAGCGAGGAAGTCTTTCATGCCATCCGCGCTGTTGTAGGAATTGGCCGGCATGCCTGACCAGCTCACGCTGCAGCGCGTCCGTCCGGCAAAGGCGGCTTCGACGCTTTCGGCGACAACGCCGACCGAGTGCGGGAGCGGCACGACTTTGAGGACGCCGGGCACAGCCAGCGCCGCTTGGTCGTCGACCTGATCGGGCGCGGCCGCCGTCGACCGGCGCGCCGCAGCACGGTCGCATAGACCATGTTCGGCACCTGGACGTCGATGCGCGTACTGGGCGGAGCCGTTGGTCTTGGCCGGGATATCGAGGCGCGGCGTCGTTTTTCCGAGATGCGATAATCGGCGGTCTTTTTGAGCTCCGTCTTTTCGATCGTCGGCATGGTTGCCGGCACTTGAGCGAAGCCTGCGATCTCGCCGTAGCTCATCTTGCGGCTGCTTGCAGCATGGACCACCATGCTCGGCTCGGTGTGAAGCTCGGCAAGCGGCACGTCCCAGCGATCGGCCGCCGCCTGCATCAGAACGCGTCGCGCCGCGGCGGCCTGCAGCCGGATCTTGTCCCAATAGCCCCGAATCGAGCCGCTGCCATATGTGACCATCATGCCGCCGAACATGGGATTGCCGAAGATGCTTGGAATCACGGGCGGATAGATCGTCGACACGTGTCGACCAATCGGCGTCGAACTCTTCGGCGAAAACCATGGCGAGGCCGGTGAGGGAGCCTTGTCCCATCTCGGCCGCCGGTATCGGCAATAACGATTGCGCCATCCGGGCCGACGGTGACCCACGCTCCGATGGCGACGGCGCGGTCTCGCCGGCGGCGAGCGCCGCGTCGGGTCGTAGGATTGCTCCCGGAATGCTCAACGCGAACGTGAGGCCGGCTGCGCCACCGAGAAATCCGCGCCGTGACATCGCGCCGATCTGCTTGTGCTCGATCGTGCTCACGGCTCAGGCTCCTTGCTTTGCGGCGCGCTCGATGGCGCGGAGGATGCGCGGATAGGTGCCGCAACGGCAGATGTTGCCGTCCATATGGCGGACGATGTCCTCGCGGCTCGGATTCTTCTGGGAGGTCAAGAGGGCGGCTGCCTGCATGATCTGCCCCGACTGACAATAGCCGCATTGCGGAACCTGCAAGGCGACCCACGCCTGTTGCAGGGGATGGTCGTTATTGGCCGACAGCCCTTCGATCGTCGTCACATTTTTGCCGGCCACTGCCGAAATTGGCGTCTGGCAAGACCGTACCGCACGACCGTCGAGATGGACTGTGCAGGCGCCGCACATTCCCGCACCGCAGCCATACTTCGTGCCGGTCAGCTTGAGATGCTCCCGCACGACCCAAAGCAACGGCGTATCGGGTCGAGCATCGATCTCTGCCGGTTTGCTATTGATTGTGAAAGCAATCGCCATCGCGGCCTCCGCCTTTCGGTCGAATTAACGAAATATAGCAATTCGGCGAACTTAAATCACCCCGCGATTCAGCGCCATTTGGCGGCTGACTGGCAACGATGACAAAAGCCGAAGTCATGCCCGAAGGGCAAGCGAAGCGGTACGGTGGTCGATCCTCATGATCATTCTCAAAATCAGCGAGTAGAAGGCTAGGCACACACCGTTGCCATTTGTTCTCCGGCTCTTGCCTTGCCTACGGTTCTTATTAAAGCTTAGGCTGGGAACGATGCAATGAACGGTCGCCCGATGCGTAAAATTGCTCTTGTGCTTCTTCTGGTGCTAACGCTGACGCCGGTCGAGGCCAAGGATACCGGCCTGATCTATGTCAGCAATGAGAAGACCAACAATATCATTGTCCTCGACCCCAAAACCTACAAGGTGGTCAATGATATCAAGGTTTCGCGCCGCCCGCGCGACATGCATTTCAACGCCGATCATACCAAGCTCTACATCGCCTGCGGCGACGACGACGTCATCGATGTCCTCGACGTCGCAAAATCCGAAGTGGTCGGCAAGCTGGTAACAGGCCCGAGCCCGGAAACCTTCGCGATCGACGAGAAGCGGCGGCGCATTTATGTCTCCGACGAGGAGGCATCGTCGCTGGCGATCATCGACATGGACCAGAACATCATCGTGAAGGAGGTGCCGACCGGCGCCGAACCGGAAGGCGTGCTGGTCAGCGGGGACGGCAAGACCGTCTACGTCACCTCCGAGGTCGGCGATCTTGTGCATGCCGTCGACGCCGATGGCGGCTATGTCACGCAGGACGTCGTCGTCGGCACGCGTCCGCGCCGTTTCGCGGCGACGCCCGACGGCAAGGAGCTCTGGGTCTCGACCGAATTGTCCGGCGAGGTCTACATCATCGATCGGCAGAAATTCGTCGTCACCGGCAAAATCGATTTCCTGCCGCCGGGCATGCGCAAATCCGACGTCACGCCGGTCGGTCTGGCAATGACCAAGGACGGCAAGACCGCCTACGTGACGCTCGGCCATGCCGCGCATGTTGCGGTGGTCGACGTGCCGACCCGCAAGGTCGAAGGCTATATTCTGGTCGGCAAGCGGTCTTGGGGCATCACGCTCTCGCGCGACGAGAAAACCCTGTACGTCGCCAATGGTCTTGGCGACGACATCACCGTCATCGACACGGCGAGCCGCAAGGCGAAGATTTCGGTTCCGGTCGGCCGCGTCGCCCTGGGGCATCGTTGTCGATGAGTAGGCGGCCATACGGCAGGGCTGAGATTGCCGCGGTGCGGTCCTTGCAGCCATTGCTTGTGCTCGGTTTGCATCGCTGCGGCTACGGCGCAGGACGCACCGGCGCCGCCCCAGCCGGCCGTCCGCAGCAGCACGTCAAAATCGGCTTTGTGCAGATCGACGGCGATCCGCGCTACGAGCCGATCCGTGCCTACGAGCGCATCATCCTCAAGACGCGCGAGCATCCGTTTGCCGGCGCGGAGGTCGGCATCGACGAAGCGGCGCCGCTCGTGCGCGTGCTGAACACGGATTTCACGCTCGATCGCATCATCGCCAAATCACCCGCTGATGTGGCGCCGGCAGTGCTTGAAGCCGCCAATGCCGGCATCCACTTTTTCCTGATCGACGCGCCGGCGGAGGCCTACAAGCCGCTAGCCGCGGCAATGCACGGCCGCGACGTGCTGCTGTTCAACGTCTCCGAGCCGGATGATTCGTTGCGCCGCGATTTGTGCGCAGCCGAATTCGTTCACGTCTATCCGAGCCGGGCACAGCTCATGGATGGCCTCGTGCAATACGTCATATCGAAAAAATGGAGCAATATGCTGGTGTTCGAAGGCCCGTCGCCGGCGGACGCCGCGATGGCGGCGGCATTCGAGCATTCGGCGCAAAAATTCGGCGCGCATATCGTCGCGCACCAGCATTTCAAGCCCGGCACCGATCCGCGCGACCGCGAACAGAACGATCCGGCCTTGCTCAGCGCCATCAACCGCGATTTCGACGTGGTCTTCGTCGCCGATGACGACTTCGATTTCGCCCGCACGGTGCCTTATCACCTGGTGCGGCCGCGGCCGGTTATGGGCAGCATCGACCTCGAGCCGGTCGCCTGGCACTGGACCTGGGAGCACAACGGCGCGCCGCAGGTGAATTCGCGGTTCGATAAAAAATCTGGCGGCCGGCACATGGAAGGGGCCGACTGGGCCGCATGGGTTGCGGTCAAGATGATCGTGCAGTCGGTCGCTCCGCACACGCTCCGCCGATTTCGCAAAGCAGCGCGCGTTCATTCTTGGCGATAGCCAGCTTCGACGGCGACAAAGGCCTCGCGGTGAGCGTGCGGCCTTGGGATCACCAGGTGCGACAGGCGATTCTGCTCGCCGCGCCCTATGAAGTCGTCGCCAGCGCCCCGATCGAGGGTTTTCTGCACCAGCACCAATGTGCTCGACACGCTCGGCGACGACCAACCGGAATCCACTTGCCATCTTGACCGATTAGCCCGATGAAATTCATTCACGTCATGCGCGCGCTTCGCGCGGTCACCACGCGGGAGTGCCTTAAATTTGTGCGAGCAGCGCGGCCGGCTGCTGTCGGCGCTGGTGCGCCCGCTGATGTGGCTCGCGGTATTTGCCGCCGGATTCTACAACGTGTTCGGCGTTTCGATCATCCCGCCATACAAGACCTACATCACCTATCAGGTCTATATCGTGCCCGGCCTGCTCGGCATTATCCTTCTGTTCCACGGCATGCAGTCGTCGCTTTCGATGGTCTACGATCGCGAGATGGGCGTGATGCGGCTGCTGCTCACTGCGCCTCTGCCACGCTGGGTATTGCTGGCGTGCAAGCTTGCCGCCGGAACTGCGCTGTCGGTCATCACCTGCTATGTGTTTCTCGCCGTCTGCATCCCGTTCGATGTCACATTCGAGCCGATCGCGTGGCTCGAAGTGCTGCCGGCGCTGATCATCTCCGGGCTCATGCTTGGCGCGCTGTGGTTGTTCATTTCGGTCTACATCAGGCAGGTAGAGAATTTCGCCGGCGCGATGAATTTCGTGATGTTTCCGATGTTTTTCTTTTCCTCCGCGCTTTATCCCTTATGGAAGCTGCGCGAGGGCGGCTCCGAATTGATCTACTACGTGTCGCTGGCCAATCCTTTCACCTACGCGGTCGAGCTCATTCGTTTCGCGCTCTACGGCATGTTCGAACCGGTTTCCGCGCTTGTTGTTACAGGCGCGGCAGTGCTGTTCTTCCTTCTCGCGGTGCTGGGATACAACCCGCAGCGCGGCATGATCCGCCGCACCGCGCAGGCACAGCCGGCATAGCTCTATTTTTGACCGGCTCGACGCTCGATCTCATCGCGGATCGCGGCGATCTGATCGGCGGTATGGGCGGTGCGCGGGTTTTCGATCGGCACGTCGGCCAGAAGGCGCGCGGGCGATGCCGACAGCAGGAAGAGCCGGTCGGCAAGTCCGATAGCTTCCTCGACGTCATGCGTGACCAGAAGGGTTGTCACCGGCCTGCGCCTGACCAGCTCAGCAAGTTCGGCGCGCAGCCTGGCCGCAAGCGTGGCGTCGAGCGAGACGAAGGGCTCGTCCAGCACGAGCAGTTCCGGCTCGACAGCGAACGCGCGCGCCAGGGCGACTCGGCGCGCGAGTCCGAGCGACAGTTCACCGGGATAGTGGCGACGGTGTTCGGAGAGGCCGAGCGTCGCGAACAGCGCGCTCAGTACGGCATCGCTCACCTGGGGCGCGGCGAGCCGCACGTTCTCTTCGACCGTGCGCCATGGCAGAAGACGCGGTTCCTGAAAAACCATGCCGAGCCTGCCGTGGGCCGGCAGCCGTACGCGGCCTTCGAAATCATGATCGAGCCCGACGATGATGCGCAGCAGCGTAGTCTTGCCACACCCGGAAGGGCCGACGAGAGCCGCGACCTCGCCGTTCGCCAGAGTAATCGAAAGTTCGCCGAGCACGTTCAGCCGGCCACCGGACGCCGCGCGATAGGACTTTTCCTCGATGCGCACATCAAGCCGATCCTGGGACGCCAGCGGGAGACATGTCGTTCAAGCGGCTGCACCAGGAAGGTTTCGATGGCTAGCATCACGGCGACGAAGGCCAGAGCATAGGCCAGGATGCGCGTGACGTCGAACAATTGGAAGGCAACGCCGATTTCAAAACCCACACCGTTCGGCCGGCCCAGCAACTCGACGATCAGTACGATCTTCCAGACCAGCGAGAGGCCGGATCGCGCGGCCGCGGCGAGGTAGGGCGCAAGCTGCGGCAAGACAACATGACGCAGCCGCACCCACCGGCCCATGCGAAACACCGCCGCCATCTCGTCCAGCGAGCGGTCGAGCGAGCGTGCCCCTTCGCGCACCGTGACGGTCGCGATCGGCAGCTTGTTGAGGGCGACGGCGGCGATCGCCGCAGTCTCCGTGAGACCCGCCCACACATAGGCAAGCACGATGATCACCAGCGCCGGCAGATTGAGCAGGACAACCAGCCAGGGATCCGCGAATCGGTCGAACAGCGGCCTGCGGCCCATTGCAAGTCCGAGCACGGCGCCGAGTGCCATCGCAATCGTGAACGACACCGCAACACGCGCCAGCGTGACGCCGAGATTGAAGGCGAGCGCGCCGGAGCGCGCCTCCTGGATGATCGCAAGCGCGACAGCTTGCGGCTCCGGCAACAGGCGCGGGCCGGCAATATGCGAACCGACAAACCATGCGGCCAGGAGCAGGGCAATCGAGGCGAGCCGCAGCGCCACATTCATTCGCTCGGCCCCGCGCTGTAGAACGTGCCGGCATCGAGCTCGCGCGCCGGGCCGACCAGATCGGCACCGCCGATCTCGGCCAGCACGCGGTAAAGTGCCCGCGCATCCGTTGCTTCATCGCTCAGTGGCCGGCGCGGAATGCCTTCGAGATAGCGCTGGCGATAGATGTCAAGCGCGGCGGCGTCGCTTACGCCGATGCGCGGAGCGAGCCGCTGCCATTCCGCTGGCGAGTTCGCAAGAATTTCCTTCGCCTTGCGCGTGGCAGCGAAGAAGCGATCGAGCACTGAACGGTTGCGTTGCGCCCAGCCACCGTCGAAAACATAGCCGATCATGGCCACAGGTCCTGCGGCGCCGAGGCTCCTCATGACGTCTCCATAGGGATGGCGCGCCTCATGCCTTTGGCCTCAAGCTCGGCGCAGAAATTCCAAAACGTCAATGTAGCATCGGTTTCGCCTTGCAACGCTTTCTCCGCGAGCAGCGGCGGCGCGCCGTACGCAATCTCCGCCTGGGTCTTGAGATCGATGCCCGATCGGCGCGCCAGCGCCTGCAGCAGCAGCCAACTCTTGTCGAGCGGTCCGCCAGCGACGCCGAGCTTCTTGCCTTTGAGGTCGGCGATCTCTTTGATCGGCGAGTTTGCGGGCACCATCACCGCGCCAAGCGTGCTCGAATAGGGATAAAAGACGAGATCGTCGCCGAGCGCGCGCTCGCGCGCGACCCAAAGCCAATCGGACAGGATCAGGTCGGCCGAGCCACCCTTGAGCGCGATCTTGCCGGCCTCGGTGCTGGCAAGCTCTGTGGTCTCGATGGCGAGATCGGCTTCGCGGTCGAGCCCGTGAGCGTGGAGGATTTCGAGCTCCCACGCGAACGTGCCGGTCTTCTGCGTGGCGATGCGGATGCGATCGGCCGCGAGCGCGCTCGATGCGGCTAGCGCCATCGCGGCGACGAGCGCAAACCGCAAAATTTTTGTGCACTTTATTCCAAACGACATAAGCTAATGCCACGCGGCCGCGGAGCGAATGGCGGGCATGAATGTAGCGGCTTGGCGATACGCGCGACGCATGAATTCCTCCCGGCGCCTCATTCGGCCGATGCACATAAGCGCTATGCGTTGAAACTGGCACAGCTCTGCACTTCGGGAAAGCCACATGGATGCAAGGGTGCGCACTGCAAGTGTGCCTTGGCATTTTGTGCAAGACGTGGGTAACATGTGGCAAAATGAATAGCTGTCACACAGCGACCAATGTCACAGGGAGAGGATGGCGTCATGCTGCGATCAATACTTCTTGCCGCGGTGCTGAGCACGGCATTGCCGTTGGCGGCGTATGCACAATCGTCCGATGATTTGAAGAACGATGAAAAGACGCCGGAAAATGTGCTCGTCTACGGGATGGGCTATTCCGGTAGCAGGTACAGTCCGCTCACACAGATCACCAAAGACAATGTGAGTAAATTGGTTCCTGTGTGGTCCTATTCGCTCGCGGACCTTCAAGGCGGTGAAGGCTTTCCCATCGTGAACGACGGCGTCATCTATGTGACGACCCACGATTCGACAGCCGCTGTCGATGCAATGACGGGCAAGCAAATCTGGCGAGTTAAACACGAATATCCGCCAGAGACCTTGCGCGTCGTCTGCTGTGGCATCGTCAATCGGGGCGCCGCGATCTACGAAGGCATGATCATTCGCGCCCTCATGGACGACCATATCATCGCTCTTGATGCCAAGACCGGCAAAGAAATCTGGGAAACGAAGTCGCCGGATCCCGCGGATTCCGCGCACGGCTACGCCATGACCGGTGCGCCACTGATCGTCAAAGGCATGGTCATTGTCGGCGTGGCCGGCGCCGAATTCAGCAATCGCGGCTTTATCGAAGCCTACGATGCCAAGACCGGCAAACATCTGTGGCGCACCTACACGATCCCCGCCAAGGGCGAACCCGGTTCCGAGACGTGGCCGGGCAATTCCGAACTCACCGGCGGCGGCAGCAGCTGGGTGACCGGCACCTACGATCCGGATTTGGATCTCGTCTTCTGGGGAGTTGGCAACCCGGCGCCTTGGAACGCTCGGGCACGCCAGGGTGACAATCTCTATACTGACTCGGTCTGGGCCATTCGCCCGGAAACCGGCGAGCGGGTCTGGTACTATCAGGCGACACAGAGCGACCCGTTCGATTACGACGCCGTGCAAACGCCGATCAACACCACCATCAATGTCGGAGGCAGTCCTCGCAAGGTGGTGATGCAGGCTAACCGCAACGGTTTCCTCTATGTCCTTGATGCCAAGGACGGCAAGCTCATCGCCGCCAATCCGTTCGGTAAAGTGAACTGGGCGAGCGGCATTGATATGAAGACCGGTCGCCCGATCGTGACGGACGTCTTCAAGGGGGCGCTGGCGGGCGACAAAGTGACGGTTTGGCCTTCGGTATCCGGTGTCACCAATTGGCAGCACTTCTCCTTCAGCCCGCGCACCGGACTGCTCTACATCAATACCCTGGATTTGGGCATGACCTATCAGGCTCCCGAGCCGCCGAAGCTTACGCCCGGCGCGCCCTCCGGCGTTCCAACCGTCAAGCGGACGACCGTGACCAACGACCCAAATATCCGCGGCTATCTGAAGGCGGTCGATCCTCTTACCGGCAAGTCGAAGTGGGAAGCTCCCTACAAGAGTCCGAATTATTCGTCGACCATGGTAACCGCGAGCGACCTCGTGTTCACCGGGGTGATGACGGGCGAATTCCAGGCGCTCGATGCCTATACCGGCAAGCTGCTTTGGAGCTTCCAGACTCCGTCCGGCATCGTCGGGCAGCCGGTGACGTGGGAAAAGGACGGCAAGCAATACGTCACCGTGCTGAGCGGTCTTGGCGGCGTCTATGCCCAGCGTGGCGGCGATCCCAATCTCGAAAACCTGCCAACCGGCGTAACGCTGTGGACGTTCGCGCTGTTCGATAAATAACGCGCACCGTTCAGTAACGCGACCCGAGAGGCCGCCTGTCGCGGCCTCTCTCATTTCTCGGATCATGGTGTTTCGCAGAGCATGGCAAGCAAGAAATCTCGATTGATCGGATGCGCTGGCGCAGCGCTCCTGTCCGCCACGATGTTCTCATTAACGCCGGCAGCTTTCGCGCAAGACGCCGTCTCGGACCAAGACAAAGCCAAAATCGCGGCGGGAGAAAATGTCTACAACACGAATTGTGCCATCTGCCACGGCGATAATTTGGTCAATTCCGGCCAGACATTCGACTTACGCCGGTTGAAAGCGGACGAACGTCCGCGCTTCGAGAACTCCGTCCGCAACGGCAAGAATCAGATGCCGCCCTGGAAGGGCGTATTGAGCGACGAAAATATCGACCAGCTTTGGCACTACATTCGCGCCAACGCATACCAAAAATAGCGATACCGTTTCCTTTTCCGTGCGAAATCGGCATTCTCTCGCATGCGAACGGCGTCTATCGCTGGGGAGTACATGGCCACGGACCAACGCACGCCGGCTCTCCTGCTCGAGAACGTGATCAAGACCTATGGTCAGATCCGGGCCGTCGACGGTGTGAGTCTCAAGGCTGATGCCGGAGAGTTCATCGCGTTGCTCGGTCCCAATGGGGCCGGTAAGTCGACGCTGTTCCAGCTTTTGTCCGGTCTGTTCGTGCCTGATTCTGGTCGGATCGAAGTCGTGGGCTACGATATGTTGCGAAATCCGGTGCCCGCGCTGGCGCGGCTCGGGATTGTTTTCCAACAGCCCACTCTCGATCTTGAGCTGTCAGTAACGGCTAATCTCCTGTTCCATGCCGGACTGCATGGGATTCCACGGGCCATTGCACAGGTGCGCATTGCGGACGAACTCGCTCGTCTTGACCTTAAGAACCGCGCTCATGACAAGGCGGGACAATTGAGCGGCGGCAATCGCCGTCGCGTGGAGCTGGCGCGCGCATTGTTGCACGAACCCAGCGTACTGCTGATGGACGAGGCGACAGTCGGGCTCGATCCAGCGAGCCGCAGCGATCTTCTTAAATTGCTTTTGCGAATGCGGACGGAGCGCTCCGTCGCTGTGCTGTGGGCGACGCATCTGTGCGACGAGGTGCCGGTCTCCGACCGGGTCGTCGTGATGCATCGCGGCAAAGTGCTTACCGATACGACCCCCGCGGAACTCGTGGCCGCCCAAGGCACCACCACGATCGAGGAAGCGTTCCTGAAATTGACCGGGCCGCCTCGCACCTGAGACTTCACGCGGTCGGCGTGAGGCACGAGCGTTGGTTGCTACGGTTTCGGCGGTAACAAAGGCCCCGTCATGGGCCCGAATTCCACATGCTGAGCTTGGCGCAGCGCGTCGTTGAACTCGATCTTTGAAGCGCCAGGTTGAGCGTGACCGAGCCCCTCCGGCTGGTTTTGGTTCATCCTTGTTTTGCCTGCGGCGTAATCGGCTACGGCATCTTCGGCGCTGCCTTCCTGCGGGTTGCCGGACATGATTTCGTCGCGGGCCTTGTTGGAGCGGTCGGCAAGCGGCCGTGAATAGGGTAGCCGATAGGCGCGAGGCATGCCGGACGGCACGTTGTTCTCGTCAACTTCTTCGACCCAGAGAAAGACTGAGCCGCTGTTCCCGGTCTTGGCGTCCGGCTCGACGACGCGTGACCATAGCAATTGGAAACGGGCGGGAAGGCGTCCGCTGCCGGGCCAGCCGAGCAGGCCCTTGGTGGCGAAGAAGGCCTCGACGAAAAATATCGACGTCACAACGATGGCCGCCGCCTTGATCGACCAGCGAAAGCGCGAGGTCAGTCCCATCGCCAGCAGCAGCACGCCAATGACGACGTACGCGGCCGCGATAGCGAGCACGGTCGCGGTCATCGCGCCCTCATTTGCCGCTACGGCGAACGCTGCGCGTCAACTGGATCAACGATTTTGGACGGCGGTTAACGTCGGTGACGCTGCCGTCGTCGGCGACGCGGAAGCGCACTGCAGTCGCCTCCTGTCCGGCGTGGTCGAGGTTGATCGTGTCGTAATAGATAACCTCGACGGTCGGATTGATCTTCTCGACTTTGACCGACACCGGCACCGGCCTGCCGGTTGTGGCGAGATAGTCGTTGACGTTGACGGTGTATTCGCCGGCGACAATACCACGGATGCTGACCGTTTCTTGTCGGAGTCGGACTCGAAACTTTCTTGCCGTTGACAATGATGGAATTATTGACGCCGCCACGGTCGTCGCGGTCGAGTACCATGAAGCCGGCCTCGCGCTCGTGATACCACACGATGTTGCCCAGCGGGTCCTCGGCGTAGAGATCGATGTCGTCCGGGTGGTTGTCCGGCCAGCTCATGGTGATGAGAAATTCGGCCTTGGAGTCGACCTTACCTTGCTTGGCTTCGGGATTCATCACCAGAAGTGCGATGAAGAACAGGAAGGCGACAACCTGCAGGGCCTTGAACAGCATCACGCTGAAGGGATCGAAGGGCCTGTCTTGCGGGTAGTTGCCGAAGCTACCCATCCTGCTCTCGTTCGAGAACGGACACGACGAACACCTCAGTTAGATCGGTTGCGAGCGCGAATACCTTCCGAGTCGCACCATCCAGCATGTAATACTGCGTCTGAATCAAGATCGAGCCGACGAGGCCGGTCAGCGTGGTGTACATGGCGATCGCCATGCCGTCGCTCATCAGGCCCATGGAGACCTTGATCGACGCGCGATCAGCGACGTCGAGACCGGCGATCGGCGCCAGCATCAAGATGAAACCGACGATAGTACCCAGCAGGCCAAGCTTGATGAGACTGTCGCTGGCGAAGGAGCCGAGCTGATTGGGGCCGCGCAGTGCATCGGCCAAGCCGCGCAGCAGGAGTGTCTGATCGAGACGGTGATGGCCCTGTAATCGCGCTTTGACGATGAGATTGCGGATATGGCCGGTGACTTGTCCGCGCGGCAGCGTGGTTCCGTCCTCGGTCACGACGTCCTGGCCGATGACCTTGAATTCCGCCGGCGCACCCCGGCTGATCAAAGAGAAAACGCGGTGAGTGCCGTCGAGTTCGCGCGAGATCGCGGCGGTACGCGTCAGGCAATGCAGCGAGCTCGCGACGTAGAGCACGACGATGATGGCTGAGATATAAGTCTTGTCGCCGGCGAGCATCATATGAAACAGCCCGTAGTACCAGGCGAGTACGAAGCCGAACGCCGATACGCCGGTAAACATCAGCCAGCGCAGCAGCGGCAAATGGTCGGTCGGGAATTCGCTTCGGAGACTCACGCGCATATGAACTGGTCAATCGCCGGCGGGCTGCCCTGAAGGTCAGCCTCGATAGTGACCTACGCTCATCGCCGGATCAAGATTAGCCTATCTTCCGGCTGTGGTCGAAGCTCGCTAGAGTTAGCCATGAGGCGGGGAAAGCCGGGGCGAGGACATGTTCAGAATATCCATTATGATTTTCGCGCTCGCGGCGATGGCGGGCGGCGCATCTGCCCAAGATCGTCCGACGCGATTCTGGAACCTGACCGGGGCCACGATTTCGGAATTCTATCTGGCTCCTTCGAGCACGTCGAATTGGGGTCCTAACCAGTGCAAGAATGACAAGGATGGTACTGTTGATCCGGATGAACGACTGCGTATCACTGGCGTGTCGTCCGGTACTTACGACGCTAAGCTTTCCGATGTTAACGGACGCGTCTGCGTCGTTCACGACGTGAGGGTCGAAGCCGGCGAGATTTTCTCGATCGAAGAGAAGGACCTGACGTCCTGTAATCGCTGAGCAAGTATTCTAAATTGCAGCTTGACTGTTCGATACGGCTTAAAGGCGCGCAATGCCAGGATCGTTGCCGCAGAGCACGCATGAACCGGGTACGTTCATTGATCTTGCCGTCCAGGCTGGGCGGGAGCATCATGGTCCGGCTAACCGCTATATGAAAATTCAAAATCGGGAGGATGCGTCATGAGGGTCACCTCTACGATCGGTATTGTGATCGGCTCGCTGCTTATGGCGACGGCACTCTCGCCGGTGCGGGCGGCTGACATGACGTTCGAGCGAGCACTTCATGCCGACAAGGAGCCGCAGAATTGGCTGCTGTATTACGGCAACTACCAAGGTCATCGGTTCTCGCAGCTCAACGAGATTAATACCGACACGGTAAAAAATCTGAAGCTTGTCTTCAGCGTGGCCTTGGGTGGTTTTCAGAGTGGCGGCCGTTATGCCTTCGGCAACCTCGAAGGCACGCCGATCGTCGAAGACGGCATGATGTACGTCACGGACGGCTGGGGTTCGGTCTACGCCATCGACGTTTCCACCGGCAAAAAGGGAACGATCAAGTGGAAATTCGATCCTGGTGTGGATCGCGCCTGGGCCGGCGATGTGGCCTGCTGCGGTATCAATAATCGCGGCGTCGCGCTGTGGAAGGACAAGGTGATTTCCATTGCGTTAGACGGGCGAATGTTCGCCATCAACAAGGCGACCGGCGAAATGACCTGGGAGCGCAAGATCGCGGACCCGGCGCTCGGCGAGACCATCACCATGGCCCCGCTTGTGGTGCATGATCTTGCCATCGTCGGTCCTGCGGGCGGTGAATTCGGCATCCGCGGCTTTATCGACGCGACTGACCTCAATACCGGCAAGCAGGCTTGGCGCACCTACACGATCCCGGGCACCGGTGAGCCGGGCAACGACACTTGGAAGGATGGTAAGGAGCACTGGAAGCACGGCGGCGGATCGCTGTGGGAAACCGCGACTTACGATGCCGAAAGCGACACGATCTACCAGGGTATCGGCAATGCCGGGCCCGACTGGGACCCTGAGTATCGCGCCGGCGACAACAAATGGGCCGCAAGCGTGCTCGCGCTTGATCCCAACAAGGGCACCATCAAGTGGGGATTCCAATATACTCCGAACGATCCTTTCGATTTCGACGAAATCTCCGAGCATCCGATCATCAATGCCAAGGTGAATGGCGAGGATCGCAAACTCATCGTCCATGCCGCGCGTAATGGTTTCTTCTATGCGCTCGATCGCACCAACGGCTCGTTCGTCGCCGGCAAGCAATATGTCGATAAGCTGACTTGGACGACTGGCCTTGACCCGAAGACCGGTCTCCCCGCGAACTACGATCCGGCTGGCGGAGTCCAGATGTACACCGTCGGCAGCCACGGCACCCGTGCCGATCCGAACGCGACCGTTTGCCCATCGCATTTCGGCGCCAAGAACTGGGAGCCGACCGCTTACAATCCACAGCAGCGGCTTATCTACATTCCGTCCGTCGAGGGCTGCGATAATCTCCAAACGATCCCCGAAAAGGACTTTGCCGACCAGGGCGGAACTCTAAAGCCGCGCGACCGCTTCAGCGGCGGTGCGTTCAAACTGAACGGACGCCTTTACGGCAGCCTTAAAGCCGTGGACCCGACCACCGGCGAAACCAAGGCCGCAGTAACGCTAAAATTCCCAAACTATGCGGGAGCGCTTGCGACCGCGGGCGATCTCGTCTTCCTCGGCCAGGCGGATGGAACGTTCACGGCCTATGACGGCAAGGCCCTGAAGCCGCTGTGGAGCTTCAGCGTGGGGACCGGCATCAATGCGCCCGCGGTCTCTTACGCGGTGAACGGCAAACAATACATTGCCATCCTGGCCGGCTCGCGCCAGTCACCCTTCGTTATGCAGAACGATCCTGAACTGAAGAACACCTCGACCGCATCGATGCTGTTTGTGTTCGCTCTTTAATCGCGTGCCGTCACAAGTTTTGCCGGCGCGGTGGTGTTCCGCGCCGCCGCGCCGGCGATAAATCTCAACTCGGACGCTCATGCGACATGCGGATTCGGATCGATCTTTTTGGAATGCGTAAAACGAAGCTGCTTGGAATAACTCTACTTAGCGCCTTTCTCGGGTTCGCAAGTGTTTCTGCATATGCTCAGGATTCTCAGTCTGCCGAAACCGAGCGGCTTCTCGAATACGGCAAGGACATTTTCAAGACCAAGGCGACCTGTCAGTTCTGCCACAAATGGGATGCGTCCGGTGACCAAGGCTACGGCGGCAATGCTTTATCGCTGCGCAAGACGCAACTGACGCCGGGACAGGTTGCCGAAACGGTCAAGTGCGGCCGGCCCGGGACCGGCATGCCTTATCACGATGAGTTCGCCTATACCGATAAGCGATGCTATGGGCTCACCCGCACCGATCTCGGCAACGACATGCCTCCCGAACCAAATGCGTTTCTCAATCCGCATGAGATCGACGCGGTGGTGAAATATCTATTCGCCACGGTCGTCGGCCGCGGCGATTCGACCTACCAGGAATGCGTTGAGTTCTGGGGCAAGGACACCCGTCAGTGTGAGCCGATGAAGAAGTGAGCGCGGGAGTGATGCGCGGCAATCCACTTGCATTTGCTCTGATGGCGGCAGCAATTGCAGTCGCGAGCCCGGCTTTCGCACAGACGGAGCGAAACCCCGGCGAAGTCCACGGCCTCAGGCTTGGGCTGAATGCGGAAAAGATGACAATGGATGACTGGGGCCAACTGGCCTGCGGCAGCAATGGCGGGCCGCCGCGGCAGGAGCTCGATACGTGGTCGGAGTTCAAGAAATGCCGGCCGGAAGCGAGCGGCCTGCACGAAATAGCCGCCCGTTTTGACGACGAACAGGAGTATATCGCCAAAGCAACCGGCGACCCGCTTTATGCCTCGCAGCACACCGGGACGAGAGTTGCGGGTCACCCGGTAATCTTGTCGGCTCTGTTCGACGATGGGGGTGTGCTTCGCGGCATTCGTTTCGTGAGCGACTCACGCGGAACGCCGGTCGAACGGCGAATGGCGCATCTGCTCGGTGTTGCGATCATCGACCACTATGGTCCCGAGGGTTGGACTTGCACCGACCTTCCGCCTGCCGAAGGCGAGACGCCGGTCGGAGGCGTATTCATCAAGAGGAATTGCGAGAAAGTCACACCTGATCGGGCTATGACGGTCGAAACGCGGTTTCTTCGCAAGCCGGGGCAAAACGCGATCGACCCATCGACGCGCGACTACACGCAAGGTCAATTTGAGAGCTCGACCCGCTTCGAACTGTACGATCCGGCATTCAAACGGCCGTAATAGTCCGGCGCGCAAAGCCACGCGCTAAAAGTGAGCGCGTATTCCCCCGTACGCGGCAAACGGCATGCCGGGAAGAAAGGTGCGAGGATCCGTCAAGTTCAGGTAGGGAAATGAATCGGTCTCGAAGAACGTGCCGTAGGTGTAGTAGCGCTGATTGAACAGGTTTTGGATCAGGCCGAACAACTCGACATTTTTCGTGAGCTGGTAAGAAGAATGCAAATTGACCGTCCAATAGGCCGGCACCTTTGGGTTCTGGTTTGATTCGTCGCCGACGAGATATTGACTGCCGACGACGTTAAGGTCGGCGCCGAGCTTCCAGGGTTCGGTGATCTGATATTCGGCGCCGGCCTTGAAGCGGAAGTCGGGTACGCCGGTCAGATGATCTCCGGGGACGACGGAGATGTTACCGTTGTCATCGGCAAACGGATTGTTCGGGGAAGACAGAGTCAATGGGTCCCGGAATGTCGCGTCAACAAGAGTGTAGTTGGCATAGACGTTCCAGCGGTCCAATTTGTAATTCAGACTGGCTTCGATCCCTCGGCGCAATGTGTCGCCGCCGTTCTGAAAATATTCATGGCCGGGAATCGGGCTCGCGACATTGATGATGTCGTCGACATTCAGCGTGTGGAATGCGCCGATACCCCAGGTCAGCACACCCTTGTCGACGTCAAGGTGGCCGCGCAGGCCTGCCTCGATGGTATGCGATACCACTTGCTTTAGAGACGGGTCTCCGACCAACGCGTTATCGATCAAGCAAGGCCGGACAGGATCGGAACATTCAAGCTCCAAGGGCGTCGGCGCGCGGTTCGCTTCCGAATAGTCGGCATAAACGTTGATGTTCGGGTTAACCTTGAATGTGGCGCCGAATGTTGGATTGAAACGATTGTAATTGTGGCTGCCGGTGAGGCCGGAATCGTTACCCAACGCGTCCTGCAGGTTGATTTGGGCCACGTTGAAGCGGCCACCCGCGGTGAGCGACAGCCGCGACGTGACGTCGAACGTATCGGTCGTATAGAGGCCCGTATAAAGCGTTTGGGCGGCTAATCCGACCGGCGCGACGTCGCCCGATGGCTGGTCGATGAAAAGACCGGAGCCTTGCACGAATGGAAATTGGTCGGCATTGACCGTGCCCAGCTCGCTTGTGGTCGAGAATTGCACGAGGCCGCGGTCGACGCTCATTCCCACCACGAAGTTATTGTCGTGGCCGAACACCTTCTCGGAGGATGCAGCCTGCACGGAGCCGCCAAAGCTGTTGGTCGACGTCCAGGTCCGGTCGATCTCGCCCAAGACGCTGCTGCCGAGCAAACCGGTCGCCGGCACCGTCTGTCCATTGGTCGTGATCAGATTGGACAGGTTGCCGTTGAGATCGGGAAAGCACAGGACTGTGGTGTCGGGGCATCCCGAATTCTGCGCGTCCGTGCCGTTGCCGTCGACGTGGCTTTGCTGGAAATTGCGATAGTAAAGATTGGCCTGAAAGGAGAGGGTGTCGGTCGGCTTCCAACTTCCGCTCGCGGTCAGGAATGCCAATTGATTCTGCGTCGTTTGCGGAACGGTATAGATGCTCGCCCAATTCTGGTTGAGCAATTGAACCGGCGTCGCCGCGGCTGCGCCAAAACTGTTCGAGGCGCCGGTGAAATTGAGATGGAATTCGGTCTGATCGCCGCGGATGCCGACATCGGCATAAACGCGCCGCAGTTGCGACGGTGAAATCATCACGCCAGCCGTCATCGTTGATGGCGTCGGCCGTGATATAGCCGGATATGTTTCCGACTTGGCCGCCGGCCTGGATCGATGTCCCACGCCGGCCGTAAGAGCCGCCGTCCACTTCGCCCTCGACGCCCTGGTAGGTGAAGCCGTTCTTCATTTCGAACGACAGCGCGCCGCCGATGGCGTTGAGCCCGTAGACCGGATTGCTTGGAACCAGCGTCAGCCGGTTGATGGCATTCTGGGGGATGAAGTCCCAATTGACGGTGTCGCCGAATACTTCGTTGATGCGCACGCCGTTCTGGTAGACGGCGATCCCCTGAGGTGTGCCGATTACCGGCGAGGCGGTGAAGCCGCGGTAATTCAGGTCGAGCTGAAATTGATTTCCGGTCTGGTCGCTCAAAGAGACGCCAGGTAATCCCCGCGAGAGCGCATCGAGCAGGCTTGGCGTCGTTGCGTGGTCGAAATCCGCGGAGGACAGCGTTTGCACATTGGCTGGTATCTTGTCGCGATCGACCGCACCGGGTTCGGGCGGCGGCGGGCCGGCCACTGGCACGGGCGCCGCGGCCATGGAGCGGGTTGCGGGCGGGGCGGCAGCAGGGCTCGGCTTGGAAACCCTGCGCGGAGGCGCGAGCGGCGTCGAGGGAATGACCCGGATTTCGGGCAGGGCGAGATTCGACGTGTCCGCTTGGTCGAATAGGGGGCCCGCCCTCTTGAGTTGCAGCCAGGGTGAAGCTTGGTTGTCGGCACCGGTCGGCTGAAATGCGGCCGCCGCATCATACGCCGTGATCTGTGCCGTGATGGCGCTGCCGCCGCAAAATACGGTGCCTGAGGGGTCTGTCGAGCATACCGGCGCGGAATGGCCCGCAGACGGGCATCCGATTGCCACAACGGCAATCAAGCAACGCGCAACGCGAAAGACCCCACGCATCAGCACCCGCCCCGCCAACCCGAGAAAAAGCTACCACCGTCTCGCCAGGTGCTCCATGGAACGTTGTCCAATAACGCCGGGAAGATTTGGCAATCGCCAAAAGGCGCGACGTTTGCCGCTCAATGTGCTTTTAAAGAATTGGGATACGCTGCACGCAGCGCGTTGGCCGACGGGCGCTTACGCGTTGATCGAAAGAAGCTGCACGGCAGAGCGGATCAACTCGGGCAGGTTGCGGGCGTCGAGCTTCTGCTTGAGTTGAGAGCAGACATTGACCACGGTCTTGTAGCTGACGCTCAGTTCCTCGGCGATGCTGCCATAAGCTTTGCCCTCGGCGAGCAAGGATAATGTCTGCAATTCCCGCGGCGTCAGTTCGGCGAGCGGGTTCTGGCTCGCGGTCGAATGCACAAGCGCCACCTGCATGGCGAGATCGCTGCTCAGATACGGCGTGCCGCCGCGGACTTTTTCGAAGGCCCTCAACAGGTCCTCGGATGAAGTGTCCTTGACCACATAGCCGATTGCGCCGGCTTCGAGAGCCCGCGCCACGATGATGGGATCGCTGTGCATGCTGAAAACCAGAACATGGACACGCGGATCGTGCAGCCGGATGCGGCGGATCAACTCGATGCCGCTGAGACCGGCGCCCTGCATGGCGAGATCGACAATCACCACCTCCGGACGGTGGCGGCGGCAGAGCCGATAGCCCGAGGTTGCGTCACGCGCCTCGAGAATTTCGTCGACACCGGCGTCTTCCAGCATACGGCGGCAGCCTTGGAGAACGATCGGATGGTCATCGATGACGAGAACACTGGTCATGCCTGGAGTCCGTTAATGCCGTCCATTACTTTCCCGGCATTGTGCCCCTCAATGACCGGGATGGCGATCCGTACGCAGGTGCCACGGCCAATCCCGCTTTCGATGACGAAATTGCCGCCCAGGCCCTCGACGCGCTCCTGCATGCCGCGAATGCCGAAGCCCGATTGCTTATTGGGTTTCATCCCGCATCCGTCATCGCGAATCGTGAGGGCAAGTCCCGCGCCGCCGCCTGCTGTGTTGAGCTCGACGATAACGTGGCTCGCTTGCGCATGGCGAACGATATTCGTCAAGCTCTCCTGGACGCAGCGATAGAGTGTGAGATCGATCGAGTCGCCGTAGCTGCTCTCCAATTTCCCAGGAGTAAAGCAGAATGAAATCAGCGGGTGTTGGCGGAAGCGCTCGGCCACGAGTTCGCGAAGTATTTCGCTGAGCGGCACGTGACCGAGCGCCATTGGCCTCAGGCGGTTGAGCATGCTCCGGTTGATGGCCTGCAGATGCTCGATGATGGCGCGGATATCATGCAGGGGTTCGATCACCCGCTGCCTTTTTTGCTCGGGCAAGTCTGCGGCGGCGTTTGCGATCGATGATGCGTTGGCCTTGAGTCCGAACAGGCACGGCCCGACTTCGTCGTGCAATTCGTGTGCGGTGCGCCGGCGCTCATCATCCTGCGCCGTGATCAGCCGGCGATTGAGATGCAGGTTTTCCTCGCGCACGGTCGCGAGAGCATGAGCGAGCGCGTTGAAACGCTTTGCGATTGCGGCAAGCTCACGTGTGTGCGGTTGCGGCAACCGCACACTGTAGGTTTGCCGCTCGAGGTCCGAAAGGCCGCTGGCGAGCACATTGAGCGGATCGAGCACGCGGCCAAAGAGAACATAGAGCAAGCCGATCATCGCGACATTGAGGATGAGGGCCACCGTGCCAAGCGCGACCGCGTTTTCCCAGACTTCCGCGATCTCGTCGGCCGGCTCGCCGATGATCTCTACCGCGCCGACGTTCTCGCCATTGGCGATGACCGGCACCACGTGTGATTCAGCCGGGGAGGCGACCAATGCCGCGAACCAGGCTGGGGCAGGCTCGCGCTCCTCTCCGCTTCCGCCACCCGAGGCCGGTCGAGCCGCGATAGCGGCGCCGGTCGCATCCTTTACCGCAATGCGCACGTGACGAATTGAATGTAACTGCGTCGGCAATGTTTCCAAGAATTGCTCGGCGCCAACCTGCTGCTGGGCAAGACGAACGGCGTCCTGGACCAGGAGCTCTGCAAGCCGCATCGACGCGGCAATCTCGACACTGGTTTGCGTGCGTGCTCGCAGGATTATGACACTCCCGGCGACGAGCACGGCGATGAGATCGATCAGGACGAAGACAATGAGAAGCTGCACCCGCAGCGACTTGGCGTCCCACAGCGCGCGAAGGCCCCGGCGTGAGGGCGAGGCAACAGCTGGTGCGGCCATAGCGGCTCGAGATTGCGCGTTGATGACGTTCCTCCAGTGGTTTCGTACGCGACAGCGTCGATTTTAATCGAATCCCCGCTTCCTCGGCACGACCAAGCGATATGTGCCCTGCCAATTTGATGGTTCTGACGGGCCGACGTTTCGAGTAGCATAGCGGTTCGTCCGATGTCCCGGAACGGGCAAGTGGCGCAAATGGGGAGGGATTGATGCTCGCAAAGGGCGTATTGCGCCTGGCCGCGTTGCTGGCGGCCTGCGGCGGTCTGGTTCGGCCGGCAGCCGCCGAAACCTTCGTCGAGCACAGCGCCGAAGTGCGCATGCAGCTCGATCTTGTGGTCTCCAACGCAGCGTTGAAATCGTTGCTGCCCGATGGTTGGGAGCCAGTCGTCGCGACCTCGGGCCCGGCTAAAGACTGCAACGTGCGCATGATCTTCGTCGACCGGGTCGATATCACGGGACAGGATGGCGCGCCGCTCGGCACGAGCCAAATGGTTTATCTCGCATCACCGATTAAAAAGACCGGAACCGACGTTGCCGGTCAGATGATTATCGATGGCTTGACCAGCGATCAAAAAGACGTTCCGGGAGCGTTCGGCGTCTACCAAGCCGCGACCTCCTATCGCGTGGAGCGTTCGACCCACGCCGTTCCGGGCCAGCCGATCGAGAACGAGGAGAATTGGGAGTTCACCGCTGCGAACGGCGAGCACATGGAGCTGCACTTGAAATATGAGCGTGGTGTCGCCCGCAAACTGAGCTCGGACGTCAAGTTCTTCTCCGCCGCGAACCCAGACGTTTATCAGACCTTCAAGATCGAACAGGGTCTGGACATCATGCGCAATGCGACCGTCAAGGTGAAGGACCGCGTCAAGGAATTCCAGGTCAAGGCGTCCGGCGGCAAAGTCGGAAAGCTGTTCGACGGCGCCGAACGCGTCGTCAGTGTCGATGCGCTGCAGTGGTACAATCGCGGCGTCTATCAGCCGTAGCGCCGGGATGATTCGTCTCAAGCGACAACACAGAGGCCGAGGAGGATTCATGAGGCAACATATTCGCAGTCTGCTGCTCGCGAGCATGGCGCTTGCCGTGAGCCCGGTGCTTGCGGCCGAAGTGACGCCGGAACGGCTGATCAATGCCGACAAAGAGCCGCAGAACTGGCTGATGAATCATCGGCACCTATGACAGCCAGCGCTTTTCGCCGCTCGACCAGATCAACAAAGACAACGTCGGGAACCTCAAGCTCGCCTACGCGGTTGCGCTCGGCGGCACTTCCGCCAACGAGAACCTGGAAGCGACCCCGCTAGCCGAGGACGGTTTCCTTTACATCGTCGACCAATGGGGCGTGCTCTACAAGATCGACGGCCGATCCGGCGACGTCGGCCGCATTCTGTGGCGCATGGACCCCAGCCAGGAAAAGCTGCCGCTGACGAATCGCGGCGCCGCGCTGTGGGGCAATTTCGTCATCACCGCCGCCAACTATCCGGCGCGGGTGATCGCCACCGACAAGGAAACCGGCAAGGTCGTCTGGGAGACCAATCTCAACGATCAGCCGGACGTGCAACTCACTGCGGCTCCGCTGGCCGTCAAGGACAAGATCATCGTCGGCGCGGCCGGCGGCGACCGCGGCGTGCGCGACTGGATCGCGGCCCTTGACGCCGCGACCGGCAAGCTCGAATGGCGGAAATACGTGATCCCGGCTCCCGGCGAACCCGGCAGCGAGACCTGGAAGGACAAGAACAACGCCTGGCAGATCGGCGGCGGCGCCATGTGGGTGACCGGGTCCTATGATGCCGCGAGCAATCAGGTGATCTGGGGCACCGGCAATCCGGTGCCGATGTTCGATCCGACCTACCGGCCGGGCGACAATCTCTACACCGACAGCGTGATCTCCTGGAATCCCGACAGCGGCAAGATGAACTGGTATTTCCAGTACATGCCGGGCGACATGTGGGATTACGACGCCGCCCACTCGCATATTCTGATCGACGGCGAGATCAATGGACAGCCGCGCAAGCTGATCACGCATTCGGCGCGCAACGGCTTCCTCTACACGTTGGAGCGCAACAACGGGCAGCCGATCCTAGCCAAGCCGTATGTGGAAACGATCAACTGGACCGAGGGCATCGACCAGAAAACCGGCAAGCCGGTCGATTACGATCCCACCAGAGACATCCAGGTCTATTCCGGCAAGCAGAATCAAACGCTGACGGAGCGCACGCGAAAACTGTGTCCCTCCATGCAGGGCGGCAGCAATTACTGGCCTACGGCCTATAGCCGGAAAACCGGATTGCTCTACATCCCGTCAATCTCGTCCTGCAACGAGTTAACGCTCGATCCGAGCCTGTCCACCAAGGCGGGCGACTGGAAGGGCGCCAAGTTCCGGGACATCGAACGCAACGAGACCGATCTCATGGTCGCCGATCCGCTGACCGGCGAGATGAAGAAGCGGGTCCACGTGCCGTATCCGGACTACAGCGGGCGTGCTCGCGACTGGCGGCGGTTTGATCTTTACTGGCTTTGCCGACGGCACGCTGGCCGCTTACGACGACACCACGATGGAGCAGCTCTGGAAGATCAACGTCGGCACCGGCTTCAACGCGCCGCCGATGACGTTCGCAGGTCAACGGTAAGCAATATGTCGCGATTCTGTCGGGACTTAGCCCGATTTCGAAGCGCAAACTCGGCTTTACGCCGGAGCTCAAGGAACAACGCAACCAAACCATGCTGTTCGTGTTCGGCCTTTGAGGCGCAACCGACCGCGGGTGAATGAAATATCCATCGAAGTGGTCGCCATGTCCCATCTCCCTCGTGCGAAAGTCTTTGCGGCGCTGTCGGTCGCGGTAGCCTTCGCGCTTGTTGCATGGCCGCGGCCGGCGCGATCCGACGAGGCCGCAGATTTCCTCGCCGGGCGCACCAAGAGTTGCGCGAACTGCGCGCTGGTGCGCGCGCCGTTGAAGCGCAAGGACCTGTCGGATGCGGACTTGTCGGGCGCCGACCTTTCCGAAGCCGTCATGCATCGGGCGAAGCTTGGTCACGCGAAATTCGACGGCGCGAATTTAACCAATGCGAACCTCAACAAGACCGATATGAAGAACGCATCGCTCGTCCATGCCAAAGCCGAAAATGCGATGTTCTACGAGTTCGATATGAGCGCCGCCGATCTCGGCGACGCCGACCTCGCCGGCGCCAAGATGGGGAGGGTACGCCTCGTTCGAGCGAAGCTTGACGGCGCTAAAATCTCCGATGCGATGCTGAACGAAGCTCATCTTGACGACGCCTCGTTGCGTTCAGCCGACCTCAGCAGCACCAATCTGGTCGAGACTTCACTGCGCCGCGCCAATCTTGAAGGCGCGAATCTCGATAATGCCGGATTGGTGAATGCGGTGCTGCGCGAGGCCGATCTCAAGGGCGCAAAGCTGACCCAGGCCGATCTCTACGGCGCCGACCTGTCCGACGCTGACCTATCGGGCGCCGACTTATCCGGGGCGCGCTTGACGAGCGCGATCTTGACCGGCGCAAAACTTGATGGCGCAAAGCTCTCCGGCACAATCATGCCGGACGGCAGCGTACATGAGTAGGGCGCGACACCAGGTGAAACCATGGGCAAGGTGAAATCGTGGGAATGACGTTCAAATACGGATTTGCGGTGTTCGCGTGTGCGTCGCTGACATTCGCCAATGCCGATCTGCATGCGGCTGACGTGACTTACGAGCGGCTGTTGCATCCCGAGCCGCAGAACTGGCTGATGAACCACCATGATTTCGGTGCTCATCGTTATTCGCCGCTCGACGATCATCAACAAGTCGAACGTCAAGAACCTCAAACTTGCATTTGCGGTCGCTATCGGCGGCACGTCCGGCAATGAAAATCTTGTGGCAACGCCGTTGGTCGAAGACGGCTTCATGTACATGCCCGACGCCTGGGGCGTGGTCTACAAGATCGACGTGCGGTCCGGTACCTTCGGCCGCATCGTCTGGAAGATGGACCCGGGCCAGGAGAAGATCGAGCGTAATCGTGGCGTCGCGCTTTGTGGGGCAATCTTGTCATCTCGGTCACCGGCGGCGACGGCCGCGTCATCGCGACCGACAAGGAAACCGGCAAGGTCGTCTGGGACAAGAACCTGCGCGACCAGCCCGACATGACGCTCAATGCCGCGCCGCTTGCGCTCAAGGACGAAATCTTGGTCGGCGCTTCGGGCGGCGATCAGGGCGTGCGCGATTGGCTGGTGGCGCTCGATCCCAAGACCGGCGATGAGAAATGGCGCATGTATCCTGTCCCGGCGCCCGGCGAGCCCGGCAGCGAGACCTGGAAGGACAAGAACAACGCCTGGCAGACCGGCGGCGGCGCGTTCTACGTCACCGGCTCCTACGATCCGGCGACCAACATCACCTATTGGGGTTCCGGCAACCCGTCGCCGAAATACGATTCTTCCTATCGTCCCGGCGACAACCTTTACACCGACAGCGCCCTCGCCATCGATGCCGCGACCGGCAAGATCGTATGGTTTCAACAATACACGCCGAACGACACGATGGATTACGATGAAACCGGAACCCACATTATTATCGACACGACAATGAACGGCGAGGGCGCGCAAAATCCTCACGCATGCCGGCCGCAACGGCTTTCATTACGAGTTCGATCGCCTCAACGGTCAGTTCCTCAAGGCGACGCAATATGTGCCGACGGTGACCTGGACCAAGGGCATCGATCCAAAGACCGGCAAGCCGCTCGAATACGATCCGGCAAAAGACACGCAAACTTACGCCGATCCGATCCATAAAATCGTCGCCGGCGAAAAGAGCAGTGGCGTCTGCCCGGCCGTTCCCGGCGGTAGCAATTTTTGGTCGGCGGCTTATAGCGAGAAGACCAAGCTCATCTATATTCCGGAAGTCGAAGGCTGCTCGTGGATCGAGCGCGACCAGGCCCGCCACGTGCGCAAGAAATTCGAAGGCGGCGATTTCGGCTACGATGGGCGCCTCTCGAGTGGCTTCGTTGTCGTCGATCCATCAACCGGTGAGGTCAAGCAACGCAAGGAGATGCCGTATGCCAACACCAGTGCGGCGCTCGCGACCGCCGGCGGCATCGTCGTGACGGCGTTGATCGACGGCACCGTTGTCGCGCTGGACGACCAGACCCTGCAACAGCTTTGGAGCATCAATGTCGGCACCGGCATCAACGCGCCGCCCATGACCTATGCGGTCGACGGCAAACAATATATTGCCATTGCTACCGGTCTTACGCGCAACCAGATGGGGCGCGTCGCGACCACGCCCGAATTGAGGAATTTTGGCAAGTCCGCGACCATGATCTTTGTTTTTGGGCTGTAGTCACGCGCCGGTTCGCGCGATACGCTGAACCGCAAAGCGGCAAAAGGGGAGGGATAAGACATGCGAAAGCGCTCGAAATTCCGCGGCGTGACGATGGCGGCCAACCTGTTCGCGGTGTCCGGTATTTTGCTTGCTACGGATGCTGGGCGCGCGGCCGACGTGACGTTCGAACGGCTCATGAATCCCGAACCGCAGAACTGGTTGATGAATCATCGCGATTTCAGTTCGCACCGCTATTCGCCACTCGATATCATCAACACGTCGAACGTGAAGAATCTCAAGCTCGCCTTCGCGGTGCCGCTCGGCGGCACGTCGGGCAACGAATACAACGAAGCAACGCCGGTGGTCGAAGACGGCTTCATGTACGTCACCGACGTCTGGAGCGTCGTCTATAAGATCGACGTCCGCTCGGGAACGGCAGGTCAGATCGTATGGAAGATGGATCCCGGCGTGCAGAAGCCCGATCGCAACCGCGGCGTCGCGCTGTGGGGCAATCTCGTCATTTCGGTTGCCGGCCTCGACGGCCGGGTGATCGCCACCGACAAGGAAACCGGCAAGGTCGTGTGGGACAAGAACCTCAACGATCAGCCCGACATGGAAATCACCGCGGCGCCGCTGGCGCTCAAGGATACGGTGATCATTGGCGGCTCCGGCGGCGACAACGGCGTGCGCTGCTGGCTCGCGTCGCTCGATGCCAAGACCGGCGAGCAAAAGTGGAAGACTTTTGCGGTGCCGGCGCCCGGCGAGCCGGGCAGCGAGACTTGGAAGGACAAGGTCAACGCCTGGCAGACGGGCGGTGGCGCGTTCTACGTCACGGGCTCCTACGATCCAGCGACCAATCTGACTTATTGGGGTTCCGGAAATCCTGCCCCGCGCTACGATTCGGCGTACCGCCCTGGCGACAATCTCTTCACCGATTCGCACGATCGCCTTCGACGCCGCGACCGGCAAGATGCAGTGGTACTTCCAATACACGCCGAACGACGTTCACGACTACGACGCCTCGGGTTCGCAAATCATCGTCGATACCAAGGTCAACGGCGAGGATCGCAAAGTCGTCTCGCTCGCCAATCGCAATGGCTTCCAATACACGTTCGACCGGCAAAACGGCCAGTTTCTGAAGTCCGCGCAATACGCCGAGAAGGTCGATTGGACGAAGGGCATCGATCCCAAGACCGGCAAGCCGGTCGACTACGATCCAACGAAGGATGTTCAGATCTATAATAACGACTGGAAGGGCGGCACCGACACCATGGTCAATTCGTGCCCCGACGTTCACGGCGGCACGAATTTCTGGCCGCCGTCCTACAGCGAAAAGACGCATCTCCTCTACATTGGCGGCGACGAGGGCTGCGCTGACATTACTCCCGATCGCACCGCCCACGTGCGCGGCAAGTTCGGCGGCGGCGGCTACGTCAATAAAGACCGTATCACCGGCAGCCTCGCCGTGGTTGATCCGGCGACCGGCGCGCTCAAGATGCGGAAGGATTTGCCCTACGGCGACCTCAGCGGCGTGCTGACCACCGCCGGCGGCATCGTTGTGACTGCACTGCTTGACGGCACCATCGTGGCCTATGACGACCAGACGCTCAAGGAGCTGTGGAAGATCAATGTCGGCACTGGCTTTGTCGCGCCGCCGATGACCTATTCGGTCAACGGCAAGCAATACATTGCTATCGCCTCCGGTATCGGCCCGGTGGGCCGAGCGAAGCTCGCACGTTCGCCAGAGCGAAAGTTCCAGACGAACGCCTCGATGCTGTTTGTTTTTGGGCTGTGATGCAATTCGTCCTCAGTCGCCTGCCGGGAGGGGAGGGCGCGTCATGGGACCTAATCCGGAGTTGATTAAATGAGCGTTGTTTCAAGGTCTCGCCTTCCAATGAAATTCGCCGCGCTCCTCGGGGCTGGTTGCGCGCTGTTTGCAATCGGCGGCGCGCGCGCGGCTGATGTGACCTACGAGCGACTGCAGCATCCCGAGCCGCAGAATTGGCTGATGAGCCATCACGACTATGCGTCGCAGCGCTTCTCATCGCTCGACCAGATCAACAAATCGAACGTCAAGACTCTCAAGCTCGCCTATGCCATCGCGTTGTCCGGCACATCCGGCAACGAAGATCTTGAAGCGACGCCGTTGGTCGACGACGGCTTCATGTATGTTCTCGACGGCTGGGGCGTGGTCTACAAGATCGACGTGCGCTCCGGCACGCACGGCAATATCGTCTGGAAGATGGACCCCGGGCAGGAGAAGCTCGGGCGGCATCGCGGCGTGACGCTGTGGAACAATCTCGTGATTTCGACGACCGGCAAGGACGGGCGCATCATTGCGACCGATAAGGAGACCGGCAAAATCGTTTGGGACAAGAATCTGCACGACCAGGCTGAAGTGGAGCTCAATTCGCCGCCGATCCCGCTCAAGGATTTTCTGATCGTGGGTGCCTCCGGCGGGGACCAGGGCGTCCGTGATTGGATCGCCGCGCTCGATGCCAAGACCGGAAACCTGCTGTGGAAGACTTATTCGATTCCCGCGCCCGGCGAGCCCGGCAGCGAAACGTGGAAGGGCGCCAACAACGCCTGGCAGACCGGCGGCGGCGCTTTCTATGTCACCGGTTCTTTTGATCCCGAGACCAACATCACCTATTGGGGCTCGGGCAATCCTGTCCCTGGTTATGATGCCAGGTACCGACCGGGCGACAATCTCTACACCTCGAGCGCGTTGGCCATCGACGCCGCGACCGGCAAGATTCGCTGGTTTCACCAATACACGCCAAACGACAGCCAAGACTATGACGAGACCGGCACGCACATCCTCATCGACACCAAGGTGAACGGTGAAGATCGCAAGATTGTCTCGCACGCCGGACGGAATGGCTTCGAATACATCTTCGACCGCACCAACGGCCAATTCCTCAAGGCCACCCAATACGTCAAGCGGGTGACTTGGACCAAAGGGATCGACCCGAAGACCGGTGAACCCGTCGAATACGATCCGACGAAGGACCTCCAAATCTATGCCGACAACGCGGACGCGAACGACGATAAGGTCATGCGGCGCGTTTGCCCGGACACGGCGGGTGGCAACAACTACTGGCCGGCGACCTACAGCCCCAAGACCGGGCTTGTTTATATCCCGACCCTGGAAGGCTGCGCCGACGTGACGCCCGATTACACCCGGCACGTGAAAGGGAAGTTCGAGGGTGGCAGTACCGTCGATCCGCAACGCATCACCAGCAGCGTCGTGGCCGTCGATCCGTCCACCGGCGAAGTGAAGGCGCGCAAGGACCTCGATTACGCAAACTTCGCCGGCACGCTGTCGACCGCCGGTGGGATTGTGGTTACGGCACTCATCGACGGGACGATCGTGGCACTCGACGACCAAACGCTCGATGAGTTGTGGCGGATCAATGTCGGGACTGGGTTCAACGCGCCGCCCATGACATTCGCGGTCGATGGCAAGCAATACATCGCGATTGCCTCCGGCTTGTGGCGAAACGCAAAGGGCAAGCTCTCGCGTGCGCCCGAGCTCAAAAATCTCTCCAATGCGACGATGATATTCGTGTTTAGCTTGTAACGCCGCTCACGTCGCCAAGATCAGTTGGCCAACGTCAGTTCGAAACGCACCATGCTTTCGAACTGACCCTCGGTTTCCTTCTGCGAGTGCGGATCGAATTGGCTTTGACCATTCTTGCGGAAGTAATGGGTCTGCAGGACGGCGATCCCGGTGCCCGCGATTGCTTTGCGGCAATCTTGCTTGATGAAGGTACGGCCGACTGGCTCCTCGCCATCGCTGGGCGGCTCGTCGGTGCAATCCCAGCCGTCGCGGCCGAAGCGGGCGGTGAGAAAATTCCGCAACGTGTAGTCTTCGTCTCTTTGGCGCGATGTGTCGCGCGGATCGCTGACCATGCGTATGCCCGCGAGGATGCCGTTGTCGTCGAACAGAGCGGAGAGCACCACCGGAAAGTCGTAAACCTTGGTGCCGGAGTATCGCTCGATCTCGGTGGCGAAGCCGTTGGCCTTGGCCCAATATTCGAGTTCATCGTCGTAGCGGAAATAGACTTCGCGCAAACCGCTCGATTCGGGTCGACAGCGCCGGAATTCGCGCCAGCCAGCAAGCGGCATCGACGGCGGGCCGCCGTTCGTGCCGCAAGCGTATTCGCCGAAGGCGTCGGGCAAAGATTGAACGGCTGTGCCGAGCTTCAGGTCCCACACCTCGAGACGGGCAGGACGGTACCCGTCACGCCCCCGTTGCGCCACGGCGCCCGTGACCAGGGAAACGCCTAGGATGCCGGCAGCGACTATCAGCAGTGCAAATCGCATCGTGTCTCGTCACGTGGGACGATCGGTGGCGCGAATGATATAGGATGTCCCGCCCTCCCTGAAACAGGTATCGACAACGTTCATGCCAACCCAGTCAAACTCAATCGAGGTTGCGCCACGCCGCGGGTTCCGACTTCACCACCTGGCGGCGGTCGTCGCCGCACTACTCGTGACGGCGGTTCTCTCACCCGCCGCCGAAGCCGAAGATTTTGCCTATGGCCGGCGTATTTTCCAGGACAAAGCGCAGTGCCCGTACTGCCACGGCTGGGCCGGTGACGGCGCCGGTGAACCGCAATCAAGCGGCGGCGCCGCCAACCTGCGCGAAACCAAACTGACCCGCGAACAACTGATCGAGGTGATCAGTTGCGGCGTGCCGGGCAAGGCCATGCCACGCTTCGACGATGAGGCCTACGCCGAGAAGCGGTGCTACAACGGCGTGAGCGAAACGGACGTCGGTCAATATCTGCCCCCACTGCCGCCGGGTTCGGTCCTCAACCAACGTGAAATTGAAGCGCTGGTGGATTTCCTCCAGGCCAAGATCATCGGGCGGGGCCCTATCACGCGCGAGGAGTGTCTGGAGGCCCTGGGTGAACGTGCTGCCCGGACCTGCTCACAATATCCCCAAAGTCCGTGACTGCAGGCCAAGCCCCTGAAATAACTTCGCATTTCCGGCGTGGCTCCGCGCGGGATCATCGCCAAAATCGATCCGCCGCCGCACCCCAGTTTCTCGCTCGGGCCGGTGATCGCAAACGCGCGACAGTAAATTCCGAAGCGGGCCGACGTGGCGAAGGGGCGGCTTTGTTCGACCAACTTGCGTTGGTCGGGAGCTCGTCGTCCTCAAACAAAAGCTTGAAACGGCCATATGAACTTGCCGCTCGCTCGCGCGTTGGCCTCAAGTGCACTCAGTGAGCCAGTGAGAATGAAATGCCGAGGTCGCGGAAAACAGTTGTGGTCACCGGGGCGAGTGCGGGCGTCGGTCGCGCCGTTGCGGTTGGTTTTGGAAAGCACGGCTGGCAAGTAGGCCTCATTGCCCGTGGCCGGGAAGGCCTCGAAAGTACGAAGCAGGAAATCGAGGCAGCAGGCGGCCGAGCCCTTGTGATCCAGGCGGACGTAGCCGATGCCGACGCAGTGATGCGCGGCGCCGACGAGGTAGAGGCCGAATTCGGACCGATCGACGTCTGGGTCAACAGCGCGATGGTGACGATTTACGCCAGTATCATCCACATCACCCCGGCTGAGTTTCACCAGGTTACTCAGGTGACTTATCTCGGCCAAGTTCACGGAACGCTGGCAGCGCTGAAGCATATGCGTCGGCGTAATCGCGGCGTTATCATCTGCATCGGGTCGGCATTGGCGTACCGATCGATCCCGTTCCAGGGGCCCTATTGCGCCGCCAAAGCGGCAGTCCGTGGCTTTGTCGACTCGCTGCGAAGCGAATTACTCTATGAGCACAGCAAAATCCGGCTGACGATGGTGCATTTGCCGGCGGTCAACACCCCCCAATTCGATTGGGCGCGAAATAAATTCCATCGCAAAGTTGCCCCCGTGGCGCCGATCTTTCAGCCGGAGACCGTCGCGGACGCGGTTTTGCGCGCTGTGGAGCGGACGCCGCGCGAGTATTGGTTGGGCCACTCGACCGTGAAGGCCATCGTCGCCCAGATGCTGATTCCGTCTTTCGCCGATCGCTTTCTGGCGAAAAGCGGAAAGGCGAGCGAGACTAGCAATCAGCCGTCCGACCCCAACCGGCCCGATAATTTGTGCGAGGCCGGTCGCGGCGATCCTGGAGCGCATGGTCGGTTTGACAACAGATCGAGCCCTCGAGCGTTTCCGTTCAATCCGGCTTGGCTCCGCGCCGGCCTCGCTTGCGCCTGCCTAGCCGCCATCTCGGCCGTCGCAGCATCGCATGTCGCCGACGATCACAGTCGAAATCGTCTCAGCTTCCGGCGTCGGAGTGCTCAAGGATGGTGGAACTAGAGAACAGCTTGACTGCCGGTGCGCACAGCCTTCGTTAGAGCGCGGGAGAGCTCCGCCTCGGTGAACGGCTTCCTCACAACTTCATAAGACTGCTTATGCAGCAAATCGTTTTTCGGCACGTGTCCGACAAACCCCGAGGTCAATACAATCGCCAAATCAGGCCACCTGCGCGCTACCTCGGCCGCGAGTTCGAACCCGTTCATGCCTTCCGGCATGATGATGTCGCTAAGCAATACTTTTATTTCAGAAATCTCGCTCTAGTATCGAAAGGGCCTCGGGCCCGTTGCGTGCTGCACGCAGCGGATATCCAAGCACTGCGACCATTTGTGTGGTCAACTCTCGAACTTCCTCGTCATCTTCCACAATGAGGACCTTCAACAATTCGGCAGGCCGAGGTGCATTGCCGGCATCTAATGCAACCTTCGCCGCGTCCGGAGGTTCGCACCAGGGCAAGAATATTCGAACCACAGTGCCGCGACCGATGGCGCTCTCGATCGAAATCTGGCCGCCGGACTGACGCACAAACCCATAGACTTGGCTCAGACCCAAGCCAGTCCCTTTCCCGACCTCCTTGGTCGTGAAAAACGGCTCGAAAACGTGTAACAAAACTTCGGGGTCCATGCCGGTGCCGTGATCTTCTACCGACAGCACGACAAACCGACCGGGCTTGGCTTCGAAATCGGAAAGGATATCACTCTCTTCGAGAGTGGCCTCCGAAGTGACTATCTCGATTGAGCCGCCGTCGATCATGGCGTCCCTGGCGTTGATCACAAGATTGAGTAATGCGGAGCTCAACTGGTTCGCATCGGCGCGGCAATACCAGAGATGAGTGCTCCGGTGCAAATGAACCTCAATTTGCGCGCCGGCGGCTTGGCGAACGAGCATTTCGATTTCTGGAAGAAGGTCGTTGATGCATACCGGCTCGAGATTCAAAGATTGCTTGCGCGAAAATGCTAAAAGCTGTTGGCTCAGCTTGGCGCCGCGCTCTACCGCTGCGCTCATATGCCCAATTCTGGCAATGACAGTCTCATCAGCAATACGCCGGCGGATCAGATCGAGATTGCCACCGATGACCATAAGTAGGTTATTAAAATCGTGGGCTAAACCGCCGGTAAGCTGTCCGACAATTTCCATCTTTTGCGATTGATGAAGTTGCGCCTCGGCCTGTGTTCGGCCAGCTATCTGTTGATCAAGACGTCCGGATACTTCGGACAATTCACGAGACCGCTGCCGTTGTTCTCGCAAGTCCGTTACAATTCCGCAAACGAGCCGGCCTTCGATGCTCGCCGGTATGGGCGAAAGCGAAAGGGTTATGGGGATCTCTGCATTGGTGGTCGATAGCGCAAACTCCTGACGGCCGCCTTCTGAACAGAAAAAAAGGGAATCGAAACGCGACTGCTCCGTCCGGGCAATGAGCCGGCGAAACGATGTGCTTAAAATGCGTTCCGCCGGTTCGCCGATCAGCGAGGCAAAAGAGTCGTTGCAGTATAGTATCGATCCGTCGTTGGACAGTGTTATTGCGCCTTCGCGCATCTGCTCGATCAGCACGCGGTAAGGCCGATCGGCATTGGTCAACGTGTAAATTTGCTGGCCGTGGTCTCCTGTGACGACGACGGCGTCGACCTCTCCACTGCGAATAGCGTGTAGCGTCTCCTCTGACTCGCGCAAGCGCTCTCTCAGAGAATTCTAGCTCCGCTTCCAGGTAACCTCTCTCGTCATCGTGACGTGCCATTGCATGCAGCCGTTTATCGCGCCTTTTGCGGCTGCAAATCGAGTCCGACAAGCACCTTATCGTTATCGGAGAGGTTGCCGATGATGCGGCGTAAGGGTAACGGCAAACTCTTAATCAATGTCGGGACGGCAACTATCTGCTGTTCCTTGCAAACCTCAGGGTTCTGATAAATATCAATGATTTCCAAATCGTATCGGCTAGAAAGATGATCCCGGCAAATGCGGCGTAAGTTCTCGATGGCGGCAACGGAGCGCTGCGTTTGGCCAGAGATATAGAGCCGCAAGACGTATTCCGGCCCAAGGTCGTCCTTGGGAAGCTCCGGTTCACTGGGCATTTTCGTTCTCGTTTCGAATATCCAGTCCGACAAGAACGCGTTCGGAATTGGAAAGATCTCCGATGATACGCTTAAGTGGCTCCGGTAGACGCCGGACGAGTGTGGGAACGGCAAGAATTTGATCGCCAGCCGCCAACTGGGGGTTTTTCACCAAATCGATAACGTCAATCGTGTAGTGGCCGGCAAGATGCTCCTCACAGACCTTCTTTAAGTTTGAGATCGCGGCTAGCGACTTCGGCGTCTGACCGGCCACGTATAATCGCAGCAGATATTGCTCGATTTGGCCGTCTTTTGCGTCTTTGCGCGCAGCAGGGAGGTCGTCGAGTGTATTGGTCATGAGCGGCGCCTGCGTTTGGATGCAAAGTCACGCTTGTTGTTCTTAGGGGTTTTAGTGTTGGCCTCTGCGGGAGGAGGAGCCTGCGCGCGTTCCCGTGCTGAGCCGGTCAAAATACCGCTGCTGGACCGATAAACGTCGATCAATCTGATGCCACTGTCGGTAAGTTGGTATTCACGGATTCGATCGAGTGGTTCATCCCACGGGATTTGAAAAGGTAGAAACTCCGCGATTTCTCTCCCCGTCAGTCTCTACGTCCACCAAGGATATCCACGTGTCGATGATTGATGAAATGCCTTGATCACCGCCGGCCTGCAGCTCTCGCTCCGACAGCAGGCGTGTCAGCAGCGCGGTAACGCCCTTGGATTTCAAAATATCGATCATCCGAATCAGAACTGAATGGACTTCCGTATCTGAGCCGCGAAAAGCCGATATCGGGTCAATGACCGTGGTCGCCGGTTTGAATTCCTCCACATCGCGATTCATACGCGCCAAATGCATCTCAAAACCGTACAGCGTCGGACGGGCAGCGATGAATTTTAATAAGCCGGCGTCGACGTGTTTTTGAAGTTCGATGCCGACCGAGCGGACGTTTCGAATGATCTGTTGGGGGGATTCTTCGAATGCGAAATACAAGCATTTCTGGCCGCGTTCGCAGGTAGCTGCTGCAAACCGTGCTCCGAAAATTGTCTTGCCGGTTCCCGCAGGTCCGGAAATGAGAACGCTGGAGCCGCGGAAATAGCCTTTGGCGCCGAGCATATCGTCAAGGCCTATAACCCCGGTTGGGACAATCTCTTGCGAAGTTTTATGAAGCAACCCCGCCGAAGTTATTGGAAGAACGCTGATGCCCTGATCGTCAATCAGAAACGGATATTCGTTCGAGCCATGAGTGGAGCCACGATATTTCACAACGCGCAGTAAACGCGTCGTATTTTGGCTTAATGTGCGATTTTCGAGCAGAATGACGCAGTCCGACACGTACTCTTCAAGACCGTAACGCGTCAGTTGTCCCTCACCACGCTCTCCGGTGATAATAGCGGTTACCTGCTTTTCCTTGAGCCAGAAAAACAATCGCCGCAGCTCGGCGCGCAAAATTGCCAAATTCGATAGTCCGGCGAATAGCGCCTCTATGGTATCGATAACGACCCGCTTGGCGCCTATTAAATCGATCGCATATCCAAGCCTTATGAACAGTCCTTCAAGGTCGTAATCACCGCTCTCTTCGATTTCGTTGCGTTCGATCCTGACAAAATCAATCGCCAGCTTCTTGTCTGTTACAAGGGCGTCAAGGTCGTAACCCAGCGATTTCACGTTCGCCGAAAGGTCGTCGGTTCGCTCCTCAAAGCTCACAAATACTCCAGGCTCATCGAAGCGAAGGGCGCCTTCCACGAGAAAAGTCAAACCGAACAGAGTCTTTCCGCACCCGGGGCCGCCGCAGATCAGTGTGGGCCGGTTTGCGGGAAGCCCACCCTCGGTAATGGCGTCGAGGCCCTCGATACCCGTCGGGGCCTTTGCGATTTGCGGCCGTTCATAGGTCATAGCAGAAGATTTCATAGCGCCGCAGTTTCCGGATTTTGGAGCTTGTCAGGCGGATACTAATCGCGAACCAACATCACGAATTAGCCTAAGGATCGGATCTTTCGATGCTTTTGATCCGACCGAAGGATATTGGCGAAAATGGTTGTATACTATCTTGGGACAACCGGACCTCCCCTGAGTGGCGGTTATCCGGTGTAATTTCCGCCGCAGAAAATAGTTCCCTCCTGGCGCTCAGCTCGTGGGCTGCTGCCGTCATCCGGAGTTTACTGGGCTAGGATCATCCTGCGCCCAAAGCTCGGCGTAGTCGGGCATTGCCGCCGTGATTCGTTTGCCGCCATCGAAAACGACCCGGTCTGACTGAGGCCAAGTCGAGATGGGTGTGGATGTCGATCAATGTCGGCCAGGCCTGCCGGCCGCCAAGATCGATGCGCGCGCAATGGTCATTGTGGTCGGCCCGCAGCTTCGATGCGGGCGAGCTTGCCGTCTTCGATCAGCAAATCGGCTTTCACCACCCTTCGGCGTCGACGGGTATCGTCGAAGCCAAGCTTTCCTGCAGCACGCACGCCGGTACGCGCGCGTTGGCAAGCCAAAAGCGGCGTGTGTCGGCTATACAATATCGGCGAAGCGGATCGGCATCGGTTAGCTATGGGCGGTTCGGGGAAGATGCGGCAGGGCGTTGCTTTTTGATTGTTTTTATCATTCTCGACTTGTCTTTATAGTCCAACTCGCGGCGGTCGCTTGAATTTGCAACACCTGCTCGCGTAGTGCGCTCCGATCGACCTTCCCGGTGCGGCCAGTCGGAAGCTCGCTATCGAAATGATAGGTATCCGGCCACTTAAATCGTTCCACACGCTCGGCAATCCATGCACGGAGCGCTGGTTCGTCGATCGGTGCATCGGTCCGCGACACAACGAGTGCATGAATGCGCTCGCCCACGACATCGTCGGGGACGCCGGTCGTCAGCGCCGCGGCCACGGCCGGATGCTGAACCAGAATACGATCGAGTTCGAGCGGGGAAATTTTCGTGCCGCCCCGGACGATCAGGTCTTTGATCCGCCCTGCGAGTTCGGTCCGTCCGTCGTCACGTATTCGCGCGAGATCGCCAGTTCGGAAGAACCCGTCGGCAAACGCCGCACGCGTCATTTCCGGCTCATCGAGGTAGCCGTTCATAATGAACGGTGTTTGAATTTGCAGCTCACCGACCGTGTTGACGGGTAATTCGCGACCTTCGTCGTCGGCGATGCGAATTCGCACGTGCGGACCTGGATGGCCGATTGTCTCGGCGAAGAGTGCGCGTTCGTGCGCTGCAAGGAAAAAATCGGAGCTCGATGTCTCGGTCAATCCGTAGATGTCCACGACCCGCGCGTTTGGCATGAGATTTTGCAGCCGCGCACTCAGTTCGCGGCCAAACGGCTCGCCGCCGGTCAGGATCCTGTCGAGACTGGCTTCGGCGACCAGCGGTTTTGACACCGTTTCGTCGAGCGCCAGGAATTTCCGCAACATGGTGGGCACCAGGGCCACGTCGGAGATGCAATCATGTTTCAGTGCGGTAAGAATTCCGACCGGCTCGAATCGCGAATGCATCCATAACGTGCCGCCCTTTTTCAACGTCAGCAGCATCACCCATATGCCGAAAATGAAAGTGATCTGGAGGACCAGCAAGGTGCGTGTGCGTGTCGTGAAGCCGAGCATGCTATCGATGGCTTCAAGTTTCCCCGCCAAGGCGCGATGTCCTAGAACGACGCCTTTGGGCCGGCCGGTCGATCCCGATGTAAATACGATAAGTGCCGCGCCGTCGAGCAGTGGCCGATGAGGCGGCGCGGTTTTGCCGAGCTGGCGAACGAGATCTTTCTTTTCGTTTGCTACGAAGAATCTTGCACCCGTCGCCGTGCGCACGACCTCGATCGCGTGGTCCGGAGCATGGCGTGCGACTGGTACCGCTACGCCGCCCGCAAGCCATGTTCCGATCAGCGCTGCCGGATCGCGGGCCTCTTTGGCAACCGGTACGAGCACCGGCTCATCGGGCCTGAGGTCGAGGCTGCGCAACGCCTGTTCGACCCCGGCCGCCGCGTTCGAAAGCTCGTGATAGGTCAATGTATCGTTTGCGTCGTTGATCGCGGCGCTTCCGGCAAATGCCGTGAAGCTTTGCAGTAACAGTCTGCCCAGATTATCCATCGCGGTCCCCGCCAAAGCGGGCATCGCGCCACGCGATGGCTTTCCGCAGCCCGTCTTTTCGCGCGATCTCCATGAACTGGCGTTTATCGTCACTGCCTTTGCTTTCGATCGCGAAGTCGATGTCGAGCGCGGCGTTCAGCGCTTCGGTCAGACCCATGATCTCGAAGCAGCGATTGATCGCTTGCTTGGTCTGTTGCACCAGACCCGGGTCGATCACGGCGATGTGGTGCCCAAGCGCCATTGCGGCGGACTCGACTTGATCGGAAGGAACCACGCGGTTGATGAGACCGATCCGCGCCGCTTCCGGCGCGGAGATGCGGTCTGCGCCGCTGAGGATGATTTCTTTGGCGCGTTTGGGACCCACTAGCCACGGCAGGATCATGACGACGATACCGGCGCCGAATTTGAGTTCCGGCTCGCCGAACATGGCATCTTCGGCCGCGATCGTGACGTCGCAGGACATTGCAAGTTCACAGCCGCCTGCCAGGCAATAGCCCTGCACGGCCGCGATGGTCGGCTTCTTCAGCTGCCAAAACCGCGTAACCGCCGAGAAATCTCTGTCCAGAATGTCTCGCCAGGCGGCGCTCCCGCTCGGCCGGGCCTCCATCTGCTCTTTGAGATCGAAGCCGGAAGAGAAATTTCCGCCGGCGCCCTTGACGACGAGCACGCGCAACGCATCGTCGCGCTCTACGGCATCGAGCGCGTGCTGGAGTTCACCCAGCATCCGCTTGTCGATCGCATTGAGCCGCTCCGGCCGGGCCAGAGTGAGGACCGCGACGGCTTCGAATTGCTCCAGTCGAATAGTCTGATAGCTGTGGTTCATTCTCGGCTGACTGCGCCATGCCAGGTGACGAGGAGCATCGTAGTCTCGTCTCGGTCCTTGGCAATGGATTGTCGGCACATCGGCCGGCGCATCGACAGACGGCGATAAAGCTCGTTTACTCGGTGAAAGGCGGACGGTACGGTCCGGCCAAAGGTCGCAACGAAGCGTCCAGCAATCGGATCGGCAAATGAGCGCGACGACACTTGCGACGCCTTCGGCGCATGGCGCGGGATCGGCAACGCGGCTTATTCTTGCGGCCTCCCTGGGCAATGCGCTCGAATTCTACGAGATCCTGATCTACGGCTATTTTGCCGTTGTCATCGCGAAGGTCTTTTTTCCGGCGACCGATGAAGCGGTATCGCTTCTTGTGACGCTCGGCACCTTTGGGGCTTCGTTCTTGGCGCGCCCTGTCGGCGCGATATTCTTTGGCTCCTACGGCGATCGCAAGGGACGTAAGCGGGCACTTACGCTGTCGATCCTGCTGATGACGATCGGAACGGGGCTGATGACGATCATGCCGAGTTATGCGTCGCTCGGCTTGCTGGCGCCGATCCTGGTGATTGCGGCTCGTCTGCTGCAAGGTTTTTCGGTGGGTGGTGAGTTCGCGAGCGCAACCGCGTTCTTAGTCGAGCACCGTCCCGACCGCGCCGGCTTTTTCGCAAGCTGGCAATGGGCGAGCCAGGGGTTTGCGGCGGTCATCGCCACCGGATTCGGCGTCTTGCTCACGTCCACCCTGTCGGCGGCGGATCTGCAAGCCTGGGGTTGGCGCATTCCGTTCGCGTTCGGGCTGCTGATCGGTCCCATCGGCTACTACATCCGCAGCAACATGGAGGAAACGCCCGAGTTTCTCGAAAGCGGGGAGGCGCGCGCACCATTGCGCGATCTGTTTGTCGATCAATGGGACCGGCTCCTCCTTACGATTGGCGCCGTCGCGGCTTCGACCAGTTCGCAATACATGCTGGTGTACATGCTGACTTACGCCACGCGTGAATTGCACTTGCCGCAGGTGATCGGCTTCATCGCGACAATGGTCGCGGCCGTGCTGCAGACGCTGGTCGTGCCGTTTGTCGGTCTTTGGGTCGATCAAGTGGGGCAGACACGCATCATGATCGGGGCGGCGGCGCTTATGTTCTTGACCGCCTTTCCGGCATTTGTGTTGCTGGACGCGCACGCTACGCTTGCCGTGCTGATCCTGATCGTGTGCTGGATCAGCCTGTTGAAATCGTTTTTTAGCGGTGCGTTGCCCTCGCTGATGGCGAAGATCTTCCCGGTCGCGACGCGCGTCAGCGGCCTGTCGCTGAGCTACAACATTGGGGTGGCGGTCTTCGGCGGTTTTGCGCCGTTCTTCGCCCAGTCACTCATTGGGGTCACCGGCACCAAGCTGGCGCCGAGCTACTATCTGATGGCGACAGCGCTCCTGAGTCTCGCCGCCCTTATTGTGCTGCGCCGGCGCTACCGGCTTTAGTGCTGGCGAACAGATAACGTGCGGATTCGATCGCGGGACGCAATTCATGGAGATCGTCATTGTCGGTGGAGGCATCGGCGGTTTGACGCTGGCCCTTGCGGTGCACGCGTCGGTGCCGGAATGCCGGATTCGCGTCTTCGAAGCGGCGCCCGATATTCGTGCACTCGGCGTTGGCATCAATCTAGGTCCGCATGCGGTGAAGGAACTCAGCGCGCTCGGGCTTGAACAAGCGCTTGTCGCTGTCGCTTGCAAGCCGCAGGACTATGCCTTCTTCACGCGTCATGGTCAGCTTGTCTATCGGGAGCCGTGGGGCCGCGCCGCCGGCCATCAATGGCCGCACCTCTCCATTCATCGCGGCGATTTGCATCAGGTTCTGCTCGATGCCGTGCGCACGCGGATCGGGGCGGACAATTTCATCGCCGGCCATCGCTGCACTGTCGTCGAGCAGGGTGATAACTGCGTCACGGCGCGTTTCGCCGCACCGGACGGTGCGGAATTGCCGCCGGCCCGCGGGGATATTCTTGTCGGGTGCGACGGTATCCATTCGGCGGTGCGGCGACAGTTTTATCCCCACGAAGGTGCGTTCTGTTACCGCGGGATCAATCTGTGGCGCGGCGTAACGCGGCAGCAACCGTTTCTCACCGGACGCAGCATCGCGCGGATCGGCGCGCGTCACGCGACGCTGATCATCTATCCGATCCGCGACAGTGTCGATCCCGCCGGCAATCAGCTCGTGAATTGGGTCGCGGAGATCGAGCGCGAAGTCGCGGTCCCGGTCGATTGGAGCAAGCCGGGTCGGCTCGAGGACTTCTATCCGACTTTTCAGGATTGGACGTTCGATTGGCTCGATGCCGCCGCGATGATCCGTAACGCCGATTTGATCCTGTCATACCCGATGGTCGATCGCGATCCGCTCGATCGCTGGACGTTCGGACGCGTGACGCTGCTGGGCGATGCAGCTCATCCGATGTATCCGCAAGGCGGCAATGGCGGCGCGCAAGCCATCATCGATGCGGCGACGCTCGGCCGCTTGCTCAAGAGCACACCCGATTCCGTTGCGGCAATGAAATATTATGAAACGGAACGTTTGCCCGCGACCGGTCGCATCGTGTTGCAAAATCGCTCGGCCCCGCCGAACCTGATTGTCGACACGGTCGAGCAGCGCACCGGGGGCAAGCGCTTCGACCGTCTGGAAGATATTATCAGCCAGGACGAACTGCGTGGCATCTTCGAGCGCTACCAGAAAGTCGCCGGATATCACGTCAAACAGGTGGGTCGATCGCAAGCATAGGCGTGCGGGCGACTTTCGGCTCTATTCTACTTTCAAATGTTCGGCTTTGATGACGGGCCACCATTTCGCGATCTCGGTCTTATAGAACGCCGCGAGGGCTTCCGGCGTTTGCTGGTCGCGCGGCCAGACATCTTGCCCCTGTTGGGCAAAGCGTTGCCGCACGTCTGGATTTGCGAGCGCGCTCACCGCGGCGGCGTTGATCTTGGCGATGATGTCCTTCGGCGTTCCCTTCGGCGCCCACAGTGCATGCCAATATGAGATATGCAGACCTTGAACGCCCAATTCGTCGATCGTCGGGATATCGGGCGCCAGGTGCCATCGTTCCTTTGCCATGACCGCGTAGGCTTTGATCGTGCCGGCACGAACCTGCGTGATCGCATTCGCTGCCTGGTCGAACATGAAATCGACCCGGCCAGCCATCAGATCCTGCATGGCCGCCGCACCGCCGCGATAGGGTACAAAGCCGAAGTGCGTGCCGGTGACTTGTTGAAAGTACATGCCGGCGACTTGCGCCCCGCCAGCGGCGCCCACGGTCGCCGCTTCCGCCTTATCGGGATTGGCCTTGAGCCAATCGATGAGCTCATGCACATTTTTCGCTGGAAAATCTTTCCTGGCGATGATGATTTGCGGCGTAATAGCCAGCAGCGCAATCGGCGCAAAAGCGTCGACGATGTCATAGGGTAGATTGTAGGTCGCCGGATTGACGACCTGCGTGCTCCATTGACCGATCAGCAGCGTGTAGCCGTCCGGCTCGGCGCGCGCCACGCGGCCGACACCAACGGTGCCACCGGCGCCCCCGACATTCTCGATGATCGCTGGCTGGCCGAGCGCCGCCTCCAGCGGACCGGAGAGAATGCGGGCCAAGACGTCCGATGGCCCGCCGGGCGGGAAGGGCGCGATGATCGTTACCGGGCGTGCGGGATAGACCTGCGCCGAGGCGGCGCCACTGCCCAACAGGGCAAGGGTGATGGCAAAAAGCAGCGTTTTCACCGCAATCCTCCTTGATCGACCGGAGCACAAACGCCGACACGCGGCATCGCACAGATCAATGCGCGGCTACCCCAATCGGATTTTCGGCATAATAGCGCTCATATCTGCAACCGGGCGGCCATTGTGTTTCCACGTCCGGAATAGATACGGCATTCGGTCTGTAATAGAAGTGACCCGATGAGCCGCTCGCGCGCCGCCTACGATGACGTCGTGGTCACCGCCCCTGTGACCGTGCCGTATGTCCGCTACTCGATCCACGGCGCGCATTGGTTTCTCGCCCGGGCTCTCGCGGAGCTTTCGAAACGTGCTGGTCTCGGCAAAGACAGGCTCGACGGGTTGTGCGTGTCGAGCTTTACGTTGGCGCCGGATACGGCGGTCGGTCTGACCCAGCATCTCGGGCTCACGCTACGCTGGCTTGATCACATTCCGATGGGCGGAGCCTGCGGTATCGTGGCGCTTCGCCGCGCCGCGCGGGCGGTTCAATCCGGCGACGCCGATGCGGTCGCCTGCATCGCGGGCGATACCAACCATCCCGATTCGTTTCGCTTGAACTTGGCGACATTCAGCCAGTTCGCACGCGACGCCGTCTATCCCTACGGTTCAGGCGGTGCGAACGCGAGCTTCGCATTCTTGACCGCTTATTACATGCGAACCTATGGCGCGACACCCGAGGACTTCGGTAAGCTGTGTGTCGCCCAGCGCAGCAATGCGCGGACATTTCCGTACGCCTTGATGAAGAAGCCGCTGACGCTCGAGGAGTATGTCACCGCGCGCCTCATTGCCGATCCGCTGCGCCTCTATGACTGCGTCATGCCGTGTGCCGGAGCCGAAGCGTTCCTGGTGCTGCGCCGCGGCGAAGCTGAGAAACTGGGCCTGCCTTACGCGCACATTCTGGCGACCATCGAGCGGCATAATGCTTTTCCGGACGATCCAATTCAATTTCGCGGCGGCTGGGCGCTCGATTGTGACGAGATGTATGCCCAGGCGGCCGTCGGCCCGAAAGACATCGACGTCGTCGCGACCTACGACGACTATCCGGTCATCACCATGATGCAGATCGAGGATCTCGGCTTTTGCAAAAAAGGGGAGGGACCCGACTTCGTGCGGCGGGAGAGCTTCACGGTGGACGGGTCGTTTCCGATCAATACCTCGGGCGGGCAATTGTCGGTCGGCCAAGCCGGCGCGGCCGGCGGCTTTTTGGGCCTGGTCGAGATCATCCGGCAGGTGACGGGTCAATCGCTCGGTGCCGCGGTGGCCCGCGCCCGGCTTGGTCTGGCGAGCGGCTTCGGTATGATCAATTACGATCGCGGCCTGTGCAGCGGCGCCGCCATCCTCGCAGCGGGGCAATAACACGTCATGCGTCCCTTGGTGCGGCCGCCACGCAAAAATCCGATCCTGCGCACGCGCGTTCCGAAGCTGCCGCCGGGCGTTCGCAGCCGCGTCGCTCTGGGGCTTACCGCCGCCGCGGCGCGTGGCCGCTTCGAGCTGCAGGTTTGCCGCGATTGCGGCACAGTCCAATATCCGCCGCGCGAAGCCTGCCGCGTCTGCCTTTCACAGCGGCTTGTTTGGCGCGTACAGGACGGAGCGGGCGAGCTTGTTTCCGAAACGCTGCTGCGCCACAGCCAGGAACTGTTCTACCGCGAGCGCATGCCGTGGCGGCTCGGTATGATCAAGCTCGATTGTGGCCCGGTCGTTATCGCGCATCTGCACGGTGACTGTGCGCCCGCGCCATCCCGCGTGCGGGTTCACGCCAATCTGGACCGTGCGGGGCAGGCTGCGTTGGTCGCACTTCCTGAAAAGGATACCCCGAACATGGCGGACGATCGCCAGCTTCGCGAAATGACTTGTGCTCCGAAATTCCGCAAAGTCTTGATCACGGATGCCAAGACGCCGCTCGGGCAAGCGCTGGTCGAAGCGGTCGTCGCGGCGGGTGCCGATCTGGTCTGGGCCGGGCATGCGGAGCCTTGGAAGAAACCGCCGGGCTTCGATCGGCTTTTGTCGATCCCGCAGGTTTCGCTGGTGCCGCTCGATCTGACCAACTCCCGCGCCGTCAAGGACCTTGCCGGCGAAATCGGCGGACGGGTCGATATTCTGATCAACACGGCCGACTATCATCGCAATTTTGGCATTGCGGCGCGTGACGGCGTCGAAACGGCGCGCGCCGAGATGGATATGAACTACTTCGGGCTGCTGCGGCTGGCGCAAGACTTCGCGCCGGCGATGCGCGCGCGTGGCGCCGACGGCCAGTCGAGCGCCGTCGCCTGGGTCAACTTGCTTTCGATTTTCGCATTGTCGAATTTCCCGCCGCACGGCACTTACTCGGCCTCGAAAGCAGCGGCGTTATCGCTGGCGCAATGCCTGCGCGCGGAACTTGCCCCTACTGGCGTCCGCGTCATCAATGTGTTTCCCGGTCCGATCGACGACGAATGGAATCAAACGCTGCCGCCGCCGAAGATTGCGCCCAGCCGGCTCGCGGCCGACATTGTGGCGGCGCTGCGTGGCGGGGCGGAAGACGTTTTTCCCGGCGACATTGCCGAAGATTGGCTGGCGCGCTGGCGCGACAATCCGAAGGCGCTCGAGCGCGAGCTGGCGGCGCTGCCGAGGTGACCGATGAGTGAGCCCGTGCTTTTGCAACTGGTCGCCGATCTTGCCGCCGGGCGAATCCAGGTCGTCGATCTCACACAGACGCTTTCGCCCGATTTTCCGCAGATCGTTCTGCCGCCCGAGATGGGCCAGGCGTGGCCGTTCCGCGTCGAGGAAGCGTCACGTTACGATGCCCGCGGCCCTGGCTGGTATTGGAATAACTTTTCCTGCAGCGAGCATACCGGTACGCATTTCGATGCGCCGATCCATTGGATTTCCGGCCGGCATTTGCCGGATAACAGCACGGATACAATCCCGGCGACGCGCTTTGTTGCGCCCGCTTGCGTCCTCGATTGTTCGCGGGAAGCGGCGGCTGATGCCGACTTTCTGCTGACTGTGGACTTTTTGCGCGATTGGGAACGCCGGTACGGCCGCATTCCTTCGGGATCTTGGGTGCTCATGCGGACCGATTGGTCGAAGCGAACCGATCCGGTCGCGTATCAAAACATCGACGAGACCGGCCAGCACACGCCAGGGCCTGACACCGCGGCCGTGAAATTCCTCGTCGACGAGCGTCAGGTTCTGGGCTTCGGCTCGGAAGCGATCGGCACCGACGCGGGGCAAGCTTTTCATCTCAAGCCGCCGTATCCCTGTCATACCTACATGCACGGCTCGGGCCGGTTTGGTTTGCAGTGTTTGAGCAATCTCGATCTGCTGCCGCCGGTCGGTGCCGTGATTATTGCGGCGCCGCTCAAAATCAAAGAGGGCAGCGGCAGTCCATTGCGTGTGCTCGCCCTGGTGCCGTCCGCAGCCACCGCCTCTTCGCTTGGCGCCGACACGTCCGTCAAGAGAAAGAAAGGCAAGAGCACCAAAAGCCCCAAGAGCAATAAAAGCCGAACCAGGGCGAAGCGCCGATGAACGTGGCGGACATCCTCGCCGCTTTCCCACCTAGCGTTCGGACGCTGCCGGCGATGCTGACGCGTCAAGCGCGCCGTTACGGCCGCCAACGCTTGTTTGTCGCCGGTGACGCCAGCTGGACCTTTGAGGATGTGCCCGGGATCGCGGCGCGCTTCGCCGGGGCACTCGCCGCGGCACGAATTCGGCCTGGCGACCGCGTCGCGCTGATGTGCTCCAACCGGCCCGAATTCATGGAGTGCTTTCTTGGCTGTGCGTGGCTGGGCGCCATTGCGGTTCCGATCAACATCGCGTCGCGTGGGCCGCAGCTTTCCCACATCTTGGCTAATTCCGGGGCGCGCCTCTTGGTGATCGAGGCGTCGTTGCTCGAGGCGCTGGACTATGTCGATATCGCCGGCCTTGCGCTGGAGCGCATTTGGCTCATCGGCGCAGCGCGATCCGCATTGATGGACCGGATTATCGTGACCGGCATCCCATCGCACGCCGATGCGTTTCCTCGCGGCGCAATCGATCCGGCGCAGTCCGTTGCGATCCTCTATACATCGGGAACGACCGGCCCATCGAAGGGCGTGTGCTGCCCGCACGCGCAATATTTCTGGTGGGGCGTGAACGGCATGCGTAATCTGGAATTGCGGGAGGGCGACGTGCTATGCACCACGCTGCCGCTGTTCCATACCAATGCCTTGGGCGCTTTCTATCAAGCGCTGTTGACCGGCTCGACGCTCGTGGTCGAGCCGCGGTTTTCCGCCTCGCGCTTCTGGCGCACGCTGATCGAACACCACGCCACCGTGACATACCTGCTCGGCGCGATGGTGCCGATCCTATTGTCCAAGGAGCCATCGGCCGATGAGAAAGCGCATTCGATCCGCAGGGTGCTGGCGCCGGGCGTGCCTGCGCATCTTCACGCTACATTTGAGGAGCGCACCGGCATCCGCATGATCGACGGCTACGGCTCGACCGAGACCAATTTCGTCATCGGCGGCACGGCGGCCGAACAACGCCCCGGCGCCATGGGGAAAATCTGCTCAGGCATCGAGGCTCGGGTCGTCAATCAGGCCGGTGATGACGTCGCCGAAGGTGAGCCGGGCGAACTTGTCCTGCGGTCACAGGAAAGTCTCGCATTTGCGGCCGGCTACTTCGCGATGCCTGACAAGACTGCCGAGACTTTCCGCGATGGCTGGGTTCACACCGGCGACCGCGTGGTCGGCGAGGCGGACGGATATTTTCGCTTTGTCGACCGGCTGAAAGACGCGATCCGACGCCGCGGCGAGAATATCTCGTCATTCGAGGTGGAGCAGGTGCTGCTCAGTCATCCGGACGTCGGCAACGCCGCGGTCTTCCCGGTTCCTTCGGAACTGGCCGAAGACGAGGTCATGGCCGCCGTTGTGCGCCGCCCCGGCAGCGCGCTCACCGAAAGCGCACTGACCGAGTTCTGCCGGCTGCGGCTTGCGTCTTTTGCCGTGCCGCGTTTTGTCGAATTCGTCGACGCATTGCCGACGACGGAAAGCGGGAAAGTGCAAAAGTATAAGCTGCGCGACCGTGGCGTCACGGCCAGCACCTGGGATCGCGCCGCGGTTGCCCAATCCGAGCGCTAAAGATAGCGCTATCTGTCCAGCAAACAGACTGGAATTCGGGAAGCAATTGTCGCATTGTTGATGAAGCGTCGGGCAATTTGCGTGGCCTCGATGACAAGGAGTAACCCATGACCTTGAAGCTGCAGCGGCGAACTTTCCTGCGAATGGTCATGGGGACTGCCGCAAGCCTTTCGGCGTCGGCGCCGCTTGCGCACGCTGCCCCGGCCGGCACAGATGCCGCGACGATTGGTTGGCCAAACGACGTGCCGTCGTGGGATCCTAACCAGCGTTTCACGCCGGACGCGCAGCCGATATTCAAGGCCGTTTTCGATCAGCCGCTTGACCAGGACCCCCAGCTCAAATTGATCGCGCATCTGATCAAGAGCTGGAATCTCGCTCCCGATGCCTTGAGCATGGCGGTCGAGCTTCGCGACGACGTGTCGTTTCACAACGGCGACAAGATGACCACGGAGGATTTCCGCTATACGTTTTTCGAGCGCATCAAATCCGGGGTCAAGCTCGATACCGCGAACTCCTGGAAGAAGGTGGAGGATATCGTCATCGAATCGCCGACCAAGGCGACGATGAAATTCAGTTCGCCGGCGCCGACCGCGCCGCAATGGATGGCGTTCCTCGGCAGTTATGTGGTGCCCAAAAAGTATATCGAGAGCGGCGGTCTCGATAACTTTTTGAAGAAGCCCGTCGGCAGCGGACCTTATAGGCTCGCCGAATACGAGTTGAACTCCCGCATCGTGCTCGAGCGCAACGATAATTACTGGGGACCGAAGCCGAAGATCGCGCGCGTCACCATCGAGATCATCAAGGATCCGTCGGCGCGGGTGGCGGCGATTCAATCCGGGGAGGTCGATTGCACCCTCAATGTCCCGGTTCGCGAGGTCCAGCGCTTCGATAAGGAAGCCGGGTTCGCCGCCGAGCTCAATCCGATTACGCGCGTGATCCTGCTGCAGGTGCGCGACGACCTTGCGTTCGCCGACCAGAACGTCCGCCTCGCGGCTCATCATGCCATCGACAAGGCGGCGCTTTCGAAGGCGTTTTATGGCGGCGCCGCGGTGCCGCTCTCGGTCGTCGCGACACCCGGAACGCCGGCCTACCTGAACGACTTCACGTTCAAATACGATCCCGAGATGGCGAAACAACTTCTCGCCAAGTCGAATTTCAGTCCTGCGAATCCGGTGAAAATCGGCCTTGCTTCGACCAACGGCCAGTTCCCCAGCGACTACGATATGGCGCGCGCCATCGTGCAGATGTGGAAACGTGTCGGCATCGACGCCGACCTGCAGGTTATCGAGTATGCCAAGTACTTTGAGCTCAATCGCGCCAGCAAGTTGCCGGAAACGACGCTCTATAGCTGGGATAACGCCACCGGCGATCCTGAGATTTTCGGTGGCTATCTGCTCAACCCGAAAATGCCGTTTTCGGCTTGGAAGGACAATGTGGTTGGCGACAAAGTGCTCAAGCTGTTCAATGTTGCCGACTACAATACACGGATTGCCGGATACCGGGATCTCAACCGCTTTGCGGTCGATGATGGCGCCACCATGCCATTGCTGCAAAGCGTACTGACGGTCGTGCGCAAGCGCAATCTGGAGTACACGAAATACGGCAATGGTTGGCTGTTGCCGCAAACCCTGCGGTGGACCTGACAAATCTCTCGGCTTTGCCGGTTGTCTTTTAGCTTGAGCATGAGCCTTTCGAAAAACCGGACTCCATTTTTTCGGCGATGCTCTCAGCACAGCCGATGATTGCAACCGTCATCAAGCTGATCGTTCGCCGCTTGCTTGCAGCGATCCCGATCCTGCTGGTGGTCTCGGCACTGCTGTTCTGCGTGCTGCGCCTGCTGCCGGTCGACCCCGCTGCGATGTCCTTGCCGCCGACCGCGACGATCGCGGAAGTCGAGGCGAAACGCCGTGCGATGGGCCTCGATCGGCCGTTGCCCGAGCAATACTTGATCTGGCTGAAGGACGCACTGCACGGCGACTTTGGTCAATCCATCGCACTTCGCCGCGACGCGGGCTCTTTGGTGGCGGCGACCTTGCCGGCCACGGTCCAGCTTGCTGTCGCCGCAATGATAATCGCGGCGCTCCTCGGCGTCGGCGGTGGCCTGTTGCTGTTCCGTGTGCGTGGCACATTTTTCGAACCGGTCGCGGACCTCGCTTCGATCCTCCTGCTATCGATTCCGGAATTCCTATGGGCATTGATTTTGCTTTTCGTGTTTGGCGTGGCGTTGCAGGTGCTGCCGTTTACGGGGGAGATCGCGCCGGGACTGCCGTTGCCGCATATCACGGGCTTTCTGTTGCTCGATGCGTTGCTCGTAGGACGCTTTGACGTCTTCTGGAGCGCATGTGAGCATCTGATCTTGCCCGCTGTCGCATTAGGCCTCGCCTTCTCGCCGACGATCATGCGGGTTTTGCGCTCGAGCCTGTTCGACGTCTACCACGAGGATTACATCCAGCAGGCGCGGCTGCGCGGGCTTTCGGAGGGACAAATCCTGCTCCGTCATGCGTTTAAGAACGCGTCGCTGCCGACGTTGACGCTCGCCGGCGTGCAATTCGGCATCCTGTTCAGCGGCACGCTGCTGGTCGAGGTGATCTATTCGTACCCGGGCATGGGAAACCTGATGGTGGACGCGGTCCGCAATGCCGATTTGCCACTGATCCAGGCTATCGGGCTCACTTATTGCATCGTCGTGCTCGTCATCAATACGGTGGTCGACAGTCTCTACGTCGTGCTGAACCCGAAGCTGAGGCTGCGCTGATGGCAGGTGCCGTGACCCGCTCTTTGCGCTCGCCCCGGGTTCTCATTGCGCTCGGCATGATCCTTTGCATTGTCTGCTGCGCGGCCTTTGCCGGTTGGATCGCGCCACACGATCCCGCCGAACAAAATCTGCTCTCGATCCTGACGCCGCCGATATGGGCTGACGGCGGCGATCCGAGCTTTCCGCTGGGGACCGACAGTCTTGGGCGTTGCGTGCTCTCGCGCCTGATCTACGGCGCGCGGACCGCGATGCTGGTCGCGTTATTCGCATCGCTCGGCGCCATGATCATCGGGACGATCCTGGCGCAAATTTCCGGTTATTTCGGCGGTGCCGTGGATTGGATCATCGGCCGTTTGGTCGACGTGTGGATGTCGTTTCCGCCAGTCATTCTCTCGTTGATCCTGATGGTCGGGCTCGGCGTCGGTCTCGACAAGGTCATCCTCGCCATCGTCCTCGTCGATTGGACGCGCTTCTGCCGCGTGCTGCGCAGCGAAGTGTTGATCGTGACGCGGCAGGATTACGTCGCGGCGGCGCGGCTGCTCGGTTTTACCCATTGGCAGACTATCGTCAGGGAGGTTTTCCCCGCGACACTGCCGCTCTTGATCACCCTTGTCAGTCTGGAAATGGCAATCGCGGTCGTGGTCGAGGCCATCCTGTCGTTCGTCGGGCTCGGCGTCGGCGCGGACCAACCGGCGTGGGGCCAGATGATCGCCGATGCGCGTCAATACGTCTATCAATCGCCGTGGAATTTGCTTTTCCCGATCCTGGCGATTTTCCTGACCGTTATGGCGTTCAACCTGCTGGGTGACGGCTTGCGGCGCACGCTTGACGTCCGGCTGGCGGAAACGGGGCGATAAGCCGTGCTCGCATTGCAAGCGCATAATCTGACGATCAGCGCCCGCATCGACGACGCCGTGATCCCGGCCATCAGCGACCTTTCGTTCGCTCTCGGCCCCGGTAGAATTCTCGGCTTGGTTGGCGAGTCTGGTGCTGGAAAGTCGATGGTCGGGCGCGCCATTGCGCAGCTTCTGCCGCCGGGCTTTGCGATTACGGCGGGATCGTTGGCGTTCGAGGACGAAAACCTGTTGCAGATGGCACCCGCGCGGCGGCGTGCGTTGCTCGGGCGGGCGATCGCCTTCATCCCGCAGGCGCCGATGACGTCGCTCAATCCGGTGCGGACCATCGGCGCGCAATTCGACGAGCATTTGGCGCGGTTAGGCGAGGATGGCCGCAGGGCGCGTCGGGAGCGCGCGCTTGCCATGCTCGACGCGGCAAGGCTGCCCCGGGCGGGCGAGCTCCTGCGGCAGTATCCGCATCAATTGTCGGGCGGCATGTGTCAGCGCGTGCTGATCGCCATGGCATTCTCGAGCAACCCGCGACTTGTTATCGCCGACGAACCGACGACGGCGCTCGACGTCACCATGCACCCGCCCATCCTTCGCCTGATTGCCGAGATGCAGCGCCGGAACGGCACCGCGGTCATTTTCATCACCCACGACCTTCGCCTTGCCGCTCAATTATGCGACGAGGTGATCGTGATGTATGCCGGCCGCGCGGTCGAAAGCGGCCCGGCGCGCTCCGTCCTGCTCAGGCCGGCGCACCCTTATGCGCGCTGCCTCCAACTGGCCAATCCGCCGATGCGTGCCGAGCGCCGCGCGCTTTATGTCATGCCAGACCAAATGCCGAGTTTGCGCCAACTTCACGGTATGGCTGGTTGCCGTTTTGCGCCGCGGTGTCCGCTGGCCGGGGAGGACTGCCGTCAAGCCGTGCCGGCGAACATTGCGATCGCGCCCGGCCGCAGCGTCGCGTGCATTCGCGCCGCGTCAACGCCGAGTATCACTACGACGGATCAATTGGCCAGCGCTCCGGACGTTTGCGAGCGGGTTGTGCTGCAGGTCGAAGATCTGCAGAAGCGCTATGCGATCGGCGGCGGATTAATCGGCGGCGGGGAGAGCATCGCCGCCGTCAAGAACGCATCATTTGCGATTGCCGAGAACGAATTCGTCGCTCTGGTGGGCGAAAGCGGCAGCGGCAAGAGCACCATTGCCAAGCTGTTGGTTGGTTTGGAGCAACCATCGGGCGGACGGATTTTGCTCAATGGCGAAGACTTGACCGATCCGTCGAGGCGCGAGCGAGCGCGGCGTGCCATGGCCATGCAAATGGTCTTCCAGGATACGCAATCGGCACTCAATCCGCGGCGGCGCGTGGCGAGCATCATCACCCAGGCAATGGAGGCCGGCAGCCGGCACGCGACCTGGGAGGAGCGACTGACAAGGACCAGAGAGCTTCTTGCGGACGTCGGGCTGTCCGCGGATTTCGCAGCGCGCTTACCTGGACAATTGTCGGGAGGGCAGCGCCAGCGCGTCAATATCGCACGTGCGCTTTGCAATATTCCCAAAGTCCTCATTGCCGATGAGATTGCATCCGGCCTCGACGTCTCAATTCAAGCGCAGTTTCTCAACCTCTTGGCGCGGCTGCGCGCCGAATTGGGTTTCGCGATGCTGTTTATTTCTCACGATCTTTCCGTCGTTCGCCACCTGTGCGGCCGGGTGCTGGTGATGTATCGCGGCGAGATCGTCGAACAGGGAGAGACCGAAACGGTGTTCGCCGATCCGCAGCATCCCCACACGCGCGATTTGCTGTCATCGTCGCCGCCGGATGAGCCGGAGGCGTCGTGGCCGTCGCTGCAGGAGATTATAAGGGCGGACATTGCGACCAGACCCTAAAGTTCGCATTGCCGCCGCGATTTGTTTCGATACTTCGGGTATTCTGTGAATGGGCGGTTTGCTGGCGGCCATTGGGGGCGGAAGGTGCTTAAAAAAAAGATAGAACAGGATGGATTTGAGCCGGAATTACTCTCGGCCCTGATCTGTGATATTTACGACACGACGCTCGACAGGTCGCTTTGGCCAAGCGTTCTGAAGAAGGTCACCGGTTTTGTTCGTGGCTCAGCGGCGGCGATTTTTTGGAACGACGCCGCAAACAATAGCGGTGACATCTATTTTGAAGATGGCGGTATCGCACCGTATTACAGGGACATTTATTTCAGCAAATACGTCAAGCTGAACCCGACCATGACACCGCGATTGTTTGCGCCCGCCGAGGTGCCGATGGCGACAGCCGATTTAATACCTTACAACGAATTTCTGAAGAGCCGCCTCTATCGGGAATGGGCGCTTCCACAAAGGTTGGTCGACTTCGTCAGTATCATTCTGGAAAAGTCGGCGGCCAAATCTGCGATGTTGGGCGTTTTCCGCAATGAGCGACAAGGTCAGGGCGACGACGAGATGCGTCGACGGATGCGGCTATTAGGCCCCCATATCCGGCGAGCGGTTCTCATCGCCAGGGTTGTCGATCTGAAACAAGCCGAAACGACAATGCTCACGCAAGCGCTGGATCGTTTTCGCGCAGCGATGCTCTTCGTCGATGCGGCTGGGCGCATTGTGCATGCCAACGCTGCAGCCCATTCCCTTCTAACCGAAGGCGACATCGTGCGGGTGGCGGGAGGCAAGCTAATCTCGAAGTCACCGGCAAAATGGAGAAGATCTTCAGGATATCGTTTTCGCCGCCTCTCAGGGTGATGAGGCGATCGGCACGCGAGGCATCGCTTTGCCACTTATGGATAAGACGGGCCAGCGCTATGTTGCCCACGTGCTGCCGCTGACCTCCGGGGCGCGTCAACGAGCCGGGTCGAGCCATGCGGCCACTGCGGTCGTAGTTGTCCATAAGGCGGCGCTGGAAACCAAGTCGGCGCCGGAGGCAATGATTGCCGCCTATAAGCTGACGCTCATGGAGCTGCGTGTCCTATTGGCCATAGTCGACGTTGGCGGCGCACCGGCCGTCGCCGAAATGCTGGGCATCGCCGTCTCGACGGTGAGGAGCCATCTTAAACGCGTCTACGAAAAGACCGGCGTTAGCCGCCAAGTGGAGCTCGTAAAACTGGTTGCCGGTTTCTCCAGCCCGCTCTCGGAATAACGGGGCGCTTCCGCTGCACCGTCTGCCTCCTCCAAACGGAGGAGGCAATGACCGTCCGTTTGGAGCACAATCGATTATCGAGGTGAAAATAGTCTGTTGGAGGAAATCATGCCTACAACGCTGTCTTTGCGTTCCCGGATTTCTACCGATTTCAAAGTCGATGGTTCAGACACCACGTGGTCGGCTAACAACCTGCTGATAGTCGCCAGCTTTTGCGCTATCGGTCTCATGATCACAGCGAACCTGATTCTTCGTTTCCCTGATCTCGGGGGCTTGATAGAGCAATATAACCAGTTCTGAGCCGGGCGCCATTTCGATGCATTCAATTCAAGATTTGGTGGATGATTTCCAACAGCCTCGAAACATTGGATGGGGGCGGACCGCCGCGCCGCAACATCAAGCCGCGGAGGCGGGAGCGTCCTTGCGGCGAAGCAGGGCGAGAAGCTCCGCTTGGCACGCCTTGGCGCGGTTTCACATTGCGCTTTTTGACCGGGCCGAAGCCGCGAATTTTTGCGGACACGGAGGCAATTTCCACGGCAAGTGCGTGATTGTCGGAGGTGAGCGAAGCGGCAAGCTCGCGAATAAGCGCCTCGTAGTCCAGCGATCAGCGCGCCGCTCCATGCGGCGCTCCTTGGTGTAGCCGAAAACATCGAACACCGTGCCGCGCAAGCGGCGCATGCCACGCCAGCACCTTGAAGACATGGAACATCCAGGGTCCGAAGGCGCGCTTCTTCGGCTCGCCGGTTGCCGGATCGCGGTGGCGAAGAGCGGCGGGGCGAGATGAATTGCAGCGTGAAATCGCCCTCGAATTGCTGCCGCAGCTTGTTCGTGAAACGCGCCGTCGGTATAGAGCCGCGCGACCTCGTATTCGTCCTTGTAGGCCATCAGCTTGTAGAGGTTGCGCGCCACCGCCTCGGCGAGCCCGGTGCGGCCACGGGCGCGCGCTCGCTTCGGCCGCTTCGACGCGGTGCGACTGCGTCGCGGTAGCGCTGGGCATAGGCGGCGTTCTGGTAGTCGCGTAAGAAGCGCGGCGCGGCTGCGCGACCAGCGCGTCGAGGCCTTCGCGGGCGCGGCGGCGTCTCTCCGGCAGCGGCGTGCGGACCTGCGCCTCGACTTGCGCACGGTCGTGCGCGGCGAGGCGGCCCCAGGCGAAGGTGCGCTTGTTGGTCTCGACGGCGACGCCGTTGAGCTCGATGGCGCGCTCGATCGCGGCCAGGCCGAGCGGCATCAGCCCTTCTGAAAGGCATAGCCGAGCATGAACAGGTTGGTGGCGATCGAATCGCCCATCAGCGCGGTCGCGAGGCCGGTGGCGTCGATGAAGTCGATCGCGGTCATCGCCGGCCGCCGCTTTGATGCGCCTGCTGCATCGCGGCGGTCTCGAAATCGACGTCCGGATTGATGACGAAGGCGGCGGTCGGCTGCAGGTGGCGTTGACGACCGCCTTGGTGACGCCGGCTCGATGCGCGCCAGCGCCGCGGGCGTCGCCGCCACCACGATGTCGCAGCCGAGCAGCAGATCGGCGCCGCCGGCGGCGATGCGCACGGCGTGGAGGTCCTCGGGCCGCGGCGCGATGCGGACATGGCTCATCACCGCGCCGTTCTTCTGCGCAAGCCCGGTGAAGTCGAGCGACGGTGCAGCCCTTGCCCTCGAGATGCGCCGCCATGCCGAGCAGCGCGCCGATGGTGATGACGCCGGTGCCGCCGATGCCGGTGACGAGGATGCTGTAGGGCCGCGTCGAGCGCGCGGGCAGCGGCGGTTCCGGCAGGCCGCGCGAACAATGCTGTCGGTCGACCGCCGAGCGCCGCCGCGCTTGCGCGGCGCTGCGCCGCGCACGGTGACGAAGCTCGGGCAGAAGCCTTCGAGGCAGGAGAAATCCTTGTTGCAGCTCGACTGGTCGATCTGGCGCTTGCGGCCGAACTCGGTCTCGAGCGGCTGCACCGAGACGCAGTTCGACTTGTCCGAGCAATCGCCGCAGCCCTCGCAGACCGCGTCGTTGATGAAGACGCGCTTGGGCGGGTCGGGATAGAGCCCGCGCTTGCGGCGGCGGCGCTTCTCGGCGGCGCAGGTCTGGTCGTAGATCAGCACCGTGAGGCCCTGGATGTCGCGCAGCTCGCGCTGCACGGCGTCGAGCTCGTCGCGGTGGCGGATGGTCGACGCCGCGCGGGAAATCGGCATTCGCCGGATATTTGTCCGGCTCGTCGGTGACGACGACGATCCGCCTTGCGCCTTCGGCCAGCACCTGGCGGGCGATCTGCGGCACGGTGAGCGCGCCCTCGACCGGCTGGCCGCCGGTCATCGCCACCGCGTCGTTGTAGAGAATCTTGTAGGTGATGTTGACGCCGGCTGCCGCGGCGGCGCGGATCGCCAGCAGGCCGCAATGGGTATAGGTGCCGTCGCCGAGATTCTGGAAGACGTGCTTCTCGGCGGTGAACGGCGCCTGGCCGATCCAGTTGGCGCCTTCGCCGCCCATGTGCGTGATGGTCGCGGTGTGGCGCGTCCGGCATGGACAGCGCCATGCCGTGGCAGCCGATGCCGGCCATCGCGCGGCTGCCTTCGGGCACTCGGTCGAGGTGTTGTGCGGGCAGCCCGAGCAGAAGAACGGCGTCCGCGCGATCTGTCGGCGGCCGGCGCCGCGGCGGCGCGCTCGAACGCCTCGAGCCGCGCCAGGCGCTCGTCGAACGCCGGGCTGTCGGCGCCGAGGCGTTCAGCCGCGCGACAACGGCGCGCGCCACCATGGTCGGCGTCAGCTCGCCATCGCTCGGCAGCAGCGCCGCGCCGCTCTCGTCGCGCTTGCCGACGATGCTCGGCCGGCGCGACGCATCGACGTTGTAGAGGATGCGCATCGAGCTGGTCTTCGATGAAGCCGCGCTTCTCCTCGACGACCAGCACGTCCTGCAGGCCCTGCGCGAAGCGCCAGCGCGCCCTGCGGCTCCAGCGGCCAGGTCAAGCCGACCTTGTAGATGCGGATGCCGAGCGCTGCGGCGTCGCTGTCGGTGATGCCGAGCTCGGCCAGCGCCTGCCGCACATCGAGATAGGCCTTGCCGGTCGCAATGATGCCGAGCCGCGGCCGCGGCGAATCGAGCACGATGCGGTCGAAGCTGTTGGCGCGCGCGAAGGCCTGCGACCGCCGCCACTTCGGGCCGTGCAGCCGCCGCTCCTGCTCGAGCCTGTCCATCGGCGGATCGCGGCCAGCGGATGTTCAGGCCGCCCGGCGGCATCTCGAAATCGTGCCGGCATGGACGACCGTGACGCGCTGCGGATCGACGTCGATCGAGGCCGAGCTCTCGACCGTCTCGCTGGTCGCCTTGAAGCCGACCCAGCAGCCGGAAAAGCGCGACAGCGCGAAGCCGAAGAGGCCGAGATCGAGATACTCCTGCACGTCGCCGGATTGAGCACCGGCATCATCGCCGCCTCGAACACCTGCTCGCTCTGATGCGCCAGGGTCGAGGACTGGCAGCCGTGGTCGTCGCCGGCGACGCGCCAGCACGCCGCCGTGTGGCGAGGTGCCGGCGGAGTTGGCGTGCTTCAGCACGTCGCTCGAGCGGTCGACGCCGGGCCCCTTGCCGTACCAGATGCCGAACACGCCATCGACCTTGGCGCCGGGAAACAGGCCGACCTGCTGGCTGCCCCACACCGCGGTCGCGGCGAGGTCCTCGTTGAGGCCGGGCTGAAAGCCGATGTCGTTGCTGCTCGAGCAGCGCTTGCGCCTGCCACAGCGCGTGGTCGTAGCCGCCGAGCGGCGAGCCGCGATAGCCGGAGATGAAGCCCGCCGGTGTTCAGCCCCGCCGCACGGTCGCGCTCGCGCTGCATCATCGGCAGCCGCACCAGCGCCTGGATGCCGGAGAGATAGATGCGCCCGGACGGGAGCGTGTATTTATCGTCCAGGCTTGTCCGCGCCAGCTCCACGCTCATCCTCCGCCCGGCCGGATAGGCGACCGCGCCGTCATCAGCTTAATATACGATGCCACTCCAGGCGCAATTGCATAGAAACCACCTATGAGCACGTGTCTTTTCCTGACCTTTCGATCGCGCGCCGAGCCGTCTGCCGGTGAACTGGGGAAACTTCATGGGCTGCTTCGCGCCACGCCAAGGCTCTTCAACGCTTTGGTCCACACCGCGGCCAGCACCAGCGATCCCTATGTGAAAGATGGCTCGCCGCCGTCGCTGGTACTGCAGCTCTATTTTGCGGAACTCCCTGATCTTGAAGCTGCCCTGTCGCGCAGCAGCCACCTCGGCGCGTTGCAGTCGCCTGATCAATTTCCGACGCTGGCGGATGCCGACGTCGTCCAGCAGGCGATGCTGGTGCGCTCTTTCGCGGTGCCCGAGCCGGCATTCAAGACGGCGCCCGGCGATGCCTACTGCACCTATCTGGTATCCTATGAAGGCGAGGCCGAGGACTTGAACGCCTGGCACGCCCACTACCTCGAAAGCCACATCAAACACATGGCGATGTTCCCTGGCATTCGCGAACTCGAAGTTTACACAAGGCTCGACTGGGTGAGTGTATTGCCCTGGGCGCGTGTGAATTTCATGCAGCGAAACAAGGTTGCTTTCGACAGCGCCGATGCGCTCCACCACGCGCTGAATTCGCCGGTACGTCACGACATGCGTGCGGACTTCAAGACCTTTCCCCGCTTTACCGGCCCCAACAGGCATCACGCGATGGCGACGCACGTCGTGCAGCCTTAGCGCAGGACCCGATATCTAGACGTCCGGGTTGCGCAGCCGCATGAGCAGCGTGTCCAAGTGGGTCAATACGACCTCGTTTGCCGCGTTGAGCAGTACGTAACGGCCTTTGACAATGCCGCGGTCGGGCTTGGATCGCGAACGCCGTTTGTCCGTCCACGTCAGCTCGAGCATCAATGCGTCGCCCGGATGGACCGGCCGATGAAAACGCACCTCGTCGTAGCCAGCTGAAGCGATGACGGCGTTCCGTAGCGGTAAAGTATGGACGAGGCGCAATTTGACGGCGAGCAGATAAACCCCCGGTGTCGTCAGTCCGCCATGCGCCATGGCGTAGTCCTTGTCGACATGGATCGGCAGCGGATCCCATGTCGTCGAAAATGTTATGACCTCATCTTCGGGAATGACGTAGGGGCCGGCGTGAAGTGCAGTGCCGGGGATTACGTCTTCGAAGTAAATGTCATCCATCTGCGTCAGGCTCTGAACCGATCCGGTATAGCTCTCGTCGATGGCATCGTTGTATCGGCTCGGAGCGGCTTGCCGCAATACGTGACGGTATTGCGCACGCACGCCTGTTGGTGCGAAAACATTGCGGGCGCCGCAATGCGCTCGCAGCGCGTGCCTGGGGATCGTCAATGGCCGAACCGTCCCGACCCGTCAGGATTTGGTATCAAAGCTTTGTTCATCCGCAGGAACAGGCCCCTTACATCGAGCGGTTGCAAGCGTTTCTCGACACCGCCGCCGGCCCCGGTATCACATTCGAAGTCCATGGCCTCGATCCGGCCGACCGACACTTCCACCCACTGACGGAATTTCGCTGCGCGGCGCAGACAATCCGTCATGCGCTCGAAGCGGAGCGCGCCGGCTACGACGCATTCGTCATCGATCAATTCCAGGAACCCGGTCTTCTGCAAATCCGCGGCGCGATCGACATCCCCGTCATCGGCTTGGGCGAGGCAAGCATGCTGGCGGCGTTGAGCATGGGGGGACGGCTTGGCCTCGTGACGATCGACCCAGTCTTCATCGATTGGCACGAGCGCCAGGTGATCGCCCATGGTTTCGATCAACGCGTCGTCGGCGTGCGCGCGATTCAGATCGACATGCCCGGCTTTATGCGCGCGTTTACGGACGAGGGTAGCTACGGCCAGGTTCGCGCCGATTTCATCGCGCAGGTCCGGCCGCTGGTCGCGGCGGGAGCGGAGGTGATCATTCCGGCGGGCGGCTTGCCGATGCTGCTGTTCGCGCGCGAGTGTCCGTTCGTGATCGACGGCGCGCTGGTGCTGAACGGCATTGCGGTTGTAGCAAAAGCCACCGAAATGGCGCTCGCGCTGCGTAGTCTGACGGGATCGATTGTAAGCCGTCGCGGCACCTACGCCAAAGCGTCGGCCGCGTGTGTGGAGGAATACTTGCGCGCATTTTGGTGATTGCGCTCCTTATTCGGCAAATTAGTGCGTTATTCCTCGGCCAGTCCTGGCGGGTGATGTCCTCATTCCTGGAATGCGTTATTCTCGGTCGCGGTCGAAAAGGGTTCTTTGTCCTATGAAGATTCTCCGTGGTCGACGATCACACCCTGATTCGCGAGGCGTTGCGCGGCGTGCTTCACCAACTGCAGCCCAACGCAACTATATTGGATGCGTCGAACAGCGGTCAGGCGATGCAGACAATCGTCGACCACGCCGACGTCAATCTTATTCTGCTCGACCTCAACCTGCCGGATCGCGATGGTTTTTCCATATTGGCGGAGTTGCGCGAGCGCTACCCCGCTATCTCTGTCGTCGTTTTATCGGCTCTCCAAGACCGCGCAAATGTCATCAGAGTACTCGATTGCGGAGCCGTCGGTTACATACCGAAATCGGCCAAGCACGAAGTCATGCTGGGCGCGCTGCGTTTGGTGTTTGCCGGCGGCATCTATATTCCACCAGAGATCCTCGAGCGGGAGCGGTTATCTGATCCCTCGCCGTCGCTTTCCGAATTTCATGACCACAAACCATCACTTGCCGATCTGAGATTGACGGATCGCCAACTCGACGTTCTCACATTGATGATGCAAGGCAAGAACAACAAATTGATCTGCCGCGCGCTCGATCTGGCCGAACCAACCGTGAAAAATCATGTCACCGCTATTCTCAAGGCGCTGAAAGTCACCAATCGCACCGAAGCGGTTCTCGCCGCTACTCACTTGCGCTGGGAGTTGCCGAAGATCGACAAAGCTTGAGGCGAAGGGGATTTGGCGGCTCAGCCGGGAACGCTTTCGAATTCCTTCGGGTGCCAGCTCGGCCGCACGTGTTTTCAGCACTTGAGTGACAAGGGCCCGTAGAACCATTGGATTTACCGGTTTGTGCAGCAGGTGGTAGCCGTTGATCCGGCCGTCTTGCAGCAATTCCGGATTAGTGTCGCCACTGAGCAGGAAAGCAGGAATATCCGCGTCAAGCGTCGAGCGCAGGCGCTCGATGACTTCAATTCCCGTCTTGCCGTCGGGCAAGCGATAGTCCGATATGATCAAGTCTGGTGTACGTTGCTGCGCGCGAAGGCCAACCAGCGCGGCATTGTCTGAGGCACCCGTGATCACGCGGTAGCCCCAGCTTCGCAACAAGCCACCCATTCCCTCCAACACCAGCGGATCGTCGTCGATGACGGCGACAAGCTTGCCATTCGACATGCGGATCGGGGCGCGTACCGGTGTCGGCTGTTTGGCGCCGGCCGGGGCGACGATACGAGGCACGGTGACGGAAAAACACGAGCCTTTGCCAACGATGGACTTCAAATGGACCGGATGATCAAGCAGACGGCACAGCCGATCGACGATGGCAAGTCCCAGGCCCAAACCGGCGCGGGTGTCGCGATCGGGCTCGCCAAGACGATAGAACTCACCAAAAATATTCTCCTGCTGGTCGGCGGGCACTCCGGCGCCGGTGTCCCAAACTTCTATACAGATGTGCTCGTCACGGCTGCGACAACCAATCACGATGCGGCCTTTGTTGGTGTAGCGTACTGCGTTAGAGACCAGGTTGAATACGATGCGCTCGAGAAGGATGAAGTCGCTGCGCACCCAGGCGCTGCTGGCGACGACGCGCAATGATAATCCCTTTTCCCGCGCCGCGCCCGCGAAGGTCGTTTCGACCCGCTTGAGCAACTGGGCTGCCGAACATGCGGCGATATTCGGCGTAAGCGCCCCGGCGTCCAGCTTGGAAATGTCGAGCAGCGCGCTGAACAGTTCGTTCATGGCTGAGAGTGCGGCGTCGATACGGCCGATGAGTTGACTGCGCTCGGTGCGATTTTTGCAACTGTGGAGCTGCGCTACAAACAAGCCAAGGGCGTGCAAGGGCTGACGTAAATCGTGGCTCGCCACCGCCAGAAAGCGGGACTTCGCAAGATTGGCGATCTCGAGCTGATGCGTCCGTTCTTCGACTTTTCCCTCCAAGGTCCCATACAAGTCCTGAAGCTGCGCCGCCATGTTGTTGAATTGCTTGCCAAGCGCTTCAAGCTCGTCGCCGGTCTCGATCGAGATGCGTTGACTGAGATCACCGCTGCCGATCCGCGCGGCGCCGTCTTGCAGAGCCCGAATCGGCACGATCATTCTGCGAGCCAGAAAGAGCCCGGCGAAAAACGCCAGCGCCAGTCCGGCAAGAGCGAGCAGTGCCGAGTGGATCAGCATCGCATAAAGCGGCGCATAAGCTTCATCGGTCGGCAATTCTGAAAACACCAGCCAACCGAGTGAAGTCACCGGCGCGTAAGCGGTCAATACCTTCCTTCCCTTCGGACCGATTGCGGCGCTCGGATAGTCCGAAGGTTCGGCCGACCGCGAGGCGCGGGCGGCTTGTACTTGCGCGAGGTGCGATAAATCGGTTTTTCGCAATACGAGACTGATGTCCGGATGCGCGATGAGTTGGCCCCGCGCGTCGACAACGTACGCGTACCCTTCTTTGCCAACCTTGATATTTGAAACCACGTCTCCGATGAACGTGAGATTGACTTGCGCGACAACCACGCCATCATCGGGCTGCGCGCCGGCGATCGCAATGGTCATGTAAGGCTCGGAGCCATGAAGGAAGTAAACCGGCCCGTGGTAGATCTTGTTGACCATGGCGCCGATGAACATGGCGTCATGAGAAAAATCTGCCCGGCTGCCGATAATGTCCATCGCTTGCCTTGACATCCGATAGCGCTCTCGCCCGGTGCCATCAAGCTGCGTTACTTCCGTCAGTGCCGGCGCCTGTCGCAGCAAGCGCACGGCATCGTAGCGCCAATCGTCGTCTGACTTGTCGGTCAGCGGCAATTGCGTCATCCAAGACATCTGGCCTTCAATTTGCACGACGTATTGAGCGATCTTGTCCGCAGCCGATTTCGCCTGCTCGACTTGAATGCGGACCAGCAGCGTTCTGAGCTGATGATAAGAGAACCAGATATCCAGAATGCCCTTGGGCACCAGCGCCAGGCCGACGACCGCCAAAAACAAGGCGACGTATTTGCCGAATAGCCGACCGCGGACCGGTTTGGGCAAAGGCCCACCGTTCGGCGCTGCCGGTCCATTCGCCAACACTTCCATCCGCTCGACCCACCAATTGCCGTCGGCGCTCGCCTCCGTTGAATACACGTTATGCGAGCAACCGACGATCTCTATCTTCGCCGCGATTGCCGTGGAGGCCAAAGCACGCATTGGCCTCGCGAAGAATAACACGGCTTGCGGGCGTGAAACGAGCAGCGCCCTCGGTTCCGCGGCCGCCGGTCATATCGCTCAAGGTCTTCGTATGGGTGGCGGGGGGTGGCGTGGCAATCTGCTACAGGCGCTTGGCGGTTGCTGCGCGTCCAATATGATTGCCCTTGGACTTATCCTATTCGCGCAGTCGGCGCGCCGTCTGCCGCAAAATTCCGTTTGGCGCACCCGACCGGGGAATGGAATGGCAATCGATATCGGACGGCGCCGGTTCCTGGCCCGCCTCGGCGGCACCACCGCGATATGGGCGCTTCCGTCCAGCGCACAGCAGTCAGGCCGCATTCGGACTATAGGGTTCCTGATGGGGCTGGCGAACGATGAGGAATCGCAGGCCCGCGTCAAGGCATTCGAGCGGGAACTCGAGAAGGCGGGATGGACGCCGGGCAAAGACGTTCGCATCGAATATCGTTTTGCGGACGGCGATGCCAACCGCATGCGGATTTTTGCCGAGGAACTGGTCAGGCTTCGGCCTAACGTCATTGTCGGCCACAGCACTCCCGTTGTCGCGCAACTGGTCCAGGCGACGCGGACAATACCCATCGTCTTTGTCGTCGTCGCCGATCCGGTCGGCAGCGGGTTCGCTGCGAGCATCGCTCGGCCGGACGGCAACGCGACCGGGTTCACCAACCTCGACGCCACCATCCCCGGCAAGCTCCTTACGATGCTGTCGCAGATAACGCCCAAGCTCTCTCGCGTAGCTCTCATGCTGAACCCGAACACTGTTGCCCAGGGTGGGCAATATTCCATCTATTTGAATGCATTCGACGCGGCTGCTTCCTCATTCGCCGTTAAGGCGATCACAGCGGAGGTTCATTCGGCCGCCGAGATCGAGCGCACCATGGCGGAGCTGGGGAACGAGCCCGGCACAGGTCTCATCGTGATGCCGGACAATTTCACCACCGTCCATCGCGACCTTATCGTCTCGCTTGCGGCGCAATGCCGGATTCCAGCTATCTATCCCTATCGGTATTTTGTCGAGACTGGCGGCCTGATGTCTTACGGCGTCGATGTTGTCGACCTATTCCGACGATCTGCGGAATACGTCAGTCGCATTCTTCGAGGCGCGAATCCGGGCGATCTTCCGATTCAAGCGCCGACCAAGTTCGAACTGGTCATCAACGTCCGGACCGCCAAGGCCCTTGGGCTCGTCGTGCCGCGAATTCTGCTGGCAGGCGCGGACGCCCTGATTAACTGATCGGTGCCTCCGCTTGGAGATTGTGCTCAACGCAATACCAAGACAGCGCGATGGATGATGGTCTAAGCGAACGGCGGGGATAGCCTCAACGCCGCGGCGTGTCGCATCCCGCGGCCGCGGGCAAGCGCGGCTGCGCAAGTCTGAAGATGCAGTGGGCGGCCCGTTTGAGTGAACGCGCCGCCAGCAGAGCCGGCGTGCTGGCGTTGATGGTCGCGACGCCGAAAAGTATGGCGAGGAGGCCTATCGCCAACATCCACGTGAATGGCTCTCCCAACATCGTGCAGCCGATCAGTACGCTGACCGCCGGTTTGAGATAGGCCGTGCTCGCCGTGCTCATGCTGCCGATCGTGCGGATCAAACGAAAATAAAGAACGAATCCGAACGCGGTGGCAACCACGGCATTCGCTGATAGCGCGGCGAGCGAACGAACCGATGGCACCGTGCGCCAAGGCGTTTCGACCACCAGGCAAACCGGAATGAGAACGATTGCCGCACATGTCAACATGCCGGCCGCTACCACCTCGGGCGCCGTGTCGGCGAAACGGCGGCCATGGATGACGCTGACGGCCGAAGAGAGAGTTGCCAACAGGATCGCGCCCTGACCGACTGACTTACGACCCAGCCCGAGAAGCGCACTGGCGCCGGCAATCAGCACAACACCACCCAGCCCGACCGAAATTCCGGAAAGCCGGCCCAACGTCATCGGTTCATGATGCGTCCACGTCACGCTGATGAGGCAGACAAACAACGGCGCGGTGGAATTGAGGATCGCCGAGAGCCCGCTATCGATCGATTGTTGGCCCAGCGCGATTAACGTGTAAGGGATCACGCAGCCCACGATACTCTGTATGAACAGGCGCACGGCGAAATCGCCTCGCCGCGGAAGCTTGCGTCCCAATGCGAAAACGACCAACCACAGCGTCAGCGCGGCCAGCGACACGCGGGCGGCAGTCAAGGTGATGGGAGGAACAGTTTCGAGCGATATCTTCGTCAGCGCGTACGGAATTCCCCAAAGTACGCCAAGCAGCAGGAGCAGGCCGAGTTCGAGCGGAAGGGCCACTTGCCGTTGTCGGCCCATCGTCGGTTTCCTTTCAGGGCCGTAGTACGGATGCGTCAATCAAAGCAGCGCGAAACGCCGTGGCGTTCACCGGCTTATGAAGAAGGCTATAGCCGCCAACGCCGCCGTCGCTGGATGGCGAACTGGGATCGCCTGAAATGAGCAGCGCGGGTATCTCGAATACGCTGCGCAATCCCTCAATCACGTCGACGCCGGTCGCGCCCTCCGACAATCGATAGTCGCAAACGATCAAATCAGGACGCCGGCCGATTTGGGTCAGGCGTACCAATGCCGCGCTGTAGGAATCCGCGGTGACGACCATGCAGCCCCACGCGCGCAAAAGCCCGCTCGTTGCCTCCAGCACGAGAGGATCGTCATCAATAACGACGACAAGCTTGGCGTTGGACATGTCGCGATAGGCTTTCATTCGTCGCACTACTGTGGTCGCGCCACGACGATATTCACGTGGTTGCATCGGAAATAAATCAGACCGAAGTACTGCAACTCACAAATTTTGTCCTGACGCACCGATACCTTCGTCCTGATCTGTCGTTCGGGGCGGTACTTGAGTTTGATTGCATCCTCAAAGGCATCACATACGCTGTTACCGCAGTCGTAAATCAAGACCTCACCATTACGGGAGAAATATCATGACGAAGTCAGCTATCCGCTCAGGAGATAAAGTAGCCCGCGACGCGGCGACGCAAGACCAGGGCAAGGTCCGTCTCGGCGATAACGCACCGGCCTTCGGTCCTTCCATTCGCGCTGGCGACAAGGTGGCTCGCGATAGCGCAACGCAAGACCAGGGCAAAGTCCGTCTCGGCGATAATGCGCCGGCTTTCGGCCGTTCTATTCGCGCCGGCGACAAGGTGGTCCGTGACAGCGCGACCCAAGACCAAGGCAAGGTCCGTCTCGGCGATAACGCTCCTGCTTTCCGCCGCTGATATTCCAAAAGTTGTTTGTCCGCAGGGGCGTGTGCCGTTCCTGCGGACAAGCGACGAATTTCCGTAAAGACGAGCTGCCTGGAAGGGTATTCGCATCATGGCCGCCGATCAGTCGCTCAATGGCCCGCTCGTCGAGTTTTTCCAGATGGTGCCGACCGCGCGTCTGCCGCGCCGGGCGGACCGTTCCGTGGGCGGAGTTATTCCGGCCCGCGCGTTGCGCTATTGCGAAGCCATCACCACGGCATCGGGGTTTGGCTGGTACGTCTTCTTGCCGATCACCTTCAAGGTGGTGTGGGACGGCCACGACATGTTGTGGACATACGATGGCGCCGATGAATGGTTGCCGCTGACGCGCGACGCCGTGCAATATCCGCATTTTCGCGAGCAGTTCGACCAGATCGCGCCGCCCGCCGTGCGCGGCTTTTCGCCACCGTTTCTCACGCCGTCTATTCAACCGGGTGGATTGCAGGTCTGGACCGGCTGTCTCGCCAAGACCGCCCCGGGCTGGAATTTGTTGATCCGCGGCGTCGCAAATCTTGCGAAAAGCGCGTCCTATCAAATGTTCGAAGGAATGGTCGAGACGGACACGTGGTTTGGTCCGTTGTTCGATAACGTGCGCATCACGAAGACCGATGTCCCCATCGAATTTCGCAGCGACGAGCCTTTCTTGCAGGTCCAGCCGGTGCGCAAGGAAGTTTGTGCCGACAAGTTTTTGCAGAATTTCGCGGTGAAGGAACTCGACCAGCTATCGCCGGAACACTGGGAAGCGTTCCGCCGGACGGTTGTCGCGCCGAACACCGAACCCGAAAGGAAGCCGGGGAAGTACGCCGTTTCGGTGCGCAAACAAGCTCACCAGGCGACCGCTCATCAGGTGACCACTCATCCGGTGGCCGCCGAATAACCGCTCTGAAAAATCGCGGCAAAGTTGCACAGCCGCCCGCCGTACAAAAGAAGCGTGCGCGAAGTTTTTCCCCGTGTCGACGAACGCGTGCAGCCCCGATACTTTATAACCGGCGAACCGGGACATCTGTATGATGTCCGATACCGTCCGGCCGTGCGCTAATCGTGTTGCGGTTGGGCGAAGCAATGAAAAGTCAAAGAAGCCGTCGCGCTGAATGTACCGGCAAGAGAAAACAAAAACTTGCCAGTATGGCGCGAATGAGCGGTTCGGATCACTCGCCCCATGAAGCAACCAGCGCGACGTACCACAATGCCCAGCGCTGCTAAACCCCAAATTCTGGCTGACGAATTCATATCTGCGCCAGCAGGCGCAGCGATGCGTCCGGCTCGCCCGCGATTGTCCGCATCAGCCGACCTCGCATCAGTTGGAGGCGATCGGCATCGAGCTGATGGCCAAAGCCGCGGAACTGGAAGAGCTGCGGCGCTTCGATCCGGACGATTTTATTATCGCCGAAGCATCTTCGGACGTGATACCGCACAAAAAACAAAAGAGATGACGATGCGGGCCGAAGTCAAGTGGCGTGGCCCGACGACTTCGCGGCAGCATGCCCGTCCGAGCGCTGCGCCATCGTGAGCCGCGTTTTGCCTGACCGCGACTCAGCGGCCGGTCATTTGTTCCAACTTTTCGGGATAGCGGGCCCTTAGCACGGCACGACTGTATCGGTCCGCTGTTGGCGGATGCATTGTAGTATCGAATTAATCGTGGGGGCCGCGCAGCCTTCGAGGCTCGCGGATTTTATCATCGGGCCGGCCGAAGGCCGGACCCGCTGGCCGCTCATAGCGTTTGAAGCGTATTATATTAATGACGTTTCTCGAACACATCCTTCGCAACCGGGAGCGCCGAAAAGACATTCGGCCAACCGACGTAGAAGGCGAGTTGCGTAATCACTTCCGCCGCCTCTTGCTGCGTCAGGCCGTTATCCATCGCCCTGTTGAGGTGGTAGGGAATCTGCGCGACCTGGCCGGAAGCAATGAGCGCGCTGACCGTGACCAGGCTCCGGTCGCGTGGCGCGAGCTCTGGGCGCAGCCAGAGGTCGCGGAACAGAACGTCGGTGGTGTACTGCACGATTCCCGGTACCGTCGCGCCGAACTGCTGTGCGACGCGCGACGCGCGTTCTGCTTCGGCCGCTTCGTCCAAGGGTAGAAGCGCGGGTGCAGCCGTAGCGAGCTCGTCGGCCTCGATGTCGCGCGCGACAAAGACATCCTTCGCGACCGCAACCGCCGCCATCGCATTCGCCCAGCCGGAGTAAAACGCGAGATGCGTGATGATCTCGGAAATCTCGGCTGGCTTGACGCCGTGATCGAGCGCCAAATTAAAATAAGTCGGCATCGCGATGGTCTGGTTGCGCGCGATCAGCGCAGCGAGCGTAATGACGCTGCGGTCACGGGGTGCAAGACCGGGGCGTTTCCAGACGTCGCCGAGCAGCGTGGCTTGCGTATATCTCTCGAGCGCAGGGGCGACGCTTCGGATATCGTCAGGTGTGAGCATGGACTTTGCGCCTGATGCGGTCTTTATCTTGCCGCGTCGCGCCGGCATCGGGGCAACAGTTTTCATTTTTGTCTCCTGTCGGTGTCGTCTATCGCGGCTAATGATTGCGGAGACGGCGTGTTCGCGGTCTCAGACCGCATCGGCTTGCAGCGCTCGCGGCGATTGTTTGCGATTGCCGGGGCCGACCCCTGTTATATGAGGCGCCGCGACAGGCGATTAGGTGTCAGAATTCGCAAAGACTGATGAAAGTTGCTCATGAATTTGAGCGGCCGCGATTGATCCGTGCGCCTCCTGGCTCACTGCGGCGTTGTCATTTCGGAATCACGGCGGTGGCCTCGATCTCGACCTTGGCCTGGTCCTCGACCAGCGCCACGACTTGCACCAGCGTCATGGCCGGAAAGTGCTTGCCCATCACGCTGCGATAGGCCTGTCCCAGTTCGCTCAGCCGCGACAGATATTCTTTCTTGTCGAGTAATGAACCAGGTCAGCCGCGTGATGTGCTCGGCCGTGCCGCCGGCCTCGTGCACCAGCGCGACGATATTGGCCAGCGCCTGCCGCGTCTGCGCGACGAAATCCTGGCTGTCGAATTGCTGCTCGGCATTCCAGCCGACCTGGCCGGCGAGGAAAACCAAACGGCCTTCGGCGGCAATGCCGTTGGCGTAGCCCTTCGGCTCGTTTCCAGTTCCTTGCGGGTGAAGAAACGCGTGCGAGTTGCGTCATTGGCTGGGTCTCGCTCATGACGCATCCGGCCGCAGGCGGAAGCGCTGGATTTTTCCGGTCTGCGTCTTCGGCAAGCGCCTCGATGAATTTCACCGAGCGCGGATATTTGAACGGCGCGATCGTCGCCTTGACGTGATCCTGCAGCCGCTTCGCGGTGTCGGCGCCGGCGCGACGCCCTCCTTGAGCACGACGTGGGCCTGCGACGATCTGGCCGCGCTCCTCGTCCGGCGACGCCGATCACCGCGCATTCCTTGACGTCGGGATGCGACAGCAGCGCCGCTTCGACCTCGGGGCCGGCGATGTTGTAGCCGGACGAGATGATCATGTCGTCGTTGCGCGCGGCGAAGTGGAAGTAGCCGTTCGTCGTCCTGCGAGAACGCGTCGCCGGTCAGATTCCAGCCGTCGCGCACATAAGCGCTCTGCCGCTTGTCGGCGAGATAGCGGCAGCCGGTCGGGCCGCGCACCGCGAGCTTGCCGACTTCGCCGCGCGGCATTTCCTTCATGTCGTCGTCGACGATCTTGGCTTCATAGCCGGCGACCGGCTTGCCGGTCGAAGCCGGCGCCGCATCGCCGAGCCGGTTGGAGATGAAAATGTGCAGCATCTCGGTCGAGCCGATGCCGTCGAGGATCGGCTTGCCGGTTTTCGCGACCCAGTCCTTGAACACCGGCGCCGGCAACGTCTCGCCGGCCGAGACCGCGATCCGCAGCGACGACAGATCGGCGCCGGCTTGCATCGCCGCCAGCATGGCGCGATAGGCGGTCGGCGCGGTGAACGAGATCGTCGCCTTATAGGTCTCGATGATCTCGACCATGTTGGCGGGCGAGGCGTTTTCCAGAAGCGTCGCGGTGGCGCCGAAGCGCAGCGGAAAAATCGCCAGGCCGCCGAGGCCGAAGGTGAAGGCGAGCGGCGGCGAGCCGACGAAGACGTCGTCGGGCGTGACCGCGAGAATTTCCTTGGCATAGCCGTCGGCGATGATCAGCAGATCGCGATGGAAATGCATGGTCGCCTTGGGCTCGCCGGTGGTGCCGGAGGTGAAGCCCAAGCAGCGCGACGTCGTCGCGCCCGGTCTTCACCGCGTCGAAAGTCACGGCCTTGCTCAGCGCGATGCGGTCGAGCTCGGCGTCGTGATTGGCGGTGCCGTCGAAGCCGATCACCTGCTTGAGGAATTTGCTGGTCTTGGCGCAGGTGACCAGCTCGTCCATCAGCCGGGTGTCGCACAGCGCCAGCGCGACCTCGGCCTTGTCGACGATCTTGCCGAGCTCGCCGGCGCGCAGCATCGGCATGGTGTTGACGACGACGGCGCCGGCCTTGGTCGCCGCCAGCCAGCACGCGACCAGCGCCGGATTGTTGGCCGCGCGGATCAGGATGCGGTTGCCCGGCTTGACTCCGAAATCCTCGACCAGCGCGTGGGCGATGCGATTGGTCCAGTCGGAAAGCTCTTTGTAGGTGCGGCGGCGGCCGTTGCCGATCAGCGCGACGTGGTCGCCGAAGCCGCGCGCCACCATGCGGTCGGTCAGTTCGACGCCGGCGTTGAGTTCCTCGGGATAGTCGAAGCCGTCGAGCGGAATCTCCGGCCATTGCTGCGACGGCGGCAGGTTGTCGCGCGTGAAGGTGTCGGTGTGCGCCGTGCGGCCAAGCGATTGCAAAGCCATGGTCATGCTCCCGAAAGCGTTTGCCGTGCGATGACGACCTTCTGGACTTCGGACGCGCCCTCATAAATCCGCAGCGCCCGGATTTCGCGGTAAAGTCTTTCGACGATGTGGCCGCGGCGGACGCCGTCGCCGCCATGAAGCTGCACCGCCTTGTCGATGACGCGCTGCGCCCGCTCGGTGGCGTAAAGCTTCGCCATCGCGGCCTCGCGGGTCACGCGCGGCGGCGCCGTTGTCCTTGGTCCAGGCGGCGCGATAGACCAGAAGCGCCGCGGCATCGACATCGACCGCCATCTCGGCGATGTGAGCCCTGCACCATCTGCAGGTCGGCGAGCGGGCCGCCGAACAGCTCGCGCGTGCGCACGCGGTCGATGGCTTCGTCGAGCGCGCGGCGCGCGAAGCCGAGCGCCGCCGCGCCGACGGTGGCGCGGAAAATATCGAGCGTCGCCATCGCGATCTTGAAACCTTCGCCGGGCGCGCCGATCATCGCGGATGCCGGAACGCGTGCCTGCATCGAATTTCAGACGCGCCAGCGGATGCGGCGCGATCACGTCGATGCGCTCGGCAATCGAGAGGCCCGGCAAATCGGCCGGCACCAGAAAGGCCGAGAGCCCTTTCGCGCCGGGCGCTTCGCCGGTGCGTGCGAACACGACATAGAAGTCGGCGATGCCGCCGTTGGAAATCCAGGTCTTCTCGCCGTCGAGGATATAGCCGCCGCCGTCGCGGCGCGCGGTCATCGCGATGTTGGCGACATCGGAGCCGGATTGCTGCTCCGATCAGCGCGAAAGCGGCGATGGCCTCGCCGCGCGCGCGTGCGCTTGAGCCAGCGGCGTTGCTCGGCGTTGCCGAACAGGCTGATCGGTCCGGCGCCGAGGCCCTGCATGGCGAAGGCGAAATCGGCAAGCCCGTCGTGGCGCGCCAGCGTTTCGCGAATGAGACAGAGCGTGCGCACATCGAGCGGGGCGGGCGCATCGGGATCGGGCGCGGTGTGTTGAGCCAGCCGTCGCGGCCGAGGCTGTGCGACGAGATCGCGGCAGGCGGCGTCGACGTCGCCATGATCGGCCGGCAGGTTCGCCGCGCTCCAGTGCTCGATCGCCTGCGCCAGCGCGCGGTGGCGATCGGCGAAGAACGGCCAGTCGAGGAAGCTCTTGTCCGGCATCCCTATCTCCGCTCATTCCCGCGCAAGCGGGAATCTAGGCGCTGTTTGCCCAAACTGTCTGCAGGATCCCCGCTCTCGCGGGGATGAGCGGATGCGGCAGACATCATCAATTGCCCTCGAACACCGGTTTCTGCTTGGCGACGAACGCCCGATAGGCGCGCTCGAAATCCTTGGTCTGCATGCAGATCGCCTGCGCCTGCGCTTCGGCCTCGATCGCCTGATCGAGGCTCATCGACCATTCCTGATTGAGCTGCGTCTTGGTGATGCCGTTGGCGAAGGTCGGACCGGACGCGATGCGGCGCGCCAGCGCCAGCGCCTCGTGCTCCAAGCGCGTCGGCGGCGACGAGCTTGTTGAAAAAGCCCCAGCGCTCGCCTTCCTGCGCCGTCATGGCGCGGCCGGTGTAGAGAAGTTCGGCGGCGCGGCCCTGGCCGATGATGCGCGGCAGCATCGCGCAGGCGCCCATGTCGCAGCCGGCAAGCCCGACGCGGTTGAACAGGAACGCGGTCTGCGCCTGCGGCGTGGCGATGCGCAGATCGGACGCCATGGCGATGATCGCGCCGGCGCCGACCGCCACGCCGTCGACCGCGGCAATGATCGGCTTGCCGCAATGGAGCATCGCCTTGACCAGATCGCCGGTCATGCGCGTGAACGCCAGCAGCTCCTTCATGTCCATGGCGACCAGCGGGCCGATGATCTCGTGCACATCGCCGCCGGAGCAGAAATTGCCGCCGTTGGGCAGGAACACGACGGCGTGGACATCGTCGGCGTAGGGCAGGGCGCGGAAGGTGTCGCGCAGCTCGGCATAGGACTCGAAGGTCAGCGGATTCTTGCGCTCCGGGCCGGTTCAGCTGGATGACGGCGACCGCGCCGTCCATGCGCCAGAGAAAGTGCTGCGGGCTTCAAGGCGGCCATCGCGGTCATGCTTCGCCCTCCCAGTCGCTGCGGAACGATTTCAGCTTGGCCGACATCTGCTCGGCGTCGCGCGCCGAGACGCCGCCGAGCAGCTCGTCGACCCAGCGCTCGTGCGCGGCCGCCATGTCGGCGAAGGCGGCGCGGCCCTTGCGGGTGAGGCTGATGAAGGAGGTGCGGCGGTCGCCGTTGCGCTGCGCGCGGGCGACCAAGCCGTCGGATACCAGCCGGTCGACGATGCCGGTGACGTTGCCGTTCGACACCATGAGGAAGCGCGAAATCTCGCTCATCAGCATGCCGTCGGGCTTGCGGAAACAGCGCCGCCATCACGTCGAAGCGCGGCAGCGTGGCGTTGAACTGCGATTTCAGGCGCTCGCGCGCCACGCCTTCGATCAGCCGGCTGGCGCGCAGCAGCCTGATCCACAGCCGCAGCCGCGCCTTGCTGTCGCTCTCTCGCGTGCGCGCGATAGCGGGCAGCGGCGCGCTCACCATGTCTCGCCTCCCGACACCGAGATCGCCTGGCCGGTGATCGCGGCGCTCGCCTCGCCGCAGAGCCACAGCACGGCGTCGGCCACCTCTTGCGGCTGGATGAAGCGGCCCTGCGGATTGTTGGCCTCGAGCGCCGCGCGCGCGTCGGCTTCGCTGCGCTTCGTCGCCGTGACGATGCGATCGACGGCTTGTTCGAGCAGCGGCGTTTCGGTGTAGCCCGGGCAGACGGCGTTGACGGTGATGCCGGCCTTCGCGGTTTCGAGCGCCAGCGCGCGCGCCAGGCCGACGACGCCGTGCTTGGCGGCGACATAGGGCGCCACATAGGCGTAGCCCTTCAGCCCGGCGGTCGAGGCGATGAAGATCGATGCGGCCCCAGCCGCGCTCGCGCATGCGCGGCGAGCGCCGGCTGCACCGAAAGGAACGCGCCGGTGAGGTTGACGTCGAGCGTCTTGCGTCCACAGCTCGGGCGAAACTTTTTCCGCCGGCGCGCTCTGCGCGCCAGCCGGCATTGGCGACGACGATGTCGAACGGCCCGCGCGCCGTTTGCGCCTGCTCGTAGAGGCTGCGCAACCGATGCTTCGTCGGTCACGTCGGCGGTCATCGGCATGAATGTTGCCGTGGCGCGCGGCGGTGACTTCGAGCACTTGCCAGGCGCCGCCCGCAGATCGTGACCGACGCGCCGGCTTGCGCCAGCGCGAGCGCGATGGCGGCGCCGATGCCGCTGCCGCCGCCGGTGACCAGCGCATGTTTGCCGGCAAGGCTCATCGTCACACCGCCGTCGCGGCCGGCTCGCCGCTGCCGGAGAGCCGATAAAGCTGATCGCGGCCGGGATGATAGGGCAGCGGCCAGGTCTCGCCGCGGTCGCCGAGCTTCGCCGCGGCATGCAGCGTCCAATACGGATCGGCGAGATGCGGCCGCGCCAGGCAGACGAGATCGGCGCGGCCGGCCATCAGGATCGAGTTGACGTGGTCCGGCTCGAAAATATTGCCGACCGCCATGGTCGCCATGCCGGTCTCGTTGCGGATGCGGTCGGAGAACGGCGTCTGGAACATGCGGCCATAGACCGGATGCGCGTCGATCGAGGTCTGGCCCGCGGACACGTCGCAGATGTCGACGCCGGCCTCCTGCAGCATGCGGCTGATCGCGACCGCGTCGTGCGGCTCGATGCCGTCCGCGCCGACCCAGTCGTTGGCGGAAATGCGCACCGAGATCGGTTTCTCCGCCGGCCACACCGCGCGCACCGCGTGGAAGATCTCCAGCGGATAGCGCATGCGGTTTTCCAGCGAGCCGCCGTATTCGTCGGTGCGCCGGTTGGTCAGCGGCGTGATGAAGGAGGACAGCAGATAGCCGTGCGCGCAGTGGATTTCGAGCATGTCGAAACCGGCGCGCGCCGCCATCTCCGCCGCCGCGACGAACTGATCGCGCACCCGATCCATGTCGGCGCGGTCCATGGCGCGGGCGCGCTGGTTGCGCTCCGACCAGGCGGTGGCCGACGCCGCCATCACCGGCCAGTTGCCGCTCGTGCAGCGGCGCGTCCATCTCCTCCCAGCCGAGCTGGGTCGAGCCCTTGGCGCCGGAATGGCCGAGCTGGCAGCAGATTTTCGCGTCGGTCTCGGCATGGACGAAATCGACGATGCGCTTCCACGCCGCTTCGTGCTCCGGCGCGTACATGCCGGTGCAGCCCGGCGTGATGCGGCCTTCCGGGCTGACGCAGGTCATCTCGATGCAGACCAGGCCGGCGCCGCCCTTGGCGCGCTCGGCGTAATGCACGAGATGCCAGTCGGTCGGGCAGCCGTCGACCGCCTTGTATTGCGCCATCGGCGAAACCACGACGCGGTTTTTCAGCCGCATGTCGCGCAGCCGGAACGGCGCGAACATCGGCCGCCGCACCGTGTTGTCGCCGGCGCCGGCGAGCCGCTGGAACCAGGCTTCCGCGCCTTCCAGCCAGTCCTTGTCGCGCAGCCGCAGGTTCTCGTGGCTGATGCGCTGCGAGCGCGTCAGCAGCGAATAGTTGAACTGCACCGGATCGAGATGCAGATAGCGCTCGACGTCCTCGAACCATTCCAGCGAATTGCGCGCCGCCGATTGCAGGCGCAGCACTTCGGTGCGGCGCGCGTCCTCGTATTTCGCGAACGCCGCCGGCATGCGTCGGCTCGGTGTGCAGATAGTCCGCCATCGAGACCGCGCTCTCCATGGCGAGCTTGGTGCCGGAGCCGATCGAGAAATGCGCGGTGGCGGCGGCGTCGCCCATCAGCACGATATTCTCGGTACGACCAGTTCTCGCAAAGCACGCGCGGGAAATTCAGCCAGGCCGAGCCGCGGATATGCGCGGCATTCGACATCAGCGCGATGGCCGCCGAGATATTTGGCGAAGATGCGCTCGCAGGTCGCGGCAGGTTCTCGTCCTGGCTCATCGCGCCGAAACCGAACTTCTGCCAGGTCGCTTCCGAGCATTCGACGATGAAAGTCGCGGTGTCGGCGTCGAACTGATAGGCGTGCGCCCAGATCCAGCCGTGCTCGGTCTCCTCGAAGATGAAGGTGAAGGCGTCGTCGAATTTCTGCTGCGTGCCGAGCCAGACGAATTTGTTCTTGCGGGTATCGATCGCCGGCTTGAAATGCGTCGCGCGAATTCGGCGCGCGTCCGCGAATTCAGCCCGTCCGCCGCGACGACGAGATCGTAGTCCTTCGCGAGCTCGCCGGCGCTCGCGATCTCGGTCTGGAACCGCAGCGTCGACGCCAAGCTCGCGCGCGCGCTGCTTGCAGCAGCATCAGCAGCTTCTTGCGCGCGATGCCGGAAAAGCCGTGGCCGCTCGAGACCACGCGCTGGCCGCGATAATGGACCGCGATGTCGTCCCAATAGGCGAAATGCGCGCGGATCGTCGCGGCGCTGACCGGATCGTTGGCGGCGATGTTGTCGAAGCGTCTCGTCGGAGAACACCACGCCCCAGCCGAACGTGTCGTCGGGCCGGTTGCGCTCGAACACGGTGATGTCGTGCGCGGCGTCGCGCAGCTTCATGCTGATCGCGAAATAAAGGCCCGCCGGGCCGCCGCCGAGGCAAGCGATCTTCATGCGATGCCGCCTTCCTGCTCGATGCTCGAGATGATGGCACTCGCGGCGAAGATATTTCAAGCTTAAACATTTAAGTTTGAAGCTTTTACCGGCTGGCGCTGCACTGCTCGGTTCGCTTCCGACGGCGCGTGCCGTGCAATCATGACCTTGTAATTGTCTACGGTTTTCGTTCCGGAAGGCAGTGAGGCGAAGGATCGGCATGAACGGCAACTCCGACGGTCGCGGCGGTAATCGCGCGGCGACCTCGCCGGCTACGGCGCGCGGCGCTGCTTCGGGCTCCTCGGCACCGCCAATTTCAAGGTCTCGCATGGCGCTGGTCGAGGCCGGCGTCGAGCTGATCTCCGCGCGGCACGAATGCAACGCCGCCAGCATGGCCGACGCCTATGCCAAGGCGACCGGCGAGCTGACGCTGGTCAGCGTGCATTCCGGTCCGGGCCTGACCAACGCGCTGACCGGCATCGGCGAGGCGGCGAAGAGCCGGACGCCGCTCGTGGTGCTGGCCGGCGACGTGCCGAACGGCGCGGTGAAGAACAATTTCTATATCGAGCAGGCCGAGATGGTGCGCGCGGTCGGCGCGGTGTCGGAGCGGCTGCACACGCCGGCTTCCGCGCGCGAGGATGCGCTGCGCGCTGTCACCCGCGCGCTTGCGCGACCGGCAGACCGTGGTGCTCAGCATGCCGCTCGACGTGCAGCATGCGCCGCTCGCCTCGAATCTGCCGCCGCTCGAACTGCCGCCGGCGCCCGGCCGCCTGCATCCCGATCCGCAGGCCATCGAACGACTCGCCGATGCGCTGCTGCGCGCGCAGCGCCCGCTCATCCTCGGCGGCCGCGGCGCGGTGATCGCCGGCGCCGAGAGCGGCGCTTGCTGGCGCTGGCCGAGCGCGCCGGCGCGCTGCTGGCGACATCGGTGTGCGGCCACGGCCTGTTCTCCGGCAATCCGTGGTCGGTCGGCATCAGCGGCGGCTTTTCCTCGCCGGTCGCCGACGAACTGATCGCCGAGAGCGATTTCATTCTTGGCTTCGGCGCGAGCTTGACGCAGTGGACCACCAAGCGCGGCAAGCTGATCGCGCCCGGCGCCGTGGTCGCGCAGGTCGACATCGAGGCGCCGAAGCTCGGCTATCAGATGCCGGTGCAGCATCGCGGTGCAGGGCGACGCCAAGGCGACGGCGGAGGCGTTGCTGGCGGAGCTCGACCGGCGCGGCCTGACCGAAGCGCAGGGCAGGCCGGCCGCCGCAGCGACGCGATGCGCGAGCGCATCCGCGCCGGCGACAATCATCATTTTCCGCACCCGGACGAATCGAGCCGCGCAGTTCATCGATCCGCGCACTTTGAGCAAGGCGGTCGATGCGATCCTGCCGGCGGACCGCGTGGTGGCCTCCGACTCCGGTCATTTCTGCGGCTGGGTGCCGCGCTATCTGCGGGTGCCGAACGCGCGCGCCTCGTGCCTGAGCCATTCGTTCCAGTCGGTCGGCCTCGGCTTGCCTCGGCCATCGGCCTCGCCATCGCCAATCCCGGCAAGCTCGCGGTGCTCGGCACCGGCGACGGCGGCTTTCTGATGTCGATCGCGGACCTGGAAACCGCCATCCGTCTCGGCCTGCGCCTGTGCATCCTGGTCTACAACGACAGCTCCTATGCCGCCGAGGTGCATTATTTCGGCCGCCAGGGATTTTCGACCGACATCGTGCAATTTCCCGAAACCGATTTCGCCGCGATCGCCCGCGGCTATGGCGCGCGCGGCGCCACGGTGCGCACGCTCGCCGATCTCGATCCGGTCAAGGCCTGGGTCGCCGAAGGCGCGCCCGGCGTGTTCGTGATCGACGGCAAGATCAATCCCGACCTCGAAGCCGACTGGCACGCCGAGCATTTTCCCAAACGACAGTCGCATCTAGAGATTGCCGCCGGCCGATCGCGCCGGCAGGTAATGCAGCACGCGGCGCTCGATCAGGATGACGCCCAGATAGGCGATGCCGCCGACCACGGTCAGCATGACGATCGAGACGAACACCAGCGGCGTGTTGGCCTGGCCTTCGCCGAAGCGTGAGCAGATAGCCAAGCCCCTGCATTGCCGCCGACCAGTTCGCCGACGACGACGCCGACCACCGCGAGCGTCGAGCCGATGCGCAGGCCGGCGAACATCGGCGGCATCGAGGTCGGAAACTCGATCTTCCAGAAAATCTGCGCGCGCGTCGCCTTGAACGCGCGCGCCAGATTGATCAGGTCGGGATCGACGGTGCGGACCGCGGTCAGCACGTTGACCATGACCGGGAAGAACACGATCAGGATCGCGACCAGGATTTTCGGATAGACCGTAAAGCCCATCCACAGAATGAACAGCGGCGCGAACGCGACCTTGGGCGCGATCTGCAGCGCCAGGATGTAGGGCGACAGCGCGAACTCCGCGGTCGGCGACATGCCGAGCAGATAGCCGACGACGGCGCCGAGCAGGCTGCCGAGGACAAAGCCGGCCAGCACTTCGCCGATGGTGACGCCGGTGTGCAGCAGCAGATGATCGAACTGCCAGGCATGGACGAATTCGCGTGGCGACCATCGAGAGCGGCGGCACGATGAAGGTCGGGACGCCGAGCAGGCCCGGTCCCCATTGCCACGCCGCCAGAAAAACGACGAGCAGCGCCACGCTCGCCAGCGTGCCGTTGCGGATCGCGCGGAGCGCGCGTCGTCGTTCATGCGGCGCCTCCCGCCGGCTCGTGCTCGAGCGAGGCGTGCGCCGATGTCGAGCCGATCCATCAGCCGCGCCACGTAGTCGTTGACCTTGGGATCGTGCCGCCGCGCGATCGGATCGTCGCGCTGCCGGCATGTCGATGACGATTTCGTCGATGATGGTGCCGGGCCGCCGGCTCATCACCAGGACGCGGTCCGACAGCGTCACCGCTTCCGGCAGATCATGGGTGATGAGCAGCGCGGTCTTGCCGGCCTGCTTCAGCGTCTGCGCCAGGTCGCGCTGCAGCACCATGCGGGTCTGCGCGTCGACCGCCGAGAACGGCTCGTCGAGCAGCAGCACGTGCGGATCGACCGCGAGCGTGCGCGCCAGCGCCACGCGCTGGCGCATGCCGCCGGACAGTTGGTGCGGATAGTGGCCGGAGAATTCGGCGAGGTTGAAATTCGCCGAGCAGCTGTCTGCGCGCGCCGCCGGCGCTCCGCCGCCGGCACGCCCTGGATTTCGACGCCGAACATGACGTTCTCGGCGACGGTGCGCCACGGCAGCAGCAGGTCCTTCTGCAGCATGAAGGCGACTTGCGCGTTCGGTCCCTGCGACGCGCTCGCCGTCGACGAAGGCCGTGCCTTCGCTCGGCGCCGTCAGGCCGGAGCCGATATTGAGGAGCGTGCTTTTGCCGCAGCCGCTCGGCCCGATCAGCGAGACCACTTCGCCATCGCGCACCGCGAAGCTGACGTCGCGCACGGCGGTGAGCACGCCGCGGCCGCCGGCTTCGCGCAAAGCGCATCGTCACGTTGCGGTATTCGAGGCGGACGACGGGAGCAGTGGATAGATCGGGCATGGGCAGATCGACCGCCAAAGCTGTCTGTTTGGGCCGATTGCGTGCATATCGCCGCCCAGATATGTCAAGTATAGTGGCAAAATCGGGATCGCCGATAGGGCAGGGCATGCGGCAACGACGCGCCGCTGCCCGCCGCACGAGGGAGCCGACGCATGGTCGATCGTGCGAGCACAGTATCGCGCGCGCCGGCTGCTGCAAGCGCGGCAGGCCTTGCGCTTTGTTTCGGCGTGCTTGAGCGCGGCCGCGCCGGCGCGGGCCGACGAGAAGATCACGTATCTGTTTCCGGCGCCGCCGCTCTTGCCGGCGTTCGGGCCGATCCAGCTTGCCAAGGGCAAGGGCTATTTCTCGCAGGCCGGGTCTCGACGTGAGCTATCGCGGTCGGCCGCGGCGGCGTCGATGTCGCCAAGGAGGTCGGCGCCGGCAATGTGCCGCTCGGCGGCATCGTCGCGGACGCGCCGATCATCGTCCGGCAGAACGGCGTGCCGGTGAAGATCGTCGCGGTGTTCGGCGGCAAGGGCTTCATGCAGCTCGTCGTGCGCGCGGATTCCGGCATCGAGAAGCCCGCCGATCTCAAGGGCAAGACCATCACGGTGATGTCGTATCAGGACACGACGTTCTACGCGCTGCTCGGCCTGCTGGCGAGCGCGGGCCTGACGCAAGGACGACGTCAATATCCAGTCCGCCGGGCCGGTCGGCGTCTGGCAGATGGTGGCGACCGGCAAATCGGCCGGCATGGCGGGCGTGCCGGACTGGATTCCGCCGGTCGAGGCGGCCGGCGTTGCCGTCAAGGTGCTGCCGACCGACGAGTTCTTCCCGCACATGGCGCAGGCGATCGCCGCCTCCGATCAGATCATCAAGGACAAGCCCGAGATGGTGCGCGCCTTCGTCCAGGCGGCGCTGCACGGCATGAAGGACATCATGGACGATCCCGCGACAGGCGGCGACCGATTTCGTGAAATTCGTGCCGGAATGGAACGGCAAGGAAGGCCAGGTCAAGGAGGCCTTCGACTATTACGACAAGCTGGTCTATCCGGGCCAGAAAGTGCTCGGCGCGATCGATCCGCGAGCGCGTTGCCAAGCTGCAGGATTTCTATCTGGCCAAGGGCATCATCCAGAAGAAAACGCCGGTCGACGAGCTCTACACCAATCAGTTCGTCAAATAAGAGCAGGCCCGCGCCCGGGAGTTGTCTTCGAGCACATTCCGCTCATTCCCGCGCAAGCGGGAATCCAGCTTTCGCTTCGCTGACGCCTGGGTCCCCGGTTTCGCGGGGACGAGCGGGATTCGGGGTTCGATTCAACCTCATTCAGGCAAGCTCACGTCTACCGATCTCGCGGGCGGTCGTCACTTTTATGACGATAAAACTTGACATTCGTCACCAATATTGGTAAAGATAGCGAATCTTGTCCTCGTAAAGGACGCCAGCCGGTGACTCCGGTTGGCGGGGACGAGAGCGGTTCCCGCGGGCAGGGGCTCGTCACCTCCGCTCCCGGGCGGCTTCGGGTTAGACGCCCGGCCAGCATGATGACTGGTCTGCGAGGGTGACCTCGCTGCACTGGATGGCGGCCGGGAGCGGGTAACGCCCGCTCCTCCCTAGTACCGCCCCAGGAAGTGCGTGACTGGAGCTGAGCGGTGGCGTTCGTTCGCTGCCGCAAGTGCCGTGGTGGAACGCCGACAGGCGAGCGCGCTCCGCTGAGCGCGCGCCGCACCCCCGCTGGGGCGCGGCAGTTGAGTACGCGCCTGCCGGCGTTCCGCTTCCTTTTCTTTCTTACTCAGTAGCCCGGGTTGAGCGGAGCGAAACCCGGGAGCGGCATTGAAGGTTGCGCGATCGTTCCTGGGTTTCGCTTCGCTCAACCCAGGCTACGGACTTTTGCAAAACTCGGACGCTCAATGCGCCGCGAGAACGACGCCGTATGTCTTACAAGCCGCCCGCAACGGGCTACTTCTTGCTGTAGCTGTCCGTGCCCTGCCAGCCGTGCTTGGAAATATCGAAGATGACGCCGTCGGGGTCCTTGAACTTGCGCTCGAAGTTGCCGTGGCGCTCGTCGCCGAGATCGAAGAAGAATTTCCCGCCGTGCGGCCTCGATGCGCTTTTGGGTCTCGGCGAGATCGTCGACCTGAAAGCCGAAATGGTGCGCGCCGACGAAGCCCTTGGGATTCTTGAGGTCGGAGCCCTCGCTGCCCTTGAAGTTGAGCAGCGCCAGATTGATCATGCCGTCGCTCATATAGACGGCGGAGCCGATGTCCAAATCCTCGCGCGCGATGCGCTTGAGATCGAACACGGTCTCGTAGAATTTCGCGGCCTTGTCGAGGTCGTTCACGCAGACGGCGAAGTGGCGCAGGCGGGCCATAATAAAATCCTCTGCTCTCGGGCGGATATCGCCCCGGGTTGGGCCCATCATACCGCCGCGGCCTCAAAGAGCCAGCCCTTGGCGCCAGAGCGGTGGCGCGAACACGGCAATTTTGGCATGACACCGTCATGAGCAAGCGTCACGCCGAAATCGTCGGCGCCGGATTTGCCGGCCTGACCGCGGCCTGCGCGTTGGCGCAGCGCGGCTGGAGCGTGCGCGTGCATGAGCGCGCCGACCGGCTGCGCACGACCGGCGCCGGCATCTACATCTACGAGAACGGCTTGCGCGTGCTCGAAGCGGTCGGGGCCTATGACGACGCCGTGAAAGGCGCGCCGTTCGCGCATACCCGCGAGGTCCGCGACGGCAATGATCGGCTGATCTCGGTGCACCGCTGGACCGGCAGCCGCGTCTTCAGCATCGTGCGTCAGAACGTCATCAATGCGCTGGCGGCCGCGGCGGCGCGCGGCCGGCGTCGAGATCGTGACGAATTCAGCCGCGACCGGCGTGACGCCCGACGGCGAATTGACCCTGGCGGACGGGCGGCGCATCAGAGCCGATCTGGTCGTCGCCGCCGACGGCAGCAATTCGCGGCTGCGCGATTCGCTCGGCCTGCTGTCGAAGCGGAAATATCTGGTCGACGGCTGCACCCGGCTGCTGATGGACAAGACCGCGGCGGAGCGCGCCGCAACCGACGGCGCCAAGACCGTCGAATACTGGTCGGGCACGCGGCGCGTCGCTCTACACGCCGTGCAGCGAAACCGACATCTATATCGCGCTGACGATGCTCGACAGCGATGACGGCCGCCAAGGCGGTGCCGGTGCGCAAGGACGAATGGAAGCGCGCGTTTCCGCATCTCGAAGCGCTGATCGACCGCATCGGCGAGCAGGGCCGCTACGACCGCTTCGAATGATCAAGCTCAAGCGCTGGTCGGCCGGCCGGGTCGCCGTCATCGGCGATGCGGCGCATGCGCTGCCGCCGAATATCGGCCAGGGCGGCGGCTGCGCGATGATGAATGCGCTGTCGCTCGCGGTTTATCTCGAGCGCGAGAACGACGTCGGCGTCGGCGCTCGCAACATGGGAACGCAATGAGCGGCCGCTCACCGAGCATACCCAGCGCATCTCGTATTTTCTCGGCCTGCCGACGACCTGGCCGCCGGCGCTGCGCGCCGCCGTCCTCGGCATCGCCGGCCGCTCGAAATGGCTGGTGCGCCAGCGCACGCGCACCGCGCTGCATCGGCCGACCGGGACGTGAAGTTCATCCTTATGCCTCCCCGTGAAAGGGGGAGGACCGATCCGAGCATCGCGAGGATCGAGGTGAGGGTTCGTGGCAAGGCTGATCGAGCCGGACCCCCACCTGGTTCGCTTCGCTCGCCGTCCTCCCCCTTGCAGGGGGGAGGAGAGAGGCGGAAAGATTCAGAACGGAATGGTGATGCCGTCCAACGGCGCGTCGCAATTGACGAGATCGACGCGCTTCCAGGCGATCATGATGTGCCCGTCGGTCTGCACCAGGCGATGCAGCGCGGTGCCGCCGAAAATGCGCTGTTGTTCGCGGCGGTATTCGATCATCATGAATTTGGATCGCACCGTGCAGGAATTGCGGCCTCGGTTTCTTCGATCGTGACATTGCCGACGATGCGGCTGGTGCGCGAGCGCGGCTCCTGCGAATACATGCGCGGACTGGCGAGCCGGCGCACCCGCGTTTCGAGCAGGCGGCGGTCGTCGTAGATCAGCGAAACGGTCTCGAGCGGGTCGGCCTGATCCGGGCTCGCTCGGCACCCAGTACCAGGCGTCCGGCGTGAACAGAGCCGAGCCAATCGTCGAACTTGCCGTCGTCGAGCAGCCGCGCCTCATGCAGCAGAAATTGTTCGCAGCGGCGAACGTCGAGCGCTTGCGGTGCCGGAAGGCGCGCCGATCTGGCGAGATTGGCGGCTTGCCGCCGCCGGCGCGGCGCTGCCGGTTTTCGTGTCCGCTTCGGTTTCCTTGCCATCGGCAGCGGTCAGGGTGCCGCGTGGCCGGTCCCAACTGTTTCCCGCTTGCGGGAAAATGTTGGGAGCGGGGAACCGTTCGTCATGTAGCCGAGCCAGGCCTCGAGCATGTTGCGGATGTAGATTTCGCTGGTCGAGTTCTGGCCGCGCCTGCCGCCGTTGCCGTCAGGAACGTCGCTCTCGATGCCGCGCCCGATCTCGATCCACTCGGCGCCCTCGCTGGACAGGCCCATGCCGATGCGATTGTAGATTTCAAGATCGTCGGTCAGCACCAGCGAGCCCGTGCCGTTGACGATATTGGCGAAGCTGATGGTGTTGCGGAACATTTGTTCAGGCGCGCCCTTGAGGCGGAAATTGTAGGTGTGCACGACCGTGCGATTGACCGCGATCGGATGCACGACGCGAAGCTGCTGGAACTGGCTCATGAACGACAGGTTCGGATAGACATTGCTGTTCCAGCGCCGCACTTCCATCACGCGTCGGGTTTCGGCTTTGCCTTTCTTTTTCTCCAGCGCCGTCGATGTAGTCGCGGAACAGAGGGTCTTTCAGCGCCGCGACCAGCTTGGCGTCGTCGTGATAATCGCCGAGATAGGAATGGCCGTTCGGATAGGTCCAGATGCCGACCTGCGATTTCCCAGAAGCTGTAGGGCGCGCCGTTCTGGCGCATCTGGCGGATGGCGATCTCGCCCGAGCCGTCCGAATGAACGTCGTCGGATTGCTGCTGCGCGGCGTCGATCGAGGAGCGATGGGTAAAAAGCGGATGCGCCGCGTCGCACAGGTTCTCGAGATAGAGTTTCCAGTTGCCGTCATAGGCGTGCTTGAACACGCCGCCGGCGACCTCGATCTCGCCATCCGGCGCGCGGTCGATCATGTCGTCGAGCGACGTCGCCATGTGGCCGAGGAATTCTTCGAGGTCCGGCCCGTCCTCGGCTTCGCTGGCGAACACAAAGCCGCGATAGCTTTTCACCCGGGCCACTTGTCACCATCGCGGTCTTCGGATTTTTGGGATCGAAGTCGCGCGGATAGCCGTGCTGCAGCGGCACCGCCTTGAGCCGGCCGTCGAGATGATAGGTCCAGCCGTGGTAGCAGCACTGGAATTCGGCGGCGTTGCCCTTGTCGTTGGCGACGACCAGCGATCCGCGATGGGCGCACTGATTGTGGATGACGTGGATTTCGCCTTCGGCGTCGCGCACCAGCACCACCGGCTTGCGGCCGATGAACGTGCGAAAATAGTCGCCCGGATTTTTCACCTGGCTTTCGTGGCCGACATAAATCCAGGCAACGCCGAATATCCGTTCGAGCTCCAGTTCGAAGATGGCTGGATCGGTATAGATTTGCCGATGCACGCGTCCGGGCTGAACAAATTGCGACAGGTCATCGATCATCGGCGGAGACTTGGTTGGACGTCGGAGACGAGGAAATTATCCTTTGCGGTGCTTCCGCACAAGCAGCGACGACCGCAGTCGCCGGCAGCAAAAGGTTGCGGCTGTATTGATTGCAGAGGTAGCCGACATTGTCGCCGAGATCCCATGATGAGTTGCGGCGCCCTCAGGGTGTCATCTTGGCAGGAACTCGTTGGCGAATACCATGTCGGGCTTCACGGTGTCCTTCGGCAGGTTGACGTACTCGGTAAGGAGATTGATCGTGTCCTGCCAGTCCTTTGCGTCCATCACGCCATACGGCTTGTCTTTGGTCCTCGGCGTGTGCAAGAGCCCCATCGCCACGTCCCACTGGGCCGCAACAACGTTACGGCTGAAACCCGCATTGGGCGCGTATTGCATGAAGGCGTCAATTCCGTGCTGCGGGTTGGCGACGGCGGCACCGATAGCTTCGACTGTGGCCGCAGCGAAGCGGCGAACCAAGTCAGGATTCTCGGCGATGAGCTTGTCGCTCGCGACGATGCCGTTGCTCATCAGGCTCAGACCATAGTCCGAAAAGCGCATGACGTTAAGCTTGCAGGCACAGCGCTCTTCCAAGATCGGCAATTGTGCCGCCGCCAGCGCGATATCGAAATCGATCTTCTTGAGCAGGAACAGGCTGTCGCGGGTTGGCGGATCGACCGACAGGCCCTTGATGCTGGAGAAATCGATACGGGCTTTTTTGGCGAAGGCGGGAAAGATTTGATCCGTGGCGCTGCCCGGGGCGAAGCCGGTAGTCTTGCCGTCCAAATCTTGGGGCTTGGTGATGTTGCTGTCCGGGAACGTTATGATCGAATTCGATCCGGTCTGCAGAATGCCAACGATCTGCTTGGCGCGCAGGCCCTTTGCCGCCAGCCGCACCAGCGTTGCGCCGTCGGCGAAACCGAACTGATCCGACATGTTCGCGACGGTCTGGATCGTGGTGCCGGATCCTCGGCCGGTCACGAAGTTCACATCGATGCCATGCCTCTTATAGATGCCGTCGACGATGCCGAGCATAATCGGGACGTGGGCGCCATAGAAGAAGACATCCGCCCGAACGGAGACGTGATCGGGTGGACGATCCTGCGCCAACAGTGGACCCGAGAAAGCAAGCAGCGCAGCAGCGGCAGTAAGGCCGCGCAGGACGTTTCGATAAGCCGGCATCGGGTGTCCTTTCGTCGCATCCGTGACTTCGGGTTCGGGATATTTCGAATCACGGCATCCTGCAACCGTAAGTGCAATGAACCGTGCGCGGCACGGTGTCGTCCGTGCCGGCATCGGCATTCGCAAGAGTTCTGAATCGAAGCCAAAATTGCATATCGGGTTCGACCACCCTATCGTGAAGTATGAAAATGCGCCGGACTGCAACGGAGGCCGAGCTTGGCCATTACACTTTATGAACTCGTCGACAAGGATGGCCGGCGATACAGTCCCTATTGCTGGCGCACGCAATTCGCGTTGGCGCACAAGGGCCTCAATCCCGCGATCGAACTGTGCTGGCACAGCGACAAAAAGCTCGGCTTCAGTGGGCAATCCCTGGTGCCGGTGCTGGTCGACGGCGCGTGCGTGGTCAGCAATTCTTGGAACATTGCCTGTTATCTCGATGAGGCCTATCCGGAGCGGCCCGCACTTATGGACGGCACGCAGGGCCGCAGCTTCGCGAAATTCATCAATGGATGGACCGACACGATCGTCGGACGGTCTTTGGTGCGCTCACTATATCTCGGCATCTGGAAATCATTGCATCCGGACGCGGATCGGGACCTGTTCCGCAAGAGGCGCGAGGAACGAAACGGCGCCACGTTGGAGGCGCTGCACGCCGGTCGTGCCAAGGATTTCGAGGAACTCAATCGGGCGCTGGCGCCGCTCAACGATTTGCTCGGCAACCAGCCCTTCATAGCCGGCGCCGCGCCCGCTTATGCCGACTATATCGTCATGGGTACATTGCAAATGCCAAGGCGCCTGGACGATATCGATCCCATATCGCCAAATCAGAACGCTATCGTGCGCTGGCGTCATGCGATGCGGCAACTATTCGATGGGCTGGCGGACAGCAAACACTGAATGCCGATCAACTGCGACCGCGCAATTCGAGTGCAGGGGGCTGCTCCGTGACGCCGACCGCTTCTTCGTCAGGCGCGCTCATCGACGCTCGCGCGATATCAAAGGTGTTTCGATCGGGACATGAGACCGTCGACGCGTTGCGGGACGTTTCATTTACCATCGACAAAGGTGAATTCGTATCGTTCCTCGGTCCGAGCGGCTGCGGCAAGACGACCCTTATGATGGTCATGCTCGGCCTGACCGGCGCCGACAGTGGTGAAGCGTGGATCGAAGGTCGCCGCGTTACTCGGCCTTTCACCAATGTGGGGATCGTCTTCCAGACACCGGAACTGCTCGAGTGGCGCACGGCGATCGAGAATATTCTGCTACAGATCGAAATCCGCCGCCTCCCGGTTCGCAATTTCAAAGCTCGGGCGCGCGAGCTTTTGGCTCAAGTCGGCCTCGCGGGATTCGAGAGCAGATTTCCGTACGAATTGTCCGGCGGCATGAAGCAGCGCGTTGCGCTTTGCCGGGCTTTAATTCACGACCCCGAAATCCTGCTGATGGATGAACCGTTCGGTGCTCTCGACGCGCTGACGCGGGACCAGATGAATCTCGATCTACAGCGCATCTGGCTGGAACGGCGCAAGACCGCCGTTTTCGTCACTCACAGTATCGACGAAGCGGTATTTCTTTCCGATCGCATCGTCGTGATGACGCCGCGGCCGGGAACGATCGCGGAGATCATCAATGTGGATCTTCCCCGGCCGAGAACGCTCGATGGCAAGGATACACCGGCGTTCATCGCGTTCACTGGACGTATCAGGAAGCGGTTTCTCGATCTCGGAGTGCTGAAGGGTGGTTGAAGTCTCATCCTCGTCAAATGCGCCGGGACGGCGCACGGTGCCGCGGCCGCCTCTCGGCGTCGTGGTCGCACCCGTCATGTCGATCGTGCTTTGCCTGGCGCTATGGGAGGCAGCGGTCCGCTATTTCGATGTACCGGTCTATCTCCTTCCGGCGCCGAGCCTGATCGCGCGAAAGCTGATCGACGCCTACCCGGAGTTTCTCGTGCAAACCCTGCACAGCGCCGGCGCAATTATTGCCGGCTTCGCCCTTGCGGTGCTGATCGGTGTTCCCGCTGCGACGCTGATGATCTATTCGCAGTGGTTTCGCCGCACCGTCTATCCGATTTTGCTCACCGCGCAGGTGCTCCCCAAGGTCGCGCTGGCGCCACTGTTCATCGTCTGGTTCGGGTTTGGCTTGCTGCCAAAAGTCCTGATGACGTTTCTCATTTCGTTTTTCCCGATTGTCATTGACACCTTAACCGGTCTCAATGCGGTCAGGCCGGAGAGCCTGATGTTGATACGCTCGATGGGCGGCACGCGATGGCAGGCTTTTTGGAAGGTCCGGCTACCCGGCGCGCTGCCGAGCATCTTTGGCGGCTTCAAAGTCGCTATCACCTTCGCGGTCGTCGGGACGATTGTTGCCGAATTCGTCGGCTCGGATAATGGCCTCGGCTACATTCTCGTGCTGGCCCGGGGCAATTTGGATACTGTGACGGTGTTTGCCGCCATCCTGTGGCTGATCGTGATCGGCTTCCTATTCTATTTCGCGGTGGAGGTGGCCGAACGGCTCTGCATCAGGGGCCGCGGGGCGCGCCGAAGCCATGAGCTCGGTGCCGGCCTCTAGCACTGGAGGATAATGAGGAATGCCGATGACGCTCGCATCCCCGTTGGATTTCCCGGACTCGCCGTTAGCGCAGGTCATGAAGCAACCGCTGTTGCTCGGGCTGTTCTTGCCGATCCAGAGCGGCGGCTGGTCGCCGTCGAGCCTGCCGCGAAGCACGTCCTGGGATTTCGACTATAATGCCCGGCTCACGCAGCGTGCCGAGGAATTGGGCTTCGATCTGGCGTTCGGACTGGCGCAATGGATGGGGAAAGGCGGAACCGGCGGCGCCATGCGTTTCCGCGAGCAATCGCTCGATCCTTTCATTACTGCGACTTCGCTCGCGGCGATCACCCGGCGCATCATCATCATTTCCACGATCCACGTGCTGTACGGTTCCTGGCACCCGCTTTACCTCGCCAAGTTCGGCGCCACGATCGACCACATTTCACACGGCCGCTGGGGCCTGAATGTTGTTACCGGATTTGTCCCGAGCGAGGCTCGCATGTTCGGCAACGAGCAGGTCACTCATGACGCGCGCTACGCGATGGCTGGCGAGTTTACGGAGATGATGACGGCGCTGTGGGCATCGAACGACAACCTCACGATGAACGGCCAATACTGGCAAATGATCGATGCCTATGTCACGCCAAAGCCGCGCTTTGGCCGGCCGCTTTTGGTGAATGCGACGGGTTCGCCGGCCGGCATCGCTTATGCGGCGCTGCATTCCGATCTCGTCTTCATCACCAGCCCGGGCGGCGGCCATGTCGATGCCGCCATTGCGGCGCTGCCGAAGCACAATGCCGGCATCAAAGCTAAAGCAGCCGAGTTCGGACGGCAGGTCAAAACCATCATCAATCCGATGATCGTCTGCCGGCCGACCGAAAGCGAGGCGCGCGCGTATTACAATTCGATCGTGGCGGCGGCGGACGTCGAAGCGATAGAAGGATTTATCGGGCGCAGGATGAGTGGCGATGCCAAGGGCTGGAAGACCGATCTGGGCGCGTACCGCGCCGTTGGCGGCAATATGCAGATCGTCGGCAGCCCCGCGCAAGTTGTGGAGCGGTTTGTTGAGCTCAAACAGGCTGGCTGCGACGGCGTCCAACTGACTTTCTTCGATTTCGCCGCGGATTTGGAATTCTTCGGTCAGGAAGTCATACCCCTGATGCATCAGGCCGGGCTGCGTCTGTGACCATGAGCGTATCGCTGCCGGCCGTTCCGGTCGTCGATGTCCGCGAAGACGGGCCTTTGGGCCACGCCGCGCGCAGCAGCGCGCATGCGCGCGCGCTGCGCGACGCCTGCCTCGGCTTTTTCCCGCGTGCGGGATTGCCGCTGGTGCCGGTGCTCGATCGGGTGGCGAAAAACTGGCTGACGCGCTCCCGCTCACCGTATGTGGCCGAGATCGCGCAGATCGCCGACACGCTCGGCTTCTCGGGTGTCTGGCTGCTCAACGCGTCCTATCAATGGGGTTGCACGGCGCTCGCGCGCGAACAAGACGGTGTGCCGTGGCTGATCCGGACACTGGATTGGCCGTTCACCGGCCTCGGGCGCTACACCGAGGTGGCGCATATGCGAGGCGCGGGCGGTGATTTTTTCAGCGTCACCTGGCCAGGCTATGTCGGCGCGCTGACCGCGATGGCGCCGTTTCGCTTCGCCGCCTGCATCAACCAGGCGCCCATGCGGCGCCGTTTTGCGCACCGCTGGCTGCGTCTCTACGACTTCGCAGCAAACGGCATCGCCATATGGGCGCGCGTCGATTATATGCCGCCTGATCAGCTGCTGCGTTACACATTCGAGCATTGTGAGGACTACGGCGCGGCGCGGCGGATGCTGGAAACGACGCCGGTCGCGCGTCCGGTGATCTACACGCTCGTCGGCGTGAAGCCCGGCGAACGCTGCGTCGTCGAACGCACCGAGACCGGTTTCGTCACCCGCGAGCACGACACCAGCGCGGCGAACGATTGGGTGCCGCGGCGGCCGGATTGGGAAGGACGGATCGGCACCCGGCGGTTTCTGACCAGTTCGTTCGCGGACGCGGGAGACTACAGCCGGGCTCGCCGCGAGGCGCTTGCGGGCTGGGGCGGCGCGGTATCGGAGGCGAGCTTCGATTGGGTTACGCCGCCGGTGCTCAATCCTTATACGCGGCTCGCCGTCGCGATGGCTCCAGCGTGCGGCGTCCTTCGTTTCCGCGGATACGATGCCACCGGCGATGCGCTGCCGGCGCCGGTGACACAGATGTGCGAGATCAAGGTTGCGGCCGTTGCAGACTTAGGTGTGTCGGATGGTTCTGTTTGAAGCAGCGTTTATTTTTGCGTTGCCGCGATGAGGCGCCACAACGCCGGCGGCGACAGCGGCAGTTCGCGCGGCTCGACGCCCAGCGACGCGAGCGCGGCCGCAACGGCGTTCGCCACCGCCGCGGCGACCGCAACCATGCCGCCTTCGCCGGCGCCTTTGGCACCAAGTGGATTGGTCCGGGATGGCCGCTGTTCGAGCGTCACCGCGCGCACCTGCGGAAAGTCGGTCGCCAGCGGCACCAGATAGTCGGCCAGCGAGCCGGTGAGAAGCTGGGCGTTTTCGTCGTAAACCAGATGGTCGAGAAATACGCCGCCCAGTCCTTGCACAACTGCGCCGATCGCCTGTCCATGCACGATGTGCGGATTGATGGCGCGGCCGATATCTTCGACCGCGACGTAATCGAGAATTTCCACTTCGGCAGTGCGCGGATCGACGGCGAGGTAGCAGGCGTGCGCGCCGTAGCTGTAGGTGCGGATGGTGGTCGAAAAAGTACCAGCTGCCGCGACGCCGGCGAAATCCGAAAGGCGCGCACGCCGCCCGCCGGCCGACACGATGCCGCTGTCGATCGCGATCTCTTCGTTGGGAAAGCCGAACCGCGCTGTCGCTCCTTGCCGGATCGCCGCGAGCAGATTATTGGCGCCATCGACCACGGCGGAGCCTCCGACCACCATGGAGCGCGAGGCGAAGGTGCCGAATCCTTCGTCCAGGTAGGTCGTCGAACCGTGCAGGACGCGGACACGGTCGAGCGGCAGACGCAACACACCGGCGGCGACTTGCGCGAGCGTCGTCTCAAGGCCTTGGCCCAGCACTGACGAGCCGACATAAACCGAAACCGATCCGTTCTCTTCTACAACGAGCCTGCAATTTTCTTTGCCCGATCCGCCGCTCTCGATGAACGGCACTACGGCGAGGCCGTGAAAACGGCCGTCGATCAGCTGCCCTTGATTCGCTGTGCGCTCCGCCCATTTGATCTCGGTCAGCGCGCGCTCGAAGGTTTCGTGATAGTCGCCGGTATCGAACGGCGTTTCCGGTTCGCGCGGGGCGAGCGGTGCTGTGGCGTAAGGTAGTTCCTGCTCGGTGATCAGGTTTCGCCTGCGGAATTCGACCGGGTCGAGATTAAGCTCGCGGGCGGCGATGTCGATCAAGCGCTCGCGGAAAAAGTTGGCCTCGAAACGACCCGGCCCGCGATAGGTCCCGACCGGTGTTTTATTGGTGACGAGCGCTTCGACTTCGAAGGCGAGGGCCGGAATGCGGTATGGCCCGGGCAGGAATTGCGCCGCCCTGATCGGTACGATCCCGCCATTGGTGCGGATATAGGCTCCCATGTCGCCGAAGACCTTGCCGCGCATCCCCAGCATCGTGCCGTCGCGCCGGCATGCGATCTCGAGCTCGCAATCGACTTCACGGGAGTGATTGGTTGCGATGAGATGTTCGCGGCGGTCCTCGATCCACTTTACCGGCGCACCCGCGACGCGCGCCGCGAACGGGATCAGAAAGTCCTCTGGATAAAACTCGCCGCGCACACCGAAGCCGCCGCCGACATCGACCTCCATCATGTCGATCGCTTCTTCGGCAATGCCGAGCATCGGGGCGAGTACGCGCCGATTGAAGAACAAGACCTTCGACGCGCCCCAGACAACCAGTCGGTCGTCGACCCATTCGGCCAGCATCCCGCGCGTTTCCATCGGCAGCGCGGTGTGGCGATGGACGTGGAAGCTTTCGGAGCGCACATAGTCTGCGGCGGCGAAGGCGGCGTCGGCGTCGCCATGCGCGACACGATAGTGCAGGGCGCGATTGCTGCCCGTCGTTTCGAACAGCAATGTCGCGCCCGCGGCAGCCGCGTGCCGGTCGGCGATGGCCGGCAATTCTTCAAAGTCGATCGCGATAGCGGCGAGCGCGTCCTCGGCGAGCGCGGCGCTGTCCGCGACGACGACGGCGACCGGCTCGCCGACATAACGCACCTTCTCGCCGGCAATTACCGGCTGCAGGTAGCCTTGAAACTCCGGAAGATTCGCGAGCCGCAGCGGGATCGATGGGACTTTGCCGATTTCAGCGGCGGTGATGACGTGGCGCACGCCGGGAATGGCCTTCGCCGCCGCGGTCGCGATGCCGCGAATGCGGCCGTGCGCGATGGGACTGCGCAAGATCGCGGCGTGCAAAGCGCCGCCGCGCTCAAGGTCGTCGACATAGCGGCCAGTTCCGGTCAGGAAGCGGTGATCCTCGTGGCGCTCGACCGCGGCGCCAATCCAATTCGGTATTTTCACGAGCGCTACCTATTCTTCGAACTGACGGCGGCGCCATTTGACGGCGGCGGCGAGTCCTTCCTTCTCCGTCATCTCGCGAAACGCGGTCGCGGTCTCGGTCTTCGCGGCATAGAGCGGCGCGACCACGTCGATGCCCGCCTGCATGGCGTTGCGAAAACCGGCGGCATCGGCGCCGCGGTTGATTGCGAGTTTCGTCGCCGCCAGCGCCTCCGGCGCGATGAGCGTCAGCCGCTTGGCATAACTCAGCGTCGCGGCAGGCAATTCGTCAGGCAGCGCGATGCGGTTGATCATGCCGAACGCGAGCGCGGTTTCGGCGTCGATCATGTCGCCGAAATAAAGAAGTTCGCGGGCTCGCTTGAAGCCGATGACCCACGGCATCACCAAGCCAGGACCGGCCTGCGAATAACGTATCTCCGGTTCGCCGAACTTGGCATCGGCGGCGGCGATGGTGAGATCGCAGAACATTGCCAGCTCGCAACCGCCGCCCAGCGCATGGCCCTGCACCGAGGCGATCACCGGCTTCTTCATGTACCAGGGTTGCATCTCCATGCCGAGGCTTGTCGCGATACGGCTATGATACTTGAGGGCGTCATGGCGCGTTGCGTCGTTATTGGTGCTGCCGCCGCCGAGGTCGTAGCCGACGCAAAAGCTGCGGCCGGCGCCGCGCAGCACAACGACACTGGTTGCGTCGTCTTCGTCGGCGCGGCGCAATGCCGCCGACAGCGCTCCGCGCATGTCCATGTTGAGCGCGTTGAGCTTTTGTGGACGATTGAGCGTGACCAGCCCGACTTTGTCCTCCTTGGCGTAAAGCACCAATTCTTCGGTCATCCGATGTCCTCATATGTCCCGGGCGTGGTGCAGCGATTTTGCTCTTATCGGGGAAATGCAAGCCTACGACGCCAGCCACTGCGTAAAGCGTTCTTCGATCGCGGCAACACGGTCGGCTTCCCAGATGTCGTTTTCGGCGACGGAGACCGCAAGGTTGTCGCGATAGGTCGGCAATTGGACGGCGATGTTTTTTGGAATCAGCGCGTAGGCGTCCGGGTTGGTCGGTCCATAATAAAGCCGGGTGTTGAATTCGGCCTGGGGCTTTGCCGCCGAAGCGAATTGGATGAATTCCCAGCCGAGCTTGCGGCCCGGCGCGCCCTTCAGCACGCACCATGTGCTGGCGCTGCGGATTGCGCCGTTCCAAACCACCTCGACGGGCACGCCTTGTTGTTTCAGCTCGGTGCCGCGCGCGTTCCACATCGACATCAGATCGACTTCACCGTCGCGCAGGAGTTGCTGCGATTGATTGCCTTCGCGCCACCACACCTTGATGTGCGGCTTGATCTGATCGAGCTTCTTGAAAGCCCGATCGAGATCGAGCGGATAAAGCTTTTCGGCCGGGACACCGTCGGCGAGCAGCGCATAGATACAATTGCGCTGCGGATCGCCAATGCAGAGCGAGCGTTCGCCGGGAAATTTCTCGACGTCCCAGAAATCCGCCCAGGACTTCGGGCCGCCGTTCGGAAAACGGTCGCTGCGGTAGCAAAGATTGGTGCCCAAGATGCAGAAGGCGACGCCGTGCCCGTCGGCCACGATGGCGTCGTCCGGCAACGTGCCCTTTTTGAAGATCGCCCAGTCGATCGGCTCGACCAGGCCTTCCCGGCCGCCACGCAGGCACAACATCGAATTGATACAGGTGACGTCGAATTCGTAGTTGCCCGACTGCACCTGCGCCTTGATGCGCGCATAAGACACGGGCGTTACGGTGCGGACCTCGATGCCGGTCGCGGCGGTGAACGGTTTGAAATACGCCGCTTCCTGAGCGGCGGTGAAACTGCCGCCCCAACTGTTGACGTAGAGCGTACGCGTCTGCGCGATGGTGCGTTGGGTCATAACGAGCGGCGCGGTCGCCAGAACGCCGGCAGCACGCAGAAATCGCCGGCGTCCGCGGTTAAAGCGCGACTTAGCCATGGTGCGGCTCCTTTTTCGTGGACGAGTGCGTGGTTACCTCGGGATTGCGGATGTGATCTTAGCGCCGGGCGAGAATATGCGCATCACCCGGCGACCAGGCGAGCCGCAGCGCGGCGCCGGAGCGCAGGTCGGCCGTTGTCGTGCCGAGGAGTCGCGCGCGCAGCGGAACGCCGTTAGTCTTGCCGATGGCCAGGACAGAGTCGCCGTAATTGATGACGTCGTCGACGATCATCGTAAACATGTTGGTGTCTCCCGCCTCGCTGTGTTGGCGTCAGTTGCAGCCGTTCGGGCCGGATCATCAGATCGACATCGCCGGCCTGCGCATCCTTGCAGTCGACCCGCACCGCCCCGATGCCGGCAAGCTCCACGACGCCGGGACGAGCGGCATCGATCTTGCCGGCAAAAAAATTGCTGTCGCCGATGAACTCGGCGACAAAGCGGCTGGCCGGCCGATTGTAGACCTCGAGCGGCGAGCCAATCTGGGCGAGCCGGCCGTTGCTGAACACCGCGACGCGGTCCGACATCGTCATGGCCTCGGTCTGATCATGCGTCACATAGATCATGGTGATGCCGAGCTCGCGATGGATGCGCTTGATCTCGACCTGCATCTGCTCGCGCAGGTTCTTGTCGAGCGCGCCGAGCGGCTCATCGAGCAGGACCACGTCGGGGTTGAACACCAAGCCGCGCGCCAACGCGACGCGCTGCTGCTGGCCGCCCGACAACTCGCGCGGATAGCGATCGGCGAATCGGCTCAGACCGACCAGCGCCAGCATCTTTTCGGCGCGAGCGTTGATCTCGCGCTTTGGAAAGTGCCGCATCCGGAGTGGAAACAGCACGTTTTTGTGCGCGGTCATGTGCGGGAATAGGGCATAGTTCTGAAACACCATGCCGATATTGCGCTGGTAAGGCTTGCTGAGGGTGAGGTCGCGGCCGCCGAGTTCGATGGCGCCGCCCGACGGATGTTCGAAGCCGGCGATCATCAACAGCGTGGTGGTCTTGCCCGAGCCGCTGGGACCAAGAAAGGTGACGAACTCGCCGCGCGCGACGTCGATCGAGATGTCGTCGACGGCATTGGTCTTGCCGTCATACGATTTGACGATGTTGCGCAGGCAGAGATAGCCCGTCATATGCCGTTATCCGGCCTCGCGACGATCAGCGCGTCGACAACGATCGCAGCCGCGGCCTTCCGGCAGCACCTTGATCGGATTGAGATCGATCTCGGCGATCCATTCGGCGTTGTGGCAGGCAAAGTCGGCGAGCGCGTACAAGCAGTCGGCGAGGCTCTTCACGTCGGCCGCATTGCCGCCGCGCATGGCGCCGAGCAGCGCCGCGCCGCGCGTCTCCGCGATCATCGCCTCGGCGTCGCCTTCGCGCAGCGGCAGCATGCGCAGCGCGAAATCGCGTGTCACCTCGATCGCGATGCCGCCCATGCCGAACGCCAGCGACAGACCGAAATCGGGATCGCGCGATACGCCGGCAAAAACTTCGATGCCGTCGGCGACGAATTCCTGCACCAGGAATGCGGCGTCGGCGGGACGCGGCTCGAGTCTGTCAAGGCGCTCGTTCAGTCGTGCGAACGCTCGCGCGAGATCCTCATCGCTCTTGAGATTGACGGCGACGAGGCCAAGCTCGGTCTTGTGCGCAATCGCGTCGGAGACGGCTTTGAGCACAACGGGATAGCCGAGCGCCCGCGCCGCCTTTGTTGCTTCCGCCAGCGTTGCAACGCGCTGTTCGCGCGTAATCGGGATGCCGTAGGCGGAGAGGAGACGCTTCGAATCGAATTCGTTGATCGTGCGCCGGCCGCCCTCGATCTGGTCGGCTAGACAAGCCAGCGACTGTGCCGAGCGCGGGCGCGCCGGGTTGCAGTCCGACGGCCCAGCGGCCCATGCGGTCGAGCGCACCGAGGCCTTGGCGCGTGCCGCCGATCACGACGAGGCCTTCCTCGCGCATGCCGTCGATCTGCTTGCGGTTCATCACGCCCGAGCGGGTGCTCAACAGGTAATACGGCTTCGTGCTCGTGCGCGCCGCGTTCGTCAGCATCGCCACGTTCTCCAGCACGCGGCCGGGATGGCCGATCAGCGGCTCGTTCGAGGTGTCGCTGCAATAACAGATGGAATCGATGCGTTCGCTCTTGTCCACGACCGACATGGCGTGCGGCAGATTGACGGCGTAATTGCCGTTGCCCCAGGCATCGAACGGATTGCCGTCGCCGGTGATGCGGCCGATGACGCTTTCGGCTTCGACGCGCTCGGCTGCCGACGAGCGGCGGCAGATCGAGGCCCAGCGCGGTCGCATTGTCGAGGATGAGCTCGGCCAGTCCGCCCGAGCCGGTAATGACCGAAATCCCGCGGCCGCGCGGCCAGCGCTTGCCCTGGCAGACCGCGAGAACCTCGGTCATCTCGTCGAGATCGTTGACTTCGATTGCGCGATGCGCGCGCAGCAGCTCGGAAAAAACCCGCGACGAGCCGGCGAGGCCGCCGGTATGACTGGTGATCGCGCGCTGCGTGCGCTCGGTGCGCCCGACCTTGATCACGACGACGGGCTTGCCGGCATCGGCGGCGCGGTCGAGCGCGGCAACATAGCGCTCCGGTTCGCGCACCGTCTCGGTGAAGGTCGCGATCACCTTGGTGTTGGGATCGTCGATCAGATAATCGAGATAGTCGACGGTTCTGGTCACCGCCTCGTTGCCGGCCGAGACCGACAGGCTGATGCCGAACCGGCGCAGGTCGGACAACAGCCCGATGCAGACCGATCCGCTCTGCGAGATGATGCCGACATTGCCGACGATCGCCGTCGGGATCCATGATGTTCTGCTTGTAGGTCGTGACGCGCGCGGGCGGGTTGAGAATGCCCATGCAGTTCGGCCCGCAGACCGGCATGCCCGCTTCGCGCGCCATGCCGGCGATCTGGTCCTGCAGTTTCGCGCCGTCGGCGCCCAATTCGGCGAAACCGCTGTCGTAGATGATGGCGGCGCGCGCGCCGCGCTGCAACGCGAGCCGCATCTGCTCGGGAATGAGCGGATTGCGGATGCTGAAAACGACGATGTCCGGCGCTTCCGGCAGATCGGTCAGGCTCGGATAGCAGGTGATATTGAGCACGGTCTGATATTTCGGATTAACCGGATAGATCGGCCCGGTAAAGCCGATCGCGCCGAGCGATTCCATGACGGCGCGGCCGGGACCGCCGCGATCCGTGGCGCCGACAATGGCGACCGAGCGCGGTTTGACGAGAGGATCAAGCTGCATGGGCAGTCCTTTGACGAACGAACAATGAGACGAGCACGCCGAGCAGCACCGCGCCGGTGAGCAGCGTCGAAACCACGGCAATCACGGGATCGGATTCGAGCCGGATGCTCTCGAACATCTTCTTCGGCAGCGTCGACGGCGTCGCGGCCGGCGATGAAGATCGCCACCACGGCCTCGTTGAAGGAGTGCAGGAAGGCGAACAGCGCGCCGATCAAGATGCCGGGCCGCAGCACCGGCAGCGTGACCCATAGGAATGTGCGCAGCGGGCCGGCGCCGGCGCTGTTGGCGGCGCGTTCGAGATTGCGGTCGAAGCCCTTGAGCGACGCCGCGATCACCAGGAAGGCAACCGGGAATCGACAGCACGCTGTGCGCGATGATCATGCCGATGCGCGTGCCGACAAGATGGAGGCGGCTGAGAAACTCATAATAGCCAAGCGCGCTCACGACGGCGGGCACGATCAGCGGCAGCATGATCATCAGGTTCATCGCGCTCTTGCCGCGGAAGCGGTAGCGCACGTAACCGAACGCGGCGGGCAGTGCGACGATCATGGTGAGCACCATGGAGCCGAGCGCGATGACGAACGAGTTCGCCGTGGCGCTGAGCCAGGCATCGCTGTGGAAATATTGCACGTAATAGCCCAGCCAATAGCCCGGCGGCGGAAACGCGAACGAGATCGCGGTCGAGAACGACATCGGCACGATGATCGCCATCGGCGCGACCAGGAAGACAGACCACGAGCGCTGGCGAGGACGAGCGGGATGTGGCGCGCCATCGTTATCCCCACAGCCGGTCGAGGCCGGCGAAGCGGTTATAGATGGCAAGCAGGAGCAAGGTCGCCGCGAGCAGCACGGTCGCGATCGCCGAGGCAAATCCCCAGGCCAGCAAATCCTCGATCTGCTGGTTGATGAGCTGCGAAATCATCATGTCGCGCGGCGTGCCGAGCAGGATCGGCGTGATGTAGAAGCCGAGGCAGATGGTGAAGACCAGCACGCAGCCGTTGACCACGCCGGGCAGGCTGAGCGGCAGGAACACGTCGCGGAACGCGGCGAACGGCCGGCGCCGAGGCTTTCGGCGGCGCGCAGATAAGCCGGATCGATCTTGCGCATGACGCCGTAGAGCGCCAGCACCATGTAGGGCAGCAGAATGTGGGTCATGCCCAGCGCCGAGCTGAACGAGGTGAACAGCAGTTGCGGCGGCTGCCCCAAGCCCGGCGAAGGCGTAAAACGCGCTGACCGGACCCTTGTTTCCGAGGATGACCAGCCACGCATAGGTGCGCACCATGAAGCCGGTCCAGAAACTCATGCCGACGGCGACCAGAAAGACGATCGCGATCCAGTCGTTGCGCCGCGCCATGACGTAGGCGAGCGGATAGCCGAGCGCCAGGCAGGCCAGCGTGACGATCGAGCGACACCTTGAACGTGTTGAGCATCACCTGCGCGTAGAGCGGCACCGTGAACAGGCGCCGGTAATGATCGAGCGACAGCGTCGGATCGGTGACGCTGAGCAGCAGCACGTAGCCGATCGGGACGACGAACAGGACGAGGATATAGAGAACGGCCGGCGCGACCAACAGGCCGCCGCTGCATCGCTTCGCCGGAGCTGCGCGCGGCGCCGGCCATCGCCGCGCAATTCGCCCGTCGCGCCATCGGAGCCCGATCAGCTGGCGATGCGTCCTCCCCTCACTGCGAGCGCCTCGTTTGCAGGCCGTCTCGCAAATTATGTACCATGCACCGCGATGGTAGCATAGGCGGCGATGCGGCCGGCAATGCGCCGATGCCGTGCGCGCAGGTCTCGCTTCGAGGGTGAGCGATGACAATGCGGATCTGATGTCGCGTCGGCGCATGCTTGCGCTCGGCGCCGGTTGTGCTCTGGCGCGCCTGCCGTGATCCGCGGCGCGCGGCGCAGGCGCAAGACGGTCTACGTCAATTCGTACGGCGGCGTGTGGGAGACGTCGTGGAAGAAGGCGTTCTTCGATCCTTTCACCGCGCAGACCGGAATTGCGGTCAAGACAGTGCCGGGCGTGTCTGTTCGCCAAACTCAAGGCCCAGGTGCAGACCGGCAATTACGAATACGATCTGATCAATCTCGGCGACAGCGAATTCGCCCAGGCCGTGCACGACGGCTTGGTGGAAAAGGTCGACAAGGAGGCCGCCAAGGCCGACCAATTGCCGCCGAGCCTGGTGCGCGAATACGGCATCGTCAGCTATTCGCTCGGCACCAACATCGTCTATCGCAAGGACAAATTCCCGAACGGCGGGCCGCAGAGCTGGGCCGATTTCTGGGACGTCAAGAAATTTCCCGGGCCGCGCTGCCTGTTCGACCGCTCGTTCACCTGCCTCGCGTTCGCGCTGCTCGCCGACGGCGTGCCGATAGACAAGCTCTATCCGATGGATCTCGACCGCGCCTTCCGCAAGATGGACGAGATCAAGCCGCACATCAAAGTGTGGTGGCACGACGGCGCGCAATCGCAGCAGCTCATTCGCGACGGCGAGGTCGACATGATCGCGATGTGGAGCGCGCGCGCCGTCGATCTCATCGACGACAAGGTGCCGCTCGAGATCGTCTGGAACGGCGCCGAGCTGTACTGGGCCAATCTGATCGTGCCGAAGGGCGATCCCAACGCCAAGGCATGCATGGCAGTTCGCCAGCTTCGTCGCGCAGGCGAAGCCGCAGGCGGATTTCGCGATGCTGCTGCCATACGGTCCGGCCAATCCCGGGGCGCGCGCCCTGATGCCCGAGGCGCGGCTGCGGCAGACCCCGGCGTGGCCGGACAACGAGAAGGTCATGTTCCAGCACGACGCCGCGTGGCTCGCGCCGCGGCTGGCGCAAATCCGCGAGCGCTGGACGCAATGGATGACAGGCTAATGGAGCGGCGGCGCGAAATGAGCATGAGCATCGGTTAGTAACGGTCTGCTCGGGAAGCGCCGTTAGGAGCACCGAATGAAAATCGTCGATCTCTCCCACACCATGAGCATCCATACGCCCGGCTGGGTCGGTTATGCCGGCAACAAAATGTATTACGCGCAGAATCTGCAGACGCAGATGATCGTCGCGCAGCGCGTCGAGACCTCGATGCACAGCGGCACGCATTTCGACGGCGCCATGCACGCCACCGACGGCCGCACCGGCGACATGGCTTCGCTGCCGCTCGATTATCTGGTCAATCACGGCGTCGTCGTCGATCTGTCGCCGCAGGTGTCGGATTGGTCGGCGATCACGCCGGAGATGATCGAAAAATCCGGCGCCGACATCCGCGACGGCGACATTCTCATCCTGCACACCGGCTGGCACAAATATTACGAAGGCCAGAGCCAGCAGGATCTGGTGCGCTATTTCTGCTACCACCCGGGCCCGACCCTCGCCACGCTGGAATGGATGCTGAAGAAGAAGATCAAATGGTTCGGCATGGATACCGGCTCGTGCGACCATCCGATGAACACCTCGATCCGCAACATGCGGCCGGACATCGCCCGCGAATTCGAGCAGGTCGATGGGCAAGAAGCCGGCGGATTATTTCGGCACCTTCGAATACGTGCACAAGCGCTCGGGCCGAAAGGTCCGCCAGGACGTGTTTCCGTTCCACAATTACGCGTTCCAGGAGGGCCTGCTGCACGCCGAAAATCTGGGCGGCGATCTCGACACCGTGCTCGGCAAGCGCTGCATCATCGGCGCTTTCCCTGGCGCTATGAGGGGCTCGAGGCCTGTCCGTGCCGCATCCTGGCGATCTTCGATGCCGGCGATGCGCCGGTCGAAGCGCTCGGCGATGCCGCGCGCGGCATCGTCGCATCCCTGAAGCGAACGAGGCGCGCCCATGCCCAAGATCAAAGCCGCGGACGGCACCAGCCTCTATTACGAAGAGGCCGGCACCGGCACGCCTGTCGTCTTCGTGCACGAATTCGCCGGCGACTACCGCACCTGGGAGCCGCAGATGCGCTTCTTCTCGCGCATCCATCGCTGCGTCACCTACAGCCAGCGCGGCTATCCGCCGTCCGACGTGCCGAGCGATCCGGCGCGCTATGGCCAGGATATCGCCCGCGCCGACGTCATCGCCGTCATGGATGCGCTCGGCATCGAGAAGGCGCACGTCGTCGGCCATTCCATGGGCGCCTACACGGCGCTGCATGTCGGCATGCGCCATCCGCGAGCGTTGCATCTCGGTGACGGCGGCCGGCTGCGGCTGGGGCTCGCTGCCCGATCCGGCCGCGCGCGAGGCGATGCGCAAAGTGGCGGCGGAAACCGCCAAGATGTTCACCGAAAAGAGCATGGCCGAAGCGGCCGCGCATCTATGCCGACGGGCCGACGCGGCAGGCCCATAAGAACAAGGACCCGCGCGGCTATCGCCGAATTCGTCCGCATGCTGTCCGAGCACTCGGCGCAAGGCCACGCGCTGACCATGTCGATGCTGCAGAGCCAAGCGGCCCGACGCTGTGGGACATGGAAGCGGACTTGAAGAAATACTCCGTGCCGCTTCTGGTCATCGTCGGCGACGAGGACGAGACCTGCCTCGACGGCAGCGTCTTTCTCAAGCGCACGGCGCCGACGGCGGGCCTTCTGGTGATTCCGCGCTCCGGCCACACCATCACCAGCGAGGAGCCGGCCGCGGTCAATGCCGCGCTGGCCGAGTTTTTCGCCGCCGCCGAAGCCGGCCGCTGGCTCGCGCACAAGCCGCCGGCGTGAGGCGGCGGCGACGACTCGCAGCGACTATTGGCGTCATGGAAGATGATGCCTAGCGTGTGACGGCGGCCGGAACGAAGCCGGCTGACGCCGTGGCGCAGGTTGACGCGATAGGTGCCTTTGGTGCCCTGCACCGGCCGGTTATGCACGGCGAACAGCACGGCATCGCCCTGCTGCAGCGGCACGACCTCGACGCGGCTCTGCATCCGCGGCCGCTGCTCGGTCAGGACGAATTCGCCGCCGGTGAAATCCCGGTCCGGGTCCGACAGCAGAACGGTGACCTGCAATGGAAATGCGAAGTCGCCGTACAAATCCTGATGCAGGCAATTGAAATCGCCGGGCACGTATTGCAGCAGCAGCGGTGTCGGCCGAACCTGCCCGGCGTCATGGCAGAGTTTTAGATAATCGGCGTGCTCTCTCGGATATCGCGCGCCGATATTCATCCGCTCGTTCCACGCATTGGCAAATGTCACGACATGCGAATAAAGCGCCGTGCGCAAGTCGGCGATCAGGCCGGGCAGCGGATATTTGAAATAGCGGTATTCGCCCTTGCCGAAGCCGTGCCGCGCCATGTGGACGTGGCTGCGGAAGTGTTCGTCCTGCGGATAGAGCGAGGCGATGTATTCGCATTCGCTCGGCGTCAAAAGTTTCTCCAAGACAGCGCAGCCGGATCCGTCCAGCTCAGAACCGACCGTGCTCCAATCGTACTCCTCGGTGCGCCGTTGCGTCGATTTGCGATCGACCGGGGCGGTCTTCGCAACAGCACTCATGTCGGGCGGCAGCGCTTGCAGGCGCGAAATCCAGCTTGCTCGGCTTTCCGGCCGGTGTCGTAGAATGCCACATTCTCCGGTTTGGCGCGGTCGCGAAGGACAGTCGGCCGACAGTAACTCCGGTTGTTCTCACCGCATAGACGAATTTTCCATCGAAATGCGGATCACGTTCGATGACTGCCGCCCAACGCGGGTCACTTTCGGTTTGCAGTCTCGTGGTTTGGTTTTTCATGCAAGCGCTCCTCGGAGAGACCGCAGTCTCAGTGCGAAAGCTTATCCATGATAGTATGGTCACGAGTACTGGAACCACCCGAAACCTGTATTGTCGTATCGATGACGGCATCGCCCTCACGCCTCGTGCCAGTGAGCCGGCCAACAGGGGCCTACGATGAGCAACGCCGCCGGCGCAATTCGGAATAGGAAGCAATCTTTTGCGGCGCCGTTCCGTCACCCGGCGTTCGCGGTGATCTGGACGGCGACGTTGGTTTCCAACGTCGGCGGCTGGATGTACAGCGCCGCCTCGGGCTGGCTGATGACGAGCCTCAATCCCGACCGCTTGATCGTCGCGCTGGTCCAGGCGGCGAGCACTTTGCCGATCTGCCTGTTCGCGATACCGGCCGGCGCGCTCGCCGATATTTTCGACAAGCGCAAATTTCTAATCATCGTTGAAACGCTGACCACGGCCGTTTCCGCGATCTATGCGGTGATGGTCGGGCTTGGATTGGCCACGCCCGGTAATCTGCTGCTGTTCACATTCCTCATCGGCGCTGCTGGAGCGTTGACGGTGCCGGCTTGGCAGGCCGTCGTGCCGCAGCTCGTTCCCAAGGAGGATTTCCGGCCGCCATCGCCGCCAACAGCGTCGGCGTCAACATCTCCCGCGCGCTCGGCCCCGCGCTTGGCGGCGCGATCATTTCCGGGTTTGGCATCGTCGCGCCGTTCTGGATCAACGCCTCGTCCAATCTCGGCGATCGTCGGCGCTTTGCTGTGGTGGCGCGGAGCAAAGACGGCACGCTCGCTGCTGCCGGCCGAGCGTTTCGGCCGCGCCATGTGGGCCGGCCTTCGCTACGCGCGGCACAATCCGCATCTGCGCGCGACGTTGGTGCGGGCCGCCGGATTTTTTCTGTTCGCCAGCGCCTATTGGGCGCTGTTGCCGCTCGTCGCACGCACGCAGATCGTCGGCGGCCCCGGGCTTTACGGCATGCTGCTCGGTGTCATCGGGGTCGGCGCAGTTTGCGGCGCATTCTTGCTGCCGTGGCTCAAGACCAAGGCTCGGGCCGGATCGGCTCATGGCGGTGGGAGCATTCGGCCAGGCGTTGCGATGGTGCTCTACGGTCTCGCCCGAGAGCCGGCGATGGCGCTGGTCGCGAGCGCCGTTGCCGGCGCATCTTGGATCGCCGCACTGGCGACGCTCACCGTGTCCGCACAAGTTGCGTTGCCGGATTGGGTGCGCGGCCGCGGGCTGGCGTTGTACACGACCGTGTTCTTCGGCTGCTTGACCATCGGCAGCGCGGTGTGGGGCGAGGTCGCTGCGGTTGTTGGGCTGCCGATCGCGCATTTTCCTCGCCGCCGCCGGTGCGGTCGCGGCCATTCCGTTGACGTGGCGCTGGAAACTGCAAACGGGCGCCGGCATCGATCTGACGCCGTCCATGCACTGGCCGGTGCCGCTCATCGCGCAGGCCATCGACAGCGATCGCGGTCCGGTCTTGGTGACGGTCGAATACCGCATCCGTCCGGAGGACCGCGAAGCCTTTCTCGATGCGGTCGCAAAGCTCGAACCTGAGCGCCGCCGTGACGGCGCCTATGCGTGGGGCGTTTTCGAGGATGCCGCCGAAGAGGGCGTATCGTCGAAACGTTCTTGGTGGCATCGTGGCTGGAGCATTTGCGCCAGCACGAGCGCGTCACCAACGCGGATCGTCTTGTCCAAGAGGCCGTGCTGCGATTTCAGTTGTCCGGCACGCCCAAAGTCACGCACTTCATCGCCGCGGATTTGTAGCCGGCGTCAGGGCACGGTTCCGCGCACGGCCCAGGCGGTCGCCGTGAGCGAGCGTTCGCCGTCAGGCGAGCCCGAACAGAAAGCCACGCGCACCGCCTGTTCGATGCGGTGGCGCAATTCGGGATCCAGCGCCGTGACATAACTGCCCACGGGTCCTTGGCCGCCGAGCAGCGGACGCCAATAATCGTCGAAGCTCGCATAGTTCATGCGGATCGTGAGCGACGCTCGCTCCACTCTGGCGAGACTTGCAGTGTTAAAGAGCTTCACCAAACCATCGGGCAGCGCCAGCGCGCCGGAGAACAGCCGGTCGCGCGCCGCGCCGGCCTTCGGGTCGATCCCCGCCGCGGTGTCCCAGAACAGTCTTTGGTAGACGAGGCCGCCGCGGAAATCCCATACCGCGGCGGCGACGGTTCCACCGCTTCGTGTGACGCGCCGAATCTCGCTGACGGCGGCGTTTGCATTCGGTACGAAATTGAGAACGAGTTGCGCCGCAGCGCCGGCAAACGTCCCGTCGTGGAAAGGCAGCCCCGCCGCATCGCCGATCTCGAATTCAGGTCGCGAACCAATCGCCTGGCCGCGCGCATAAGCGACATAAGACTCCGAGAGATCGACCCCAAGAACCTTCCGCGACGGCCAACGCGCCGCCATGGCGTGCGCCAAACTTCCCGTTCCGGTGCCGACGTCGAGTAACGCGCCATCGGGCGCGAATTGCGCGAAATCGAGGAGGCGCAAGGCAAGTTCTTTGGTCCATCGTCCGAGAAAAATCTCGTACGCGGCCCCGTCGCTCGCGTGGTACGTCGAAGTCGGCGTCGCGGCACCGCGGCCTTCGCTGATTGGCGTCATATCCCGAATAACATAGCGAGTCCGGAGGCCGCGGCAAAGCGCCTGGCAAGGAAGCAACCCCCGAGGCTATCGACCTGCCGTCGCGGCCCGAATCGAGGTGTTCAGCGGTTTTTGCGTTCGGCGAGCGCGAGCGCGCAGCGAAACTTCAAGGGCATGCAATTGCCGTTTGGTCGCTGCGGTCGCCTCGCTTTCGATCGAACGGTATTTATCGATCAGCTCGCGGCCGAACGGCGTGAGTGCCGCGCCGCCGCCCTGCGCACCGCCGGGTTGTGTGGTAACGACGGCTTCGCGAAAGCAGTGGTTCAGATCGTCGACGAGGAGCCACGCGCGGCGATAAGACATATCGAGCGAGCGGCCGGCCTGCGAGATCGAGCCAGTCTTGCCGATCGCTTCGAGCAGCCGGATCTTACCCGGCCCGAGCGCTCGGTCCGATCCGAAATCGACACGCACCGTCAGCCGTACCCCGTTCATCGGACACCTCGCGTGGCCGACAGGTTATCATATGAAGCGCTCCGCCAAAGCGCTTTTGCGCATGGTCAAAGCGGCGCGTAATCGGGCGAGGGCACCATCTCGACCTGCGCCGTCGCGAGTCCGGACAGCAGGCAGGCGAGGCTCGACGTGCGCAACGGCACGTAACGCTTATCCAACTGCCGGCACAGCCGCTTGAGCGAGGCGACCGCGTCGTGACTGACACAGTCGACCGGAAACACTGCGAGGTCGGCCCTGCTGACGAGGCCTGGCAGCAATGCGGCGTTGTGCTCGAGGCCACCGTCGTGATGCAGGAAGTGGCCGTTCTTGCGCTCGACAAGACTCTTTAGCTGCGGTGTCTGATGGGCGCGGCCGCCGACATAAAGTACCACCATGCCCCGCAGATCGAAGTCGGCGGTGGATTGTTCGTCGTCTCGACGCAGCATCGTCTCGATCTGCTGTTCGACCGTTACGAGTTCGGCATGCAGCGCCGCACAGGCTTGCTCGCTGCGTTGATGCGCGTGCTGGGCTTCGTCGCGATCGGCCAATATCGCCTCAACCCGCTGTTCGAGCCGTTCGCGGCGGGTCGATTCTCGCGCCAGATTCCGGTCGCGTTCGGCGAGCGCCGTTGTCAATGCGCTCGCGTCGTCGGGGCTCCCGGGCGCCGCGACCGCCGCGCCGGCCTTGCGCGCCAGCGCATCGGACAGCCGGCGGATCGTCTCGTCGCGCGACGTAAAGCCGTCACGCAGTTGTTTCTGTTGCCGTTCGAGCTTTGCGGCGAGCGCTGCGTTGTCGTCTTCAAGCTTGCGCAGGCGCTGGATATCGGCACGGTTGGCCGCACCGACGAGGTGCGACAGCATATGCACCTCGCCGAACGCTTGTTTCACCATCGCGTCGCTTGTTGCCGGATGGGTAAGCAGCGCCCAATAGGCGCCCGGAATGTCGCCGCGCTTCATGGCGTCTTCCCACAGCGCGCAGAGCGCGTCGGCGTCCTTGGCCTTGGCGAATTGATTGACGGCCGTGCGGTGGCAACGGTCGAGCGTCTTTTGCAGTTGCTTGGCGCCAGACTGCGGCCTGCCCGCAAGAAGAACGCCCAGCATGTGCAGGTCGTGGTCGCCGGCGGCCTCGGCGCCTTTGACCTTCAGCCGTACGAGGAGGCGTCGGAGTTCACCAGTGGTCAAGCAGGTGCCGACGACCGAGCAATGCAGGCTGCCGTGCAGGTCCCAAATCCGGCTGCGTTGCTTTGAAGACATCGCCTGGTTGGTAGCGGCCCGGACTTCGATCCCGGAATGCGGCCGGGCCGAAGCGATGTCGGCCACTGCCGACCGCGCCATCGGCGCGGCCCACAGCCCCGGCAATGTTCTCGGCGAAGTTTCAAAGCGAGACGACATCGAGCCTACGCTATATCCACATGAATATAGCGAGTGTGCCATAGCGCGTTCAATGTGGAAAGAGGCAAAAACGGGCCGGCGCGGGAAGCGCCGGCCCGTCCTTGGGGAGGGACGATATCGCGCGCCGGCTCAGAACAGGTGCGAAAAGATGAAATAGAGCACGCCCGACAGCGCCATTGCCGCCGGCAATGTCAAAACCCAAGCCAGTGCGATGTTGCGAACGGTCGACCATTGCAGCCCGGAGCCATTGGCGGCCATCGTGCCGGCAATGCCTGACGAGAGGACGTGCGTGGTCGATACCGGCAATCCGTAACCGTCGGCGGCCGCGATGGTCGCGGCGGCGGTGATCTCGGCGCAGGCGCCTTGCGCATAGTTGAGATGGGTCTTGCCGATCTTCGAGCCCACCGTGACTACGATGCGCTTCCAGCCGATCATGGTTCCGAGGCCGAGCGCGATAGCGACCACGATCTTCACCCAGTAGGGAATGAACTTGGTCGCGCCGTCCAGCGACCCTTTGTAGGCGTTGAGCGTCGCGACCTCTTGCGGGTTCAAATCGCTTGCCTTGTCCTTCATCAGGAAGCGGATCGCCTCGGATACGAGGTACATGTCGTTGCGGGTATTGCCGACTTGGCCGCTCGGCATTTTGGCGATCGAGCCGTAATCATTCACCTGCTTGGCGATATCGGTCACCAGCACGGCCAGCGACGGATAGGTTCCCTCGTTGATTTGGTGTTGGGCAACGAAGGCCGTGACCGCTGGCCGTGGGTTGCCCAGGACGTCGTAGCCGGCAGCTTTACTCGCGATAACGGCGCTGGCGGCCTGCGAATTTGCCTGAAACTGCGCCATCTGGCTCGCCGGCATGGCGCGGTTGAGCGCGTAGGCGGTCGGAACGGTGCCGATCAGGATCAGCATGATCAGACCCATGCCCTTCTGACCGTCATTGGAGCCGTGGAAAAAGCTCACCAGCGTACAGGTGAGAATCAGAATTCCGCGTATCCATATTGGCGGCGGTTGATCTCCTTTTGGCTCGGCAAAGAGTTCTTTGCTGGGAATAACGAACTTCACCACAAGCAAGAGCAGGCCCGCCAGGACAAAGCCGAAGATCGGCGAAAACAACAGCGCTTTGCCGATCGAGATCGCCTGGTCCCAATCAACGCCCGATGTGCCGCTGCGGCCATGCAGCAGGGCGTTGGTGACGCCAACGCCGATGACCGATCCGATGAGCGTATGGGAGCTCGATGCAGGAAGCCCAAAAGACCAGGTGCCGAGATTCCATATGATCGCCGCGATCAATAGGGCGAAGACCATCGCGAAGCCGGCGCTGCTGCCGACCTGAAGGATCAACTCGACTGGGAGCAACGAAATAATGCCGAAAGCCACCGCGCCGGACGACCACAGGACGCCGAACAGATTGAACATGCCGGACCAAACGACGGCGATATTCGCCGGCAGCGACCGCGTGTAGATCACGGTGGCGACGGCATTCGCGGTATCGTGGAAGCCGTTGACGAACTCGAAGCCGAGCGCGATCAGCAAGGCCACAAAGAGCAGAAGAAACGGCAGATAACCCGATACCTTCACCCCTGCTGCGTCGATGTCGCTGTAGATACTGTAGGCGACGAATAATATGCCGGCGCCGACGACGCCCATGAAAATGATCGCCGCCAGTGGGTTGAAGCCCTGGTCGAGTTTCGGCCCGCCTCGGGCCGGTTCAATCGAGCCTGGTAATGCAATGTCCGCCATTATCCCTCTCCTCACGCAAGGGCGTTACTTTGCTCACGCTCTATGACCGGTGGATGACATGGCGCGGAGGCAAGCAGCGACCGCCGGGCGGCTTGTTCGACGCTCAGTGCTCCGCTGCGCGTCGCGTCACCATCTCCCGCAACCGTTGCGGCGTGACCGGAAGCTGCGTTACCGCGCCGGGTAGGCCGAGCGCGTCGTCGATCGCCGCGGCGATGGCGGCGCCGACGGCATTGGCGCCACCCTCGCCGGCGCCCTTGAGACCGAGCGGGTTGAGCGGACTCGGTGCGTCCTCGGTGATCAGTACGTCAATCAACGGGATTTCGCGCGCCGTCGGCATCAGGTAGTCGGCGAAGTTGACGGAAAGCGGCTCGCCACGCGCGTCGTAAAGGAACTCTTCGAAAAGTGCGCCGCCCAACCCCTGCGCCACGCCGCCTGTGATCTGACCCTCGACCAGCATCGGGTTGACGGCTTTGCCGATGTCGTAGGCGACAAGATAACGCTCGACCGCGACTGCCCCGGTATCGGTTTCGAGGCGCACCACGGCGATATGGACACCGTAAGGGTAGTTCATATGGCGGCTTTCGAACCAGCCTTCGGCGGAAAGGCCCGGCAGCGCATCGCCGAGCAGTTTTGAGGCCGGGGCAAGCGCGTGAGCCACTTCACCGAGAGATACGGAAGGCCCTCGCGGGGAATTCTTGTGCACCACGTTGCCATCGATCACATCGAGCGCCTCGGGCGCAGCCTGCAAGAGCGAGGCGGCCGCGGCGATGGCCTTGTCACGCAGTTTCGCGGCCGCGATCCGCGTTGCTTCTCCGGTCATCACCGTGACGCGCGACGCAAATGCGCCCATGCCAAATCCGATGCGATCGGTCTGTCCGTGCACCACGCGCACGCGCTGATAATCGACGCCGAGCGCGTCCGCGCAAATCTGCGCAAGGACGGTCTCCATGCCCTGGCCGACCGAAGCCGCCCCGCTGACGACTTCGACCGCTCCGCTGGTGTCGATCGAAGCGCGTACACCGTCGTACGGTCCGAGGCCGCTTTTTTCCACGAACATTGCGATACCCACGCCAACCGCTTCGCCGCCGGCGCGGCGCCGCCGCAGATCGTTCCGTAGCGCCTCCCAGCCGATCTTCGTAAGGGCTTTGTCGAGCAGGCCGGCATAATCGCCGGAATCGAAAGTCAGCTCCGTCCCCAAGGTGTCGAGGCCGCGCGCGAACGGCATCTCGCTCTTGGCGATGAGATTACGGCGGCGGATTTCGATGGGGTCGATGCTCAGTTTTGCCGCGATGGCGTCCATCAGGCGCTCGCGGACGAACGTGCTCTCGTATCGTCCCGGCGCGCGGTAGGTGCCGCACGGTGTTTTATTGGTGAGGCGGATGTGGCCGGCCATGCGATATGCGCGGAACCCGATAAGGGCCGGGCAGCATGGCGGCGGCGAGATCGGGCACGGTCGCCGCGTGGGTGCGCACATAGCCGCCCTGATCGTGAAAGAACTCGCCGTCGATGGCCATCAGCCGCCCATCCTTATCGACCGCAGCGCGGACGCGATAATTCTGCTGGCGCGAGTGATTGCAGGCGATCAGATGCTCACGCCGGTCTTCGATCCATTTCACCGGGCGCGCCAAGCGCAGCGCGCCGAGGCACACGAGAATGTCCTCGGGGTAAAGCTCGCCGCGCACGCCGAAGCCGCCGCCGACGTGACCTTCATGGAGATGGATCGACGATGGCGTGCACGACAGCATGCGTGCAAGATTGTCGCGATTCCAGTGCGGCACCTTGGCGGCGCCATACATGTGCAAAATGCCGCGCGCTGCGTCGAAATTGGCGATCGCTCCGCGCGCCTCCAGCGGGACGCCGGTATGGCGTCCGATCGCAAGCTCGAGTGTCACGACGGTATCGGCACCCGCAAAGGCCGCGGTCACGTCGCCGTAGCCTTTGTGCACGCTCGTTACGGCGGTCGAATGGCCGGCGTCGAATGCACCCGGCGCCGCGTCGGCCGCGATCAGCGCGGGCAACTCTTCCACGTCGACCTCGACCAGGTCGGCGGCGTCCTCGGCGAGGTAGGCGTCGGTTGCGAACACGACCGCGACCGGCTCGCCGACGTAGCGCACGTGGCTGGTCGCGAGAATCGGCTGGCGGTAGGGATCAAGTCCCTCGATGCGTGTGAGACGGAAATCGATCGGGGGAATGTCGGCAACGTCCGCGGCGGTCCAGATCGCCATGACGCCGCCGGCTGCGCGCGCTGCTTCGGCATCGATCGACACGATGCGTCCGTGCGCATGAGCGGAGCGCACCACGCGCATGTGCAATTGATGCGCGAACGAAATGTCGCCCGCGAAACTGCCGTTGCCGGTGACGAGCGGCCTGTCCTCGAGACGCGAAACCGAACGGCCGACGAAAGTCATCGCGCTTCGGCCTCGATCCGCGCCACCGTCATGTGAGCTAGGTCCATCCCAGGCGTGCCAGAATGGCGCGGCCCATGACCCATTCCTTGTCTTCGGCCGACAGGAAATCGAGCGTGTCGGTGAAATGGGTGATGCGCTGCCGATAGGTTGCTTTGCTGTACGAATTTGTCAGGTCCGTGCCCCAATAGCAGCGGCGCGGACCGAATGCTTCGAACAGGCGGCGGATGTGCGCCGTCATATCGCGAAACGGATAGGCTTCGGACGAGTAGAACGGCGTCGTCGATAGCTTCACCGAGACGTTCGGGTATTTGGCGAGTGCGGCGGTCTCGCCGATCGCCTCTGCCATGTTGCCCTGCTTGGCGACTTCTCCCGTGACACCCAAATGGTCGGCAATGAGCGGCAGCTGCGGATGCCGTTCGGCGACGCGCGCAAAGTTGGACATCGGCGCGCCGTAAAACATCACCGGGATGGCAAACTTCTCTGCAGCCGGCCAAAACCAATCGACGGTCCCGTCCGTGAGCCACTTCCATTGCGGCGGGTGAAACGTCAGCCTGATTCCGACCATGCCAGGCTGCTTTTTCCAGTCGGGGAGCAACCCCGCAGTTTGCGGATCGTTGACGGGAATCCGGCCCATGACTGCGAAACGCGAAGGAAATCGTCGGACTGCTTCCAGTGCGCAGTCGTTGCGGTCGCCTTCCCAGGACGGCGGCACGATGACGGCGCGATCGACGCCCGCCTCGTCCATCATCGGCACGAGCTGCTCGACGGTGAATGGCTCGGGAAGCTGAGCCACCCGGTTGGGCAGCCACGGTCGATCCGGGGAGTTCGCCTTCCATAGGTGAACCTGAGCATCGACGATCATCTTGCGCCTCGCAGATTTCGGCGACGAGTTTGCCGCGTGTCGCTGCGCGCCGCAATCCCATCGCCGCCGGATCGGCTAAAGGCGGCGCAGCGGCAATGACCAGGCGAGCCAGGTGCCGATGCTGGTGAATATCGCAATAGTAATGAAGGCGGCGCGGAAGGCGTCGCCGATCTCGGCCGCGACCGCGGCCTGCCGCGCGGGAGCGAGCGTTGCGATCGCCTCCGGCCCCTGCTCGATGATGGTTCCGAACAGACTCGCGGTGCTGCGGTCCGTCGCTGTGAGAATCGAGAACAACACTGCGGCGACAACAGCGGTGCCGAAGGCGGCGCCGACCGAGCGGGAGAACTGCACCATGGCCGCGCCGGTGCCGAGGAGCCGCGGTCCGGCCACGGCCTGCACGGTGACCTGGACCACGCCCATCACGGTTCCCATGAACAGCGCGATTACGGCGTAAACCCAAGGCAACTCGCGGACGCTCAGGTGCGGCGTCCAGAACGCGAGGAACAACAACCCGACGGTAGCGGCTGCCAATCCGAACGTCGGGAACACCGCGGTGCGGCCGGTCCTGGTCACGATTTGACCGGTGATCATCGAGCCAATCCCGATCCCCGCCGTCAGCGGCAGCAGCATCAAGCCGGTTTCGGCCGGCGATGCGCCGCGCACGGCGCGTAAATAGATCGGCAAAAACGTGATCAGCGAAACGAGCGCCGCGCCGTGGCAGGCCGCCAAGCCATCGGCGCGCCAGACCGAGGGTTGCTTGAACAAGTTCGGCGGAATGAGCGGCGACGTCGTGAGCTTTTCCTGCCAGGCCAGCAGAACGAGGGAAACGATGCCGAAGGCGAGCATGCCAAGCGCCAGCAGCATTGCACTCGTTTGCATGCGTTGCACTTGCTCGAGCGCGAGGATGACTGGGCCTACGAACATGATGAACAGCACCAGTCCGGGAATATCGAACGTCGTGCGCTTGCGGTCTGCCGGACGCGAGTTCGAGGCGCAGCACCAGCACAGCGGCGACAAGGCCGAGCGGCACGTTGACGAGAAAAATCGATTGCCAGCCAAACGCCTGGGTGAGGTAGCCGCCGGCCACCGGACCGAACGTGCTGGAACTGACCGAGATGCCGGCCAGATAGCCCTGGTAGCGGCCCCGCTCTCGCGGCGGAATCGCTTCCCCGATCAGCGCTTGGGACAGCGTCATGAGTCCGCCGCCGCCGAAACCTTGCACCACGCGCGCGGCAGTCAGCAGTTCAATATTGGGTGATAGCGCGCAAAGCACCGACCCCACCATAAAGATTCGCGAGCGCCATGAACATCATCCCGCGTCGGCCGAACGAATCGCCGAGACGCCCGTACACCGGGGCAGCGATCGTGTTGGCGATCAGGTACGAGACCACCACCCAGGATGCGCGCTCGATCTCACCTAAGCTGGAGGCAATGGCGGGTAACGCGGTCGCGACGATCGTCTGGTCTGCGACCGCCATGAACATCGGCAGCATGATCGAAGGAAACACTCGCAGAAACAATGATCCTGCTGACGGTTGCGCGGCCTTTTGCGCCGGCGTTCCTTCGGCCGGTGCTGCGGGTTCGAGAAGGAACGATCCGCGGGTGCCGGTTGATGAGAAGATTCGTTCATTGAAAATTCATGGTGACGGCACAAGAGCTCGAGTGAGGCCTAATACTTCAGCCGGAACCTGGGTTCCATCCGGATCGACGGTTATTGTGGTGAAACGCGGGCGCAGGCGCCGTCTAGTTCGGCCCCTTCAAAGAGGCCAAGCAGGACATATAATAGGCTCATTGAGGGCAGGTGCTACCGACTTCTTCTGTTGGGGAAGCGGGGGGTGTTACGGCCATCGCACAATCCGCAGGGAGCCACACCATGCCTCAAGACAATTCACGCACTGAGAGCCAACGTGCCGACAATTTGCGCAGTGAGAACGCTCGCGCTGATCGGTCCCGCAACGAACGCATGACTTCGGCTCATCCGTTGAACGCGCCGTTCGGCGAAGCTGGAGCACAAAACGTCAAGGTAGGGCTACGCATGCAGAACGAGATGGTCGATGTCTTGCAGGAAATTGCGCGGGAGTGGCTGGAGCGCACGACCTCGAAAACTGAATTGGTTTTCAAATTGCCGAACAAATTGACCGAGGCGCGGTCGGTCCCGGATGCGCTTTCCGCATATCAGGAATGGTTCGGCGAATGGATGAATGCGTGCAGCGAGGACAGCCACCACTTTCTCGCCGACAGCCGGAAAATCATGGATACAGGTATGCGTTGCTTCGCGAGCGCCTCACCCGCCACGACGAGTTGATACGCGTCGGCCGGACAGGCTGAAAAGCACAAGTTTGAATCCGCGCCGCTTGATAGCAAACGCACCGGGCCCTGACATCGTTTTGGCGCGGCGCGCAAAAAGTGATTCCTCCTCGCATTCGCAAAGGCGCGCTCGCCAACCAAAAATGCCGGCCGCCCGAAGGGGCGGTCGGCTTTGTTGATGCTCGCCTCGGCGAGCCGGTGTTTATCAACCGATGTAGGCGACGCGTTCCTGTTCGCGCTTCTCGTGTGCATTTGTCGGCTGCGCCGGCAATTGCAGCACTGTGGCTGCCTGACCCTCGCACAGGAGCGTCAGCAGCACCGTGCGCCCATCGGGGAATTCGAGCGCGTCGTGGTGTGCGGCCATCTTGTCCTTGTTGACCTGTCGAAAGATGGCCGTCTGGTGGTTGATGGTCCTTGTCTTCCAACCAAGAAGCCCGGCCGGCAGGCACGCAACGTCGCCCGCAAAGGCCATTTCTGTTCCGGGCATGACGCATACCGCCAGTCCGGTATCGTCCGCGACGGCGAACCCGCGGGTTCCCGTCCCGAAGTCACGTGTCACAAGCTTGTCGCCGACCTTCGCGGGCCGCGACCGCACGCTATGGAGGCTAAAGTCACACATTGGCGACTCCTTTCGTCCGGGCCTTCTCTTCCCGGGACTTGCAACGGCCTCCCAGCCCGTTCCGACAACGTGCTCAAGCAAAAATGGTGCCGTCGTGTCTCAGGCAAAGAGCAGCCCGGCTGCGGGAGAAGGGTTGAGGTGGCTGTCGGGATATGCTGCCGTCGACGCCTCGACATTTGCAGATAAACCCCGCGCGGTCGGCGAGAACTAGTCGACGGTGATGCCGCCCACCATGCCGTCCCAATCGTGGTCGGAGCACCTGAGATCGAATGTTCCCGGCTTGAGCGGGGTCAGGCAACAGGTCCTTGGTTTCACCGGGTTGCGTCACGACCTCGGTGCGGTCGTTGTTGAGCACATCGGGATTGTCGATCTTGGACGTGGCGAAAAACGTCGGCGCGGTGAATTCGTGCGTTTCTTTGCCGTGATTTTCGAGGTGCAATCCGATAGTGGACGTCGTGCTCAAAAGTGAGGTGGTCAGGGATGAATCGGTAGTCGACCATGGTGACGTCGACGGTGTGCAGTTTGGAGCGCAAAGCGAGGGCGGCGCCAAAAAGAGCGAGAATGACGAGAACGCTTGCTGTAGCGATAGTGCGGGCCATTGCCGCGCCTCCCTCCCCATTGGCACCGCGATCGACGTCCGCCAGATTGAGCGCAAAGGCGTTCCCAGCGCTGTCGTGCCGTCCCGGCAAGCAAATCACAATTTTGACGGTGAAATTCCGTCGGTCTTACATTATAGCATATGTATCAATGGGCTGCGGCGTGGCCACGCCCCCGAAGCTGAACCCGTCGGACCATGATGAGAACCACGGGTATCATCAGAGCCGCCGCCACGGCGCAGATATAAAAGACGTCGATATAAGCCAATATCGTCGCCTGTTTCTCCACAATCTGGCTGAGAAGTTCCATCGCCGCGTTGCGCGCCGCCCCAGCCGAGGCGCCTTGCTGCATAAGATACTGCGTTATCCCGTGCAGGGTGGACTGAAAAGCCGGTGAGGATGGTATCGCGTTCTCGACCAGCCGCGACTGATGGAATTGCGTGCGCTGGGTCAGTTCGACATTGGCGAGCGAGATGCCGATGCTGCCGCCAAGATTGCGGGCGACGTTCATCAGCGCCGAGGCTTGATTGGTCTTGTCCGGCGGCAGGCCGTCATACGCGACGGTATTAATCGGGATAAACAGGAACGGCAGTCCAACCATCTGGTAGACGCGGATCCAGGCGAAATAGTCGAAGCTTGCGTCGGGGGTCAGCGACGTCGAGTACCACATCGACATTGCAAGCCCGATAAGGCCCACCGCGATCAGGAATTTTGGCTGAAAGCGGCCGGTGACTTGGCCTGCTATCGGCATCAGGACCAGCATGGCGATGCCGCCCGGCATCATGGCAAGGCCCGAAAGCATTGCCGTGTACGGGAAAGCCGTCTGCAACAGCTGCGGCATGATCTGGTTCGAGCCGAACAGGATGGCGCCGATCATCAGCATCACGAAGAAGGACATGCCGAACTGGCGATGGAACAAAAGCCGAAGTTCGACGATCGGGTCCTCCTGTTTGAGTTCCCATGGGACGAAAATCAGGAACGAGACGCAGGCGATCAGCGAGAAAATGATGATCGTGTCTGATTTGAACCAATCATCGATCTGGCCGCGGTCGAGGACGACTTCGAGACAACCGAGCGTCAGTGCAATCAGTGCGAAGCCGATCCAATCGACTTTAAGTCCGCCGGCGAGACGCTCGCGGCGTTCACGCTCGAGCACTTCGGGCTCATCGACGAACCAATGCACGAGGGCGAGCGAGATGAACCCGATCGGCACGTTGATGAAGAAGATCCAATGCCAGGAGAAATTGTCGGTGATCCAGCCGCCGATCGTCGGGCCGACGGTCGGCGCGACGATCACGGCGACGCCGTAGAGTGCAAATGCCTGGCCGCGCCGTTCCGGTGGAAAGGTATCTGCCAGAATGGCCTGTTCGCTGGTCGGCATGCCGCCGCCGCCGAGCCCCTGCAGGATGCGAAAGAAAATCAGCGAGCCAAGGCTTGGCGCGAGCCCGCACAACAGCGAGCTCACCGTGAACAGCGCGACGCATATCATGTAGAACCGTTTGCGGCCGACGACGTTCGACAGCCAGCCGCTAGCCGGCAAGCATCACCGCATTGGCGATGAGATAGGTCGTGACCACCCACGTGCTTTCGTCGACGCTGGCGGCGAGGCTGCCGGCAATGTAGCGCAGCGACACGTTGGCGATCGCGGTGTCGAGCACGACCATGAATGTGGCGATCGAGACGACAACGGCAACCAGCCAGGGATTGCGGTTGCCGGCGGCCGAACGGCTATTGTTCCAGCCTGCGGACCGCGGCTGGTCGTTCATCGCACCTTCACCGTTGGAACGACCGACATGCCAGGCCCGAGCAGGACGTCGGGCTGCTTATTGAAGACGATCTTGACCGGCACACGCTGCACGATCTTGACGTAGTTGCCGGTCGCGTTTTCGGCCGGCAACAGGCTGAAAGCCGTGCCGCTGCCGGATTGGATGCTGTCGATGTGACCTTCGAACTTTTGATCCGGATAGGCGTCGATTTCGATGCTGACAGGTTCTCCCGGCCGCATCAGGTCGAGTTGCGTTTCCTTGAAGTTGGCCGTCACCCAGACGTTGCGGGGCACGAACATCATCAACGCTTGGCCGACCGCGGCGTAGCCGCCCTTCGCGGCGGAGAGCTTGACGACTCGGCCGGCTACCGGCGCCGTAATGACGGTGCGCGACAGATTGGCCTCGGCCTGCTCCTGGGCGGCCTGCGCCTGGAGCAGTTGCGCGTCGGAGAGTTTTTGCTGCGCATTGAGCACGGGTGTCTGCTTCTCCGCCGCAACGGCGTTTGCCTGTGCGGCCGCAAACGAAGCCCGGCTCTGCAGAAGGTTGGACGCGTACTGCTGCAATTGTTCGACGGTAGCGGTGCCCTGTTTGGCGAGCTTCTCATAACGGTCGGCTTGTTGCTGCGCGAATGTGAGCGCCGCCTGCGCCTGCTCGACCTGCTGTTTGGCCTGGTCGATGCGCGCCTGTTGCGCGGCAATCTGGGCTACGAGATTGCCGATGCCGGCTTGAGCCTGGGCGACCTGTGCCTTTGCCTGATCGAGTTGCGCCTTGTAATCCCGGTCGTCCAAACGAACCAGCTCCGCGCCGGCCTCGACGGATTGGTTGTCGGTTACCGGAACATCGACGATGGCGGCGGCAACCTGGGCGCCGATTTGTACAGTGCGGGTGTCAATGAAGGCGTCGTCGGTCGATTCGTACTGTCTCGCGTGCAGCCACCACAGCCCAGTCCCGATCAACGCAACGATGACGAGCGCCGTTATCGCCGCCACCACAAGACCGCGTCTGAGAAAGCTGCGCCGTGCGGGAACCGGCGCCGCTGCGGTGGCGGCGTCTATGTCTCGGGTCGGGGCGGATTCCGAGCGACGCTCGGTGTCGACGCGTTGATCCATATGCGTTTAAACGTCTGACGCGCTTCAAGGTTTCCGCTTGCGCCCGCGCCGGCGGCAACGGCGAAATCGACATGATCTGGGCCTGCTTTAGCCGGTAACGGGTGGCCTGTCACGAAGGTCCGGACGGCGGCCGCAGCGCGGTCGCAACCTTTTGACCGAATTCCTGGAGCTCGCCGGCGTCGATGTCGCTAACGGCCCAGAAGTCGAGGCCGTGCTCTGACCAATGGCGCACATTGTAGCCTTGGATGGTCTCGGTCTTGGCCGCGGCCTGAGGGGCGCCTAATCGCTGCGCGACGAACAGATTTATCACATGTTTGCGGCGCTGATAAACGACCGAGGCTACCGGCTCGCCGTCGATGTAATCGAGGCGGCCGCCAAGGAGCGTAAAACCTTGGGCTGTGAGGTCGATGACCGGCGGTGCGACATCAAGCTTACCGTTGAACCACGGCTTGACGGTGTGCTGGTCGCTTGTTTCCACGTCCACCAAGTGGCCGGCCTGCAACGAGCGAATATGCGCCGACACGACTTCATTGGCGACCGTTTGTTCCTGATCGTTGCGGAACACGGTGAGGGCAAGGCTTGCAGCAATAACGCCGGACAGTGCCGTGCCGGCGGCAAAACCACCGAAGAACATGCGACGCGATGGCCTCGAGAAGCTGCGCGCGGTGACGACGGGCTTCGGCGCTGACGGCAGCGCCGCTTCGATGCGGCGGCGCAGATGCGGCCGGCGCCGCTTCCTTGAGGCTGGCTTTGGCCATTGCTTCATGCATTGCGCGGAAGGCGTCGAGTTTCTCCGCGCACGCCGGGCAGGCCGCGAGATGCGTCTCCACATCGCGCGCGTGGCCGGCATCGAGCTCGCCGTCCATAAGCGCGTGAAGCATGATTTCCGACTCGGCGCAATTCATGGCGGCGATCCTTCCGCGGCATTCCATGCCGAGCGCAGCATCGACCGCGCGCGTGCCAGCCGCGACATCACGGTGCCGACGGGCACGCCGGCCACTTCGGCGATTTCCTGGTAGGACAGATCGTTCACTTCCCGCAGCACGATCACTTCGCGGAACGACAGCGGTAGCGCGGCAACGAGCAGCCGGATTGTATCGCCGTCCTGCTGACGCAATAGCGCGGCTTCGGGCGAGGCTTGCGGCTCCTGCCATATTGGCAACTCCTCCGACGCTGGTTCGTCCTCGGCGCAGTCGGCGAACGCCTCTTGTTTGCCTCGCCGGGCAAACTCGGCGAAGCAAACATTTCTCAATATCGTCAGCAGCCAGGGTTTCATCGCTGGTCCACGATAGCTGTCGAAATGGCGCAACGCGCGCAGATAGCATTCCTGCACCGCGTCCTCGGCGTCCGCGGTGTTCCGCATGAGATAACGCGACAGCGTGAACACGTCGTCAAGATGGGGCAGCGCGGCGTCGCGGAATCGCCGCGCCCGATCTTGCTCGTCGTGAGCCTCACCTCGCATCATATCGCGCTCGGCCGTCCAAGATGCCGCCGACGTTTGCTGCTGCAGCCGATCGAGCATCACTGCGCAGCATTGCTGACCGTTTGCTGCTTCTACCACGATCGTACCCGTCATGTGCGGATGGATGTAGCAGAAATAGACGTAGCTGCCCGGCGTCGTGAACGTGAAGGAATAGCTGTCGTCGGTGTCGAGCGCCTTCGATCTCTTGAAGGCGTTGTCCGCCGAGGCTATCCCATGCGGGATGTCGTCTTTGTTGGTCCAGGTAACCGTGGTGCCGGCCTTCACCGTCAATGTTTTGCGGAGTGAAGGTGAAGTTGTCGATCGTAACGGCGGCGACGGGGCTCTCGGCTTCGGCAAGCAGGACGCCCGCAGCCAGTACCGAGCCGACCGCGGCGCCAAGCAAAGCCGCGGCAAAGCATGCTTCGCATCATCGCAGCTGCTCCTCAACCCTGAAGCGGCGTGTCGATGATGGCGAGCCGCTGCTCGTTTTGTTTGAAGGTGACGCTGGCGATGCCGAGCATGCTGCGCAGCTTGTCGTCGGCGACTTTCATCGGACCGGGGGAGGGTGCGGCGCCCGGTGCCGGCTGCGGAAATGCCGTCGAGCGCGCGGTGTGGAAGGTGACGTTGCCCTCGACCTTCTGCATCACCTGGTGGATGTGGCCGTTGAGCACCGTCACCGAGCCGAAGCGCTTGAGCAATTCAAGCGCACGTGCGCTGTCCTCGGTGCCCCAACCCCAATCTGGATAAATGGTCCACAGCGGGATGTGGGCGAAGACGACGATGGGAGTGGAGGCCGAACGGTTTTTCACGTCGGCTTCGAGCCATGCGAGCTGGTCGGCGCCAAGATTGCCCATGCCGCCCGCTTTAAGATCGAAGACATTGACGAGGCCGATGAAGTGCACGCCATTGGCGTCGAAACTGTACCAGCCGGCGCCCTTGGTGCCGCGCCCGTAGCGATCGCAGGTAGAACTTCTGCTCTCGGCGTCGAGAAAGTCATGCTCGCCGGGCACGTAATGCACGTCGAGCCGGGACTGCGAGATGATGCGGTCGGCATCGTCGAATTCCGATGCCTTCGACAAATGACTGATGTCGCCGGTGTGGATCATGAAGGCCGGCTTTACCGATAGCGCGTTGACCCTGCCGATCGCCTCCTCGAGCGTGCCGAGCGCATTCGGATTGGCCGGTTTGTCAAAGCCGACATGGCTGTCGCTGATCTGGAGGAACGTCAGGCCACGCGCCTCCTGCGCCACGGCCTCGTCGATGAGGCCGAGCGAGTGGGGCACGCCGCCCGAAATGGTCCACAGCACGCCCGTGCCGACCCAGGTCATGCATTCGAGGACCTTGCGCCGGTTGACGCCGTCATCGGTAATGCGTCCACCACGGCCGCGACTGCCATCAAATTCATTCATTGCATGTCTCCCATGAAGCCAAAGCATGAGAAGCGGCTTCCAGGGACGAGATCGGGCAGCGATGCGGTTTATTCCCGAATTCGACGAATTTTCCTGGGCGGCGGAACTCCGCCGGCTGCTATACCGTCCGTTCCGCCAACGCACCCCGCCGGGCGCGCCAGCACCGCGAAATGCATGCTGCAGTCATCATTGCTCCCGTCGGTCGAGACGCGGTCCTCGTGGGTCGTCGCTACCGTCGCACTGGCCATCATGGCGATTGCGTTTGGCGCGCCGTGGATCACGGTCGTCGCGCTCAAGGACATCGCCGCGGAAGTGAATGGCGAACGCTCGGTCCCCGCGTTGGCCAGCGCGCTTGTTTGGTTCGGCTCCGGCTTTGGCGGCATTCTCATGGGCCGGATCGCGGAGCGCGTCGGCGTCCGCTGGACCGTCATCACCGGCTCTGCGATGATCGCTGCGGGTCTCGTGTTGTCGACGCTGGGTCCGTCGCTGCCGCTTTATGTTGGTCACGGTCTTTTCATCGGCTTGATCGGTCTCGGCGGCATCAATGCGCCGTTCTATGTCTATGTGAGCCGCTGGTTTGACCGGCGTCGCGGCTCGGCGCTGGCGCTCATCTCGAGCGGCGCCTATCTGGCTGGCGCGATCTGGCCACCCGTCTTCGAACATGTGATCGCGCACCTCGGCTGGCGTCACACGATGCTGTATTACGCGGCGCTCGAGCTTCTCATCATCGTGCCCGCCGGCATGGTGTTCCTGGGGCCGCCGCCCGATACGCCGCACCGCGTCAAGCCCGCGAATGCAACATCCGCGCATGCGACAGTGATGGGCTGGCGGCCCAATTTCGTCTTCGGGCTCATGATGGCGGCGATCTTCACGTGTTGCGTGCCGATGTCGATGCCGCAAGGTCATCTGGTGGCGTTTTGCAGCGATCTCGGCATCAGCCCCGCCCACGGCGCTGCGATGGTATCGGTCCTGCTCGGCGCCGCATTCGTGAGCCGGCAGGCATGGGGCGTGATCTCCGACCGGATCGGCGGCTTGTACACGATGCTTGCGGGATCGGCCTGCCAGGCCGTCGGCATGGCGGCGTTCCTGATGACGCAGGACGAGGTTGGGCTATTTACGGTCGCGGCGCTGTTCGGCTTCGGTTTCAGCGGTCTTGTTCCCGCCAATGTGTTGGCTTCGCGAGAGTTATTTCCGGTCGACGACGCCTACTGGCGCATGCCGACGCTGCTGCTGTGCAGCGGTTGCGGAATGGCGACGGGCGGTTGGCTCGCGGGAGTTCTCTATGATCATTTTGGTTATTACGCCCCGGCCTTCGCCACCGGTGTTGGCTTCAACCTGTTGAATTTCATGATAATCAGCACGCTGGCGTTCCGCCGCAGCAAGACCGCCCCGGCGTGAGCGTGTTTCGCCCGAGCGTAACTCGCGCACATTCCGCGATTTTGTTACGCTAAGCGCAGATCGCCGGCACACAGCAACACAACAGAATTTGCTGTTCCGGTCCCACGCACGCGGCGGACGATCGACATGTTCGGCTTAGCGCACCTCGGCGATGTGTTGGGACTGCACGCCCGCCTGTTTCCCGACAAAGTCGGCGCGCGGGACCTGGAACGGGCGATGACGTTCAGCGCTTGGAACCATCGCTCCCGCCGCCTCGCCAATGCTTTGTGCGGCATCGGCCTTTCGAAGGGCGATCGCGTCTGCGTCCTCGCCTACAACAGCCTGGAGTGGTTGGAAATCTATGCCGCGACGGCGATGGCGGGACTTGTCGCGGTGCCGATCAACTTTCGGCTCGTCGGATCAGAAATCCGGTATATCGTCGAAAACTGCGAGGCGCAGGCGGTCATTGTACAGGTCGACCTGTTGGACCTCGTTGAAGCGGTGCGCGGCGACCTTCCCGTGCCGCCGGAACGCTTCATCAGCTTCGGAAGAGGACGCCATACTGGGTACCAGTCCTACGAAGCGTTGATCGCGCGTGCGAGCGACAGCGAGGCGGGTGTTCGCGTCGACGCTGACGATCCCTGGACCTTGATGTACACGTCGGGAACCACGGGCAAACCAAAGGGCGCGATCCGCAGTCACCGCGGCAGCGCCATGCTTTCGCTTGTGACCGAAGTGGAACTGGGACTTGCCCAGCCCGACTCGGCGCTGCTGGTCATGCCCATGTGTCACGCCAATTCGCTCTACTTCTTTGGCGCGTTCACCTATTGCGGGGCGGGCTGCACAGTCTACAGCCGCAAAAGCTTCGACCCCGAACATCTCGTGCGTACTCTGGCCGACGGCGGCGCGACGTTCACATCACTGGTGCCCACCCACTACATTATGATGCTCGACCTGCCGGCTGCGTTGCGCGAGCGTTACAATGTGGATGCGGTGACCAAGCTGATGATCTCCTCGGCGCCGGCGCGGCGCGACACGAAACTCGCGATCATGGAGTTTTTCAGGAATTCCGGACTGTTCGAGCTTTATGGCTCGACCGAAGCGGGGTGGGTCACCATGCTCCACCCGGACGAGCAGTTTTCCAAGCTCGGCTCGGTCGGGCGCGAATGTGTCGGCTCGCGGCCGATCCGGATCCTCGATCCGGCCGGCGCCGACGTTCCTGACGGCGAAACGGGCGAACTGTATTCGTGCAACGCCTACACGTTCGACGGCTATTGGAAGCTGCCCGAGAAAACGAACGAGGCATTCCGTGGCGACTATTGCACCGTCGGCGACCTCGCTCGTCGAGACGCGGAGGGCTACATTTATCTCGTCGACCGCAAGAGCAATATGATCATCTCGGGCGGCGAGAACGTCTACCCTTCCGAAGTCGAATCCGTATTGGGTGCCCATCCGAAGATAAAAGACGTCGCGGTCGTCGGCGTCGCCGATACCAAGTGGGGCGAGCGCGTCCACGCGGTGATCATTCCAGGCTCGGGAGAGACGCCGACCGAAGACGAAATCCTCGACTGGTGCAAGAGCCGTATTGCCGGCCACAAGCGGCCGCGATCAATTTCGTTCATACGCGAAGACGAGATGCCGAGAACCGCGACGGGCAAAATTCTACACCGCGTGCTGCGATCGCAGCTTGGCGGCGGCTGACAAGGCGGCTGCGCAGGCCGCCCGACAGGGAGACGTTCATGAACCATGCCGCTGACAAGACGCAGGACCTCAACGCCGATGAGCAATCCTGCGCGGCCTGGATTGCCCGCTTTCTCAAGGCCCGTGGCGTCGATCGCATTTTTGGTCTGCAGGGCGGCCATATCCAGCCGATCTGGGACCATGTCGCCCGGCAAGGTATTCGGATCATCGATGTTCGGGACGAGGGTGCCGCCGTGCATATGGCGCACGCCCATGCGGAGCTGACGGGGCAGTTCGGCGTCGCCATGGCGACGGCGGGTCCTGGTGTGACCAACACCGTGACGGCGATGGCCAATGCTTCGCTCGCCCGCGCGCCGGTTTTGTTGATCGGCGGCTGCACCTCGCGTCCGCAAGCCAATATGGGCCCGCTGCAGGATATCCCCCATGTCGATATCCTGCGTCCGGTCACGCGCGCCGCGCGCACGGCGCGCGTCGCCGATCAGGTGGTACGCGAACTCGATGAAGCGGTGGCACGGGCGTCGGGAGACGCGGGCGAACCCGGCCCGGTCTACATCGAAATTCCGACCGACGTTCTGCGTGCTCACGTGCCGCCGCAACTGGTCCTCGCGGAGTGGATGCAAGCGAAGGCACCGCGTCTTCTTGCGCCCGAACCTGCGGCTGTCGCTGAAGCGGTCGAGGCCTTCTGGTCGGCGAAGCGTCCGCTTGTCATCACCGGCCGCGGCGCGCGGCAGGCGGGCGCGGCGCTTGTGCGCCTGCTCGACGCCACCGGCGCGCTCTATCTCGACACCCAGGAAAGCCGCGGCCTGGTGCGGGCGGATCATCCCTCGGTCGTCGCCGCCGTTCGTGCCGCCGCGATGACGGACGCGGACGTTGTTCTGCTGATTGGCCGCAAGCTCGACTATCAGGTCGGCTACGGCTCCCCGGCCGTGTTTCCCCATGCGCGTTTCATCCGCATCGCCGACACGGCTGCCGAACTCATCGACAATCGTCGCGGGCAACCCGAACTATTGGCGTCGCCGCAGCTCGCTATCGCCGCCATGCTGGATGCCGCTGGCAACCGCGAGCCCGGTCTCGACAAGGCGTGGGCTGACGGACTGCGCCGCCGTAACCGCGAGCGCATGGCGCCGGCCGCTACCCCGAAAGATCGGCCCGCGACCGGCGCCGATGGAAAAATCCATCCGCGCGCCATCTTCGATGCGATCGCGGCCGTTGCCGATCCCGATTACGTGGCGGTTGCCGACGGCGGTGATCTTCTGAGCTTTGCCCGCGTTGGACTGCAGGCGACCATCTACATGGACGCGGGCGCCTTCGGCTGCCTCGGTGTCGGCGTGCCGTTTGCCATCGCGGCGGCGCTGGCGCTGCCGGGCCGGCAAGTCATTTCAGTCAACGGCGACGGCGCCTTCGGCATCAATGCCATGGAAATCGATACCGCTGTGCGGCACGGCGCCAAAGTGGTGTTCATCGTGTCCAACAATGCGGCCTGGAACATCGAACGTCTGGATCAGGAAATGAACTATGGCGGTCGCGTTGTCGGCACCACGCTCCGGCACTCCGATTACGCGGGACTGGCACGCGCGCTTGGCGCGGGCGGCGAACGTGTCGAAGATCCCGCCGACCTTCCGGGCGCACTGCAAAGAGCGTTGAAAAATGCCCCGGCTCTTATCGACGTCGTCACATCGCAGACGGTCGTATCCTCCGACGCGCAGAAAGGGCTGGGTTTTGTGCCTGACTTCCAGGCGCTGACCGCGTGGGATGACGCGGAACGAAAGCGCCGCGAGACGCGATAGGTTGAAAGCGCCGGACCAGCAAACCCAAGTCGCGCCGTAAGCCTCACCTGGTGGACGGCGCCGTACCGGTGTGACCGGGCGATGCGAGCCCACGGAGAGACGGGCGCGTCACGACGCGTCCCGCCTTTGGGCGCGAACGGGCCGTGCAAAATTCCTCAACCGCCGCGGCGACGGCGGCGCTGGTCGCGGTGCGGCGTTCGGGGCTCGCCATGTCCAGCTCTTCCTGGCGGTTGATGATTGATCCGGCTTCGAGCAACACCGCAGGCATGTGCGTTGCCCGCAGCACGATCAACGCGTCGTAGCTATAGACACCGGCTTTGGCATCGAGGAGGTCGCGTCGGCGGTGCCCCATCAACTCCAGCGTGTAATGCGGCGTGTATTGCAGGCCGCGTGCTTGGAGCTCCTGACCTAGGAATTTGCCGAACAACAGGCTGCCGGCACGGTCGGGATTGTCGTTCGAGATGAAAATGGCATAGCCCTTGAAGCGGTCGCTGAAGTGGTTTTCCTGGCCGTTGTAATTCCACGTTTCCAACAGGTGGTCCGGCACCGAATCGTGATGAATGGCGATAAAGAGATCGGCCGGCATGGCGTTGGCGCGTGCCGCGCGTTCGAACAACCCTGCCGGTGGAGCCTTGTCCGTGATCAGCAAGACGGTTTTGTCGAAGCCGGCATCGACGAGCGCTTGTCTGACTTGTTGCGCAAGTTGCAGATTGAAGGCGTATTCGGGCATGCCGCGCGCGCTGATGGCGCCGGGGACGTTGAGGTATGGCCGACATCGACGACGACGCGGAACGCCGCGCGCTGGCAGTCTTGGCCGCCGCCACGGCATGCTCTTCGCTTAGTGCTGCATGCCGGCCGACGGGCAGGAGCACGATCGAAGCAGCGATCAGCAGCGCCGCTCCGATAGACCGTAGCTCGATCATGACACGCGACTTTCCTGCACGGTCGCAGCTTACCGCTCGTCATTGCCCCATACCGGCCTTCTCCGGGCTTGTCCACGTGCTGCTCGCCAAAACTCGCAGTCAGGCCAGCACCACTTGCCCTTGTGCGCGGCGGCGCTCCTGTCGTACCAAACAAGCAGGGTTGGGTGGGCCGTCGTTTCGATGAACAGATTAGTCACTTTAGTTGGTGGTTGCGTCGTCGCTTTTCGTGCTGGCGGCTTGGGCTCATTGCTCTGACCCAAGGGCCGGAAATAGCCGCCTTGTTTCAGGCCTTCGCCGCCGAGCCGTTGCTGCACAAGCTGGCTTGGATCGTTGTCGTTTTGGTGCCGCTTGTGTTGCTCCCTTCGGCGGTGTGGCTCACCGACATGCTGGCACGCCAACGTAGAGCTGCCGATGCGCTCGCGCTGCGCCTCGATGGCGTGCGCCAGGGCGTCAAGGACATGGCGAAGTCGCAGGTCGATGCCGAAGCGGCCGTGTATCATCTTGCCCGCACCGATCCCGGAAGACGCTATCAGCGCTGTGCAGCATCGGCTTACCGAAGCGGAGCGCTTCGCGCAGGTCCAACAGGGCCGCAACGAGATCGGCGATCTGCAATCCCGCGTCGACGAGATCCGCGCCCAGCAGCAGGCGCTGCAGCAGCGGCTCGTTCCGGTGCTCGAGAAACGGCGGTCGATCGAGCAACTTTTCGCCGACATTGACAACCGCCAGACCGATATCGAGCGGACGCTGGCGGAGATCGCAAGCGGTGACGACGCGGTTCATCTTGACGTTCGTCTGAAAAAATTGGTGGAATTCGTCAAACACAGCCACGCTCGCTGCGATGAGATCGAGAGCGCTTCTAAAACGATCGCCGGTTTGACGGATGTCTACGCGGAGTTGCACGCACGCCTTGCTCCGTTTGCGGCAGCGAAGACCGGTGTCACATCCCGCGTCAAGGACCTTGGCGAGACGAGCGACAGCCTGGCGGCCGAGATCGATGCGCTTCAGCGAACGCCCGAAGGAAATCTCGGCGAGCGCGTGCAGAAGTTCGTTGACGACAAGCGGCGGCTTGAAGACGGCGTCGCGCAACTCGATGCTCAATATTCCAAGCTCGGTACGCTGCGTAACGACGTCGAGCACCTGTTTGCCAACTTCGATCAGACGCTCGATAAGCTTGCGGCCGCGTCCGGTGCGGAAGGCGCAGCCGATAACGATGCCAGCGTCGAGGAACTCCGGCGTTTTATCGCGGAGACGCAAGTTCGCGTCGACGAGATCGAGCGGAAGATGACCGTTTTCGGGCAGTTGCGGACGAGGCTCGACGATCTCCAATCGCGGCTGATGCCGCTTGAATCCGATGATGGCGGCGTGGTCAACGTCGATCCAAGAGCTCCAGGTTGTCCGCGATCGGCTGTTCGCCAAAATCCAGAACATCGATGGCAGCGAAAGCGGCAACCTCGCTGCTCAGGTGGAAACATTTGCGCAAGCCAAGAAGGAACTCGAAGAGCGCGTCGCCGGCCTCACCGATGAATTTTCCCGGTTGGCGTCGATCCGCAAGGACGTCATCGGCCTTTTCGACAAGTTGAGCAGCGCCGTCGGCTCATCGGCCAATTGACCATAACTTCGCGTTGTTCCGCCGGCAGTCGGCGGCCGTCGATTTTCCTTGCGGGTGGGCAGCCGGCGAGGCAGATTCTCGCACAATCGCAACTGGCGCCTCCTCCTTTCCTTCTTTCACGGGCGGAGAGGGAAAGGAGGGGGCCGTGCGTCGCATAACGGGGAGGTTGGTATGAAACGAGCATTGTACGGCAGCGTCGCGGCCATCGCCGTCGCAGTATTCCTCGCCGCTACGCCGGCCCGGCTCAACGCTGCGCCAGCCGCCGTCTCGATCGATAGCCATGACATCGGCGGCGTCGTCACCGGACCGCACGGGCCCGAGGCCGGCGTCTGGGTGATCGCCGAAACGCTCGACCTGCCCACACGCTATGCCAAGATGGTGGTGACCGACGATCAGGGGCGTTACGTCGTGCCCGACTTGCCGAAAGGCAAGTATAAGGTATGGGTGCGCGGCTACGGCCTGGTCGATTCGCCGAAGGTCGATGCCGTGCCCGGCAAGCACCTCAATCTCACGGCCGTTCCCGCGCCAAACGATGCCGCTGCGGCGGAATATTATCCGGCGATCTACTGGTACGCGATGTTGAAAATTCCCGGCCGAGGACCAGTTCGGCGGCAAGAGCGACATTCCGCCCAAGGTGACGCAGAGCCAGTGGCTGACCACGATCAAGAATCAGGCCTGCGTCGGCTGCCATCAGCTCGGCTCGATCGCAACCCGGACCATTCCGCGCGGCCTTGGGCAAGTTCAAGAGCGGCGAAGAAGCGTGGGCGCGGCGCATTCAGTCCGGTCAGGCGGCTCCGCTGATGGTCAATCCGATCGCCGGCACGCTCGGCAGCGTGCCGCTGAAGTATTTCGGCGATTGGACCGACCGCATCGCCAACGGCGAACTGCCCGCCTCCAAGCCGCAACGGCCGCAGGGCGATCGAGCGCAATATCGTGGTCACGACCTGGGATTGGGGCAACGAGAAGCAATATCTCCACGACCTGATCTCGTCGGACAAGCGCAATCCGACCGTCAACGCCAATGGCCCGCTGTTCGGCTCGACAGAATATGCGACCGACCACCTGCCGGTGCTCGATCCGAAGACCGGCAAGGTCGCCTACGTCACGCCGCCGGAGGGTGCCGATGTGCCGGAGGCTTTCGGGCCCGGACATGCGGCTATCGAGAAGCCGATGGCCGCGTCGGCTTATTGGGGCATGCAGCAGATTTGGGACACCAAGTTCGACAATCACAACGACATGTTCGACGGCAAGGGCAGGCTTTGGATGACGGGCACCAACCATGCGCCCGGCACGCCGGCGTTCTGCCGGAAGGGTTCGGACAATCCCTACGCCAAGGCGTTCCCGATCGACAGCAACGAACGTCAGCTGGCGATGCTCGATCCGAAGACGCAAAAATTCACTTTCATCGATACCTGCTTCGGCACCCATCACCTGCAGTTCGGCTTCGACAAGGACAACACGCTGTGGACCAGCGGCGGCGGCCCGGTCGTCGGCTGGCTTGATACCAAGGTATTTGATGAAACTGGCGACGCCGAAAAAGCGCAAGGCTGGGCGCCGTTCGTGCTCGACACCAATGGCAACGGCAAGCTCGATGACTACACCGAGCCAGGCCAGCCGATGGATCCCAACAAGGACATGCGGGTGATCGGCGGCTCGGGCAGCTACGCGGTGATGCCGAACCCGGTCGACGGCTCGATCTGGTTCACCGAGAACGTGTTCGGCGGCAGGGGCGGCATGGCGCGGTTCGATCCCAAGACCAAGCTGTCCGAGATTTACTACATTCCGAAGCCGGGCTTTGGCCCGCGGGGCGGCGATATCGACAGTCAAGGGCGTGGTCTGGGTGTCGCTCGCCAGCGGCCATCTCGGCAGCTTCGACCGCAGCAAGTGCAAGGGGCCGCTCAATGGTCCCAAAGCCACGGGCGATCACTGCCCGGAAGGCTGGACGTTCTACAAATATCCCGGCCCGGGGTTTGAGGGTATCGGCGACAACAGCGCCGAGGCGAGCTACTACACCTGGGTCGACCAGCACAACGCGGTCGGACTTGGGAAAGACGTGCCGATTTCGACGGCGAACTTGAACGACGGCTTCGACGCACTGGTCAACGGCAAGATGGTCTCGCTGCGTATCCCATATCCCGATCGGCTTTTATGCCAAAGGGTTGGATGCCCGCATCGACGACCCCAAGGCCGGCTGGAAGGGCAGGGGCTTGTGGTCGTCTGAAGGTGACCGGACGCCGTGGCTCAAAGAAGGCGGCAAGGGCTCGACGCCGATGGCCGTTCATATCCAGGTCCGTCCCGATCCGCTGGCGCATTGAGCGCGGTCAAGCAGAATTGCCGACAAACGCCGCCCGGTGCCGACCAGCACCGGGCGGCTTGCTTTTGGCCGCTCCGCTGTGCCGCTATGATCGGATCGCGAGGTTTTTTGAGGAGCCGAATCATGACTACAGTTCGCGAACCCGTCTTGACGACCGTCGCCATCGACCGATCTGCGCCCGACCCAGATCACCGTCGGCATGCGCGAGGTTCTGGAAAAGCGAAAGCGCTGGCGCGAGACCGCAAAGAAGAAGGGCGAAAAATTTCTCGGCAAGCATATGATTCCGGTGATCCTCGGCCCGAAGAAGCCGCCACTACGTGATCGATCATCATCACCTTGCGCGCGCGCTGCACGACGAAGGCGTCAAGGACGTCGCCGTGGCCGTTGTTGCCAATCTGAGCGGGCTCGAACTCGATGCGTTCTGGACCGTCATGGACAACCGAAGCTGGATGCATCCGTTCGACGCCGAGGGCCGCCGCCGCCAATACAAGGACATTCCCAAATCGGTCATCAAGCTGGTCGACGATCCGTTCCGCTCGCTGGCCGGCGAATTGCGGCGCGCCGGCGGCTTCGCCAAGGACACCACGCCGTTCAGCGAATTTCTCTGGGCGGATTTCCTGCGCCGGCGCATGAAGCGCAAGCTGGTCGAGCACGACTTCGGCCGCGCCGTTACGAAAGCGCTGCAATTGGCCAAGAGCACGGACGCCGATTATTTGCCTGGCTGGTGCGGCCCCGTGCCGGAGGAGTGATCTCACGTCCGCCGCCAGGCGCGGTATGCTATGCTTCGCGAACAACGAACCGGCACGAAGGACCAGCAGATGCAGTTCGATGGTGGCCCATCACGACATGGCGTGGCGCGCCCGGCGACGAGGCGTGCCGTGCTCGGCGCGGCAGCCGCCCTGGCAGTCACCCCGGCGTTTGCCGATGAGTGCCACATCGGGCCGCCTGCACATACGCAGGGGCCGAGCGTATGGATGGGCCTCGATCAGGTTGAACTCGACGCCGCCTATGATCAATCCTTCTATGCGCCGCTTGCGCGCCAAATCCTGGCACGCGCCGCGAGCAACAGTGAGTTGGTGCGCGGTCGTCTCGGTCAGCCGCGGCGCGAGGCTTACGGCCCAACCGAGGTCGAGAAGGCTCGATATATTTTCGGCCAAGCGGCCAAAGGCGCCGATTTTCATGTTCATTCACGGCGGCGCGTGGTTGGGCGGCGAGGCCAAGAATTACGCTTATTTGGCCGAAATGTTCGTTGATGCCGGCGCCCATTGCGTGGTGCTCGGATTTCGCATCGATCCATCAGACGAATGGTGATCTCGCGGCGATGGCCGATCAGGTGCGGCGCGCGCATCGCCTGGACCTACAAGAACGCCGCCAGCTTCGGTGGCAATCCGGAACGCGCTTTACATCGGCGGCCATTCCTCGGGCGGTCATCTTTGCGGCGTTGCCCTGGTGACCGATTGGAAGAACGATTTCGGCGTGCCTGAGACGATCGTGAAGGGCGGCGATATGCATGAGTGGCATGTACGACCTCAAGCCGGTGCGACTCTCGAAGCGCGGCAACTACGTGCAATTCACCGACGCGATGGAGCAGGCGATGAGTTCGCAGCGCCACCTCGATCTCCTCCGTGCACCGATCGTCGTCACCTATGGCACCAATGAGACGCCGGAGTTTCAGCGCCAGAACCGCGACTTCGCCGCTGCGGTCAAGGCGGCCGGCAAGCCGGCCGAACTGATCGAGGCGGCGAATTATAATCATTTTGAGATGATGGAGTCGGTCGGCAATCCGTACGGTCCGAATGGCCGTGCGGCGCTGGCCATGATGAAGCTGTCACCGGCCTGACGGAACGTTGTACTTGAGCGACGCCATGAGAGTTTTTGCAGCCAGCATTATCCCATCGCTGATGCTTGCGGCGTGCGGTGCCAAGAGCAATCCGGTTCCAGTTGATCCGAACGCGCTTCCACCGAACTATCGGCAGCAGATCGCGGCGTACCTCGGAACTCAGCTGCTCGACCGTGCGGAGTATCGCGGTGCTTTCATCAGCGCGCCGGTGCTCAAGCCGGTTGGTCGGAGTCAACACATTGTGGTTTGTGTCCAGCTCAATGGCCATAGCGAGCGCAAGGACAAGGTTGCGATTTATCTCTCCGGCGTCATGACGCAGTTCGTCGATTCAACGCCGGAGCAATGCGCCGATGCGGCGTATCAACCGTTCCGAGGATTTGGCCGACGCTGCTCCCGGCAAGTAAGCGCGATACACATGATGGATAGTGACGTTCTGATCGTGGGCGCCGGACCGACCGGACTGACGCTCGCCATCGATCTCGGCAGGCGCGGCGTGCGCTGCACTCTGATCGAGCAGAAAGAACGAGCCGGCGTTTCTGCCGAAGATGGAGCGCATCAATGCGCGCACCATGGAGATCTACCGCCGCATGGGGCTTGCGCAGAGACATCCGCGCCGCCGGGCTGCGGCCCGATTGTCCGATGGACGTCTATATCGTTCTCGCGATGAACGAGCCGCCGCTGCTGCGTCTGGCTTATCCGTCGGTCGACGCAGGCGCAGGCCGACACGCGCGCGACCAACGACGGCAGCCTGCCGCTCGAGCCCTATCAGCTCATCTCGCAATACACGCTCGAGCCGCTGCTGAAAGTCGGTCGCCGAAACGATCCCGGCGCGTCACGGTGCGCTTCGGCTGCGAGTTCCTGTCGCTGCGGCAGGACGAGTGCCGGCGTCACGGCGCACGTGCGCACGCGCGGCGGGCGGCACACAGGACCTTCGCGCGGCCTATCTCGTCGGCTGCGACGGCGGCGCCAGCCTGGTGCGCAAGGAGCTCGGCATCGCGCTCGAGCGGCGAAGGCAATCTCCTGGGCTTGCGGCAGGCGCTGTATCGCTGCGACGAGCTGTTCGAGCGGCTGCCGATCGGCAACGGCCCGGCCAAGGGCCGGCACTATCACGTCGCCGACGACAAGGCGACGCAACTGATCATGCAGGATTCGACCAGGCACTGGACGCTGCATTCCATGGTCGAAACCAACGAGGAGATGAACCGCCAGTTCGAGCAAACCATCGGCTTTCCGATGAAATACGAGATGCTGTCCTGCGATCCGTGGCGGCAGAACCTGCTGCTCGCCGATCGCTATGGCCAAGGCCGCGTCTTTCTCGCCGGCGACGCGGCGCATCTCGTCATCCCGACCGGCGGTCTCGGCATGAATTCCGGCATCGGCGATGCGATCGATCTGTCGTGGAAGCTCGCATGCGACGCTTGCCGGCTGGGGCGGTCCGGACCTGCTGGCTCCTACGAGGTCGAGCGCCGTCAGGTCGGCGAGCGCAATGTCGGCGCGTCGCGTTACGCAACGCTCGGCCGCCGCAAGTGGCGCGCGATGTGGCGGCCGAATATGCGCGACGACACGCCGGCGGGCGAGCAGACTCGCCGCAATCTCGGTGCCGTCGCCGATGTCGAGCAGCGCAAGAGCAACGAGATGATCGGCGCCGAGCTCGGCTATCGCTACGTCGACTCTGCCCGTCATCTGCGACATGCCCGGCGGGCCGGAGCATCTGTTCCGCGAATATCAGCCGACCACCTGGCCGGGCGCGCGGCTGCCGCATGTCTGGCTCGATGACGGCACGCCAATGCAGGACCGCATTCCCGACGGCTACACAATCCTCAGGCTCGGCCGCACCAAAGCCGATGCAAGCGGGCTGGAGGTTGCGCTCCGCGCCAGCGGCGCGCCGGTGACGGTGCTCGACGTGCCGGATCGCGTCGCGCGGGAAATCTACGGTACGATCTCATTCTGCTACGCCCCGACCTTCACATAGTCTGGCGCGGGCAGACAGCGCCTGAAAACGCCGCCGCAATAGCGGCGATTGCGACCGGACATTCTCGTATGCGAAGAAGCGGTGCGCGGTTGGCAGATTAAACTCTTCCGCCGTCGATCACGACTTCGAAGTTTGATCCCTGCCACGTGTTCTTCTGCGTCCAAAAGAAGGTGAAGCGTACGATACTGCCGGGGCGCAAAGATCGTGTGGGAAGATCGCAGATATAGGTCCCCAATCCGGTTGCTTTGGTATTGGTATCGGTGTTGGTGGACCAATTATCCGTCGTCCATCGCACCTGCGCCTGTTCCAAAAACTCAAGCCGGAGCTTTTGGCCTGGGCTGATTTTGCTTATTTTTGATGTCACGCGCCAGCATTGCGGCGCGGGCTCGGGCTTGCTCGAGATATAGCGGGCATGGGTTTGCGGCGGCATGTCAAAAACAGCTTGATCCCTCAAAGAGCGCAATAATTTAATGTGTTCGGCATGGGCCCAGGCGAGCGGCATCGCGCTTCCAGAAGGCCGTCCAAGAAACAGTTCGCGTGACGGAATGTCTTCGCTGTCCCACATTTGCTCCGGCAACAGGCCGCCGGCGCTGGCGGATGATTCCAGCGTGCCGAGGAGGCGCCGCGCCTCGTCGAACCGGCCCGCCGCAAGCTCGTAATGGGCGCGCTCGCCAGTCAGCAGCGGCCAAAGACGCCCGATGCCGGCGCCGTCGAATGGTCTGCCGTCGGCGTGTTCGCCGTAGCCGTCGAGATTGTATCGATACCAATAGGGCCCGGCCGGCAAATCGCGCTTGAGGACCGCGTCGATCGCCTTCACGGTATTGACGATCCGAGGATCATTCGCCGCACGTAAGCCGAAGCGCACGAGCGCCAAAGCATCCGGGACTCACCAGAAGATCGGCCTCGACAGCGGCATTGGAGTCGGTTCGATTGCGAATGGGGATAAGTCCGCGCGGATCGGATGCGCCACCATCGACCGAACGTCCGATGCGGATGTAGTACCCTTCGATACCGAGCTTGCGCGACAGCTCCGTATCGACGACATAAGTCCAGCGCTCGATCTGTTCGTTCCAGCCGTCGGCGACTTCGCGCAGATAGCGCGCGATAGCGGTCTTGCCGGCCATATCCATCGCGTCGGCCGCGGCCAGCAGCGCCGCTATTTCGACCGCCAGCGTGAACGGAGAGTAGCCGCCGTCTTCTTCCCAGCGGTCCTGCTGTGTCGCCGGTCCGTTGCGCACGATATAGCCGGCGGCCGCTTCGATCATTGCGGTATAGCGCGCGGTCTCGGACGCGTTGATCACGCCGGCGCGCAACTGCATATCGTAAAGCAGGATTGGAAACGCAGTTTCGTCCATTTGGACGCCCTGCCAGTACGCTCTGCCGTCGAGCCACGAGTTCTGCACCCAGTGTCCATCGGCTTCCTGGATGGCGATGAGATATTCCAGCACGGCTTTGGCGTGCGCACCGCTCCCCGCGGCGAGCAGGCCGCCCGCGATTTCAACCAGATCGCGCGGCCACACCAGGTGGTAACCGCCGAGATCGTCGTCGCCCTTGGAGAAACCCCATGGGATCGAGAGACTTGCGATGATGGCGCCCGATGCGGCGTCGCGATGTGTCGCCAGGACGGCGGTGCTGACGCGGTAGCGATTCAACCTTGCCGGATCATGGTGCTCGTCGAGCGCAGACGAGGCTCTGCTGCCATTGCCGCCAACCGGCGCAAAAGCGGTTCAGCGTCGAATTCCACGCCATGTTGGAGGCTGATGAGGGCGCGGAACGCGGCTTCCTCCGGTTGCGCGCCAAACCCGATCGCCAGAACGGTGCCGTCCCTCTCCGGCCGTAAAATCGATCGTGCCGGAGACGGCGACGTTGCCATTTTCCGCGCGCACGTATTCGGGCTTCAGCCCTTCGCCGCGCGACAAGGTCTGCCAGCCGTCGGAAACACCAACATAGCCGGCCGAACCCGCGATCCACGGGACCGAGGAAATGACGGCAAGCGCCGTCCCCCGTCCTTCGGCGAACAGCGCGGGATGACCTTTGTAGCTGCCGTACCACGCGGTGTTGCCGGCGCCCGCATTGACGAGATGAGGAGCAACGATCGCATGAACGGCGTAATCGGATGCCTTACCCACGAGCGCCTCGAATGCGATCTCTTGCAGGACGACTTCGCGGTCTGGATCGGACAGGATTGTTTTCGTGATGCGATAGCGGCCGTCTCTCGCGGTGTTGACAGACCCGAAACGCCGGAACGCCATCTTCCACCATCGCGACGGTGTGATCGGCATCGCGCTTCTCTTCCGAAAAATAGTCGCTTGCCGTGACAATCAAGCCAAAATCCCGGATACAGGCCGAATCCAGGCGTGGCGCATAAATCTCGTTGAGAATCCCGTGGCTGATGGTGAACCAGACGTGACTGCCTCTGCTGGCGGCCGTGCCGACTGCGCTCTTGGCGCTTGAAGTCCAGCGCGGCGCGATGCCGGGCGCTCCGGGCGGCGTCGTCGAATTCATTGCCATGGGTTGCCTTCAAATTTGCGGATCGGAAAGGGCGTAGCAAGCGCCGCGGATTTTGTCATGGCGACGACGTGTCTTTGGTCAGTGACGTCTGGAGGCAGAGCAAATGACCGTCTGGATCGCGCAACAAAGCGTTCAAACATCCGCTTTGCTCAATCGGGCCTGACACGACCGCCTCGCGGTTTGATGCAACAAGCGCCTCGAGGGCATCGCCGCCCTTCACTTCGAACACGAGCTGAGTTGCAGCCACGTCGCCGACATCGGTCGGCGGTCCGCGGCGGTCGAAATTGCCGCGATAGCAGAGCAATTCGACGTGCGGTGTGGAATGTGTGGGCGATGCCAGCGCCGTCACCTCGACAACCGGATCGGTAACGTCGTCGAGCTTTGCCTGTTCGGGCCCGACATTGAGCGAACCGGCCGTGCGCACCAATCCCAGGCGCTCATAGAACGCCACGCTTCGGGCGGTTTCGGTCACCGAAATTGCCGAGTGATCAATCCCCAAGCATGGATTGGCGTTCCGGAACGCCCAGCGGGCGGGCGCTGTCCCGGATGCAAAGGCGAGCAGCTCGAGCGGATGACCTTCCGGATCGCGAAATTTGAATGCCGTCACGCCGCCGGATGACGCTGGGAGAGTTTGCGGGCCATCGATCGAAATTGCGGTCCAGCCGACAAGCGTCTTGAGCCTGGCATAGGCCGCCGCTATGTCGGAAACGACAATCGCGATATGCTGAAACAGCGGACTCCATCCGGCGACATCGCGTGGATAGCTGCGTCCTGATGGTCGAGCCTGCGCGAGCATAATGGTCTGATGGCCGAGCCGCAGGGTCGTCCGCGCGGCTAGAGCTGGATTGTCCGTTACTGTGTGGTCCACACGCGTGAAGCCGAAGGCGTCCGTATAGAAAGCAACGAGACCGTCCGCGTCGCGGCACATCAGTTTGATCCGCGATAGCCTGTCGATCGAGGTCACGGCGCCTGCACACCGCGGCAATTCAAGAAAATGGAGTAGAGGATCGTCGAACCGCCGATGAAGAGGCGGTTCTTTGCCGGGCCGCCGAAAGTCAGGTTGGAGACGCGGTATGGCACCTTTATCGTGCCGAGCAACGCGCCGTCGGGACTGATGCAGTGAACGCCGTCGGCCGCACTGCTCCAGATGTTGCCGTCTTCATCGACCCGCATGCCGTCGCAATACCCGGGCTCGATCTTGTGGAAGATATCGCCACCCGACAGCGTTGCGCCATCGGCGGCGACATTGAAGACGCGAATATATTGGCGCGGCGACGGCTGGGTCTGGTCGCCCGTCTCGGCGATGTAGAGCAGGCGTTCGTCGGGCGAAAAGGCGAGGCCGTTGGGCCCGTCGAAGTCATTCGCCACGATGCGGATGTCCCGCGTTTCCGGGTCGAACCGATAAACTGCCGGCGGCTGTTCCGAGACTTGCCGGCCGCCCTCGTAATCATTGGAAATACCGTAGAGCGGATCGGTGAACCATATCGAGCCGTCGGATTTCACCACCACATCATTCGGTGCATTCAGCCGCTTGCCGGCATGGCGATCGACCAAAGTGGTCACATGGCCATCGTATTCCGTTCGATAAAGGCACCGTCCGCGGTGCGAACAGGCTATCAGCCGGCCTTGGCGATCGCGCGTTTGTCCGTTCGCGTAGTTCGATGGCGCGCGATAGACCGACACGCCCTGGCCATCGCTCCAGCGCATGGTGCGGTTGTTGGGAAGGTCCTGAAACAGCAAACAATCGGCGTCACCCATCCACACCGGTCCCTCGATCCAGCGGAAGCCGGCGGCGAGCGTCTCCAGCGACGCATTGCTCAGGATATAGTGCTCGAAGCGGGGCGAGCGGATGTCGAAGCCGTCCATGGCTCACCTGAACCGGCAGGCCGACGCGATGGTCGGCGCGACTTCGAACTGCACCAGCATCAGGATCGCCGGCTCCGCCCGATTGTGCCGGAGTAGTGTCCCTGCTTGCCGTCGACCTTGCGCGTGTTCTGATCTTCGCCAAACGACATGTCGCCTGGTCCCATTTCGACGCGGACGCCATCCATCGTTTCGACGAACCAGCGGCCCGACAGAGGAATGATCCATTGCGGACACGGATTTTCGTGCCAGTCGCCGATCCAGCCGACCGGAAGCACCGTGGCGAAGACCGTCGCGCCATAGCTTCGTCTTCGTGCCGATCCATTGCGGCGCGGCGGCCGGCTGGATCGCGGCCTTCTGAAACTCCGTCAGTTCGCAGCGCGTTTGGTGACTGATTCCATCGGCATCGGTCCAGACATGCCAATAGGGGACGATCGGCGAGGACTCTGTGCTCACGGCCGGACCTGCTGTGTCAGTTGGTAAGGATGCGATGACGCCGTCGGATGGGCGATGAACCGGGCGACGGACGACGCGCTAGTGCCGAAAGCCACGAGAAGAAAACCGGCACCGAGAGCGAGGTTCTTCCAGAAAATCCCAGAACAGCCCCCGCGCTTTGCCGTCGCTCGCGCTCCAGAAGTCGCCCGGACGCCAGAATTGTTTCCAGAGCAGGGCGGTGACCCCACAATACCCGGCCAGAACGAATGCGCAGGCCCGATCGGCAATGCCCGTTACGACGCCCGCTGACATGAATATCTCGACGCATAGGCCGGCCAGGATCAATCCGGTTGCGGCCGCTGTATTCGGAACGGCCTCGCGAGCCTGCGCTACGGCGGTGCGGAAGTCCAAAATCTTGTCCAGGGCGCTGAACGGCAAAAACAGGAGAACAAGAAAAATCCGGATCGCCAAGGCGAGACCGATACTGAGCGTAGACATTGCGCATTGCCTTGCTGTCGCAAGATGGGCCGTGAGATCCCGGCCCTCATCAGGAACTGCGGTGTGACCTTCGTATTATAACTACTACTTGTGCATGTATATGATGACGACCGGGCGGGTTTTGGAGACGAGCGATGAGCAGTGAACATTACGATGTCGTCATCATCGGCTCCGGTCCGGGCGGCGGCACGATGGCGTGGCGGCTGGCGCAGACCGGAAAGCGGATTCTCCTCCTGGAACGCGGCGATTATCTGCCGCGCGAACGTGAGAATTGGGATAGCAAAGCCGTATTTATCGACGCGCGCTATCAAGCGCCGGAGACCTGGTACAGTTCCGATGGCAAGAGCTTTCATCCGGGCCTGCATTATTTCGTCGGCGGCAACAGCAAAGTCTACGGCGCCGTTTTGCTGCGGCTGCGCGGAGCAGGACTTCGCAGGAGATCCGGCATCCCGACTGGGATTTCTCCGGCTTGGCCGGTGAAATACGATGTGTTCGAACCGTACTATCAGGCCGCCGAAGAGCTCTATCACGTCCACGGTTTGCGCGGCGAAGATCCGACCGAACCGCCGTCGCGAACGCCGTACGCCTATCCGCCGCTGACCCACGAGCCGCGCATCCAGCAACTCTTCGACGGCCTCAAGCGCGAAGGCCACCATCCGTTCCACTTGCCGGTGGGCATCCTGCTCGATGAACATGACGGCAAGGCGCTGCCGCATTCGCCCTGCATCCGCTGCAATGCCTTCGACGGCTATCCATGCCTGACCAACGGCAAGGCCGACGCGCAGGTCATCTGTGTCGATCCGGCGCTCGCGGCGCATCCCAATCTGACGCTGATGACGGATTCCTATGTCGACAAGCTGACGACGAGCGCGTCCGGCGGCGCCGATCACCGGCGTCGAGGTGGTGCGAGGCGACGAACGGACGACCTATACCGGCGATATCGTCGTCGTTGCGTGCGGCGCGCTGTCGTCGGCGCTGCTGATGCTTGCGCTCGGCGAACGACGAACATCCGCACGGACTTGCGAATGGCTCCGGCCTGGTCGGCCGCAACTACATGCGTCACAACAACAGTGTCGTGCTGGCGATCTCGCGCACGCCAAATCCGACGAAATTTCAAAAAACGCTGGGACTGAATGATTTCTATTTCGGCTCCGACGATTGGGATTATCCGCTCGGCCATATCCAGATGGTGGGCAAGTCGGACGGCGTGCAAATCCGCGGCGAAGGATTGCCGGAGGTCCTGCAATGGTTTCCGGAGAAGCCGTTCGATTGGCTCGCGGAGCACTCGCTCGACTTCTGGCTGACGTCGGAAGATCTGCCGCTGCCGCAGAACCGCATCTTCTACGACGGCAGATCGCGTCATGCTCGATCTGACGCAGAACAATATGGAGGCGCACGCACGTCTGCGGCAGAAATTGCGAGAATCTCTGCGGCAAGCTCGACATGCATCCGCATCTTTTCGACCGGTCGCTTTATCTCGGCCAGAACATTCCGATCGGTGGCACCGCGCATCAGGCCGGCACGCTGCGGTTTGGGACCGATCCGGCCCAGTCCGTGCTCGACGTCAACTGCAAGGCCCACGAACTCGACAATCTTTATGTCACGGACGCGAGCTTTTTCCCGTCGATCGGCGCCGTCAATCCGACACTGACCATCATCGCCAATGCGCTGCGGGTAGCGGATCATATCGCTGCCCGCATAGGTTCGTAAAAAAATCCTCGACCTGCAGGTACGCGCGCGACAGCTCACTGCGGCATTTCATCCGGTCGTCACATCAGCGGCGTCGCTTATGCCGTCCGACGCTGGCGTTGTTGACAAGTCTTCATGCGCGCGCAACATTTTCCAAGCGACGCGAATGTCGTCGTAAAGTGCCGGCACACCAAAAAGTAAAACCGCGCTCGGCCAGGGGAGGCTCACATGACCATCACGGTTCCGCAGGGGCTCGTGCCCACGAGGCGGCCGCGGTTGCCGCCGCCACGCGCGTGCGCTGGACTTATATCGCGCCGACGCTCTTGGTCTATCTGGATCATCTCCATGTTCGACAAGAGCAACATCTCGCTGGTCATCGCCAATCCGAAATTCCTCGACGAGATGCAGCTTGCCGGCCAGACCAAGCTGCTCGGCTGGCTGGTCGGCAGCATGTTCATCTCCTACAGCCTGGCGGCGCCGCTCTGGGGCTGGGCGGTGACGCGCTACGGCGCCGCGCAACGCCGACCATGGCGAGCCTCGTCATCTGGGCGCTGACCTGCTTCTGGTCGGGCCTGTCGGCAAGCTACGGCATGCTGCTCGCCTCGCGCATCGGCTCGGCGTCGGCGAGGCGGCCTGCTATCCGGTGACGCTGGCGCTGGTCGCCAACTGGTTCGCGCTGCGCGAGCGCGGCAAGGCGACGTCCTATTGGTGGATCGGCACCATGATCGGGCCGATGCTGACCGGCCTCATCGTCACCGCGCTGATCGTGGCGGTCGGCTGGCGCGGCCAGTTCTTCGCGCTCGGCGTCCTGGCGCTGATCCTGCCGCTGCCGATGGTGTGGTTTCTGGTCCGCGACAAGCCGGAGCAGCATCCGGCCGTCAATGCGGCGGAAGCCGATCTGGTCCACGCCGGCGCGATCGAGAACAACGAGGATGCGCCGGGCCGCATCCTCAAAGGCGTCGAGCAGCGTCTGGACGCAATCATCGCTTCTGGCTGATGACCGTCGCGATCTCGTGCCAACGCGATCTTCTTCTGGGGCTGGTCGGTCTGGCTGCCGACTTATCTGCGCACCGCGCGGCATTTCACTTTCAGCACGTCGGGCTATCTGACCTTCGTGATCTACGGCTTTGCGGTCGCTGACCATCCTGATCATCGGCCGCGTCTCGGATCGGGTCTTCCGCCGCGCGCCGTTCGCCGGCTTGGGCTGGGCGTCGGCCGCGGTATTCCTGATGGCGGCGGCGTTCGCGCCGAGCCCGACCTGGAGCGTGGTGCTGATGATCTGCGCGCTGTGCGCGCAGCAGGTCGGCATTTCCTGCGCCGAAATGCTGATGCACAGCGTGGTCGGCACCGCCGACATGGGCAAGTCGCAAGGCGTGCGCGCCTTCGTGACGCAGATGTTCGGCGCGTTTTCGCCGGTCATGATCGGCTATATCCTCGCGCTATCGGGCGGCGGCTTCATCGCGCCGTTCGCGGTGCTCTCCGTCGCCGTCGTGGTCTCGGCCGGCTGCATGATCGCGCTCGCGCAGGGAGGGCTTTTGAAATGGCGACAATCGGACAGCACGCTGCCGAGCATGCGGTTGGCGACGTCGAGGTGCAGGGCCTGAGCGACGGCATCCTGAAGACCTCGCTCGACCTCGTCGTCGGTATGGACCGCGGCGCAGGCCGAGCAAGCTCGTCGGCGGCACCGATAACGGCTCGCTTTCATATCCCGGTCAACAATTTTCTCATCCGCCGCGGCGGCAAGATGATCATGATCGACGCCGGCGCCGGCAACACCATGCAGCCGACGCTCGGCAAACTGCCGGAGAATCTTCGCGCCGCCGGCGTCGATCCGAAGACGGTCACGCATATCGTCATGACGCATCTGCATCCCGATCACGCCAACGGTCTGGTCGACGATGACGGCGAGCCGCATTATCCGAATGCCGAGATCGTCGTGCACGAGACCGAGGCCGATTTCTGGATGCGGCCGGACACGGCGCCAACGATCCGGACCAGGTCAAGGGCAATCGCGCCCGCACCAAGATCAATCTCGAAGCCTTATCTCGATCGCATCCGTCGCGTGCGCGACGGCGAGGAGCTATTGGGCTTCGCGCCGGTGCTGGCGCCCGGCCACACGCCCGGCCACACCTGCTGGGTGCTCGCCGCGGGCGGCGGCGGCTTCATGGCGTTCGGCGACGTGGTGCATCTCTCGGCGATCCAGATCTCCCATCCCGACGCCGCGCTGACCTACGATCTCGACAAGGACTTGGCGGTCAAATCGCGCAAGCGCATCCTCGATATGGCGGCAACCGAGCGTCTCGCCATCGCCGGCGCCCACGTCAATGCGCCGGGGTTCGGCCACGTGGTCCGCAAGGGCGCGACGTTCGCCTTCGAGCCCGCCTGAGAAGGCCGTCGGTCGGACCCTTTTACGCTTTTGGGGCTTTTGCGCTTAGAGGCCGGGCGTGCCGTATGGACGTTCTCGGGTCCGGGCATTTGACGCGCGATGTATCCTTCCGAGGCAGCGCATCGAGGTAGAATATTCTGCTTTTTTAACGATCCTTCAAGCGGTAATAGAGAACATTATTTCTATAATGAAGCTTCGCCTCGAAGCCGCGACCTTGAAGGTGGACCAGCCCATGACGTCACCGCTCGACCAGAAAATCAAAGTGACCGGACCGGTCGTGGTGACCGCCAATCGCGTCGGCGATGGCGCGGTAATCTATCGCCGCGCCGAAGGCGGGTGGACCACCGATCTCGATGGCGCCGCGATTACGACCAGCGCCGCCGTCGCCAAGGAGCTGATCAAAGAAGCAGGCGCCGACGGTCTGCGTGCAGTCGGCCCCTACGTGGCGCCGGTTAAGCTTGCTGCCAGCGGCAAGGTCCGGCCCGGCAACCTGCGCGAGCTCATTCGCCTGGGCGGCCCGACGATCGATCTTCCGGTGACGTTCGGCATCTGACGTTCGGCATCCAAGCCGGCATCCGAGGCACTGATGTACGTCTACGACAATTTCGATCGGACGCTGGTCACCGAGCGCGTCGCCGAATTCCGCGATCAGGTCGCGCGGCGGCTTTCCGGCGAACTGACCGAGGAGGAATTCAAGCCGCTGCGGCTGATGAACGGCGTCTATCTGCAGCTTCACGCCTACATGCTGCGCATCGCCATCCCCTATGGCACGCTGTCGTCAGCGCAATTGCGCATGCTGGCGCATGTCGCGCGCCGCTACGACCGCGGCTACGGCCATTTCACCACGCGGCAGAACATCCAGTTTCACTGGATCAAGCTCGAAGAGCTGCCGCGACGCCATGGCCGATCTCGCCAGCGTCGGCATGCACGGCATGCAGACGAGCGGCAACGTCGTGCGCAACCTCACGACCGACCAATGGGCCGGCGTCGCGCCCGACGAGATCGAGGACCCGCGCGTCTGGGCCGAGGTGATCCGCCAGCATGTGACGCTGCATCCCGAATTCTCCTTCATGCCGCGCAAATTCAAGATCTGCTGTCGGCACATCGAGCCATGATCGCGCGGCGCTGCGCATCCACGATCTTGCGTTGCGGATGCATCGCAACGACGCGGGCGAAGCTCGGCTTCGAAGTCATGGTCGGCGGCGGGCTCGGCCGCACGCCGTTTCTCGCCAAGACCATCAAGCCGTTCCTGCACAAGCGCGACGTGCTGAGCTATGTCGAGGCGGTGCTGCGCACCTACAACCAGTTCGGCCGCCGCGACAATCATCTGGAAGGCGCGCATCAAGATTCTGGTGCACGAGCTCGGCGCCGAAGCGTTCGCCAAGGAAGTCGAAGCGGAATGGCAAAGCATCAAGGACGGCGCGCTGGCGCTCGATCCTGCCGCGGTCGCCGAGATCGCCGGCCGCTTCCGCTATCCGGACTACGAGCGGCTCGACGACAGCCCGCCGGAACTCGCCGCGGCGCGCCGCGCCGACCGCCGCTTCGACGCGTGGGTCGGCAATTGCGTGTCCAATCACAAGGTCGCCGGGCTACGCCATCGTGACGCTGTCGCTCAAGCCGGAAGGCGGCACGCCCGGCGATGCCACCGCGGTGCAGATGGACGCCATCGCCGATCTCGCCGACCGCTACTCGTTCGGCGAAATCCGCGTCGGTCATGAGCAGAACCTGGTGCTGCCGCATGTCGCGCAACGCGACCTGCCGGCGCTGTGGCGCGCGCTCGACGACGATCGGCGTTGCCACGCCGAATGTCGGGCTGGTCTCCGACATCATTTCCTGTCCCGGCCTCGACTATTGCAGCCTCGCCAATGCACGTTCGATTCCGATCGCGCAGGAGATCACGCGGCGTTTCCGCAATCTCGATCGCGCCGCGCGATCTCGGCCGGCTGCACATCAATATTTCCGGCTGCATCAATGCCTGCGGCCATCATCATGTCGGCCACATCGGCATTCTCGGCGTCGAGAAGAACGGCGAGGAGTTTTATCAGATCACGCTCGGCGGCAAGGCCGACGACGCATGCGACGCTCGGCACGCTGATCGGCCCTGCGGTGCCCTATGCGCAGGTCGCCGACGTCGTCGAGGATATCGCCGCCGCCTATCTGCGAACTGCGCGAGCGGCCGGAAGAACTGTTCATCGAAACCATGCAGCGCACCGGCATCGAACCCTTCAGGGAGCGCGTCTATGCCACTCGTTGAAGGCGGCCGTATCGTCGAAGACCGCTATGTTCACGTCGCCGACGATGCGCCGATACCGGATCGCGTACCGGTCATCGTACCGGCGAAGCGCTTTCTGGCGGACGCGGCCGAACTTGTCCGCCGCGACGGCTCGCTCGGCGTGGCGTGGCCGAACGATCGGCGGGTCGCGGAGCTCGAGCCGTGGCTCGGCCACCTGGCGCTGATCGCGCTCGAATTTCCGAAATTCCGCGACGGCCGCGCCTATAGCCAGGCGCGCCTGCTGCGCGAGCAATACGGCTTTCGCGGCACGTTGCGCGCCACCGGCGATGTGCTGCGCGACCAATTCCATTTCCTGGTGCGCGCCGGCTTCGATTCGTTCGAGGTGAAGAAGCCCGCCGATGCGCGCGGTGTTCGCGCGAAGTGCTGGCGCGCTACAGCGTCTACTATCAGCCGGGCGCCGACGGCCGCGCGCCGGCGCTGCGGCGGCGCTTGCAAAGCGACTCCGCCGCGCCGAAGACCTGCGAAACGGTATAGGTTGCCGTCATTCGGACGCCGGTTAGCCCGTAAGCCCGGAACCATACGCTCCGCGATTGCCTATGGATTCCGGGTTCGCTTGCGCGCCCTGGAATGACTGCCCATATCAAGGCTGCTATGTTCAGCCCTGTTCTAATCGAGGATATCATGACTCCTGTCGTTGCAGTTGATCGCGCCCGGCATGATGGGCGCGGCGGTCGGCAAAGAGGCTCGTCGATAACGGCGCTCAAGGTGCTCACATCGCTCAGCGGCCGCAGCCAGGAAACGGCGGCGCGGGCGAAAGCCGCCGGCATGACTGGCGGCGAGCGACGAGGAGATCGCGGCCGCCGATTTCATTCTGTCGATCTTGCCGCCGGGCGATGCGCTGGCGCTGGCCGAGCGGTTCGTGCCGGCGCTGCGCGCCAGCAACAGCAAGCCGGTTTATGTCGATTGCAATGCCATCAATCCGGCGACGGTCGAGCGCGTCGCGGCGGCGATCGCGCCGACCGGATGTCCCTTCGTCGACGCCGGCATCATCGGCCAGCCGCCGCAAGCGCGGCAGCGATGCCGGTCCGCGATTCTATGCTTCCGGTCCGGCGGCGCCGCGCTTCGCGACGCTGCGCGAATACGGCCTCGATATCCGCGTGCTCGACGGCGCGCTGAGCGCGGCGTCGGCGCTGAAAATGTCTTATGCCGGCATCACCAAGGGCACGCAGGCGATCGGCGCGGCGATGATGCTGGCGGCGACGCGCGCCGGCTCCGCCGACGCGTTGTTCGCGGAACTTCAACTCAGCCAGAAGGAGATATTTGCCTGGCTCAAGCGCCAACTGGCGAATGATGCCGCCGAAGGCCTATCGCTGGGTCGCCGAGATGCACGAGATTGCCGGTTTCGTCGGCGAGGATCCGACCGCCCACGAGCTCTACGAAGGCGCCGCGCATTTTTATGAGCGGATCGCCGAGGATTTCGAAACGGACAAGACGGACGTCTCTGCGCTTGCGGATTTCGTCGGAAAAAATCAATCTTGATGTTCGGTTCTATTACTCTGCGCTACCGCGCCGCGCTCGATCCGGTAGGCGCGACTGAGCAAATCGGCGACGTGGACCTCGTTGGACTCCGAGAGCAGGACCGAGACGGCCTGGGCCTTGAGGTTGGCCAAGCACTTCGCCGAGCCGACGGGCCAGCGCCGGCGCAAGCCCTTCGAACGGCTCATCGAGCAGCAGCATGCGCCGGCCGGCCATCAAAGCGCGCGCCAGCGCTACCATTTTCTGCTGGCCACCGGATAGCTCGAAGGCGCGTCTTTGGCGAAAGCGCGCGACTTCCGGCATGATGCTGAAAATCCAATCGAGCCGCGCGTCAACGCCCTCGAGCGTCGCCGCCCAACTTGGCAGGCGGATATTCTCCTCAACGGTGAATTCGGGCACCAGCCTGCGATCCTCCGGCATGTAGCCGATGCCATGCGCGACGCGGCGATGCGGCGGCATACCCAAGAGGTCTATGCCGCCGAATTCAGCGGTGCCGCTGGCCGGCAATGCGCCCATCAGCGCGCGCATCAGCGTGGTCTTGCCGGCGCCGTTGCGGCCGATCAATCCGCACATCTCGCCTTCCTCGAGCTCGAGCGAAACGTCGCGCAGAATGGCGACCGCGCCAATCGATACGTTGAGATTGGCGACCTTAAGCATGACGCACGAGGGTGGACGTCTTCAGCTTTGGCCCGCTGATCAATTCCTGGATCCGCGGATTGTCCAACGTCTCCGCGGGCGATCCATCGGCGATCACCGTGCCTTCGTAGAATGCGAGCACGCGGTCGGCGAAGCGCTCGACGATATCCATGTCGTGCTCGACGAACAGCACCGTGATCCGGCGCTGTTTGAGCGCCGACATCACCACATCCATCAGATCGAATTTCTCCTCGATCGAAATGCCGCTGGTCGGCTCGTCGAGCAGCAGGAGCCGCGGGTTGCCGGCCACCGCCATGGCGATGTCGAGGAGCTTGCGTACGCCCTGCGGCAAGGTGGCCGCCGGCGCGTCGCGGTAAACGGCAATGCGGAATAGCTGGAGTGCTTCGTCCGCCTCGGCGATCGATTGCGCCGAGCGCATTGGCGTCAGCATGTGCGACAGATACCCACCGCCGCCGCGGGCCGCAGCCGTCGCGGCGCACATATTGTCGAGAACGCTGAGCGAAGGAAAAATCTGCGCGATCTGGAACGAGCGAGAGATGCCGAGCCGTTTGATTGCGCGCGACGGCAGGCCGGTGATGTCGCGATCCTCGAACCAGATGCTGCCTTTGCTTGGCGTCAGGTGGCCGGTGATCATGTTCACGAACGTCGTTTTTCCGGCGCCATTTGCGCCGATGATTCCGACTGTCTGTTGCGGAGGCACTAAAATATTGATGTCGCGCGCGGCCACGACCGAGCCGAATGTCTTTTCGAGATCGCGTGCAGCGAGGATTGTGGTCATGGCGCCGCCGTCTTTGGCGCCGCGACCGTTGGCCTCGCAACGTCCGGCGCTGCCGCCGACTTGCGAAAGCGCCGCAATCGTAACGATCCAAGCCCGTCGGGCAGGAACAGGATCGTCAGCAACAATGCCGAGCCAAGGATGATCTGCCAGAAATCTGGCAGCAGCTCGACCGCGAACGAACGCGTCAGCTCGAACGCCAATGAGCCGACGAAAGCCGCGGCGACCGAGCCGGCGCCGGCGAGAATGGTGACGAAGACAAATCCGCCAGAGGTCGTCCAGTACGACATGTCGGGATCGACGTGGCCGATGCTCAAAGCCGCAAGGGCTCCGCCCAGGCCGGCGAGCGCTCCCGCGATGACCAGCTTGACGTGGATTAACCGATTGACCGAGATGCCGAGAAACTCGACGCGGATTTCGTTATCGCGGATCGGCACGGCGAGCGCGCCGGCGATGGTGCGGAAATAGGCGCCAACAGCCAGCGCAGCGACAGCGCAAATTCCGAGCACCAGCCAATACAGCGCGTCGGTGAGCGCATCGCCTTGGGGCGCGAAGCGAGAAAAACGTCGGCGATACCACCGAGAAGCCATCCGTTGAGCCAAGCGATTCGGTCTTCACCAGCGCGCCGTAGAGGATCATCGACAATGCGAGGCTCAGCATCGCGAAGAAAATCTCGCGATAGCGCGCCAGCAGGAAGCCGGTCAGGAATGCGACGAAAGCCGCCGCCACGGCGCCGCAAAGCGTGAGCGCGAACACGTCGCCGAAATCGGTCTAGCGTCCGATGAGCGCGACCGTATAGGCGCCGACGCAGTAATAGAGCGCCTGGCCGAACGGGACGAGGCCGGCGCGCCACAGCACGATGAGGCCGAGCACGACCAGCGCATTGGCAAACGCGATGGTCGCGAGCGAGACGAGCCACGGCGGCGCCACGAACGCTGCCGCCGCTGCGGCGATGAATAAACAGCGCGCCGATGAGATCGGGCCTTCATATCTTCCTCGGCTGTGCGCGTGTGAACAGACCGTAGGGTCGGAAGACGAGCACGAGCGCCATGACGGCGTAGATGACGAACAGCTCGATCTGCGGCAGCAGATGGACCGCCGCCGCGCGGGCAATACCGACGATGAGCGCGCCGATCAGCGCGCCTTCGATCGAGCCCATGCCGCCGATCGCGACCACCGCGAAGGCGAGCACGATGACCTCGACGCCGATGCCCAAGCGTGATCGAGATTTTCGGCGCCATCACCGCGCCGCCGAGCGCGCCCAGCATGGCGCCGATCACGAAGGTCACGGTATAGACCAGCTGTGACGTTGACGCCGAAGGCGGCCGCCATTTCGCGGTCGAAGATCACGGCCGTCAGCAGCCGTCCATAGCGGGTAAATTTCAGCGCCCAGATGCCGACGCAACGCCACAGCGGCCGCGATCACGACCAGGCCGATGTCGTAGTTCGAGAGCACGAGGTCGCCGACCTCGACGCTGCCCGCGGCCACCATCGGCTGATAGGCGGCATAGGATTGCCGGCCCCAGATCAGGACGGTGACGTCCTCGAGAATGAGGAACACCGCATAGGTGACCAGCACGACCATCACCTCGTCTTTGCCGTAGACCCAGCGCAGGATGCCGCGTTCGAGCACGAGGCCGATCACGAGTCCGATCGCCATGGCAAGCAGCATCATGAACAGAAAGCCGCCGGCGTCCGGCAGCCCGCGGTCGAAATAGATGCCGGCCGCGGTCGCCGCGCCGTAGGCGCCGAAATGCATAGAACGAGCCGTGCGTGACGTTAAGGATTTTCATGACGCCGAAAATCAGCGTCAGGCCGACGGCGACAAGAAAAAGATAGGCCGCGTAAACCAGGCCATCAGTCAGGATGGCGAAAGTGGTCAGCACGGCGATGCCCCGTCCTGGAGGTTCGGCCAAGACGACCGTCGCGACACGAACCGTCCCGCGGCAGGCGGGAGCGGTCCTGCGTCACCCTACCTGGAGGGCACGGTGTCTTCAGCTTGCCAAGTTCAGCACTTCGCGCCCTTCATGCCGCCTTTGATCCAGTCGTCGGCGGTCAGGTCGGCGGCGGATTCACGCATTCGGCCGGATAGCGCACGATGTCGACCAGCTCCGGCTCGTTTTTCTGCTTGTTGAACTGTAGGTGCCGTAGGCGGTGTCCTGGATGCCCTGATGGCCGTTGCCGAGCGCCAGCTTCACTGGCCCGCTCGGCCCGTCAAACTCGATGCCCTCGAAGGCGGCGGCGACTTCGTCGGTGGTCGGCTTGGCGCCGCCTTTCGTCTTCTGCGCCTTCTCCCAGGCGACCTTCAGGCCAAGGATCGACAGCGCCATCTGATAGGCCGGATAGTTCGGCGGCGTGCTGTAGCGGTCCGTGTAGATCTGCTGGAACCAGTCGTTCAGCGCGTTGTCGGGCGCGAGCGGGCCGTTGGGGCCGCGGCCGCCGATGATCGTGCCGTCCGGCAGCTTGTCCCAGCCGCCACATCGACGCCTCCGCGGTGGTGGCGACGATCGGCATGCGCTTGCCCAGGCCGCGCGCCTGCTCCTGGTAGATGAAGCCCTCGAGGTCGCCGTCCCAGAAGCTGGTGTGGACCACCTGCGACTTCGAGGTCAAGCAGCGTCGAGATTTCCGCGCCGTATTCGCCGGCGAACAGCTTGGGCATCAGCTCCTTGTCGACCTTGGCCTTCGGCGCCAGCACGTTCATCGCGCCGACGAAGTCGCGCCAGGAGTCCTGGCCCCAGGCATAGTTCTGGTTGATGCCGGAGAAGATCGACAGGTCCTTCTTCTTGGCCAGACAGGTAGCGCGCCGCGGCGACATTATCCATCGTGGCGTGCGGCGGCGGGCGGAACACATATTTGCGCGGCTTTTCCTCGAAGATGCGCGGCGTGCCGCAGTCGAAGTAAACCGTGAGCGCCTTCAGCTCCTCGGCGACCGGCGTGACCGCAAGACAGCTTCCCGAAGAGATGTAGCCGACGACCGCGTCGACCTTGTCGCGCTGCACCAGATTGCGGAATTCGGTGACGACGTTCGCCGCCGAGCCGTTCTCATCGACGTAATGCGCTTCGATCTTGGCGCCGCCGAGTCCGACCGTGTTGTAGGGCGCCGGCGCCTTGCCGGCGTTAAGCGCCTCGATCACGATCTCGGCGCCGTTGCGGCCCGGCACGCCGAACGGGCTGGCGGCCGGCCCGGTCAGAAAGGTGACGATGCCGATCTTGATCGGCTCCGGCGCGGCCGATGCGGCCGGCGCCTGTGCGCGTAGGCGGCGCTCGCCGCCAGCAGCGACAAGCCGCTGCGAGAGGCCCGCTGCGAGCGCGATCGGCATCATGACGAAGCTGATGCGTCATTGTCACTTCCTCCCTCCGGCGGCGAATGTCACTTCAAGATCTGTGCAAGGCGTCGTTCTCAGGTCGCCAAGCAAACGCGATCCCGCCGCCAGATTCAACCGGATTTCATTGTCCAGTCGCTGAAATTATGCGCTTTGGCCTGTACCAAATCGTCGCTCGCGCTGCCGCAGCGTGATGCTAGATTGGGCATTGCGGGATGGCCCAGCCTTCCGGCCGGCAATCTGCGCGGAGCGCGCCATGGCCATGGCCAGGATGCGAGATGAACAGACTGACCTGCCCGAGACCGGGCTTGCGGCGCGGCTCGCGGCCCGGCGCGATCAGTACGCGGGCCGACGTCGGGCTTCGCGCCGGGCTTCGTGCAGGCCAATCTCGCGATCCTGCCGCAGCGCTCGCCGAGGATTTCATGCGCTTCTGCCAGCTCAATCCAAAGCCGTGCCCGCTGATCGGCGGTTTCGGCGCCGGGCGATTGGCGCCTGCCGGCGCTGGCCGACGACCTCGATATCCGCACCGACCTGCCGCGCTACCGGGTCTGGCGCGACGGCGCGCTGGTCGACGAGCCGGACGACCTCGATGCGCTGGTGGCGCGACGATCTGGTCACCTTCGCCATCGGCTGCTCGTTCTCGTTCGAGCAGGCCTTGATGGAGGACGGCATCGAGCTGCGCCACATCACCTGCGACTGCACCGTGCCGATGTACCGCACCTCGATCGAGACCGCGCCGGCGGGCCCGTTCCACGGGCCGCTGGTGGTGTCGATGCGGCCGATGAAGCCCGCCGACGCCATCCGCGCCGTGCAGATCACGACGCGATTTCCCGTCGGTGCACGGCGCGCCGGTGCATCTCGGCAAGCCGGAGCTGATCGGCATCAAGGATATCGCGCAAGCCGGACTACGGCGATGCCGTGCCGATCGGCGACGACGAGATGCCGGTGTTCTGGGCCTGCGGCGTGACGCCGCAATCGGTGATCGCGGCCGCGAGGCCGGAATTCTGCATCACGCATTATCCCGGCGCCATGCTGGTGACCGACCGCCGCAACACCGAATTCGCGATCATGTGATTTACGCTCATTGTCGTAGCCCGCATGGAGCGCAGTGCAACGCGGGAAACGTCGTCAGCTCTCATCCCGGATTTCGCGTTCGCTCCGATCCGGGCTACAGGTCACGTATGATCATCGATTTCCAACAACACTACACGCCGCCGGAATTGCTCAAGGGCGATGCCAGCAAGGTCACGGTCGATCTCGATCGCGACGGCAATCCGCATTATCTGCTCAATCCGCTGCTCGCCGATCTCGACGCGCACATGTCCGCGTGATGGATGCGCGCCGGCATCGATGCCGGCGTGCTGACCTGCGGCTCGGGCTTCGATCAGCCCGACCTCGCGATCTGCCGCCTCATCAACGACCGCATGCGCGAGGCGGAGAAGGCGCATCCCGGCCGTTTCATCGGACTGGCGCACGTGCCGGCGCTCAAGCCGCCAGAGGCGGCGGCCGAGTTGAAGCGCTGCGCCGTCGAGCTCGGCTTTCCCGGCGTCGTCATCGCCTCGGAGCTGCAGGACCAGCCGCTCGACGCCGAGGCGCTGCGGCCGTTCTGGAAAGCCTGCGCCGATCTCGGTCTCTATGTCTTCATCCATCCGCTGCCGCGGGTGATCCGCTGGGGCCGCATGGATGCCGACGATCTCGGCCGCATGCTGGGCTGGGAATTCTCGCTGATGACGGCGGCGGTGCGCATCATCAACTGCGGCCTGCTCGACGAATTGCCGACGCTGAAAATCCAGTTCTCGCATTTCGCCGGCGGCATCGGCCGCTATCTCGGCCGCATCCGCGGCTTTCAGCAGCGCGACAAATGGGGCACCGCCGGCGCTCGAGCGCCATGGCCGCCGGCCGCCAAAGCCGTTCGATCATTATCTCGATCATCGGCTGTACTACGATATCGCCGGCTGGGCCGGCCCCGATCACGCCGCGGAATGGGGCGCCGACTGGGTGCGGTTCGGCATCGAGGAGTGGCGTTCTCGCAGCTGGTGTTCGCGACCGATTATCCGCAGGCGGTGCGCGATGCCGGCGAAGTCGCGGCCTATACGGAGGCGGTGCGCGGGCTCGGCGCCAACGGCCGCGCCTCGCCGGCGGCGCCAATGCCGAAAAGCTCATTCCCGATCTGCGCCGGCGGCTCGCCAAGCGCGCGCCAAGCCCGAGCAGGCGCGCGCATGAACGACAAGCCGCGCAGACGAGCGGCGCGCGGCCTTCGATCCCGCCGCGCATGGCTGGGAGAAGATCGACAATCACGGCATTCGGCGAATTGATCGGGCCGATCTGGCAGCGCGAAGACGGCGAGCGGCTGCGGTTCGGCTTCGTCGTCGCGCCGAAGCATCTCAACCGCGCCGGCAATCTGCACGGCGGCATGCTGATGACGCTCGCCGATCAGGCCATGGCGATGACCGCGCGCGAAGCGACCGGCGGCAAGCGCCACGCCACCATCGAGCTCAACATCCAGTTCGTCGGCGGCGTGCAGCTCGGCGAATTCGTCGAGGCCGCATGCCGAGGTGGTGCGCGCGACGCGCTCGGTCGTGTTCATGCAGGCCAAGATGTTCGTCGGCACGCGCATCGTCGCGACGACGAGCGGCATCTGGAAGATTCTCGGACGAGGCGTAGATCGTCGAAGCCGCTCTTCCTGCACCGAGATAGCGGGACGGCGCTCTACGCCCGATACTTCTGCAGGGTGCCGCCCTTCATCACCGAGCCGGGCAGCGGATGGCCGACGACGTCCTCGGCGAGCCGCGCGCATTCGATCAGCGCGTCGAGATCGATGCCGGTCTCGATGCCGAGCTCGTTGCACAGAAACACCAGGTCCTCGGTGCAGACATTGCCGGCGGCGCCGCTGTGGCCGGCGAACGGGCAGCCGCCGAGACCGGCCACCGAGGAGTCGAAGCGCGTCACGCCCATTTCGAGGCCGGCATAAGGCATTGGCGATCGCCATGCCGCGGGTGTCGTGCAGGTGCAGCGCGATGTCGAGGTCGGGCCAGCGCTCGCGCAAGCGCGCCGACGACGCGCTTGATGGCGAGCGGCGTCGCCCAGGCCATGGTATCGGCGAGCGTCACATAGGTCAGCGTGACGCCGTGCTCCTTCGCCGACGTCGAGGATTTGCCCGACCAGCGCGACCACGCGCGACGACCGGCACGTCGCCTTCGAAATTGCAGCCGAACGCCGCCATGACGCTGCCGCGCTCGACCGGGACGCCGTTCGCCTTGTACATCTCGACGATGGCGTGCTGGCCGGCGAGCTGCTGCTCGGCGGTGCGGTTCTGGTTGCGCTTGAGGAATTTTTCCGAGGCGGCAGAGCTGGATCGTGCCTTTGAGCGTGAGCCGGTCGAATTTCCAGCGCGCGCTCGAAACCCTTGTCGTTGAGCCACAGCGCGGTGTAGGCGACGCCGGCTTGCGGCGTGATGCCGCGCACCACGTCCTCGGCGTCCGCCATGCCCGGCACCGCCTTCGGATTGACGAACGACACGATCTGGATGTGGTCGAGGCCGGTCTGCGACAGCGCATCGATCAGCGCGATCTTGCGCGTCGGTCGGGATCGCGCCCTTCTCGAACTGAAAGCCCTCGCGCGGGCCTTCCTCGCTGATGTGCACGGCTGACGGCAGGTCGCTCATGCTTGCTTCTCCCGCGTCGGCGTTCGGCCTTGACGGTGACGATGTTGCGCTGGCTGCAGCGCCTCGATCTCGGCCGGCGCAAGGCCAAGCTCGGCCAGAATCTCGGCGGTGTGCTCGCCGATCGCCGGCGCCTGGCGCCGCAGCGCGAAATCATGCTCGCCGATCTCGATCGGCAGCCGCGGAATTTTGGCGCGCGCGCCGTTGGCGAAAGTCGATCGTCGAGCATGCGGCCGCCGGCATTGAGCTGCGGATCGTCGAACAGGTCGCCGGGCTTGGCGACCGGCGCGAACGGAATATCGATGCGGTCGAACAGCTTCGGCAAGCTCGGCGAGCGTGTGCCGCGCGACGATTGCGGCGACGATCGGCAGCAGCGCCGGGCGCTCGCGCACGCGGTCCTCGTTGGTCTTGTAGGCCGGATTTTGCAGAAGGTCGGCGCGGGCGAAATGCTCGCAGAAGCGCCGCCATTGGCCGTCGCTGGTCAGCCCGACGAAAATCTGCTCGCCGTCGGCGGTCGCGAACGGCTCGTAGATCGCCCAGGCGCCTTCGCGCGCCGGCATCGGCGGCGGCGCGCGGCCGGTCACCGCCTGGCCGGCCATGTGCTGCGCCATCAGGAACGCGGTCGATTCGAACAGCGCCGATTTGACCAACTGGCCGCGGCCGGTGCGCTCGCGCTCGCGCAGCGCCGCCTGGATGCCGATCACCGCGAACATGCCGCCCATGATGTCGACCACCGAAGCGCCGGCGCGCAGCGGCTGGCCGGGCGGCCCGGTCATATAGGCGAGGCCCGGCCATGAACTGCACCACCTCGTCGAGCGCCGGGCGATGCTCGTAGGGGCCGCTGAGAAAGCCTTTGAGCGCGCAGTAGATCAGCCGCGGATTGTCCTGCGAAAGTCGGCGTAGCCGCAGCCGAGCCGGTCCATGGTGCCGGGCGCGTAGTTTTCCAGCACGACATCGGCCGTCGCCGCCAGCCGATGCAGCAGGGCGCGGCCTTCGTCGGATTTCAGGTCGATGGCGAAGCTGCGCTTGTTGCGGTTGAAGGTGCCGAAGAAGCCGGCGGCAAAGCCGACCAGCCGGCGGGTCGAATCGCCGTCGACCGGCTCGACCTTGATCACGTCGGCGCCGAGATCGGCGAGGATCAGGCCCGCGGTCGGGCCCATGATGGTGTGGCAGAATTCGAGCACGCGAATGCCGGCAAGCGGCGCGCGTTGCCGATAGCGCTTGTGCCACGGCTCGTGCCATGATCATGCCGTCCGATGCCGCGGCTTGTCCGGCCGTGCACGTCCATGTCGTCCTAGATCTGGCCGCTGCAATGCCATGACCGATTTCAAGAGAGGCAACCATGAAAAAATCATTCGTCCGCGGCACGTGGCAGCAGAAGCGCGCCTATTCGCCGGCCGTCATCACCGAGGGGCGGCAAGACCATCTGGGTCGCCGGCCACACCGGCGCGGTCGACGATGCCGGCAAGTCGCTCGCCGGCGATTTCGATGCGCAGTGCCGGCAGACCTTCCGCAACATCGAAAAGACGCTTGCCGAGGCCGGCGCCAAGCTCGCCGATCTCGTCACCATGACGGTGTTCCTGATCGACGCGCGCCACACCACGCGGATGACCGAGCTGCGCACCGAAATTTTCGGCAAGGACTTTCCGGCGAGCGCCGCGATCACCGTCGCCGGCTTCGCCCAGCCGGAGATGATGATCGAGATCCAGTGCGTTGCGGTGGTCGCGTGACTTCAAAGAGGCACCTGGTGTGCTGCTGCGGATAAGCGCTATCGTTCTCGCGACGCGATGCGCCCGAGGTTTGCAAAGGTCCGTAGCCCGGATGGAGCGCAGCGCAATCCGGGGCAGCATTCACGGCCGCATCATCGTTCCCGGATTACGCTGCGCTCCATCCGGGCTACCAACTACAAAGCTAAGGAAAGAAAGGAAGCGGAACGCCGACAGACGCGGACTTAAACCGCCGCGCCCCAGCGGGGGCGCGGCGCGCGCTCAGCGGAGCGCGCTCGCCTGTCGGCGTTCCACCACGGCACTTGCGGCAGCGAACGAACGCCACCGCTCAGCTCCAGTCACGCACTTCCTGGGGCGGTACTAGGGAGGAGCGGGCGTTACCCGCTCCCGGCCGCCATCCAGTGCAGCGAGGTCACCCTCGCGGACCAGTCATCATGCTGGCCGGGCGTATCACCCGAAGCCGCCCGGGAGCGGAGGTGACGAGCCCCTGCCCGCGGGAACCGTTCTTGCCCCTCCAGCCGGAGTCACCGGCTGGCGTCCTTTACGGAGACAAGATGCGTTAAATCTAGCTTAGACAGTGACCAATGTCAAGAAAAAAGTCTCGATAGTTGAGACGTGAACGGCGCGGCGGTGACAGCGCCCGGCTGGCCTAAACCGCTTTGTCCACCAGCCGGCCGGTGCCCGGCGGCGGCGGCGAGGATGTCTGATCAGACCCAGCCGAATGGTGGTCGGCGTCGCGTTCTTCCTCGGACTGACGCCTGGTAACGCGTCGCGATAGTCCCGCCGTCGGCATGATGCTTTGAACGCCGATGCTCGAAATACCGATCTGGTCGCGCGTCGCCGCCATGACTTGGCACGCTAGCGCGGCAGGTCTCAAGACCGCGCAACCGATTTGCGCGCAATCCGACGCGTTACCGAAATGCTTTGTTAACGAGCGACAATCCAGTCACGCGACGAGCGTGCTCCGGGCCGTTCACTTGGCGGCTGCGGCGGCGGCTTTATCCAAGGCGGACAAATTGCTCTGCGACGCCGCGCCGGTGATGGCTTGCGCGAACGCGATGAATTCAGTGAGGTCTTCCAAAAAGGCTTGCGTGTAGACCGCCGCTTTCCCGTTCTGCGTCGCCTTCGCGATATCGGTCCAGTCCGCCAATATTTTCGCAAATAACTGCTTTGCGCTCACGCTATTCGCGTCCGCGAGCGTGTCGTAGCTGTCGCCGGCTGTATTGAGGCTCGCGACATTCTTCTGAATTTTGGTCCATGCAGCATTGAAGCATCCGATAAACGCCGGATTGGGCACGCCGGTGTCCGCCTGCTTCACCGTGGAGAAATTCTTGCAGTCCTCGACATTGCTCACGTCGATCGTCATGTCCCGGATCAGAACCAGTTGCTCGACAAACGCGCCGACCATGCTGTAGCGCGAGGCGGCCGAGAATTTATCCATCGCGTCCGCGAGCTGCGTTCCCGTCGTGTTAATTTTGGCCTGAATTGTCGTGTCGGTAAGGGCGTCAATGATGGCCTTCTGGCGCCGAGATTTGTCGGCCAGTGTCGCCCAGTCGATCAAAACGGGTTGCAATATGGAAAGGAACGTATCGACCAGGGCGCCGACCGGTCCCAGGAAGGCGAACGTGTTGACGCCGCCGGTATCGTTCAGGGAGATCGCCTCGGTCAGTATCTTGCCGTTCTCAGCGCCTGGTATGAGGCCATAATAGTCCATCGCATAAGAGCCCAAATCCTTTTTGCAGCTTGCCTCGGTCTTTTTTGCCAAGTTGGCGATATCGGTGCTCTTGATCGAAACTTTGTCTGCAATGTTGTAATTTGTCGTGGCTAACAGCAGCTTCAATGCCGTCGGGATATCGGTTGGCGTTTTCGCCTTGATGCTGACTGCGTTGATATTTTGCACCAGCGTATTGAGGTAATTCAGATAGACCGAGTTGGTCATGTAGTTCTGCCGGGGATCGCACAGGATCGCGGCCTCTCCGAGCGTGTCCGGGCTCAATGTGATTGTTCCGACGGGCGCCTTGGCGCTGTTGAGGGCGGTCGACAATGCCAGGCGGATGGCGAGCGTTCGGGCGTCGGTCTTATATGTCTTCAGCGCAGCCCCGGCGCCCGTCGCCAATGCGCTGATGCTGGCGATCGTCGCCTCGAACGGCTGAGGCAATGTGACCGGCACCGACAGGGTCGTCGGAGCCGCAGCCGGAGCGGCGGCGCTCGGCGGCGTGGCGGCGCCGGGACTTGGCGTCGTGTTCTTTGGCGCAGCACTGGCATGGACCGACAATGCCAATGCGGCAAAAGCGGTCAGCGAAAGAATGCTCCTGCGGAAGCCATGCATAATTCCCTCCCTGAAATATCCCCGGATGGCTCAGCCACCCTTTGGCCATTTAATAGCAATATTTTAGCCACAATTCGGCGTTGCGCGCAAGGGTTGCGTGCTCGACCCGCCTGTGCGGCGAGCGCTTATGCCTTGCAGCAGGGAGTGGGAGGCGCCGGCGCTACGCGCTCTTGGCGCGGGCGTCATGGATCGCGCGCCACAGCACTTCGGGCGTAGCCGGCATTTCGATATCCTTGATGCCGAGCACCGAGAGCGCGTCGACCAGCGCATTGGCGACCGCCGGCATGGCGCCGACGCAACCGGCTTCGCCGGCGCCTTTGACGCCGAGCGGGTTTGTTTTGGTCGGCACCGGGTTGCTGTCGACGTGGAAAGCCGTGAGGTCGCCGGCGCGCGGCATGGCGTAGTCCATGAACGAGCCGGTGAGGATTTGGCCTTGCTCGTCGAACTTGATGTCTTCCATCAGGATTTGGCCGACGCCCATGGCGATGCCGCCATCGATCTGGCCGTGCAGCAGCAGCGGATTGATCACGGTGCCGACGTCGTCGACCACATTGTAGTTCACGATCTCGACTTCGCCGGTGTCCTCGTCGATCTCCAGTTCGCAGACGTGGCAGCCATTGGGATAGCTCGCGGCTTTCCCGGTATAGATCGCCTTCTCGATCAGACCCACTTCCATGCCGGTGGGCAAATTCTTCGGCTCGAGCGACGCCTTGGCGACTTCCTTGATGGTCAGCGTCTGGTTGGTCTTCTGGCTCGAAAACACGCCATCGGAGAATTTGATGTCGGCGACATCGACCTTGAGCATATTGGCGGCAATGGCCTTGGCCTTGGTCTCGATCTTTTCGGCCGCCATGGTGAAAGCCGAACCCGAAAAGGCCGCCGAGCGCGAGCCGCCGGTGCCTTCGGCGAAAAACACCTGGTCGGTGTCGCCCTGGATGTAGGTGACTTCATTGGGGTCGAGGCCGAGGCGGTCGCACACGACCTGTTTGAACGCGGTTTCGTGGCCCTGGCCCTGATTGATGCTGCCGGAAAAAATCGAAACCGAGCCGGTGCGGTCGAACCTGATCTCGGCGCCTTCGTGGCCCGGCGCGGCCGAGCGCTCGATGGTGTTGGAAAAACCGATGCCGCGCAACTTGCCGCGCTCACGCGACCGCGCGCGGCGCGCTTCGAAACCCTTGGCGTCCGCGGCCTTGAGCGCCATGTCCAAATTCTTTTCGAACTCGCCGCAGTCGTAGGTAAAGGTGACGCTGGTCTTGAACGGCATGGCGCTCGACGAGATGGTATTGCGGCGGCGCAGCTCTGCGGGGTCGATGCCGGTCTGGTCGGCGGCGATATCGACCATGCGCTCGATCACGAAGGCGGCCTCGGGCCGGCCATTGCCGCGATAGGGCCGCACCGGCTGGGTGTGCGTGAACACGGCGGTGACGTCGACATGCGATGCCGGCGTGCGATAGACGCCGGCCAGCGTGCCGAGATTGCCGGTGAAGGCCGGCATGCCGACCTGCAAATAGGCGCCGATGGCGGCGATGATTTTGGCCCGGAAGCCAAGGAAGTTGCCGTCCTTGTCGAGCGCGAGCTCGGCTTCGGTGACATTGTCGCGGGCTTGCGCGTCGCACAGAAACGACTCCGAGCGCGTCGCCACCCATTTGACCGGGCGTCCGATCAGCTTGGCGGCGAGCAGCACCAGCGCCACCTCGTTGTAGACGGCCGACTTCATGCCGAAGCTGCCGCCGATATCGCCGCAGACCACGCGGATTTTGTTGTCGGGGACTTTCAGCACATGTTGCGACAGCTCGGTCTGAAAGACATTGGTGCGCTGCAAGGTCGTATAGATCGTGTAGCGACCCTCGATCGGCTCGAAAATGCCGATGCAGCCGCGCGGCTCCATGGCGGCCGCGGTGACGCGGTTGATGACGAATTTATGTTTGACGACGTGGGCGGCGCGCGCGAAGGCGGCGTCGGTCGCCTCCTTGTTGCCCTCGACCTGGACGAAGCCGATATTGTTCGGGCAATCGTCCCAGACCAGCGGCACGTCTGGCGCCACGGCATCGCCAGTCGAGACGATGGCCGGCAGCGGTTCGTAGTCGATCTCGATCAGTTCGGCGGCGTCGGTCGCCTGATAGAGCGTCTCGGCGACGACGAAGGCGACGTAATCGCCGATCATCCGCACCCGATCCTCCGCCAGGGCCGGATAGCGCGGCTTATAACCGGGCACGCCGTCGCGGCGCTTGAGACCGCCGGGCACCGGAAGATCGCCAAAGCCCGCCGCCTTAAAGTCGGCGCCGGTCAGCACCGCGAGCACGCCGGGCTGCGCCTTGGCCTTCGCAGTGTCGATCGAGCGGATGCGGGCATGAGCATGCGGCGAGCGCAGCACATAGCCGAACGCCATGCCGGGAAACACCATGTCGGCGACGTAGCGGCCACCGCCTTTGATGAGCCTCGGATCCTCGAATCGGGGGACCGGTTGACCGATCGCGAATTCACCCATCGCATTCCTCGCATGTTGGTGTCGCGGCGCGGGTCCATCGATCCACGCCGTTGCGGCGGCCGCCTCTCAAAGACATGCCCGGCCGTTGGCCGGGCATCCATGAAGGCGCTCGGTCTTACATCGACTTGGAAGGCCCTTCAATCAGGCGCGACTCGGCGCTACGCTACGCTCGGACCTCATCAGGCAGCAGAACTATGGCCGAAACCTTCGAATCCGCTCTGCAGGCCCGCGTCGACAGCATGGTCGATGCCTGCACCCGGTGCGGCAAGTGCGTCGAGGTCTGCCCAGTCACCGGGCCCGCCGGCGTCGACGCGGAGCCGCGTTACGTGATCGACGGCATCATCGATATCCTGCGGCTCGGCGAGGGCAACGACGCGGCGCGCAAATGGGCGAGCGGCTGCTTGCTCAGCGGCGAATGCATCAAGGCCTGCGACTACGGCGTCAATCCGCGCTTCCTGCTCAACATGGCGCGGGTCACGATGGCGCGGGCCAAGAACGATGTGGCGACGCAACGTCGCAGCGGGGTCGAGGGTTTCCGCAAAGTGGCGCGCGAGGTGACCCACATTTCCCGTCTGCAGCTCGATGCGGCGCTGCTCGAACGGTTAGGGCAGGGCGCGGGCAAGCCGCCGGCCGCGGCCGGCGAAGACGTTCGGCCGGATTTCGTGTTCTACACCGGCTGCAACGTGCTCAAGACGCCACACATCGCGCTTCTCGCCCTCGACATCATGGATGCGCTCGGCATCACATACAAAGTCATGGGCGGCCCGACCCATTGCTGCGGCGTGGTGCCGATGCGGACCGGCGACGTCGCGACCTCGGGCCGCGTCGCCGAGAACACGCTCGACAGGCTGGCGCAAAGCAAGACCGGGCAGGTGCTGTCGTGGTGCCCGTCGTGCCACGTCCAGTTCACCGAAACGACGCTGCCGACCATCGAGAAAACCCGCGGCGTCAAGCCGTTCGAGATGACGCCGTTCACGCTGTTTCTGCGCACCCACCTCGACCGGCTGCGGCCGCTGCTGCGCCAGCGCGTGCCGATGCGGATCGCGCTGCACCGCCATCCCGGCATTCCCGGCGTGGTCGAGGCAGCCGAGGATATCTTGCGCGCCGTCCCCGGCGTCGAACTGGTCGATCTCGGTCAGCCGGCGGTCGGGCTGATGGCGAATTACTTCCGCGCGCTGCCGGCCTACCGCAGCGAATTGCAGCGCAACGAGCTTGAAGCTGCCGAGGCGGCCGGCGTCGATGCGCTGGTCGCGGTCTATCACGCCGATCATCGCGAATTGTGCGCGCACGAGCGCGACTGGCCGTTCCGCATCATGAACATGTACGAGATCGTCGGCGCCAGCATGGGACTGCATCACGACGATCACTTCAAGCGGCTGAAAATCATGCAGGACGCCGACGCCATCCTGAACGACTGCGAGGATTTGGTGAAGCAGCATGGTCTCGATATCGAGACGACGCGGCTTGCGATCCAGGCGATGATCGCGGAGCAGCCGCTGCCGCTGCGAGGCGCCTAGCGGCCCAGCGCGCGGCTCGACCGGGGCAGGAATTCCCATGGACCTTTTGCGGCGTGAAGTCTTGCGCTTGGGGCTGGGGACAGCCGTCATGCCGGCGCTCTCGCGCGTCGCGCGGGCCGACACCTATCCGTCGCGCCCCATCACCATGCTTGTGCCGTTCGCGGCGGGCGGTCCGGCGGATGTGTTTGGACGCATTATGGCCGAGCGGATGCGCACGTCGCTCGGCCAAGCCATCATCATCGATGATGTGGGCGGCGCCGCAGGCACGATCGCCACCGGGAGGGTCGCCCACGCGGCGCCTGACGGCTACACGCTGATGATCGGGCCCGGCCTGAGCACGAATGTCATCAACGGCGCGATCTACGATCTTCCCTACGACGTGGTGACGGACTTCGAGCCGGTCGCTCTGTTGACCGTCATCCCGCAGTTGATCGTCGGCAAGAAGGCGCTCCCGGCCGACGATCTCAAGGGCCTGATCGCATGGCTCAAGGCGCACCCCGGCACCGCGTTGCAGGGGACGTCCGGCGTGGGCAGTGCCGGCCAGCTTGCCGGCGTGCTGTTCCAGCAGCAGACCGGCACGCGCTACGGGTTCGTGCCGTATCGCGGGCTGGCGCCGGCGCTGCAGGATTTGGTGGCGGGACGGGTCGATCTGATTATCGACCTGCCGTTGAATTCCCTGCCGTACGTCCGCGCCGGCACGGCCAAAGCCTTCGCGGTCCTGGCCAAGGACCGTCTCACCATCGCGCCCGAAATCCCCACCGTGGACGAGGCCGGGTTGCCCGGGCTCCATATGTCGAATTGGTATTCGATCTTCGCGCCGAAGAACACGCCGCAGGATGTTATCGCCAAGCTCAATGGCGCGGCCGTCGATGCGCTGGCCGATCCGGCGCTGCGGGCGCGCTTGGCCGCCCTCGGGCACGAAATCGTCCCGCGCGACCGGCAGACGCCGGAGGCGTTGCGCAACTTTCAGAAGGCCGAGATCGCGAAGTGGTGGCCGATTATTAAAGCGGCGAACATCAAGGGCGAGTGAGAGCTTTGCGAATACTAAGCTCGCGCGGCGCAATTCGCGTGCCGCATTCGGAAAAATCCAGCGCCTAGCCGACAGGTCGACAATGCTCACGCTCTATAACGCCGCCCATTCGACGTGCAGCCAGAAAGTCCGCATTTGCCTTGCCGAAAAAGAACTTGCGTTCACGGATATCCGGCTCGATCTCGGCAAGGCCAAAGATCATCTCAAGCCGGACTATCTCAAGATCAATCCGAACGGCGTCGTCCCGACCTTGGTCGACGATGGCGACGTCATCGTCGATTCCAGCGTGATCTGTGAATATCTTGACGAGAAGTATCCCGCGGTCCGGTTGACGCCGGACGATCCGGCCGAGCGGGCGCGGATGCGGGCCTGGATGCGGTTTCTCGAAGAGGTGCCGACTGCGGCAGTGCGCGTGCCGTCGTTCAACATGGGCTTTCTGCCGCGATTTGAAGGGCTCGGCCCGGCCGAGTTTGAAGCGCAACAGGCCGACGTGCGGCCGATCCGGAAACACTTTTATCGCCGCATGAGCGCAAATGGCTTCAACAAGAAAGACGTCGAAGCCTCGCTCGAGCAGCTTGGCAACACCTGCGCGCGCATGGACAAAGCGCTGGAAGCCGGGCCTTGGCTGCTCGGCCGGCATTATAGCCTAGCCGACATCATCGTCGCGCCGCTCATCGACCGCATGGCGGACCTTGGTTTCTCGGCGATCTGGCAGGGCAAATACCCGCGCACCGAGCAGTGGTTCACACGCATGCAGGCGCGGCCCGCGTTCCAGAAGACATTCTACCCGGGCTCGCGAATGTCGGAGTTTTTGCCGTTAAGCCCGGCCATCAAAGGGCCGTGACGCTTTAGACGCCGACCGGTCCGGCGCGGGTCCTCCGGTCGTTACTTGCAGCCGTTCGACACGAACGTCAGCAGCGGGTTGAATTCCGCCGCCGTCAGATAAGCGCCGAACATCGCGCCGGGATATTCGGTGTTGTTGAATGATGTCACGGCGACCAGGATGTTGTTGTTGGCGCCTTCGGCCGTGTTGAAATTCGCGATCCAGGCGCCGCCGCTGCTGCCTTGCGTAAAGTCGGTGACGCCTTGCCAGTGCACCACGAGGTTTGAGATCGACGACGGATACATCGGCAGCGCATTGGCAAAAAACACGATACCGAGCACCTGCTGAACGATCTCGTCGTCGAGAATGTCGCCCGCATAGCCGACCCGGACCGCGGCCGACACCTTGCCCTTCCAATCGAGCGCGTATGGCATGACGCCCGTGGTGCTCGGCGAGTCGACGAGGATCATCGCATAGTCATGTTGGGCCGCAGTCGCGAACGCGAGATTTTTTTCGCTCGTTTTCAGCGAAGCGTAATTCTGCGGGAACACCCACAGCGGATTGGTGGCCCCGCAAACGGTCTTGAACGTGTGCGAGCCTTCACCGGCTTGGTATTGCACAGTGAACGTCTGGTTGGTCAGGTCGAACCACGGGCCGGTGGGATTATCGGGCAGATCCTTGAGGCAATGACCCGCCGTCAGCAGCACCGTCGGCGTGATGAACTGAGCGGTGCATTCGGAGACTTCAGTGGGATGTTCTTTGGTCGGCGCTGGCGTGACCAGCCGGCCGACCCATTTGAGCGGCGCCAAGCTGGGGTTGCCGGTGCTCTGCGGCACGCCAGTTTGTGCGAGCTGCATCGGACCGTTGGGTTTGGGCAGAGCGGACGGCTTGCCGTTCGACACCGGCAGGTGAATCCCGTTCAGGTTGGGGACGATACCGCGCGGGACTGCCGAACCAGCCGCAATCGGATCGATGCCGGTGGTGGCCGATTCAGCGCCGTTCGCCCATATCGCACCGGCGCCGGCCGTGATCGCGACAAACGCAATGGCACCCAAAACTACGCGCATCTATGCCCCCTGTGGCTTGGCGCCGATCCAGCCGCAATGTCATGAATGACGCCCTGGAAAAGGCACCCCTAGCAATCCAATGGCGCGATGATAACAGCGGTGTCGGCTCGCCGGAAGTTCAATTCGGCGGGTAAGCCGCTACTTCCGAACCTCGCGTCGCTATGCCGTGTGCCAGGATTGCTCTACAATGGCCCCGTCTCCATGGCGCTGATCAGGCCTACGGCGCCGTGGCTTTCTGTTGCAGCGCGCAGCGGCGCGCACCGAGAGGATTGCACATCATGAATAGCAAAGTGCGCCGCATTGCGGCATTCGTTTCGTCGCTTCTGTTGCTGACACTGGTCTCGATCGGCGCGCCGTCGTTCGCGCAGGCGCCGGCAAAATCGGTCAAGGACCAGTTGGTCGGTCACTGGCAGCTGGTTTCGGTGGCGATGAACAATACACAGCCGTACGGCAACAGTCCGAAAGGCAGTTTGTTCGTCGACGCCGACGGCCACTTTTCCACCATCGTGCTCAGCGACGGCGATGCCAAGAGCATCTCATATTTCGGAACTTATACCGTCGATGAGGCCAACAGCACGATGATCATTCACATCGATGGCACCACCCGCGGCAATGCCACGGGACACGATCAGAAGCGCGTCGTTTCATTCAGCGGTGACGATATGACCGTGGCGACCCCGAGCGGCGCCGTCAAGCTGACGTGGAAGCGATCATAGTCATTTTCCAGATCGGATTATTGGCCGCCCTGCCGATCTGGAGCTGTGAAACGCCGCGCGTAGTCTTCCAACAGGGCGCGTAGGGGCGCGGGTATCGGCATCGATTTCAGCGTCTTCGGTTCGACGCAGATCGGCGTCATCGTGGCCACGAACAAGCTTTGCTCCGCGAGCGAAAGCCCTTCGATAACGATGCTGAAGGTGCGGGTGCGGATGTTGGCGACATGCACACGCATGTCGAACTCTTCCTCGGGCCGCAGCGACTTGCGGAACTCGAAGGTCATCGCCTTCATCGGCAAGCCGATTCCCATGTCGGCCAGCTTTCGCAGGAAAGGCGTCCCGATCAACTCCGCCACGAACGCGTGCAGAGCGTGGACTGCGTAATCCGCAAAGCGCGGCGTATAGACAATTCCCGCCGGATCGCATTCGCCCCATTGGACGCGCCGGCGCACCGTGAAGGGCCTATCGAGGGCTGTAATCGTCGCCATGTCCGGAATGTACCTTTGTCCGCGCCGCGTCGCGGTCGACGCTTATCTATAAAATACTTCGGTATCTGCAACCGCCAGTCATGCGAGCGTAACCATGCCGGTCCAGAACTGTTGCCGAGGGCCGTTGTCAAGATCGTATTGGCGCACGAATGCAAGCTTGCCATCAGTGCCGATGCGGAAAACCACGCGCGCCGCCGCGAGCGTGCCGACGCTATCTCCTTCACGGATCGGCATCGGCTTGATGCTGGCGGCAACCAGCATCCGGCCGCTCGGGTCGATGCCGAACGTGCGCAATTCGATCGCCCGCCCGTCGATAGTCTGAAGCAATTTCGGTTCGCCGGTTGCCTGGTCGATGGCGAACACCACGATGCTGTTCTCGCCGCCCGCGAAGACCTTTTCGCCGCGATCATCCTTCAATGCGGAGGCGCGGTTCGTCAGATAAACGAATTTGCCGTTCGGATGGACGTGGATCGCGGCCGCGGCTTGGCGTGTCGTCGATTTCGGATCCGACAGCGTTTCCTTGACGAACAGCGGTTCCGCCGCGAGGCCGGCGTCGGCATCGAGCTTGTAGACGTAAAGCTTGTTCTGCCGTTCGATCGAGACGAACACCCAAGGCTGCGTCGGGTGGAAGTCGAGATGGCGCGGGCCAAAGCCGAGGCCGTTGCCGGGCGCAATCGATGCCAGGTTGGTTAGGGCGCCGTTGTTGAAGGCGAAGGTTTTGAGCGCGCCGGGGTCCTCCGGCTTCCCAGGCGCGGCGTCGTTGCCACGCGTCACCAGGGTCACGATTCGGTTCGACGGTGTGGCGAGGATTTGGTGCGCGTAGATGCCGGTGTCGAGTTCGCCACGCTGCGCGACCGGTGCGCCGACCGCGCCGTCGGCATTGAGGCGATGCACGGTGACGTTGCTCGGATTGTTGTATGCCGTCAGTAGATATTCGCCGGCCCCATCGACGCTGACGTGAATCGGGCGCGACGGCAGCGCAGCGGCATTGCCGTGCAGTCGCAGCGCTCCCGTGGCTGCATCGATCGAAACAGCGTTGGCAAAATGTTTGTCGCCAACGATGCCGGGGCCGCCGTTGCTGGAAACGACGTAAAGGATGTGCCGCGATGGATGCGGCCAGGCATACTGGATGTTGGCCGGAAGCGTCACCGCGTTTCGCCGCGTCAATGTGGCGGCTTCGACATCGATATCGAACACGATCAGCTCCGGTCCGGTGCTGGCGCAGTAAACCGTCTTGGGCATGGTAAAGCTCATTGGTCGTTCGAGCGCGCGTAGTGCTGCGCATTCAGCCTACATTACGGGGCCTTTCGGCTGGAACAAGGCGTCGGCGGCAACTGTCGATGATCCAGGGCTCGAATGAACCCTCTGTCGGTACCGAACGACCTCGGGTTACTGCAAATCTGGCGATGTAAAAAAATGTTTATGCCATTCCTATTTTGAGAATTTTTTGTCGCGACACGCAAAATTTTGTTCCGCACACTCACGGCAATTTTACGAACAAAGAATGGGAACGCGGGCGCGTCGATTGAATTGTCTTGGTTGAACGCAACAAAAACAGGAGGCAATATGTCGACCTTTAAAACTCTGGCGGTTGTCGCTGCGCTCTTGACGGGCGCGTCTACAATGGCGATGGCCCAGACTGGTGGTATGGCCGGCTCGCCCGGCAGCAACGCTGCGGCCAGCGGCGGTAGCGGCAGCCATCAAAGCGCGCCAAAGACTGGTAGCGCGGCCAACAGCCAAAAGGTGTTGAAGAACCAGAACGGTTACAGCACGCAGCGCTAAGTTTAGCTGCATCCCAGGCCCGGTTCGGCAATAAGGCTGAACCGGGCCTTTATTTTATTTTGCACTAAACCGCTATCGCGGTAGGGATCAAGGGGTACGGGCACGGATAAGGTAGAGTGGCTTCAGTCCCGGTGCGATTAAATACGAGTTCGTGTCGCGAAGCCAAGCCCAAAGCTTCAGCTCATTTTTCTTCCTTCTTCGGGAACGACGGCTGGCTGAGCCATTGCCTGTATTCCACGTGACCCCAGCGCCATGGAAGGTCAGCGTCCTTCGTAATGTTCGCGCGCGGGCCATTGAGTAGATTTGTCACCGGCTCTATTGGGCGGAAGATGCGGAATGGCGCCTTGAACAGTGACTTCCTGTCGAGCGACTGATGGATCCCCAGGGCCTCGGCCACATTGCAGGGACCCCTGCATAGCTGCTTCTCGAAGTTCCCCGCGCGGTCGCGAATGGTTTTGTTGTGGTCGCTGCGGCGCCCGATCATGATGTCCTTCCCCACGACAGGAACGCCGGCGCGGATAAGCACTGAGCTTGCGTAACCCTCAGGACCACAGACAAGGTCGAGAGCCCACATCTTCAAACGCTCATAGGGATGAACGTATGCATGGCCACCGGGCAGCAGCTGAGAAGCATTTCCATGGATCGCCCTGTCGTTCTTGTCGTAAGCCTCGTTCTCGACGATCATGATAGCGGCGTCCTTACTATTGTAGTGGTGGAGGACACATCCAATCAGGCGGGGAGCCACCTCGAAGGAGGGACTCAAGAAGAACGCTTCTTGCTCGTTGATGGCGACATATTTCTTTCCAAAATATTCGGTCATCGATTTCGACACCTTGAACTCGCGCATCGCTGCGTTACGTAGTCGTCTTTCGTCAAGAACTTCGGCTAGTTATTTTGCATGAACGGCAGCAGCCACTCGCGGCAGCGATGCCACTGCTGGTAACTTTCTCCGAGAGTTCTTCGCTTCTGGTCTTCGTCATGAATGCATCTGCTGCATCAGACCACGACGCGCAATGTGTCAACTACGGGCAAGTGGCTTAACAGAGCCATTCTCGATACATCGCACAACGTAGATTTTGCGAAGCTTGTGCGACTCTCAATGGCAGGGAAGTCGTCGCCCAATCGTGTGCTGCCTGTCAGGATTGCGCGTTTGTGCATCTTACCGACAGGAGCATTCCATGCCAGAGCAAATCTCACCATTGCGGCAACGCATGACAGACGACATGAGCCTCCGCAACATGTCGACCTTGACAAAAGCCGCTTATATCCGCGCCGTCAAGAACTTCAGCAAGCATTTCGGCAAGTCGCCAGATAAGCTGACGTTTGAGGACGTACGCCAGTATCAGCTGAGCCTCTTTGGCCGCGGGCTAGGCCCACAGGCCGTCAATCAGATCATGTGCGCGCTGCGGTTCTTCTATAAGACGACCATGGGTATGAAGGACGCTCACGACCATATTCCCCTGGTGCGGCGTTCCGACCCGCTGCCGGCAATCCTGTCACGGGACGAGGTCGGTCGCTTTCTGCAGGCGGCTCACAGCGTCAAATACAGAACCATATTGCGACCATCTACGCCGCGGGCCTGCGCGTGTCGGAGCTGATCTCGCTTACCGTGAAGGACATCGATAGCGCTCGCATGGTCATCCACGTGCGACAAGGTAAAGGGCGCAAAGACCGCTACGTGATGCTGTCCGATCAGTTGCTCGATCTTTTGCGCTCCCATTAGAAGATCGATCGCCCGTCACACTGGTTGTTCCCTGGCGCCGATCCGCAGCGACCTATCACAGCGCGGCAGCTGGAGCGGGTCTGCCGGCAGACTGCCGAAGTCGCCGGTCTCGGTAAGACTGTCACCGTGCACACATTGCGGCATTGCTTTGCCACTCATCTCTTGGAACAGGGTGTGGATATCCGGGTGATCCAGGATTTGCTTGGTCATCGGCATCTCAATGCCACGGCGCGCTACGCTCGTGTCGCCATCAATACGATCCGCCAAATCCAAAGTCCGCTTGAGCTGCTAAAGGTCCCAGTGACGCCGCCGAGACATTCCACAAAAACCCGTCACCGAAAACTCGGTTCCGGGAGATTTGCCAAGGGCCGACGCGTCCTGTTGAGGTGGGCAAACTAGCCGAGCGCTAGTTGTGTACCGTTGAGCAACGTGCCGACGAGCGCGTCGATGCGCACGATCGAGCGAAAATTCGATGGAGTCATATCCCGGTCGGGGATTTTGATGTCGAACTCGACCTCGACGGAAAGCATTAGATTAACAATATCGAGCGACGACAGGCCGGCAGCCGTGAGGTCTTCATCGGGCTCCACTGGGCGGTCGATAGACCGTTTCGCCAGAAATTGACGGACCAGCGCGACCACGCGTTCCGTCGCGACGGCCTCCGTTTTGGCGGCAATGGTACGATCAAGCACGACAATATTCCCCATTCGCGACCGGCCGCTTCGTCATGAAAGCATCATCGCACAATCCGCCTTATCATACGGTTATCGCGATCGTTCAGATTGTCACGGAATGGGGTTCCGACTGGTAACCTTTACGCGAAAAAACAACGACAATTTCATATGAAAACCGCCAGCAATTGACGAAATAGATGTTAGTCCTGGCGCACAAGGATCGCTGTCGAGGCGCGATTGCAACACAGCAACTCTATCGCGAGCTGATCCATGAACATCCGAACTGCGACGATTCGAGGCCTGCGTGACAGCGTCCCCGCTGCGCGAAAGTCCGGACGAGAAATTCGCGTCGCTCCGAGTCATCTGAAGGCCGCCACCATGGCGGACCTGGCTTATCGCGTCGAGCGGGTGGCGGCGATCGCGGCGTCTCATGCAGCGGCGGTCGATGGCGAGTCGCGGTTTCCCCGCGAAGCGATCGAGGCGGCGCGCGCCGAGCGCCTCTTGGGCATCGCCGTCCCGCATGAAATGGGCGGCGAGGGCGCCAGCGTCTCTGAGGTCGTCGACATCTGCTACGCGCTCGGGCGCGCCTGCGCCTCGACAGCGATGATCTACGCGATGCATCAGACCAAGGTCGCCTGCGTGGTGCGGCATGGCAGTGCCAGCGCCTGGCATCAGCAGTTGCAGCGGCGGCTTTGCGACGAACAATTGCTGCTGGCCTCCTCGACCACGGAGGGACAGAGTGGCGGTGATGTGCGCAACAGTGCCGCGGCGATCGAACGGCAGGACTCGCGCATTACGCTGGAGCGGCAAGCCACCGTGATCTCCTATGGCGCGGCCGCCGACGGCGTCGTAACCACCGCCCGGCGGTCCGCCGATGCTGCGAGCACGGATCAAGTCCTCGTCGTATTCCTCAAGGAACACTACACGCTCGATCGCCTTAATGGCTGGGACGCGTTCGGCATGCGCGGCACTTGCAGCGAAGGCTTCAGGCTGGTCGCATCGGGCTCGAGCGAGCAGATCCTGCCGATCGGTTACGACACGATACATGCCCAGACGATGATGCCGTTCGCGCATCTGGCCTGGAGCGGCGCGTGGGCCGGCATCGCCGCCTGCGCGGTCGATCGCGCCCGCGGATTCATCCGCAAGGCTGCGCATCGCGCCGGCGGTACACTGCCGCCTGGCGCCGCCCACCTGACACGCGCCAATGCGTCGTTGCGGACATTGCGCAGCGTCGTGGCAACGGCGCTGCAGCGTTTCGAACGGGCCGATCCGACGGCGCTGGAGTCGATCGAGTTTCAGACCAGCATGAACTTGCTCAAAGTGAATGCCTCCGAACTCGCCGTAGCGGCGGTCATGAGCGCGATGCAGGCGTGCGGACTTGCCGGCTATCGCAATGACGGCGAGTTCAGCATGGGGCGGCATCTGCGAGACATCCTGTCGTCCCCCATCATGATCAGCAATGACCGCATCTTGGCGAATGTGGCGGCGGCATCGTTGCTCAGCGGCATCTCCGGTGTCGCTGCGTGATTGAGTTCGCATAAGCGTGGCGTGGGGCAAAATCGTCGGCCCAACGAGCCGGCTCAAGAAAAAGAGGCGTCGTCCTGATGAACGTAGCATTCAAGGAAACGGCCAAAGGGCCGGTTTCGCTCGATTCGATCGCCGAAGCGCTGCTGCTGCCCACCGGCATTGACGGCGTCTATGCGCGTACCGCGCTTTTTGAAGAGATCGTCAACGGCCTGACCGATCTAATTTCGGAGTATCGTGAAGCTGGCACCGAGGTGTTGCGGTTTCCGCCGGTGATGAGCCGCCGGCAGGTTGAAAAATCAGGATATCTGAAGAGCTTTCCGCATTTCCTCGGCTGCGTGAGCTGCCTCGCCGGGGAGGAGGCGGACATCCGGACGGCGATCGACCGGCATGACGCCGGCGAAGATTGGACGCCGGCGCTTTCGCCGGCCGATCTCGTATTGAGTCCGGCCGCTTGTTACCCGGTTTATCCGTTGGTCGCCAGCCGCGGCGATGTGCCGGCGGAAGGCCTGCTGTTCGATGTCGCCAGCGACTGCTTCCGGCGCGAACCGTCAAAGATGCTCGACCGGCTGCAATCGTTCCGTATGCGCGAATATGTCTGTATCGGCACGCCAACCCAGATCGACGATTTCCGGCGGCGCTGGATGACGCGTGCGCAGGGCATCGCCAGTCAGTTGGGCCTGAGCTGGCACATCGATCACGCCAGCGATCCGTTCTTTGGGCGTGGCGGCAAGATGATGGCGGCAAGCCAGGTCGAGCAATCGTTGAAGTTCGAGCTTCTGGTTCCGGTTCATTCCGCCGAACAGCCGACGGCGTGCATGAGCTTCAATTATCACCGCGATCATTTCGGCGTGACGTGGAATCTGCGCACTGCCTCCGGTGCGACGGCGCACACCGGGTGCGTCGCATTCGGCATCGATCGCCTGGCGTTGGCGCTGTTCGCCACCCATGGGATTGACTTTGAGCAGTGGCCGTCGCGCGTGCGCAAGGCGCTCACGGTCTGATGCGGTTTACGAGGCGAGCTGTTGCTGGCCGCCGTTGTCGCCGAATTGTTCTTCCCGGTAAAATCCGAGCGCGTTCATGACCGGCAGATCATGGAACGAAAACAGGCAGGCGTCTTCACTGTCCGATGCATTGGCGTGTTCGTGCCAGGCCCACGAGGGCACGCAGAAAATGTCGCGTTCCTTCCAGTCGAAACGTTGGCCGTCGATGATGGAAAATCCGCGCCCCTTCGCGGCCTGATAAATGAAGCTGCCGGTATGGCGGTGGGCGCGCGTATGTTCGCCGGGACGAAGCAGCTGCATCGCGGCACCGATCGTCTGCATGACCGGGCCGCCGTTGGCCGGATTGACGTAGTTCATCAAAATTCCGTCGAACGGGGTTCCGGCCGACGCCTTGCCGTAACGCACCAGGGACTCGTAGGTCGGGCCCCACTCATATTTGAGCAGCGGCGAATAGCCTTTGGACCACTCCGCACCCGCGGGACGCAGGCCCGGATTGCCCCAAGTCTGCGACATGTCGTCGACCGGAAAGCCGACGCTTTGCTGCATGTTGGGATGGACCGCATAGAAGTTGGCTTCAAGCGTGTTGACCAACGGAATATCGAGCCCGTCTTGCCAAATACACGCCGTGCCGTCAGCCGAAACGCCATGCTCGTGCCAGGTCCCGTTCGGGGTGAGGACGAAGTCATTGGCGCCGAGCGTCACGCGGTGCCCGTCGACGATCGTATAGGCGCCGCTGCCTTCCATGATGAAGCGCAATGCTGAAGCCGAATGGGCGTGCGCCGACGCTACCTCGCCGGGATGCATCACCTGCAGGCCTGAATAGAGCCAGCCCACCGCGGCGGCATGCTCGGTCCGCCCCGGGTTGTTCAAATAAATCACCCGCCGACCGGCTTGCTCCGGCGACACCAATTCGACCGACCGCAGCACGTGGTCGCGCAGCTCGTCGTAGCGCCATAGCACCGGCAACGAAGACGATTTCGGCTGCCACGGTTCGATCTTGTTGGCGATCGTCCAAAGCGCACCGACTTGAAGCTTCTCCAATTGCTTATAGTAGGCGAGAAGCGCCGGCGTATCCGCGACATTGGCGCGGCCGGCCACGTCTTCGCGGTAATTGTCTCGCTCCGTCATGCCTTGCATTTTGGCGATTTCGGCCCGTCCCGTCCAGCCTCAGACCGGGCGCCGGGCGACTATACGCCCAGGACGGCGTATTCTGTATAAGCGAGGTCGCCCAGGCGCGGGCGCTGCGGGCCCTTGAAATATTTCGGCATGCTGCCGCGGCGGAATGTGCCGACCAGGCCGGGCAACGGTTCGTTCGCGTCGACGATCACGAACGGCCGGCCGCGCCGCGCCAAGTATCGTCCGATCGGTCCGGCAAAGCGGACGAAATCGGCGATATCGCGACAGTAGATCATTTGCGCGCACGGGATCAGGCCCTTCGCCAGTCGCGGACGGAACACAAAGGGATAAGCGTGCTCGGACGTTACGCACCACAGGCTGATGCAGCCGTGCTCGGCGTGTTGGCGCAGCACCTCCTGCTCGGATGGGTCGAAGCTGACGGCCGGCGGATCGTGCGCGTCGAATACCGTCACGCCGGCGCCGCCGAATAGTCCGTTGAGCATCGGCAACGCGACGAACGACGCCGTCGCAATAGCGCGAGAAACCTTGCGCTTCGATGATCGGCCAGGTGTGCGGCGCCGGCGAAACATTCAGATAAGTGACGTTCTTGTGTCGCAGCGCATGGGAAACCAGCAAGCGTCGCATAGGCGCGGTACGCCGGATCGACATACCAGCTCGAAAGGTTGCATCGCGCCGTTGCCGCGCTGCCGGCGCCGATCGTCGAGCAGATCAGCAGGATTGCGCCGACGACGCTGCCGTCGCCTTCCAACAGATAACCATATTTCGGCAAATCCGGCGGTGGCTGCCGCCGCGTCAGCTGATCAAGCCCATGCTGCCAGAATTCTCGGCTGCGGTTGGGAAAACCGCGCGCCAAAAGCGCCACGACTTTGGAAAGGTCGGCTTCCTCGATCTGGCGGCAGCGGATTCCCGGCACGGAAGAAACCATTCGCGTTCACCACGACCCTGTCGTGAACTTGATTGTAAGTGTTGCGCGACTATACCCGTGCGAAATGAACAAACCGTAGGCTTGGCACAGATGTCGGTAAAATTAACCATAATGGACCAGATGGCGCAGGTGGCGCGGGAGCACGGCAAAATCCTGGCGCCACTGCGCGACGATCTTGGCGTTGCTCGATTCGGGGCTCGACTCGCTGGGCATTGCCGTCCTGGTCGCGCGCCTCGAAGATCAGCTCGGCATCGATCCGTTCACGGCCTCCGAAGACGTTCACTTTCCGGTGACGCTCGGCGACTTCGTGAAGGTCTATGAAAATGGCGCGCGCTGACGTCGCCGTCGCTGCGGGACAGCATCGAGGCCGCGCCGCCGGAGCGCTTCTTTTGGGATCGCGCCGGAAGCGCGCGCATCGACGACCTCGCCGGCGGAACGAGTCTCGGCGGCCGGCTCGCGGATTTGGCCGGCAGGTCGGTTCTTGTTGCGACGGCGAGCCAGCTCACGTCGGCGCTGGCGCTGATCGAGCTCGACGGTATCGCGCGCCGGATCACCATCCTGCCGCCGGATGTGGAGGCCGGGCACTCGGCGCCCTGATGGCCGCGGCCGAAATCGACGCGGTCGTCGCCGAGGACGGCTTGTCTGATGACGCGGCAATCGGTGATGTCGTTCGCGTCGCGTGCGCGCCGGCGATCGCTCCGCTTGCGCATCGCCCGCCGGCAACGGTGCGCACCGAATGGGTGCTTGCTGACCTCGGGCACGACCGGCGTGCCCAAAATGGTCGTGCACAGCCTTGCCGGCCTCACCGCGCCGATCGGAACGCGCAAGCCCGACGGTCCGCACGTGTGGGGCACGTTCTACGACATCCGCCGCTACGGCGGCTTGCAGATTTTCTTCCGCGCCGTTCTCGGCGGCGCCTCGCTGGTTCTGTCGAGCGCCGGCGAGCCGGTCGCCGACGCATCTCGCGCGGCTGGGCCAACACGGCGTGACGCATCTTTCGGGCACGCCCTCGCATTGGCGCCGCGCGCTGATGTCGCCGGCTATCCACGCGATCGCGCCCGGTTATGTCCGGCTTTCCGGCGAAATCGCCGACCAGGCGATCCTCGACAGCCTGCGCGCAGTGTTTCCGCAGGCCAGCGTCGGCCACGCCTATGCGTCGACCGAGGCCGGCGTCGCGTTCGAGGTCGAACGACGGCCTCGCGGGCTTTCCGGTGCTCATACGTCGACACCGTCCGCGACGGCGTCGAAATGAAGGTCGTCGACGGCTCGCTGCGCATTCGCTCGCCGCGCACGGCGTCGCGCTATGTCGGCGCCAGCGCCGGTTGCGCTCGCCGACGCGTGACGGCTTTGTCGATACCGGCGACATGGTGGAGCGGCGCGGCGACCGTTATTTCTTCGCCGGCCGCCGCGGCGGCATCATCAATATCGGCGGCCTGAAGGTTCATCCCGAAGAGATCGAGGCGGTGATCAACCGCCATCCGCAGGTGCGCATGTCGCTGGTGCGGCCGAAGAAAAGCCCGGTCACCGGCTCGATCGTGATCGCCGATGTCGTGCTGAAATCGGACAGCGAGGGCGCCGGCATGCGAAATCGCAGGTCAAGAACGATATCCTGGAGCTCTGCCGCGACGCGCTGCCGCGCCACAAGGTGCCGGCCGCGATCAGCTTCGTCCCGACGCTCGCCGTCGCCGCAACCGGCAAATTGGCGCGACGTCATGGCTGAAGCCGCCGAGCGCGTGCGCAACGTTCTCGTCACCGGCGCCAGCCGCGGCCTCGGGCTCGGCATTGCGCGAAAGCTGGCGGATTCCGGTTATCGCGTCATCGCGCTGGCGCGGCAGAACAACAAGGAGGTGACCGCCGCCATCGCCGCCAAGCGGCCAGCGCGGACGCTTTGCATTTCGTGGCCTTCGATCTCGGCAAGATCGACGAGATTCCCGATCTGGTGCGCGGCTGCGCAAGGAATTCGGCCCGTTGTTCGGCCTCGTCAACAATGCCGCGCTCGGGCACGATGGCGCGCTGGCGATGATGCACAACTCGCAGATCGAGGAGCTGGTGCGCGTCAACACGCTGTCGCCGATCGTGCTGACCAAATATGTGGTGCGCTCGATGATGTCGGAGGGCTGCGGCCGCATCGTCAATGTCGGCCTCGATCATCGGCTTCACCGGCTATAGCGGGCTTGTCGGTCTATGCGGCGACCAAGGCGTCGATGATCGGCTTCACCGCGCTCGCTGGCGCGCGAGGTCGGGCCGGCTCGGCATCAACGTCAATGCGGTGGCGCCGGGCTTCATGGATACCGACATGACGCACGGTCTCGCCGACGCGCAGCGCCAGCAGGTCATGCGGCGCAGCGCGCTGCGCCGGCTCGCCGACGTCGAGGATGTGGCGAATGCGGTCGAGTATCTGCTCGGCGACAAGGCCCGCAACATTTCCGGCACGGTGCTGACCGTCGATGCCGGCGCGACGGCGTAGCGCATGATCCGGAAAAGTGGGAACCGGTTTTCGGTAGATCATGCGCAGCCGAAGATCTAGGCCGAGCCGCGCACGGCCGGCCTGATGCGCTCGTAGAGCGCGGCGTCGAGCGGCACGTAGGCCTGCTGCGCCGGATCGTCGAAATAGATCGCGTCGGCGATCGCGGCTGGATCGAAGCCTTCGCGCGCGAGATCGTTCTTCTTGTGCTTGAACGTCGCGGTGACCTCGATGGCGTCCTGGATGCGCAGGAACAGCGGGCGCGCATAGGCCGGCAGCCGCTGCGCGAGATGCCGTCGGAATTCGCGCGAGGTCGAGCGCGCCGTCGACGACAAGCGCCGCCATGCCGGCGCGCCTTCGGTCGCCGGGCACGGCAACGCCGTAGACGTTCGCCTCGGCGATGCCCGGAAATGCCATGATCGCCGCGGCGACTTCCGAGGTCGCGACGTTCTCGCCCTTCCAGCGGAAGGTATCGCCGATGCGGTCGACGAAATAGAAAAAGCCGGCCGCATCCATGCGCATCAGATCGCCGGTGCGGTACCAGGCATCGCCGGGCTCGAACACGTCGCGCAGGATTTTTGCTCCGAGTCGCTGCGCTGCTGGTGTAGCCCTCGAACTCGCCGCCGGGCTGCGGCCGCGCCGCCGCGGATTCTGCCGATCGCCTCGCCGGCCTCGTCGGTCGCGCAGCGGATGCAGAAGCCGTCGGCGTCGCGCGCCGGCTCGCCGGCGGCGTGATCGAATTTCACCAGCGCCAGCGGAAAGCGATGCGTCAGGAACGGCGGCACGCGGCCGATGGCGCCGACTTTGCCCTCGACATTGTAGAGCGAGACGTTGCCTTCGGTCGCCGCATAGAATTCCAGGATCCGCGGAATCGCGAACCTGGTCTTGAATGCGTCCCACACGTCGGCGCGCAGCCCGTTGCCGCAGCACAGCCGCAGCCGATGCGCGCGTTCGCGCGGATGTTCGGGCGCATTGACCAGATAGCGGCACAGTTCGCCGATATATTGGAACAGCGTGCAGTCCCAAGCGACGACATCGTCCCAGAACTGCTGCGCGGAGAATTTCTCGCGGATCACCACCGAGCCGCCGTCGCACCAGCACCGATGCCGGTCGCGACCACGCCGCCGACGCTGTGATACATCGGCAGGCAATCGTACATGCGGTCGTCGGGTCCGGTGTTCATCAGGCCGGCGAACCAAAAGCTCCATTGCATCAACCGGCGATGGCTGACATTGGCGGCCTTCGGCAGGCCGGTGGTGCCGGAGGTGTAGATCAGCAGCGCGCGATCGGCGATCGGTCACGGCGCGGCGTTCCGACGCCGTCAGCGGTCTCCGGAAAATCGCTCGACGGCGCGATCGACATGCGTCGAATTCGCTGTCGTCGCCATGCGACCAGACTGTCGGGCGGCTCGACAGATGCGGAGCGGCGGAGCGGAATTCGTCGATCAGTTCCGCGGCGACGATGATATGCTGCGGCGCGACGATGTCGATGCAATGGGCGAGCGACGGCCCGCGCAGATTGGGTGTTGATCAGCGCGACGACGCCGCCGACGCTGGTGATGCCGAGCCAGATCGCCATATATTCCGGCCGGTTCGGCATCATCAGGCCGACGGTCTCGCCCTTGGCGAGGTCCTGGTCGAGCGCCCAGCGCGCGTAGCGGTTGGCGCGCGCGGCGAGCGCGCGATAGGTCAAGCATTCGCGCGCCGAGAGCAGCGCCGGGGCGTCGCCGCGGGTCTGCGCCAGCTCGTCGATCACATCCGGCAGGATGCGCCGCGGATTGCCCGCGATCGGCGCCGTCGCTTCGAGCGCGCGCACCCAGTCGCGCAGCGCGATCTTCCTTGCCGCCGATCGGTCGTGCCGCCGGTTCCGTCTCGACGAGGGTCATGCGCTGATGATCGCGTAACAAAGTGAATCTTTCGCTTCAAGATTGGATAAAATTTGAGATATCCGAGCAGATTAGCGGCGATCATCGCAGCGCCGCGCCGTGATCGCGCGTGCATGGCAAACCGTTAAGGTTATTATCGTCTGATCTCAATCGGTCGCATTGTTCGTATCGCGCGGCACGGATAAGAAACCAACATTAGATCGGCGTGGATCGGTGCTCGTCGAACATGCGCCGGCATGGGCGTAGCTGATGCGGTGCGGCGATACTGATCCACGCAGGATCGGACGTGCGGGGAAGCATGAGAAGCGAAACGGTGGCCATCCACGGCGGCTACGAGACCGACCCGACGACGAAGGCGGTCGCGGTGCCGATCTACCAGACCGTGGCCTACGAGTTCGACAGCGCCGACCACGGCGCCGCGCTGTTCAATCTCGAAGCCGAAGGCTTTCGCTACAGCCGCATCAGCAATCCGACCACCGCGGTGCTGGAGCGCCGCGTCGCCGCGCTCGAGGGCGGCGTCGACGCGCTGTGCGTGAGCACCGGCCAGGCGGCGCTGAATTACGCGGTGCTCAATCTCGCCGAGATGGGCAGCAACATCGTCTCGGTGCCGCAGCTTTACGGCACGACCCACACGCTGTTCGCGCACATCCTGCCGCGGCAGGGCATCACCGTCCGCTTCGCCGAATCCGATCAGCCCGGCGGCGATCGAAAAGCTGATCGACGACAACACGCGCGCGGTGTTCTGCGAGAGCGTCGGCAATCCGGCCGGCAATATCTGCGACATCGAGGCGCTGGCCGCGGTCGCCGCACAGCACGGCGTGCCGCTGATCGTCGACAACACCGTCGCGACGCCGATCCTGCTGCGGCCGATCGACTACGGCGCCGACATCGTCGTGCATTCGCTGACCAAGTTCATGGGCGGCCACGGCACGACGCTCGGCGGCGCCATCGTCGACAGCGGCCGGTTTCCCTGGAAGGCGCACGCGCGACCGCTTTCCCGATGTTCAACGAGCCGGACGCGTCCTATCACGGCCTGGTCTATACCGAGCATTTCGGCGATGCCGCCTATATCGCGCGCTGCCGCAGCGTCTATCAGCGCACCACCGGCGCGGTGACTGTCGCCGCTGTCGCGTTCCTGCTGCTGCAGGGCATCGAGACGGTGGCGCTGCGGGTCGAGCGCCACGTCGAGAACGCGCGGCGCGTCGCCGAATTCCTGCGCCAGCGACCCGCGCGTCGCCTGGGTCAACTATGCCGGCTTTCCCGACAATCCCTATCACGCGCTGGCGCAGAAATATCTCGGCGGCCGCGCCTGCTCGCTGCTGACCTTCGGCGTCGACGGCGGGCTCGAGGCCGGCAAGGGGTTCTACGACGCGCTCAAGCTGTTCAAGCGGCTGGTCAATATGGGCGACGCCAAGTCGCTCGCCTGCCATCCGGCCTCGACCACGCACCGGCAGATGTCGGCCGAGGAGCAGCGCAAGGCCGGCGTCAAGCCGGAGATGATCCGGCTCAGCGTCGGCATCGAGCACATCGACGACATCATCGCCGATCTCGACCAGGCGCTCGCGGCGGCGCAATCGCAGCGGTGCGGCGCTGGTCGCGGCCGAATAGGTGCCGTGGCGGAAGAGCCCGATGCCGCTTCTCCTGGACACCGCGCGATCCGGCCGGCGCCAGCGAACTGCGCGCCGCGAATTGCATCACCATCGGGCTGATCAACAACATGCCGGATGCGGCGCTCGATGCGACCGAGCGGCAATTCATCGATCTGATTCGCGCGGCTGCGGCGCGATGTCGTCGTCCGCCTGCTGCTGTTTTCGATCCCGGAAGTGCCGCGCGCCGATTATGCGCGGCTGGAAATGGCCGAGCCGCTATCGCGACATTGCCGAGCTTGTGGGACGCACGCTCGACGGCCTGATCGTCACCGGCACCGAGCCGCGCGCCGAAGAATCTGCAGCGACGAGCCATATTGGGACCACGCTGAGCCAGGTGGTCGACTGGGCGCGCGACAATACCGCGTCGACCATCTGGTCGTGCCTCGCCGCCCATGCCGCCGTGCTTCACGTCGACGGCATCGAACGCCGCGCGCTCGCCGACAAGACTGTTCGGCGTGTTCGATTGCGAGCCGGTCGCCTCGCATCCGATGACGGCGGATGCCGGCGTCCGGCTTGCGCGTTCCGCATTCGCGCTACAACGATCTGCCGGAGCGCGCGCTGGCATCCTGCGGCTATCGGATCCTGACGCGCTCGGCCGCGGCGGGCGTCGACATGTTCGCCAGGCAGGACAGGAGCTTTCATCTCTTTCTTCAGGGCCATCCGGAATATCGAGGCGACCACGCTGCTGCGCGAATATCGCCGCGATGTCGGCCGCTTCCTCAGGCAGCGAGCGCGACCACTATCCGGCGCTGCCGCACGGCTATTTCAACGCTGAAGCGGCCGCGGTCGCGACGGCGTTCCGCGAGCGCGCGCTCGCCGATCGCCGCGACCATCTCATTGCCAGCTTCCCGATGGGCGCGCTCGAAGCCGGGCTCGAAAGCCCGTGGCGTCCCTGTGCGATCGGCATTTACGAGAAGTGGATCGAATATCTGCGGGGCCGCAAGGCGGACCGGCGTCCGCTATCCGTGCCGCTGCGCCGCGCCTGGCGCGATTGGCCGACGGCGCGCTGCGGCGGCAGCCGACCGCTCGGCGGTATAGCTTCGGAAGATTGCGGTTCGTTGCGAGTCCGGCGTTTCTGCATGCGCTGTCGCGCCGGAATTTACGTTTTGTTTGTGCCACGGCGCTCTAATGGCGGCGGAAAGCTCCAGGAGTAACGCCGTGTCCGATCCCGTCATCTTCGCTCACGCCCGCCGATGTCGAGCTTGGCAACGATCCGATCCGCCCGAGCTGGGTCATCGAGGGCTCGCCGCAGGTGCGTCGAAGCGGGTGGCCGAGAGCGCCGATGGCACATCGTCCGTGATGGTGTGGTCGTGCACCGCCGGCCGCTTCAACTGGCACTACTCGGTCGAGGAAACGCTCCACATCATCTCCGGCGAAGTGTTCGTCACCGACGAGAACGGAGAAGTCCGCCGGCTCGGCCCGGGCGACATGGCGTTTTTTCCCGCCGGCAGCCGCAGCACCTGGCACGTGCCGAAGGAGGTGCTGAAACTTGCCGTCTGCCGGCACAGCATGCCGCGTCCGTTCGGTACGCTGCTGCGCGCCTGGAACAAAGCCGTCGATGTGGTTACCGGTTTCTCCACCGAACCAATCGAGCCGGTGCCGCAACCGGCCATGCGGACCGACGGCGCACCAGCTAACGCATCTGCCACCACCGCATAGGCAACGCATCACCGATCCGGTAGCTTCGTCGGACTGCCGCGTCTGAGTGCGGCGGCACTTGCGCATCAGTTTGATGCGCTGTGCGAATGCGATTTTGGAAAGCACCGATGGCCCACAAACCGATCCGCCGCTTCATCACCGGCCACGACGGCAACAACGTCGCCAAGGTCATCATCGAAGGGCCGGCGGCCAACACCAAGACGCCGCGCCAGGGCGTCGCCTCGACGCTGATGTGGTGCACCGACGCCATGCCGGCCGATATCGCGATCGGCGAGCACGCCGAGGACATGGGCGCGCGTATCCTCGGCACGGCGCCGCCGCAGAACGGCTCGCGCTTCATCGTCATGGAATTCGCGCCCGGCGTTGCATCCGAGATGCACCGCACCGAGACGATCGATTACATCGTCATGATCGAGGGCGAGATCGAGATGGACATGGACGACTCGACCGTAAAGCTTCGCGCCGGCGACATCATGGTCCAGCGCGGCACCAACCACGCCTGGGTCAATCGCGGCAAGGAGCCGGCGCGCATGGCCATCGTGCTGCTCGACGCCAAGCCGCTCGGCATCGGCCATCCGCGTGTCGGCAGCGAAAACGCGCGATGACGGCCCGGCCGATTACAAACTCAACCTGGCCCATCCATGGTCACGCGCGCCGGCGCCAGCGCGGCGGCAAGCGCGGCAAGCTGCGAGCGATCGCAGAACGCCGGGATCATGGTCTTGGCCTGCACCGCGTGCGCCAGCGCGACGGTGTCGGAGCAGCCGCGGGTGGACGTTCCAGCGCATGGTATTGCGCGCGGCCGTTCTTGATCAGCCGTTCGGCTGGCGTGCCGGACGGTACGTAGCCGGTGAATACGATCGTGGGCTCGGCCGTGTGCTCCCATTGGGCGAGGAGGCGGGCGGTCGCGCCGGAGGTGCCGTCGGCGGAGGCCGCCAGCATGACGCCGCGCGCGCTGTCCGATCGGCCGCACGATATCGGCCAAGCGGTTGATCTCGTCTGCCGTGCCATCGCGCACCGACGTCGCCGTCGCTGCCGCAGAGCCGTTGCAGCGCGGCAAGCATGGCGTCGTCGACAAAAATATCGGTGCGGCCATGGCGCGCGCATTCGAGCGCGATCTCCGGGCCGCGGCCATTGGCGGGCACCGGCAGCAGCAGGGGGCCGCGCTCCAGCGAGCGGCGCGAGCTGCCTTCCAGCATTCCGCGATAGGCTTGTCGTAGCCGCCATAGGAGCAATCCATCAGCGCGGTCGCTGCCGGCGGCGGCGGATCGTAGGCGTAGAGGATCGATTCCGCCGAAAAATCGCCGGTGTAGAGCAAGCCGTCGCCGATGGCGAAACGCAGCCAGATGCCGCCCGGCGCATGGCCGTTGCGGCCGGTCTCGACCGCGATGCCGAGCACCTCGCCGTTGCCGCCGACCGGCAGCGGCTGCACCGCGATGCCCTGCGGCAGCCCGCGGGCAACGATCTCGGTCGCGTAGACCGGCGGATTGCCGAGCTTCGGCAGCAGCGACAGGCCGCCGACATGGTCCTTGTGGCCATGGCTCAGGACCACCGCGTCGACGCGGCCCAAACCGTCGACGTCCGGCAACAGCCCCGGCGGCGGCCCTTCGCCGAGGTCGAGCATCAGCCGCTTGCCGGCCGCCTCGACGAGGAAGCAGGCCGGCCCCTTGGCGCCGACGCCGGAAATGACCTTGAGGCAGGCCGATCCATTGTTCATCGCGCTGTTCGTCCCCATGTTGGCCGTAGCGATGGCCGCCGTGCCCGACGATTGACAAGCGCAAGGCCCGTCCTTATCAACCGCGCACGACAAGGTTTGGTGCCATGAAAGTCCGTAACTCATTGAAATCGCTGCGCGGCCGCCACCGCGACAACCGCATCGTGCGGCGCAAGGGACGCGTCTACGTCATCAACAAGACGCAGCGCCGCTTCAAGGCCCGCCAGGGCTGATCGTCGCGAAGCGTGCCGCCCGTCGCCTTGCCGACTCGCGCCACTCCGCATGCTGCCTGCACAATTGCGCCGCATTGTTCGCGCGTTCTTGAGCGCTATTCGGGCTTGTTGCGTGGTGACGAGGCGAATAGACTCATGCGCATGAGTTTGCCGATTCCCGTTCTCTGGTTCTCGCGATCGTCCTTGCCGCACCGGCATGGGCGCAGGATCTCCATGAACACGGCGCGCCAAGCTGCGCCGGATCATGACTGGGTCCAGCCGCCGAGCGATCTGCCGGCGGGCGAGCACGGCGAGCCCACCTACAGTCTCGACACCCTGTTCAGCGCCTTGAAGATCGCGCCGGACGAGGCCAGCGCCAAGGCGATCGAGGAGCGCATCTGGGCGGTTTGGATGGTGTCCGGCAGCGACACCTGCAATCTGCTGATGAGCCGGGTCAAAGCGGCGACCGACGACAAGGACTACGATCTCGCGCGTCAAGCTCCTCGACGCCATCATCGCGATCAAGCCGGACTACGTCGAGGCCTGGAACCGGCGCGCCACCATCTATTACCTGAAGAAGGATTTTGGCCACTGCGCTCGCCGATCATCCGCGAGGTGCTGGCGCGCGAGCCGCGCCATTTCGGCGCGCTGTCCGGCCTCGGCCTGATGCTGCAGGAGATCGGCGACGACAAGGACGCGCTCGAAGCCTATCGCAAGGCGCTCGCGATCGATCCGCACCTCGAGCACATCCCCGACGTGGTGAAGACGCTGACGAGAAGGTCGAAGGCCGCGATATCTGACCGGCTGCCGTTGCAGCGTCTGGTGTACGAGCGCGCTGTCGAATACAACGATTACACGTCGCCCACCTTGCGCGCCGACAAAAGCGATGCGCATGAAATTGGTGGCGCCCGGCGTGCCGAGCGGCACGCCGGCGACCACGATGACGCGCTGGCCGGCCTTGGCGAAACCTTCCTTGAAGGCGAGGCGGCAGGCGCGCTCGACCATGTCGTCCTGGTCGTGCGCGTCCTCGGCGATCACGCAATGGATGCCCCAGACCACCGACAGCTTGCGCCCGGCGGCGATCGATCGGCGAAATGCGCGACGATCGGGCATTTCGGCCGCTCGCGCGAGACCCGCAGTCCGGTCGAGCCGGAACGAGGTCCAGCACACGATCGCCGGCAGATCGAGCGTCTCGGCGACTTGCCGCGCCGCGGCGGCGATGGCGTCGGCGCCGGTCGCTTCCGGCTCGGTGTGCAGCACGTGCAGCGACGGCAGATACATCGCGTCGTTTTCCACCTCCTCGGCGATGCGGTTCATGGTCGCCACCGCCTCGACCGGATATTGGCCGGACGCCGATTCCGCCGACAGCATGATGGCGTCGGCGCCGTCGAAGATCGCGGTGGCGACGTCGGAGACTTCGGCGCGCGTCGGCACCGGGCTCGCGATCATCGATTCCAGCATCTGCGTGGCGACCACGACCGGCTTGCCGGCGCGGCGGCAGGCGCGCGTCATTTCCTTCTGCACGCCGGGCACTTTTTCCAGCGGCATCTCGACGCCGAGATCGCCGCGCGCCACCATCAGCGCGTCGGCGAGTTCGAGGATGTCGTCGAGCCGCGCCACCGCTTGCGGCTTCTCGATCTTGGCCATCACCGCGGCGCGGCCGCGCGTGAGCTTCTTCGCCTCGGCGATGTCCTCCGGGCGCTGAATGAACGACAGCGCCACCCAGTCGATGCCGGCATCGAGCGCGGCTTCGAGATCGGCGATGTCCTTCGGCCGCCAGCGCCGCCAGCGGAATGACGGTGTCGGGCAGGCTGACGCCTTTGCGGTTCGAAACTTTGCCGCCGACTTCGACACGCGCGACGATGCGGTGCGGCGTCGACTTCGGTCGCGACCAGCCGCAGCTTGCCGTCGTCGATCAGCAGCGCGTCGCCCGGCTTGATGGCGGCGAAGATTTCCGGATGCGGCAGTTGCACGCGCGTGGCGTCGCCGGGCGCCGGGTCGGTGTCGAAGATGAAATCCTGGCCCTTGTCGATCTCGGCGGCGCCGTCCTTGAAGGTGCCGAGCCGCAGCTTCGGGCCTTGCAGATCGACCAGGATGCCGATCGGCCGGTTATGCTCGCGCTTCGACCGCGCGGATCGTGGTCACCAGCTCGCGCATCCGCTCGTGGATGGTGTGGCTCATGTTGATGCGGAACACGTCGGCGCCGGCCTCGAACAGCCGGGCGATGACGGCGCGGTCCGAGGACGCCGGACCGAGCGTCGCCACGACTTTGGTCCGCCGCTGCCGCCTCATTGCGCCTTGGGTTCCGGGCGGCGCCGGTGCGGCGCCGGCGTCGCACGCGCCGGCGCCGCCGGCGGCGGCGGCGCTCAGCGGATTGCCCGCCGGCAACGGCTTTTGCGGCGGCTGCTCGCTCGGATTCGGTGAGCTGCACGGTCCAGGCGCGCTGCTCGCCGGTATCGACTTCGAAAAAGCCGGTGCGGTCATAGCCGCGCGCCAGGCAATCGCTGATGCCGCGGATGGTGAACTCCTTGTCGCGCGTGCACATAAAGGCCTGTCCCATCCATTCGCCGCCGCGATCGTAGTCGATGGCGTAGACATAATAATAGCGCGCGACCAGATTGCCCTTGAGCACGGTCTCGCAGGTCCGCGACGGCAAGTTCCACCAGCCTTCCGTGGTCCAGCCGTCGGCGTCCTTGTAGCCGACGGCGACGCCGACCCGGCTCGGGGTGTTGTTGCAGAGCCGGAAATCGGCCGCGGCCGGGCGCGGCCGAGGCGGCGAGGCCGAGCATCGTGACGATGCTCAGCAGGCAGCGGCGCTCGCCGCCATGCTGGACAAACGCCGCGTGCCTCATTGCCGGTTCAGAATTCCAGCGCCAAGCTCATGGCCTGTCAACGACGATGGCGCGGAAGTCGGTCACGTTGGTGAACGTCGGACCGGGCGCGAACAAGTCGCCGATGCCGTTGAAAAACCCCGTTGAATTGTTGTCGGCGAGAAACGCGGCGGGATCGAGGCCGGCGGCGCGGGCGCGCGCCAGCGTGGTCGGGTCGATGAAGGCGCCGGCCGGGTCGTCGGGCCGGCCGCGGCCGCCGTCGGTTCCGTCGGTGTCGGCGGCCAGCGCCGCAATGCCCGTGGCGCCGTCGAGATGGATGGCGAGCGCCAGAGCATATTCCTGGTTCGGGCCGCCGCTGGCCCTGGCCGCGCAGCGTCACGGTCAGTTCGCCGCCCGAAAGGATGACCGCGCGGCGGCCCTGCGCCTGCAAGTCGCGGGCGAGCCGGGCGTGCTCGGCCGCGACCTCGCGCGCCTCGCCTTGCAGCCGGTCGCCGAGCACCACGCATTCGTAGCCGGCCGCGTCGGCGCGGGCTTGCGCGGCGCGCAGCGCATCGGCCGGCCGCGCGATGATCCGGTAGGTTGCTGCCGGCGAAAAGCGTCGTCGCCCGGCTTCGGCGATTCGTTCGTCGGGTCGGCGAGCGCGCGCGGTCACGGCTTCCGGCAGATCGAGCCGGTAGCTGGCGCACGATCGCGCGGGCGTCGGCAAGCGTGGTCGGGTCCGGCACGGTCGGGCCCGAGCCGATCACCGCCGGATCGTCGCCCGGCACGTCGGAGATCGCCAGCGTCACCACCTCGGCGGGATGGGCGAGCCGGGCGAGCCGGCCGCCCTTGATGCGCGAGAGATGCTTGCGGACGCAATTGATCTCGCCGATGGTGGCGCCGCTGCGCAGGAGCGCCCGCGTCGCCGCCTGCTTCTCCGCGAGCGTGATGCCCGGCGGCCGGCGCGATCCAATTGGCCGAAGCGCCGCCGGACAGCAGCACCAGCACGAGATCGTCCGCCGGTCGCCGCGTCGGCGAGCGCGAGCGCGCGTTCGGTGCCGGCAAGGCCGGCTGCGTCCGGCACCGGATGGCCGGCCTCGATCACCGGAATATGCGCGGGTCGGCCGGCCATAGCCGTGCCGGGTCACGGCGATGCCGTCGAGCCTGCCGATCCGGGCAGCTTGGCGCGGTAATGCGCTTCCGCGACTTCGGTCATCGAGCCGGCCGCCTTGCCGGCGGCGAGCACGATCGAGCCGGCCGCGCGGCGGCGGTTCCGGCAGGTGCGGCGGCAGGCAGCTGCGCCGGGTGCGCGGCCGCGACCGCGGTCCGGAACAGCGATTCGAGCAAGTCGCGCGACGAAGCGGCCATGATGATTCTCCGATCGGACTATGGCAAGAGCGCCAGCCGCGTCTCTATCTTTCTCATAACTTAAGCCGCGGAGGAGATCATGGCTACCGACGAGAAGACCCGCACCGAACTCGAAGCCGCCGTCTACCGCCGTCTGGTCGAGCATCTGCGCGAGCGCACCGACGTGCAGAATATCGACCTGATGAATTTGGCCGGCTTCTGCCGCAACTGCCTGTCCAACTGGATGAAGGATGCCGCGGACGCCAAAGGCGTGCCGATGACCAAGGAGCAGAGCCGCGAGATCGTCTACGGCATGCCGTACGACGAATGGCGCGCCAAGCACCAGAAGGAAGCGTCGGCGGCGCAGAAGGCGGCATTCGAAAAAGCAAGCCAAAAGCACTGACGCCGCGGTCTTTGCGCCGCGCGTCCTGTGCAGAGCGTGGATGAGCGCACCTTGACTACGCGGCTTGAACCTCGACGAGCTGGCGACCGGCTTCTCGAAACCTTCCGCTCGCTGCATCGTCGTCGATCGAGGAGTGCCCGATGGCCACCCTGCACGCCGCCGCCGTCAAGGACGAAGAAACCGCCCACCGCTTCGCCAAGGATCAGCTCAAGGCGTTCGTCGAGCGCGTCGAACGGCTCGAAGAGGAAAAGAAGGCGATCGCCGACGACATCCGCGACGTCTATGCCGAGGCCAAGGGCAACGGCTTCGACGTCAAGGCGCTGCGGGTCGTGGTGCGGCTGCGCAAGCAGGACATCAACGAGCGCAAGGAGCAGGAGGCGATTCTGGAGACCTACCTGCACGCGCTCGGCATGCTGGATGATACGCCATTGGGAGCCAGCGGGTCCGGCCCGAAGCGGCCGGCCCGATGACAGGCTCCGCGAAAATCCAGTGCTGCGGCGAGGCTGGATTGCTCGTCGCATTGCTTCTCGCAATGACGGCTATCAGCGCAGCGACGCGGTGTGGGTCGGGTAGGTCACCGTCGACACGAACACGATCGCGCTGCCGCTGAAGTGATCCTGATCCAGGCCGGGATTGGGGTCGGCCGCGAACGTCATCATCACCGAACTGGCGGGCTTGCACCATCAGCGCCGCCAGCGAGCGGAAGTCGCGGGCGCCGAGCGCCAGACGTGGTGAGGAAGCGGCGCACGCTCGGCGACAGAACGATGGCGCGCAGCCACGGATTGTCGCAAACGGGTCGCCGACCCTGGCGGCAATCGACCTGACGCCGGTGCTGGCACGACAGTGGATGACCGACTGATCTTGGCGGCCATCGCTGTCGCCGCGATCGTCAACCCGCTTCGACTGCCGAGCGTCCGTGTCAATGCCGTTCCCATCGGGGCGGCCGGTGTTGGCGAGCGAGGAGCAGGTCGGCTGTCGCGCATAAGCGAGCGCGAGTTGCGCCGGGACGTGATTGTCATCGGCGCTCGACCAGGGTGCCAGCGCGCCGGTCGCATCCGTCTCGGTGCTCGCGGTCTGAGGACGAGGCGGAGCCGGAAGTGTGCTCAGCGGGTTCGCCGCGTGTGCGGTGGACTGCGCGACCGGCATGCCGTCAGGCGGGCCATTCCAATAGCCGCGCGCGGATATAACTTGATTTGGCGATGGCGGCGCAGCGACGCTCGCGGCTGCGTCCGGCGCCGGCACTCCGGCCAGGCCCGCGACCTGGATCAGCTTCGGCGGCGCTGCTGCCGCGAGGGCCTGGACGCTAACAGTTGGCGCCGTGATCTTCTTGCCGATTGTCTCAACCTTCTCGACGCCCCGCTCAAGCGCGGCCACAACCGTTTGCTTGATATGCGACCGCGTCGTCGCGGCCGGCGCCGGGATCGCCGATGCGACGGCAGTGGCAGCGTGCGCGTCGCCGTCCTCGTCATCCTCGTCCTTAGCCAAGCCGAGAAGCTTGGCGAACGGATTGACGTGATGCTCGTTGCTGGCCACGACGCCGCTCACGTCGATGCCGGCACCGCTGCGCCGCCGCGAGCGAGTTCGCGGAGGGGACAGTGTCGCCGCGCTTGCGGATATCGGCGAGCGCCAGCGCATAGCCTGGCAGCGGCCGGCCGTCGGTCGGAATATGAACGGTGCGGCCATCCGGGAAACACGCGCACCAGTTCCTCGCGCGTCATGCGCGGCCACATCCGGACGCCGCCGGTGTCCATGTGGACGAACGGCGAGCCCGAAGTTGGATAGAAGCCGACGCCGCCGCGTGCAGGCGCAATCCGAAAGCGCGAAGCTCTGCGAGCGGCACACCCGGAATGTAGAAGTCCATGGCGTGGCCGAGCATGTGCTGACTGAAACGCGCCACGCCGCTGCTGCGGTGGCGCAGCATGGCGTTGGTCTGTGGCGAACGGTAGCCGCAAACGACCTGAGATCGGCTCCTTCGTTCCCGCTTCGCGCTGCACCTCCCAGACCAGATCGATAAGGTGCGGGTCCATGCGTGGTGGCTTCGCTGCGGCGCCAATCGCGCAGGAACCAGTTGAGTTTTTCCAGCGCCGCTTCGTCGTAGCGGCCGTCACGCTTGTAGGTGATGGTGATATCTTCGTCGGTGTGCACGTGATGCATCGAGATGGTGCGCGTGTCGCCTTCCGCGACCGCGTTCTGCAAGCCTTTGGAACCTAAGAGAAAAATGAGTGCGGCGAGACCGCACGAGTAGCCGGCGCGGGCCGCAGCGGAGAACGCCAAAAGTCTTCAGGCGCGCGTTACAAACGTGCACTGGCGATCTCGCATTGACGCGTTAAGCGACATCACGCCGCCACGGTTTGCCGCGGCGACGATTAACGCTAACGCAATGTTAATTTGGGAAGGGTTAACGAGAACTTAGCGCCACCCCACCCCCGACCCCGTATGGGCTAACGGTGCAGTGTGGCAAAAAATGGCCGGAGTTGCCACTCCGGCCACGCAAAATGTTGATTGCGGTAATTGTTGGGGAAAAGTGGTTAACCGCCCCTACTGCAGCTCGGTCCGGCGGTCCGCCCGGCGTTGCTCTGCCCTGTGCAGGACCTTGCGGCGGATCGGTGCTGCTGCAACCGGTTGTTGTTGCGGGGCCAGCCCAAACAAACGGGCGAAAAAGTTCTGGCCGCCGTCCGGTTGAGCGGCGGCGTAACCGTTCGTTCGCGCGCCCGGCGTAATTGCGGCCTTCGCCCCGACAGCGACGGCTGGTCGGGAACGGCCAGGACCTGCCGCCTGATGATGTTTTCTTTGTGCTCAACCGGGATGTCGGCGACTCTGCGTTCCTCGCCGCCGCCCTTCATCAAGGCCAGCAGGGCCCGGTCGCGGCCATAGATGTCATCGCGGAATTCGAGCTTGCCGGCCCCATCGACGAAGGCGGTCTGATAGGTCAGATGGACCGGAATGGGGGTCGGGAACTGGATGTCGACTTCGTTGGGTCCATACATCCTCTTGATGCGTTCTTCCGTGTAGCCGTCACCCGGTCGCACCAGCGACAGCAGGACTTCGGCATATTTGCGGCGGGTCCTGCACCCGCATGCAGCCGTGGCTGTACGCGCGCTTGGCGTAGGCGAACAGATATTTGTCCGGCGTATCGTGTTGATAAACCAGGAACTTGTTGGGGAAATTGAAGCGGATACGGCCGAGCGCATTGCGGTCGCCGGGCGGCTGCGAAATGTGAAGCTGCCATCGGGATTGTGGCCGAAACCCGGAGCCCCATTCGTTCCAGCACAGTCGGGTCCTGCGCCAGCGCCGGCAGATATTCGTTGTGGACGATCGACGGCGGCACGTTCCAGGTCGGATTGACGGTGATGTATTTCATCTCCGCGGTCATCAGCGGCGTCGGCTTGTCCGGCTTGCCGATGACGATTTTCGTCATCCACACCTGCTTGCCGTCGTGCATCACGCGCAGCGTGTAGTCGGGAAGATTGACCATCACATAGGTGTCGCCGAGGTCGTGCGGCATCCACCGCCAGCGCTCCATATTGGCGAGGATGATGTCGGTCGGGCGATCAGGCCGGCGGCCGTTGAGGGCGTCGATGGTGGCCTCAGTGAGCGTGCCGGTTGCCTTAAGTTCATGTTCCTGCTGGAATTTCTTGACCGCTTCGGCGACCGCCTTGTCGTAAGTGGTGCCGCCGTCGCCGAGCACGCCGAGCCGCTCGCGCAATTGCGGCACGCGGTCGTCCTGGGCGCCAATCTTGGGCGCCGGTCCATTGGCGATCGACGGCTTGCTCGGATCGCTGCCGCCGCGGATCTCCGCGAGCTTGGCCTTGAGCGCGAGGTAACCCGGAGCGTGCGGCTCGTAAGCAGTCGAGCGTCGCTGCCAAGTCCTTGGACTCGACCACCGCGGCGAGAACATCCGCCGGCTCCGGAGGCTTGGTGTCGTAGGATATGTCAGGGCTGACGCGCGACCAGTGTATGCGGCCTACCGCGGCATGATGCGCATAGGTGATGACGGCCGTCGTGAGCTTGAGTTCCGCTTCCGCGAGTGCCGCCGGATCGCTGAGCGTCTTGAAATCCGGAACCGCGTAGTCGGCTGGGTCGAGCCCGTCGGCGTCGACATGGCTGAGATAGGCCATGGTATCTTTCGCGCGCGCATTGGCCTTGCCGTCGGTGATCCAAAGCGGGGCGTAGTTGCGGCCGGAATAGAACGCGTCGATAGTGATGCGATCTTTCTTGCCGCCGATGATGTGATCGTATTTGCCGCTCGCGAGATCGTGCAACTGGTCCGCGATTGCGGCATCCGCGCTCGACATGGCGTTCTGCGCAGGGGCTGGTGCGGCCGCCGTTGCGGGCGTCGCTTCGACCGGCGCGCTCGCGGTTCCGGTTGCTGGCTGTGACGTCGCAGCGGGGGTCTCGGCTGCCGCAGGGGTCGGCATGGCCGTTGCGGGCGTCTCGGTTGCGGCTGCGGCCGGCGCGGGCGCTGCATCGTCAGATGCCGGCGTCGCGGCTGCTGCGGGAGCCGGCGCAGGCGTCGCATCCGACGCAGACGTCGCATCCGATGCGGGGGTCGCTTCGGCGGGCGCACTGGCTACCCCGGTCGTATCGGGCGTTGCGGCCGGCATGGCCGCGGCGGGCGGGGGCGGCGTCTGGTCGGTTGATTTGTCCGGCTTCACGGCCGCCTTGTCGGTATCCGCTGCTGTCGGAGGCGGCGCGCTCGCCGAATCCGTGGCATCGACGGCGGTTCCGCTCATGGGTTCTGCGAGCGCGCCGCCGGCGCCAGCCGACAATAGAAGGACAATGGCAGTGGAGGCGAGAAACCGATCGATACGGACGCTCGGCATTGCGAATTCTCCTTCAGAACCTGCGACAAGCCATTGCAGGCTGGCATATTTTTGGATGACGAATCACAGCCTTGTGGAGGCCGTGAATAGAAACCACCCTCGATTCACTCTATGTGAGCCGGCCAAATTTGTCCTGTAAACATAAGGTAACAATCGATCACTTCGGGCGAATTTCCATTGCTGTCGCTCTTAGGCCACGGATTCGGTGTCCGCTTCGGGCTGGTCACTCTTGATGCCGAGCGATTCAAGCTTCCGGTAAAGCGTCGAGCGGCCGATTTTGAGGCGGCGCGCCACTTCCGACATTTGCCCGCGATAATGGGTAATTGCGTACCGAATGACCTCGGCTTCCAGTTCTTCGAGCGGCCGCACGTCGCCACCGGCGTCAAGCAGCGCTAACGCTTCGGCGGCGGGAAGCGGGAAATCCGCCCCCGCGATCGGCGTGAAGTCGGCACCGTCCGGAGCGAGGATTATAGGTTGAAAGTCGGGTTCCAAGGGTTCGCCGAATTCGATGGGAGCCGCATCCGGTCCTGACGGCTGTCCTGTCACCTGGCCTGTGATTTGGGGGAACTCCGCAAGGCCGAGCGTCTCGGTCTCGGCCAGGACCACGGCACGGAACAGCGCATTTTCGAGCTGCCGGATGTTGCCGGGCCAGCGAAAAGCACTCAGCACGCCGAGCGCCTCAGGGGTGACGAGGCGGATGCGCTTACCCTCTTCGGCGGCAAACCGCGCCAGAAAATGCCGCGCCAGGGCCGGGACGTCCGCCAGCCGCTGCCGCAGCGGCGGTACCGTGATCGGAAAGACATGCAGGCGATAAAACAGGTCTTCTCGGAAGCGGCCCTGTTTCACGTCGGCGATCAAATCACGATTGGTGGCCGAGATGATCCGCACATCGACTTTTACGGGTTTGCGGGCGCCGACCGGCTCGACTTCGCCTTCCTGGATGGCGCGCAGCAGCTTGACTTGGGCGGCGGCAGGCAATTCACCGACTTCATCGAGAAATAAAGTGCCGCCGGACGCTTCGACGAATTTTCCGACATGGCGTTCGGTCGCGCCGGTGAACGACCCTCGCTCATGGCCGAACAGGATCGACTCGACCAGGTTTTCCGGCATCGCGCCGCAGTTCACCGCGACGAAAGGTTTTGCCCGCCGCTCGCCGGAGCCGTGGATTGCGCGGGCGATCAGTTCCTTGCCGACGCCGGATTCGCCGCCGATGAGCACCGGGATGGTGGACGCCGCGGCTTTTTCCGCCATGCGGATGACGGCGTGCATGGATGGACTCTTGCTGATGATGTCCTTGAAGCCCAGCGTGCCCGAACGGCTATGCTTCATGCGCGCCAACTCGCCCTCGAGCGCGCTGGTGTTGAGGGCGTTGCGCAAGCTGACATGCAGCCGTTCGGCCCCGACCGGCTTGACCACGAAGTCGACCGCTCCCGCCCGCATCGCCGACACGACGTTGTCGATGCCGCCATGGGCGGTCTGCACGATGACCGGCACCGTGATCGCGGCTTGGCGCAACCGCGCCAGGACGCCGAGCCCGTCAAGGTTCGGCATAACGAGGTCGAGGATGATGCAATCGATCCGCGCGCCATCGGCGCCGGTGAGATACGTCAATGCGGCGTCACCATTGTCGATCGTCTTCGTTTCGTAGCTGAATTTCTGCAGCATGCCCTCGAGCAGCCGGCACTGCACCGGATCGTCGTCGACGATGAGTATGGCCATGAGTTCCTCGGGTCCGTCGGCGGATAGGACGCGGCACTGTGTGCCGTTTCGGGGCACTCTGGCGGAGCAGACTTAAAGGGATGTTAACCGCGGCTATTCCGATGGCCACGGCACGGAGGATGCCGTCGATCGCGTCGACTGGCCTGCTTACGCCGTCGTGGCCGGAACGCGCAGCGTCTCGACCGCTTGGCGCGCTGCCGGATCGAGGCCGGCGCCGCCGGCGTCGAGATGGTCGACGATCGCTTTGCGCATGCGCGGGTCCCAGAACTTCATGATGTGATCGGCTATTTTCTCAGACACCGTCGCGCCATCCTGCGATCTGAAAAACGTGCCGATCTGATTGGCCATATAGACCAATTTCTCCGGCGTGGATTTGCTATGCGTGGACATAAACGTTCTGCTCTTCTTTGACGCGCTCCGGGTGGGTGAAGATTTCAAAACCGTCGTCGCGTGCGACCGCGACGAGCGTGATGCCGGCTGCGGCCGCGGTTCGCACCGCCAGCGCGGTCGGCGCCGACACCGCCACCAGAATCGGAATGCCGATCGCCGCCGCCTTCTGCACCAGTTCGACCGAGAGCCGGCTGGTCAAAATGCCGAGCCCGCCGCGGCCGGTGATGCCCTTGCGCGCCAGCGCGCCGGCAAGTTTGTCGAGCGCGTTGTGGCGGCCGACGTCTTCGCGCAAGGCGACCAGTCCGTCGGCCGCGCGGTAAAACGCGGCGCCGTGAACGGCATGCGTCGTCTGATTGAGCGCTTGCAAGCGATGCACCGCGTCGAGCGCCGTCATGATGTCTTGCGGTGCAAAGGTACTGCGGTCGACGATTGCCGCCGGTGTACGCATCGCTTCGCTGAGCGATTCAATTCCGCACAAGCCGCAGCCCGTGGGGCCGGCGAGATAGCGGCGGCGGTCGCGGAAGGTGGTGGCGTGCGGCTCGATCAGCCGCATGCGCAATTCGACGCCGATCGGTTCCTCGATCATGTCCAGGGACTCGATCTCGTCCGGCGACCGAATGATGCCTTCGGTGAGGCTGAAGCCGACGGCGAAGTCCTCGAGGTTTTGCGGCGTCGCCATCATCACGGCATAGGACGAGCCGTTGTAGGTGAATGCGATCGCCGTCTCTTCGGGAATCGTGCGCTCGCCGGCGGCGAGCCCGTTGGCGCGCCAGGCCGTGCGTTCGACGCGGCGCGTTGAATCGAGCACCGAGACTTACTCCGCTGCCTCCGCCGGTGCGATCCGGCGGCTTTGACGCGCGAGAGTGTTGTAGTCCTCTTGCCATTGCGACGGACCGTTCGACGGCGAAATCTGCACCGCGGTTACTTTGTACTCGGGGCAGTTGGTCGCCCAATCCGAATAGTCGGTGGTGACAACGTTGGCTTGCGTATTGGGATGGTGGAACGTCGTGTAGACCACGCCGGGGGCCACCCGTTCGGTGATGAGAGCGCGCAACGTGGTCTCGCCGGCGCGGCTCACGAGCTTGACCCAATCGCCGTCGCGCACACCGCGCTGTTCGGCGTCGTGCGGATGGATTTCGAGACGATCCTCTTCGTGCCAGACCACATTGTCGGTGCGCCGCGTCTGGGCGCCGACATTATATTGCGAGAGGATGCGGCCGGTGGTGAGCAGCAGCGGGAAGCGCGGGCCGACCTTCTCGTCGGTGGCGACGTATTCGGTAACCAGGAACTTGCCCTTGCCGCGGACGAAAGCGTCGGCGTGCATGACCGGCGTGCCCTCGGGGGCGGCGTCGTTGCATGGCCACTGAATCGAGCCGAGCTCCTCGATACGTTTGAACGAGACGCCGGCGAAGGTTGGCGTCAACCGCGCAATCTCGTCCATGATCTCCGACGGGTGACCGTAGTGCATCGGGTAGCCCATCGCGTTGCTGATGAGGCAGGTGATCTCCCAGTCTTCGTAGCCGTTCTTGCGGCGTCATCACCTTCCGCACCAGCTGGATGCGGCGCTCGGCGTTGATGAAGGTGCCGTTCTTCTCCAGGAAGGTCGAGCCGGGCAGGAAGACGTGGGCGTAGTTCGCCGTCTCGTTGAGGAACAGGTCCTGCACCACGACGCATTCCATCGCGGCGAGGCCGGCGGCAACATGCTTGGTGTCGGGATCGGACTGCAGGATGTCCTCGCCCTGAATGTAAAGCGCCTTGAAGGTGCCGTCGGTCGCTGCGTCCAACATGTTGTTGATGCGCAGGCCCGGCTCCTTGTCCAGCGTCACGCCCCAGTCGGCTTCGAACATCTGGCGCGTGGCATCGATCGCGATGTGGCGGTATCCCGACAGCTCATGCGGGAACGAGCCCATGTCGCAAGAGCCCTGCACGTTGTTTTGGCCCCGCAACGGGTTCACGCCGACGCCAGGCCGGCCGATATTGCCGGTCGCCATCGCCAGATTTGCGATGGCCATCACGGCGGTCGAGCCCTGACTGTGTTCGGTGACGCCGAGGCCGTAATAGATCGCGCCGTTGCCGCCGGTGGCGTAAAGCCGTGCCGCCTCGCGGATGGCGTCGGCCGGCACGCCGACGATCTTGGCGACCGCTTCCGGGCTGTGCTTCGGATCGGCGACGAATTCCGCCCAATGTTCGAACGCATCCCACTCGCAGCGCTCGCGCACGAATTGCTCGTTGACCAGGCCCTCTGTCACGACGACATGTGCCAGCGCGGTCAGCATGGCGACGTTGGTGCCGGGAAGCAGCGGCAGATGACAGGCGGCTTCGATGTGGGCGGAACGCACCAAGTCGATGCGGCGCGGATCGATGACAATCAGCTTTGCCCCCTGCCGCAGCCGCTTCTTGAGCCGCGAGGCAAACACGGGGTGAGCGTCGGTCGGATTGGCGCCGATCAGAATGGCGACGTCGGTTTGTTCGACCGAGTCGAAGTCCTGTGTGCCGGCCGACGTTCCGAAGGTGTTGGCGAGGCCGTAGCCCGTCGGCGAGTGGCAGACGCGGGCGCAGGTGTCGACATTGTTATTGCCGAAGCCGCCGCGCACCAGTTTCTGCACCAGGAACGTTTCCTCGTCGGTGCACCGCGAAGAGGTGATGCCGCCAACCGAGCCGCGGCCGTATTTTTCCTGAATGCGCTTGAATTCAGATGCTACCCGGCCGATCGCCTCGTCCCAGGACACCTCGCGCCACGGCTCGGTGATCGTATCCCGGACCATCGGATTGAGGATGCGCTCTCTGTGGTTGGCGTAACCCCAGGCGAAGCGGCCCTTGACGCAGGAATGGCCGCGGTTCGCCTTGCCGTCCTTGTACGGCACCATGCGCACGACATCCTCGCCGCGCATCTCGGCCTTGAATGCGCAACCAACGCCGCAGTAGGCGCAGGTCGTCACCACCGAGCGATCCGCAGGCGCCTCGACCCGCTGGGCGGCGAGCACGCTCTTTTCAATCAGTGAGCCGGTCGGACAAGCCTGCACGCAGGCGCCGCACGACACGCATTCCGACTCCAGGAACGTTTCATTCATGCCGGCCGACACGATCGAATCGAAGCCGCGGCCGGAAATCGTCAATGCGAATGTGCCCTGCACCTCTTCGCAGGCGCGCACACAGCGCGAGCAAACGATGCATTTCGCCGGATCGTAGATGAAATACGGATTGGAATCGTCGATGCCTGTGTTCGGGTGGCGCTCGCCGTCGAAGCCGTAGCGTACCTCCTTCAAACCGACTTCATCCGCGGTGTCGAACAGGTCGACGTGCTTGTGTTTGCCACGGTCGAGCGAATCCACCGAATGATCGGAGACGTAAAGCTCCATCACGCCTTTGCGGATGCGTTCGAGCCGCTCGGTTTTGGTGTGGACCACGATGCCTGCGGCGACCGGGGTGGTGCACGAGGCCGGCGTGCCGCTGCGGCCTTCGATTTCGACCAGGCAAAGGCGACAGGAGCCAAACGCGTCCAGCATGTCGGTCGCGCAAAGCTTCGGAATCTCGGTGCCGGCATCCATCGCCGCGCGCATGATCGAGGTGCCTTCGGGCACGGTGACTTCTTTGCCGTCGATCGTCAGCGTGATGGTCTTTTCCGCTTTCGATCGCGGCGTGCCGTAGTCGACCTCGTGCACGAACGACATGGCGGGCCTCCTTATTCGGCGGCCTGAAGATGCGGCGGGGCGCCGAAATCCTCAGGAAAGTGGGTGAGCGCGCTCATCACCGGATACGGCGTGAAACCGCCGAGCGCGCAGAGCGAGCCAAATTTCATGGTGTTGCAGAGGTCTTCGAGAAGCGCAGTGTTGCCGGCGCGGTTCTCGTTACGGATGATGCGGTCGATGACTTCGACGCCGCGCGTCGAACCGACGCGGCATGGCGTGCACTTGCCGCACGAACTCGATCGCGCAGAACTCCATCGCGAATCGCGCCTGCTTCGCCATGTCCACGGTGTCGTCGAAAACGACGATGCCGCCGTGACCGATCAGGCCATCGGCTTTGGCGAACGCCTCGTAGTCGAACGGCACGTCGAACAGCGCGCGTGGGAAGTAGGCGCCGAGCGGACCGCCGACCTGCACGGCGCGGACCGGCCTGCCGCTCGCAGTGCCGCCGCCGATCTCTTCGACCAGTTCGCCAAGGGTGACGCCGAACGCGGTCTCGTAAAGGCCGGGATGTTTGATGTTGCCGGCAAGCTGGATCGGCATGGTGCCGCGCGACTTGCCCATGCCGAAGTCGCGATAGAAAGCCGCGCCTTTTTCCAGGATGATCGGTACCGACGCCAGCGACAGCACATTGTTGATGACGGTCGGCTTGCCGAACAGGCCCTTGTGGGCGGGGAGCGGCGGCTTGGCGCGAACCATGCCGCGCTTGCCTTCGAGGCTGTCGAGCAGCGCGGTCTCCTCGCCGCACACATAGGCGCCGGCGCCGACCCGCACTTCGAGGTCGAAGGCATGCGCCGACCCCGCGACGCTGCGACCGAGCATTCCGGCGCGGCGGGCAGTGGCGATGGCGTCGCCGAGCACGGCGATGGCATGCGGATATTCCGAGCGGACGTAAATGTAGCCGTGCGACGCGCCGACGGCGATGCCGGCGATCGTCATCCCTTCGATCAGCACGAAGGGGTCGCCTTCCATGATCATGCGGTCGGCAAAAGTGCCGCTGTCGCCTTCGTCGGCATTGCAGACGATAAATTTCTGGTCCGCGGCAGTGTCGGCGACCGTCTTCCACTTGATGCCGGTCGGGAAGCCTGCGCCGCCGCGGCCGCGCAGGCCCGATTGCGTGACCTCCGCGACGACCGCCGCAGGGTCGATCTTCAGCGCACGCGCCAGCCCTTTGTAGCCGTCATGAGCACGATAGTCGTCGAGCGAGCGCGGATCGACGATGCCGCAGCGGGCAAACGTCAGCCGCGTCTGAGCCTTGAGAAATGGGATGTCCTCGGGCTTGCCCAGGTAGAGCGCGTGCGTTGTGTCGCCCGCGAGAGCGGCTTCGAGCACGCTTGCGGCATCCGCCGGCGTGACGGGACCGTAGGCGATACGGCCCGAAGCGCTCGTCACTTCAACCATCGGCTCCAGCCAATAGAGACCGCGCGAACCGGTCCGGACAATTTCAATGCTGGCATCGCGGCGGCCGGCGGCCGCCGCGAGTGCTTTCGCGACGTCGTCGGCTCCGACTGCGACGGCGCCAGCGTCGCCCGGCACAAAAATGCGCGGCATCATCGGTCGGTCTCCGCGAGCAGCGTGTCGAGTTTCACCGTGTCGAGCCGGCCCACGACGCGGCCATCGAGCATCGCGGCGGGCGCCACGGCGCACAGGCCGAGGCAATAGACCGGCTCCAAGCTGACCTGCCCATCTGCCGTGGTGTTGCCGAGCGCTACTCCGATCTTTTTCTCGGCGAGGGCCGCGAGCCCATCGCCGCCGGCCGACTGGCAAGCCTCGGCGCGACATAACTTGAGCACGTGCCGGCCCGGCGGAGCGCGCCGAAAGTCATGATAGAAGGTGACGACGCCGTGCACCTCCGCGCGCGATAAATTCAGGCTCTGCGCAATCAGCGGTTCGGCTTCGCGATCGATGTAACCGAATTCGTCCTGCAAGGCTTGAAGGATCGGCAGCAACGCGCCGGGCATCGACTGTTTGGTGGCGATAATTTTGCGGGCTGTTTCGGCATTCCAGGGCGTGACAGAGGTCAAGGTGTGCTCCCGCTCCCGGCGATCCTTTAATATGCTAATTTATGCATATGTTGCCGGGATGTGTTGTTTATGTAATAGGTTTGAAGGACGCTCAGTTTCAATATGTTAAAAATCGCATATGGCGGATACCCGACCCACGCTCGATCTCGACCTGGTCTGGAAAGCCGGACACCAGCCGCGGAAGTCGGTGGACCCCGAGCTGTTCGCGCTTCTGGAGGCGATCAAGAATACCGGCAAGCTCACCGCTGCGACCCAGCACGTCGGAATGCCGTATCGCCAAGCCTGGGGATTGATCACGGCCTGGTCCGAACGCATGGGCCAGCCGCTCGTCACCAAAGAGCAAGGTCGCGGCACACAGCTTACCGCCTTGGGCGAACGACTGCTCTGGATCCGCGAGCGCATCAGCGCACGTCTGACGCCGCATCTGGAAAGCGCGGCGTCCGAGGTCGAGCAGGAGCTCAACGAAGTCCTCAACGAGCCGAACCCCGCACTGACCATGTTTGCCAGCCATGATCTGGTGCTCGCGGAACTGCGCGAGTTGCTGCGCACGCGACCCGGCCCCAAGCTCGACGTCCGGTTCGTCGGCAGTCTCGACAGCGTGGTCGCGCTCTGCAAAGGGCGCTGCGAACTGGCCGGCTTTCATATTCCGGAAGGTGTGCTGGGTCGGGAAATCCTGCGCAAGTATGAGCCTTGGCTGAAGCCGCGGGCGCAACGGCTGATTCACTTCGTTCGTCGCAACCAGGGCCTCATCGTTGCTGCCGGCAACCCGCTCGGCATCGCCACCTTAAAGGATGTCGCGGCAACCGGCGCGCGGTTCATCAACCGCCAGCGCGGCTCCGGCACCCGCTTGTCGCTGGAACGCATGCTGCAAGATCACGGCATCGATCGCGCGGACATCAAGGGCTACTACACGGAGGAATTCACCCATCTCGCGGTGGCGGCCGCGATTGCCAGCGGAGTAGCGGATGTGGGTATGGGCATTGAAGCCGCGGCCAGGCGCTTGAAACTGGATTTCATCCCGCTCTTCGTCGAGGATTATTATCTGCTGGGCAAACGCGAGACCGTTGAGCGCGCGGATGTCGAGGCGATTGCGACAATCCTCAGATCGCCCGACTTCGGAGCGCTCGTCCAGGGCATTCCAGGCTACGACACCTCACGCACCGGCGAGGTCACCAACGTCAGTGATGTGATCGGGTGACGGCATAGCGTCGGCTTACCGCACCAGTCCCGACAGCGCGTAAAACAGCGCCGCCATCAGTGCCGCGGCCGGCAGCGTGATGACCCACGCAATGACGATGTTGGTCGCAACATTCCAGCGTACCGCCGACACCTTGCGCGCCGCGCCGACGCCGATGATCGAGCCGGTGACGGTGTGCGTGGTCGAGACCGGAATGCCGAGAAACGTCGCGGCAAACAGCATGATGGCGCCGCCCGCCGAGGCGCAGGTGCCTTGTACCGGCGTCAAACGCGTGATCTTGGATCCGACCGTGTTCACGATGCGCCAACCGCCGATCAAGGTGCCGAGCCCCATCGCCGCCTGGCACGTGATCACCACCCAGAACGGGACATAGAAGTCGCCGCTGAGCCGGCCTTGCGAGAACAGCAGCACGGCAATGATGCCCATGGTTTTTTGCGCGTCGTTGCCGCCATGACCGAGCGAAATCAGCGACGCCGCCGCGAATTGCAGCCAGCGGAAGGTGCCCTCCGTCGCCCGCGGATTGGCGCGCACGAAAATCCAGGACACGGTCAAGACCAACAGCAATGCGAGAAAGAAGCCGAGCAGTGGCGACAGCACGATGAAGGCGCCGGTCGTCAACAATCCGGGCCATACGATCGAGGCGACGCCCGCCTTGGTGACGCCAGCGCCGACCAGGCCGCCGATCAGGGCATGCGAGCTCGAGGAGGGAATGCCGGCCCACCACGTGATGAGGTTCCAGAAAATGGCGCCCATCAGGGCGCCGAAGATCACATGGGCGTCCATGACGTCCGCCGATACGATGCCGACGCCGATCGTGCGCGCCACGTGCACGCCGAACAGGAGGAATGCGATGAAATTAAAGAACGCCGCCCACGCCACCGCATAGCGCGGCCGCAACATGCGCGTCGACACCAGTGTGGCTATCGAGTTGGCGGTGTCGTGCAGGCCGTTGAGAAAGTCGAACGCCAGCGCGACCACGATCAGTCCGATCAAAACCGGCAAGCTCAGGAGGGCGGTCATCGCGCCGCTCTCAAATTTGATCGATGACGATTGAATTGATCTCGTTCGAGACGTCCTCGAAGCGGTCGACGACCTTTTCGAGATGATCGTAAAGTTCAGAGCCGACAATAAACCTCATCGCATTGCCTTGGGCATCTCCTTGCCGATTGGCGAGGAACAGCGCCTTGAGCCCCTGCTCGTAAACGCCGTCCGCCTGTTCCTCGACGGCGATGATTTTTGCGGTCAGGGTGTTGAGGCGGCCGGCATTGGTACCGATCGAACTGAGCAGCGGCACCGCCTCCTGCACCAGCTTTGCCGCTTGCACGATCACATCGCCCATCTGTTGCATCTGCGGTTCGAAGTTGCGGACTTCGAATAAGGTGATGATCTTCGCGGTCTTGTTCATCTGATCGATGGCGTCGTCCATCGAGGTGATAAGGTCCTGGATGTCGGTGCGGTCGAACGGGGTCACGAATGTGCGGCGCACGGCGGTCAGGACCTGGCGCGTAATATCGTCGGCTTCGGCTTCGCGGTCGAAGATCTGCTTGCAGTAATGTTCGACGCTGTCGCCGCCCTGTAATAGTCCGGACATAGCGTCGGCGCCGGCGACGACGATGGTGGCGTGCTGCGCGAAGAGATTGAAGAACCGCTCCTCCCTCGGCATCAACGCTTGAAACCAGCCGAGCATCTGTGCCTCGCAATTGTCGCAGTCGAATCGAAGAGGCATGTTAGATCGCGCACCCTGGCCACTCAAATTGGGCACCGCAGCCGATATCGCGACCACCCGGTGTGGCCTTGCGATCATGCTGGCGCGGCGCCACATCAATGGTCGGTGAGGATCGTCGTAAGTATGCCTCGTTCCCCTAATGTGCCCAAGAAGATTGCCCCGAAAATCGCACGTCGGCAGCCCGCCAAACGCGCCTCGGCGAAGCCGATAGGGGCGCTAGCGGCGCTAGGGGCGCTGCCCGAATGGAATCTCGGCGATCTCTATACCAGTCTCGAAGATCCCGCCATCAAGCGCGACCTTGATCGAGCGGACGCTGCGTGTGTCGCTTTCGAGGAGGCCTACAAAGGCAAGCTCGGCGATATGGCGAAGTCGCCTCAGGCCGGCACGGCGCTTGCGGCGGCCGTCCGGCGCTATGAGGCGATCGACGATCTGATCGGACGCTCGGGTCCTACGCCGGCCTGATGCATGCCGGCAACACGGTCGATCCGGCGCGCACCAAGTTCTATGGCGACGTGCAGGAGCGCATGACGGCGGCCTCTACGCATCTCTTGTTCTTTACGCTCGAGCTCAACCGCATCGATGATGCGCTCATTGAAACGGCCATGGCCGATCCGGCGCTGGGCCACTATCGCCCGTGGCTCGAGGATGTGCGGCGTTATCGTCCCTATCAGCTCGAAGATCGGGTCGAGCAACTGTTTCACGAGAAGTCGATGACGGCCTATTCGGCCTGGAATCGGCAGTTCGATTCGACGATTGCGACGCTGCGTTTCAAGGTCGTGGGAAAAACCCTGGCGATCGAGCCGACGCTGAGCCTCATGCAGGACCGTTCGGGCGCCAAGCGCAAGGCGGCCGCGCAGGCGTTGGCGGTGACTTTCAAGGATAATGTGCAGCAGTTCGCGCTGATCACCAATACGCTCGCCAAGGACAAGGAGATTTCCGACCGCTGGCGTGGCTTTGCCGACATCGCCGACGAGCGCCATCTGGCGAACCGGGTCGAGCGCGAAGTGGTTGATGCGCTGGTTGCCGCGGTGCGCGCCGCCTATCCGCGGCTGTCGCATCGCTACTATGCGCTGAAGGCGAAATGGTTCGGCAAAAAGCGGCTGCCGCACTGGGATCGCAACGCGCCGCTGCCGCAAGTGCCGACCCGCACGGTCGGCTGGACCGAAGCCAAGGCGACGGTGCTCACCGCCTATGGCGCGTTCTCGCCGAAAATGGCGTCGATCGCGGAGCGTTTTTTTGCCGAGCGCTGGATCGATGCGCCGGTGCGACCGGGCAAGGCGCCGGGCGCGTTCGCGCATCCGACCGTGCCGTCGGCGCACCCTTATGTCCTGCTCAATTATCAGGGCAAGCCGCGCGACGTGATGACGCTCGCGCACGAACTCGGCCACGGCGTACACCAGGTGCTGGCTGCGCCGAACGGCGCGTTGATGGCGCCGACGCCGCTGACGCTTGCCGAGACGGCGAGCGTGTTCGGCGAAATGCTGACGTTCAGAAAGCTCTTGGCGGCGACCCGCGACAACAAAGAGCGCAAGGCCATGCTCGCCGCCAAAGTCGAGGACATGATCAATACGGTGGTGCGGCAGATCGCGTTCTATACATTCGAGCGCGCCGTCCATACCGAGCGCAAGAGCGGCGAACTCACGGCTGAGCGCATCGGCGAGCTATGGCTCGAAGTCCAGCGCGAAAGCCTCGGGCCCGCGATCGAGATTAAGCCCGGCTACGAGACGTTCTGGGCCTATATCCCGCACTTCATCCACTCGCCGTTCTACGTTTATGCCTATGCGTTCGGCGATTGCCTGGTGAACTCGCTCTACGCCGTCTACGAGCACGCCGCCGAAGGCTTTGCCGAGCGCTATCTCGCAATGCTGGCCGCCGGCGGCACCAAGCATCACTCCGAACTCCTCGCCCCGTTCGGCCTCGACGCCCGCGATCCGGCGTTCTGGCAGGGCGGGCTGGGGGTGATCGAGCGGATGATTGCGGAGCTGGAAAGGCTGGATTGAACAGCAGCTTACGTGCGGTAAAACAATTGTTGAACGCGACCCTCAATCAGGTTATACAATTCGTATAACGAGGAGATGGCGATGAACGAACGGCCGCGTGCGACCGATGCTGAGGGCTATGTTCTTCAGGTCAAGAAGATCGGCAATTCGACTGGGCTCATTCTGCCGAAGGAATTGCTTGCCCGCCTCAAACTCAGTGAGGGCGACAAGCTCCACGTCGTCGAGCAGACCGAGCGGGGCATCAAGTTGAGCCCCTACGATCCGAAACACGCCGAGGCGATGGAAATCGCGCGACGGTCATTTCGTAAATATGCCGACACCTATAGGGCGCTGGCGAAATGAATGAGCCGCGATGGCTCGACATTGACATCGTTCTTGATTTTCACGCCGAACAACTTTCTCTCTTTGGCGGTGCCGATGGCCTTCGCGACCGCGGGCTCCTTGAGTTCAGCGCTGGCGAGGCCGATCAACAAATTGGCCTACGGTGAAGCCGATCTTTCCGTCCTTGCGGCTGCCTATGGGTTCGGTGTCGCGCGCAATCATGCGTTCGTCGACGGCAATAAGAGAACGGCTTTGGCGTCGATGATCGTATTTCTCGGAATTAACGGCATTGACCTCGACGCCCCGCAGGACGCCGCTACGGCCGTTATTCTGAGCCTCGCCGCAGGAGAAATCACAGAGGACGTTCTGGCACGTTGGATTGCCGCTCACAGCCGGCCGCTTGATGCACCTGGGATTGTGCCCTGACGTGCTTATCTTCCAATCGATGAAACCGCCGATCATGACCGACCGCGAAAAAAACCGCTTCTCCGCCCGCGCTGCGCGCTATGCGCGCGTCGGCGCCAATGTCGGCGGCGTGGCGGCGCGTTATGCCGGCACGGCGACTGGTCGGCGGCGCGCGGACCGCGCCGGCGACGCGAGCGCGCTGTCGGCGGCGCTCGGCCGGCTCAAGGGCCCGTTGATGAAGGTCGCGCAGTTGATGGCGACCGTCCCCGATCTGCTGCCGCCGGAATATGCCGCCGAGCTGCCGAAGCTGCAGAGCGAAGCGCCGCCGATGGGCTGGGCCTTCGTCAAGCGGCGGATGATGGCGGAGCTCGGCGCCGACTGGGCGGAAAAATTCGACGAGTTTCGAGCATCAGCCGGCCGCTGCCGCTTCGCTCGGCCAGGTGCATCGCGCGCGCTCGCACGACGGCGCGCTGCTGGCCTGCAAGCTGCAATATCCCGACATGCAGTCGGCGGTCGAAGCCGATCTGCAGCAGTTGCAATGGCTGCTGGCGATCCGCCGCCGGCTCGATTCCGCGATCGACACCACGCGAGATCGGCAAGGAGATCGGCGCGCGCGTGCGCGAGGAGCTCGACTATCGCCGCGAGGCCAAGCACGTCGCGCTCTACCGCGCGATGCTCGAGGGCGTCGACATCGTTCGCGTGCCGCGCGCGTGGCCGGAGCTTTCGACCGGGCGGCTGCTCACCCTCGACTGGCTCGACGGCACGCGCATGCTCGCCCACAAGGACGCGCCGCTTGCGGTGCGCAACGCGCTTGCGACCGCGATGTTCACCGCCTGGTGGTTTCCGTTCAGCCGCTTCGGCGTCATCCACGGCGACCCGCATCTCGGCAATTACACGGTGTTCGACGCGCGACGGCGCGCCCGGCGGGCATCAATCTGCTCGACTACGGCTGCATCCGGATTTTTCCGCCGAAATTCGTGCGCGGCGTGGTCGACCTCTATCACGGCCTGCTGCACGGCGACGACGAGCTCGTCGTCCACGCCTACGAGACCTGGGGCTTCCGCAAGCTGTCGCGCGACCTGATCGACACGCTCAATATCTGGGCGCGCTTCATCTATGCGCCGCTGCTCGACGACCGCGTGCGCACCATCGCCGACGGCGTCAAGCCCGCGGAATACGGCCGCCGCGAAGCCTTCCGCGTGCATCAGGCGCTCAAGAAGAAAGGGCCGGTGACGGTGCCGCGCGAATTCGTTTTCATGGACCGCGCCGCGGTCGGCCTGGGCGCCGTGTTCCTGCACCTGCGCGCCGAGCTCAATTTCTATCGTCTGTTCAACGAGGCGATCGAGCACTTCTCGATGGACAGGGTCACCAAGCGCCAGGCGGCGGCGCTGAAGGCGGCAGGCTTGGAGGATTGAAGCCGCTTTGTTTGGCCCGACGAAAGAAATATGTTGTGTGCCATGAGCAAACTTCTTGAGCAAGCTCTGGAAGCGGTACGCCGGCTTCCACTCTCCAGCCAGGATGAGATCGCACGCGCCATGTTGCAACTTGCTGCCAACGATGGTGCGCCCGAGGAAGTCGACGCTGCGCACCTGCCGGCCGTGCTCGAAGGCCTTCGGCAGGCCTCATGTCGGCAATTCGCCAGCGATACCGAGGTTGAAGCCGCGTTCCGCCACTTCGATCGATGAAGCTTCGCTTTACGCCTCGCGCGACACGCGATCTCGTCGATATTGCCCAATTTATCCGCGAACGAGTCCAAACGCCTCATTGCGTGTGCGTAAAGCCATTCTAGACTTGTTGCAGGATATCGTACTGTTTCCCGAAGTCGGCCGGCGCCAGAAGCCAGAGGGCGTTCGAAAACTTGTGACGCGGAAATATTCCTACATCATCTATTACGCCCTTGACCAAATTGCCGATGAGATCGTTGTTCTCACCATCCAGCACCCTGCGCGTGAGCGGGAGTACGAGAACGCATAGCAAGCATCATTGACGGCCGGTGCTGCGAGCAGGATGCTCGCTCCCAAGGTGCAAGGGAGGAGACCATGACGACATCGCGACGCAGTCTGATGCGGGTGCTGGCCGCCGGTGGCGCGGCGGTCGCTATGACCCGGGGCACGACCACGGCCTCCGCGGAAGCAGGCGTGGCGTCGCCGTCTCCCGACTTTGGCGATGCCAGCTCGCAGGAGCATGCGATAAAAATCGTCAGCGTCGAGCGCCTTGAAGGCGAAGCCCGCAAAATCATCTCGCCGGGGCGCTTTGCGGTCATGGGTCCGTCCGGCGACGGTTGGACCTACCGCGAGAACCGGCGCGCCTTCAACGATTTCCCGATCATGCCGCGGCGTCTGCAAAACGTCGATGAGAAGGACATCGACTTGCGCACCACGCTCTTGGGACATGACCTGGCGATTCCGGTGTTCACCTGTCCGACCGGGCAGCAAGGCAACTTTCACGTCAAAGCTGAACTCCCCAACGCGGCAGGCACCGGGATGGCTGGCTCGCTGTTCGTCGCATCGGGGGCATCAAACCGGCCGATGGAGGAAATCGCCCGGGCGACCACCGGACCCAAATGGTTCCAGATTTACATGAACCGCGACATGGAGATTAACCGCTGGCTGGTTCAGCGCGCCAAGGCTGCCGGTTTTTCGGCGATCGTCTTGACCGCGGACGCATTGGGGCCCGGTCAGAGCGACGACTACATCGCGCTCGGCCGGCCGCACGACCCCGCTCTGACGCCGGGCAATCACGACCCGGCGCTCGGCGGCCACGGCAATTTCCGCGACATGAAACGCAATCTGAGTTTCAGCGACATTTCGTTCCTTCGCGAAGCGTCGGGCCTGCCGGTGCTGGTCAAAGGCGTCGTGCAGCCTGACGATATCCACCAGAGCCTCGCGGAAGGCGCTGCCGCAATCTGGATATCCAATCACGGCGGCCGTCAGATGGACGGCGGCCCGGCCTCGATCAGCATGTTGCGCGCGGCCGTCGATGCGGTCGGCGGCCGCGTGCCGGTGATTCTCGACAGCGGCGTCCGCCGTGGCATCGACATCTTCCGCGCGCTCTCGCTGGGAGCGACGGCGGTGGGCATCGGGCGCCCCGCGCTATGGGGCTTGATCGCCGGCGGCTCGCAGGGCGTGAAAGACGTGTATGCGCAACTGGCGTTCGAGCTGAAGTCGACCATGCTGCTGTCTGGAGTCGCCAAGGTGACAAACCTCAATCGCGATAATCTCGCGAAGGTGTGACGAACAGCGGATATCCGCTCAACAACAATCGCAACCGATCCCTTCGATGGCGACGAGCGCGTTCTTCATGAACGCGGGCGGCAGGTCGTCCTCGACGACTTCCGCAAGCGGCTTGAAGACTTGAAAGTGGTGGCGCCCGAGTCGGGTCCAGAACACCACATGTCTCGAGCGGCGGGACAGCCGGGAACCGCGCAGGCGACTTCCGAGACCATTATGGTGTCATCTGTCGGTGAGCGCGAAGCGCGCCCGCGTCCAATCGCGCACGCGATCGAGCGCAGCGCCGTGACCGGGGCGCCGCAGCGGCGAGCGCATCATCTCGAACGACGTGACCTCATACCGTGAAGGTAGGCCGATAGCCGTGAAATTACACGGGCATGGCGGACTTGACGCGCCTTAGGTGCATCTTAGAGTGCGCCGGCATATCTGAGAAAAAGACCAACACGGAGCGATTGTCAGTGGCAGAAAAAGTATTGGCGGCGGTGCGAACGGGGCCGAGCAAGACCGAAATCCGGGAATATCCGATGCCGGATATTGCCGAGGATGCGGCCCTGATGAAGATGGAGGTCGGCGGCATCTGCGGCACCGACGTCAAGCTCTACAAGCACCCGCCGTCGAGCGCGCCCGTCATCATGGGGCACGAGAACATCGGCGTCATCGCCAAGGCCGGCCGTGAATTCACGCAGCGCAAGGGCTTCAAGGAAGGCGACCTCGTCTTCGTCGAGCACTATGTGAGCTGCGGCAAATGCGAGTGGTGCCACGCCGGCCAATACCGGCACTGCGAGAACACTAACTGGCGCACCAATCCCGACGCCATCCGCTACGGCTACACCTCGGCCGAGAAGGCGCCGCATCTGTGGGGCGGCTTCGCGCAATACGTCTATCTGCCGTGGAACGCCGTGCTGCATCACGTGCCGAAGGGCGTTTCGGCAGAGCTTGCCGGTCTCGTGACGCCGATGGCCAACGGCGTCGAATGGTCGCTGTTCGACGGCGGCGTCGGCTACAACTCGACCGTCCTGATCCAGGGACCGGGCCAGCAGGGGCTGTCGCAGACGGTGATCTGCAAGCAGGCCGGCGCCTCGCTGATCATCGTCACCGGCACGTCCAAGGACCGCGCCCGCATGGAGGTCGCGAAAAAGCTCGGCGCCGATTACGTCATCGACGTGCAGAAGGAAGACCCGCTGGCGCGCATCATGGAGATCACCGGCGGCAAGGGCGTCGACGTCGCGCTCGACTGCACCGCAGGCGCCGGCACCATCCCGATCCTGCTCGGCATCGAGGCGCTCAAGCGCAAGGGCGGCGTCATCGTCGCCCAGGGCGAGATGGCGCAGTTTCCGAATTTCCCGCTGGAGAAATTCACGGTGAAGTTCATCACCATGAAGAGTGCGCGTGGCCACAGCTACAAAGCGTGCGAGCTCGCGCTGGCGCAGCTCGCCTCGAAACGCTTCCCGCTGGAGCTGATCACCACGCACCGTTTCGGCCTCAACGATGTCGATCTCGCCATCCGATCGGTCGGCAGCGAGGGCGTGCCGGACGTGATCCACGCCTCGCTGATGCCGTGGCTGTAGATGGCGGGGTGCGCTGATGTCGCAGGCCGTGCGCGCCTGCGGCTCCGTGTTATCCTCGCTTGTTCCCGCGACGGCGGGAATCCGGTACCGGGTCTCCGCTGGCGCGGAGGCAGGCGGACGCCGAGCTGATGATTGAGGAGAACCAGATGGCAGTGATCCGAAAAATTCACCGGTGGTTTCTCGCCGGCTTCGCCCTTGCGGCGGCGGTCGGCCTCGTGGGCCGGGCCCACGCGCAGGAGCTCACCATCGGCACCATCGGCGCATCGAGCGATGCGCCGCTTTTCATTGCCGACGCCAAAGGCTACTTCGCCGAGCAGGGACTCAAGGTGAAATTCATGCGCTTCGATTCGGCGGCGAAAATGATTCCCTCGCTCGGTTCCGGCGAAGTCGATGTCGGCTCCGGCGCAACTTCGGCGGGTCTCTACAATGCCGTTAAGCGCGGCATCGACATCAAGATCGTCTCCGACAAGGCGCGTAACGCCCCGGGCTACGGCTTTGAGGCGATCATGGTGCGCACCGACCTGATGGAGAGCGGCAAGGTCAAGAGCCTCAAGGATTTCAAGGGGCTGAAAGTGGCGATGTCCGCCAACGGCAACAGCGAAAATGCGATCATGAATTACGCGCTGGTGCAGAACGGATTGAGAATACAGCGACATCGACCCGGTGTTTCTCGGCTTTCCCAATCAGATCGCGGCCTATGCCAACAAAGGGATCGACGCGAGCCTGACGGTCGAGCCGACGGTGACCGAAGTGCTGAAGCTCGGCACCGCGAAGAAGCTCGCCGGCATCGATGAGGTGATTCCCGGATTGTCAGACCGCGGTCATTTTCTACAGTCCGAAATTTGCCAAGGATCAGCCCGAGAACGCCAAGAAATTCATGGTGGCGCTGGTGAAAGGCATTCGGTTCTACAACGACGCGCTCAAGGGTGGACATATCGCCGGACCGAATGCCGACGAGGTGGTCAACATTCTCACCAAATATTCGTTTATCAAGGATCCGGCGGTCCATCGCGCCATCATTTCTCAGGCCGTCGACCCGGACGGCAAGCTCAATATGCCTTCGCTGCAAATGGAGTGGCAGTTCTTTAAGGACCCAAATCTGATCGACGGCTCGGTGAAAGTGAGCGATGTGGTCGATCTGAGCTACGTGCACGAGGCGACCAAGGTCCTCGGTCCCTATGTGAAGAAGACGGCGCCATAGCGGTGCTTGGTTATGTTCGCCGGGCCGAACGGCATGCCCGGCGATGACGAGACAGGGTGCTATCGGCCATGGCGAATATTTGGGTTCGCAAATCGATTGCGAGCTTGCAGGCCGAAGCCGCGGCGGGTGATGGTCGCGCGCCGGTTGCGCGCGACGGTGTTGCGCTCAAGCGCAGCCTGTCGGCGCTTAAATCTCGTCGCGCTTGGAATTGGGGCCATCGTCGGCGCCGGCATTTTCGTGCTGACCGGACATGCGGCCGCCGCTAACGCGGGACCGGCGATCACGCTGTCCTTCGTGCTGGGCGGAATAACCTGCGCCTTTGCCGGCCTTTGCTATGCTGAAATGGCTTCGACCGTTCCGATTGCAGGGAGTGCCTACACTTATGCCTATGCGACGCTCGGGCGAAATTATCGCCTGGATTATCGGCTGGGACCTGATCCTGGAATACGCGCTCGGCGCAGTCACGGTCGCGATCGGCTGGTCCGGCTATGTTGTCAGCTTCCTGAAGGACTTCGGAATTATCGTACCGCCGGCCTATGCCGGCTCGCCTTTCACCTATGATGCCGCCACGCGGACCTGGCACACCACCGGTGCGCTCATCAACTGCCGGCGATGGCGGTCATCGCCGTGATTTCGGCGCTGCTGGTGATCGGCATCCGCGAATCCGCGCGGGTCAATACCGCCATTGTCGTCATCAAGCTCTGATCATTGCTTTGTTCATTGCCGCGGCGGCGCCGTTCTTCAACACCGCCCATTGGGTGACATCGAACAATCCGGCGGGGAGTTTCATCCCGCCTAATTCCGTCCCGGTCAGTACGGCTGGACCGGCGTTGTGCGCGGCGCCGCCGTGGTGTTCTTCGCCTATATCGGCTTCGACGCGGTATCGACGGCTGCACAGGAGGCGAAAAATCCGCAGCGCGACATGCCGATCGGGATCCTCGGGTCGCTGGCGTCTGCACCGATTCTCTATATCGCGGTCGGCTTCGTGCTGACCGGGATTGTCGCCTACGATAAGCTCAATGTCGCCGATCCGATCGCCGTCGGCATCGACGCGATAGGCCTCACGTGGCTCGCGCCGTTCATCAAGCTCGGCATCATCCTGGGCCTGACCTCGGTGATTCTCGTCTTGCTGCTGGGCCAGCCGCGCATCTTCTACGCGATGGCGCGCGATCGGTTTGTTGCCGCCATTCGCCGCGAAGGTGCACGTGCGATTTCCGAACGCCTTACATCACGACACATCGATCACCGGAACGATTGTGACGATGCTCGCCGGGCTGCTGCCGATCGGCTTGGTCGGCGAACTGGTCAGCATCGGCACCTTGTTCGCTTTTGCCGTCGTATGCGTCGGCGTGCTGGTTCTGCGCATCAAGCAGCCCGACTTGCGCGGCCGTTCAGGACGCCGGCGGTCGTTGTGATTGCGCCGCTCGGCGCGCTGTCGGCTCTGTTCCTGATGGCCGGGCTTCCGCTCGACACCTGGCTCCGCTTCGCCGTATGGCTCGTCATCGGCTTGGCGATCTACCTGTTCTACGGCATCAGGCACAGCCGCGCTGCGGCGTAGGCCGCTCGCCTTTCCGACGCCAGGGCGACGTGGTAGCAGGGCCCGATTGCTTGTTTCTCCAGCCGTAGAGACGTCAATGGACCCGTCTTTGTTACACGCGGGACGACGGAAGCGATCCCGATCTGGTTTGTTACGGCGGCGAGTTATCCCGACGTACGCGAGCAGATCGGCGCCGAGGCCGCGCCTTCGCCGATGCGGCCGGATTCGAGCCCAAGGCGGGCCGGCATCTGCTTGCTGCCGGGCAAGCGCGGACTGGGCGGCGTTCTGTTCGGGCTTGCGAGCGCGAACGAGAAGGAACGACCTGTTTCTTCCCGGGCGCCTGCCGCAGCACGTGCCGGACGGCGTCTACCGATTCGCCAACGAGCCGCACGACGCGCGGCTGGCGGCGCTCGCCTTCGCGCTCGGCCGTACCGTTTCACGCGTTACCGCAAGGCCGAGGCGCGGCAGATCAAGCTCGACCTGCCGCAAAGCGTCGATCGCGGCGAGCTAGAGCGGCATCGTCGAAGCGCGTAACGCTGGCGCGCGATCTCATCAATACGCCGGCAAACGATATGGGCCCGGCGGAGCTTGCGGAGGCCGCGCGTGACCTTGCGGCGCGTCACGGTGCGGATTTCCGTGCGATCGTCGGCGACGATCTCTTGAAGGAGAATTTTCCGCTGATCCATGCGGTCGGCCGCGCCGCCGCCGGCGCGCCGCGGCTGATCGACATGTCATGGGGCGACGCCAAGCATCCGCGCATCACGCTGGTCGGCAAAGGCGTCTGCTTCGACACCGGCGGTCTCGAATATCAAGCCTGATGCCGGCATGCTCAACATGAAGAAGGACATGGGCGGCGCGGCGACCGCGCTCGCGCTGGCCCACATGGTCATGGCGGGCGGGCTGAAGGTGCGGCTGCGCGTGCTGATCCCGGCGGTGGAGAATTCCATAGCCGGCGCGAGCTTCCGGCCGCGCGACATCTACACGTCGCGCAAGGGCATCACGGTCGAGATCGGCAACACCGATGCCGAAGGTCGGCTCGTTCTCGCCGATGCGCTGGCGCTCGCCGATGAGGACAAGCCCGATGCTGATCGCGGATTTTGCCACGCTGACCGGCGCCGCACGCGTTGCGCTTGGGCCGGAAGTGCCGCCGTTCTTTACCGACGACGATGCGCTTGCCGACGAGCTGATGCAGCGTGCCGTTGCCGAGAACGATCCGTTGTGGCGGCTGCCGTTGTGGCGGCCTTATGAGGCGATGCTCGAGTTCAAGGTCGCGGACATCAACAATGTCGGCGGCAGCCAGGGCGGCGCGATTACCGCCGCGTTGTTCATGCGGCGGTTCGTCACCGCCAAGTCATGGCTGCATTTCGACGTGTTCGCGTGGACGCCGACGGCGAAGCCGGGCCGACCGGAAGGCGGCGAATGCCAGGCGGCGCGCGCACTTTATGCGCTGCTCGCCGCCCGTTACGGCTGAGCCGCGGCGGACGATGCGCGACTTCGACCCCCGCGTCACTCCGGCCCGCGCCGATCTCGCGGCGAAGCATCTCGAAGGCGCTGTGCTGGCAGCGCATTATAGTCGAAGGCCGCGTGTGCGAGGTGATCGAGCCACAGGCGCCTTTACGCCGCGAGCCGCGTCCCGACGCGCCGCTCGACACCGAAGCGCTCAAAGGCGAGCGCGTCATGATCTATGACACGAATGACGAAGGCTGGGCATGGGGCCAGCTTGCGACCGACAACTACGTCGGTTGGTTGCCGGCAAACGCACTCGGGTCTCCTGGCGCTCCGCCCACGCACAGCGTTGCGGCGCTGCGGACCTTCGTGTTTCCCGGGCCTTCGATCAAACTGCCGCCGCGCGAGGCGTTGCCCTTCGGCGCGCGCATCGCCGTGGCCTGCGTGCACGATCGTATGGCAGTGACACCGACCGGCGGTTACGTCCCCGCGGCCCATCTCGTGCCTCTCGGCGTCAACGAGCGGGACTTCGTCGCGGTCGCGGAGCGCTTTCTCGGCGTGCCTTATCTGTGGGGCGGCAAGACCGCGCTCGGTCTCGATTGCTCGGGACTGGTCCAGATCGCGCTTTCCAGTTGCGGCGTCGCCTGTCCGCGCGACAGCGATATGCAGGAGCGGGCGCTGGGTAAGCCGGCTGCGGCGGCTGGTGACTTTTCCGATCTCCAACGCGGCGATCTCACATTCTGGAAGGGACATGTCGCCATCGTGATTGATCGCGGGCGCCTTCTTCACGCCAACGCGTTCCACATGGCGGTTGTGGTCGAGCCCATTGCTGAAGCTATAGCTCGCATCCGCAGCGGCGGGAGCGAGATCACCGGTGTGCGGCGGCTCCTTCGCCCACGTGTCAGTGCCGATCGATAGTGTGCAACCTGCCGCTTTGACGGACAAGCCTTCGTCGGTCTGCTCGGTTATCGAAGACTTCCATCTAAAAGACGGCCATCGATAAGACAGATGAGAAACCCGCCGGAATTTCTTCCAGCGGGCTCACAAGAAGTCTGTTTAGTGTCGCTGATCACTTTTCTTGCTTGGTGATCACTTTTCTTGCTTGGTGCCCGCGTTTGTGGACCCAGGGCTGGCGCCCTTTTGTTTGGTATCTGCGCTAGGCGATGGCGGCGCCGATCCAGCTCCCGGAGAGGCAGTCATTGCGCCGCCCTTGCTCGAGACCGGAGCACTGTTCGTGTTCTTGGTGCCGGATGGAGTCGCCGAATTTCCTGACTGTGCGAAAGCAACGCCAGTCGCCATCGATAGAATGGCCGTCGTGAGTACGAGCGTCCTAATTTTCATTGCGGTTCCTTCCCTGGATAAAAAATGATGCGAGTTTCTTCGGACTGCATAAGCACAGATAAACGTGCGATGACGGGTTTTGTTCCAGGTCGAAGAGGTTTCGCTGCACCGTTTCAGGATCAGGACAAGAGCGGCAGAACCGTTAACGGTAGGCGGCGCGTTGGGGGCTGCGCGCGAGCCTCAAGCGCAATGCGGTTTCGTTGAGGGCGGCGCGCTTGGCTTGCGCTGTATGCTTGTGGGAGGCAGGGTTTCAGATTTTGTTGATCTTGCCGACTTCGATCACCTGTTTCCACTTGGCGACCTCGTCCTTGACGTAAGCGGCGAAATCCGCCGACGAATTGCCTTCCGGCACGATGCCGAAGTCCAGGAGCCGCGCCTTGACGTCCGGCAGGCGAACAATGTCGGAGATTTGCTGCTGCAGCAGATCCACGATCGGTTTCGGCGTTCCGGTTGGAACGAAGACGCCGGTCATGGTTTCCGCTTCCTGATGCTTGATGCCGAGTTCATCGAGCGTCGGGACGTTGGGCAAGGTTTCCAGATGCTCTTTCGTGGTAATCGCCAAAGCGCGAATCTTGCCCTCTTTGATCAGGGGGACCGAATTGCCGATGGCCCCGCAGGCAATCGGCGTGAAACCGCCGAGCACGGATTGAATCATGGGGCCGCCGCCGGCGAACGGCACGCTGACGAAGCTGACCCCAAGCCCCTGCTTGAGCATTTCGATCGATAGCGACGGCGTCGTTCCGGTGCCCGGCATAGCGACGCTGTATTGACCGGGATTGGCCTTCATCAAGTCGATCAGTTGATTCATCGTCTTTGCCGGAAAGTCATTGTTGACCAGCCAGGCGTTAGGCGAGGCCCCGGCCTTGGTCACCGGGATGAAATCCTTCTCCAGATCGAATGGAATTGTCTTATAAAGGCTGGGGTTCACCACGATGCTCGATGACGCGAACAGGATCGTATAGCCGTCGCCCGGCGCATGCGCGGCGTCCGCCATGCCGATGTTGCCGCCGGCACCGCCAATGTTTTCGACATAGAACTGCTGCCCGAGCCGCTCGGAGAGTTTCTGCGCTATCACGCGCGTTGCGATATCGGTCACGCCGCCGGCTGGGAATGGCACGATCACCTTGACGGTGTGATCGGGATAGTTCGCCGCATGAACACCATGCGTCGAAACGATGGCCAGGGCCGCGAGCAGTACGGGAATTCGAAAGGCATTCCTCATCGCATTTCTCCGTCTGCAACGAGAAGTATAATGGCCATACTCGCAACAATCGCGCAACACACACGCGGCACGCGTCAGCTTGACAGCGTCGCCGGGTGCTCCCTACGCTGGCTGCCAGGCAATCCGGGACATTTCCATGGCTGGCGATCCACAAGCGGATCTTATCTTTGCGCACATGACGCCGCGTTATCTGGCCACGGGTGTCGATCCAAACGATCTGCAACGATTGGCGACGCGGATCGAGCGTTGGGATGACTGGTGCCGCATCTGGTGCGAGGAGGCGGCGCGCCACGAAAATCTGGCCGCCGACGCCGCCCGGCATAATCGCAAGGTCACCGCGTCTGAGGCCAATCTGCGCGCGTCAATCTACTACCATTATGCGAAGCATCTGTTCGCGCATGATCCGGACCAGTATCTCGCTGCTCATCAGCGCATGTTGGCCTGCTATCAGGCGGCCACCGCGGGTGCCGACCCGCCCACCGAGCGCATTGCAATTCCCTTCGAGAAGGTGGCTATGGCGGGCTACCTCCGCCGGCCCGCTGGTGTGGCGCGGCCCCCGGTCGCGATCGTTCTGCCAGGGCTCGATGCCTGCAAGGAGGAACTGCATGCCTGGTGCGACGCATTCATACAGCGTGGGATGGCGACGCTGGCGATCGACGGGCCCGGCCAAGGCGAGACAGCCTTTGCGCTTCCGATCACGACCCAATGGGGCAAGGTGATCGGCGCGGCCATTGATGTGTTGGAAAAGCGCGCCGACGTCGATGGCCACAACGTCGCGGTGGTCGGTCAGAGCCTCGGCGCGCTTTATGCGCCGCTTGCGGCCGCGTTCGAGCCACGCATCAAGGCTTGCGTGTCGAACTGCGGGCCATTCGATTTTGGCGCGGTGCTGCCGACCATGCCGGCCGCCTCGCAAGAGACTTTCCGCGTCCGAAGCTACGCCAAGACTTTGGCCGAGGCGCTGGAGCTCGCGCGAGGCCTGACGCTCGAAGGCGTAGCGCAGCGGATCAAATGCCCGCTTCTCGTCGTGTTCGGCGCCGGCGACAAGCTGATTCCCGTCGCCGAAGGCGAGCGCTTGGCGCACGCTGCCTCGGGCCCGGTCGACTTGGTTGTTTTCGAGGAGGGTAATCATGTTTGCTTCAACATCAGCTACAAGTTTCGCCCGCTGACCGCCGACTGGACTGCGGAGCGTTTGGCCGACAGCGCGCATTGACGGCGATCGTGCCGAACGCCGCCGGCAAAGCTAGAGGAATGAGATGCGAATTCAGGGCCGACGACACAGCAGCGCCATGTGACGACATTCGTTCGCTCGCCAAATGATTCACGAGGAGATTTTGATGGTCTTGATCCCTTTGCCTCGCGCGCTGGTCTGTGCGGCCTTCATCGCCGCGGCGGCGCCAGCGGTGTCGCATGCGCAAACGCCGCTCAATATGGCGGTGGTGTCGCGCACCGTGTTCTATCTGCCGGCATGGATGGCGCAAAGTCAGGGCTTCTTCAAAGCCGAGGGACTTGCCGTCACGATGAAAGTCTATGATGGCTCCGACCAAATCTCTCGAGATTTGCGCGCCAACACGCAGCAGATCGCCATCTCCTCGATCGAAAGCGTGATTGCGGACGCCTATAAGGGCGGCAGTGTAAAGATCATTGCCGGCAATTCGCAGCGGCCGCCGCATTACATCATCGCTCAGCCTGAGATCAAAACCTTGGCGGACCTCAAGGGCAAATTGATGGGGGTGGTGTCGATGCATGAGGGCACGACCTTCTTCGTTCCCGATATAGCCAAGAAAGCCGGCCTGAAGGCGAGTGACATCCGGGTCGAGGCGGTTGGCGGCTCGCCGACGCGCGAGCGGCTGCTGAAGGAACGCAAGATTGACGCCGGCATGCAGCCCTATCCGCTGAGCTACGAAGCCGACGCGCAGGGCTTCAGCAATCTCGGCCCCGTCGCGGACATCGTGCCGGATTATCAATTCAGCGCGGTCATGGTCGATGAGAATTGGGCGCGCGCCAACCGAACCGTGGTGGTCGGCTTTCTCCGTGCGCTGCGCAATGGCACCGCGTATATGTTTGCCCATCCTGATGAGGCTGCCGAAGTCGGGGCGAAAGAGCTGCATACCACCGTCGCTTTTGCGCGGCGCGCGATCGATGATACAGCGCGTATGGACATCCTGCCGAGGGATTTGTCGCTGACGGATGCCAGCTTGCGGCGGGTGTTCGAGAATGTAAAAGCGGCTGGATTGGTGGCCGGCGAAGCGGCCTATGATCGTACGAAGTTCGTGGACAAGTCGTATCTGAAAGAGAGCCAACGGTGAAGTATCCCATCCTTCCCGAGCGTGATCGGTGTCACATTCGGAACTGACGTGATGTGATATCTTATGCTCCATGCACCGCGTCGTCGTTGCTTGCACGACATGCGGGGCGGTACGGTCGTTGTCATCGTGTTGGGTCGATCAAGGCCTCGACGCCGGAGCAGGAAAATGGATAGCATAACGGCAATTTTTGGCTGGGGCGTGTTTGTTGTTGTAGCCTTCCTGGTGCTCTCCACGATACTGGGAAGCTTTTTTACGGTCGATACCGCGCAGGTTGCGATCATCACGCGATTTGGAAAATTTCGCCGTGTCGCCGATCCCGGCTTGAATTGGAAGTGGCCGTTCATCGACAGCGTGGCGGCCAGGATCAGCTTGCGAGTCAATCAGATCACATTGACGATGGAAACGAAGACCAAAGACAACGTCTTCGTCACCATTCCCATTTCCGTGCAAAATCGCGTTCGTCCCGAAAAGGTTTTTGATGCTTACTATAAGCTGTCCAACCCGGTGGCGCAGATTCAGTCTTATGTCGAGCAAGTCATCCTTGGCCATGTTCCTGGCATGACATTGGATGAAGTGTTCGCAAGTCAATCGGGCATCGCTGCCGCGGTGAAACAGGAGCTTGATGCCGATATGGCCGGGTTCGGCTATGAAATCGTCAATGTGCTGGTCACCGATATCGTTCCTGATGCCAAGGTCAAATCGGCCATGAACGATATCAATGCCGCGCAACGCGAACAGGTCGCCGCGAATGCCAGGGGCGAAGCCGAGAAAATTCTGGTGGTCAAGAGGGCCGAGGCCGAAGCGGAGAGCAAGGCGCTGCAAGGGCAGGGCATTGCCAATCAGCGAAAGGCCATTATCGAAGGACTTCGAGGATCGATAGAACAATTTCAGAAGACCGTCGGCGGCACATCGACGTCAGAAGTCATGCAACTGGTGCTGGTGACGCAATATTTCGACACGATTCGATCGATCGGCGAAAGCGACAAGACCAATACGCTTTTCCTCTCGCATTCGCCGCAAGCCGTGAAAGATATTTCCGAGCAGATTTTGCAGTCGATGCTGATCGCGGATCGGGCGAAGGCATGAAGCCGGCGTGATCCTATCACGGCTGACCAAGCTCGGTTCGAAGTCGCCCGTCATGACCATCTACAGGTGGCTCATAGGTGCGCTGTGGCTCATATTGATCGTGTATTGGGCGGTGTCGGCTATCGGCGCGAAGAGGAGTATTGGAGCGCGCTTCTGGTGGCGAGAAGCAGGTCTGCGACTGGGCATCATCCTGCTCATCCTCCTTGCATTGCGCGTCCCGGCCTTACGCGGCGCGCTGCAGAATGTTCGAGCATATGGCGCCGGTACCGGCGTGCTCATGGGTGTAATCGGCGTTGTGTTCTGTGCGTTGGGTGTCGGACTCGCCGTCTGGTCACGCGCCGCTCTGGGCAAGAACTGGGGCATGCCGATGTCTCGGAAGGAAAGCCCGGAGCTCGTGACGACCGGGCCGTATGCTGTTGTGCGTCACCCGATCTACGTGGGAATCATTCTCGCCATGGTGGGCTCGTCGATCGCAGAGAGCATATTATGGCTGGCGCCTCTCGCGCTGCTCGGCCCCTATTTCATCTATAGCGCTTGGCGAGAGGACAAGCTCATGATGGCGTCGTTTCCAGAACAGTATCCGGCGTATAAAAGCCGGACGAAGATGTTAATACCATTCATAGTTTGAATGAGATTACGACGGCACTGGCGGCAGGCGGTATCAATCGCTGACGCCGTGAAGCGGACCTTGAACGAGCCGCCGCACTTGTGGAATCAAATTATAAAAGTACGCGCCCTCGAGCACCCTCGCTCCAGGCGGCTTTATTCCGCGGCTTCCTGATGCCTTTGAAACATCGGGACGACCAACACACGCTCGCCCGCTTTTGCGATCAGCATATGGTTTTCCGGTACGGCGATCCAATTGTGGTGATCGCTGTCCAGCGGTTCCGAAACCACCACGATGTTGGTTTTCAGATTCCCTATAATAGAGCGTGTTGGCGCGATCGTTGACGGCGTAGCGGAACGCATAGAGGTCCCGGCCGTTCGCGAGTGCGGAGGTAAACCGGAAGCGATCTCCGGGATTGGTTTGATTGACCAGATCTGTGAGCTTCGCCAGCGTCCGCTCGGCTGCGGCCACGGGGTCGGCAAGATCGGCACCCATAATGGCGAGAAAAATCGCTTCCGAATCGGTCGTCCCGATGCGTGAGGGATAGAGCGCGTCGGGGATCAGCGCCTCGACATGTCGGCGTAAGCGATTCCAGTTGCCGACGAAGCCGTTGTGCATGCACATCCATTGTCCGCAGGCGAACGGATGGCAGTTCGGGCGGGTGATAGGGGTGCCGGTAGCGGCGCGGACGTGGGCAAAGAACAGATGGGACTGCAAGTGACGGCACAAATAACGGAGATTTTCGTCCGACCAGGCCGGCCTGATCTCACGGTAGAGTCCCGGCTCGGCATGGGTCCCGTACCACCCCAGTCCGAAGCCGTCACCGTTGGTGCTCGCCGTCGACTTCGAGTGCTTTGATGCTCTGGGAAATTAACGAATGTTCAGGCTCGGTGACGTAGTGCTCGAGCGCCGTTGTTTCTCCACGATATGCAATCCAGCGGCACATCCCATTATCTCAGCAATCAGGCCATCACGGTGGCGTCGCGAATCCACGCGGCAACCTTATGTAAGGCAATATCGGCACCTTCGTGTTCATTTTCAGTAAAAACGCGCAACTGAGCGTCGGCTGACGTTTCTCCGGCTACGATCGCGCGGCAGCGCTCAACCTGCTCGGCGCAACCCAACACCTCTGCGTCGGCGGCAATCAGGTCCAAAACCCGGCCCAGCATCGCGCCGACGGCAACCCCGCCGGCTCGCGTCACGAAGGTGCCGTGCGCACCGTAGCGCTGGGCGCGCCATTTGTTTTCAATGGCGATGGAACGGTCGACCACGTCGAGATCGGCGTTGTGGTCCGGATGGCCGTAGAGATAGCGCGTCAGCGTACGGTAAAGGGCCGCAAGCGCGATCGAGTGGCCGATGCGGGTGCAGCAGTCCGGCGCCCTCAGCTCCAAGGTCGGGTATTTCTGCGAAGGCCGGATCGCCCACCACAGGTGACTTGAATCCTTTATCGCGCCGGATCGCACCATCGCGGCGACATAGGCGTCGTAATCCGCGTTGGAACGGAACAGCTCGGGCAGCCCGGTGCGCGGCAGTTCGTCATAGGCCGCGAGACGGTAACCCTTGAGCCCGGTATTGCGACCTTGCCAGAATGGCGACGATGTCGATAAAGCGATGAACAGCGGCAGGTAGGGCAGCATCCGCGTCATCACGTCGACGCGGCGTGTCGGGTCCGGAAATTCGACATGGATGTGCATGCCACACAGCATGTTGCGCTGGCCGATCATCTGCAGATCGTCCATGACGCGGGCGTAGTGCTCCTTGGGGGACTGTACGGCCTCCCGCCATAACGCCAGCGGGTGGGTTCCGGAGGCCAGGATGGACAGGCCGTGCTCGGCGGCGGCCGCTGCCGCGTTCTGTCTGAGGCGAAGCAACTCCTGTGCGGCGGCGTCGACGCTGCAATGCGGTTCGGTTGCGACCTCGATCTGGGCTTGCAGAAACTCCCGCCCAATTTGCCCGGTCGCGCCGAAATCGGCTTGGCGAAATAGCGCGTCCGGGGTCTCTGCCGGCACCTCGAGCGTCTGCGCATCGGAAAGAAAGTATTCTTCCTCGATGCCGAATTGGAACAGATCGTCCGATACGAAGCTACGAGGGGCGTGACCCGCGGGAGCCGGCGTTCGCAAGCTCAGTCGTCGATCATAGGGATCAAACCTGAATTCCATGCGCGTTAGGTTCCTTCGCGTTAGATTCCTTCGGGCTAAATTCCCTCGCTCAAATTCCTTGGGTTTGCAGCCAGCATTCCAGAAGCGCGATTTGCCAAAGCTTCGAATGCCCCTTGGGCGTGAGTTCGCCCTCGGGATCGGCCAGCAGGCGATCGACATAGGCTCGATTGAACAGACCCCGCTGCCGGGCCTGCGGGGCATCGAGAGCGCCGCGGACAAAATCGAAAAACTGGCCGCGGATATATTTAAGCGCCGGCACCGGAAAGTAGCCTTTCGGCCGGTCGATCACCGCAGCGGGCACGATCGCACGCGCTGCTTCCTTGAGAATGAACTTGCCGCCGTCGTGCACCTTGAGTTCGGCCGGAATGCGCGCCGCAAGTTCCACAACGTCATGATCCAGGAATGGAACGCGGGTCTCGAGGCCCCACGCCATGGCCATGTTATCGACGCGCTTGACCGGGTCGTCCACCATCATGATCTGGGTGTCGAGTTGCAGCGTCTTGTCGATCGGGCTGCTATTGCAACTGCTGAAGAATGCATCGACGAACTCACGGCTGTAATCGCCGTTCATCAGCGTGGGCGCAAGCGCCTGCGCCATCTCCTCGTGATTGCGGTCGAAATAAACACGCGCATAGTCCGCGGTCGCATCATTCGAGCGCATCAGTGCCGGATACCAGTGATAGCCGCCGAAGATCTCGTCGGCGCCTTGGCCGCTTTGCGCGACCTTGACGTGCTTGGAAACTTCCTGCGACAGCAGATAAAAGCCGATGGCGTCGTGGCTCATCATTGGTTCCGACATCGCCGCAATCGTTCCCGGCAGCGCCTCGATCGCCCGCGACGTATCGACGCGAATTTTGTGGTGATCGGTATTAAATCGCTTCGCGATCAGGTCCGAATAGCGGAACTCGTCACCTTCCACGTCGCCGATTGTCTCGAAGCCGACGGAAAAGGTTTTCAGGTCGTGCTGTCCCTGCGCGGCCAGGAGCGCCACCAAAAGCGAACTGTCCAGGCCGCCCGAAAGCAGGACGCCAACCGGCACGTCGGCGACGCGCCGCCGCTGCACCGACCTGCCGAGCGTATCGAGAATCTCCTCACGCCAATCCGCCTCGCTCATCGCGCGGTCGGCGGCGCGAGGACCGACATGGAGATGCCAAAACACCTCTTCGCGCCGCTTGCCATCGGGTTCGATGATGCGCACGGTCGCCGGCGGCAGCTTGCGCACGCCCTTGAGGATCGTCATGGGCGCCGGTACGACGGCGTGCAGGCTCATGTAATGGTGGAGCGCGGCCGGATCGATCGTGGTGTCGACGTCGCCGGCGGCCAGCAGCGCCGGCAGCGTCGAAGCGAACCGCAAGCGTCCCGGCCATTCCGCGTAATACAGCGGTTTGATGCCAAGCCGGTCGCGCGCGAGAACGACGCGACCGGTATTGCGCTCCCAGATTGCGAACGCGAACATGCCGTTGAAACGCTCGACGCAGCGCGTTCCCCACGCCGCGTAAGCTTTCAGGATGACTTCGGTGTCGCCCTGCGAGAAGAACCGATAGCCCTTGGCGGATAGTTCGCTGCGGAGCTCGCGGAAATTGTAGATGCAGCCGTTGAAAACAATCGCCAGTCCCAGCTCCGAATCGAGCATCGGCTGCTGCGACGCGGACGCGAGGTCGATGATGCTGAGCCGGCGGTGACCCAGTGCCACGCGGTCCTGCTGAAAAAGACCGCCCGCATCCGGTCCGCGGCGACGCAGCGGTTCGACCATCGCGCGGACGGCATCGCCAGCCGCGGAGCCATCAAATGTTATCTCACCGCAAATGCCGCACATTTCGCAAGTCCACGTCGCTTTTGACCGCGCTGCCCGCGCGGCAGCAATAGGGCGAGACAGGTCCGCTATAACGCGCTGGGACGTCTTAAGTTCCTGCAAGGATTTGATTATTCGCAACGTTGGGTAGCAACGCAGGGCGGCGGCGCTGCCGTAGGGCGTTGCATTGCCGCGATAGAATAGCGGCTTGAACCGTGGTAGCAGCCCCTATCCGCCTCCTGGATATGTCCTCGACTGTCGTCGTGATCGCAGCCCATGACCGTTCATCCCACCTTCATCGAACGGCACGGCTTGTGGACCGACGAGCAACGCCGGCACGCCGCCGACATCAAGCGCCGGGTCGAGGCGGACAAGCTGCGCTATGTGCGGCTTGCCTGGGGCGATACCCACGGCTATTCGCGGGCGAAGACGCTGACGGTGCCGGCGTTTCTGTCGCCGCGCTCGAACGGCGGCTACAACATCGGCGTCGCCACCACGACGCTCGATTCCGCAGGCGCGCGGGTCTTTGCCTCGTTCACCCGCGGCGGCGGCATGGGGCTCGCCGAGATGACCGGCTCGCCCAATCTCACGCTTGGTTGCCGATCCGTCGACCTTCCGCATCCTGCCGTGGGCGCCCGGCGTCGGCTGGATTCTGTGCGACGAGTATTTCAATGACGGCACGGCCGTTTCATTTCGCGCCGCGGCAGCTGCTGCGCAGGGCGCTGCAGAGAGCTCGCCGGCCGCGGCTGCGACCAGCATCATCGGCGCCGAGATCGAATGGTATCTGCTGCGCGTCGCCGACGAGCATTTGAGCGAGGACAATATCGGCGCGCCCGGCACGCGCGGCCGGCCGATCCGTACCTGGCCGGCCGAGCCCGGCTATCACTACCACTCCGAATCCAACATGGATTTGATGCAGCCGGTGTTCGACGCGCTCGGCGACGCGTTCGCGGCGCTGGGGCTCGACCTGCGCTCGATCGAGAACGAATGGGGCCCCGGACAGGTCGAATGCACCTTCGCGCCGCGCACGGCGCTGGAGGCGGCCGACAATGTGTTGCTGTTCCGCACCGCGACCCGGCAGATCTGCCGCCGCCTCGGCTATTTCGCGACCTTCATGAGCCGGCCGGCGCTCAAAGGCTATTATGCCAGCGGCTGGCATCTGCATCAGTCGCTGGTCGATGCCTCGAGCGGCGCCAATCTCTTCATGCCGCAAAAGCCCGGCGACGTTCTGTCGCCGCTCGGCCAATCCTATCTCGCCGGGCTGCTGCACTACGCAGTGCCGAGCACCGTGTTCGCCACGCCGACGGTCAACGGCTATCGCCGCTTCCGGCCGAACTCGCTGGCGCCCGATCGCGCCGGCTGGGCCTACGACAATCGCGGCGCCATGATCCGCGTGCTCGGCGGCCGCAGGCGATCCGGCGACGCGCCTGGAGAACCGCGATCGGCGAGCCCGCGGCCAATCCCGTATCTTTACATTCTGTCGCAGGTGGTGCCGGGCCTCGCCGGCATCGAGGCCGGGCTGCACGCCGCCGCCGGCCGAACGATGCGCCTTATGCGGCCGAGCGGCCGATGCTGCCGAAGAGCCTGCCCGAGGCGCTCGACGCGCTCGACAAGGAGCCGTTGTTCCGCCGCGAGCTCGGCGATATTTTCGTCGACTACTTCGTCGCGCTCAAGCGAACGGAGGCGGCGCGCTATCAGCGCGCGCTAGAGGAAGCCGGCGGTTCGACCGCAGAGCGAGGAGCCGACCGCATGGGAGCAGAACGAGTATTTCGATTTCTTCTAAGCCGTGCCGTCATGGCCGGGCTTGTCCCGGCCATCCCGCTCAGGGACCAACGTGCCAATCGATCGGGATGCCCGCGACAAGCGCGGGCATGACGGGCCATAATCCGGCGCCACCGGAACAAGGAGCCACTCATGACCGCGCTGGAAAAAATCGGTTCGCCGCCGACCCGGCTCGGCGCGCACCGCGCTGTACGATTGGGACTACCTGGTTCAGGAGGACCGCGCGCATCGCCTGATCTACACCGATCCCGCGATTTTCGAAGCCGAGATGACCCATATTTTCGGCGGCACCTGGACCTATCTGGCGCACGAAAGCGAAATCCCAAACGAGAACGACTTCATCACCCGCCGCATGGGCTTGCGGCCGCTGATCATCGTGCGCGACGGCAGCGGCAAAATCCGCGCGCTGTACAACCGCTGCACCCATCGCGGCACCACGCTGTGCCGCTGGGACAAGGGCAACGCAAATCGTTCCAGTGCCCGTATCACGGCTGGAATTTCCTCAATACCGGCCGGCTGCGCGGCGTGCCGTGGCCCGACGGCTATGCCGAGGACATGCGCGATCCGAAATACAATCTGGCGCAGGTGCCGCGCGTCGAATCCTATCGCGGCTTCATCTTCGGCACGCTCAACATCGACGCGCTGCCGCTTGTGGAGCATCTCGGCCCGATCACGACGCCGATCGACGAATGGCTCGACCGCAATCCCGGCGGCAAGGTCGTGGTCTGCGAAGCCAACCGCTTTCGCTACAAGGGCAACTGGAAGCTCGCCTACGACAATTCATGCGACGGCTATCACGTCGCCTATTCGCACCGCTCGCTGCTGGAGACCGAGAACCGCTTCGCCGGCGAGAACGCCAAGGGCATGGCGTATTACCGCAATTCGCCCGACGCGCTGGCGATGTACATGCGCTACACCGGCCACGGCAATCACTTCAAGGACAAGCGGCCGAACCTGGAAAAGCGGCCGGGCGGCCTGTGGGCGCTGGAAAGCGCGCATCCCGGCATGGAGCATTACGAGGCCGAGTTCATCAGGCGCTACGGCGACCGCGCCTTCGCGCTGCTCGATCTCGCCGGCTCCGAGCCGGTCAACATCAACGTGTTTCCGAATTTCTCGCTGCTCGGCAACCATATCCAGGTGTTCGAGCCGGTCGGCGTCGGCGAGACCAACGCGATCTGGTACGGCACCATGGTGGTCGACGACGGCAGCGCTCGGCGACGCCGCGGCCGACATCAACGCGCTGCGCATGCGCACCCAGGAAGGCTTCCCGAATTTCGGCGAGGTCGACGACATCGCCAATTTCGAGCAGATCCAGCGCGGCCTGATGGCGCCTGAGGACGAGTGGGTCTACATGCACCGCGGCCTCGGCATTCCCGGCCGCGTCAAGCAACACGACGACGGCTCCATCACCGCGCCCGCGACCGACGAGGCTTTCATGCGCGAGCATTTCAAGGAATGGAAGCGGCTGATGAAGGCGCGCCCGAACCTCGCCATCCAGCGGGAGCCGTGACATGAACGCGCCGGCGCACGCCCGATCCGTCACGCAGCTCCTATTACGTCAGCGATGCGCTCTATCGCGAGCTGATCGCGAATTTCCCGGACTGGCAGGATGACGCGCGCGCCGTCACCGACGTCGCCGTGCGCGACGAATTCCGCCGATCTGTTCGAGCGCGAGGCGCGCCTGCCTCGATCAACTGCGCTACGACGACTGGCTCGCGATGTACGCGCCCGAGTGCATCTACTGGGTGCCGTCGACGCCGAAGGCCGGCGATCCGCGGCGCGAGATTTCGGTGATGTTCGACGACCGCCGCCGGCTCGAGGATCGCATCTATCGGCATGCGCACCGGCTTTGCCTGGTCGCAGGCGCCGGCCTCGCGCACCGTGCGGCTCATCACCAATGTCGAGGTCTTCGCCACCGCTCGCGACGACGCGCGCATGCTGCGGTCGAACTTCCTGATCAGCGAGTTCTGGGGCGACGAGACCCGCGTGCTCACCGGCTGGGCCGGCCACCGCGTCGTGCGCGACGGCGAAGACTGGAAAATTCCCGCCAAGCAAGTCAACCTGATCGACTGCGACCAGTGCATCCGCAATCCCGAGCATTATTTTGTAAAGCAATGAAAAAACTGAAACTCACCCTCGCCTGCGGCCGCTATGACCGCACCCAGCCGCTGATCGACGGCCGCGTCGAGGTCGAAGGCGTCGATCTGACCTTCCTGCCGCTGCGCCCCGGCGAAACATTCTGGCGCATGCTCAACCACGGCGAGTTCGACGTCTCGGAGATGTCGCTGTCGTCCTACACGATCCTGCGCTCGGAAGGCGACACGCGCTTCATCGCCATTCCGGTGTTTCCGTCGCGGGTGTTCCGCCATTCGGCGGTCTATCTGCGCGCCGACTCGCAAGATCGAGAAGCCGCAAGACCTCAAGGGCAAGCGCATCGGCGTCGGCGATTATCAGATGACGGCGGCGGTGTGGGTGCGCGGCTTTCTGCATGCACGAGTACGGCGTCAAGCCCGAGGACATCACCTGGGTGATCGGCGCGGCGGTGCGCACCATCAAGCCGCCCGAGGGCATCCGCCTCGAGCCGATGCCGCACGACACCACGCTCGAGGCGATGCTGGAGCGCGGCGAGATCGACGCGCTCGCCTCGGTGATGATTCCCAAAGCGCTCGGCACGACCATGCGGCGGCTGTTTCGCCGATCCGCGCCAGGTCGAGCGCGACTATTACGAAAAGACGCGCATTTTTCCGATCATGCATACCTTCGTGCTGAAGACGCAGCTTTACGAGGAGAACCCGTGGCTCGCGGTCAGCTTCTATCGCGCCTTCTGCCAGGCCCGCGACATCGCCTACTACTGGATGCACGACACCGATGCGCTGACCGTCAGCCTGCCGTGGGTGATCGACGAGGTCGAGGCAACGCGGAAAATCTTCGGACCGCAGATCTGGGATTACTCGATCGAAGGCAGCCGGCCGACACTGGATGCGCTGGTCCGCCATCTCGACGAGCAAAAACTCACGCGCCGGCGGATGAAGGTCGAGGAACTGTTTGTACCCGAATATCGGCCCCGGCCTCACGGAATACTTGCGCGCGACGGGAGAAGACTAAAGCGGCTGCCTCATGGCGCAGCGCCTCAAGCCACGCGCCTAGCGCAGGTGCTTGCCGAGGAATCTCTCCATGGCTTCATAGAACTCGAAGCGGTTCTCCTCATTCTGGAAGCCGTGCCCTTCGTTCTCCTTCACGATGTATTCAACGTCGATGCCACGCTTATTGAGGGCCGCGACCATTTGGTTGGATTCGTCGATGTTGACTCGGGGGTCCTGCGCGCCTTGCGCGATGAGGAGGGGCACGCGGATTTTGTCGGCGTGCATGACGGGCGATGCGGCGGTGAGCAGCGCCTTGTCCTTTTCCGGATCGCCAACCATTTCATAGAACATATCGAGCATCGGCTTCCAATAAGGCGGAATTGACTTGATGAACGTGAACAGGTTGGACACGCCGACAAAATCGACTCCGCAAGCGTATTTTTCCGGCGTGAAGGTTAGCCCGGCGAGCGCCGCATAGCCGCCGTAGCTGGCGCCGTAGATGCAAACGCGCTTCGGATCGGCGATGCCTTGGCCGATGACGTAGTCGACGCCATCCGAGACGTCGTCCTGCATCTTCTTGCCCCACTGCTTGAAGCCGGCCTCCCAAAAGGCGCGGCCGTATCCGGTCGAGCCGCGAAAGTTCATCTGCAAGACCGCATAGCCGCGGTTGGCGAAGAATTGCAGCTCCGGATTATAGCCCCACACGTCGCGGTACCAGGGACCGCCGTGCGGGTTGACGATAAGCGGCAGGTTCTTGCCGCCGCCGCGCGGCAACGTCAGATAGCCATGGATGGTAAGGCCGTCGCGCGCCTGGTAACTGATCGGCTCCATGGCGACCAACTGCTTTTCGTCAAGCCACGGCGCGATTTCGGCAAGCTTGACGAGTTTTCCCGTTGCCGCTTCGTAGAGGTAGCGGGCGCCCTGCGTGCGGTCGTTCCATGCCGCGACAACGAAGACATCTTCGTTCTTATTGCGGCTTTGCAGATCGATCTCATAGCCGGGAAGCTGCTTTTCGAGATCGCGGTAGATCGCCTGCATGCCCGCGTCCAAGACTTTGCGTTCGGCTTTCCATGTCGCGAACTGCACTTCGGTGAGCACCTTGCGCTTGCGCGACCACGAAAGGCCCGCCACGTCGACGTCGGGGTGCTGGAAGATGACGCTCGCTTCCTTGGCGGTCGCCGGCTCGATCAGCACGAGCGCCGACTTGTCGCGGCCGATGTTCGAAGTTGCAAAAAGCCGTTTGTTGTCGAAGTCGAATAAAACCGGCTGGAGTTGCTCCTTGAAGTTGGTCGTGATGACGGTTTCGAACGCGGCGTTGTCGTCGGCGCGATAGAGCATGCTGGAGTTCACGCCGTCGGTGGCGCCGGCAACGCGGATACGTCCGTCGTGATCGGTGATCCATCCGGTGATATTGCCGGGATTCTCGGCGAGGAGCTTAAGCTCCTTGGTCCTGAGATCGAGACGATAAGCGTCGAAAACCTCCGGATTACGCTGGTTCAGGCCGACGATCATTTCATCGTCGTGGTCGCTGCGGTCGTCGATTATCTCGACGCGCACTTTGTCGAACGGCGTGAGATCGATCAGGTTCTTGCCGTCGAAGTCGACCGAGACGAGATGATAATTCTCGTCGCCCTTGAAGTCTTTCAAGTAGACGATGCGGTTCGGGCCTTTCCAGGCGTATAGGGCGACGTCGCGCTCTGTTTCGCCGGTGACGCGGACCGCTTCGCCGCCGGCGCGCGGTTGTACGAACACGTTCTTGCGTTGCCGGTACGGCTGCAAAAACGAGATGCTGTTGCCGTCAGGCGAGACCTGGAAGCCGGATTTCTCCGGGTTCTTGAAGAAGTCGCGCAGCGGAATCGGCTTGGGGCGGTCGGAACCGCGGGAACTGGGCGGCATGGCAAGGAAAGCCTTTGGCTGGTTGCAGTCAATATGGACCGATCGGCGGTACCGGCAAGTCGGTATCTATGACGAACGCGGCGGAACGCGAAGCGTGGAACTCCACCACAGCAAAGCGCCGTATATCTAGCCCACGCCGCCGTCGGCGTCTCGCCGCAGCACCTGGCCGGGCAGGGCGCCGGTGTGCGTTGCGTTGTCGACCACAACCGTGCCGTTGACGATAACGGTGGTGCGCGCGCCGGTCGGGATATTGGTGCGGATCGGCGTAGCTGGCGCGGTCCCTGAAGTCGGCAGGATCGAAGATGGCGATGTCGGCGCGAAAGCCGGGCGCAGCAGGCCGCGATCCTTGAGCTTGAGTGCGCGCGCGGTGGCGCCGGTCATCTTGTGGATGGCCTGTTCGAGCGGCAGCAGATCAAGCTCGCGCGACATAGTGGCCGAGAACGCGCGGAAAGGTGCCGTAGAAGCGCGGATGCGGCATGCCCTGGCTGACGGTGCCATAAGTCGCGACGCAATTGCCGTCGGAGCCGACCAGCGCGAGCGGCGAGCGCACGATGTCGCGCGATGTCGTCCTCGGAAATCGAGGTGACCAGCACGCGCGTCGCGCCCTGGTCATCGATCAGGTAGTCGCACAGCGTGTCGATCGGGTCCTGGCCGCGTTCGGCGGCAAGCGCCGCGATGGTGCGGCCGGCGAACTGCGGCAGGTGCGGCGATATCGAAATCTGCACGCAGTCCCATGACGGAAGCGGCCCCAGTTGTTGAGGCCGTCGCGGTCGATGTCGGCGCGGATACGCGTGCGCGTGTCGGCGGCGGCAAGTCGTTCGAGCATGGCCGTCGACGCCGCCGGCCTGCACCCATTGCGGCAGCAGGTTTTTCAGCGGGTTGCTGCCGGCGGTATACGGATAGGAATCGCAATCGACATCGAGCGCCGCGCGCCTTGGCGCCAGCGATCATGTCGAGTGCGCGCGAGGCTTTGCCCCAGTTGTCGGTGCCGGAGCATTTGAAATGCACGATCTCGACGTGCACCCGCAGACCTCGGCGATCGCGATGGCTTCTGCAACCGCATCGAGCACGCTGGCCAACTCGTCGCGCAGGTGGGTGAAGTAGCCGCCATTGTGACGCTTGACGCACATGGCAGAGCGCGATCAGTTCGGCGGGCTCGGCATAGGAGCCCGGCGACGTGAACAGCCCGGACGACAGGCCGAGCGCGCCGGCCTCGAGCGCCTCCTCCAGCAACGCGATCATCTGCGCGAGTTCGGCCGCGCTGGGCGCGCGCTCCGCCATGCCCATCGCCATCAGGCGGAGCGTGTTGTGGCCGACCAGCATGCCGGCGTTCACGGCGGTGGCTGGGAACGTATCGAGATAATTGGAAAATGTCGTCTCGCGAAACGGCAGCCACGGTGCGCTGGGGCTGAGATAATCGCGAATCAGCTCGACCTTTCCTGGCAGCACCGGCGCGACCGAAAATCCGCAATGGCCGATGATCTCGGTGGTCACGCCCTGGCGCACTTTGCTCTCGGCCTTCGGATTGATCGGCAGCGTGAAATCCGAATGGGTCTTGATGTCGATGAAGCCCGGGGCGACGGCGAGCCCTTCGGCGTCGATGGACGCGGGTTGCATCGGCGTCCAGCCTCGGCCCCATGGCGGCGATGCGGCCGTCCGCAATGGCGACGTCGCCCGCGACGCCGGCGCTGCCGCTGCCGTCGAAGGTGAGACCGTTTCGGATGAGGAGATCGCAGCGCATGGTTCGTTGGACTTGAGACATGCTACGCTCGCTCAGGTCAAAAATAAAATAGGAGGAAGGCCCATGACACACGACATGCCCGTCACGCGTCGCAACGCGCTAAAGGCCGGCGCCACGATCGCCGCGGGGGCGGCGACCGTTGGCGGTCTGTCCGGCGCCGCCGGGGCCGAAGACCTGAGCCGTTTTGAGCGCCAGACTGTGGTCGATCCGAAGAATCGAATGTTGCTCAAAGGCGGCACCATCGTCAGCATGGATGCCAAGGTCGGCGATCTTGCGAAGGGCGATGTGCTGATCGAAGGCGGCAAGATCGCCGCCATTGGCCCGGAGCTTAATGCCGCGGACGCGCAGGTTATCGACGCGCTGGATACTATCATCGTGCCGGGCCTGATCGACTGCCACCGCCATTCCTGGGAAGCGCAGTTGCGCCGCATCAATCCGAATTCTCCGACGCTTGCCGACTATTCGAACGCGACTCATCTGTCCTTCGCCAAATTCTACCGGCCGCAGGACCACTATGTCGGCAACTACCTGACCGCCATGGGCTGCATCGATGCCGGCATCACCTGCGTGATCGACAACTCGCATAACTCCCGCAGCGCCGGGCATTCCGACGCAGCGATCGAGGCGCTGTTCGACAGCGGAATGCGTGCCGTCCACGCGTCCGGGCCGCCCGGCGCCGGCGAGTGGGCGCACCAATGGCCGCAGGATCTCGTGCGGCTGCAGAAGACGTATTTCACCTCGAACGATCAACTCGTCACACTGCGCATGTTCTCGGGACCCATTCGCGAGAATTGGGAATTCGCACGCAAGTTGGGGCTGCGGATCACCACCGAGTTTCAGGGTCCGCAGCAGGCGGCGCTGCTCGACCCGCTGGCGCAGGATAAACTCGTCGGCCCCGACAACACGTTCAACCACTGCGGCGCGCTGCCGGAGCGGACCTGGCAAATCATCGTCGACAGCGGTGCCAATATCGACGTGTGTCCGCGCTCTGACGCGCAATATGCGTTGGGGGAAGGCGTCTGCGCCCTGCAGCACGCGTGGGACCACGGCATGAAGCCTGGCCTGAGCGTCGACAACGAAACATCGTACAGCGGCGACATGTTCATGGAAATGCGCGTCGCGTTCTACATACAGCGCGCCATAGCGCAGAATCGCAGGTTTTCGGGCGACCAGAACCCGCCCAAGCCGCTGATGGTGAAAGACGTGCTGTACTGCGCGACGATGGGCGGGGCGCACTGCGCCGGCCTCGACGACAAGGTCGGCTCGCTCACGCCGGGGAAAGCCGCCGATATCATCTTGATTCGGACCGACGATATCAACCTCTATCCGTCGAACAACGCCGTCGGTACCGTGGTGCAGGCGGCTGATCGCAGCAATGTCGAGACGGTCATCATCGGCGGCCGGGTGCGCAAGTATCGCGGCAGGGTGGTCGGTCTCGACATGCCGCGACTGAAGGCCATGATCGACGAGTCGCGTCGTCACCTCTTTGCCGCCGCGGGCTATCGCCCCGATATCTTCGCCGAGTTGCTACCGAAGCTTTCATAGGTGCCGCTCGCAGCTCCTCGTTGCGTGTGGTCTGCGGAAATCTTCGGCTGGCCGGATATGCCGGGCGGTCTTTCCGAGGTCTTGGGGCGGCCCTAGACTGCCCTTCGACTAAACGAATTAACGGGGGTGGCGATGCACAAAGAGATGATCGGGCGAGGCGATTGGAGTTTTCGGCACCGCGTTGCGCTGATCACTGCGGTGCTGGCGCTCGCCATGGTTGGAGCGCTCGGCCCAGCGCAGCGCGCGAACGCTCAAACGTATCCGTCACGCGCCATTCGCATCATCGTGCCCACGTCGGTCAGCACGCCACCCGACATCGTCAGCCGCATTGTCGCGAATGCGCTGAGCGAAAGCGAAGGCTGGAATGTCGTTGTCGAAAACAGGCCCGGCGCCGTCCAGACCCTGGGGGCGAGCGAGGTTCTCAAACAGCCCGCAGACGGCTACACGATCTTGGCGGTGGGCGTGCCCTTGACCGCGGCGCAGTCGCTGGTCCCCTCCATCAATTTCCACGTCGACTCTGATTTTGATGCCATCGTTCAAATCAACGCGTCCGGCAATGTGCTGGTGGTAAATCCGTCGGTGCCCGCCAAGAGCGTTGCGGAACTCGTGTCGTATCTGAGGCAGAACCCCGACAAGGTGACTTATTCTTCGGGCGGATTTGGCACGCCGGCCCACCTCATCGGCGAGCTCTTCAAGCTGAAGACCGGCGTTCGCGTGACCCACGTTCCCTATAACGATTTTCCCCGCGCCATCACTGATCTGCTGCAGGGCGTCAACGCCTACCAGTTCATCACGGTGCTTCCGGTCGTGGGGTTCATCAAAGCCGGGCAATTGCGGGCGCTGGCGGTTACGTCGGCGAAACGCGTGCCGGCACTGCCTGATGTGCCGACAATCGCGGAGGCAGGCTATCCGTCGCTCACGAGCGAAGATTGGGTCGGCTTTTCCGTCAAAAAGGGCACGCCTCCGGATGTGGTTGCCCGTGTCAATGCCGCCGTCAATAAGGTGCTCAAAACCCCCAAGGTTCGTGAAGCGTTGGAAAAGATCGGCTCGGAGCCGGCAGGCGGGTCGCCGCAGGAATTCGGTGACCTCGTCAAGTCGCAGGTCGCGCTCTGGGCCAAAGTCGTGAACGATGCCGGGCTGAAGTTGCAGCAATGAGTAAAAGAAACGATTTCACCGTCACGCTTCTTGGCACCGGCACGCCGGTGCCAACCCCGGACCGGTTCAGCTCGAGCACATTGGTCGAAGCCGGCGATCAGAAGCTTTTGATCGACGCGGGCCGCGGCGCCGCAATCCGGCTGTTCCAACTCAAAGTGCCGCTCGGGCGCCTCGATGCGCTCCTGCTGACGCATTATCATTCGGATCACACCTCCGGCATACCGGATGTTTGGCTCACCGGTTGGCTCGAATCGTTCTTCGGTACGCGCAAGGCGCCGCTGCGTGTGATCGGTCCGACCGGGGCGAAAATCCTGATGGCGAAACTGGCCGAGGCCTATGCGGCCGACATCACGATTCGCATCGCGGATGAAAAGCTGCCGCCCGAAGGCATTGCCACTACGGTCGATGAATTCGATCGCGACGGCACGGTGTTTGAGAAAAACGGCGTCAAGGTGATTGCTTTCGAAGTGGACCACGGCGATTTGATCAAGCCGGCCTACGGCTACCGCATCGAATACGACGGCCGCGTCGCCGTCGTGTCCGGGGATACCCGCTACAATGAAAATCTTATCAAGCACGCGGCCGGTGCCGATCTGTTGATTCACGAAGTGGCAGCAGCCAAGCCTGAACTGATGCGCGAGGCGTATATGCAGCGCATTCTCGGGCACCACATCACGCCGCGCGATGCCGGCCGGGTTTTTGCGCAGACCAAGCCCAAGCTCGCCGCCTATACGCACCTCGCGCTGCTCGGCAGCGACACGATAGCGCCACCGACGCTCGACGATCTCGTCGCCGAGACCAGAGAAACCTATTCGGGCCCGATCGAGGTCGGCGAAGATCTGATGGCTTTCGATATCGGCGAAAAAGTCGTCGTTCGGCGTTTTGGACGTTGAGACCAGCCGGAACGCACAGGGGAGGGATCAAAGCCATGAAACGCAGCACGGATCGCATTCTCACCACCCATGCGGGAAGCCTGTCGCGGCCCGCAGATCTGATCGAAATCAACCGGGCACGTGCGAAAGGTGACCCGGTCGGCGATGCCGCCTTCGCCCAATGCCTAGCCTCGGCCGTAGCCGGCGTTGTGCGCAAGCAGCGCGAGCTTGGGGTCGACATTCCCGATGACGGCGAGTTCGGCAAGCCGATGGCGACGAATTACGATTACGGCGTCTGGTGGAACTACGCCTTTTCGCGCATGCAGGGTTTCGCGCCGGCCGGTTCAGCTGGCGAATTCAGGCACAAAAAGTCGAGCGTCGCCGAGCTCGCGCTGACGTCCTTCAACAATCGCCGCGACTGGCAAAAATTTGGCGACTTCTATCAGGACCCGGAATCGAGCGGCAGCCTGATGGGGAGCGCCGCGCGGCGCGCGTCACAACGCCCGGCCTGTACCGCGCCGATCAAATATATCGGCCATGCCGCAATCGCGGCCGACATCGCCAATCTCAAAAAAGCAATGGCCGCTGCTGGTGTCGAGGAAGGTTTCATGTGTTCGATCGGCCCCGGCAGCTTCGCACGGGGCGAAGACCTCTATTACAAGACCGAGGAGGAATTCGTTTTTGCCGCCGCCGAAGCGATGCGTGAGGAATACAAGGCGATCGTCGATGCCGGAATTGTGCTGCAGATCGACGATCCGAGCCTGCCGGACAACTGGGACATGATCAATCCGGAGCCGCCGCTCGATGAATTCAAGAAATTCGAGCGGGTGCGCATCGAGGCGCTCAATCACGCGCTGCGCGGCCTGCCGCAAGATCGCATCCGCTTCCACATCTGCTGGGGCAGCTGGCATGGTCCGCATACCACGGACATTCCGTTGCGGGACATCGTCGATCTCGTGCTCGCCGTCAACGCCGGCGCTTACTCGGTCGAGGCCGGCAACGTCCGACACGAGCACGAATGGCGGGTATGGGAAGACGTCAAGCTGCCGGATGGCAAGCTTCTCATTCCCGGCGTCGTCAGCCATGCGACCAACATCGTCGAGCATCCCCAGGTGGTCGCCGACCGCGTCGTGCGCTATGCGAAAGTGGTCGGGCGCGAAAACGTCATCGCCGGCACGGATTGCGGTTTCGGTGGCCGCATCCATCCGCAGATCGCCTGGGCGAAGCTTCAGGCCTTGGCCGAAGGCGCGGCGCTCGCGACCAAAGAGCTATGGCGATAGCGCGGCCTACGGCGCAGTGCCTTGTTCCATCGCCAGTTCGGCCTTGAGGCTCTCGAGGTCGCGGTAGATGGAAGCAACGGCCAGCACGCGGCCCTTTTGCTTGTAGCGCAGCACGCAGTCCTTGGCGCCGACATTGCCGTCGATCGCGATTTCGTCCCATTGCTCGGCGTGGCCGACGTAGTTGATCGGCACGTCGTAATGCTGGCTCCAGAAGAACGGCACAGCGTCGAACCGCTCCTCCAAGCCGAGCATGTTGCAAGCCGCGGTCTGGCCCTGGCGTTCGGCGACGACCCAGTGTTCGACGCGGATCGAGCCGCCGGAATGGGGATCGGGCCAGCGCGCAATGTCGCCCGCCGCATAGACGGTGGGTACGCTGGTCTGCAGATACTGATTGACGGTCACGCCGCGGTCGATCGTCAGTCCGGCCTGTTCGGCTAACGCCAGGCGCGGCCGGACGCCGATGCCGACGACCACCAGATCGGCGTCGAGCGTGCCGCCGCCCTTGAGGGTCACGCGCTTGCCGTCGATTGCGGTGACCGTTTCGCCGAGGTGGAAAACGACGCCATGCTCTTCGTGCAGCGCGCGAACGAAATCGCCAAGCTGCGGACCGAGCACGCGCTCCATCGGCCGGGCTTCCGGCGCCACAACGTGGACCTCGACTTTGCGGGTACGCAGCGCGGCTGCCGCCTCAAGTCCGATGAAGCTCGCGCCAATAACGACCGCGCGCCGGCCTTCCCGTGCGTGCGCGATGACGGCGCGGCTATCGGCCAGCGAGCGCAGGACATGGACGTGCGGCTGGTCGGCGCCGGGAATGCTCAAGCGCACCGGCTCGGCGCCGGTCGCGAGCAGCAGGCGGTCGTAGGGCAGGGTGTCGCCGGCGATACGGACCTGACGTTCCTTGGTGTCGATACCGCTGACCTCGGCGCCGAGCCGCAACTCGATATTGTTTTCGGCGTAAAAGTCGTCCGGGCGCAGCGGCATCCAATCTTCCGGGGCGCTGCCGGCGAGATAGTCTTTCGACAGGTTGGGCCGATCGACCGGCGGCGCGCTGTCACTGCTAACCATGACGATGCTGCCGCGATAATGGCGCCGCCGCAGCATCTCGGCCGCCGCGAAACCGGCCGCGCCGCCGCCAACGATGACGATCTTGCCGGGCGCATCGGCCGCGGCGGTCGTGCCGCGCGGCTTAGGTTGCTCGCGCTTTTCCTTCACGACGATCCGGCCGTCGCGCTGTTCGACTGCCCAGCAATCCACCGGGCTCAGCGCCGGTGCGCGGGTCGCCTCGCCGGTGCGCAGATCGAAACAGGCGTGATGCCAGGGACACCGCACCGTTTCGCCGACAATGAGGCCTTCCGCCAGCGGGCCGTGATAGTGGCTGCACTGGGCGCTTATGGCGAAAACTTCCGCGCCGCTGTGCACCAGCAGCACCTCGGCGTCGCCGACGTGGCCCAACAGCTTGCCGTCGACAAAGTCCTGGACGGCAACACCCTTGGTGAGGTCCGGTCCGCTCGGCGGTGTTTGTTCCTGCGCCATTGCTGCGTTCCTCCGTTCAAACCGTAACCAGGGGTTTGCCGGCGAAGCTACAGTTCGTCGCGGAATCGCCCGGCATGCAACCCGTGACTGGTCAAAGTTAGACGGATGACGGTCGGAAAGGTTCCCTTCTCCGTTCGGCACAGCGAGCGCCTCGCGGCCGTTTTGTTGTGACTAAGCGCTGGCCTCGCGGCTCCGAGGCTGGCGCCACCGTTATCGCCCCATTACCTTCGATGACTGTAAACGATGCTCGAGAGCGGAGCGACGGGCAGATACGACATCATTCCGACATCGGTCGGCGGAAACTATATGTTCGGTTCCATCGCCATAGGCGCCGTCGAAATGTTCGTTGCGTATTTCGCATAGTTCCACCGGGGATAGCTGAAGGCTGCATGACAGGACGTCTCGCCGGCAAAGTAGCGCTGATCACCGGAGCGGGCTGCATCGGGCCCGGCTGGGGCAACGGCCGTGCCGCGGCGGTGATTTTCGCGCGTGAGGGCGCAAAGGTTTTCGCTGTCGACAAGGATCCGGATTCGATGGCCGAAACGGTCGAACGCGTCGGCAACGACGGCGCGATCGCGACGCATGTGTGCGATGTCCTGGACGACGCGCAGGTGCGCGCCATGACGGACGCCTGCCGCAAGGCCTATGGGCGTATCGATATCCTGGTCAATAATGTCGGCGGCTCGGCCGCGGGCGGCGCCGCCGAGATGTCGGAGGAAAGCTTCGACCGCCAGATCGATTACAACCTCAAGAGCGTGTTCCTGGCGTGCAGGCATGCGATACCGGTCATGATCGAGCAGGGCGGCGGCGCGATCGTGAATACGGCGTCGAGCTCGGGAATCCGCTTCACCGGCGCGCCGCAGATCGGCTATGCCACGTCCAAGGCGGCGGTGATTCAGTTTTCCAGGGTGACGGCCGTGCAATATGCGAACAAAGGCATCCGCGTGAACACGGTGGTGCCGGGTCAGATGCACACCCCGATGGTGGAAGCGCGCCTTGCCAAACAGCGAACCGGCGGTGACATCGAGGCTTTGCTCAAGTCGCGCGTCGCCCGCATCCCGCTCGGCTTCATGGGCGACGGGCGTGACACGGCGCATGCCGCACTGTTTTTGGCGTCCGACGAGGCGCGCTTCATCACCGGAACCGAAATCGTGGTCGACGGCGGCATGACCGTGCGCTGTGACTGAAATCTGTGGGAGTTGAGTTGAGCCGATGAGCGACGACGCCGACGACCTTACGCCGACCATTCCGCCGCCCGACCCGAATCCGAAAAAGCCGCGGCTTATCTTGCCGCCGCTGAGCTGCGATTCGCATTTTCACGTGTTTGGTCCGCATCGCGTTTTTCCCTATGCGCCCGAACGCAAGTTCACGCCGACAGACGCTCCCAAGGAGGATTTGTTCCGCTTACACGCGTTCCTCGGCTTCGAACGCGGGGTCTTCGTCCAATCGGCGTGTCACGGCAGCGATCATAGGGCGCTGGTCGACCTGCTCGCCGCCGGCGAGGGCCGGTATCGCGGCGTCGCCTTGCTCAAGCCATCGATGACGGCCGCTGAAGTCGAGCGGCTCGACGATGCCGGCGTCCGCGGCGTGCGGCTGCATTTCTATTTTGCGCAGGGCGGTCAGCCGGCGTCACGCCGGGAGATGCTGCAGATCATCGAAATGGCGGAGCCTTATGGCTGGCACATCGCCTTTCACGTCGGCGGCGACGGAATTCTGGAGCAATACGAATTTATCACCTCGATCGACGCGCCGATCGTGATCGATCACATGGCGCGGATCAATGTCGCCGAGGGGCTGAAGGGCAAGGCGTATACGGTGCTGCGCCGTCTCCTTGACCGCGGCAACGTCTGGGTCAAACTCTCCGGCGCCGATCGCATCTCCAAAGAGAAATATCCTTATGCGGACGCGGTGCCGTTCGCGCGCGATCTCGCCGCCCACGCGCCCGAGCGCGTCGTCTGGGGAACCGACTGGCCGCATCCCAATCACAAGGCCGTGCCCAACGACGGCGAACTCGTCGATCTGATTGCCGAGATCGCGCCCGACGCGCGCGCAAGACAGCTCATGCTGGTGGACAATCCTGCCAGACTGTTCGGTTTTTGAGGGACGGCGCGCATCACGCCGTCACGCTGCGATAGACGGCTGCTATTCCCCGGTGATGCCGAGCTTTTTGATTGTCGCCGGCCACTCGGCGAATTCTTTGGCAAGCATCGCCGCATAGGCTTCGTGGCCGAGCGTGCCATGGATGCCGTTGTCCGCCAATCGCTCCTTGACCGATGGCGTGGCAACAACCGCAAGCAGCGCCTGTTCGAGCTTGTCGCGTACTTGCGGCGGCGTGCCCGCCGGCAGCAGGACGCCATACCAATTTTCCATCACCACGGTGGGTAGACCCAGCTCCGCGGTCGTCGGTAGATCCGGAACGAGCGGCGAACGCTGGGGCGCGAAGAGCGCCAGCGCCTTGACCTTTCCCGCCTTGACCAATGGCAAGAGCACCGGCAAATCCGCATTGAGCATGTCGACATGGCCGCCCAGGAGATCGGTAATCGCCGGCGCCGCGCCCCGATAGGGCACGTGGGTGATCTTCACGCCGGCCGCCGCGTTGAGCATCTCGACGGCGATGTTCATCGTCGTGCCTGGACCAGCCGAGCCGTAGGTGAGCTTTTCCTGCTTGGCCTTGGCGATGAGGTCCTTGAGCGAGGAGACGCCGAGAGTATCACTCACCACCAGCAACGACGGTACCGAGCCGACCAGCATGACCGGCTCAAATCCCCTGGGGTCGTAAGCCGTCGGCGGCTTGAGGATGGGGCCAAGCACGCCGGCGCCGAGGCTTGCCAGCAGGACCGTGTCGCCGTCCGGGGCGGCCCGCGCCACCGCTTCGGCGCCGATCGCGCCGCCGGCGCCGCCGCGATCATCGACGATGACGTCGGCGCCGAGTTTCGGCCCCAGCCCGGATGCCAGGATGCGCGCCATCTGGTCGACCGGACCCCCGGCGGCAAACGGAACGACGATCTTCACGGTCTCGGCCAACGCCGGCGCTGCAAGCGTTGATGACGCGACGCAGAACAATCCCATCAGCAGCTTTCGAAAGCTTTTCATCTTGCGAACTCCGATGCGTGTGTCGCGACGTTCTATTGCGGCTCAACTCCACTTGCGGCCATGATACCGCGCCACTTCGCTATTTCCTCGTGAAGGAATTGTTCCAGGTACGCGGGCGTGCGCCGCTCCGGAGCGACGGCTGTCGTTGCAACGACACGCAGCCGCTGTTGGACGGATGGACTGTCCAAGGCGGTATTGATAGCCGTGGCGAGCTTGGTCACGATCGGCTCCGGCGTTCCCTTCGGCAGGAAGAAGCCCATCCAATAATAACCGTCGACGACGTCGAAGCCCTGCTCTTTGGCAGTCGCAAGATCGGCCAGCAGCGGTGATCGCGCGGCAGTCAGGATTGCCAGGGCGTTGACCTGTTTGCTGTCGATGAACGGTATGGCGCCGACCGCCAGCGGGCAGTAGTAGTCCAGATTGCCGGCAATCATGTCCGTAAAGGCGGGCGCCGAGCTGCGGTAAGGAACCGCCGTTACTTTCACGCCCATGGCGGCGTTGAGCATGAAGCACGCGAGATAGGGGCCCGAGCCGATGCCGGTCGAGCCGAACTGCATTTTGGTCTGGTTGGTTTTCGCGTAGTTGGCAAACTCTTGCAGATTTTTGGCCGCAATTCCCGGCCGCGTGATCAAGATGAGCGGCTGCTCGACTGCAAGCGCCACCGGCGTAAAGTCGGTGATGCTGTTATAGGGCGGTTCTTTGAACAACGACTGACTTTGCGCGAACGTGTCGACCGCGCCGAGCACGATTTGATAGCCGTCGGGAGCCGCTCTGGCGGCGCGGCTGACGGCAATCGTTCCGCCGGCGCCGCCCATATCCTCGACGATCATCGGTTGACCGAGCAATCTCCGACACGCGGCTGGCGATGATGCGGGCGACTGTATCCGATCCGCTGCCCGGCCCAAACGGGACTGTCAGCGTCACAGCGTGGGTCGGCCAGCTTTGTGCGGCGGCGAAATGCGTGCCCCAGCCTAGGATAAAAGCAAAGCTCGCAATCCTGATGCCAGCGCGCAACCTCATCCTCCCCAGCTTAACGGCGCAGCTATTTTCAGTACCCTAGAACCAAAATGTCAGGCCCGGCAACCTCGCATGGCAAACGAAAAAGGGGATTGCGGCGGCTGATGAAGTAAACCATGAAGACCGTTCGTTGAATGTCTGCAGGACGTGAACATGGCGAAGCGTTACCAAGTCGTCGTCGTGGGCGGTGGACCGGTGGGCGTCGGGCTCGCGGTGGACCTCGGGCGGCGTGGTATTTCATGCCTGCTGCTGGAGCGCCGGCGGACGCTACATGAGATTCCCAAGGGCCAGAATCTCTCGCCGCGCACGCTCGAGCATTTCTATTTCTGGGGCATCGTCGACGAATTGCGCGCCAGGCGGCTAATGCCACCAGGATATTCGGCAGGCGGCGTGACCGCCTACAAAAGCCTCACGAGCGAGTATTGGATTGCGCTGTCGGGCCGGGAAATCCTCGGCAAGTATTACTTTCAATCCAATGACCGGTTGCCGCAGTACCTCTTGGAGACGGTGCTGCGAAAACGGCTCGCGACGTTTCCCCATGTCGAAAGCCGCTTCGGTTGGTCGGCTAAAGCGATCGCGCAGGACGACAGCGGCGTGCGCGTGACCGTCGCGGAAGAAGATGGACCGGGCCACGAGATCGTCGCAGCCGACTACGTCGTGGGCTGCGACGGTGGCCATTCCATCGTCCGCGATCAGATCGGGATCGAGCGCGGCGGTACCGATTTCGATCAGCTCATGGTGCTGGCGGTCTTCCGTTCGCGCGAGTTGCACGAGGCGCTCAAGCGGTTTCCGCCGCGCTCGACGTTCCGCGTCCTGCACCCGGACCTGAAAGGGTATTGGCAATTCTTCGGGCGCATCGACGTGGGGGAGGGCTGGTTCTTTCACGCGCCGGTGCCGGCGAACACGACGAAAGACAATTTCGATTTTCACGGCCTCATCCAGAAAGTTGCCGGCTTCGACTTCGCGGCCGCTTTCGACTATGTCGGATTTTGGGACATGCGCATTGCGGTCGCCGAGAAATATCAGGTTGGACGCGCCTTTATTGCTGGCGATGCCGCGCACAGCCATCCGCCTTATGGCGGATTTGGTCTCAATAATGGCCTCGAGGATGCGATCAATCTGGGCTGGAAGATCGCCGCGCGGCTCGAGGGCTGGGGCGGCGAAGCGTTGTTGCCTTCATACAGCGAGGAGCGGCGCGCGATCTTCAAGGAAACTGCTGAACGCTTTATCGCCGCGCGTATCGACGACGACGCGGCGCTGTTGGAGCGCTATAGCCCGGAGCGCGACCCGGTGGAGTTCGAGCGCGCCTGGAAGACAATCGACGACTTGGCCAGTTCGCGGATCATGACCTACGAGCCGAATTACGAAGGCTCGCCGGTCATCATGGGGCCGCCGAACGGCGTGAGCAGCGCGCACGGTACCCATTCGTTCAAGGCGCGCCCGGGCCATCACCTGGCGCCGCAGCCGCTTTCCAGCGGCCGCAACGTGTTTGAGGAACTGGGTCCGGGCTTTACGCTGCTGGCGTTCGATGCGGACGACGCCGCCGTCCACGCGTTGCTGGAGGCCGCGCAGTCGCGCAATGTTCCGCTGAAGATCATTCGCGATACTTACAGCGGCGGCCGCGAGCAATACGAAGAGCAGCTGATCCTGGTACGGCCGGATCAATATGTCGCCTGGGCCAGCGAGCGAGCGCCGGTCGACCCTGACCACATCATTGCAAAAGCTGTCGGCCGCGCCTGAAGGCGCGCCTCAGCACTGCACTTTGCCGCAGCTCGACGCGGCGTCGAGGATCGCCTGCAGCCTGTAGCGGCCCGGGTAGCCGAGGATCGCCACGTCGCCGACGATGAAGGAGGGCGTCGCCGCGAGCCCGAGCTCGTCCCCGAGGTGCACATGGGCCTTCATCGTTCGGGTAATTTCGTCGCTGTCGCCCACCTTGATCAAAGTCTGTTCGTCGAAGCCGAGGCCATGCGCGACGTCGAGCGCACGCGCGCCATCGGTCAAGCCGCGTTGCGCATAGATTTGACGATGGAAAGCGTAGAACTGCTGTGGCGTGCCGAGCTTCGCCACCGCAAGCTCGACGCGGCCGGCTGCGATCGAGGCGACGCCCAGTACCGGAAACGGCACCAGAACGAGCTTGAGTTGCGAATCGAGATCGACCAGATCAGCGAGGTCTGCGGACGCGATGCGGCAGTACGGACAATTGAGATCGTAAAACTCGACAAGCGCCGTGGTGCCACTTGGATTACCGACTGTGACGACGCCCGGCAGCTGGTCGATCGGGCCCGGCACCTTGACCGCGTGATTGGCCACGGGCTGACCGTCGTCGCCGGTGAGCGGATATTCCGACACGCTTTGCATCGAGCGGTCGCGCGGCTGCGCGATGACTTGAGCAGACGGCGTGGCGAGGAGCGCCGTTGTCACTATGCCGGCCAGGAGAGCCGAAAATGGTCTTATCATCGATAACGTCCAACTTTCGTCATACGATCATCGCGTCATTTCACTGAGCGACCACGCCCTCGGGCGCCGTTTCGAGATTGAACGCCGCGGCCAGCAAGGCGCGGGTATATTCGGTTTTAGGATTGCGGAACAATTCCGCGGCGTCGCCGGTTTCGACGACCTTGCCATGCCGCATGACCACGAGGCGGCTCGACAGCGCTGCCACCACCCGCAGATCGTGCGAGATGAACAGATAGGTGAGATTGCGGCGCTTCTGCAACTCGCGGAAAAGATCGACCATCTGGGCCTGGATCAGCATGTCGAGCGCGCTGGTCGGCTCGTCGAGCACGATGAAGGTCGGCTCGAGCGCGACCGCGCGCGCGACCGCGATGCGTTGCCGTTGACCGCCTGAAAATTCGTGCGGGAAGCGAAAGCGCGTATCGGGATCGAGTCCGACATCGCTCAATGCCCGTATCACGCGTTCGTCGCGTTCCCGTTCCGGCGTATCCGGATGGTGCACTTTCAGGCCCTCTTTGATGATCTCGGCGATCGACAAGCGCGGCGACAGCGAGCCATAAGGGTCTTGGAAAACGATCTGCATATCGCGGCGGAACGGGCGCATCTGCTTGAAGCGGAGGCCCTGCAGCGCGCTTCCCATGAATACGATCGGCCCTTCCGAAGAGATGAGGCGCAAAATCGCGAGCCCGAGCGTCGTCTTGCCGGAGCCGGATTCGCCGACGACGCCGAGGGTTTCGCCTTTGCGTAATTCGATGCTCACGCCGTCGACCGCCTTGATGTGGCCGACGACCTTGCGCATCAAGCCGCGTTTGATCGGGAACCAGACTTTCAGATCGGTCGTCGCCAGGACCACCGGTGCGTCGGGCTGCGGCGGGGCCGGATCGGGTTTTGGCTCGGCGGCCAGGAGCGCGCGCGTATAGGGGTGTTCGGGTGTGGTGAAGACGCGTTCGACTTCGCCGTGTTCGACGATCTTGCCTTCCTTCATCACGCACACCCGGTCGGCGATCTTGCGCACGATGCCGAGATCATGGGTGATGAACAAAAGCGACATGCCGAGCCGCGCCTTGACGTCCTTCAGGAGCGCGAGGATTTGAGCCTGCACCGTGACGTCGAGCGCGGTCGTCGGTTCATCGGCGATGAGAAGATCGGGTTCGTTGGCCAGCGCCATCGCAATCATGACGCGCTGGCGCTGACCGCCGGACAGTTGATGGGGATAGCTTTGCAGGCGGGACTGCGGATCGGGAATGCCGACCTGGGTCAACACTTCGAGGGTACGCGCGCGCGCGGCTTTGCCGGTGAGGCCCCGATGCAGCAACAAGATTTCGCCGATCTGCTTTTCGATGGTGTGCAGCGGATTAAGCGAGGTCATCGGCTCTTGGAACACAATGGTGATGTCGTCGCCGCGCACGCGCCGCATGTCGCGCTCGGACATCTTCAGAAAGTCCTGGCCGTTGAAGATGATGCTGCCGGATGGATGCGAGGCAGCAGGATAGGGGAGGAGTTTCAGGATCGACAGCGCCGTGACCGACTTGCCGGAACCGGATTCGCCGACCAGCGCCACCGTCTCGCCCTTGCCGATATCGAACGACACCCGATCGACGGCGAGCATCTCGCGCGTGCCGGAGCGGAATGCGACGGACAGATCGCGGACGCGGAGGAGGGGGGCGAGGGTCACGAAAGCTCACGCATGAGTTCGGAAAGCCCAGTGTCGTTCGGCGCGAAAGCGGTGATGTCGGACGGAAGTTTCAAACCGTTGTCTGCTGAAAGGAATATTCGGCAATGGGCCCTCGCGGCCGTGACGACGTGTATAGCGTCAGGAAGTTTCGGCATGACGCTTCGTCCATTCGAGAGAATTTTGCTGTGCGCGCGACGATAATCCGCTGTGTCGATCAGAATTTCTCTCGTAATGGGTTGAAGCTGGAATAGCCCACTCCAAACAATAAGATTGAAATAACTGCCACGCGTTTCCAGCCGTGCCTTGGGCAAAACTTCAGCTAAGGTCAACTCGCTGGTCATCGCCGCACCGGGCTTTTGCTTCAAAAAGTCAAAGAACGGCTTCAGCCGATTTGCCGCCGCCTCTTCACCATCGACAAAGTAGATGAATGGATTGGTATCAATATAGACGATCGGAGATATACTCGCGTCAGTCATCCCACTCGTCTCGCTGTCGGCGAACTTCGGCGTCTATCTCTTCTTTTGTGCGAAAGGGCGGTCGCCTCGCTGCCCATATTTCCTCTAATGTCGGGGCGCGCTTCGGTCGCTGGTCTTCCAGCGTGACGGTTACGGTGACCCGAGCGCCCGGGTCGACGCCTACGCGGAGGTCGTCGGGAAGCTGCGATACGGGATAATTCTCCCGGACAATCCTGTTCATGATCCTGTTCCACGCCGCGTCGCGCATCTCCTAGCACCTTTTCATGCATACGTCTTCCGGGGGTCGAACGCGTCGCGCACCGCTTCGCCGATGAAGATCAGCAGCGACAGCATCAGCGCGACGGTACAGAAGCCGGCGAGGCCGAGCCATGGCGCCTGTACGTTGGCCTTGCCCTGCGACAGCAATTCGCCGAGCGATGGCGACCCGGGCGGCAGGCCGAAGCCGAGGAAGTCGAGCGCGGTGAGCGTCATCACCGATCCCGACATGATGAAGGGCAAAAACGTCATCGTCGCCACCATGGCGTTGGGCAAGAGGTGGCGAAACATGATGACGGCGTTCGACACGCCGAGCGCGCGCGCCGCCATGATGTACTCGAAATTGCGGCCGCGCAGAAACTCGGCGCGCACCAAGCCTACCAGCCGCACCCAGGAGAATAACAGCAAAATCCCGAGCAGGACGAAGAAGCCCGGGACCAGCACGGAGGAGATGATCAAGAGCAGATAAAGCTCCGGCACCGAGGTCCAGATCTCGATGAAGCGCTGAAACAGAAGGTCGGTCCAGCCGCCGAAATAGCCTTGAACGGCGCCGGCTGCGACGCCGACAACCGAAGAGACGATCGTCAAGATCAGGCCGAACAGCACCGAGATACGGAAGCCATAGATCATGCGCGCCAGCACGTCGCGGCCTTGATCGTCGGTGCCAAGCCAATTGTATTCGAGGTCGCGACAGCCTTTGAGGCCCTTGCGCTCGACCACCGGCTTGCATTGCGCTTCGCTGAGCAGCCAGGTCGGTGGCGACGGCGCCGGCGTCGGCAGGTCGAGGTTGTGCGTATCGTAGGAATAGCGGATCGGCGGCCAGATCATCATGCCGCCCTTCTCGGTAATCAGCTTCTGCACATAAGGATCCCGGTAGTCCGCCGCGGTCTGGAAATCGCCGCCGAAGGTCGTCTCCGGATAAGCGAAGAAAACGGGAAAGTATGATTTGCCGTCGTAGCGGAGGTAGAGCGGCTTATCGTTGGCGATGAACTCGGCGAATAGCGTCACGATGAACAAGACCAGAAAAATCCATAGTGACCAATAACCGCGCCGGTTGGCCTTGAAATTCTGCCAGCGCCGCAGATTGATCGGCGACAGCGCGACGCGGCGGTTCTCCGGCGGAACGGCAAGGCCGAGCGGACCGACGATCGTCGTGTCAGGGGTCTTGCCGCTGGTTCTCGCGTCCACCTCACACCTCCCGCGTCTCAAAATCGATGCGCGGATCGATCCAGGTGTAGGTGAGATCGGAAATCAGATTAACGACCAATCCGACCAGCGCGAAAATATAAAGGTTGGCGAAAACGACCGGGTAGTCACGGTTGAGCACGCTCTCGAAGCTCAAGAGGCCGAGGCCGTCGAGCGAGAAGATGGTCTCGATCAGCAACGAGCCGGCAAAGAAGGCGCTGACGAACGCGCCCGGAAAGCCGGCGACGACCAGCAGCATGGCGTTGCGGAAAATGTGGCCGTAGAGCACCTGCCGTTCGGAGCAGCCCTTGGCGCGTGCGGTGAGGACGTATTGCTTGCGTAATTCTTCCAGAAACGAGTTCTTGGTGAGAAGCGTCATGGTGGCGAAGGCGGCCAGGCCCATGGAAATGATGGGCAATGTCAGATGCCAGAAGTAATCGAGGATTTTTTCCACCAGGGAAAGTGCGACCAGCCTTCCGACGTCAGTCCGCGCAGCGGGAAGATTTGCCAAAACGAGCCGCCGGCGAACAGGATAATAAGCAGAATCGCGAACAGAAACCCCGGAATCGCATAGCCGATAATGATGACGCCGGAGGTCCAGACATCGAACGGCGAGCCGTCGCGCACCGCTTTGCGGATGCCGAGCGGGATCGAGATCAGATAGCTCAGCAGCGTCATCCAGATGCCGAGCGAGATCGATACCGGCAGTTTCTCCTTGATGAGATGAAGAACGCTGACGTCGCGGAAATAGCTGTTGCCGAAGTCGAAGCGCAGGTAGTTCCAAAGCATCAGGAAAAAGCGCTCATAGGCCGGCTTGTCGAAGCCGAATTGTTTTTCCAGGCTTTTGATGAATGCGGGATCGAGGCCCTGCGCGCCGCGGTATTTGGCGTTGACGTCGCCGCCGCTTTGCATCGCGCCGCGGGCGCCGAAATCGCCGCCCGGCGAGCCGGAGATGCGCGAGGTCGCGCCGGTGTCGGTGCCGGATAATTGCGCGATGACCCTTTCCACCGGGCCGCCCGGCGCGAATTGCACCACGACGAACGACACCAGCATGATCCCGAAAATCGTGGGGATCATGAATAGAATGCGGCGAATGATGTAGGCGGTCATTTTGCTCCGTCTTCTTTCCCCGCCCCCTTGTGGGGAGGGGTAGGGGTGGGGGTCGAGAGGCGCAATCGCAAACGTCGAGCCTGGGCGTCACTCCGAGCCCCCACCCCAACCCTCCCCCACAAGGGGGGAGGGAGCATGTTGCGTACGCTTCGCGCACTCTACTCGGCCCGTTAAATCTTCGCCGCCTTATCGCGGTCATACCACCAAGTGTCCGGGATGCCGCGGAAATAGCGCGGTTGCTGCGCCGGACGGCCGAAAACATCCCAATAGGCGATCCAATGCGAGGCCTTGTACCACTGCGGGATCCAGTAGCGGCCGGCGCGAATGACGCGGTCGAGCGCGCGGCACGCCGTCACCAAAGCGGGTCTGGTGTCGCGCGGCGATGACGACGTCGATCAGTTTGTCGATTGCCGGATTGGCGATGCCGGCGAGGTTGTTCGATCCCTTCAGCGCCGCGGCTTGCGAGGAAAAGTATGAACGCAGCGAATCGCCCGGCGTGGCGGAGAAGCCGAACCGCTCGATGGTGATGTCGAAATCGAAGCCGTCGCACCGCGCGCGGTACTGCACCGGGTCGACGATGCGTAAGGTCGCGTCGATGCCCAGCGTCGCGAGATTCTTGATGTAGGGCATGTGGTGCGCCTCGAACGCCGGTTCGTCGATCAGGAATTCGATGGTGATCGGCTCGCCTTTCGGCGAAACGCGCTTGCCGTCTTTGACGACGCAGCCGGCGTCTTGAAGAAGCTGCGACGCCTTGCGCAGCAGCGTTCGATCCTGGCCGGAGCCGTCGGACACGGGCGGCACATAAGGCTCGCCGAACACCTCGGCGGGCAGTTGTCCGCGGAATGGTTCGAGCAGTGTCAGTTCGTCGGCGCCCGGCTTGCCCGTCGCCATCATGTCGGAGTTCTGAAAGACCGAGACGGTGCGGTCGTAGGCGCCGTACATGATCGTTCTGTTGGTCCATTCGAAGTCGAAGGCGTCGCACAGCGCCTCGCGCAAGCGCGGGTCGGCAAACTTTTCCCGCCGTAGGTTGATGAACCAGCCCTGTGCGCCCGACGGCGTGTCGTCCGGAATGGTGTCGGTCTTGACTCGGCCGTCTTTGATCGCCGGAAAGTCGTACCGCGTCTTCCAGATCCGTGACGTGAATTCTTCGCGAAACAAATAGCTCTTGGCGGTGAAGCCTTCGAAAGCGACATCGCGGTCGCGATAATATTCGAAGCGCACGACGTCGAAATTGTTCTGGCCGCGGCTGACCGGCAGATCGGCGCCCCACCAATCCGCGACGCGATCGTATTCGATATAGCGGCCGGCGTCGAAGCGGCCGACCTTGTAGGGTCCCGAGCCGAGCGGCACGTCCAGTGTCGATTCATCAAACGGCTTCGCGGTGTAATAAGCCTGCGAGAAAATCGGCAGCCCGGCGAGGAAAAGCGGAACGTCGCGGGCGCGTTTTGGCGCAAAGGTCGCGGTGACAGTCGTATCGTCATCCGCCTGGGCGCCGACGAAATCGCGCAGCGACTGGCTGATGATCGGATGTCCCTTCGCCTTGAGAATATTGAGCGAGAAGGCGACGTCGTGCGCGGTGAGCCGCGTGCCGTCTTGAAACCTGGCTTCGGGCCGGATCGAGAACCGATAGGTCAGCCCATCGGCCGCGCGCCACACCTTGGCGGCGGCGAGGCCATACATGGCGTCCGGCTCGTCGCCGGAGCGCACCATCAGTGTCGCGAAAGTGAGCTCGATGCCCTGCGCCGCGTCGCCCCTGAGGATGTAGCTGTTGAGCGAATTGAAGGTCAGAAAGTTCTGGTTGTATTGCCGGTCCGGCCCGATCTGCGAAAATGTCCCGCCCTTCGGGGCGTTGGGATCGACGTAGCGGAAGTGATGGAAGTCCGGCGGATAAGCGAGTTCGCCGAATGCCGATAAGCCGTGGGCCTCGATCGCCGTCGTCGGCGCGAGCGGACGACAGGCCCGCTCGCATTGACGATAGTCCCGTTGCCGAAACGGCCGCAAGCGCGAGCAAGCGCCGGCGCGTCGGCAATGTCACGAGTGCGTTCCCGTCTTGGCGGCTTTGGCGGCGTCCCACCACCATACGGTCGGGAAGGCGCCCATGCCGTATTTCGGCAACGGGTCGGGCCGGCTGAAGCGGTCCCAGCGCGCGCTGCGCACTTTGCCGTAGGTCCACTGCGGCACGACGTACTGGTTCCACAGCAGCACGCGGTCGAGCGCCTTGGTGGCGGCGACGAGATCGGAGCGGCTCTTGGCGAAAATGACCTGATCGATCATGGCGTCGACCGCCGGGTTCTTAATGCCGATGACATTGAACGAGCCCGGCTGGTCGGCGGCCTGCGAGCCCCAATAGCCGCGTTGCTCGTTGCCGGGCGACAGCGACTTGCCCCAGGAAAAGGTGATGACGTCGAAATCCCAACTGCGCAGCCGGTTCTCGTACTGCGCATCGTCGACCGTGCGCACGCTCACATTGATGCCGAGCCGGCCGAGCGAGGGCTTGTAGAACAGAAAGACGCGTTCGAAGCTCGGATCATTGGCGAGGAATTCGACCGTGAACGGCTCGCCGGTCTTGGCGTTGACGAGCTGCTCGTTGCGCACCTCGTATCCGGCCTCCTTCAAGAGCCGTATCGCCTGACGCAGATTGGTCCGTACCGCCTCGGAATTGCCGCCGACCGGATTGGTGTAGGCGGTCGTGAAAACTTCGGCCGGCACCTTGTCGCGGACCGTTTGCAGAATTTCGAGCTCGCGGCCGGTGGGCAAGCCGGTTGCGGCAAGCTCGGTGCCCTGGAAATAGCTGGCGATGCGTTTGTATTGGCCGAAGAAAATCTGCTTGTTCATCTCCTCGAAGTCGAACGCATAGTTGAACGCCAGCCGAATCCGCGGATCCTGGAATTTCGGCCGGCGGATGTTGAAGGCGAAGGCCTGCATCACGCCGACGCTGTTGATCGGAAACTCTTCGAGAATGACCCGCTTTTCCTGGACCGCGGGGAAGTCGTAGGCGGTAGCCCAATTCTTGGCGACGTTTTCGGTACGCCAGTCGACCGTATCGCCCTTAAACGCCTCGAGGGCGACTGTCATGTCGCGGAAATATTCGAACCGCAGTTCGTCGAAGTTGTCGCGACCGACATTGACGGGAAGCGAACCGCCCCAATAATCCTTCACCCGTTCGTAAACAATGTTGCGGCCGGCCGAGAATTCCTTGATGCGGTAGGCGCCGCCGCCGAGCGGCGGTTCGAGTGTGGTTAAGCTGATGTCGCGCTTCTTGCCGTTTTTGTCGGTGCCTTCCCACCATGCCTTGGGCAGAACAAGAAGCTGGCCGACGATCTGCGGCAGTTCGCGGTTGCCGGGGCCATCGAAACTGAAAGTGACGTCGCGGTCGCCGGACTTCTCGATCTTGACGACATGGCGGTAATAGGCCGCCTCCTGCGGGCTGTATTTCTTGAACGCATTGAAGGAAAAGATCACGTCGTCGGGCGTGACCGGTGTGCCGTCGTGCCACTTGGCTTGCGCCCGCAGCCGGTAGGTGGCCGACGAGAAATCGTCGGGATAGCTCACCGCCTCGGCCAGGAGCCCGTATTCGGCCGAAACCTCGTCGAGCGCCGATACCAGGAGCGTGTCGTAGATCAGGTTGATCGAGGCGGCGAGCGAGCCTTTGACGCCGGCGACCACGATGTTGAAATTGTCGAACGTGCCGAGCGCGACTTGCCGTGCCGCGCCGCCCTTGGGGGCATTGGCGTTGACGTAGTCGAAGTTCTTGAAGCCGGCCGGATATTTCAGGTCGCCGAACAGCGACACGCCATAACGCCACTGCTTGTCTTGATTGTCTTGCGCCAGCGCGGCCGTGGTCCAAGCCGGCAGCGGCAATCGCCGGGCAGCGAGCGCGAGCAGAGCGGACGTGAGCAAAGATCGACGATTCACATAAGGCTCCAAGGTGGCTCGCAACACCGCGAGCAACGATTGACGCCGTGATTATGTGCTTTTCAATTGCGGCGCCAGCGTGCCGGTGCGCACCGCGACGAAATGGACTTCACATCCGCGTGCGGCCCGCGACGGCAGCCAGGCCCGTCGCGATCCTGCCTATTGCGGCTTGGGCGCGGAATCACCGGCCGCAGGCGGCGGATTGCCAGTTGCGGCCGGTGGCGCGGACGGAGTTCCGGCAGCGGCTGGCGGCGGCGAGGCGGGCGGCTGGCTCGCTGCTGGTGCCGGCGGGTTGCCGGCCGCCGGAGCCGCCGGCGCGTTGGCGGCCGCTTTCGGCAGCGGCAGCGGCTTGTCGGAGTTCGAATTGAGGTAAGCGATGACGTCGGCGCGCTGCTTCTCGCTCGACAACCCGGCGAAGGTCATTGCGGTGCCCGGTACGTCGGCACTGGGACTGGTCAGCCAGGTGTTGAGCGCATCGAACGTCCAGTTGCCGCCTTTTGCCTTCAGGGCCGCCGTATAATTGAAGCCGGGTTCGGATGCGACGGGGCGTCCGACGACGTCGTAAAGGTCGGGACCGACCTTGGCGCCTTGGCCCTTGCCGAGGTTGTGGCAGATCGAGCACTGCTTGGCGACCTGCGTGCCGCGCTCGATCGATGCGCTCGCCAGCAGGGTCTCGATCGGCGCTGCCTTGGGTGCTGCCGCGGCTTTCCCGCTTGCCGGTGTTTCCTTGACGGCGATCTCATAGCCCGGCTTGGCCGGCGCCGCCGATGCGAAGATCGCGTCTGACGCGAGGTGCACGGCCAGCAGGATCAGACATGTTCCCAGCAGGGCGCCAAGAATCTTGTTGATTTCGAACGAATTCATCGCTGAATGGCTCCGCAGCGGGAGAGGAGGGCGGTGCACAAATAGCCGGTTTGCCGCGCGTCTTGCAACCCGTATAAACACCCGGATTGCAGAGCAATGGCCGATATCCTCATCTTGATTCCCGCCCGCATGGCCGCGACCCGGCTGCCGGGCAAGCCGCTTGCCGATATCGCCGGCGAGCCGATGATCGTGCATGTGCTGCGCCGGGCGCAGGCCGCCGCCATCGGCCCGGTCGTGGTGGCGACCGATTCAACCGCGATTGCCGCAGCGGTCGACCAGGCCGGCGGCCGCGCCATCTTGACCAGCCCCGATCACGGCTGCGGTTCCGACCGTATCTTCGAGGCGCTCGGCAAGGTCGATCCGCACCGCGAAGCCTCGATCATCGTCAATCTGCAGGGCGACTTGCCGACCTTGGCGGCGGCCGACATCAAGGCCGTGCTCCGCCCGCTCGCCGATGACGCCGTCGCTATCGCCACACTGGCGGCCGAGATCACAATCGCCGAAGAACGCGTCAATCCCAATGTGGTCAAGGTTGTGGGGACGCCGATAGCGCCCGGGCGGCTGCGCGCGCTTTACTTCACGCGCGCCACGGCGCCTTCGGGCGACGGGCCGCTTTATCACCACATCGGGATTTACGCGTTTCGCCGCGCCGCGCTGGAGCGGTTCGTCGCGCTGCCGCCGTCGCCGCTGGAGCGGCGCGAGAAGCTCGAACAATTGCGCGCGCTCGAGGCCGGCATGCGGATCGATGTCGCGCTGGTCGACGGCGTCCCGCTCGGCGTCGATACGCCCGAGGATTTGGAAACCGCGCGCGGCATGCTAACGAGCCGGTCATGACCAACCGTCGAAAGATCGCATACCAGGGCGAGCCGGGCGCCAACTCGGACATTGCTTGCCGGGAGGCCTATCGCGGCTACGAGCCGTTGCCGTGTCCGACCTTCGAGGACGCTTTTGCCGCGGTCCGCACCGGCCGGGCCGCGCTCGCCATGATCCCGATCGACAATTCGGTGGCGGGCCGGGTGGCGGACATCCACCACCTGATGCCGCGGTCCGGCCTCCACATCGTGGCCGAATGGTTCCTGCCGGTACAGCATCAATTGATGGCGCCCAAAAAGGCGACGCTGAAAACCATCAAGACGGTCGAAAGCCACGTCCATGCGCTCGGCCAGTGCCGCAACATCATTCGCGAGCTGCGCGTCAAAGCGGTCGTCGCCGCCGATACCGCGGGCGCGGCGCATGAAGTCGCGGAGGCGGGCGACGTTTCGCGCGCAGCGCTGGCGACCACGCTGGCGGCCAAGATTTACGGCCTGCGAATCCTGAAAAAAGACGTCGCCGACGCGAAGCACAATACGACGCGCTTCGTCGTGCTCTCGCGCAAGCCGAAATGGGCGAGCCGCAAAGAGAAGCGCGTGGTGACGACCTTCGTGTTCCAGGTGCGGAACATTCCGGCGGCGCTCTACAAGTCATTGGGCGGCTTCGCCACCAACGGCGTCAATATGACCAAGCTCGAAAGCTATATGGTCGACGGCAATTTCTCGGCCACGCAATTTTACGCCGACGTGCAGGGTCACCCCAAGGATCGCGGGCTCGAACTGGCGCTTGAAGAGCTGGAATTCGTCTCGCAACCCAACACGTTGAAGATTCTCGGCGTTTATCCTGGACACAAATTTCGGGAGACGTTCAAATAGGCGGCGGGTTCGGCAACGAGCGAGGAATCACGCGATGGCCAACGGTGATGCAACAGTCCGGCGAACGCTGCATCTGCGGTTTACGCTTCCGGGAGCGGATTCCGATCAGCTCGCGGCGCTGATGCGGGCATCGGCGCCGTTTTATCAGCTCTTCGCCAACGCCCAGTTCCGCCTGCTGCGCAACGCCGACGATGCGGCCAAATTCGTCCAGGTGATCGACTACGACACCCATGAAGCCTTCGAGCTCAATCGGCAAACCCTCGCCAGCGATGTGAGGATGCAGACCTATCTGCAAGCGTGGCGCGCCATGCTGCCGGGCGCGCTGGAAATCGACGTCTATCAGGAAATCTGACATTGTCTCATCCTCTCCCGCACCCGCTGTTGAAATACAGTGCATGCACAAAGCCCGTCATCCCTTGTATAGGTCGCTGACGGGCCCGCGTTCCTCCACGGAGTGCTTGATCATGCGCACGGTCAGTCGTCGTACAATGCTCGTCGGGATGACAGCGCTGCTGGCGGCCCGGGGATCGAGCTGGGCCGGCGAAGACGATTATCCGAGCCGCGACGTCAAAATCATTGTTTCCGTGCCCGCGGGAGGCGGCGTCGATCTATCCGCTCGTATCGTTGCGGGCCATCTCCAGTCGCTCTGGGGCAAATCGTTCATCGTCGAGAACAGGACCGGGGGCGCAAGCAACATCGCGGCCGACGCAGTCGCGCACGCGGAGCCCGATGGCTATACCCTTCTGGCTACGCCTCCGAACGTGATCACGGCGAATGCGGCGCTGTTCAAGCATCTGTCCTACGACCCGGCGAGTCTCGAACCGGTCGCGATCATGGCGATGGGAACGAACGTCCTTGCGGTGAGAAACGGCCTTCCAATCAAGACCGTCGCGGAGTTGATCGCCTACGCAAAAGCCAAACCGAACAAGCTGAGCTACGCGTCGCAGGGCAACGGCTCAACGTCGCATCTCACGATGGAACTGTTCAAGAGCAGGACCGGCACAGAACTCGTTCACGTTCCCTATCGCGGTGCGGAGCCGGCGGTCACCGATCTCGCCGGAGGACATGTCGACGTCATGTTCTGCGATCTGGGAACCGTCATGCCGCTCTACCGGAGCGGCAATATCGCGATTATCGCCGTTGCAACCCTGGGCCGCGTTGCCCTGCTTCCCGGAATTCCGACAGTCAACGAGAGCGGCGTGATAGGCTTCACCTCCGCGACGTTCTATTCGTTGATGGCGCCCCCGAAAACGCCGGCCGACATTCGAAACAAGCTCAACCGGGCGATTGTGGCCGCAATGCAAGAGCCCGAAACGCAAGCGAAGCTCAAAGCGATCTTCACTGAGCCAAGCACGCTCGATATAGCCGCAATGAGCCGATTCATTAGCGAACAGGCCAAACTCTGGGGCGGCGTCATACGTTCAGCAGGCATAACTATCGAGGGGTAAGTGCCGAGCGCAACCAGCGACCGCGCCCAATAGTGGGCCGAGCTGCTGGCCTCGATCCCTATCAAACAGGGCGGCAACGACGAAAAATAATTCACCAACTGACCGCGCCGGACCGCCTTGGCGACGACCTGGGGACCCCCGGCGTCGACGGCGTGAACCTGAAAAACATTCTTGGCGATATCGAGCCCGATGACCGTTACAGACGACAAATCCCTGATAGACTTGACCATGGACGGCTTCCCTCAGATGGGTTGTGACAACGACCATCTTGGCACATCAATGCCGATTGGGGCGCCGTCCATCCCATCACCGTAATCCCGCGCTTGTTCATTCGATCGGTCGGCTCTTTGACTACCGATTTTCTGCTTTGCTGCATGGGTATTTGGCGTGACTACGCGGAACCGTCTAAATAGTCCTTACGAATATCGAAGTCCTTTGGTCGCTTCTGACTCTCCTTGAGTAGCTTCGTGTAAACGGCGCCAGAAACAAGGTGCAGAAGCTCGTTGAGATTGATCAGGTCAAGCCCAACGAACGTTAGTCCCTCATCGAACGCAGCCTGCAAAAAGACGAATTCAAAGCCGTCGTCGAATGTTGTCAGAAGCGTTTTAGAGACCATACGCATCAGTTCGGCATCTGAATGCGCAATCACCTTATTCCGCAATTTTACCAGCTTTCGATGAAGCTCTTTCTGCTCACCGCTTAAAATTGCGCCAGTCATCTTAAGTGTGAGCGGCGGAATTTCGCCTTTCGACTGAGAGAAGGGCCGCGTATATGCTATAATGACAGTTGTCTCGTAGCATCGAAAACGCCGCAATTCGATTTTCGAGTATTTCGTGTCGTGATCGCAGTCACCTAAGAAGGCCGCCGCACTGAGAGCAAGTTGGAAATCGCCCAACGAGTATAGTAGACGAAGATAATGGCGGGACGCTTGCGATGACTTTGGCAGCGGAATTGTCAGCGGCTCGATTTTATCCATTGTGTAGTCGCTCCGGGCTGCACAGGATCATTGATCGAGCCTCAACTAATCATACCAGCGGAGAGAACCAGGTTTCCTGGACAGGCGGACTGGGTAGCAAAATCGCCTGCCAATCGATTTCGGGTAGCCCTCCAGTCTGAAGTGACGCTTCAAAATTCCGCAGACTAGCTTGACGCGGACAAGCCTCAACAGCAAAGGCTATTAGCTCTCGGGCACGGCTAACATTTCCCGCCGCACGGTTTTGCTCCGCTAACCGCAAGGTGAAAGCTGCTTCCAGTATCCGCCCCAACGCTAACGTATTGGCGTGATGGCGGTCACGAAAATAGCATGTATGAAGCTCCTCCATCACCAGCAGCGTCCAATCGGGGTTTTGTTTGGTAACCAAATGCGCTGCCAAACTCGCAATAGAAGGCGCATCAAAATCAGCTTTGTAAGTGTCAATGAGCTTTGGGAAGTTCGCGCTGCCGAAACCTTCGGGTGCGAAAAAGAAGTTGAAGGTAAAATAGAGAGCCAGCATCGGCAAGCGTTGCGCCGGCTTCGCTAGATCAGGCACAAGCTCTTCGACCTTTTTCAGTACGGGCCGTATATCGGTAACGTTTGAGGTCGGCTGTAAAAGGCGCCCGACGATCTGTCCGATGAAAGCGACGAGATATCTGTCAGCTGTGGTCGCATCGAAGCCTTGAGGATTGCCGATCCAATGCTGCGGCGCCACTTGCATGGTCAGCTTGCCGGGCAAATCCTTCATCCAGTCGAATTCTTCCGTTTCTGTTTTCGGCGCACGCGCCACAAATGTATTGATTACGTGCCGCGCCAGACGCGTGAGGCCCGCAAAGGTCAAGGCTGGTTGGCCATCGACTACCATGGTTTCATGGAACCCTTCGACCCCGACGAGAAGGCGCGGAATGTCCTTGAGATGATGCACGTAGCCTGAGCGGATCGAATAAGCCTGGCGGAGCGCAATCGAAAGATCAGGACGACTGATGGCCCCGATGGCCGTGTCTGCCTCCTCACGGAAGAAGGTCGGGCCAACGTGGGCAATGGCAAATTCACGGAACCGCCGCGCAATGGCTACGTGTTCGTTCTGAAGTATGGCCGAACGCACCTTGGCGGTCACGGCTTCAGGTGCTTCCGCGAGAACCTCATCAATTCGCCGGCGCTTGGCTTGGTCGTAGTCATCCCACGCCGGCTCAAACTCATCAAATTTCTGCGCGAGCGACTCGATCGACATGACAAAGAGCGCATATGCCAGGTTCACATCGTCCGATATACGATGGGCGCCGACGACAAAGCGCCGAATGGCCCGCATGGCCCCCTCGTAGCTCTTGCGCTCCAGCGCCATGAGGTCCGCCACAAATCGTTGGAGTAAATCGTTATCTCCACGCTGCCGTTCCACGGCGCGGTCAAACATACGTCGAATGTATTTTTGAGGCACCAAGTCCGTGCCAAGGCTGGGCCGCTCGCTTGCCACCAGGCGGCGCGCAAGGCCGAGGTCCGTTGTGCAGGTGATGTCGAGCGCGAAGGAAACGATGGCCGCAAAGTCATTGATCAGCGTGTCACCACTCGTCGCGATGACCTCGCCAGGATAGGGACCCCCCGGCAGCTTCTGGATGCGCTCGATAATCTCACAGGCGAATGCTGCTAACCCATGTACGCCGGTGACGGACTGAAGCGAGCCCACTTGCGTATTGAGCCGCTCGTCGCGAAACATCCGATAGTTCGTGTAATAGATTGCACGACGTGGCGTCTCATACGCTTCGTGCTTGAAAAACTTTCCTGTGCTGACCTGCAACATTGGGGCGATACTCGAAGACTAGTCGAACGGGTGTAACACTCCGGTATTACGGTGCCAGTGCACTTAATCGTCATCCTGCCGCGGTTACGGGATGCTACCGCGTTTCTTCGAGAGAAAGCAAAGTTGGTCGGTGAGAGGCAGTAGACTGCCGCGCTGTGATGATGTCGGCGGTTTCCCTTCTGGTCGTGAAGCGCGAAACCAAGCTGGCCGAGCGTCATCGCCAAATTCGAAATCTGCTAGGCAGCGCGGCCGAGCCCCTCGTCGCCGAACAGATGAACCCTGTTACGGCCGGCGGCCTTCGCATCGTAGAGCGCGGTATCGGCTTCTGCGAACAATTCGGTGATCCGCCGGCGATGAGGGCGACCGATGAGGGCAGCTCCAATCGAGACGCTGAGCTCAAGGCGAAGACCGCTCCAGAAAAGCGGTCGACTCAGCATCACGACGGTTTCCTGCAGGACGCGCGCAATCCGATCGGGAGCGGTCGGAGCGCGCAGGATGATCGCGAATTCATCGCCGCCGATCCGAGCGACCAAACCGACGTTGTGGAAGGCGCGCCCCAGACGCAGCGCGGCCTCGCACAGGCATGCATCCCCGGCCGCATGGCCGAATGTATCGTTGAGTATCTTGAAACGATCAAGGTCGATCAGGATGAGTGCCGACGCGAAACCATGATTCAGGCTATCGCCGAGCACATCGCGATAGCGGGCTTGGAAAACGGAGCGATTAGCAAGCCCAGTGAGGGGATCGGTTTCGGCTCGCCGCCGCAGGGCCTCCATTGCCAGCCGGTCGGAGGTGATGTCCAGTTTGGAGCCGAAAATCCGCACTGGCTGTCCAGCTTCTCTGTCGACGTTGATCGCGAGCCGCATCCAGCGTTTTTCACCGCGGCACGTTCTAATCTCGGTATCGAGCGACACCGCACGGCCACTCCGGATCACCTCGGCACGCGCTAGCTCCATGTTCCGCCGGGATTCCTCGACATAGAGACCGACGATATTGGCACGCCGCAGCGGATTGCCTGTCGGGTAGCCGAAGATGTCGTAGACGCCCGAAGTCCAGCTCAGGCGCTCTGTCGCAAGGTCACATTCCCATGCGCCGATGCGGGCGAGGCCAAAAGCCTGTTCGTAGAGGCGTGCGCGAACCTCAGCGGGCGGTTGCGCAACAGCATCGCCAGCCTCGCCTTTCATCGGTCATCCAACGGCATTGCGGGATTTTGCCCACTGCCGTGTTAACGAATTCTGTAATTTCCGCCCATAACCGCGATAAGTTCTACCTCATTGGCCATGCGAGGTAAGCTCCTAGGAGGCGTGACGCGATGCTCATCGTCCTGAGATCGTGTGGCTTCGAACGGTCGCGTCCCGTCACTACTGAACCAACACCATCGTCTCCAATGAACCAAGGAGTTTTCCATGCCTATGCTCGACTGGAATACCTACCGGCAACAGATCGTGTCCGGCGTTGGAGTGTTCGGAAAACTTAGTCCGGACACCGTAAAAGGCTATGTCGCGCTTGGCGGCGCCGGTGCCCAAACAGGTCATCTCGATGCCAAGACACGCGAGTTGATTGCTCTCGGTGTCGCCATCAGCCTGCGGTGCGATGGATGTATTACCGTCCATGCGGCAGCGGCACGTAAGGCGGGCGCAAGCAAGGAGGAAATAGCTGAGGCGCTGGGCGTCGCAGTGAGCATTAACGCAGGCGCGGCGATCGTGTATTCGGCCCGTGCACTCGATGCCTTCGACGCGACCGCGGGCTGAGCTAACCTGCCTCAATATGCCATCCGCCTCCTTTTTGTTTTGTAGCCCGGATGGAACGAAGTGCAATCCGGGATCGGCGATGAAGCCGGACAATCGTCCCGGATTACGCTCCGCTCCATCCGGGCTACGATTCCTTATTCGCCGGCCGAGGCGTGACGCGATTGTGCTCCGCGAGACGGTTTGGTCCCGTTAACCCTCCGTTAACCCGATCTGCGCAGTTTGTTAACCAATCGGAATCGCCAAGATCGGAGAGGCATCGTGTCGAGCGCCGTTCGCCACCGTCAGTCGCTGATGTTCCGGGCGCGCTCCTATATGGCGTTCGCCTTGACGCCGCAGCCGCCCATCATGGATTGGCTGGCCGACCTCGACGCCAGTCTCGAACGCTCCCAGGCCTTCTTTGCCGGCCACCCGGTGGCGCTCGATCTATCGGCCGTCAACCTGAGCCCCGCCGCGATCGCTCATCTCGTCGCCAATCTGGAGGAACGCAATATCCGCGTGCTCGGGATCGAGGGCGCCGAACCGGCCGAAGGGGCGGAGCGGCTGCCTCCGATCCTGCGCGGCGGACGCGGCACGCAGAGCGTCGAATTGCCCGAAACCGGCAAAGCTGCGAGTGCGGCCTCGCCAAAGCAGCCGGCCTCGCTCTTGATCGAGGATCCCGTGCGCTCGGGCCAAACCGTCGTCTTCATCGAGGGCGATGTCACCGTGCTCGGCTCCGTCGGCTCGGGCGCCGAGATCGTCGCCGGCGGATCGATTCACATTTATGGGACGCTGCGCGGCCGCGCGATGGCGGGCGCCGCCGGCAATGCCCGCGCGCGCATCTTTTGCCACCGCGTCGAGGCCGAGCTTCTCGCCATCGACAGTTATTACAAGACGGCCGACGACATCGAAGACAGCTTACGCCACGGACCGGCCCAGGCATGGCTCGAGGGCACGTCGCTGAAAATTTCAGCGATGCACTAAAGCGGATCGCGGAAAACGGAGACCGGTTTTCGGACCTGAACAGGTGCCAACAAATTGCCGGAGCCCGGTTCCGATTGACGGAGAACCGGTAAGGCCCGGAACAACGAAAGGTAGTGACTATGGCCCATGTCTTGGTGGTGACCTCAGGCAAAGGCGGCGTCGGCAAGACGACTTCGACGGCCGCGCTGGGCGCCGCGCTGGCGCAACAGGGCGAAAAGGTCGTGGTCGTCGATTTCGATGTCGGGCTGCGCAACCTCGACCTGGTGCTGGGCGCCGAGCGTCGGGTGGTGTTCGATCTGATCAACGTGATCAACGGCGTCGCGAAGCTGCCGCAGGCGCTGATCCGCGACAAACGCCTCGAGAATCTCTGCCTGCTTCCGGCCTCGCAGACGCGCGACAAGGATGCGCTCACCGACGAGGGCGTGGCCGGCGTCATCGCCGAGTTGCGCAAGAAATTCGACTGGATCATCTGCGACAGTCCGGCCGGCATCGAGCGCGGCGCGACGCTGGCGATGCGGCACGCCGATGCGGCGATCATCGTGACCAATCCCGAGGTTTCTTCGGTGCGCGATAGCGACCGCATCATCGGCTTGCTCGATTCCAAGACGGTGAGGGCGGAGCGCGGCGATCGCGTCGAAAAGCACCTCCTGATCACGCGCTATCATCCCGGGCGCGCCGCGCGCGGCGAGATGCTGTCGATCGAGGACGTGCTCGAGATTCTGTCGACGCCGCTGCTCGGCATCATCCCCGAAAGCGAGGAGGTGCTGCGCGCTTCGAATGTCGGATCGCCAGTGACGCTCAACAATGCGCTGAGCGCGCCCGCGCGTGCCTACTTCGACGCCGCACGCCGCCTCAAGGGCGCCGATGTCCCGATGGTTGTTCCCAGTGAAAGCAAGGGTATCTTCAACAAGCTGTTCGGACGGAAAGCAGCATGAGCCTGTTCAAAATGTTGCGACGCGGCTCCGCGCCGGTGGCGCGCGAACGCCTGCAAATCCTGCTCGCGCACGAACGCAGCGCGCGCAGCCAACCCGATCTGCTCGGCATCCTGCGCGAGGAGATTCTCGCCGTCATCAGCCGGCACGTCTCGTTCGAGCCCGACCGGGTGCAGATCAAGATGGATCGCGGTAAATCGATGTCGACGCTGGAAGTCGATATCGAGATTCCGAACGGCTTCGGCGCGGCGTTGGCACGCGCGCAGTAGGATTTTCTTTCCGCCCCCGCGGAGCGAAGCGTGGTGGAGGGGGCGCGCGGCAGAGAGGCTATCTCAAGCGACAAAGCAAGCTTCGAGTCAGATGCCCCCTCCACCGCGCTAACGCGCGGTCCCCCTCCCCCGCACTGCGTGCGGGGGCGGATAACTGTTTAGATCGTCTGATTGTATTCTCCGACGTCCTTGTGCGTGCGCAGCACGGCGTCGACCGACTTGAACATGTCGCGCATGCGGGCTTCCGAAACCGGGCTTTCGACGACGACGACGAGTTCCGGTTTGTTGGATGACGCGCGCACCAGTCCCCAGGTGCCGTCTTCCACCGTCACGCGAACGCCGTTCACCGTGACCAGATCGCGGATCGTCTGGCCGGCGACCTTGGCGCCTTTTTTCTGTTCGGCCTCGAAGTGCCGCACCACCGCGTCGACGACGCCGTATTTGGTCTCGTCGGCGCAATGCGGCGACATCGTGGGCGACGACCAGGTTTTCGGCAGCGCGTTCTTGAGATCGGCCATGCTCTTTCCCGGATTGCGGTCGAGCATGTCGCAGACCGCGAACGCGAAGATGAGGCCGTCGTCATAGCCGCGGCCGAACGGCTTGTTGAAGAAGAAGTGACCGGATTTCTCGAACCCCGCAATGGCGCCGATCTCGTTGACTCGGCGTTTCATGTAGGAATGCCCGGTCTTCCAGTAATCGGTCTTGGCGCCGTTCTTGATCAGCATCGGGTCGGTCATGAACAGCCCGGTGGACTTCACGTCGGCAACGAACAGCGCGTTCTTGTGCTCGGCCGAGATGTCGCGCGCCAGCATGACGCCGACCTTGTCGGCGAATATTTCCTCGCCTTCGTTATCGACCACGCCGCAGCGGTCGCCGTCGCCGTCGAAGCCGAGGCCAACGTCGGCCTTGTTGGCGAGGACCGCGTCACGCATCGCGTGCAGCATCTTCATGTCTTCGGTGTTCGGATTGTAATTCGGGAATGTGTGGTCGAGCTCGCAGTCGAGCGGCACCACCTCGCAGCCGATCGCTTCCAAGACCTTTGGGGCGAACGCGCCCGCGGTGCCGTTGCCGCAGGCGCAGACTACCTTCAGATGGCGCTTGAGCTTGGGCCGCTTGGTCAGGTCGGCGATATAGCGCGCCGGAAAATTCTCGACGAACTCGTAAGCGCCGCCGGGCGCCATCTTGAACGCGCCGTCGAGCACGATGTCCTTGAGACGCGTCATCTCGTCGGGGCCGAAGGTGAGCGGGCGGTTCGCGCCCATCTTCACGCCGGTCCAGCCATTGTCGTTATGCGAGGCGGTCACCATCGCGACGCACGGCACGTCGAGGTCGAATTGGGCGAAATAGGCCATCGGCGTCATGGCAAGGCCGATGTCGTAGACCTTGCAGCCGGACGCCATGAGGCCGTTCACCAGCGCCATCTTGATCGACGCCGAATAGGAGCGGAAATCGTGGCCGGTAACGAGGTGCGGCTTGACGCCGAGCTCGTGGAGCAGCGTGCCGAGGCCGAGGCCCAGCGCCTCGACGCCCATGAGATTGATCTCGCTGCCGAACAGCCAGCGCGCGTCATATTCCCGGAAGCCGGTGGATTTCACCATCGGCTCGGATTCATAGGCATAGGTGTTCGGCTTGAGCGAAGGTTTGGGCTTGGGAAACATGGGAGTTTCGATCCGAATCGGGGTCCGCGCAGCAATAGCCTAAACGATGTGCTCGTCGAAAGGTTGCGCGGCGCGAAGGCGGTGAAGGCGAATAGGGAGTGGCGAATAGCGATAATGGGGTACTTGCTAGGCTACTCGCCACTCGCTATTCGCCATTCGCCATTTTTTTCGCCCGGTTACTGCTCGAGAACGAGCTTGCCGCTGGAATACTCGAAGCGCCGCAGCCGCGACAGGAAAGACAGGCCGAGCAGGTTGTCGCTCAATGCCCCTTCGGGCATCACCATCGCGGCGACATCGCGCACCATGAGATCGCTGATTTCGACCATGTCGAGCTTGACCGGGGCAGCGCGAGCTTTGCCATTGGCCGTGCTGACCAGCGCGGTGAATTCGCGCTCTGCCGGATGAATTCCGAGCATCGCTGCGTCTTCCGCCTTGAGCGCGATGACTGTGGCGCCGGTATCGACCATGAAGTCCATGCGCCGGCCGTCGATGCGTCCCTCGACCAGGAAATGTCCGCGTTGATCCGGCGGCACGATGACGGAACGCGAATTCGAGGTCGCGGGCGGCGACGGCTCCGGCGCCGCCGCGTGTGCTGCCATCGCTGTCGGTGCGGGCCGGGGCGCGCTCAATTGCGTGGCGTAGCGCGGAACGAGGACCGCGGCGGCGAGTGCGCAGGCCGAAAAAGCGATGACAGAGCGCATGGGAGTGCGTCCCGGACGAAATGAATGCGACGTCATATCAGCACGTCACCGCGAACAACGAGCTAATGCCGGCCGATCAAGTGCCGGATTTGAATTGCAATGGTAAGCGGCCCGCTAAGACATTCGCTCGAATTGCAGCAGCTTGTCGCCCGTTTCGGGCGGTGCGATAGTCTCTCTGTCACGTTGGATGATCGGGATATGCCTGACGACAGAGCCGGACGCATTCGCAAACTGCTCGCGGATATCGTCGGCTTCAATACGGTGAGCGACCGCTCGAACCTCCCGCTTGTCGCGTACATCGAGCAGTACCTCGCGTCCTTCGGCATAACGGCGCGTCGCATTCTGGACGATAGCGGGCAAAAAGCCGCCTTGTGGGTGACCATCGGGCCGGAGAACACGCCGGGCCTTGTACTCTCCGGACATACCGACGTGGTGCCGGTCGAGGGCCAGGACTGGACCAGCGACCCGTTCAAACTCGTCGAGCGCGACGGCCGGCTCTACGGCCGCGGCACGACGGATATGAAGGGCTTTGTCGCGGTTTGTCTTGCGATGGTCCCGGAGATGCGCCACGCCGACCTGGCGATGCCGATCCATCTGGCGATTTCCTACGACGAAGAAGTCGGTTGCGTCGGCGTCCGCCCGCTGCTGCGCGAACTTAACGATGCGCCGGTCAAGCCGCTCGGCTGCTTTGTCGGCGAGCCGACGCAAATGCAGGTCGTCATCGGCCACAAGGGCAAGCATGGCGTTCGCGCGATATTCCGCGGCCAGTCCTGTCATTCTTCGCTGGCTCCAACCGGCGTGAATGCCGTGGAATATGCGGCGGAGCTGATTACCGAGATACACGGCCGCGCCGCGCAGCTCGCGACGCAAGGACCGCGCGACGAGATGTACGATATCGCCCACACCACGATGCTGACCAGCATCGTGCAGGGCGGAACCGCACTGAACATTGTGCCCGACCATTGCGTGGTGGATTTCGAAGCCCGCGGTTTGGGAACAAACGAATCGAAGGCGGTAACCGACGCCGTCATCGCCTGGGCCAAGGCCGAACTAGAGCCGGCGATGCGGAAGATCGAACCACGCTGCGGGATCGATTTTGAGGAAATTCTCGAATATCCCGCGCTCGACATGAAACCCGATCACGCCCTCGTCGCGCTGGCTAAGCAACTGGCTGGCCGCAATGGCCATGGAAAGGTCAGCTTCGGCACCGAAGCCGGGTTGTTCGTCAGCATGGCCGAAATACCGACCCTGGTCATTGGGCCCGGATCAATCGAGCAGGCTCATAAGCCGGACGAATTCGTGGACCTGTCCGCATTGCTGGACTGCGCTGGATTCATCGAGCGGCTGATCGCGCATTGTACGATGCACCGCGATTTGTCCATGCGCGCGCCAGCGTGAACGGCTTCAAGGCGCCGCGAGCTTGATGCCCGCTTCCGCATAGAAGCGCATCGCGCCTGGATGGAATGGCATGAACCGGTCCGCCACGGCATTGCCGGAGCGCGTGCCGGCGGCCGAAGGATAAATTTCGGATTTCGGATCGACCGCCGAAAGCACCGTCTTGTTGATCGTGTAGGCTGTGTCGAACGGCAGGTCTTTGTTGGCAACGACGAAATTCCACGCCGAAACGCTTTTGAACGCGGCGGCCTGGCCTTTGTAACTTGCGGCGGGAACCGTGGTTGCCGAGAGCTGCGGAAAGGTCCGCAGCATGGCGGCAACTTCGGCATCCGAGAGCCCAAACACAACCGCATCGGCGTGGTCGGTGACCGCGCTGAGCGACGGGATGGGCACCGCGGCGCCTTGCCAAAGCGCGTCGATGTCGCCGGCCAAGAGCTGTTTGGCAAGCGCGCCCGGATCGCCATTGACGATGATCGGCTTGATGTGCGCGGCCACGGCGGCGGCGCGGAAGAACACCTCGGCCGGACCTTTTGCCGGACCGACGCCGACCTTCTTGCCATCGAGGCCGGTGAGCGAACCGATCGCGCTCGTTCGCAGCGCCGCAATCTGGAACGAGGTCTCGTACATCGGAAACAGCGCCCGCAAGTTGTCGTGCTTGCGGCCGGCGGCCCAACCGATCCCGTTGATGGCATCGTAAGCGGAGCCCATGAAGCTCGTTGCGATTGTGGTCGCGGATGCGTCAACCGCCGACAAGTTCTCGTTCGAGCCGGCGCTCTTCTTCACCACGATGGCGATGCCCTTGGCCGCGAGAAATGCGGCAAGGCCCTGGCCGTAGGGCAAGAATGCGCTGCCGTCGCCCGCCGTCATCAGGACCACCGGCGCGGTGTTTTGAGCGACGGCCGCCACGACGCCGGCGCCAGCCAGACCCAATAGCGCAGCACATCGAACCACGAGATGGCACGACCGCATCATAGCCGCGATACCATCGCGGCGAGCTTTGGCGATTGTGTTCATATTTCTGGCCGTGCCCGAGTTGGCGGCGGGAATTTTTAGTTTGGATCGCCCCATGCCGTTGACGTAGTGAACGTAAATTTCGCGTTTTCCGAGCCGAATTTTCTCATCCTTCATGCCAACGGCATGCTCCAAGGCATCGCTCGGCGGCCGTTCGTTGAGAAAAAATGCATAGGTATGGTTGGGCGCTCCTTTCGGAAACGGATTGGCTTTCAGGACGGCTCGTATTTCAGAACCGGTACGCAGCACAACCCCGATGGGTTTTCCGGCATAAGCCAGCAAACGCCGCTCGAGTTCGGATTTAATCAGCGGCATTGCGGCTTTGCTTTCAAAAACGACGTTGCCGCTCGCGATGTAGGTTTCGACGCGAGCAAAGCCGGCATCGCGGCACATGGCTTTCAGTTCAGCCATCGGCAGGTTGCCGGTCCCTCCAACATTCACCGCACGAAGAAGCGCGACGTATTTCATCATGTTCGTCATCGTATCACGTGAAAGAGCGGTTTGGGAGCGCGATGGCAACGGCATTCGATCTGGGAGAACGCGATAAACCGGTTGTAGATGCCCGGCCCGATGGCATACGATCGACGCTCCCAGGATCGTGTTATGTCGGCACAATCTCAGCCGTTCGACCCAGGCATCGCGCCGGCCGCTATCCCGCGTAATCCCTGGAAAGAAGTCTGCGCCGCCAGCATCGGCAACGCGCTCGAGTTCTATGATCTGGTGATCTACGGCTATTTCGCCGTCGTGATCAGCAAATTGTTTTTCCCGGCGGCGAATCCGGTAACGTCGCTGCTGCTCACGGTCGGCACGTTTGGAATTTCCTTCGTCATGCGTCCGTTCGGCGCCATCGTGCTCGGCGCTTATGCCGACCGGGCAGGGCGCAAGGCCTCGCTGACACTGTCTATCATAATCATCATGCTGGGCACGGCGATGCTGGTTTTTGCGCCGACATATGGTCAGATCGGCATTGCATCGCCGCTGATCATCCTCGTTGCGCGCTTGTTGCAGGGCTTTTCGACCGGCGGCGAATTTGGCGCGGCAACGGCCTTCATGGTCGAATATGCCACTGCCGGCCGGCGCGGCTACTTCGCCAGTTGGCAAGCGTCGACGCAGGGTTTGGCGACCGTGCTGGCCGCAGGCGTCGCCGCACTTCTGAGCTACGCACTGACCAAAGATCAGTTGAATGATTGGGGCTGGCGGGTCGCTTTCGGCGTCGGCCTGTTGATGGGGCCGGTCGGTCTCTACATCCGCCGTCGGATCGACGAGACGCCGGAGTTCAAGAAAATCGCCGCCGTCAAGCTGGAGAAGTCGCCGCTGCGTGCTGTGCTGGCGCGCGATTGGATGAACCTGTTGCTGGGTATCGGCGTCATCGCCGGAGTGACCGCCTACAACTACGTTCACAAGGTTTACATGCCGACCTATGCGATGACGCAGTTGCATATTGCCCAGACATCGTCGTTTGTCGGCGCGTTCGTCACCGGTATCGTCGTGACGGTGCTCGCGCCCGTGTTCGGCGCGCTGTCGGATCGCTGGGGACGTTTCAGGGTGTTGTCGATCGCGTTGCCGGTGATCTGCTTTACCTCGTATCCGCTGTTCCTGATGTTGAACACTTGGCCGACCGTAACCACGCTGATCCTCGTGCAGGCTCTGTTCGGCGTGCTGTACGCCGCATGCTTTGGGCCGATACCCGCAATGCTGTCGGAGATATTCCCGACCGGCACCCGCGGCACCGGATTGGCGCTCAGCTATAACGTTTCGGTGACTTTGTTTGGCGGCTTCGCGCCTCTGATCGTAACCGCGATGATTGCCGCGACCGGCAACAAGATGGCGCCCAGTTTTTATGTGATTACAACGTCCATCGTCAGTATCATCGCGGTGTTCATCCTCGGTCATCGCATGGCGCGCCGTCCTGCGAATTGATATGCGCTTCTAAAGGTTCACGGCTAGCTGCCGCGAGGCTTGGCGCGGCGGGTTGGGGCGGCCGCGGTCGGGTCTTCGGGCCAGGGGTGTTTGGGATAGCGGCCCCGCATCTCGGCGCGCACGGCGGCGTAGCTGCCGCGCCAAAATCCTGGCAGATCGCGCGTCGTCTGCACCGGCCGGTGCGCCGGCGACAACAGCTCGATCAGCAACGGCACTTTGCCGCCGGCAATGGTCGGATGACGATTGAGGCCGAACAGCTCCTGGACGCGGATCGCAATCTTTGGTCCGCCTTCCGCGTCGTAATCGATCGGCAGATGCGAGCCGGTCGGCGCCACGAAATGAGTCGGCGCTTCGGCATCGAGCCGCCGCTGGAGCGGCCACGGCAGCAATTGGCTCAAGGCTGAGTGAAGCTCATCCGCTGTAATCTCGGCGAGCGCGGTCTTGCCGGCAAACGGCATAAACCAGTCGCTTATGATTCCGTCAGCGCCACGTCGGACAAGTCGGGCCATTCTCCGCCCTCGCTGGCGCGCAAGAACATGATCCGGTCGCGCCATTGCTTCAGCGGTTTGCTCCACGGCAGCCGATCGATACCAAGGCGCGCGATACCGTCGGCGAGCTTCTGAGCAGATTCATCGCTCGGCATCACTGCCATCGGCTGGTCCGACAGCACGACCGCGCCGAGCCGCCGGCTTCGCCTGCCGCGCAAGCTCGCGCTCGCTGCGTCGAACGTCACTTCGTCGCGCGCGGCGATGCGGTCGGCAAATCGGGTCTCGATCTCGGTGAGCGCGATTGGTGCCGCGAGCAGGATACGGCCGCGCGCCGCCGTCCCGGTGAGTTCGGCGACCGCGAGGAATGGTTCACGGGCAAGCGGCGAAGCGGCATCGATCTGAGTCCCGCGGCCGTTGACCAGCACGAACGCGCCGGTGCCGCCGCCGCAATTCTTCGCGATCCGCTCGGGGTAGGCGAGGGCGAGCAGCGAACCGAGGCTTAATTCCCCTCCCCCTTGTGGGGAGGGGTCGGGGTGGGGGGTCGGGAGGTGGCGCGAAGGCGTTGACGCAGTCGCTTTCCCTCCCGACCCCCCACCCCGACCCTTCCCCGCAAGGGGGGAGGGAGTTCCTTGAGCGTGCGGCGACTGCGCAATCTCCGCCCACCGCGCCGCCATGGCGCGAGCATCCCGTCCGCGCGGCGAGCGGTCGCGGTGTAATGCTTCGAGGCGGTGGCGCAGGTCCACATCGTCGCCGCCAAGACCGCGCTCGCCAATCAGGGCGGCGATCTCGCTGGCCGACAGGGCTTCGTTCGTGGCGGCGGCGTCGACCACCATCCGCGCCAGGCGCGGCGGCAGCGGCAGCCGCCGCAACTGACGGCCTGCATCGGTAATGCGGCCGTCGCCATCGATGGCGCCAAGCTCGCTGAGCAATGTTTTGGCTTCGGTAAGCGCAGCGCGCGGCGGCTGATCGAGGAACGCGAGATTGTCCGGGCCGCTGCCCCACACGGCGAGGTCGAGCGCGAACGATGACAGATCCGCGGCGAGGATTTCGGGCCGGGCAAAAGCTTCAAGCGCGGCGGTTTGCGGCTCGTCCCACAGCCGATAGCAGATGCCGGGCTCGGTGCGCCCGGCGCGGCCGCGGCGCTGGTCGGCCGCGGCGCGCGAGACGCGCACCGTCTCGAGCCGCGTCAGCCCGACGTCGGGCTCATAGCGCGGCACGCGGGCGAGGCCGCAGTCGACCACGATGCGCACGCCCTCGATGGTGATCGAGGTTTCGGCGATCGAAGTCGCGAGTACGATCTTGCGGCGGCCCGGCAGGGCAGGGGCGATAGCACGGTCCTGCGCATCGCCGCCGAGCGCCCCGTAAAGCGCGACCACATCGATCGTCGGATCGACGCGGCCTTCGAGGTGTTGTTGCGTGCGGCGGATTTCGGCGGCGCCGGGCAAGAACGCGAGCAGCGAACCGGCGTCGGCGCGCATTGCCCGCAAGATGGTATCGGCGACTTGCGGCTCGATGTGGCGCGCGTCGCGGCCGGCGTAGCGCGTCTCGACCGGGAAGGCGCGGCCTGCGCTTTCGATCACCGGCGCTTCGCCGAGAAGCTTCGCAATACGCGCCCCGTCGATCGTGGCCGACATGACGAGCAGCCTTAAATCCTCGCGCAGGCCTTGCTGCGCATCGCGCGCCAGCGCGAGGCCGAGATCGGCGTCCAGCGAGCGCTCGTGGAACTCGTCGAAAATCACCGCCGCGACGCCATCGAGCATCGGGTCGTCGAGCACCAGCCGGGTGAAAATCCCTTCGGTGATGATTTCGATGCGGGTCTTGCGCGAGACTTTCGAGCCGAAGCGCACGCGAAGCCCGACCGTGTCGCCGACCTTTTCGCCGAGCGTTTGCGCCATCCGTTCCGCCGCGGCGCGCGCGGCGAGCCGGCGCGGCTCGAGGACGAGAATGCGACCCTTTTTGGCCCATTCCTCTTCGGCGAGCACCAGCGGCACCCGCGTGGTCTTGCCGGCGCCCGGCGGCGCGACCAGGACGGCCGCCGCATTGGCGCGCAGCGCGGCGTTGAGCTCCGGCAGCGCGGCGTCGATGGGAAGCGGCGAAAAATTGATCTTCATTGCCGGGCTTTACCGTGCCAATTCGAGCCAATGCCCTATATTATCGATCAGCATGCCCGCCTCCGAAAAAAAAGCCCCAGTCTCCGCCAAGCCGTTGAAAAAGGGCGACCACGTCTTCCTGGTCGACGGCTCCGGCTACATTTTTCGCGCCTATCACGCGCTGCCGCCGATCAACCGCAAGTCGGACGGTCTGCAGCTCAATGCCGTGTTCGGCTTCTGCAATATGCTGTGGAAGCTGTTGCGCGACATGGAGGCGGCGGATAAGCCGACGCACCTCGCGGTGGTTTTCGACCGGTCGGAAAAAACTTTCCGCACCACGATGTACCCCGCCTACAAGGCGCACCGGCCCGATCCGCCCGACGACTTGCGGCCGCAATTCGGTCTGATCCGCGAAGCGGTCCACGCCTTCGACCTGCCGTGCCTGGAGCAGGACGGTTTCGAGGCCGACGATCTGATCGCCACCTACGTGCGCCAGGCCCGCGCGGCCGGCGCGACGGCGACCATCGTTTCGTCGGACAAAGACCTGATGCAGCTCGTCGACGACGGCGTCATCATGTTCGACACGATGAAGGACAAGAAGATCGGCCGCGCCGAAGTGATCGAGAAATTCGGCGTACCGCCCGAGAAGGTCATCGAGGTGCAGTCGCTGATCGGGGATTCGACCGATAACGTGCCGGGCGTGCCGGGCATCGGCGTCAAGACTGCGGCCCAGCTCATCGGCGAATACGGCGATCTCGAAACGCTGCTGGCGCGCGCCGGCGAGATCAAGCAAGACAAGCGCCGGCAGTCGCTGATCGACAACGCCGAGCAGGCGCGGCTGTCGAAAAAGCTCGTCACGCTCGATGACAATGTGACGCTCGATGTGCCGATCGGCGATCTCGCGGTGCACGAGCCCGACCACAAACGCCTCATCGCGTTTCTCAAGGCGATGGAATTCAGCTCGCTGACGCGCCGCGTGGCGGAGTTTTCCAGCACCGACGTCGGCGCGATCGAGCCAGACGCGAAGTACACCGGCGGCACGGCTTCCTTGCCTCTCCCGCTCGCGGGGGAGGGCGACACGCAAAGCGTGTCGGGAGGGGGTAAGCCGAATGTGCCGGGCAAGGCGGCCTCCGCCCCGCTCTCCCCAGCGAACGGAGGAGGAAGGCTTGCCGCGGTGCAAGATTCGCTCACGCCGCAAAAGCTGGCGGCGGCACGGATCGAAGCGGCACGCAACGCCAAATTCGACCGCAGCAAATATGAGACGATACGAGATAACGCGCGGCTCCAAGCTTGGATCGAACGGGCGCGTGACGTCGGCGTCGTTGCCATCCACGCCGTCGCAGCCAATCCGGACCCGATGCAGGCGGAACTGTGCGGCATTGCGCTCGCCGTCGCGCCTAACGAGGCATGCTATGTGCCGTTGTCGCACCGCCAGGGCGGCGAGGGCGCCGGCTTGTTTCGCGGCGATGTCGCCCCCGGCCAGTTATCGGAGCGCGCGGCTCTTGACGCGCTCAAGGCGCTTTTTGAAGACGCCAGCGTGATCAAGGTCGGCCATGATCTGAAAGTCGCGTGGCAGCTCCTGGCGCTGCGCGGCATCGAGGTCACAGGCTACGACGACACGATGCTGATGTCGTATGTGCTCGACGCCGGCCGCAACAGCCACGGGCTCGACTCGCTCGCGGAGCATGTCTTCAACCACGCCGCGGTCGACATCGGCACGCTCATCAAGGCGGGCAAAACCAAAATCACCTTTGATGCCGTCGGCATTGACCGGGCGACCGAGTTTGCCGCCGAAAAAGCCGACATCGTGCTGCGGCTGTGGCAGGTGCTCAAGCCACGGCTGGGCGCCGACGGCGTGCGCACGGTCTACGAGACACTCGAGCGGCCGTTGCTGGCCGTGCTCGGGCACATGGAACGGCGCGGTATCTCGATCAACCGCCAGATTTTGTCACGGTTGTCCGGAGATTTCGCGCAAGAAGCCGCGGGTCTCCAGGCCGAGATCAACGCGGTCGCCGGCGAGACCGTCAATCCCGGCAGTCCCAAGCAGCTTGGCGACCTGCTGTTCGGCAAACTTGGGCTGCCCGGCGGCGCCAAGACCAAGACCGGACAGTGGGCCACCGGGGCGCGCGCGCTCGAAGAACTTGCCGAGCAAGGGCATCCGCTGCCGCAGAAAATCCTGAACTGGCGGCAGGTCTCGAAACTGAAATCGACCTATACGGACGCGCTGCCCGGCTACGTCAACCCGACCACGCACCGCGTCCATACCAGCTACGCGCTCGCCGCCACCACGACGGGGCGCCTGTCGTCGTCCGAGCCGAATTTGCAGAACATCCCGATCCGCACCGAGGACGGCCGAAAAATCCGCCGCGCTTTCATTGCCAATGCCGGCCATAAGCTGGTCTCGGCCGATTATTCGCAGATCGAGCTGCGGCTGCTCGCCGAGATCGCCGGCATCGAAACGCTGCGCACGGCGTTCCGCGACGGCCTCGACATCCACGCCATGACGGCGTCGGAAATGTTCGGCGTGCCGGTGAAAAACATGCCGGCCGACGTGCGCCGCCGCGCCAAGGCGATCAATTTCGGCATCGTCTATGGCATTTCCGCCTTCGGCCTCGCCAACCAGCTCGGCGATCGGCCGCGAGGAAGCCGGCGCCTATATCAGAAAATACTTCGAGCGCTTTCCCGGCATCCGCGACTACATCGAGGAGACCAAGGCGTTCGCCAAGAAAAACGGCTACGTGCTGACCCTGTTCGGCCGCAAGTGCCACTATCCCGATATCGGCGCCTCGAACGCTTCGATCCGCGCCTTCAACGAGCGCGCCGCCGTCAACGCGCGGCTGCAAGGCACCGCCGCCGACATCATCCGCCGCGCCATGATCCGCATGGAAGCGGCGCTGGCGAAAAAGAAACTTGCCGCGCAGATGCTGCTGCAGGTGCACGACGAACTGGTGTTCGAAGTGCCCGACGCGGAAGTTGAAAAAACGTTGCCGGTGGTCACGCGCGGTGATGGAGGAGGCGCCGCTGCCGGCGCTGTCACTCTCGGTGCCGCTGCAGGTCGAAGCCCACGCCGCGGATAATTGGGACGCCGCGCATTAGCAGCTTGGGAAACGGCTGCGACTGCCGAGGACAGGACGATCGATGGTTCGCGAAGTCATCGCCGCCCCGCGGCCGGGTCTCGATCTGAACCGTCACTACGGCCACCACCAATCGCCGGCGATCCGTGCGGGTGGGCTCATTTTTTGTTCCGGCATGCCGCCCATCGACGCGGAAACTGGAGAAAGGATGCACGGCACGCTGACCAGCGAAGCCCATTGTATCTTCAGAAATCTGCAGCTGCTGTTGGAATCCGCAGGTTCGTCACTCGCCTCGTTGGTTCAGGTGCACGCGCTGATCTACGACAGTATCGAGTACGATGTTCTCAACCGTGTCTACCGGCAATATGTCGGCGACGGGCCACCGGCTCGCACCGTGTGGACCGCGCAAAGCGAGGCCGGCTTCAAGATACAGCTCGACGCGGCCGCCGTCGCACCGTCGCGCGAGCCGCCGATCCATTCGGAAAGCGATGCCGCAACCTTGAACCGCACCGTCGTTTCGCCGCCGCTTGCGACTCTCGATATCGCGAAAAATTTGAACCAACCGGCCTCGACAACCGTCCGCGGCGGCCCGTTTTTGTTTTTCTCCGGGCTATGCGCCGTCGATCCGGAAACCGGTCAACGGTTTCATGGCACGACAGTGAGTGAAACGCGGCTGATCCTCACCAACCTGCGGCGGCTGCTGGAGGCCGCCGGTTCGTCTATGCAGAATGTGGTCAAGATCAATGTGCTGTTGCACAGCATGTTGGAGGCCGGTCCGATGAACGACGTCTACGCCAAGTTCTTTCCTGATCCGCCGCCGGCCCGCACCGTTTGTGGCGCGCGGTTGCCTGACGGCTGCAAAGTCATCATCGAATGCACCGCATTGGCGTGACGCATGACCGATAGTCCGCGCACGGCGATCTTTCCGAAAAACCCGGCGATCCACATCGCCCGCACCGCCAATCTTCCCAATGTTCCCGGTATCCGGGCCGGGAATTATATTTTCCTGTCGGGTATGGGGCCGATTGATCCGACGACCGGCGAGCGCAATCACGGTCCGATCGCCGACCAGGTCCGGATCACGCTCGAAAACATGAGGCATCTGCTCGAATCAAACGGCTCTTCGCTGGCGCGCATCGTGTGCGTCCATGTCGTGTTGGCGGATATCGCCGATATGGACGCGATGGAGCAGGTCTATCGCGAGTTTTTTCCCGTCGACCCGCCGGCGCGCACGGTGTGGTCCATGCAGCTTCGGTTCGGCAATGGCTGCGAGATCGAATGCATGGCACTGGCGGGCGATGGTCCCGCCGCATAACCGGCCTCACTGCGGCTTGATGTTTGCCGCCTTGATGATCGGCCACCACTTCGCGATGTCGGCCTTCACCAGCGCGGCGAAGGCTTCAGGGGTCTGTTCTTCGCGTGAAGGAATTTCTTGTCCGAGGCTGACGAGCCGGTCGCGCACCGTGGAGTCCGCCAATGCCACCATCGCGGCGGCATTGAGCCGGGTAATGATGGCCTTTGGCGTGGCCCTGGGAGCCAGCAATCCGTTCCAGGTCGAAACGTAAAATCCCGGCAAGCCGGCCTCGTCGACCGTCGGGATCTCAGGTGCAGACGCAATGCGCTTGGCCGCAGTGACGGCGTAGCCTTTGATCGTGCCGGCATGAATTTGCGGCACCGATGTCGTCGGATCGGTGATGACGATGTCGATATGGCCGCCGACCAAATCTTGCACAGCGGGCGCGGCGCCGTGGTAGGCAACGAGCTGGGCCTCGGTGCCGGTGAGCTTCAGGAATAGCAGTGCGGCGATGTGCGGGGCGCTGCCGGCGCCGGCATGGCCGATCGTGTACCGGCCTGAATTCGCCTTGGCCCATGCGATGAGGCTTTTGAGGTCGTTTGCCGGTATCGTCTTTTTTGCCAGCACGACTTCAGGAGCGCGTGCGCAGAGGATGATCGGTTCGAAATCGGTCTTGAGATCGTACGGCAGATTATAGATCGCGCCGTTGATGACGTGGGCGCTCCAATTCCCAACCTCGATCGTATAGCCGTCGGGTGCCGCGCGGGCGACACGGCCGACACCAATGCTGCCGTCGGCGCCACTGATATTGTCCAGCACAATCGGCTGTCCAAGCTCCCCTCGCATGCGTTCCGCCATGACGCGTCCGACCGTATCGGTCGGCCCGCCTGCGGGATACGGCACGATCATCGTAATCGGGTGCGACGGATAAGACTCGGCGTCTGCAACGTTTGGCAGCGCGGCCGCAGCGCTGGCTGCTCCAGCGAGTTGTAGAAATCGGCGACGGACGATCATCATGAATCGGAATTCCTCGATGAGGCGGATCCGGCGATAACGATAGCAACAGGCCGGATGGTGCGGAAGGCATGCGCCGTGCGAAGCTTCAGCCGGGGTAGGTCGCGCGCGCTTGACGCCCCCAGCCCTTCTCCCCGATCACCTTGCCGTCCTTATAGACGGTGCGTCCGCGAACGATGGTGCGGACCGTCTGTCCCTTGAACTGGCGGCCGGCGTAGGGGCTCCAGCCGGTGAGACTGAGCACATCCTCATCTTTGATCTCGTATTCGCGATTGAGATCAACGAGCACCAGGTCGGCGTGATACCCCGGCACCACGTCGCCCTTCTTTTCGATGCCGAAAATGCGCGCCGGCCCGGTCGAGCAGGCCTCGACAACCCGTTCCAGCTTGATCTTGCCCTCCAGCGCGGCGGTCAAGAACATGCTGACGTAGAATTGCGTTGACGGCGTGCCGGTGTGTGCTTTCCAGCCGTCTTGCCAGCCGATTTCCTTTTCCTCGCGCGTGTGCGGCGCGTGATCGGTCGCAACGATGTCGATCGTTCCGTCGCCGAGACCTTCCCAAAGGCTCGGGACATTTTTTTCCGGCACCCAGTATGACAGCGCGTAGGAACCGAGCCGCTCGATCGCCGACCAATCGCAGCCGAGAAAAAGCGCCCACGGATTGATTTCGCAGGTCACGCGCTGACCGGCCCGCTTCGCCTGGCGGATCATATCGACGCTGCCGGACGTCTGGGTATGCAAAATGTGGAGATGGCATCCCGACGCCTTCTGCAGACGAAGCAGCGTCGCGATGGCGGTCTCCCAGATCACGCCGTCGTGTGCCGCATAAGCCTTGGCGTAGGCGAGCGCGTCGCGCTGCTGGCGCTCCCAATAGTGCTTCTCGATGGACGTCCATCAGCGCCTGATCGTGCGGATGGACCATCAGCGGAATGTTGACCTTCGCGCAATGCTGCATGATCTCGAGCAGGCGCCCATGGTCGTGCACGCCGATGCCCGGCATGTGCGGATAGCTGCGGCCGGTGTCGACCACCATGAAGATCTTGAAGCTGGCGATGCCCTCTTCGGCGAGCGCTGGAATCTCTTCATCGATCGTCGGCGCCGGATTGAAGTTCCAGTCGACGACGGCGTCGCGTTCATAGATGGCGAACTGCTTCTTGAGCAGTTTGACGCTGTTGGGCGGCGGATTGACGTTCGGCATCGCAATGCTGGTGGTCACGCCGCCGGCGGCGCATTGCAAAGTAGAGCTGTAGATCGTGTCCTTGTATTCGAAACCCGGTTCGCTGCCCTCGCGGTGATGGGAGTGCATGTCGATGATGCCCGGCAGCACGGCGAGGCCCGAGGCATCGATCGTCTCTTGCGCCGCCGGTTCGTCGCCTGGGTCGTAAAGACCCGCGATGAGGCCGTCCTTGATGCCGATCGACGTTTTCGCGCTGCCCTTGGCGGTGATCAGGAGGCCGTTCTTGATCAAAGTGTCCATATTTCTAAGCTCCTGAGGAAGCGGACGACGAGACCGCCGCCGTAGCGGTCGAGACAGTGTCGGGCGCAATCTTGCGCTGGCATATCGTGGCAAACACGGTTGCGATGTAGTCGCGTTGCAGTCTGCGGGTGATGAAGACGATGCGCGAGGTGTGGTCCGCGCTCGGCCAACGCGGCAGCTCGAACGGCGGATGAAACAGTTGCTGCACGGCCTGGACCACGATCGGCTTGTCGCGCCCAACGATGTTGAGAATGCCCTTCACGCGCAAGAGATCGCCGCCATGGCCGATGACCAGAGCATCGAGCCAGTTCGCGACGTGCTCCCAATGCAGCGGCACCTCGAATTGCAGGCAAAATGAGCCAATGTCGGCGCTGTGGCGGTTCACGTCGTGGCGATGGTGCTGATGATGATCGTCCGGCACGGTGGCCGGCGATGGATGCGCCTCGTAGGCTTCGGCATTGAGCCACCGCACGACGTCTTCGCTCTTGGTGCGGGGATCGTAGACGTCGATCGCCGCGAGTTCCGACGGCAGCGGCGCGCGGCCGAGCATCGAGCGATGAATGCGCGCGCTCGGGTTGATGGCTTGCAGCCGTTCGCGCAGGTCCGCGGTGTCCGGGCTGCCGATGTCGAGCTTGGTCAGGATAATGTCGTCGGCCACGGCCGCCTGCTTGACCAACTCCGGGTGAACGTCGAGCGTTGACGATCCGTGCAGCGCGTCGACCGCTGTAACCACCTGCTGCAACCGGAAGCGCCGCGCCACCGGCACGGTCATCATGGCCTGGATCACCGGCGCCGGATCCGCCAATCCCGTGGTCTCGATGATGACCCGGTCGAAGGCGCGCACTTCCCCCGTGGCGCGCTTGACCTGAAGCTCGCGGAGCGTATCGACGAGATCGCCGCGCACCGTGCAGCACAGGCAGCCCGTGCTGAGCTCGATGGTATTGTCATTGCTCGATGCGATGAGGGCGTGATCGACGCCGACCTCGCCGAATTCGTTGACGATCACCGCAGCGTTGGCAAGATCGGGCGATTGCAGCCAGGCGTTGAGCAGCGTCGTCTTTCCACTGCCGAGGAAGCCGGTCAGCATCATCACGGGCAGGCGTTCGTCGGCCATCGCGTTCGTCCCGCTCTGTCGCGTCCTTGGCTTGTCGGCCGCAGCGCATGGGATCGGCAAAGACCGTACCACATGCTGCAACCGCTACCGTAGTGCAAGGGCACGACGCCGATCCTGGAAATGGTCGGGAAGGCCGCAAAGACGATAGCGAGGACGTCCGAGTGCGCGATTGTGGAACGCGCGCGCCTAATTCGCAGCTTGCCGATCCGGCAGCGCGGCTTTGATCTGCCGGATGGCAGCGTTGATTCTGATGTCGAGCAGCGCCGCACCTAATGCGGCAGAGGCGCGGGTTGGATCGCCGGAGGCTCCGGTCGGTTCGGAGTGCGACGGCACGGTCGTCAGCTTCGCGAGATCGACGCCCTGCGGATGAACGGCGAGCAGTTCTGAGGTGTCGAGGATACCCGCGTGATCGCCTATCGTCGCCGGCGTTTCGCCTTTCTCAGTTAAATATTTGATCTGTTCCTTGTCTTCGTAATAATCCGCGACGCTCAGCACGGTGACGCCTTGGCCGTTCCATTCACGGTTGAGCTTTTCGGCGACGGCGGCTTGCGGGGCCTGGTCGCCGCCATGGTCGCCGATGAAACAGATGGTCTTGAAGCCGGCGAGCTTAAGACTGCGTGCGATGCCTTCGAGAACCTGGCCGAAAGCCGCGGGAGGAACGCCAAGCGTGCCGGGAAACTGCATATTGCCGCTCGGCGGATCGTAGCTGCCCTGGGGCACGAACGACACCACGGGTGTCACCAATGTGTGCCCGACTTCTTGGGCGATACGGTCGGCGGCACTGCGAACGATGTAATCGTGTTTGCCGAGCACCATGTGGACGCCGTTCTGTTCGATGCCGCCGCTCGGCACGATGGCGGTGGTGTAGCCATGTTCGATGGCGCTGCGCACCTCGACCCATGTCATGTCGGTCATGTCGACGGTGCCGGGCAGCGGTGCGGTCAGGCTCTTTTGCGCGAACACCATTTCCAGAATGGCGACGGCGAGAACGCCGAGTGCCACCGGCAGCCACACGGAGCGCCGCGGCAATTTGTTGCCTATTCCTCCAGCCGCATTGTCGCTCATGACGTGCTCTCTGATTGGCCGGGTGATTTGGCCACACGCGCAGCCTTGCTGCGCCCTAAAAGCGCGGAAAAGCGCAAGTCTGTCAGGCATGGGTTTCCGCATTGTTAAGCCGGTTGACGGCAGCGCGAGAGCACCCAGAATAGCCGGAATGGACCATTCGGGCGGTTGTCACTGCGGCAACATTCACGTGCGGCTGACGCTTTCGCGACGGCCGGAGGACAGTGCGCTGCGAGCCTGCGCGTGCTCGTTCTGCCGCGCCCATAACACCCGCACGGTTTCGGATTCTTCCGGTCTTTTCGAGCTATCGGCGGACAATTGGTCTTTGGTCGAGCCCTACCGCTTCGGCTCCCACACGGCTGACTACTTCGTCTGCCGCCGCTGCGGGGTCTATGTGGCGGCGCTCTGCGAAACATCCGCGGGGACGCGCGCGGTCGTCAATGTGACCTGCCTGGCCGATCGGGCGTCCTTTACGCAGATCCCCGCCGTTTCGAACTACGACGGCGAAACAGCCGAGACCAGATTATCGCGCCGCGCCGTGAACTGGATGCCGGCGATCGTCCGGCGTTGAAGCGCGATTGGACGGTCTGCCCGCTCTATTGCGGCACCACGGCAATCGCTTCGATCTCGAACAGCGCGCCCTCGCGCGCCAGCCGGACGATCTGCACCGCCGTCGAGGCCGGCGGCGCTTTGGTGTCGACGTAGCGATCGCGCACCTCGAAGAAGACCGGCAGATGCGCCATGTCGACAAAATAGCTGGTGATTTTGACCACGTGCTCGAAATTCGCCCCGACGGCGGCGAGCGCCGCCTTGAGGTTCTCGAAGCACTGGACGGCCTGGGCGCGGAAGTCCCCCGGCGCGCCGGCGAATTTGCCGTCCGGCGTCATGCCAAGCTGCCCGGAGAGATAGAAGGTCCGGCTCGGGCTCGTCGTCTCGACCACATGCGTGTAGCCGCGGGTGGCGGGCATGGTCGAAGGATTGTGAAAGCGATGGATGGCCACGGGTGGCTCCTCTTGGGCAGGTAGCGCCGCAGCTACGCCGCGCGAAATTCTGCATTGTGTTGTTGGATCGAGTTCAATCCAGGCTGATGTTGGCGGCGCGAATGACTTTGCCCCACTTTTCGTTTTCGCTGACGATGAATTCGCCGAATTGTGCGGGCGTCATCCGCATCGGCGCGACGCCCAGGTCGGCAAGCCGCGCCTTGGCCGTGGGCAGGACGAGCGCGGCGATGATCGCCGCATTGAGCTTGTCGATAATCTCGGCCGGTGTGTCCTTGGGCGCGCCGATGCCGTACCAGCCGACGGCTTCGTAGCCCGGTACGAATTCGTTGACGGTGGGGAGGTCGGGCAGCGCCTCCAGGCGCGCTTTCGTGGTCACCGCGAGCGCGCGCACCTTGCCGGCTTTGACGAACTCCATCGACTGCGGGATCGGATTGACCACGGCCTGCACCTGGCCGCTGATCAAGTCTGTCATGTAATTGGTGCGATAAGGCACATGAACCATGTCGACGCCGGCCGTCATAGCGAACAGCGCACCAAAGATATGGCTCGAAGTGCCAATGCCGCCGGATGCATAATTGATCTTGCCGGGATTGGCCTTGGCGTAGGTGATGAACTCAGGAATGGTTTTGGCCGGCAAGGTGTTGGTGACCAGCACGACGTAGGGGGCGTTGGCGACGGGCGCGATCGGCGCGATGTCGCGCATGAAATTGAAATTAAGATGCCGGTAAAGCGATACGTTGAGCACGTTGCTCAACACATCCGCCAGAATCGTGTAACCGTCCGGCTGCGCCCGCACCGCGGTTTCGGTGCCGATATTGCTGCCGGCGCCCGGCCGGTTTTCGACGACGAATTGTTGGCCGAATTGCTCCGACAGCCACTGCGCGGCGAGGCGCGCGACGATGTCGGGCGCGCTGCCCGGCGGAAAGCCGACGATCATCTGCACGGGCCGAGACGGATATGATTCCGCCCAGGCAAGTCGCGGGATCGCCGGCAGCGCAGCGCCGCCCGCCGCCAGTTGCAGGAATTGTCTGCGGGGAAGTTTCATCGAATCCTCCGGATAATACCGCGCTTCGTGCTCGGGGGCTGCGGCTTGCCACAGAATAGATCAGCAGAGCGGATAAAGTCCAAGGCGACCGACCAATCTCGCGGGGCATGACACACCGATGACGCCACGGGCATTGCTCATTCTTCTTTGCGTTGCAGCCCTCATCGTTCCAGCGCGCGCGGCGCACGCCGCTACGCTCGAGGGTGCGACTTTGCCGTGGCCGTGGGCGCTGCCGTTTGCCGGGATTCTGCTCACCATTGCGCTCGGCCCGCTCGCCTTCCGGCGCTTCTGGCATCGTCATTACGGCAAATTCGCCTTTGCCTGGGCGACGCTGACGCTGGCGCCGATGGCGGCGCTGCGCGGTGCCGACACCGCGTTCGCGGCGCTGGTGCACGCGATGCTCGGCGACTACCTGGGCTTCATCGCGATCCTGTTTGCGCTCTACGTGGTGGCCGGCGGCATTCTCGTAGTCGGCGCTTTGCGCGGCACGCCGCTGGTGAACGCCGTGACGCTAGCCTTCGGCGCCACTATCGCCAGCATCGTCGGGACCACCGGCGCCGCCATGATCCTGATCCGGCCGTTGCTGCGTGCCAACGCCGGGCGGCTGCACAATGTGCATGTCGTGGTGTTCTTCATCTTCCTGGTCGGCAATATCGGCGGCGCGCTGTCGCCGCTCGGCGATCCGCCGTTGTTCATCGGTTTCCTCAATGGCGTCGATTTCTTCTGGCCGGCGCGGCATCTGTGGCAGCCGACGCTGTTTGTGGCCGGCTGCGTGCTCGTGGTGTTCGTGCTGGTCGATCTGTGGTTCTACCGCACCGACCGCCGCGTGGTGGCGATCGACGATGTGGAGCAGGCCGCGCCGCTTCGCATCCGCGGCATCGTCAATGTCCTGCTGCTCGCCGTCATCATTGGGGCCGTTGTCGTCTCGGCGCTGTGGACGCCCGGCATCAGCTTCACGATCTACGGCACGTCGCTCGCCCTGCAAGACCTTACCCGCGACGGCATCTTGATCCTCGCCGCGCTCGCCTCGCTGTGGCTGACGCTGGACGAGCACCGCGAAGCCAACGGCTTTTCCTGGGAACCGATCCTGGAGGTCGCGCTGCTGTTTGCCGGCATCTTCGTCTGCGCGGTTCCGGTGCTGGCGATGCTGGCGGCCGGCCATGACGGGGCGTTTGCCTGGTTGATCGGCGCCGTAACCGGCGACGACGGCCGCCCGCACGTGGTCGCCTATTTCTGGCTCACCGGCGTGCTCTCGGCGATCCTCGACAATGCGCCGACCTATCTGGTTTTCTTCAAGCTTGCCGGCGGCAAAGCGGCCGACCTGATGGGGCCGCTGGCGTCGGCGCTCGAGGCGATCTCCATGGGCGCGGTCTACATGGGCGCGCTCACCTATATCGGCAACGCGCCGAATTTCATGATCTATGCGATCGCCACCGAACGCGGCATCAAGATGCCGAGCTTCTTCGGATATTTGGGATGGGCGATCCTGGTGCTGGCGCCGGTGTTTGCCGCTGCGACTTGGCTTTTTGTCGCTGGATAATGAATCGTCCCAAATTTAGAGATATTTCTTGACATAGGTCCTTATATTAGGTACTAAGAGCGAATCTTGTCTCCGTAAAGGACGCCAGCCGGTGACTCCGGTTGGCGGGGACGAGAGCGGTTCCCGCGGGCGGCGGCTCGTCACCTCCGCTCCCGGGCGGCTTCGGGTTAGACGCCCGGCCAGCATGATGACTGGTCTGCGAGGGTGACCTCGCTGCACTGGATGGCGGCCGGGAGCGGGTAACGCCCGCTCCTCCCTAGTACCGCCCCAGGAAGTGCGTGACTGGAGCTGAGCGGTGGCGTTCGTTCGCTGCCGCAAGTGCCGTGGTGGAACGCCGACAGGCGAGCGCGCTCCGCTGAGCGCGCGCCGCACCCCCGCTGGGGCGCGGCGGTTGAGTCCGCGTCTGTCGGCGTTCCGCTTCCTTCCTTTCTTTCTTCTTTCTTCCTCAGTAGCCCGGGTTGAGCGGAGCGAAACCCGGGAGCGGCCGTTACGGTTGCGCGATCGTTCCTGGGTTTCGCTCCGCTCAACCCAGGCTACAGTTTCTTGGGAATGGCGTGGCATAGCTCGGGCGCGCTGGCGTCGCGAGAACGCACTCACTCGTCTGCACGCAATCTTGTGTTGTAATGAATGTTTTGATACAACTTTCACATGCATCGCCGGTATCAGCGAATCAACATCCCGACCGAAATCGTCAGAGCGATCGTGGTTATTGCGGAAGCCGGTAGCTTTTCCAAAGCCGGCGAAAAACTGGGATTGAGCCAGCCTGCGATCAGCGCGCAGGTGAAAAGGCTCCAGATTTTGGTCGGGGGCGCCATTTTTGAGAAGGTGACCAGCGGCGTGTCTTTCACGCCGAAGGGCAAGCTGGTGCTCGCCCATGCGCGCAAACTGCTCGATGCCAATGACCAAATCCTCTCGATCGGCGGCGCAGTCAATGATTCGCAGCCCGTCCGTCTGGGGCTTTCCACCCTGTTCATCGAGCAGTTCCTCAGCACCTGGAGACCCTATGAACACCACGGCGGACAGATTTCGTTCATCTGCGATCATTCGACCGACCTCGCGAAAGCGCTATTGGATGGGTATCTCGACATCGCGTGCCTGATGAATCCTCCCACCGACGTCGGCGATCCGGTGTTCGGCTGGGAAGAAGATTTCGTCTGGGTGCGCAATCGCGATTTTGTTCTCCGCCCCGGAAGTCCGATTCCCATTGTGGGCTGGCCCGGCAGCCTGCTGGATCAACCGATGATCAATGCCATCGAGAATGCGGGGCTGGCGTATCGCGTGGTCTTCACCAGCGCGGATCATCATGCGCGCATCGCCGCGGTGGCCGCCGGTGTCGGACTGATGGCGTTGCCGGCCAGACAGATGATGGCGCCTCTCGTGGTGGCGAAGGAATATTATTTGCCGGCGCTGCCGCCCGGCCGGGCCGGCATCTTCGTGCGGCCGGCCGCCGATCCAAAGCGGATCGCGGTCATCGTCGCGGCGTTAAAGCTCCTGTCGCCGCCAAGCCGGAAGCAAGAGCGTATCGCCTGACGTGAGGCACGGCATCGCCGGCGGAACCGGTATGGGCAACGTGCCGATCAGTTTTTATGCCGGTATCAATTTCTGCAAGCTTCAACAATTCACGCCGCGATCCAGTTCTCGAACAGGTTTGTTGATCGCACGGAAGGTTTCTCGTGTCAGATCTTGCGCATGGTGCGCATCGCCGCTGTTTTATCAAATCGGTTCCTGAAAGACCGTCGAGCCGTATCTGCGGTCGAATTCGCACTTGTCTTTCCGCTGTTCATGGTCCTGCTGTTCGGCATTCTTATTTACGGTTCCTATCTGGTCATGGTCCACGGCGTCCAGCAACTGGCGGCGGAGGCCGCCCGCAGCTCGATCGCCGGTCTCTCCGACAGCGAGCGGGCGAGCCTTGCGCAAAATTATGTGACGACGAACGTATCGTACTATCCGCTGATCGCGCCTGACCGCATATCAGTCAACGCCGCCGCTTCGACCGCCGATGCCAACGTGTTTGTGGTGACGGTAAGCTACGACGATTCAAATTCGTTCATCTACTTTTTGCCGCAACTGGTTCCGATGCCCGCGCCCATGATCGTACGCGCTGCCGCCATTCCGCGCGGCGGCTATTAGCCGGATGGTGACGATGCAAAAAAGACTGAAGGCGTTCATCGCCGATCGGAAGGGCAGCATCGCCATCACGTCGGCGCTGGTCATGACACTGGTCGTGGCGGCCGCCGCGCTCGGTATCGACGCCGGCAATATCTTTACCGACGAGCGGAAAGCGCAAAGCACCACCGATATCGCCGCGCTGGTTGCGGCAAGCGACATCGCCAATGCGGCGACCGCGGTGGCCGCCGCAATATCCCAGAACAATTTCAACGCGACGGCCCCGGCTGGCGTCCAACTCGGCGTCTACGTTGCCGATCCCGCCGTGCCGCCGGCGCAGAGGTTTTCCCCGTCGGCGAGCGCATCGGCCAACGCCGTGCAGGTGACGCTTCAGACCAGTACGCCGCTGTTCTTCGGCCGCGTCATTACCGGCCGCGACAGCTTCAGCATTCAAACGGTCGCGACCGCCGCGACGACGGCGTTTGCCTCCTTTGCGATCGGTTCGCGGCTGCTTTCGGTCAACGGCGGGCTGCTCAATCAGATCTTGGGACAACTGCTCGGCACATCATTGTCGCTATCGGTCATGGACTATCAGTCACTGATCGGCGCCAATGTCGATCTCTTTAGTTTCATGAACGCGCTGGCTTCGCGGCTTTACGTGGACGGCGGGACCTATAACGCGCTGTTGAGCGGCAATGCGAAGATCGGCACCGTCGTGAATGCGCTGCTCGACAGTCAGAATGCGACTTCGGGAACGAGTGCCGCCATCGCCGCGCTGTCGCGGATCGCCGCGGCGGTGAATAGCGCAACGTCAACCGTTCCGTTGAATTCTCTGATCAACCCGGGTCCGTATGGCACGATGGCGATCGGTCAAACGCCGGCCAATTCGGTTTCTCTCTCTACCTTCAACATTTTGGCGGCGGCGGCCAGCATCGCCAACGGCAACAGCCAAGTCGCGGCGACGCTCAACGCCGGCGTGCCGGGCATCGCGTCGGTCTCGATGATGCTGGCGATCGGCCAACGTCCGGTCGGCACCAGTTGGGTGACCGTCGGCTCGGTCGGCGCCAGTGTCTATACGGCGCAAACGCGGCTGCTGCTGACAGTGCAATTGCTGGGAACCGGCGGCGGCATCGCCGCGGTGAATTTACCGATCTATGTTGCGGTCGCGTCCGGCTCCGCGACACTGAATGCGGTCCAGTGCGGTTATCCGAACGTCAGCACGTCTTCCGTCACCCTCGGCGTAAGTCCGGGCGTGGTGGATAGCTGGATCGGCAATGTCAGCGCCTCGGATTTCGCCAATCTCAATAGGGCACCCGATCCGGGACCGGCGACTTTGGTTTCGCTACCGGGAATTGCGGTGACCGGGCTTGCTCACGCGGCGATGAACAACACCGCCCCGACACCGGTCATGTTCAGCTACGGCGATATCCAAGCCCAGACCGCGAAAACGGTCAGCACCACCAGCTATACGTCGTCGCTGACCTCGCAACTGCTCGGCAGTCTCAGCCTCAATGTGTCGGTGGGTGGTCTTGGTCTAGGGCTGCCATCGGTCCTGGGTCCGGCGGTCGAGAGCGTTATCTCGGGGGAAACCGCGTCTTTGGATCAACTGCTCGCCAGCGTTCTGGCGACGGTAGGCATTGGCATCGGGCAGGCCGACGTTTGGGTTACCGGTATCCGCTGCGACGGCGCCGTTCTGGTGAATTGAGAACCTTCACGTCACGGCATAAGCCGCTACGGCCGTTTAGGATTTCTTTGCCATATCTGCAAAGGCGCCATTTACCTTAACGGGCTAGCCTCGTGTTCCACGGTTGAACCTTTTCGGCCGCGATCGAGTCGAAAAGAGGCGGGAACAAAACCGGTTTGCTGCACGTTTTAAAAATCAGCAGCGTGACCCCCGCACGGGGTTTGGCTTTGGGGAGGCCGCGATGAATCGGCGTTTCGGCGATCCATTCAAAAATTGGCATGCGGCTTTGTTTGTCGGCGCGCTGTCGGCGATGGCAACTGTGGCGGTGCCTGGGATGGCGCACGCCGAGGGGTTTTTCGATTTCCTGTTCGGCGGTTTCCAGCAGCGGCGCGCGCCGCCGCCGCAGGCTAGTTCCTATGCGGAGCCGTCCGCGACATTCGGCCGGATATCGCCGGCGCCGCTTGGCGCTGAAAACGTGCGCCAGGGCAACGCCACCGTCGGACGTTCTTTTGCCTTCTGTGTGCGCCTTTGCGATGGCCAGAATTTTCCGATGGAGCACATGGCCAACGCGACGCCGGTGGAGACGTGCCGGGCGATGTGCCCGACCAGCAAGACCAAAGTCTTCTTCGGCAGCGAAATCGACCATGCGACGGCCAGTGACGGTGCGCACTACGCCGATAGCGGCAATGCTTACGTTTACCGCAAGCAAATGGTGGCCAACTGCACCTGCAACGGCAAGGATGCGTTCGGCCTCACACCGCTTAATGTGAACACCGATCCGACCCTGCGGCCCGGCGACATTGTCATGACCAAGACCGGTCCCGTGGCCTACACAGGCAGGCGCGGGCAGAGCGCGTCGTTCACGCCGGTCGATGCTTCGCAGTTGAACGCTGAACTCTTGCCGGCCCAATCACGCGAGCGTCTCAGCCGGCGCACGGATGTATCGGTTGCCGAGGAAGAGTCAGGAACTGTCCATAACATGGGCGGTCAGGCCGTCAGGTAACCGACAACCTCCTCGGCCAGCGACAGTGACGAGGTCAGCCCCGGCAACTCGATGCCGAACAGGTTGACCAGTCTCGGCATGCCGTGTGCCTCTTCCGCAGCGATCATGAAATCGGCTTGCGGCTCGCCGCGGCCGCTGAGCTTCGGCCTGATGCCGGAATAATCCGGCACCAGCGAGCCGTCCGGCAAATGCGGCCAATAGGTGCGGATGCGGGCGTAGAAACTGTCCGCGCGCCCCGGGTCGACCGCATAATTCTCCTCGGTGATCCATTCGACGTCCGGGCCGAATCGCATGCGGCCGGCGAGATCGAGGGTGACGTGAACGCCGAGGCCGCCGTCGATCGGTGTCGGATAAATGAGCCGCGAAAACACCGGGCGCCCGGCAAAACCGAAGTAATTGCCCTTGCCGAGCACGAGCCGTGGCACTTTTTCGGCTGGATAGCCGTCGATGTGGCGCGCCAGCGCCTGAGCGCCAAGTCCCGCAGCGTTTACGACGGCGTCGAAAGCCATGACGCCGGCGTCGCGGCCGCCGAACTGGACCTGCCAATGCGGCGCCTTATAGCTCAGGCGTTCCACAGGCGTTTGGAATGCGATCATGCCGCCGCGATCCTCGAGCTCGCCCCAGAGCGCGCGCATGTAGCCGTGGCTGTCGATGATGCCGGTTTCCGGTGACCACAATGCGCCGATGCAGAACAGTTCCGCCTCCATGGCGCGCGCCGCATTGCCGCCGATCATCTCGGCGCCTTCGACGCCGTTGATCTGCGCCTGCACCATGATCGTTTCGACCTTGGCCAACTCCGCCTCGTTGGTCGCCACGACGAGCTTGCCGCATTTGCGGTGGCCGACGGCGTGCGAGGTGCAGAATTCGTAGAGCAGCCGCCGGCCGCGCACGCAGTGGCGGGCGCGCCCGGTGTCGGTCGGATAATAGAGGCCGGCGTGGATCACCTCGCTGTTGCGCGAGGAGACGCCATTGGCGATGCCGCCTGTTGCTTCGGCGACGGTGACATCATGACCGCACAACGCCGCCGTGCGCGCGATCGCCAGTCCGACCACGCCCGCGCCGACCACAAGAACCTGCATTGCGTCCCGTCCTCAGCTTACCATGCCGGACTCTCGCTTCGCCCGGCCTTGGAAGGACTATATCAGACCGTCTTCCACGGGATAATCATGCGCTCGATCTCGTTGAGCAGGACGGTGAGGACGAAGCCGATGATCGCGATCATGAACAGGCCGACATACATCTGCTCGACGGAAAACGTCTCCCACGCCGTCCAGATCATGTAGCCGAGACCGCTCTTGGCGCCGATCATCTCGGCGATCGCAATCAGGATGAGGCCGATGCCGATGCCGAGCTTGAAGCCGGTCATGATCACCGGCAGCGCGCCGGGCAGTGCGATCGTCCAGAACGTATTCCAGCGGTTTGCCTTGTAGTTGCGGCCGACGTCGAGATAGATGCGGTTGATCTCGAGCACGCCGGTCGTGGCGTTGATCACCACCGGGAAGAACACGCCGATCGCGACCATGAAAATTTTTGAGGCTTCGCCGAGGCCGAAGATGAGCAGTGCCAAAGGCAGAATCGCGCTCTTGGGGATCGGATAGGTTGCGGACACGAGCGGATCGAAGATCGCGCGCACCCAACGATTGAGCCCCATGGCGATGCCGAGAATGAGCGCCGGCACGCCGCCGATCAGGGTGCCGAGGGCAAGTCGACGCAAGCTGACCAGCGTATTGGTGACGAGTTCGCCCGAGCGCAGCATCTCGATCATGACGGCAATGACGCTCGATGGCGCCGGAAAGAAGCGGGTGTCGATGAAATTGAGCCGCGCCGCCAACTCCCAGACCACAAGCAGCACGATCGGCGACGCGATGCCCAAAATGCGCTCACGCGTGCGCATCGTCACGGTAAAGCGCTGCTCGGGACTGGCCGTGACTGTCTCGGTTGTCATGAGGTTTTATCCTTGTCGATATCGGCCCCCTTGTTCTCCTGCTCGCGGGCGCGCTGCACCTCGTCGCGCAGGCCGGACCAGATGCGATGGACCAACTCGCCGAATTCGGGGGCCTTCTGCAGCGCGATGATGTCGCGCGGGCGAGCGAGCGGCACGTCCACCATCGTCTTCAGGCGGCCGGGCTGCGCTGTCATCACCATGACGCGGTCGCCGAGATAGACTGCTTCATCGACGCTGTGGGTGATGAAGACCACGGTCTTTTTCTGCTCGTCCCAGATGTGCAGCAGCTCCTCCTGCAACAGGAGCTTGTTCTGCGCGTCGAGCGCGGAGAATGGCTCGTCCATGAGCAGGATTTGCGGATCGTTGGCGAAGGCCCGCGCGATCGAGACGCGCTGCTTCATGCCGCCGGAGAGCTGGTGCGGATAATAGCCCGCAAAGCGGGTCAGGCCGGTGCGATCGAGGTAATGGCCGACGCGCTCTTTGATGACGGCCGGCGACGCGTTGCGCATGCGCAACCCATAGGCGGCATTGTTCCACACCGTCATCCAGGGAAAGATCAACTCGCCCTGGAACACCATGGAGTTTTCCGGCCGCTCCGAACCGGCCGGTGTGTCGATCTCGATGGTGCCGGAAGTCGCCGTTTCGAGTCCGGCCAGGATGCGGAGCAGCGTGGTCTTCCCGCAGCCCGACGGACCGACGATCATGAAGAATTCGCCGGGCTGAATATCGACCGAGACGCGGTCGACCGCGACCAGCGTGCCGAACATTTTCTGCAGATTGCTGATCCGGATCGCCGGGCGCGTCGGTTGTGGCCGACGATCCGCCCCGTCGGACGATTCGCCCACGGCACGCAGATTGGTGGCGCTGGGGCTCATGGGCCGTTCATCGTTTGGCCGGTCATTGTCTTGGGCCGTTCACCATCATGATCGGGCCGCATTGTGCCGGGCAATTGGGCCGATCTCAACTCATTGCGCTGCCCATAATTGAACCGGTGTGCCGACCATCGTTATAACAGGCGCACTTGACCTGCCGCGCCGCGCGGTTTTGTGTCGCAGCACGCTGGAGGGGCTTCGGGAGCCTCGTGATCGTGAAGGAGGGGATCTGTCATGACGGATAATGTCGTCCGAGTCTGCGCACAAGCCGATATCGCGCCGGAAACGGTGAAGGCCTACCAGGTCGGCGATTTGCGGCTGGCGGTCTACAACATCGCCAGCAAGTTCTATGTCACGGACGACGAGTGCACCCACGCCTCGGCGAGCCTCGCGGACGGCATCCTCGAAGACGACATCATCGAATGCAGCCTGCATTTTGGCGCGTTCCATGTGCCGACCGGCGCCGTGAAGGCGCCGCCGTGCTCGATCGCGCTGCGGACCTACCAGGTGGTGCTGCAAGGCGACGACATTTTCGTCAATCTCGACCACGACGCGGCCGGCGAGCCGGCCTGATGGCCGAAGTGTCGGGCAGGGCGGCGAGGCCCGACACGCCCATTGGGCTGGGTGTTGCGGGCCTCGGCATGGCGGGTGCCGTCATGGTACGCGCGGCTGCCGGTCATCCGGGCGTCAGACTTTGCGCGGCGGCCGACCCGCACGACGCACCCCGCGCGGCGTTTGCCCGCGACTTCAATGCGCGCGCCTACGCCGATATCCGGCAGCTGTGTGAGGATGCCGCGGTCGACGTCGTCTATATCGCCACGCCGCATCAATTCCACGCCGACCATGCGGCGCTCGCCGCCGCGGCAGGCAAGCATATCATCCTCGAAAAGCCGATGGCGCTGACGCTCGCCGATTGCGACGCCATCATCGCGGCTGCCGAGCGGGCCAAGGTTTATCTTATCGTCGGTCACACCCATGCCTTCGATCCGGCGGTGCGTGCGGTCCGGGACATCGTGGCGAAAGGCGAACTCGGTGCGCTGGGAATGATCGCGGCGTGGAACTACACGAACTTTCTTTATCGCCCGCGCCGGCCGGAGGAACTCGATACGGCGCGCGGCGGCGGCATTCTGTTCAACCAGGTGCCGCACCAGATCGACACGGTGCGCCTGATTGGCGGTGGCCGCTTGCGCAGCGTCCGCGCACAGGTCAATGCGCTCGACCCGGCGCGGCCGACGGAAGGGGGAATCGTTGCGTTCCTTCAGTTCGAGGACGGCGTTGCGGCGTCCCTGGTCTATGGCGGATACGATTACTTCGACAGCGATGAGTTGCATTTCTGGGTCAACGAGCGAGGCGCCGAAAAGCCGTCCGATCAGCACGGCGCCGCCCGCCGGTCCCTCGCCGTGCGCCAGGCCGAAGAGGCCCGCTTGCGGGTCGAGCGCTTTGCCTATGGGGCGGAAGCCGCCGCGTCGCCGGCGCACCAGCCGCATTTCGGGCTGATGATCGTCACCTGCGCGCGCGGCGATGTGCGGGCTTCGGCCGACGGCCTTTTTATTTATGACGCGAATGGCAAGCGCGAGATCGCGCTGCCGCCGAGTGCCGCGATGTCCGGCCGCAGCGAAGTGCTCGACGACATGATCGCGGCGATACGGACCGGCCGGCCGCCGCTGCAAGACGGCCGCTGGGGCAAGGCCAACGTCGAGGCAACCCTTGCGCTGCAGCAATCTGCGCGCGAGCGGCGAGAGATCGTGCTGCAGCACCAGGTGGCGGCCTGACGGCATATTGGACGGCCGGCTTCAATTCTCTATATAAATCTTCGTCCGATGGAGCGGCCGCCCATGAATTACCAGCCATCAAGCCAGGATTTCGTCGTCGAAAACGCCGATCGGCAGACATTCTTCGTCAATCGCGAGGTGTTTATCTCGGACGATGTTTTCGAGCGCGAGAAGCGCGCGATTTTCGACCGCAGCTGGGTCTATGTCGGGCATGCTTCGGAATTGAAGAATCCCGGCGACTTCAAGACCCGGCCCGTGGCTGGCCGCCCGGTCATCTTCTGCCGCGATCGCGAAGGCGTGGTGCGCGCGCTGATCAATTGCTGCCGCCATCGCGGCGCTCTGGTCTGCCGCGAGCGCGAGGGTAATGCCCGGCAGTTCTACTGCATGTATCACGGTTGGACCTACCATCCGGACGGGCGGCTCAAATCGGTCCCGGGCGACGACGCCTACGGCTCGGCGTTCGACAAAACCGAAATGGGCTTGGTGCCGGTGCCGCGGCTCGAACAATACCGCGATTTCTTTTTCGCCAATTTCGACCGCGATGCGATCAATCTCGAATCTTATCTCGGTCAGGCGAAAGACTATATCGACCTCGTCATCGATCAGTCGCCGTCCGGAAAAATGCAGATCATTTCCGGAACGCAGGAATACGACATCCGGGCGAACTGGAAGCTTCTCGTCGAAAACAGCGTCGACGACTACCACCTCATTTCCACGCACTCGACCTGGCTCAACTACATGCGCAATTCCGGCGTCAACGTGACGCCGCCGAAGGGCGAGCTGTTGCCGACCAAGGGCTTCGGCAGGGATTTGGGCAACGGGCATCTGACGACCGACAACCCGAACTACCGCGGCCGCCCGGTGGCAAAGTGGATTTCGGTTTACGGCGATGACGCCAAGGCGGACATCGACGCGCTGCGCGGCGAACTGGTGCAGCGGCTTGGCTCGGCGCGCGCGGCGCGCGTTGCCGACACTAACCGCAATCTGGCGATTTTCCCCAATCTCGTGATCAACGACGGCTCTTCGGTCACCGTGCGCCATTTCTATCCGCTCGCGCCCGACCGGATGCATGTGACCGCATGGGCGCTCGGCCCGGTCGAGGAGACCGAAGCGCAGCGTGCGCGCCGGCTGCACGCCTTTCTCACCTTCTATGGTCCCGGCGGCTTCGCCACACCCGACGATGTCGCAGCACTCGAAGCGGCCCAGCTCGGGTTCGCGGCTTGGCGCGAAGTGCCGTGGTCGGACCTGTCGCGCGGCATGGGCAAAGCGAGCGATCAGCAACTCGCCACCGACGAGGGCCACCTGCGCGTGTTCTGGCGCAAGTGGAACGAACTCATGGAGGCGCGAGCATGAACGAGATTGTGGCCTCGACGGTCTCGCGCGCCGAAGTCGAGGATTTTTTTTATCACGAGGCAGATCTGCTCGATTCCTGGCGGCTCGACGATTGGCTCGGGCTTCTGACCGATGACGCGGCTTATTATGTGCCGCCCAACGACAAGCCGGATGCCGACGCCCGTTTCACTTTGTTCACGATCGCCGACGACATTGTGCGGTTGCGTGAGCGAGTCATCCGGCTCAAGGATCCCAATTGCCACGCCGAGTACCCATTGTCGCGGACGCGGCGGCTCATCGGCAATGTGCGCATTACCGGCGTCGATGGCGATGTTATTTCGGCGTCGGCGAATTTCATCATTCACCGCTACCGCCATAACGATCTTTTGCGGGTCTTCGTCGGCCACTACCGCTACAAGCTCAAGCGCCAGGGCGGCCGGCTCAAGATCGCCGAACGGCGCGCCATTCTCGATGCCGAAGAACTGGGCCTGCTCGGTTCGGTGAGCTTTATTCTGTGACAGCCGGAACCCTTCGGTCGTCATGCCCGGGCTTGACCCGCCTGCGGGCCGTAGCTCTCAATTGGCAACGCTCAACCAAACGCCCCCTTCGGCGGGCGAAGGCCCGGGCATCCATGCAGCGCCGCACTATCGCATGGATTGCCGGGTCAGGCCCGGCAATGACGAATTAGGGGACACCGATGTCCGAGCTGGACAAAGTCTTTGGCGAACTCGCCGGCAAGCGCGCACAGCAGGATCGGGAGCGGCGCGAGCGGCTCAAGATCGCCGTCGAATTTCTGACCGCGTTTTTCGAGGAAGACATCAAGCCGTCGCAGACGCTGCGCAGCCGCGGCATTGAAGCCAATTTTGCCGACAACAAGCTCATTCTGCACCGGCCACAATCCGGGCACTACGAGGAGCCGCTCTACATCGTCGTCGGCGAGCAAGGTGAGATCGATATCGCCGGGCGTTCGCTGGGGCGTTATCAGCCTTCCGAGAGGCTCGCGAAGAAACGCGAACTGATTGGCGAGATCATCTCGTTCTTCGATTTATGATCACATGACGGACAATGTCGCGATTGTCGGCGGCGGCATCGGCGGGCTCGCGGCGGCGCTCGCGCTGGTCAGGCGCGGTATCGATGTCGATGTCTACGAGCATGCAAACGAACTGCGCGAGCTTGGCGCTGGCGTGCAGATCAGCGCCAACGGGACGCGCGTCCTCCATGCGCTCGGACTCAAAGAGCCTCTCGATCGGGTCCAGGTGCTGCCGGCCGGCAAGGCGATCCGGCTGTGGAATACTGGGCAAACCTGGAAGCTGTTCGACCTCGGCATGGAGTTCGATCGCCCGATACGGCTTTCCTTACATCACCATCCATCGTGGCGATCTGCATGGCGTGATCGCGCAGGCGTTGTTGCAGGCCAAGCCCGACGCTATTCACCTTGGCCGCAAGTGCGTCGGCCTGACGCAAACACCCGATCAGGTCGAATTGCGCTTCGAAGCCGGCGAACCGGTTGCGGCGAAGCTTGTCGTCGGTGCCGATGGCGTGCATTCGGCGGTGCGCGCGAGCCTGTTCGGTGCGCCGAAGCCGGAATTCTGCGGCATCATCGCCTGGCGCGGCGTCGTGCCAATGGAGCGCGTGCCGGCTTCGATCTCGCGCAGAATTGGCACCAACTGGGTCGGGCCCGGTGGTCACGTCGTGCACTATCCGCTGCGTGCTGGAACACTTTTGAACTTCGTCGGCATGGGGGAGCGCACCGATTGGGCGGTCGAAGGTTGGAACGTGCGCGGCACGACCGACGAGGTATTGAACGATTTTCGCGGTTGGCACGCCGACGTGCACGCGCTCATCCGCAACATCGAGGTACCCTACAAATGGGCGCTGGCGCTGCGTCCGACAATGGACGTTTGGAGCAAGGGGCGCTGCACGCTGCTGGGCGACGCCTGCCATCCCATGGTGCCGTTCCTTGCGCAGGGCGCCAACATGGCGCTCGAAGATGGCCTGGTGCTGGCGCGGTGCCTGGAAAGGCATCCGGACGATCACGAGATCGCGCTGGCGCGCTATGAAGCGGCGCGCCGCGTGCGCGCCAACAAAGCCGTCACCGGCTCGGCCGCGATGATCCCGCGCTTCCACAATCGTGCGATGGCCGACGCCGAGGCGGCGCAGGCGCATGTTGAACACGAATGGCAGGAGGATCGCATCCGCGACCGTTACGATTGGTTGTTCACCTACGACGCAACCGCGGCGCCGGTGTGAGGATTTGAAACGGCATCGCCAACTCTACGGAAAAGTAGAGTCTAATGCGCTCCCGACTCTTGCTGCCATTCCATGAACTCGCGAAACAAAGCTTGCCGCTCTGCGTCGTTGCTGGGCATCTGAGGTCGCGTGCTCAGGAAGGTCTGGAAGGCGGCTTGCTGGTGCTGCGTACGAAATTGCTGAAGCATCGTGTCGGCAACGCTGAACCTGGTCCATCCGGGAACCGTGGCAGCCAGATTTATGTCGCGCCATTTCGGGTGATACGGCGGGTGCTGGAATGTGTCCCAGCGTGTGAACAGGTATTGAACCAGACGCTCGACCCTTTTGTAGTGATCGGATTTCGTCGGCCAGTTGAAGACCGCCAGCACGGCCGGAACCGCGATGGTGTCGATGCGGTCCTTACCCTGTAGCAGATTGGGATAGTCCTCCTTGGTGAACTCGCCGAGCGTATAGTAGTCCTCGAACATCTTGGTGAACGGAATATTGACCAGATGCAGACCCGAATTCGGCGGAATCTTGGAGAAGAAATCGATCGGCTTCATGACGACGCGCGCGATAGCGTCGATCTCGCCCGACTGCAGCTTCTGCAGGGCGGTCGGCTGATCGATCATAACTTGCTGTACCTTGATGCCGAGGCGCTGGAACACGATCGTGCCGGTCAGGCTCGCCCCGGTTCCAGCGGGGCCAAAATTGACCTTTTTGCCGCGTAGATCCTCCAGGCTTTGCACGTCATTGCGCGCCAGGATATGGAGTTCCGAGATCGGCAACCGGATGATGTACTGGACGCGGTTTTCGAGATCGGGCGATCTTTCGCTGGGTGCGGAAATACTCGAACACGTCTGACTGGGTAATGGCCGCGTCGACGCCGTGAAGATAAAGCAAATCGTCGAGATTGGATGCCGCGCCATAAGATACGATCGGGAGAATGCGCAGATTATCGCCGTCGTTTAGCGCCTTGGCCATCTCGTCGGCAAAACGCATATACGAGCCGGAGAGCAGGCCGCCGACAATCCCGACGGTCCAAGCATTCTTCCGCTCGCGCAACGCCGCTTCGTAGCCACCTTGCTGAATCGACTTCGGCACGACTTGGGCGGCGAGATTGACGCTGAACAAAGCCAATGACCGACGCGATCAAACAACCAACAACAACGACGCGACCACGCATGATATCCCCCGACGCGATACTTCAGGCAAACTGAACTCGACAAAGTTTGATCTGCAAATTGTGGCGGCGCTGGGACTAGTGGCGCCCTCAATTACGTCGGATTCGATTTTTATTTGCCACAAAGGTTGCGGGAATTTGGCACCACTTTGTTCAGTTCTGTGTTTGAGGTTCGTCCGGTACACATAGACGTGATCTTGCCACAAAGAGCCGGCAACGTGTGCCTGCCTCTATGTGGAAAGTTTTTTGACGGCGAGGAGTGGTGGCGTTTTTTGTTCAACGAGGGTGTGTCATGCGTACTGCGTTGTCCGGCCTGCTGGCCAGCTCTTTAGACCGATCTACCTTCCTGCAAAACGAAATTTGATGACGCCGCAAGGCGTCGCGGTTGGCCAAGTGCGCGGGGCACTGGGCTAATTGAACGCGTGGCGGCGCGACGAGCACGCGCGCAGATGCGATAACAAGGAGGGGAGCTATGCTGACACGATGGATCGCGGCTGCGTTGACAGGTATCGTCATCTGCGGTGGGCTTGCGCGCGCAGGTGACTGGCCGACCCGGCCCATCACAATGATTGTGCCATTTGCTGCTGGCGGCCCGACCGATGTCGTCGGCCGGATCGTGGCGCAACGGCTCGGCGATATCCTCAAACAACAGGTCATCGTCGAGAATGTCGGTGGAGCGGGCGGGATGACCGGCGCCGAGAGGGTCGCGCAGGCTGCGCCGGACGGGTATCAGGTGCTGCTCGGTACGGTCGGCACCCAAGCCTACAATCAGACCCTTTACAAAAAGCCGCTCTACAACGCGAGGAATGACTTTGCTCCGGTGGCGCTCATTGCCGAGCAGACACTGGTTCTCGTTGTGCGTAAGGACTTCCCAGCGCGTTCTCTGAAAGAGTTCACCGCCTACACCAAGGCCAACGCCGCAAAGCTGTCGTTCGGTTCAGGAGGGAGCGGCTCGGCGACCCACCTCGCTTGCGTGCTGCTGAATTCGGCGCTTGGCGTCAATGTCCAGCACGTTCCTTATCGCGGGTCGGCACCCGCCATGCAGGATCTCGTTGCCGGGCGCATCGACTACTTGTGCGATTCCGTGTCCACGGAGCTGCCGCAGATCCAGTCTGGGGCTGTCAAGCCGATCGTTGTCCTGGCGGGTCATCGCTCGGCAGTGTTGCCCGAGGTGCCGACCGCACAGGAAGAGGGCCTTGCCGGATTTGAGGCCAACAACTGGATCGGGTTGTTCTTCCCGCGGCACACCGCGGAACCCATTGTGCGCAAGCTTCATGATGCGACAATCCAGGCGATGAATACGCCATCGGTGCGAACGCATATGGAGCAGATCGGTACCGATCTCGTAGCCGCTGATCGCACGAGTTCTGACTATCTCAAGAAATTCGTCGCCAGCGAGATCAAGAAGTGGGCGGTGCCAATCACCGCGAGCGGCGTATCGGTCGACTAATCGGCGAACGTTCAGAGGCAAGCGAGTGCCGCAGGACGGAGTGTAGGAGGCCGACACCAACAACGCTTTGTGAGAATCGACCGCGAGGTCGGGGAGGCGAGTATGAGTACTCCAATTTCGCGCGACAACAAATTGCAGGGTCTTGAACTTTACGCGCCGCGCCGCGCCCGTACGCAGTTTCTGCCGGAGGATCAAGCTGCGGCAGCGTCAATGCCGCCGGACCCCGAGAACAACCAAGCGCATGCGTCGGAGGATGATCCGTGGTGGGATCCCGCCGAAGCGGCGAATGCGCGGACTCGCGTGAATGACGCGATGCCGGAGGCAACGGAGCCGCCTTTCGACGATCCAGAGCCGGCCCCTCCGACCGTATCAAGCCCGCAATCTTCACCACCGTTATCAGCGGAAGGCGAGACCATCGATTGGCCGCCGCCCTCATCCGATCTGAGACGGTCGGGTAGCGGTCGCGCAGGAACCATATCGCGGCGCCATTGGCGTCTCGATCCGGACATTGTGCCAGAGCCGCCGGCCGGGCCGCCGCGCCGCGCCGTTTTTGTTATGCTGGCGCGATTCTCGCTCGTGGTGGGTTTTGCCGCAATCCTCGCATACGGCGTCACGATGATATCGTCTGGGCCGGACGCCCACTGGCTGAAGCGCAAAGGCGTCGACATGGCGGCAATTGCGCCGAGTTCGCAAAGTGCTGGTTCCGAGCCGCGCGAGCCACCGCGGCTCGTGGTTGAAGATCAACAAGTGTTCGCCAACGAACCTCTCCCTCTCGGAATATCAACAGCGCATGCGAGACGAAACTCATCTCTGTTGCTCCATGGCCTCGTCAAGGGTACGCGGCTGTCAGCCGGTGCGTCCACCAGCGCGTCCGACTGGCGATTGTCCATCGGTGACCTTCGCGGCTTGTATCTTTACGCGCCAAAGAATTTTGTCGGCGTGATGAATACCGGGGTCGATCTGGTCGCGCCCGATCGGCAGCTTGTGGACAGTCGCGCGGTGCAATTGAAGTGGGTCGCCAAGGAGCCGGCACCAGTTTCGGCACTGACGTCCGCGCCGCCCAGCGACCGTACTGAATTAGGGAGTTCGCGCGCTCCGGCCGTGCATCCGATCGACCCCAGCGAAGCAGCCGTCCTGATTGACCGCAGTCAGGAATTTCTGAAGGCCGGCGACATCGAAGCGGCGCGGATCGGGTTAGGGCGTCTGGCAGACGCCGGTAACGCCGACGCGGCGCTCACGCTCGCCGCCACCTACGATCCGCGCTATCTCGCCAAGCACAATGTTATCGGTGTGCGCGGCGATGCCGCGAAGGCGCGTGCCTTCTATCAACGAGCGGTGGAACTAGGATCAACAGAGGCTGGCCGTATACTGGCCCAAATGGCACAAAAGTGACTGCTCTAATTCCCAAGTCCCCGATGGCGCCTCATGTGCAACAAGTGTGATCGCAGGAAGTCGGTTTCGCGCGCCGCTGAAAGTCATTATAAGCTGCCGAAAGCCACAAATTAATCGCCAAAAGGATCAGCCATGTATCAAGGCGCGGGAGTCAAAACGAGCCCGGATTTTCCGATACCAGACACGATGCAGGCTTGGGTTCTGGGCAACCCCGGCGAGCTCAAGCTCACCCGCAAGCCGGTTCCCGTGCCCAAGCGCGCGGAAGTCCTGGTCCGTATCGACGCGGTGGCGATCTGCGCCACGGACCTTGAGATCATCGACCACGGTCCGCCGGCTTCGATTCAGGGCGGCATGCCGTTCAACAAGAATTTCACGCCCGGTCACGAATACATGGGCACGGTCGCAGCGCTCGGTCCTGGCGTCGACGAATACAGGATCGGCCAGCGCGTCACGGTCGAAATCCACGCCGGCTGCGGGCAGTGCAAGCGCTGCCGCGAGGGCATGTACACGTCGTGCCATAACTATGGCCTCAACTACGGCGACGTCGACAAAGGCCACCGCGCCAACGGCTTCACCACCGACGGTGGCTTTTGCGAGTATCAGGTCAACAATATCAACACCCTCGTCGCCATTCCCGAAGCCATGTCGGATGAGGAAGCGACGCTGGTCGTTACTGCCGGTACGGCGATGTACGGCCTCACTGAACTCGGCGGCCTAGTGGCGGGTGAGAGCGTCGTCGTGACCGGGCCGGGGCCGATCGGGCTTCTGGGCGTCGCCGTCGCAAAGGCCATGGGGGCTTCGCCCGTGATCCTCACCGGCACGCGCGACAACCGGCTCAAGATCGGCAGTGAATTGGGCGCCGATCATGTCGTCAACGTGCGAAACGAGGATGCTGTCGAAGCCGTGCGCCGCCTCAATGGCGGCAAGGGCGTCGATTATGTGGTCGAATGCTCGGGCGCGCCCAATGCCGTGAATGAAGCCATCCGGATGGTCAATCGCGGCGGCAAGGTCTGCCTGGCGGCGTTTCCACACCAGGAGACGCCGGTCGATGTCGCCCACATCGTACGCAACAACATTTATCTGTTCGGCATCCGCGGCGAAGGCAAGAGCGCGACCCACCGCGCCGAAGCCTTCATGTCGCAGAAGCGCTTCGACGCCACGAAAATCCACACCCACACATTCCCGCTCGAAGATCTGCCGACCGCGATCCGCTACGCTAAGGACCGTGTCGATGACGCCATCAAGGTCGTGGTGAAGGCCAAAGGCGTCGCCGCACATCAGGTTGCGGCGGAATGAACGTCAGGAATGTTCTGCGATTTGCCGCGTTTGGCGCCGCCCTCGCGTTGAGCGCGGCGCCGGCCGCGGCCGAGAACTGGCCGACCCGTCCGGTTCGCATCATCAATACCTTCGCGCCGGGTGGCGCCGCCGACATCCTCGCCCGCATGGCCGCCGACCAGTTGACCAGAGCGCTCGGCCAGCAATTCTATGTCGAGACTCGCGCCGGCGCCGGCGGCGTGATCGGCGTCGACGCTGTCGCCCACTCCGAACCGGACGGCTATAATTTTGTCATCACGACGCTCTCGCTCACCGCGATCAACCCGCTGATCAATTCCAAGATCGGCTATGACCCGTTCAAGGATTTGACGCACGTTGCCTATTTGGCAGGATCGCCGATTGTCTTCATCGTGAGCGCGAAGAGTGACGTAAAGACGCTCAAGGATTTCATCGCCAAGGCCAAGGCGAGTCCGAAGCCGCTGACCTACGGTGTCTCCGGGCTGGCGAGCGCCGGGCAAATGGTCGGCGCATCCTTTGCGCAACTGGCCGGCCTTAAATTCCAGGTGGTGCCCTACAAGGGCGCCTCGCAAAGCCAGCTCGACGTGGTGGCTGGCAATATCGATTTTGCGACGCCGACCGTGACGTCGGCTGCGGGACAGATTCAAAGCGGCACGGTGACCGCGCTGGCGCATACTGGCAGCGAGCGCTTGCCGGACTATCCGAACGTGCCGACCTTCAAGGATATCGGCTACGATCTCGTGGCGACCAACTGGTTCGGTCTCGCCGGCCCGGCGGGGCTGCCCGATGAGATCGCGCAAAAGGTCAATCGCGCCATCAACGCCGGCATGGCGACACCCGCGAGTCAGGAACGCATCCGCCAGGAAGGCATGATCGCCAAGCCGATGGATGTCGCCGCCTACCAAGCCTTCGTCAAACACGAGGCTGTACGCTGGAAACCGGTGATCCTCAAAGCCGGGATCAAGATGGAATAATGCTTTTCCTCTCCCGGAACGGGAAAGGGCTGGATTCAGTGTTTCCGGATACGGAATGTCAGCAGTTTCTTGTCCTTGCGGGTGTCCTCGAGCACGTCACCCGTCTGATTGAGCAAATTCGGAATATCGATACCGGCCAGCGGATCGGTACATTCCACGATCAGAATATCGCCGGTCTGCATGCCGCCAAGCGCCTTGCGGGCGCGCAACGCTGGCAGCGGGCATTTGAGGCCGCGCAGATTGAGGGTCTTTTCCGCCATGTGCAGTCGCCGGCAGCCCCTGTTGTCATCGTCCGCGCAGGCGGATCGACCAATCATCACAATGCAGAGGATTTATATCCTGTTTTTTGTGTTTAATAGATGCCTGCCCCTGCGGGTATGACAATATAAGGCTGATGCCAGATTCCGATATCACTTCGGCTCAGCGCATCGCGCGCTTAACGCCGTTGCACGCGATTCTTGCGCTCATCGATTCGCGCCTCAACGCGGTGGCAACGCGACAATCTTCGCTCGAAGCGGCGCGGGACGTCACGCTGGCGGAAGATGTTATGCCGCCGCGGTGTCCGCCTCGTGCGATCGCTATGCGCGACGGCTTTTCGGTGGATAGTGCGGCGGTCGCCGATGCCGGTCCTTACGCGCCGGCGTTGTTGCCGTTGACGACACGACGCATCGACGTCGGCGAACCGGTGCCGAGCGGGACGGACGCAGTATTGCCGCTCGATGCCGTCACGCTGCGCGGTCATCGGGTCGAGGCTGTCGCTCCCGTCACGGCAGGCGAGGGGGTATTGCCTGCCGGTGGCGACGCCACACCGCAAAAGCCGTTGCGGCGCGCCGGCGAACGCGCGCGCGCGGTCGACATTGCGGTCATGCCGGGCTGCCGGAATGCAGGACGTGATGGTTCGTTTGCCGCGAATACGCGTCGTCTGGCGGTGGCGAAGCGAGGTCGCCGGTGATCGAAGCGGCGTTGGTAACGATTATCCGTGCCGCCGGCGAAGCAGGTGGTTTGGTCACTGCGAAGTTCGGTTGCGCTTGAGCCCGCGCTTGGCGACTGCCGAAACCGATGCGGTGATTGCCGTCGGCGGCACCGGCAGCGGACAGCGCGACGCAGCGTGCGAGACGCTGGCGCGGCTCGGCCGCGTCGAGGCGCACGGCATTGCCGTATCGCCCGGCGAAACCGCGGCGTTCGGCTTTGCCGGCACAGCGGCCGGTGCTGCTGGTGCCGGGGCGGCTCGATGCCGCGCTGGCGGTCTGGCTTCTGATCGGGCGCCATCTCGTCGCCAGGCTTGCCGGCGGCAGCGTTGAAGACGATGCCGACGGCGCTGCCGCTCAAGCGCAAGGTCACTTCGACGATCGGGCTTGACCGAACTGATCCCGGTGCGCTGCGCCGGCGGCATGGCGGAACCGCTCGGCGTCCGGCTATCTGTCGTTCGAGGCGCTGGCGCGCAGCGACGGCTGGATCGTCGTTCCGCCGACAGCGAAGGATTTCCGGCCGGGACGCCGGTTGCGGTGAGACCATGGCCATAAGATACCGAGAAACCGGCGCGCCAGCGGGCCGGTCCGGCGAGGGCACGCGATCCTCGACGCGGTGCGGCGCGCCGCGCGGCAGGAGCAATTCCTCGAAGTGGTCTCGGCCGCAGAGGCGCGCCGGCGCTTCGAGGCCGTGCATCGATCGTTCGCCGCTGCGCCGGCGAGACCGTGCCGCTCGCCGCGGCGCTCGTCGCGCGTGCTTGCCGCCGACGTGGTCGCGCCGGTCGATGCGCCGCCGTTCGATCGCTCCAATGTCGACGGCTTTGCGGTGCGCGCCGCCGACACCGCCGGCGCCAGCGACGCGCGCGCCGCGGCGCCTTGCGCTCAATGCCGAGGTGATCGCCTGCGGCGTGCAGCCGGCGATCGAAGTGACGCCCGGCACCGCGACCGCGATCGCGACCGGCGGCGTCATTCCGCGCGGCGCCGATGCGGTGGTGATGATCGAGCACACCGAACTGATCGAGGACGATGCCGCGCCGGCGATCGATCTGCGCCGCGCGGTGGCGAGCGGGCAGTTCATCTCCTATGCGGGCTCCGACATCGCGCGCGGCGAGACGCTGCTGCGCAAGGGCACGCGCGATCGGCTCGCGCGAGATCGGCATGCTGGCGGCCTGCGGCTTTGCCGCCGATCGACGTGGTGCGCCGCCCGCGCGTCGCCGTGCTCTCGACCGGCGACGAACTGGTCGAGCCCGGCCAGCCGCTTGCGGCCGGCCGGCGTCTATGACAGCAACGGCGCGATCATCGCCGCCGCGATCGTCGAAGCCGGCGGCGAGCCGGTGCCGTTCGGCGCGTTCCCGGACGAGGAGGTCGCGCTCGAACTCGCCATGCGCACCGCGCTCGACGTCCTGCGACATGGTCGTGCTCTCCGGCGGCACGTCGAAGGGCGCGGGCGACCTGTCGCATCGCATCGTGTCGCGGCTCGGCACGCCCGGCATTCTGGTGCATGGCGTCGCGCTCAAGCCCGGCAAGCCGCTCTGCCTGGCGGTGATCGGCGACAAGCCGCTGGTCGTGCTGCCGGGATTTCCGACCTCGGCGATCTTCACCTTCCATGCCTTCGTCGCGCCGGTCATCCGCGCCCGCGCCGGGCTGCCGCCGGAAGCGGCGACGACCGTCGACGGCGCGCGTGCCGGTGCGGATCGCTTCCGAGCTCGGCCGCGAGGAATTCGTGCTGGTTTCGCTGGTGGCCGGCGACGACGGTCCGATCGCGTTTCCGACCGGCAAAGGCTCGGGCGCGGTCACCGCTTTTTCGCAGGCCGACGGATTTTTGGCGATCGATGCGCTGGCCGCTGCGCTCGATGCCGACAGCCAAGCGCGAGGTGACGCTGATCGGCGACGACGGCGCAGGCGCCCGATCTCGTCATCATGGGCAGCCACGATATCGCGCTCGATGTCGTGGTCGGCGCGCTCGCCGAGCGCGGCTTTAGCGCGCGCACCATCGCGGTCGGCAGCCTCGGCGGCGTTGCCGCGGCGAGCCGCGGCGAATGCGATCTGGCGCCGGTGCATCTGGTCGATCCGGCGACCGGCATCTACAACAAGCATCTGCTTGCGCCGGGCCTGACGCTGGTTCCCGGCTGGCGGCGCATGCAGGGCTTTGTGTTTCGCCCCGGCGACGCGCGTTTCGAGGGCGCACCGCAGACGCCGCGCTGAAGGCGGCGCTCGCCGATCCCGCGGTCCTGATGGTCAACCGCAATGCCGGCTCCGGCACGCGCGTGCTGGTCGACGGTCTGCTCGCGCGGCGCGCGGCCGCCGGGCTACGCCAATCAGCCGCGCTCGCACAACGCCGTCGCCGCCGCGGTCGCGCAGCATCGCGCCGATTGGGGCGTCGCGATCGAGCCGGTGGCGCGGATGTACGGGCTGGCGTTTCTGCCGATCGCGCCGGAGGAATATGATTTTCTGCTGGTCGAAGCGCGCCGCGACCGGCCCGCCGTGCAGGCGTTTCTGGAGGCCCTGCGCGACGAGGCAACGCGCGCGCGCATCCGCGGCGCTGGGCATGGAACCGGCTGACGGGTAAACGCGATTAAACGCCACTATATGTTCGATCATTATAAGATGTGTTGTGCCCGGAGCCCGGCAGACGTAGCGAGCATGCGCATCATCGGTCTCGCGGGCTGGAGCGGCTCCGGCAAGACGACGCTGGTCACCGCGTGATCCCGGTGCTGGTCGGCCGCGGCCTGAAGGTCGCGACCGTCAAGCACGCGCATCACGAGTTCGACATCGACCAGCCCGGCAAGGATTCCTGGCTGCACCGCGAGGCCGGCGCCAGCGAAGTCGCGATCGTGTCGAGCCGGCGCTGGGCGATCGTGCACGAGCTCGACGACGAGCCCGAGCCGCCGCTCGCCGAGGTGCTGGCGAAGCTGAGCCCGGTCGATCTGGTGATCGTCGAAGGCTTCAAGCGCCACGCGCATCCGAAGCTTGAAGTGTTTCGCGCCGCCGTCGGCAAGCCGCTGCTGCATCCCGACGACGATTGCATCGTCGCCATCGCGACCGATGCGCCGCTGCCGCAGGCGCAAGTGCCGGTGCTGCATGCTCGACGACATCGAGCGCATCGCCGACGTGCTGCAGGCCGAGGCGCTGCCGCGCGATCGGATCGGGCCGTCGCGGGAGCCAGCCTGATGGCGCAGCTCAGCGACGATTGCTTCGCCTTTGCCGGGCCGCTGCTGCCGGTCGCCGATGCCGAGCGGCTGATCGCCGAGCGCGTCGCGCCGGTCGAGCGGCATCGCGAGACGGTGCCGTTGCGCGAGGCCGCCGGCCGCGTGCTTGCGGACGACATCGTCGCGCCGGTCGAACGTGCCGCCGTTCGATAATTCGGCGGTCGATGGCTATGCGGTGCGCGCCGGCGATCTCGACTCGAGGTGACGAAGCGCGCCTCAGCGATCGTCGATCGGGTCGCCGCCGGCCATGCGGCCGAGCACGCGCTCAAGTCCGGCGAAGCGATCCGCATCTTCACCGGCGCGCCGATGCCGGCCGGCGCCGATACGGTGTTCATGCAGGAGGATTGCCGCGTCGACGGCGACGACGTCGTCGTGCCGCCGGGATTGAAGCGCGGCGCCAATCGCCGGCTTGCCGGCGAGGACATGCGCGGCCGGCGCGGTCGCGCTGCCGGCCGGCCGGCGGCTCGCCGCGCAGCACGTGGCGCTCGCGGCGGCGCTCGGCCTCACCGCGCTTGACGTGCGCCGGCGCGTGCGCGTCGCGCTGTTCTCGACCGGCGACGAGATCGTCGAGCCGGGGACGCCGCTGCCGCGCGCCGCGCTTTACGATTCCAATCGCTATCTGCTCGCCGGCCTGCTCGCGCGGTTCGGCGCCGACGGTGACCGACCTCGGCATTCTCAGCGACGATCCGAAGGCGCTCGCGCGCGCGATCGGCGGCGGCCGCTGCCGATCACGATCTGGTGCTGACCTCGGGCGGCGTCTCGACCGGCGAGGCCGACCACGTGCGCGCCGCGATCGAGAGCATCGGCCGCATCGTGTTCTGGCGCGTCGCGATCAAGCCCGGCCGGCCGGTGGCGATGGGCGTCATTCGCGGCTCGGAACAGCGGCGACGGCGCGGCCTTCGTCGGGCTGCCGGGCAATCCGGTCGCGGTGTTCGTCACTTTCGTGCGCGTGGTGCGGCCGCTGCTGCTGCGGCTCGTCCGGCGCGTTGCCCGAGCCGCTGATGCGCGATGCCGGCGCGCGCGGCGTTCTCCTACAAGAAGCGCAAGGGCCGGCGCGAATATGTGCGCGTGGCGCTGCGCGTGGCGGCCGACGGCGTCGATCGAGGCGGTCAAGTACGCAGCAGGACGGCGCCGGCGTTCTCACCTCGCTGACGGAAACCGACGGGTTGGCCGAACTGCGCCGAGGACGTGACCAAGATCGAGCCGGGCGCGACGGTCGGCTTTCTCTCCTACGCGGCGCTGGTCGGCTGACGCATCGTTCACGGCGTCGTGGATGGTGCGCGGCGAGTCGCTTCGGCGCGCGCCGCATCCTCCGGCGTGTTGACGTTGAAGAACGGATCGACCGGCTCGGCCGGCCAATCGGCGATGGCGACGCCGTGCCGCGCGGTCCAGAGCTCGATCTTGCGCAGCCTTCGTCGACCAGCGCGCGCCGCAGATCGTCGCGCAGCGCGACCGGCCAAAGCGCGACCACCGGATGCCGCCATTCGCCCGAGCGCGCGCAGGCGAGCGGCGTGCCGGCGGCGACGCGCGCCTCATGCAGCCGCGCCACCAGATCGTTCGGCAGGAACGGGCAATCGCCCGGCACGCTGGCGAGCCATTCGCAATCCGGCGCGATGCGCTGCCGCCCAGTCGAGCCCGGCGAGGATGCCGGCGAGCGGGCCGGCGAAATCCGGCACGCTGTCGGCGACGACCGGCAGGCCGGTGTCGGCAAAGCGCGCCGGATCGCCGTTGGCGTTGATGATGACGCGGCTGCATTGCGGCGTCAGGCGCGCCAGCACGCGCTCCAGGATGGTCGCGCCGCCGACGCGGATGCGGGCCTTGTCGCCGCCGCCCATGCGCCGCGCGAGACCGCCGGCGAGCACGAGACCGAGAGTAGGGGGGATGGTCACGCGCGTTTCAGCTTACTCTTACTCGTCATGCACCGCGGCCTTGCGGCGGTGCTTGGCGCTTTCCTCCTCGACATAGGCGAGGTCCTGGTCGAACACGATGCGGTCTTCGCCGGCGAGCGCGATGAAGCGCTTGCCGCGGGCGCGGCCGATCAGCGTCAGGTTCGCCTTGCGCGCCAGCTCGACGCCCCAGGCGGTGAAGCCGGAGCGCGAGATCAGGATCGGAATGCCCATGCGCACCGTCTTGATCACCATCTCGGAGGTGAGCCGGCCGGTGGTGTAGAAAATCTTGTCGGCGGCGCCGACGCGATGCTTGAACATCCAGCCGGCGATCTTGTCGACGGCGTTGTGGCGGCCGACGTCCTCCATATAGACCAGCGGCCGATCCTTGACCGCGAGCACGCAGCCGTGGATCGCGCCGGCCTCGAGATAGAGCGACGGCGTGGTGTTGATCTTGTGGGTCAGCGTATAGAGCCACGAGGTGCGCAGCTCCGCCTCCGGCAGCGTGACGTTCTCCAGCGCCTCCATCAGGTCGCCGAACACGGTGCCCTGCGCGCAGCCGGAGGTCTGCACCTTCTTCTTCAGCTTCTTCTCGTAATTGGTCTTGCGCTTGGTGCGCACCACGACGACCGACAGCTCCTCGTCGTAATCGACGCCGGTGACGGCATCGTCCGGCCTTGAGCATGTTCTGGTTGAGCAGATAGCCGAGCGCGAGATATTCGGGATGATCGTTGATGGTCATCGCGGTGACGATCTCCTGGGAATTGAGGAAGATCGTCAGTGCGCGCTCGACCGTGACCGCGGTCTCGATCGAGGCGCCGGTCTGGTCGATGCCGCTGACGCGCTCGGTCAGGCGCGGATCGAGCGGATCGGGCCGGATCAGATAGTCGTTATCGGACGAAGCCATGCCTCCAATGTAAGCGATGACAAGCGCGGTTGGAAGGAAGCGCGCCGTGGGCAGCAGGACGGAGCCGGAAGCAAACATGCAGAGGCCCGGCACGAGCCGGGCCTCTGCATCGCGTCGCCTGGTCAATCATTAGCCGTGAGGGCCATCAAACAGCCAGATCACGAAAATGCCTTGTCAAGAACTATGGGCACAACGCCGCGGCTGGGGAAGAGTTCCGCCACCGTCCTCGTATAGCGCTTTCGAGCAAAAGTCGCATCGTGAGCGAAATCGACCGGAGTTTACTCGGGTTGTAATGCCAACCCGTGTCGCTATATTGCGCCGTCCCCACGGAGGGGTGGCCGAGTGGCTGAAGGCGCTCGCTTGGAAAGCGTGTATACGGGAAACCGTATCGTGGGTTCGAATCCCAC
>CAWJDC010000011.1:0-37249 GCA_963841575.1 uncultured Alphaproteobacteria bacterium
GGCGCGCGCATGCGCAGGAAGGAGCCCGGCTGTCAGGCAACGCATCGATGCCAATGATGACGGGTGCGTAGCAAGCTCTACGCGTTCATCTGCCGCTGAACGTCACCTCTGTGACATGGACAAGCGCCTGCACTGACGCTGGGCGCAAAACCGCGCCGAGTTTTCAAAAGAAATAGGCAACCACATGCGAGCACTTCTCGCCGTGCTCTCCGCTCCGCCTCGCTGCGACCGTTGGGTGCGTCTCACCTAAAAGGTCTGAATGTAGCCCTATGCTCGGCTTTGCATCGCTCGGGCGGCGCCGCGCTCCGCCGATGTGCCGAACCAACCTGTAGCGACATCGCAGAATATCCGCCGTTTGACGCCGGCGGGTTATGCAAGTCGCGGTGGCCGTCGCGGCCTCGCAGCCGGAACCGGTGCCAAGGAGGATCGCAAGGGGCGGGAACTTGCCACTGTTCCATCCCCGCTGGTCCCTTTTGAATTGACGGGTGGCCCCTTTTGGTATTGGCACCTTTCCGCATATCCTTTTGAACTTAGCGGGGTCCTTTCGGGCGCCATTAGTCACTTAACCACCACGAACCGCATGTGATAAAAAATCACACCCGTCGCGTGCGGCTGGGAGAAACAGCCACGCCGCGCGACCCGAAGGGGCACCAACATCTCATCACGCAGACGTTCTTTCAACTCACCGGGTAGACAAGATGAAAACCGTTCTGACCGTCGCTGTTCTCTTTGCAGTTCTCCCGCTGGGGGCCTGCGATTGGAGCAGCGTCGGCTTCAACAGCAAATGCAAGGAATCCTGCGCGATCGTGACGATCACGGACAACGAAAGCCAAACCGAGATCGATTCGGCGATGAAGCAGAAGTGTGAATTTATCGGCCGCAATGGCACTCCGCAGGTCTTGGACAAGAACAAGACCGAGATCGGGTTCACGTGTCCGGCGTCGTGACGCCGCAAGCGCGAGCGCTTGAGGCCGCCTCAGTTGGCGGCCTCCTTTGCTTCAAGCTCTATTTTCATTTCGACCGGCTGACCATCTTCAGCATCGTAGATTTGCGACACGTTCATCGCAAATGTACGAAACCAGCGCACCCGGTTCGGTCCCGGGTACTGGCCCCTTCCATCCACGCTGGTCCCTTTTGAAAAACGGGGTGGCCCCTTTTGAGACTGGCCGGTTTCCGAGTTTAGCTCCCAGATTTGAAGTGAGGGACGGTCGTTTTTGCTAGGATTGGAGCATGGCAGACGACCCAAAACTTCCACGGTTTGACCAGGACCCCTACGTGAAGTTCGCCCGGCTTTCTGTCGCCGCGAGCGTGGTCGTTGCCGCTATTACGGCCATTGTGCTGCTAACAGTTAAGCCCCCCGCTCAGTGCCCAAGCTGGCATCTCTCTGACGGTGCCAGGACTTCGATGTGGGCACTATTGGTCGGATGGACGACGCCCTTCCTTGCTGGTGGTTGTTTTGTTGCCATTTGCTGGAATTGGGTCATACGCCGGATGATTAAGGAGGAGGAGAGCGGTCGTGCGATGCCACAAGGAGTGCCCTTGGATTACATTCTGATCAACATGTGCATTGCAATAGCTTGTTTTTCTCAAGTCCCGCTTTTCTTGCTTGTCACCAAATGTACCGACTGGTTTGGGCGATAAGCCGCCTCAGTTGGCGTCCTCTTTCATTCGTGGTCGTGTGGACGCGGCGAGCGATCTGCGCGCGCGGCACCGGCAGAGTTTGGTACTGGCCCCCTTTCCATATCGGCTGGTCCCTTTTGAAAATGGCGGTGGGCCCCTTGCAAAAGGGCTTGCAAAACGCATGGGCGAATAGATGATGTCTGTGGAAAATATTCCACCAAGGGCGGGGCTACCAATGCGCAGACACCTGATCGTTGCAGCAAGCTTCCTGGTTCTCGCGGGCACGAGCGTACCTGCATGGGCCGGCACCGGCTGTCTCGTTACAACCACCTATCACAATAAAAACGGCACCACCCAGACCGTTAAAACTTGTATTCCAAATGGGGCCGGCTCCAAGTGCAACTCCACTCCGGGCAGCTATTGCGCGCAGGGTTCGGACCTCAGCACCACCAGCGTTTGTGGCAGCGGTCTTTGTTAGGTCGCCTCGGTTGGCGGCCTCTTTCATTTAATCTTTCACACGCCTCGCACGCATCAGCCAACGTTCGTTCGCTGGAAGGTTGCCGGTCCCGATGATGGACAGAGCGCTGATTGAACAGCACTTGGCCCAAGCAGAGCGGCACGTCGCCGAAGGCGAAGGCCAAATTGCCCGGCAAAAGGAAACCGTTTCCGAACTTGAACGTGACGAGCATGTCAAGGCCGCTCAAAAAGCCCGTGAGTTGCTGGCGGTGTTCGAACTGGCGCAGGAAACCCTTGTGGGAGACCGCGACCGCCTTCTTGCCGAATTAGCGGCCTGCAAGTAGGGCGCCTCAGTTGGCGGCCTCTTTCATTTCTGGCGCCGGGATTCCCGATGGCGTAGGCACGACGAGCGCTCGCTCCTTTTGGTCTCCGAGCCTCTCCACGATCTTGTTCGCATACATGAATTTGTCGTGCGAGGATTATGCCATTGCCAAAACACGCCCACGTTGGATACGAAAGGCGCGCGCGCCGAGTTCATTCACTTAGAAACTGAAATAGTTTCGTTGCACGATCGCCGATCGGACCGGCGCACGCTATCCCAATTAAATGATTCGCTATTTGTCCAATTAGCGCGCACGGTCATCCATCATCGGCAGTGGCAATAGCCCCAGGCGTCGGTGGCTGAGAGTTCGGTAGCGCTCCCGCCTGTACGGCAAAAAAGGGAGCACCAGCCATGGCGCTCAAGCCAGATTCTGCCATTTCTCAAAGTCGCGATGTCATTGCACAAGCCAAAGACCTGAAGGCGCAACATCGCGCACAAGAGTTGGAATACAAGGTGAGCAACAACGAACTGTCCGTCACGTCGCGCGCGGCTGTGGCGCGATCCAGGGCGATCCTCGACAAGAACCGTGACACGGAAATTAGGTAGGCCGTCTCGGTTGGCGGCCTCGTCACAACGGCTTTCCGGCCTCACCTTGCAACGGAAGCGTCGCATGGTAACGCGGGCGGATGCGCTTAAGCTTTCCTCAAAATCATCGTATTCATCGCCGGGCGAGGTACCGCCGACCATCTTGGTGCCGTAGGCGATCGCCTGCTCGGAATGGAAAGTGCCATTCTTGCCGGTAAAGCCCTGGCAGATGACTTTGGTATTCTTGTCAATGAGGATGGACATGACAGGGCGAGCCTATTCTTTACCTCCCCCTGAAAGGGGGAGGGCGGCGCGCCAGCGCCGGGTGGGGGTCCGTCCGAGGACTCTCAATTCATCTGCGGCAGCCTTGATTTTCTCCAAGACGCCGGAGAGATTTTTTGTGACGTCATTGTTCCAAAATCGAAGCTCGGTCACGCCGCGGCCGCGCAGCCAAGCGGTCCGCTTTTCATCATGACTTTCTTGAAGCTGATGCTGGCTACCGTCGAGTTCGATCGATAGGCCTAGCTGCGGGCAATAGAAGTCCAGAATATATGGCCCCGCAGGATGTTGCCGACGGAAACTCAGCCCGTCCAAACGACCATCGCGCAGCTTGCTCCACAAGCGCTTTTCGACCTCGGTCGATGCTTCACGTAGTTTACGAGCGCGGGCCGTCTTTACTCGCGTGCGATTGTATTGAATCTCTGGACGGACCCCCACCGGGCGCGCTTCGCTCGCCGTCCTCCCCCTTTCAGGGGGAGGTAAGGAAGAGGCGCTGATCATTACGCTGCCTCCCTCACCGCTTTGACGATCTTCTGCGCGGCGTCGTCGAGATCATCGGCCGAGGTGACGTTGAGGTTCGACTTACGGCTCTGCGCCAGGCGCCGATGACTGAGAGACCCATCGAGCTCCCGCCTGTACGGCAACAAAGGGGAGCGTCATGCTGACCGGGTTTTTGAACGACTTCGAGCGTTTTTCTCGTGGTCTGGAGCGGTGTACAGCCAACGCTGAACACTCTCGGCACATCGAAGTAAGCCAACTCTGGCAGTCCATTGCATCAAGTTACGACTTTCTCCTAAAGCGCGAGAAACGCCTGGAGGAGGAGACCGCCGGAAGGACCGCCAGTAAGGCGTCTCCGTCGGTGGCGCCTTTGCCATTCTTAAAGGCCTCCGGGAGGACCTGGCGGCTGTAATTCCACGATACGCTCGCTCAAAAGCGAAAGAGATCCGCGACGTTGCAATCCTCGATGGCGTTGAGCCGGGCGAGGAGCGCGGTGCGGTGGCTCTCGGGCAGGCCGTCTGCCAGCTTGGAAAATTTCTGCTCGACGCGCTGTTGCACCGTCTCGGGCGTATCGGCTTCGTCGACATCGGTCTTGCCGATAGAGAGCGTGCGGCCGCCGGCGAGCGTCACGTGCACCCGGCACGTCGCGTTGTGGCCGGCGGCGATCGCCTCGCCATAAGGGCGCAGTTCGATCCGCCGGCACAGATCGAGAATATCCGGATTCTGGTTCGGGCCGTCGAGAAAGGCCTGCGGATCGGCCGGATCGCGATAAAGCGCGAGCGCCACGCTGAACGGCACGCTGTATTGCGCGGTGCCGACGTCGCGCGGCGAACGGTCGGCGTGGTGCGAGAGCACTTTTTCGGACGCCTCGATGACGATCCTGGTCACCTCCCGCGGCGCGAAGCGATGCTGGCGCTGAAGCTCTTGGATCGCCCGCACCGGCGCTTGCGCGGTGACGTGGCACGGAAACATCTTGAACCAGATGTCGAGGCTGTCCCACCGCGTGCCGAGCCCTTCGACCAGCAATTGCGGGTCGCCATCACGGGCGTAGACGTCGAGATAGCCGAACTTGCCTTCGAGGATAACGTCCGGGCCCTCGAAGCCGCGCCCGGCGAGATACGCGGCGGTGACGCCGCCTTCCGCGGCGCGGCCCATGTGCAGCCGCTTCACCATGCCGCCATTGCCGGCCTTGGCGAAGGCCAACAGGCCCGAACAGAGCGAACCGCCGATGCCCAGCGCCATCGCGGTTTTTTGCGCATCGTGCCCCATGATCCGGCTGGACGGCGACCGCCGAGCCGAACACGCCGGTCAGCCCCGGCGCATGAAAGCCGAGCGGCTCGCTGGTGCTTTTGGCGGCGAGCCCGGTGCGCATCATGCACTCGTTGCCGGCGACCAGCGCCGTGATCATGTCGCGGCCCGATGCGCCGATCTCTTCCGCCGCCGCGAGCGCCGCGACCGAGGCGGTCGAGCCCGGATGCACGCCGACGCTCGGCTGGCGCAAATTGTCGAACTCGAAGGCGTGCGCGAACGTGCCGTTGGCAAGCGCCGCAGCCGGCGCGCCGACCGCCGCAAGCGCCGGGCTCAAGATCGTGCTGGCGCCATGACCGCCGATGTGGCGCGCAAAGTCTTCGACGCTCTTGCTCCACGGCAAGCTGCTGCCGAACAGCGCCACCGCGACCGCGTCGATCAGGCACGCCTTGGTGATCGCGATCACCGGCGCCGGAATATCCTCGTAACGCAGCGCCGTCGCGAACTCCGCCAGCGCCTTGGTCTCACCCGCCATCGTGCTTCACACCCTACTCCGCCGGTCCGCGCGGCTCTTTCGCAATTGTTCGCGCAGCATATCCTTGCGCAGCTCCAGCGTCTTGCGGCGGTGGTCGCGGGCGAGCGCTTTCGGCGCGGTCGCCGTCGCGCGCCGCGATGGCGCGCCAAGAGGTCGCGATGCTCTTGCAGAGCGGCGGCGGCCCTGCCCTCGCCATAGAGCGTGCTGGTCTGAATTTGCCGGACGTGATCGAGCAGCGACTGTCAGCGATTGCAGCAGCCGGTTGTTGTGCGAAGCGCGGCAGACCATTGGTGAAATTCGCCGGTGAGCCGCCGCAACGCGCCGAGGTCGCCGCGCTGGCGCACCGTTTCCATGTCGTCGAGCAGCTCGCGGATCTCGGCGATCTCGGACGGCGTCGCGTTCTCCGCGGCAAGCCGCGCCGCCATGCCCTCAAGCGCCTCGCGCACGTAGAACAGCTCGGTCAGATCCTGCTCGCTGAACGCGCGGACGACGAGGCCGGAGCCCGACTGCGCGACCAGCCCTTCCGCTTCGAGCTTGCGCAGGGCTTCACGCACCGGCGTACGGCTGACGCGCAGTTCATTGGCCAGCGCATCGCTGCGCAGCCGCTCGCCCGGCGCCAGATCGCCGTGAACGATGCCGTGCCGCAGCACCTGATAGACCGCTTCCGCGGTCGTTCCGGCATCGCCCTGTTCCTGCAGAAGTGCGCGTAACCGCATGACCGATCGTTCTAAACGTAGCCGAGCCACCGCCAATATGTCGCCGCGAACATCAGCAGCATCACATAGGCAATGACGGTCAAGACAATGCCGACGCGAATGAAATCGCGCGCTTCGAAGGTCTCGGTGCCGAAGGCGAGCATGTTCTGCGGCCCGTTGATGGGAAGAATCCAGCCGACGCTGGTCACGAAGGTGAGCAGCATGGTCATGCCGGCAACCTTCAGCGGCGGGATTTGCGCCTGTTGCAGAACGCTCAGCAGGACCGGGATCATGGTCGTCGCCATGGCGGCGCCGCTCGAGAAGCCCAAATGGACCAGGATCAGGAACAGCCATAGCACCGCGAGAATAGCGAATATGGATAGCTGCTGGACGCCGAATTGCGTCGACCACGTAGGTCGCGAGCCAGCCCGCCGCGCCGGTTTTCAACAACGCCGTGCCCAAACCCGACGCCGACGCCAAGCTGAATGAGGATCCCCCATGGAATACGCGGCTGCACCTGTTTCCAGCTAATCACGCCGATCTTCGGCACGAACATCAGCGCCACGGCCGCGACCGCAACGGGTCGATGAATCGAAGGAATGCAGTTTCCTCTCGGTTGCCCAGAAACCCAGGAGAACAACGGAGAAAATCAGAAGCTTGATTTCATCCGCGCGTCATTGGCCCAAGCTTGCGGCCCAAAGTCGGCGGCCGCCGGAGTTCGCGGCTTCCGTGCAACCGGCGGCGCCATCATCTTCATCAAGACGATATAGAGCGCGACGCTCATCGCGATCGAATACGGCGCGCCGACGATCAGCCAGTCGATCCAGGCAATCCTGACATGGATCGTTCTGTCCATCAGCGCATTCACGTAGACGTTTTGCGCGGCGCCGGTCGCAATACCCATGGCCCAGATCAGAGAAAGGTATGCGATCGACATCATGAGCATGCCGGCGATGCGGCTTTTCCGGTCGATGCCGAGCGCGGATATCATGCCCAAGACGATCGGCGCGAGGCAGGCCACACGCGCCGAGGCAGTCGGAATAAAAAAGGCCAATACCGCCATGACGACGATGGTGCCGATCAAGAAGGCGGCTGCGGCTGGTCCCGATCAGTGAAATCACGATTGAACGCGAGGCGCTTGTCGAGGCCCGTAATCGCCATGGCGGTCGCGATAACCAGCGAAGCGGCGATCAACGCCACAGCCGGATTTGTGAAGCCAGCCATCGCCGCCGATAGCGCGCGCGATGTGCCGAGGATATGATCGGGGTGGGCTGGATCGGGCGCAGAGCCAAGCAAAAATGCAATCAGCGCCATGAGGATGATGGAACTGGCGGCATAGTCCACCGCTTCGGTCATCCAGACGATCACCGCAAACGCAAAAATGCCAAGCATGTGCTGCCCGGCGACCGACAATCCCTCCGGCTGCGGCATCATGATGATGGCGACGAGCGCAGCCGAACCAGCCAGCAAACCCAAATTCTTGATCAGAGAGGTTCGTGGCTTTGCCGGACTGGCCGGCGCCACCGCGGCGCTTATCGGCGCGGCTGTTCCGGGCGGAGCGATGTGTTCCGCGTTCGACATATCCATTTCCCTCCGCACGGCGTCACGACGCGGGCGACCCGCTCCGGTTTGCGACCTCTTTTCGGGTCGCTTCCCGCCGTTGATTCTGACCTCAACCTTTGCCCGCGATCCGGCGCGTCACCGGACGATAGCTGAACGCCGTCGGTACAAACAGCGAGTGGATGCCGGCGCCGCCGGCGACGACGATATGAATGTCCTGCGGCCGATCCGCGATGCCGATATGGTTCGGATCGCCGACCTCGGCGAACCAGCGCGCGCGGCGGTGGCGAAGCCCCGTCACGCTCCGTTTGGCAAACCGCGCCAAGCGGAATCCGCGCGCGTTCGAACACCGCATTCTGGATTTCCTTCTTGCCGATGCCGTCGCGCGCCATGCGTCGCGGCGTGTTCGGGGCTGACGACAAACAGCGGCCCGGTCGGGAAAATGATGTTGTTGTGGCCGAGCCCGAGCGTCGCGCCGATGAAATGCTCGAGAATGTCCTGGCCGGTCTCGCAGCCGTAGGTGAAGATATTTTGCGGCGCCGACGCGCCGATCACCGTCACCGTGCTGTCGCCGCGGCGAAGCCGGCATCGACATGGAACGGCGTCCACGGGCTGTCGTCTTCCGCTTCGGCGATGCAGGCGCTGAATTTGCCGGCCTGGCCATGGGTCGCCATGTCGGTCTCGCCCGGCAATGTCGCCGCCGATATTGCGCAACACAAGCTGCACCGCCCGGCCGATGGTGGCGTTGGCGCGGGCGCCCTGCCCGAACACGTTGCCGCGGGCGTTGATGTCGAGCTCCTGCACGATCGGTCCATTGACGATGAGCAGCGGCGCCGTGGTGTTGGTCGCGGTCTGAATGCCGTAGAGCTGGCAATCGTCGTCCAGCAGCGCGTCGATCGCGGCCAGCACGACCGGGAAATATTCCGGCCGGCATCCCGCAAGCACCGCATTGATGGCGATCTTCTCGATCGTCGCCTGACGCCAGCGCGGCGGGATCGGCCCGACCGGTCCGCTGCGTTGCGCCCGGAGGCCGCCACCATGGCGGCGACTTTCTCGCGCGGTTGGGACGACCACCGGCAAGCCGTCGGTCCAGCCGCGCGCGAACAGCATCTCCTGATCGTCGGCTATCGTTCGAGCCGGCAAACCGCGCCGGCGATCTCCGCGCTTCGGCGGCTTCGTCGCTATGGCGGGTCAGCCGCTCGACCAGCTGTCGACAACGGCGTCGGCACGTTCGGTCACGACGTCGCGCTGGGCCGTGTGCATCGGATGCGGAATGCGCGCGAGCGGCAGATCCGCCATGCCGCGGCCGGCGGCCTGCTTGCGCGCGGCAGTGGCGAAGGCCGTGCTGAACACGGTGACGGTCGGAATGCCGCGGCGCTCGATTTCGACTGCATCGGCAACGCTGATCGAGGTCGAGGTGCCGCAATCGCCGAAGCACTGCACGACTGCGTCGCATGTCGCGAGATCGTGCGAAGTCGTCGTCCGACAATCGATCTTTTGGCGCAGCCTTGCGGATGACCGGACCGTGCGACGACCGCGAAGCGGTCGGCAAATTGGCCGGCAAGGCGCTCGATGAAGAGATCGGCGTTGCACTTGCTGTTGTCGACGAAGCCAACGCGCTTGCCGCGAAGGTCGGAAAGCCGCGGAGCGACCGCAATTGCCGGAACTTGCTCGACAACGGTAGGCTCGAAAGCCGATTGCATCGCGATCTCCCTCTTGTCTTATCGTTTGGATTATAATGGATCCAATATAATCCATATTGGCTTCAGCGCCAGCTATATTTTCTCGGCGTCATGCGGCCCTGGCAGCGGTCTCGCTTGGCGTCGCCACTTCGGGACCTGATCGGCCTGCCTGTTCGCGCCGAACGCAGAGCTCCTTCGCCAATTTGCGAGCCTGTCGGCGTTGCTTTTCGGGCTTGTTGGCCTAAACTCCCGCAATGAAAACCATCATCCCAAAACTGGTGTTTGCGGCTGCTACAGTGGCGGCGGCGATGTGCTTCGAGGTTCCCGCCAGTTGGGCTTATGGCGACGCCCCGTGGTGCGCGGTCATCGACGAGGGCACCGGCAACGTCGTGTACGACTGCGAGTACCGCACGGTCGAGGAGTGCGTTCCGCATGTGTTGGCGGGCAATCGCGGCTTTTGCAATTTGAACCCGTACGGGCCGGGGCCGGGCTGGTCCGCGCCTCCCAGAGCAACGCCGCATTACAGGCACCACAGACGGCCCGTGCCGTACTGAAACACTAAGCCTCGATGACGATCTTCGGCGCCGGGCGGCTCGCGAGTCTGCAAGCTCATCGCGCACACGCGCGGCGATGTCGCGAAAGCATTTGGCGTGCGGGCCGTCCGGCGCGGTCGCGACCACCGGCAGGCCGGCGTCGGACTTTTCCCGGATCTCGATGTCGAGCGGCACTTCGCCGAGGAACGGCACGCCGAGCCGCTCGGCCTCTGCGCGCGCGCCGCCATGGCCGAAAATGTCGGAGCGCGTGCCGCAATGCGGGCAGATGAAGGTCGCTCATGTTCTCGACGATGCCGAGCACCGGCACGTTGACGCGGCGGAACATGGCGATGCCGCGCCGCGCATCGATCAGCGCCAGATCCTGCGGCGTCGAGACGATGACCGCGCCTTTGAGCGGCACCTGCTGCGCCATGGTGAGCTGCGCGTCGCCGGTGCCCGGCGGCATGTCGACCACCATGACGTCGAGCGTGCCCCACTCGACCTCGCGCAGCATCTGCGTCAGCGCCGACATCACCATCGGCCCGCGCCAGATCATCGGCGTCTCCTCCTCGATGAGGAAGCCGATCGACATCACCGCCATGCCGTGGCGCACGATCGGCTTGAGCCGCGTGCCGCCGATGGTCTCCGGCTTCTCGCGGATGGCGAGCAGCTTCGGCATCGACGGGCCGTAAATGTCGGCGTCGAGAATGCCGACCTTGAGCCCGAGGTCGCGCAGACCGAGCGCGAGATTGACCGCCGTCGTCGATTTGCCGACGCCGCCTTTGCCGGAAGCAACCGCGATGATCGCGGCGACGCCGGGAATGCCGGCCGGCGAAGGCGACGCCGCGCCCCCGGCGCGAGCGCCGGACGCGGCCTGCAGCCGGCGCTTGCGGCCGCCGCGGCGGAGCGCGGCCGCCGCGCGCCGCTCGCGCGCTCGCCGGTCAGCGCGACCAGCACGGAGGTGACGCCCGGCATGGCGCGAACGGCGGCTTCGGCGCGCTCGCGCACGCTCTCCCATTGCTTCACGGCGGCGGCATCGACCGTGATGGAGAAGAACACTTTGCCGTCGGTCGACGACGATCTCGGAGAGTTTTCCGGTCGCCGGCAGCGGCGTGCCGCCGGGCTCCGCGACCTTGGCGAGCGCGGCGAGAACATCGTCTTTCACGGGCGCCATTGCGCTGATCCCTGGGCACGCTCGAAAGAGCCGCGGCCGAATACGATCTACATAGGCCAGCCATCGTCGCGGTCAATCGCCACCCCGGTTGACGGGCTGCACCCGGCCGGGCGATGACAAGCGACAACTCCGTCATCCCGAGGTGCGCGCCGAAGGCGCGCCTCGAAGGATGCCGGCCAGCGCAGCGGCCGTCGCCCTTCGAGGCTCGCTTCGCTCGCGCCTCAGGGTGACGGCCGGGGATCACCATACGGCTCTTGGAGGAAACAATGGCGAAGGTGGCGTTTGTCGGGCTCGGCGTGATGGGCTACCCGATGGCAGGGCATCTCAAGGACAAGGGCGGCCACGAGGTCACGGTCTACAACCGCACCGCCGCCAAGGCCGAAAAATGGGTCGCGCAATATGGCGGCGGCAAAACCGCGCCGACGCCGAAGCAGGCCGCCGAGGGCCAGGATTTCGTCATGGCCTGCGTCGGCAACGACAACGATCTGCGCGAGGTCATGCTCGGCGACAACGGCGTGTTCGCCGGGGTCGCCAAGGGCGCCATCGTGGTCGACCACACCACCGCTTCGGCCGAGATCGCGCGCGAGCTTCACGCCGAAGCGAAAAAGCGCGGCTTCGATTTCGTCGATGCGCCGGTTTCGGGCGGCCAGGCCGGCGCCGAGAACGGCGTGCTCACGGTGATGTGCGGCGGCGACGAGGCCCCGTTCGCCAAGGCCGAGAAGGTGATCGCCGCCTATGCGCGCGCCTGCAATCTGATGGGCGCGTCCGGCTGCGGGCAGCTCGCCAAGATGGTGAACCAGATTTGCATCGCCGGGTCGGTTCAAGGGCTTGCCGAAGGGCTGCACTTCGCCATGAAGGCCGGCCTCGACATCGAGAAACTGATCGCCACCATTTCCAAGGGCGCTGCGCAATCCTGGCAGATGGAAAACCGCTACAAGACCATGGTCGCCGGCAAAGTTCGATTTCGGTTTCGCCGTCGACTGGATGCGCAAGGATCTCGGCATCTGCTTTCGAGAAGCGCGCCGCAACGGCGCCCATCTGCCGGTCTCGGCGCTGGTCGATCAGTTCTATGCGGAAGTTCAGACCATGGGCGGCAAGCGCTGGGATACGTCGAGCCTGATCGCGCTGCTGCAACGTTGACGTCAGGCGTTTTGCAGCGTGACCGCATCCGGCAGATCGTCCCCATCGATCAGCGCGCCCTGCTCGCGCAGCACTGTCTGAATCGCGGCAGTTTCGATGCGGCCGCGGTGAGCATATTGCGCGGCGGCGACGCCGCAGGCCTGGCCGGTTGCAAAAGCAGTGCCCATGACGCGGAGCGAGGCACCCGCCATCTGATCGCCGTCGGCGGTGCGGCCGGCGGCAAAGAGATTTGGCGTATCGACGCTGGTCACGGCTCCGAGCGGGATCTCGTAGGCGCCATTGCGGCCCGGCAGCGCGAATACACTGTCCATCGTCTCGGCGCTGTGAAATTCCATACCCCACGTGCCCAAGGCGACGGCGTCATCGAACCGGGCGCCGACGCGCACATCCGCTTCCTTTAATTGCCGGGCGCAATCGATGTGGCGGCTTTCGCGCGTGCCGAACAACGGACCTGTCTGGGCCAAATACGCATTTTCGCATCCTCTGATCGTGCGGACGATATCGAGATAGGCCCACGCTTGGCGTCGCCCGCCGATCTCCGCGCGGCTGATGCTCCTGGCGTCGCGCGCGTCGTACACTTCGCTGGCGAGATACGCGATGACGTCATTGGAGAGCGGCACGCGCACCACCAGCGACTTGTCCTTGGACAGCGGAGCGGCGCCCGCCAGCCGCGCCTTTTGAATGGCCGCGGTCCACGTCTTGGCGTCGAGGTCCGCGCCCGGTTTGATGCCGCCGAAGCGGGTGCCGAGAGTGCCCAGATTGATGTGGCCGTGATTGCCATAGCGGGTGGCGGCGCCCGCGAAAAAAGCGAGATCGCAATCGCCCGAAGCATCGACGAACGCTTTGCTCCGAATTTCGTGGTCGCCGTTGTGATCGTGGTAAGTGACGCTGCGAATGACGCCGCTGTCGCGCGTGGCGCGCACGACTTGCGCGTGCAGCAGCACCTCCACGCTGGCCTCGGCGCAAATTTCGTCCAAGGCGAATTTCACCGCTTCGCCGTCGATGACCAGAAAGACGCCGCGAAATTTCATCGGGCCGCTCGCGCCCCCGATCTTGCGCAGCTTCGCGACGACCTGAGCGGCAACGCCCAACACTGCCGGCCGCGGCCGATCGCTGATGGTGTAGAGACCGCAATAGGTCTGCACGCACTTCAACGTTGCGGCCCCGCCGAGACAGCCGGCGCTTTCGATCAGCAGCGTACGAGCGCCCGCCCGGGCCGCACCTGCCGCGGCGCCGACGCCGGCGGCGCCGCCGCCGACCACAACGACATCGTAACCTTCAGCTTTGCCCGGCATCGCAACGGTATGATACGTCGAAAATGATCATGCGCATCTGACGTGCCGCATGAACCTTTCGACGTTCGACTGCACGTCGCGGGTATGGTCGAAAAGGCGCCGCGTCGTGTCGAGAACCTCGTTCGAGGCCGCATACGTCGCATCGGCGTGGCCATTGAGATCGACGATATTCGCGGCGACGGCGCGCGAACTATTCGCGGCCGATTGCGCATTGGCGAAAATTCCGGCGGTCTCGCTGGACTGCCGCCCAATCCCCGTCGATATGTCGGTCGCAAAAATATGAAGGTTTTTGACCGACTTGATGATCTGGCTGATAGTCGAAACAACGGCGCCGCAGGTCTCGCGCACCGCCTCGATCTTCCGGGCAATCTCGTCCGTTGCCTTTCCGCTCTGCCGGGCAAGCGTCTTGACCTCCGCGGCGACGACTGCGAATCCCCTGCCGGCGACTCCGGCCCGCGCCGCCTCGATGGTTGCGTTCAATGCCAAAAGGTTGGTCTGCTGCGCCAGTCCTTGAATGAGATCGGTGATCGGCAAAATCTGCTCGACAGACGCCGCCAGCTTTTCCAGCTCCGAACTGGCGCTTTCCGACTGCTCCGCCGTGTGATTGGTGAGCACGGAAACGTCATTCGTTCGGCGTGCCAGTTCGTCAATTGTCCGTGTGAGCTCGCTGGCCGCTTGGGCCACCAACTTCGACGTTCTCGCGCGTTGCCACGACGGTTTCGACCGTCGAAACCGACCTTGTTCGGGTGTCATCGGCGGCTTTCGCCATGACTTCCGCGTTGGCGCGAACCGCGGTTACCGATTCAACGAGTTGGCCGGTAATAACCTTGACCGAACTCTCGAATTCTTCGGCAAGAGCGTTCATTTCCTCCTTGCGCTTTAGCGCCCTCTGCTCTTCAGCCTCACGGCGAGAGAGCTGCATCGCCTGGATCTCGAGCGCGTTTTGCCGAAATATCTCGATTGCTTCAATCATCCGTCCGATTTCGTCGCGACGCGTGCGGTATCGCAGTCTTACTTCGGTGTCGCCGGTCGACAGCTTATGCATGACTTGCGTAATCGACGTAATCGGCTTGACGATGGACTTCGCGATAAAGACGATTGCGGCGACGCTGAACGCCAAGCATGTGATCAGTCCAACGGCCAAGGAAAGCGTCTCGGTGCCGGTGGCAACGGATAGATTTCTGACGATCGAGCCTGATTGCAATGTTATTGCGGTAAGAATCTTGCGGATATCGTTTTCGATGCTGGTAAATCTGTCATCGGTCTGGCCTAGCATCATCGTTGCCATCGCTGCGTCGGTGCTGCCAACGTCGAGAACGTCCTTGGCAGTGCTTTCATATTTCGCCAACTTTACCTGAAGCGCGCCGAGTTCGTTCTTCTCTGTCGCGGACAGACCCGGTCGCGACGCCAGGTTCTTGAAATTCTCTCCAATGACCCGAAAGTCGGATTCGATCTCTTTCCGTAGAGTCTGGAGCAGATTGCTGCTTACGCCGTTGCTGGCCCACGAAACATAGCGAAAGACGCTCATATGCGCGGCGATGACGGCATTATTCACCGCCGCGGCCGCGGCCCTCGTGGGAAGATTCGAGCGCGAAAGCTCATTGAGATTGCGCGCGACTTTGCGCGACATCAGCGGGACCGTGATGCCCATGCCAAGCAGGCAAATCAGAACGACGGCGGACGCCGTGTATGTCTTGGTACGAATTGTCAGGCTTGAAAGAATGTTTGACGAAAAGCTGCTGCCAAAGATCGACATTTGCGCGGCATGGTCCTGAACAACATGCGCGTGAGGTCGCGCGTCGGAATCCGTTACCTGTAAACTCCAACGCCGACGAAATAGTCGCCCATCTTTTCGACGTAACTGACTTTGTCTTCGATTTTATTAGTCAGCGGATTGGGCCATTTGTAGTTGACCCATCCGGCACCCGAGCCGTTGGCGATGTCGACCATCTCGCGGATAAGATATTCTCCGTCTTGATCCTTGAGGCCCAACAGATTCTTGCCGATGAGGGCCGGCCGCGCGCCGTGCGCGACGCAATTGCCTTTCATGTCGTAGATGAATGGATAGAGGTCGCGATCGTGAAAAGCGCTGACCGACTTGTCGGAAACTGCCTTGAAGGTTGCCTCGGCGCCGTCATCCTTGAACATGTCCTGGACGCGTTTGACCATCGCGACCGCTTCATCCTTGGTACCGAATTCGGCAGTCGCTGCCGAGGATGCGAGCGTCATAAGAACGACCATTGCGATGGCGGCAAGGGAGCGAACCATAGATTTGCCTCCTCAATGGGCAACAGCAAGGTCCTGCAAAATGACTAATGAAAAATTAACGAACATTTCTACAGCTTTTGGCTGCGAATACTTTTGCCTCCGGCAGTCCCTATCGGTGCGGGCGTCATCCGGACGTTAAAACGTGAAAAGAACAGACGTGTACCAGTTGAAACGGTCCGTCTGATCCGCGTTCTGGATGCCGCGGCCGACATACCCCAAAAGATGGTAGTGGTCGTCGAGGTCGTAACGGACCCCGGCGCCGACGGATGTCGTGGCCTCACCGCCGTGCGTGTCAGAGGTCTGGTGAAAGAGTTCCAGTCCGACCTGGAGATTTGGGACGATTTGGCGCGTCAACACCGCGCCCATCAGGCAGAAGTCCTGAGAATCCCCTCCCCGATTGATTTCGCATCCGCCACCACCAAATGCCGACCATTGGCCCCAGTCCTTTTCCATCCATATCGGAAGCAGGAACGACGCGTGCTGCTCGCCGACATTTGAAGAAGCGCTGGGCAGAAATACTCTGGGAAAGAAACTCACATCCAATCCGGCGTTGTCTTGCATCAGGAAGCGATACTTTGCGGCCAGTTCAATGTTGCTCAATCCGCCCACGAGGGGACCAGACGGCGAAACGCCGTAACCAACCGGCAGGGTCGCTGTGAGTTGAAGGTTCGGCGCCGCACCGTAATTGAAGTCGATGCCTCCCTCACCGCTCGTGCCGTCCCGCGCCACGGTGCCGTTGGAAAACGAATAGATTTCGAAATGCTGATAATCGGTCGGCTCGGGATCGTCGGTCAAATAAGGCGGCCCCGCCATGGAACGACCCGTTGCTCCCAAAAGGAGGAAGCCGCCAATTGCCAGCGCAAGCGGCCATCGCCTCCGGCGGGACCCTCCGAAGCCGAAATGTCGCGGAAAATTACGACTCATGGCCTGATCCGAAACAGCTTTGGGGACTGGACAAGTGTCGAACTCTCGATAGAGCTAGATCGCCGCAGCTGAAGCTTAAAATAATTGCCATCGAGGCGCCGCTCTCAGGATCGCGGCTAAGAATTGAGGAGCAGTGATGCCGTCCTCCGCCGAGTATTATGCAAGCAAGGTTCCGGAAGTCACTATCGTCTTTTGGATCATCAAGATTGCCGCAACGACATTCGGAGAAACCGGCGGCGACACCGTCACGATGACGCTGAATTGGGGTTACCTGGTCGGAACCGCGATATTTCTCTCGCTCCTTCTCGTGCTTGTAATCTGCCAGATCGCCGCTAAGACGTTTCACCCGATACTTGTACTGGGCAACGATCGTTGCCTCGACCACTGCGGGCACCACCATGGCGGATTTCGCCGACCGCTCGTTGGGCATCGGTTACGCCGGAGGGTCGTCGCTTTTGTTGCCTGTCTCATGGCGACGCTCGGCATCTGGTACTGGTCGCTTGGCACCATATCGGTTTCGACCGTCAACACCGCCAAAAGTGGAAGCGTTTTACTGGGTCGCCATAACGTTCTCGCAGACCCTGGGAACGGCTCTCGGCGACTGGACCGCCGACGATTCCGGCCTCGGCTACGCCGGCGGAGCGCTGTTGTTCGCCGCCGGATTGGCGGTGACTCGCCGCCGCGTATCGCTGGAGCGGCGTCTCGCGGGTCTTCTTATTCTGGGCGGCATTTATTCTGTCGCGGCCGCTTGGAGCAACGGTCGGCGACTTCCTCGACAAGCCGGTCAGCGATGGCGGCTTGGCGCTAAGCCGCCCAATTGCCTCGGCGGTCATTGCTGTCTTCATCATCGTGTGCCTCCTCGTGCTTCCGCAGAAGGCCGGCCAGCATCCCGGCCGCTCCGAGACGGCCGCGGTATGATTGCAGCGACAGGCGTTTGGGGCATATGGGAACTCCATACGCGACGATGGATTTTCTAGGTCATGCCATGACAATCGGGGCGACAGCGATGCATGAAGTCAAATTCAGAGCGGTGAACCGCAACCTGCGGCCACGAAGGACCAAGCTCGAAGTGCCCGGTTGGGCCGGCAAACCCGCAACCCCGCACCGACGGCTCCCATGAGTACGCCTGGCACTGCGCGCCCTTCACCGAAGCCGCGCAATACGGGGTCGAGATTTTCTATCCCTATGACAACGAACTGCACGTGACCAGAACGGACGGGAATCTCATCTTCGACGGCGATTTTGGACCACCGCCCGACGATGACCGGCAATGGCCGCCGTTCCGCAGCTTCGGCAAGGATTATTACACTTACCAATTGCTGCTTGATCTGAAAGTCGGAAAGGAATGGGCGGTCAGGACTGAGCCACATCCGCGCTTTTATACGGATTTCACAGATACCGCACCGATCGCCGTTCCGGCGCTGTTACGCACGGAATGGTGGCCGATGATTTCATTCATGGTGTTTAAGGCGCCCGCTGAAGGGCGGACGCATATTTTCCGGCCCGGCGACCCGATGATGCAGATTTTAATACTGCCGGTGACGTCCGACTTTACCCTCTCCGAAATGGGCGAAGAAGAATCCGCTGAGCGCGAAATGCGCGGCCGGCGAATTCACGCCAGTCGGCCCTCGCTCGCAGCGGATTCCACGTGGACGTCAGATACCGATACCGTGTTCGACGGAACCTACCGCCATCTCCTTCGTGCCGCGAAAGCAAAGTCCAGAGAGGAGTAGGACCGGGAACCCGGAACGCGCTTCCTAGCGATAATACCCGTGATGGTGGTGGTGGTGATGATGGTGGTGATGGTACCGCGGGTGCGGGATGAACTGGCGGATTACACGCGGTACGACATGGTGATGATGGTGGTGGTGATGGTGGTGGTAGTACTGCGCGAGTTGCACTCCGTCACCCGCCTGCATTTCGGCAAGACGCGCGTCGTCTGCCTTTAGCACAGTCAAAGCATTCGGAATTGGGTCGAGCAAGTCTCGGTAAGTCGCCGCCGGGGCAAGTTCGGTCGCTTGCGCGGGGGCAGCTTGAGCAGCTGTCACGGTGGTCAAAGCCGCTGCCGCACCAAGAAGACCGGCGATTCTCTTGTCCATTTTTCCTCCTCGGGGGGTTGTGAGATACTTCCCCTCCAAACGCACGAACCTTTTAATCCGACATTTGTTCCATCTCAACCGACTTAAAGCCGCGCGCAACCCCGCTTGATCCGATTCAGACCAATCAAAACTCGACAGCCCGTTTGAAAATAAGACGATCCGGGAACATGGCGCGTCATGACCCGTTGTCGGCTCAGACCGGGGGAAGCCATGAAAAGCATGAAGAAGCTCTGTTATGCCGGCGTGCTGGCGTGCGCGGTGCTGTACGCGGCGATTGGCGTATTCGGCGTCGTCGCATTAAGCGCAAAGCCAAGCACGGCAACGCTGACAGAGGGCTACGGCGTGACCGACGGCGGCGTGATGGGTGGTCATGGGGTTATCGCCGACGCCGCCGACGACACCGTCGAAAGGTAGCGACCTCAATCGCTTGCTGCCGCTCGCTTCACGCGATGCGGACGGTGGAACCTTTCGACGGGTTTAGAATTGCCCACCGCACGGGACAATTGCGTCCCATCCGAGAGGGATTTCAATGGAGTCCGATCTACGTCCTGCGGCCGCGCTTGTGGAGCCGCAGTCGGGTGTTTCATGGGCTGCGGTTGCAGCGGGCGCTGTCGCCGCCGCTGCGCTAAGTCTGGTCTTGATCGCATTCGGCGCCGGGCTTGGCCTGTCGTCGGTTTCGCCTTGGAGCAACAGCGGCGTTTCCGCTGCCACGTTCAAGACCGGTACGGGAATATATCTGGTGATTGTCGCCGTGATGTCGTCAGCAGTCGGCGGATATCTTGCGGCGCGATTGCGAACGAAATGGGCCGGCGTTTACACTCACGAAGTCTATTTCCGAGACACCGCGCACGGCTTTCTCGCGTGGGCGTTCGCCACCCTGCTGAGCGCCAGTGCGTTGGGTTCGGCGATCGGATATCTGGCCAATGGCACCGCGGCCGGAATCGGCGGTGCAGCTGCGCAAACGGGTCGATCCGTCAATCCAGCGGATGTCTATGTCGACAAGCTTTTTCGTCCTAATGCTGTGGCGCAATCGGGCGCCCCTGGGCAATCTGCCGCAGCACCCGCATCCTCGTCGGCTGGCGGCAGTGCCGGTTCCAATGGAGCCGCAACCGCAAATGCCAACCAGACGCGGGCGGAGGTTTTGCGGCTGTGGACGTCGAGTTTCAGCGCAGCTGGTCTCGACGACGCTGACAAGGCCTACGTGGCGCAACTCGTCGCCGCTCGCACCGGCATGAGTGAGGCCGATGCCCAGAAGCGCGTCAACGACGTGATTGTCGAAGCGAAAGCGGCCGCCGATAAAACGCGAAAGGGCGCGGCGAAGCTGTCATTCTGGCTGACTGCCGCCATGCTGTTCGGCGCATTCGCCGCAAGCCTTGCGGCGGTCGAAGGCGGCTCGCTGCGCGACGGCACCTGGAACGGCCGTGTTCTCACCCCCAGAGCAATTTAAAGGAGCATCACATGGGTCGAGGAATTCTTCTCTGGCTACTTGGCGTACCAATCCCGATTATCATCCTGCTCGCGCTATTCTCCCACTGACAAATGGGGCTGCATCGAAAGGTGCAGCCTCATTTTATGATTTAAGGATTTCACGTAAACCTCTCGCAATGGTCCGCAATCTACGCCGATGCGCTCGGACGCGCAGCAACCTCGTGGTGCCAACGGCGTACGTGCGCAAGCTCGTCCGGCACGGCGAGTTTTGACACGCGCATGAAGTCGACCGCGATCATCGCGGTGATATCCGCGACAGTGTAGTTCTTGCCCGCGACATAGGGCCGGCCCTTGAGTTCGCCGTCGAGGAACTGCAGGAACTCCGTCACGCGCGGCTTGTTGGCCTCGCCCCAGCCGGCGACCTGGGGATCGACCATCACCTTCATGGCCGGGTGCAGGTGCTGGAATACGGCCGCAACCGGCAGGAACAGGTGAAACTCGATGCGCCTGTTCCACATTTCGACCATCGCGCTCTCGACCGCACCGCGCCCAAACAGGGGTGGATCGGGGTTCAGCGCTTCGAAATAGCGGCAAATGGCGATGGACTCCGCAATAACAGTACCGTCGTCGAGGACCAGGGCCGGTACGCGTTGCATCGGATTGATTGCCGTATAGGCCGCCGACCGCTGTGCAAGCGTGCCAAGGTTAACTTGCTCCGTCGGCACCGTTATCGCCTTTTCGGCCAGGAATACGCGGACCCGGCGCGGATTGGGTGCGCGGCCGCCATCGTAGAGCTTCATTGCGATCGCCTTTCTACCCTGTTGATTGAACAAACTTATCGCGCTTGACCGCGATCGACCAGCGGCGCCGTGTCGTCGACCCTGCGCGCCTGTCGGTTTGGGGCGGACCTGTCCATATTTACCGATACTGCCGCGGGCGCTTAAGTCTGGTCTTAAGGATTTTGGTTTACTTTTGATCGCGAAATATTGCCACCACGGATCGAAATGCCCACCACGACTAGCGAACCGCGCGAAGCTGCTTCGCCGGCCAAGCGCCGCCTTTCTGCGAAGCGGGTGCGCGAGGCACGCGATCGGCTGACCTCGACGAGCGGCACCAGGCCGGTGTTCGATTACGAGTTGCTGCGGCAATTCGCTCAGAACCGCCTCTCAGGTTCGCTCGTGATCCTACTTCTGGTCGTCACCATCGGCCTGCTCGCGAGCCTGTGGACCGGAGCGCTCGCCGCCGGCACATGGACCGCCGGTACGCTGATCATCCACTTCGTCATCATCGGCAAATGTCGGGAATTTCTCGAGGAGCCACCCGGCACCGCTAACATGCGCGCATGGCGCATGCGCTTCATTCTGCTCGATCTGTTCTTCGGCATGGCCTGGACTTTCATATTGATCCATCCGATCGGAGCCGACGAGCAGTCCGGCACGTTCATGCTATTCGTCATGCTGCTGGTGGTGGCCATATCGAGCATGTTGGCGTCGAGCCTGCCGATTGCGGTTCTCGCCCTGACCTTGCCGGTGACCATTGCGATTGCACTCGACTTCGCATTCAAGGAAACGCTGCGCGATTATATCCTCGCCATCATGGCGTTGACGGCGGAAGGCTATTTCTCGCTTCTTGCCTACCGGCTCTATTCGACGACGCTCGCCACGCTCGAGGCTCGGGCCGAAAAGGATGCGCTGATCGGCGAGCTCGAACAGTCGAAGTCGATATCGGACGAAGCGCGCCGCCGCGCGGAAGCAGCCAACATCGCAAAGTCACGCTTCCTCGCGCAGATGAGTCACGAGCTGCGCACGCCGCTGAACGCCATCCTCGGCTTCTCCGAAGTGATGAATGCCGAGATTTTCGGGCCGCACGCCGTGCCGATGTACAAGGACTATGCTGGCGATATCCACAGTTCCGGCGTGCATCTGCTCAACCTCATCAATGAAATCCTCGACCTCTCGCGCATCGAAGCCGGACGCTACGAGCTTAACGAAGAGGCGGTATCGCTCAATCGCGTGGTCGAGGACTGCCACCATCTCCTGAAGCTGCGCGCTGGCAATCGCGGCATCACCATCCACGAAATGTTCGAACCGGACATGCCGCGGCTGTGGGCCGACGAACGGGCGGTACGCCAGATCTGTCTCAACCTCCTTTCCAACGCCATCAAGTTCACGCCGCAGGCCGGCGAGATCTGGTTGAAGGTCGGCTGGACGGCCTCGGGCGGCCAATACATGAGCGTGAAGGACACCGGTCCCGGCATCCCGGAAGAGGAAATTCCGATTGTTCTCGCCTCATTCGGCCAGGGTTCGAATTCCATCAAATCGGCCGAACAGGGCGCGGGCCTCGGCCTGCCGATCGCCAAGAACCTCATCGACCTCCACGGCGGCACATTCACCCTCAAATCCAAGCTGCGCATCGGCACGGAGGTCGTCGTCACCTTCCCGCCGGAGCGCGTCATGTCCGCACTTGCGCCGATCGCCAACGGCGCACCGCCGATTCAGCCGCGTCAAGATACGTCTTCCATGTCGTCGATGTCGTCCAAATCTTCGATGTCACCGATGTCGTCGTCCGACGAAGGGACGGCTCGGGCGAAGAAAGCGTTGTTCGGCGCATAGCTGAACGGCAAGCCGAACGGATCGGCCGAACGGGCATTGCGTTAAGCTTCGCGCTGTTTATGGTCACTCGCGATTCCCGCCGAGACCGACAATGGCCAGCATCGACACGCCCTGCATTCGTATCTGTGTGGTTCATCCGTCATTACGGCTGTGTGTCGGCTGCGGGCGCTCGCTCGACGAAATTGCGCGCTGGGTCGTGCTCACCGATGACGAACGCATGCGGATCATGGCGCAATTGCCGTCACGCCTGGCTGCAATGTCCAGTACAGATTCCGGCTCGAATCACGCTCCATCCAGTTCCGCACCGGTCATGGCGTAGGAGGACGTTTCCGCCGTGCGCAATCGTCTGTCGTGGTTCCTGCTGATTGGCCTCCTGATCGCGCTCCTTATCCTCATCGCTCGCCGCGGCGAAGGAACCGTCGGCCCGCTATCGACGGGGGATTTCGGATCGCTGGTTTACAAGATCGCATGGCTGGTCTTTCTCGGGGGGGCCGTGATGACCCTATTCCGCGAACGCTTCACGCAGGCGCTCAGCGCTGCCCTGCTCTGGGCCGTCATCGGCCTGCTCCTGGTGGTCGCGTACTCCTATCGTTTCGAACTTCATCAGATATCCGACCACGTCCTTGCCGAACTGCTGCCCGGACGTGCCATTACGCGCGGACGCACCGTCGAAATCGCGCGTGCCAATTCGGGAGACTTTGACGTCTCGGCGCAGATCAACGGCGCGCGCGTCGCCATGGTGCTCGATAGCGGTGCGAGCTCCGTGGTGTTGACCCGCGATGACGCCAAGGCCGCCGGGCTGCCGCTCGAAGTCCTCAATTATACGGTCAACATCGACACCGCGAACGGGCACACCCGCGCGGCTCCGGTGACGCTCGATCGTATCGCCATCGGTGGCCTCGTCGAACGATCGGTGGAAGCACTGATTGCGCAGCCCGGCCAGCTCAAGACGAGCCTTCTCGGCATGAGCTTCCTCAACCGGCTGCAAAGCTGGCAAGTGAGCGGCGATCGGCTCCAGTTGCGCGGCTATCCTTGATTTATTCGTGGCATTTCAGAACAGGCTGACGAGAAAGCGCAGCGATACCAGCACAAGAAAAGAGCTGAAGACGATCTCCAACGTCCGCCGCGACATCTTGTGTGCCATCCGGGCGCCGTAGGGCGCCACCAGGCTCGAGACCGGAGCCATCACCGCGACGCCGATCAACGAGACGAAGCCAAGCGAGAACGGCGGCAGCAGCGCTCTGTCGTGAAGCCCGGCCAGAATATAGCCGATCGTGCCGACGATCGTGATCGGCACACCAAGCCCCGATGAGGTGGCAACGGCGCTGTGGATCGATTTGCCGTAAAGCGTGAGCACGATGTTCGACAGCGAACCGCCGCTCACGCCCATCAGCGATCCCGCCAGCCCGATAGCAAAGCCGTAAAACGTCATCGGCACGGTACCGGGCAACTCGGTGCCGAGGTTCCACCGGTCGCCGGCGAACAGAAATTTGGTCGCGATGAACGCTGCGATCAGCACAAAAGCGAGCTTGAAAACCGCCGGCGGAGCGAAAGCCGCGATCACTGCGCCGCAGATGACGCCGAGCACGGCGGGAAGCGCCCACAACCGGATGACCTGCGGGATGACCAGGCCTTTGGCGCGATGAGCGAGATAGGAACGGATCGTGGTCGGCAAAATAATGGCGATCGACGTGCCGACGCAAAGCTGCATGTGCACCTGCTCGGACACGCCCAGCACCCGAAACACTTCGTAAAGCACCGGCACGATCACCGCACCGCCGCCGATGCCGAACAGCCCAGCGAGAAGCCCCGTGATTACGCCGCCAACAACGATCGCCAATGCGAGCCAGAGGATCTCGCTCAACCCCACGCCGAAGACCATTTCGCAGCTCGCTCCGAACCCTTGAAACCGTCATTCCTGAGCGAGACGGAAGGTTTCGCTACGCGGCGATGTGCGCCAATTGCCGATCCCTGTCCAGGTCTCTGTCCGAAACGAGGGCGAGCGCGGCGGCCAGGAGGTCGGCGCCCACGCCCGGCGTCGTTGCCGCGCCGGCGAGATGGCGGCGGAAGGCGCGCGCACCGGGGACGGCGCGGAACAGGCCGTGTAAATGGCGCGTGACCGCATGAAGCCGGGTGCCCTCTGCCAGTTCGCGTTCGATGTAGGGGATCAATGCCGCCGCGGCGTCCCTTGGTGAGACGAACGTCGCATATTCGCCAAAGATCAGCGGATCGACGGCAATCAGCCGCCATGGCTCCTGATAGGCGGCCCGGCCGAGCATCACGCCATCGACACGATCGAGATGGGCGAGCCCTTCCTCGACACCGGCAACGCCGCCGTTGAGAACAATGGTGAGCCGCGGGTGCGCCGCCTTGAGCCGATAGACCCGCTCGTAGTCGAGCGGGGGCACCTCGCGGTTCTCCTTCGGCGACAGCCCCTTGAGCCAAGCCTTGCGGGCATGGACAATCAGCGCGTCGGCATGTGCCTGCTCGATCGCCTGCGCAAAACTTTCGAGCGCGACTTCCGGGTCCTGCTCATCGATGCCGATGCGGCACTTCACGGTGACGGGAATTGCTACCGCTGCTTTCATCGCTGCCACGCAGTCGCCGACAAGCGCGGGCTCGGCCATGAGGCAGGCGCCGAAGCGGCCGTCCTGCACGCGGTCGGAGGGGCACCCGGCATTGAGGTTGATTTCGTCAAAGCCCGCATCCGCGCCAATCCGCGCGCAGGCGGCGAGCGCGCGCGGATCGGAGCCGCCAAGCTGCAGCGCGAGCGGATGCTCGGCGGAATCGAACCGCAAAAGCCGCGCCCGATCGCCATGCAACACCGCCCCGGTGGTGAGCATTTCGGTATAAAGCAGCGCTCGGCGCGTCAGCAGGCGATGGAAAAACCGGCAATGCCGATCGGTCCATTCCATCATCGGGGCAACGGCAAATCTATGTAGATTTATCATCGCTTTATTGCTGCATTCAGTCCGTTCGGTCACGTCGTGTGCACTCAATTTTTCGCCATTGTGCGACGTCCTTTTCGGACGTCGAGTTTGCATCGTACCCCAGATACTCGTTCCTTGAGTTCGTCTAACACAACGGACGAATTCACTTCGGCTGTCAAATCACCGAGAACAGCCAGCCATGTCCCTATAAAACAGTCTTTCGCAGAAGATCGGCACTATCCGAAAGCATCGTACGCTGCAAATTCATTTGCGACATTTGCGCGACTCGTGCCGCCGGGATGAATCGCTTCATCTCGGCGTAGAACGCCATCGCGGTTGCGTCCTCTGCCAATTCGTCAAGACGGGAATTTGCTTTCACGGCAATATTGGTGGTGCCGTAGTCTGCGAGCTTCTTCAGAACCATCTCACGATCGGGGATCGCACCGAGCTTGTTGACGAGGAACCAGACATCCCACACATCGCGGAATTTGAGGGCCGCCCTCGCGGTCAACGCGACCGCCTTGTCCGCAAGGATCTCATTCGGGGTCTCGGCATTGAGGATCACATCCTGAATCTGGACCAGACCCGGCGTTGCACTGACCGTCAGTGGCTTTGGGTCGTGGGACGGGACGTTGGCGAACTCGATCTTGATGCGCGACTTCGGCATCTTTGGTGTCGGATTGACCGGTACTACGATTTGCCATACGGCGACGTGGACATCGCTTCCCTTAACGAGTTCCGGTTGCGCTGGACGCTTCAGAGCAATCCGCGCTGCCTCAATGTCGAAGTCGCGCTGCAGTGTGCGCTTTGTGATTTCGAGTGCCTTATCAACGAGGACGTCGAGCTCGACATCTTTCAGGTAGGCGCCGGCCTTTCCGCAAACGAAATCAAGGTCCTCGCTATAGCGTTCGCCGCCGTAGCACAGGCGCAGAGCGGTACCACCCTGAAAGATGACATGCTGGAGGACGCCCGCCTCGGACATCGCGGACAGGAGATGGAGATGGATGGCCTCCTTCATCAAGTTCTGATCCATGCCCGCTTCAATCCCGCGGCGCCGGATGAAAGCGTCGATCGCGCTTTTAAGCCCGCCCGCTTTGCTGCTCATCTAGTCTCTCTTCCTCTGAAATAGCGTCGGCAAGAATGTCTTGGTCAATCAGATCAAGGTTTCTGCCGACCCGGCGCAGGTCGCGAACAGCGGTGCGGATCGTGGCTTCCAGCGTTCCGTCATCTTGGACGAAAACGTCGGTCCCAACATCAATCTTACGATCTGTATGGGTAAACTCCATTGCGCCCCAGGGCGTCTCAAACCGTCCGGGCGACCCGGTCGTCATGCAAGTTAGTGCAGTCGTAATCTGAGAGATAATCCCCGCCTCTGAAAGCTTGGATTCCAAGCTGACGTAATTGATCTCGCGGGGCCGGAGGAACCGCAGAAGGCCGCGTCGAATATCCGCCGGGCTCGAACGTGCCGTGGGATTGACGTAAACGCCCCGTGCTGCACGGATCAGCATCCCCTGATCCGAAAGCCGCTTCATCATCAGTCTGAGGTAAGCCGGTTCAACCCCGTTCATTAGCGCCGAAAAACTGGGGAGCGTGAAGGCCCAAACCCCTGTCGCGTCGGCGTGAGCTAGCTTCGTGATAAGATCAAGTCGCTTCATATGTATGTTTGTAATTATCAAAAATGATAACTTCAATACCCCATATGTCTGTCGAAGGCATTTCTTTCGCGGGCCTGCGCTCAGATGGTCCAGCAGACACGACGCATCGGCGGGGCTTGCCGGTGTCGACGCCGATACGCCGGGTGATTGAGCACTTCCAGACTAGCACGCTCAAATCGCAAGCATCGCTCGAACCGTCTGGCCTCAGGCCGCAAGCGCCTTCATCTCCGCGTAAAGGGCCGACTTGCCTTCAAAGCCGATGCCGGGCAGCTCCGGCATCGTGATGATGCCGTTCTCCACCCGCACGCCGTCGGGGAAACCGCCGTAAGGCTGGAACAGGTCGGGATAGCTTTCGTTGCCGCCGAGGCCGAGACCAGCCGCGATGTTGAGCGACATCTGATGCCCGCCATGCGGGATGCACCGGCGCGGCGACCAGCCATGGGTCTCGAGCATCGCCAGGGTCCGACGATATTCGCAAAGCCCATAGGACAGCGCGCAGTCGAACTGCAACCAGTCACGATCCGGGCGCATGCCGCCATAGCGGATCAGGTTGCGGGCATCCTGGTGACTGAAGAGATTCTCACCCGTTGCCATCGCACCGGGATAGAACTCCGCGAGCGCGGCTTGCAATTGGTAATCCAGGGGATCGCCGGCTTCTTCGTACCAAAAGAGCGGATAGTTCCGCAGCATTTTGGCGTACCGAATTGCGGTCTCCAGGTCGAAGCGGCCGTTCGCATCGACCGCAAGCTTCGCATCGCTGCCAATCTCCGCGAGGACGGCTTCGATGCGCTGCCGATCCTCCTCGATCGGCGCACCACCGATCTTCATCTTGACGACAGTGTAGCCACGGTCGAGATAGCTGCGCATTTCCGCACGCAGCATCGATACGTCTTTGCCCGGATAATAATAGCCGCCGGCGGCGTAAACGAAGACGCGCGGATCGGCCGACCGTCCTTCACGCGCTGCGAGCAACCTGAACAGCGGCTGGCCGGCGATCTTGGCGACCGCATCCCATACCGCCATATCGATGGTTCCCACCGCGACGGAGCGCTCGCCGTGTCCGCCGGGTTTTTCGTTCGACATCAGGGTGGCCCAGATGCGGTCCGGATCAAGGTTGTCGCCTGTCGCGTCGAGCAACGACTTTGGGTCGGCCGCGGTCAAACGATCGGCGAAGCGTTCCCGGATCAACCCGCCTTGGCCGTAACGGCCATTGGAGTTGAAGCCGTAGCCGACCACCGGCTTGCCATCGCGCGTCACATTGGTGACGATCGCCACGAGGCTCGTGGTCATTTTTGTGAAGTCGATATAGGCGTTGCGGATCGGAGAAGAGATCGGCTTGGTGACTTCACGCACGTCGACGATTTGAACTGTCATGCATTGCTCCGATGAGCGCTTTCCATTGAGTCAAGAGCAACCGGCTTCGGCTTGGTCGCTGGTCGGCCAGCTCATAACCGGTGATGTCGATCTTGCGGGCCTTACGATACTTGCCGGTCGCGGCTCTGCCAGTGCGGCGCCCGCAACGCCTTCTTGTCGATCTTGCCGTTGAATAAACGCGGCAGGCTTTGAACGAACTCGATGCTGCGCGGCTTTTTGTAGCTGGCGATTATTGTCCGTGTGTGCTCGATCAAATCGTCCTCTGTCGTGAGGCATCCCGGCCGCAGTTGGACGCAGGCCTTGACCGACTTGCCCCAAACCCGATCGGGCACCGCTATGACGGCGACTTCGGCGACGGCGGGATGCGCCCGCAATGCCTCTTCGACCTCCCACGAATAGATATTCTCGCCGCCGGAGATGATCATGTCTTTCTTGCGATCGACCACGTAGACGAAGTTGCGACCGTCGACAAAGCCAAGATCTTGCGTGTGCAGCCATCCGTCGCGAACGACGTCGGCCGTCAGCGTGTTCTTGTTCCAATAGCCGCTCATCATCGTCGGGGATCGAAACAAGATTTCACCGGTCTCCCCGGTCTCACACGGCGTGCCGTCAGCGCGGACGATCTTGACCTCGTTGCCCAGCGTCGGCTGGCCCGCCGAAGCGAGACGGCGGCGTTCCGCCTCGGAGCCGTCGACCAGATGATGATGGGGTTTCAAGACCGTTCCGACGATACACTCCGTCATGCCGTAGACCTGTACGAATATCGGCCCCATCCGATCGATGGCACGGCGCAGCAGAGGAACCGGCATCGGCGCCGATGCATAGTGTACGCAGCGCAGTGAGCTGACGTCGTGGCGCTTGGTATCGAGCACATCGAGCATCCGCGCGATCATCAGCGGAGCGAAGTGCGCCGCCCCTACCCTTTCCTCTTCTATCGTCCGAAGAATATCTTCAGGATCGAACGCGGCTTTGAGGATCACCGCGGCGCCCATCAAGTTGAAATTCATTTGTTCGATTTTGCCGCCGAGATGAAACAGCGGCATGACGATCAAGCCCTTGTCGACCGAGGGAACGCCGCCCTCGTTGGACAGCATCCGCGTCGCCTCGACCATAGCGGCATGGCTGATCATCACGCCCTTCGCGCCACCCGTGGTGCCGCTGGTGTACATGAGGTACGCCATGTCGCCGGCAACCGGCTTGGCGCTCGGTTCATCGGCGCTTGCCTCACCGAGCAGGTGTTCGAAGGTGAATTCACCGGCGGCTTCGGCGCCGATCACGATTCGGATGCGGATGCTCGATACCTGGGCGGCGATGGCATTGGCCTGTGCGGCAAATTCGGCTGCGTAAATCAGCGCGCTGGGTTGGCTGTCTTGACAGATCGCTGCCAGCTCCAATTCCGAAAGCCGGCTGTTCAGATTGATGGTGACGAAACCGGCGAACTCGCCGGCGCCAAAGCACTCGATATATTCGCTGCAATTGCGGGCCAGGACGGCAATGCGCTCCTGTTTTCTCAACCCTTTCGCCATTAACGCATTGGCCAGCCGGAAGATGCGAGACGCCTGCTCCGCGAACGTGAAACGTCTGTCCTCGAACACCAACGCCAACTGTCGCCCGTACAACGCAAGCCCGCGCTTGATCAGATCCCCACAGGTCAAGGCCATTCAGTTCGATCCCTGCTCATTTGCTGCATCGAGGCAGCATTGGCACGAAAACTTCAGCGCCCAAAGCCGCCTATAATGTTGGCTTATCGCATAACTGATGTCTTTTCGCGAGGTCGCCGGCCCGCTAGGGTGGCGGGCAGTCTTGAGAGCGGAAAAAGCAGATCAAGTCGGGAGGAATGCACTATGAAACGAAGGCTGTTCTTCGGTATTGCCGTTGCGACGCTGTTGGCCGCGAGCAGTTCTTATGGTCAGCAGCCCACCAAAACCTATCCGACGCGACAAGTCCGCATCGTTGTGCCGTATCCGGCCGGGGGTCCGACCGATCTGATTGCGCGGGTGGTGGCGCAAAAGCTCACCCAACGGCTCGGGCAGTCCTTTTTCGTCGAAAACGTGTCAGGCGCCAGCGGCGCTCTCGGCGCAGGTCAGGTCGCTCACGCCGCGCCGGATGGCTACACGCTGCTGGTATCAACGAATGATTTTGCGGTTGCGTCGGTCACCAACTCCAACCTGCCTTATGATCCGATCAAGGATTTCTCACCCATCACCATTATCGCCACATCGCCGCAGGTGGTGGCCGTCAATCCGTCGATACCGGCGAAAAATATGAAGGAGCTGGTCGACCTCATCAAGGCTGCGCCCGAAAAATACAACTACGCCGCGATGGGACTGGGTTTTGGCGAGCTGACGGCGGTGCGCCTGTTCAAGCTGAGCCTGAAGTTGGACAGTCTCGTCCGTGTGCCTTTCAACGGCGCTGCCCCCGCCGTCAATTCAACGCTGGCGGGCGACACCCAAATCATCTTTCTCGGCCTGCCTCCGGTCGCGCCGTACCTGAGCTCCGACAAATTGCGCGCTGTCGCCGTTACCAGTTCGGAGCGGGTTCCGGCCTATCCGCAAATCCCGACCTTGCGCGAATCCGGAATACCGGATCAGGAGGCAGATTTGATCAACGGAATGCTTGCGCCGGCGGGAACGCCGGCAGATGTCATCTCGCTACTGCAAAAACAGATCGCCGAGATCATGGCTCTGCCTGACGTGAAAGCGACGCTGGACAAGCTGAGCTTCCAGCCCGTCGCCAATACACCGTCGCAATACGCGAGCCAGATCAAGGAGGATATTGCGGTCTGGGGTAAAGTGATGAAGGAGGCGAATATCCCGGTCAATTGACTGCCGGCGCCTGCGGTCTGCTGTCCGCGCATTGACGCTCGCAACCGCCGCCGCTACCGCTTCCGGGCGAGAGGCCGCGGATGAATGAGAAGGAAAAGGTCGCGCTCGGATCGATTGCCGCTTCCGCAGGGTTGACGGCCGCGAAGGCTATCGTGGGTCTGCTCACCGGTTCGCTCGCAATCTTGTCCGAGGCCGGCCATTCGCTGCTCGATCTCGCGGCGACGGTGATGACCTATTTCGCCGTCCGCATTTCCGGCAAGCCAGCCGACACCGAACACCAGTACGGTCACGGCAAAGTGGAGAGCGTCACCGCGCTTGCGGAGACGGCGCTGCTGTTCGTGCTTTCGATTGCGGTGATCTGGGAGGCCGTGCAACGGCTGTGGGGCGCGCAGCTTTATGGGGTTGAAGCGACGCCCGCGGCGTTTGCTATCGTCGCCGGCTCGATTGTCGTCGATTTTTTCCGCGCGCGCGCACTCACGCGCGTCGCGTCGGAAACTTCGAGCGAGGCGCTCGAGGCTGACGCGCTTCATTTCAGCTCCGACATGTGGTCGTCGGTCGCGGTGCTGATCGGCCTCGGCGGCGTCGCGCTCGGCTATGCGTGGGCTGATGCGTCGGCGGCAATCGTGGTCGCGGTCTTCATCTGCATTGCCGGCTGGCGGCTCGGCCGACGCACCATCGATACGCTGACCGACACCGCGCCGGCGGGTGTCAGCGAGCGGATCGGTGCGATCGCGCGGCAGGTGCCCGGCGTCGTCACAGTCGATCGCGTGCGCGCCCGCCCGGCGGGCGCGGTGCTTTTTGTCGATCTCGAGGTCGGCGTCAGCCGCACGCTGCCACTCGATCGCGTCTCCGCCATCACCGATAGGCTGACGCGCGCCATCCAAACCGAGATGCCCAAGGCCGAAATCACGATCACGACCGAGCCGCGCGCGCTCGACGACGAGACCGTTGCGCGAGCGCGTCATGATGATCGCGCGCAACCGCGGCCTCGCCATACATCACGTCGCCGTGCAAACGATCGCGGGACCGGCTATCGGTATCAGCGGACCTCGAAGTCGAGGGTACGCTGCCGCTCGCCGGTGCGCATGACATCGCGAGCAGCCTCGAGGATGCCGTGCGCGACGAGCTTGGCCCCGGCGTCGAGGTCGAGACCCATATCGAGCCGCTGCCGGCCGATGTGCTCGCCGGCCGCGATGCGCCCGCGGCACGCGTCGGCGAAGTCCAGCAAGCGCTCACGGCGCTCGCGGCCGACGCAGCCGGCCTCGGCGAGGTGCACGACGTGCGGGTACGCGAGACCGCCGACGGCGAGATCGTCAATTTCCATTGCCACGTCGATCCGACGCTCTCGGTCAGCGCGGTGCACGACTGGTGGACGGCGTCGAGCGCGGACTGCGCCGACGCTTTCCCACCATCCAACGCGTGATCGGCCACGCCGAACCGCGGCGATAGGCCGATAACCGACGCTTTCAATTTGCGCGCAAACTTCTAGATCAAGCCATCATGCGCACCGAAGAACCCCGCCCCGTCCGCCTCCAGGATTATCGCCCGCCCGACTGGCTGGTCGAAACCGTCGAGCTCGACGTCTCGCTCGATCCGACCGCGACCACGGTGCGCGCCACGCTCAAGCTCAAGCCGAATAGCCTGCGGCGCGCCGGCGCCGCTGGTGCTCGACGGCGAAGAGCTCACGCTGCGTTCGCTGTCGCTCGACGGCACGCCGCTGCCGGCCGAAAATTTCGTCGCAACGCCCGACCGGCTGACCATCGCGCAGCCGCCGCACCGGCCGTTCAAGCTGGAGATCGAGACCGTCGTCGATCCGACCGGCAACACGCAGCTCATGGGGCTCTATCGCTCCGGCGCAACCTACTGCACCCAGTGCGAGGCGGAAGGCTTCCGCCGCATCACCTATTTCCTCGACCGGCCCGACATGCTGTCGGTCTTCACCATGCGGATCGAAGGCCGACAAGGCCGAAGCTCCGGTGCTGCTCTCCAACGGCAACCTCATCGCGCAAGGCGACCTGCCGGGACGGCGCGGCATTTCGCGGTCTGGCACGATCCCTTCCCCAAGCCGTCCTATCTGTTCGCGCTGGTCGGCGGCGAGCTCGCGCGGTTGACGGACAGCTTCACCACCATGTCGGGCCGCAAGGTCGCGCTGCGCATCTATGTCGAGCATGGCAAGGAGACCGCTGCGCCTACGCCATGGACGCCCTCAAGCGCGCCATGCAATGGGACGAAGAGGCGTTCGGCCGCGAATACGACCTCGACATCTTCATGATCGTCGCGGTCTCGGCCTTCAACATGGGGGCGATGGAGAACAAGGGCCTCAACATCTTCAACGACAAGTGCGTGCTGGCCTCGCCGACAACCGCCACCGACGACGACTACGCCCGCATCGAAGGCGTGGTCGCCCACGAATATTTCCACAACTGGACCGGCAACCGCATCACCTGCCGCGACTGGTTCCAGCTGTGCCTGAAGGAAGGCCTCACCGTCTTCCGCGACCAGGAATTTTCCGCCGACCAGCGCTGGCGTGCGGTCAGCGCATCCAGGACGTGCGCGCGCTGCGCGCGCGCCAGTTCGTCGAGGATGCCGGCCCCCTCGCCCATCCGGTGCGGCCCGAGCTATATCGAGATCAACAACTTCTACACCGCCACCGTCTACGACAAGGGCGCCGAGGTCATCCGCATGCTGAAGACGCTGGTCGGGCCGGACGGTTCCGCAAGGGCATGGATCTTTATTTCGAGCGCCATGACGGCGAGGCCGCCACCGTCGAGGAGTTCGTCCAGTGCTTCGAGGACGTCAGCGGCCGCGACCTGACCCAGTTCATGCGCTGGTACGCGCAGGCCGGCACGCCGGAGGTCAAGGTCGCGCCGCATTACGATGCGCGCGCCCAGACCTACCGCCTGGACCTCACGCAGACGCTCCCGCCGACGCCCGGCCAGCCGGACAAGCAGCCGATGGTCATTCCGCTCGCGTCGGCCTGGTCGGCAAGGACGGCGGCGATCTGCCGCTCATGCTCGACGGCCAGCCGCTCGACGCGCGGCGTGCTGGAATTGACGCAGCCGAGCCAGACTTCGTCGTTCACCGGCATCGCGAGCGGCCGGTGCCTTCGCTCAACCGCGGCTTCTCGGCGCCGATCAAGCTGTCGCTGCCGATCGAGCCCGACGATCTGCGCTTCCTCGCCGCGCACGATAGCGATCCGTTCAACCGCTGGCAGGCGGTGCAGACGCTGGCGATGTCGCTGCTGAGGCGAATGTCGCGGCGCTGCGCGCCGGCGCGCCGGTGCGCGACGACGAAGGCCTGATGGCCGCGCTCGGCGCGATCCTCGCCGACGACACGCTCGAGCCGGCCTTCATCGCGCTCGACGCTGGCGCCGCCGAGCGAAGCCGACATCGCCCGCGAGATCGGCCGCGACGTCGATCCCGACGCGATCTTTGCCGCGCGCCGCAAGCTGCGCGCGGCGATCGGCGAGCAGCACGGCGCGGCGCTCGCGCGACACCTATGCGCGCATGATCACGCACCGGCCCCTATCGGCCCCGATGCGCAGAGCGCCGGCCGGCGCGCGCTCAAGAACGTCTGCCTCGATCTTCTGGCGTCGACGGAGCGGAGCGACGCGATCGCGCGGGCGCTGTCGCAATACCGCGACCGCCGACAACATGACCGACCGCATGGCGGCGCTGGAGACGCTGTCGCTGCACGACCGGCCGGAGCGCGCGGCGGCGCTCGACGATTTCTACCGGCGCTATGCCGACGATCCGCTCATCATCGACAAGTGGTTCGCGCTGCAGGCCGCGATCCCGGAGCCGGCGACGCTCGATCGCGTGCGCGCGCTGACCGCGGCATCCGGCCTTCTCGATGGCCAATCCCAACCGCGTGCGCTCGCTGATCGGCGCGTTCGCGCAGGCCAACCACACCCAGTTCAACCGCGCCGATGGCGCCGGCTATGAATTCGTCGCCGACATCGTGCTGGCGCTCGATCCCAAGAATCCGCAGGTCGCGGCGCGGATGATGGCCGCGTTCCGCTCCTGGCGCGTGCTGGAAGCGCGGCGGCGCGCAGCGCGCGGAGGCGGCGCTGCGGCGCATCGCCGCGGCGCCGGAGCTGTCGCGCGACGTCCACGACATCGTCGCGCGCACGCTCGCCGGTAGCTGATCAGGCTGCCGTAAACGTCGCGCTGCGGCACGCGACGTAACGTCTTCGAAAAGCGCCGATTTTAACGTCGTCGGTACCGAAATCTGACGACGGCGAGCGCTGTTTCAGTGCGCCGCAATGCAAAAATCTTTGGAGAATTAACAAAAATATTGACTCCGGACTCTCGACAAATCGAGTCGCCATCGATTCCAATGACATTGATTCGGAGCGATGCGGCACATCCTTCCGAACGCGGGTAGGGGATCATCCAAACGGAGGCCGGCATGGCGCGCGCCGAAACGGCGAGTGCGTCCGCACGATCGGATTCGATCAAGGGGCTGGCGCAGTCGATCGCCAACCCCGCGTATCGGCGGCTGCTCACCGCCGAGCCGCTGCTGCGCCGCGCCGTTCCGGCTCTGATCATCGCGTTCCTGCTGACCATCTGCGTCGGCGCCGCCGTGCAGGTGCTCGACCATCGCCGCCAAGTCATCGCCGAAGCCAGCGCGATCGATCGAGGCGCTCGCCGATCATCGTCGCCGAGCGGCTCGATCGTCGCGCGCGGCGGAGACCGGCGCGTCACGCGGACCTGCGACGTGCTGGAGCGCGCGCTGCCAGCTGGGCGCGCGGCGCCGGCCGCCGCGTCCTGATCACCAACGCCGACGGCATCATCATCGCCAGCGTGCCGAGCGAACCGCGGACGTCGGGTCGCATATGCTCGACGTGCTCGGACCGCCAGCCGCTCACCATTTTCGGCGCCAGCGCCGGCATGCTGGAGATCACGCTGCCGACGGCGAGCCGCCTTCGCGACGGTGCGGGCGCTCGGATCGCCGTCGGCCAGCTCGCCGTCTTCCAGCCGCGCAGCGATGCGCTGGCCAGCTGGCGCTCGACACCACGCTGACCGTCACCCTCTCGGCGACCACCGGCTTCGTGGTGCTGATCCTCGGTTTCGCCTTCCATTGGCAGGCCACCCGCGCGCGCGAAGCCGATGTCATCTACGACACCGTGCGAAGCCGCATCGATACCGCGCTCAACCGGGGCCGTTGCGGGCTGTGGGACTGGGACTTCGCGCGCGGCCGCATGTTCTGGTCGCAGTCGATGTTCGACATCCTCGGCCTGCCGCCGAACGACGACCTGATGACGTTCGGCGAGGTCAACGCGCTCGTCCATCCCGATGACATCAAGCTCTACCAGGTGGCGGCGCAGCTTGCCGATGCCAAGGTCCAGTCGATCGACCACGAATTCCGCATGCGCCACGCCAACGGCAGATGGGTCTGGCTGCGGGCGCGCTGCGAACTGGTGCGGCAGGCCGGCGAGGCGGCCTCCACCTGATCGGCATCGCGGTCGACATCACCGAGCAGAAGACGCTGGTGGAGCGGACCGCCGCGG
>CAWJDC010000012.1:0-259950 GCA_963841575.1 uncultured Alphaproteobacteria bacterium
GGTTAGCTATTATCGGGTAAGATTTGGAACAATTTGCGCAGCGACTTGCGGTTTCACCGCAATAACGACCGCCGCGGCGTCGGCGATGGTTTGCATTGCCGGGTTCAGCCTCATGCCGCGCGCGGCAAGTTCCGAGATGTGCGGCGACGGTTGCGGTTCGAGCACCGCCACCTGTCGGGGGTCGAGGTCAAGCTGCAGCCAGCCCTCGAGCAAGGCGCCGCCCATCTTACCGGCGCCGACCAGGACGAGCAGGCCGGAAAGGTGACGCAGATCAGAATCCCGGCCGGCGGAAGCAGAGTTTGAGAGGCCCATCGTAATTCCTCACCGTTCCGGAAGCCATCAGGAGCTGTTCGGCATCCATAACCACCGTCGCGGCAGAATGACAAACGGGCGATCTTTGCGCGCTCGGGCCTGCACGCGCCGACCGTCACGCCTCGCCCGAGGTCTCGAACATGGCAGAATCCATCGCCTCGCGCGCCGATTTGCCCGCCCAGACCACGAACTGAAACGCCGGGTAATAGCGCTCGCAGGAGTCGAGCGCGGTTCCGAGCACCGCTTCGCATTGCCGCCCCGAGGCGGCGACGCCGCCGGCGAGAATGAGCGCGTGGCGAAACATCACCATGCCGTTCTGCGTCCAGACGTCGAAATGTCCGATCCACAATTGCTCATTGATGCTGGCGATGAGCTGTTGCACCTCGGTCAGCCGCGGCTCCGGCACCTTCATGTCGAAGGCGCAGGCGACATGCAGCGCCTCGATATCGTGCATCCAGGTGAAAGAGACCTGATAATTGGTCCATCGACCGGTGACGACCAGCGCGATCTCATCCTCGCCGGTACGCTCGAACGGCCAATTGTTGCCGGAGGCCATGCTCTCGACGACGTCAAGCGGATTATTGTGGTCCCGTGCAATTTCGATGAGGGCCATGCCGTCTCCACGGTTTCGTTTGGGGGTGGAAATGCGCACGCCACTTCACACGCCGAGATCTCGGCTGCGATTTTGACGCAGGAACAAGTCCCGTCCGCGGATTGACGGATGATCGCGAATCAGCGGCGTCGCCGACTACAATCGGCTTGATTCCACCCGCCAAATCCTCTGCAAGAGCCTCATCCGCCACCGATATGGGCACTCATGAAGTGATTTGCGGGTGCGGCACAATCCCGGGGAATAGGCCGTCCACAGACCTGCCTGCGACAAGTTGACTCGCCGGGGCCGCGCCGCTTTCCCGGCGGTGGGGATTAATCGAACAGGCTGGAGACCGACTCTTCGGCGGCGGTCCGGCTGATCGCTTCGCCGATCAGCGTCGCGATCGACAGCACCCGGATGTTGCCGGACGCTGCAGATGGCCTTGGTCGGCTGGATCGAGTCCGTGATCACCAACTCCTTGAGTTGAGACTTGGTGATGCGGGCGACCGCGCCGCCCGAGAGCACGCCGTGGGTGATGTAGCCGTAGACGGCACTGGCGCCCTTCTCCAGCAAAGCGTCGGCGGCGTTGACCAGCGTGCCGCCGGAATCGACGATGTCGTCGACGAGGATGCAGATGCCGCCCGCGACTTCGCCGATGACGTTCGCGACTTCGGACTTGCCCGGCCGCTCCCGCCGCTTGTCGACGATGGCGAGCGGCGCATTGATGCGCTTGGCGAGGCCGCGTGCCCGCACCACGCCGCCGACGTCCGGCGAGACCACGATCACCTTGGCCAGATCGAAACGCTCCCGGATGTCGCGCATGATCACCGGCGCGGCAAACAGATTGTCGGTCGGGATGTCGAAGAAGCCCTGGATCTGGCCGGCGTGAAGATCGAGCGTCAGCACGCGATCGGCGCCGGCGTGGGTGATGAGGTTGGCAACGAGCTTGGCCGAGATCGGCGTGCGCGGCCCGACTTTGCGATCTTGCCGGGCATAGCCGAAATAAGGGATCACGGCGGTGATGCGCCGGGCCGACGCGCGCCGCAGCGCGTCGATAATGATCAGCAACTCCATCAGGTGGTCGTTCGCCGGATACGACGTCGACTGAATGACGAAAACGTCGGCGCCGCGCACGTTCTCCTGGATCTCGACGAAAACCTCCATGTCGGCGAAGCGGCGCACGACCGCCTTGGTCAGCGGGGTGCCGAGATAGCCGCCGATGGCCGCGGCGAGCGTAGGATTGGAGTTGCCGGAGACGAGCTTGATCGCTCCGTTGTTGCCCGCCATAGCGTTCTCCTGCGCCCCGCCGGGCATTCAGAGCATGATCCCAGTCTGTTGCGGCGACCGAAGAAAGGTCGAAAAGGATCATGCACAAACAAAAAGCTGCCCCGGTTTGAATGCGTCAGAACCGGGCAGGCCTTTAGCCGGACCTGATACAAGCCGGGTTGGGGGCTGGCAATATGAATCCGGCCTTGTCCCCGCAGGATTTTCGCCAGCATGTTCGCAATGGCGTTTAGCGAGCGCAGATCGCGGCGTCGCTTCATCAGCCAGCGCGATCGCATTGACGTGGCGGCCGTAATCGGCTTCGCCGCGGTGGGTGGCGCGGCGGAAGCTGAAAAACTGCGTCGGATCGGCGTAGGTGCACAGGCCGAGATCCTCGACATGGCGGACGCCGGCCCGCGCCAAGCGCGCCGCCACATAGCCGGCAAGATCGAACAGCGCATGGCCGTCGCGCGCGGCGCGCGACGAAGAAGCGGCTGCTGGCGGGGTCCTCGGCGGCGAAACGCGCGATCAGGTCGGCGCCGACTTCGTAATTGCGCTGGCGGATCATCGGCCCGAGCGACGGCGCGGATTTCGCCGCGCTCGGCGCCAAGCCGCTCCATGGCGTCGACCGTCGCCTCGACGACGCCGCCGAGCGCGCCGCGCCAGCCGGCATGGGCCGCGCCGATCACGCCGCGCCTGCGGATCGGCGAGCAGAACCGGCCCGCAATCGGCCGTCGTGACGCCGATCGCGAGCGCGCGCATGCGGGTGACGATGGCGTCGGCGCGCGGCCGCGTCGTCGGCGGTCCAGGGCGCTTCCGCGACGACGACGTGCGGCGAGTGGATCTGATAGGCGGTGAGGAAGCGGTGCGGCTCGACGCCGAGCGCCGCCGCCATGCGGGCGCGGTTTTCCGCGACGTGCGCGGCGCTGTCGCGCGAGCCGACGCCGCCATTGAGGCTGGCATAGAGGCCGCCGGAAACGCCGCCCTCGCGCGTGAAAAAGGCGTGGCGGATGCCGGCAAGCGCGAGCGATTCGGCTTCGAGCATCATGATGCGGCTTCTCGAATCCGGGAAGCGGACCCGAGCTTCGGATCCGCAATGCCGATCGCCTTGAACAGTTCGCCCATGCCGCTGGCGCCGCTCGCGGTCAGCCGGGACAGCGCCAGATCGATTTCGGCGGCCTTGCTCGCGCGTCGCAGTCGCCTTGAGCGCGGCGGCGCGCTTGTCGATGCCGAGATGGAGCAGCAACTCGCGTTGCGGGATCGGCCCGTGAACGCGCGCGCCGATCGATTTCCGCGCATTGCGCCAGCGCTTCGAAATCGACATGAGCGGTCAGATCGGCGCGGCCGGGCGCGCGCAACGGGTCGGCGAAGGCATGTCCGGCGACCGCCTGCAGCGTGTCGCCGAGGCCGTACCGGGCGTGGCCGTAGTCGATGATCAGGGCCGCGCCGTCGCTCGCGCACGCGCCGGCCGAGCTCGAGCGCGGTAGCGTCGGCGCGCCATTCGTAGATCGAACCGATCGGGCGCTTGCCGCAATCCGCGCGGCAGCGTCGCGTCGAAATGCGGCAGCGGCTCGGCGCGCGACGCCAAGAGCCGAGATTGCCGTCGGTTCCGATTTCGACGACGCGCTCGTGCCAGCCGTCGGCGATGTCTTGACGGCCTGGTGGACCGGCAGCGCATCGATGAATTCATTGGCGATGATGATGCCGGGACCGGCGGGGACCTCGTCGAGCGCGGTGTGCCACAACACCGGCACGTCGAGCGCTTCCAGCCGCTGCTGCTGCACCTCGCTGCAGCGCGGCGCTGATCTCGACCAGATGCAGCACGATCGCGGCACGGAAGCCGTGCACCACCTTCGCCGCCCGCAGGGCGTCGATCATCAACGTGCCGCGCCCGGGGCCGAGCTCGATGAGGCGGATGTTTTCCGGCGCGCCCATCTGCTGCCAGACCGCGGCCATCCACAGGCCGATCAATTCGCCGAACATCTGGCTGATCTCCGGCGCGGTGATGAAATCGCCGGCGGCGCCGAGCGGGTCGCGATTGACGTAATAGCCGTATTGCGGGTGGCTGAGGCACAGCGCGCATGTATTCGGCGACCGGCATCGGTCCGGCGATCGTCAATGAGCCGGCGGATTTCGCTCTCCAGCGGCGAACGTGTCGTCAGCCATCTTTCAGTTCGGCTTCGGTTTCGGTTCGCGGGTCAGGGCCACGGTCAGGATGGCAATGCCGGCCAGCATCAGCGGAATGCAGAGCAGCATACCCATGGTGAGCCGCCCCACAGAAAGCCGAGCTGGATGTCGGGCTCGCGGAACAATTCGCAGATGATCCGCGCGACGCCATAGCCGAGCGCGAAAGCGCCGGTGACGACGCCGGGCCGCTTGAGCGCGCCGGCGCGCACCAGCACACCGAGCACGATGAACAGGACGATGCCTTCCAACGCCCGCTTCGTAAAGCTGGCTCGGATGCCGCGGCACTGGGCCGCCGCTCGGAAAGATCATGGCCCACGGCACGTCGGTCGGCCTGCCCCACAATTCGCCATTGATGAAATTGGCGATGCGGCCGAAGAAACAGGCCGATCGGCGCCACCGCGGCGATCACGTCGCCGAGCGACAGGACCGGGATGCCCGCGCCGCAGCGCGAACAGAATAATGGCGACGACGCAGCCGATGAAGTCCGCCGTGAAACGACATGCCGCCATTCCAAAGTTCCAGAATTTCGATCGGATGAGCGAGGAATAGCGGCAGATTGTAGAACAGCACATAGCCGGTGCGGCCGCCGAGGATGATGCCGAGCGTGATCCAGATCACGAAGTCGTCGAAGTCGAGGGCGGTCAGCGGCGCCGGCCCGCCCCACAGTCGCTGCGAAGCGACGAGGGCGCGGGCATAGAACCAGCCGATGATGATGCCGACGATATAGGCGAGCGCGTACCAGCGCACCGCGAGCGGTCCGATGGAAATCAGGATTGGATTGATGGCCGGAAACGGTATGACCGGTAGAATGAACATCGCGCGGGCTTCCATGCGGGCGATACGCCCTGTTTGATGCCGCCCCTCGCGGCTCAACCGATGCGACGCGCCCCTTGCGACGGTGCGGCGCACCATCGCCATTGTGTGCAGGCATATCAAGCGGGCTCGCCCGTAGCATGCCGGCCCGATTCGGAGGCAGTGATGGTGCAGACGACGAACCGGTTTTTCGACGAGGCTGCGCGTTTGATGAACGATGCAGCCGGTGTTGCTCAAGGCGTACGGCGGGAATTCGAGACGCTGTTCCGCAGCCAGGCGGAGCGCATCCTTCGCGAACTTGACTTGGTTAAGCGCGAGGATTTCGAAGCCGTCAAGGACATGGCGCGTCTTGCGCGGGAAGAAAACGAGGCACTCAAGGCACGGGTCGCCGCGCTTGAGGCGGCGGTCGCCAGAGCCGGAGCGGCGGGCGCGGCGTCATCGGGTCTTTCCCCTGGGGCAACTGCCGGGTGAGATCGCCCCCGGCGGCGTCTGAATCCTCCGTCCGGGCCTGCCATTCCTTGTTTTTCACGGCTTGCGCCGCTATAAGCGCGGCCATCGCGGCTCCAGCACCCCTGGAGGCTGCCGCGTAATTTCCATGACCCGACAGGGCTTTAGGCGAGGATCATATCTATGGCGACCGTCAATCTGATCAAGGCGGCGGCGCGTTCGCAGAGCGGCAAGGGGACCGCCCGGGCCGAACGTCGCGCCGGCCGCGTACCCGGAATCATCTACGGCGACGGCAAGGCGCCGCTGCCGATCTCGCTCGATTATGCCGAATTGCGCCAGCGCATCTACGCCGGGCACTTTCTCACGACGATCCATGATGTCGAGGTCGACGGCGTGAAGCACCGCGTCATTCCGCGCGATTTCCAGCTCGATGCGATCCGTGAATTGCCGCTGCATGTGGATTTCATGCGGCTCGGCGAGGGCGCTTCCATTCGCGTCAACATCCCGATCCACGTTCTGAATGCCGAGCAGTCTCCAGGCGTCAAACGCGGCGGTACCGTCAGCATTGTCACCCACACCATCGAGGTGCGCTGCCTCGCCGACTCGATCCCGAATTCGATCGAGGTCGACGTCGGCGATCTCGAGATCAACCACTCCAAGCACCTGAGCGATATTGCGCTGCCGCAAGGCGTGCGCGTCGCTGCGGGCAGGGACGTTACGCTGGTCACCGTTGTGCCGCCTTCGGGCTACGCGGAAGAAATCAAAGCTGCTGCCGAAGCTGCCGCCGCGGCGGTTGCTGCTGCGGCCGCGGCTACCCCGGCCGAGGGTGGTGCCGCACCTGCCGGGGCTCCGGGAGCGGCGCCGGGTGCCGCACCGGCAGCTGCCGCCGCGCTCCGACAAGAAGTGAGGTTCCGCGGTGCGGGACAAATCCGATGCTGCTTCTGGTCGGGTTAGGTAATCCAGGCCCGCGTTACGTCGGCAATCGCCACAACATCGGCTTCATGACCCTGCAGGCGATCGCGCAGCGTCATGGGGTCGGCCCGTGGCGCCGGCGGTTCCAAGGCGTTGCGTGCGAAGGGCCGATCGGCGGCGGGCGCGCGCTGCTGCTGCTACCGGGGACCTATATGAACGAATCCGGCAGGGCCGTTGCCGAGGCCGTGCATTTCTACAAGGTAGGGCTCGATAACGTCACCGTGTTTCATGACGAAATCGACCTGCCCCCGGGCAAGGTCAGAGTGAAGGTCGGCGGCGGCATCGCCGGTCATAACGGACTACGCTCGATCTCCGAGCACATCGGCAACGACTATCGGCGCGTCCGCATCGGCGTTGGCCATCCCGGTGCCAAGGATATGGTGCAGCACTATGTGCTGAGCGACTTCGCCAAGAGCGAGCGCGTCTGGGTCGAAGAGCTCGTGAGTATACTCGCCGACAATGCCGATCTTATCGTCCGCGGCGAGGATGCAACGTTTCAGAACAAGGTTCATCTCGCCATGGCGGCGAAGGGATTTGGTGAATCGCAAAGCCAAGACTTCCAACGATCACGGCCGGGCGTAAACGCCAGCCAACAGGTAACAAAGTCTCATGGGCTTCAAATGCGGCATCGTCGGCCTGCCGAACGTCGGCAAGTCGACCCTCTTCAATGCGCTGACCGAGACGGCGGCGGCGCAGGCGGCGAATTATCCTTTTTGCACCATCGAGCCGAATGTCGGAGAGGTCGCGGTGCCGGATCGGCGCCTCGATACGCTATCGGCGCTCGCCAAGTCGGCCGTGATCGTGCCGACGCGGCTCACCTTCGTCGATATCGCCGGTCTGGTGCGCGGCGCGTCGAAAGGGGAGGGCCTGGGCAACCAGTTCCTGGCCAATATCCGCGAGGTGGATGCGATCGCGCATGTCGTCCGCTGTTTCGAGGATACCGACGTGACGCACGTCGAAGGCCGCATCGACCCGATCGCCGATATAGAAACCGTTGAGACCGAACTGATGCTTGCCGACCTCGAAAGTCTGGAGCGACGCGCCGACGGCCTCGAACGCAAGGCGCGCGGCACCGACAAGGATGCCAAGGAGGCGAAGGAGACGCTCGACCTTATCAATCGTGCGCTGACGTTATTGCGTGACGGCAAGCCGGCGCGTCTCACGGAACGCAAGCCCGAAGAGGAAAAAGTGTTTCACACGCTCGGGCTGCTGACCTCGATGCCGGTGCTTTACGTCTGCAATGTCGAAGAGGCCACCGCCGCGAGCGGCAATGAATACGCGCGCAAAGTCGAAGCAAGGGCCAAGGCGGAAGCGGCGGTTGCGGTTGTGATCTCCGCCAAGATCGAATCCGAGATCGCGATGCTCTCGCGCGATGAACGCGACGATTACCTTGCCGCAGTGGGTCTCAAGGAGGCCGGTCTCGACCGCCTGATCCGCGCCGGCTACGCGATTGCTCGACCTCGTAACTTTCTTCACGGCAGGACCGAAGGAGATCCCGCGCCTGGACGGTAACGCATGGCGCCAAGGCGCCGCAGGCCGCGGGCGTCATTCATACCGATTTCGAGCGGGGTTTTATTCGTGCCGAGACCATCGCCTACGACGATTACGTCACTTGCGGCGGTGAGGCAGGCGCGCGCGATGCCGGCAAGCTGCGACTTGAGGGCAAAGACTATGTCGTGCAGGACGGTGACGTCATGCACTTCCGTTTCGCGACATAGTTGTCAGCGATCGGCTATCAGGTGTCAGAATCAGGCGGCGCGAGTCGGTCTACCGGTCCCTGTAACTGAATTATTGATTCCTGATTCCCGATCCCTGATTGCGGATAGCCCCGAGGTGCTCGTTGATGCGGAACACAATGAGTACAAATTCGGCGATGATGCGCGCCAGAATCACGCCCATGAAGGCGCCGAGGACGCTGGTGATCAAAAAGATCATGCCGACGAACGGATTGAACGCCATCGTAACAAGCGAACTGACCGCGCCGGCGAGCCCCAGCAATATGGAAATGACGACAGCGAGCCAGTAAAACACCTTGATGACTGTAGGTGTTACGAAACGATCCCATTGGAACAGGTCGGCGAGGCCGAGCATGCTTCCCCCTCTCAAGATACCAAAACTGTCTGCGTAATATCCCGACTGCTCCGCAGACTGCACTCCGCAATTGCACCGGTCAATCGAGGCTAATACGAGGCTGACCGCCATAATTGACGATGCTTCAGGCGGGTTCTAGGAACGTCCAACAGATTTTTTCGCGAACACCATGCGCAAAGTTCCTTGGCATCATTATATCGTCGCGCTGGTGCCGGACATGTCTGCCGAGCAGCGTCGCGCTGCTGCGATTGCCGGCCTCGACCATGCACTGAACGACGGTTACACCGATCTCATCTACATCCTGTTGCCGTTGTGGCAGGCCGAATTCGGCCTGACATATGCGGCTCTCGGCGCACTCCGCAGCGTCTTCACCGGCGCCATGGCGAGCCTGCAGATTCCTGCCGGTATTGCGTCCGAGCGTTTCGGCGTGACCGCGATACTTGCGTTGGGGGCAGCGCTTGCGGGCTTCGGTTACTCTCGCGGCCGGCGCCAGCGCGGGCTTCGGCATGTTGCTCGGTCGCGCTCCTTATTGGCGGCATCGGCGCGAGTGCGCAGCATCCGCTGGCCTCGGCACTCGTCGCCCGCGCGTTCGCTGGACCCCGCTCGCTCAAGGCGCTCGGCACCTACAATTTTGCCGGCGACATCGGCAAAATGACCTTGCCTGCCACGCTGTCGCTGATGCTTCTGGTAATGGCCTGGCGTCCGGCGCTCGCCGCGCTGGGCATTCCTGGGCTTCGCAATGGCGGCGGCAATCATCGTGTTCGCGCCGCGCTATGAGCGCGGTCCAGCCGCTGAAGCGGGTAGCCAGAATAAAATGCTGCACAATGGGCGGCGGCACGCCTATGCATTCCCGCTCCTCGTCGCAATCGGGATTTTTGACAGCGCGACCCGCATGGGTTTTTTGCTGTTTCTGCCGTTCGTGCTGACGGAAAAAGGCGCCAGTCTGCAGACGGTCGGCTTGGCGATGACGCTGGTTTTGCCGGGGGCGCAGTAGGAAAGCTCGCCTGCACCTTCATCGGTGCGCGAATCGGCGCGGTCGGCGACCGTATGGCTAACCGAGGGTCTCACGGCGGCCGGAATTCTCGCGCTGTTTCCGCTCCCGCTCGATGCCGCGTTAACTGTTGCTGCCGGTGGTCGGCATTGCGCTCAACGGGACGTCCTCGGTAATCTATGGTTCGGTGCCTGATCTGGTGGCGCCGCAGCGGCGCACCCGCGCGCTCAGTATTTTCTATACCGGGACGATCGGCTCTGGCGCGGTTGCCCCCGTACTCTTTGGTCATGCGGGCGACGCCCTGGGCGTGTGGAAAACCTTGGTGTTGGTCGCCTCTATGGCCTTGCTGACGTTGCCCCTCGCGGCTCTGCTGCGGCCCGCCTTGGTCAGTGGATACGGTTCCCGGGCGGCGTGAAAGCGTCAGCTTTGCGGCGACGGAACACGCTTATTCCCGTCTGACTTCAGGAACATAGAACCCAAACGCGCGTTGGGTTGACATGTTCGGATCGTCGATCCGCACAGCATAGGCACACGGGAGTATATCATGAGAATGCAAATCCCCCTGACGGCGCTTGGCCTTGCGCTCGTCGCTGGTGCGCCCACGGCGAATGCGCAGACGGTGATCACGCGAGGAATCACGGATCAGCCGGTCGAAACCGTCGTCACACAACGGCCGAGCGGCACGCTGGTGTCGGAAGAGCCGCTTGTTCCTGTGCCGTCGGGAACGCTCGCCGCCCAGCCGGTCGAAACAATAAAGACGGTCGAGACAGTGCGGACGGTACGACCGGTGCGAACGCTGAGAACCACGCGACCTGTCATACACCCCGCCGCACGGCCGGTGCCGCGCGTGGCGACCAGATCCGTTGTGCGCCATCAAGTCGTGACGACACGCCAAACAGTGGTCCGTCAGCGGGTCGTCCCGACGCAGACTGTCGTTGCCCGATCTGTCCAATATTCGCAGCCGATCTACGACGAGGCGGCGCCCGCGCCGGTGGTGACCGCTCCGGCTTATCCGAGCCCGTCGTATGAGCAGCCCGCGCCGGCCCCGATCGCCGATGCGTATCCGTCGCAGCCGCTTTACGACGCCGCATATCCATCTCGTCCGCTCTATGACGAAGTGGTGCCGGCACCAGTACCGCCCGCTCCTGTTGTCGCTCCGGTAGCCGAAGAGACGATCGTCGATACGCCGGTTACGCCTGCGGCGGTTGTCGCTCCTCCCAGCACTGCGGTGGGCTTTTATCGCTACGTTTATGAACCCCATCGCATTCTGGTCATAGACCCCACGACCAATGTAGCGGTGCAAGCGATCCCGCGCTGAACGCGCGAGCAAACTGGCTTGTGGAATAAGCCTTGCAACGCGCGCTGCTCCGCGAGCAGCGCGCGTTGCTTTTAGAAATGCCGCCGTGAACCCTGTTCCGCCCGATCGACATAAGGTACACTTAGTGCCGGTTTTACCGAGCACTCCGTTTCGCGAGCGCTCTCCTTAAAGGAGCACGCCATGATTTTTCCTTCGGCGTTGGCGCTCGGCGCCCAGCTTATGATGCCGGTCGCCGACAGCGTGCCGGTTCTCAATGTCGAGCAGGTCTGTCAGGGCATCGCCCAACAGGGCGGAGTCACATTTCACGATCCGCAAATCGCGCAAGAGAAGAAAGACTGCCTCGACAGCGAGCAGGCCACTCGTCAGGAACTGACGAAGCAATGGTCGACGTTTTCGCCGATCGACAAGACCGCGTGCACCAACGAATCCCGGATGGGTGGCGATTCGAGCTACACGGAGCTGCTGACCTGCCTGGAGATGGCGCGCGACGTGAGAAAGATGGGCAAGGAGCCCGCCGAGCCCAGTAGCGCGCTGAAGCCGAAGCGGCAGTCACCTTAGCTCTCGAAGGGTGCGGGCACGGGCGGACGGCAGGTTGATGTGACCGACCTGTCTCAATAACCGATAAGGATTTCGCTGACTTTGGGTTTTGCCGCGCGCATCGCGGGATCGGCAGAACTGAATTCATGATCGGCCGGTGCGGCGCTCACTGTTTCGGCAGACGCTTTCGGATCGGCGCGCAGGCTGAGGCCGTCCTTGCAGCCACCAGGAAGCGCGGCGAGGGCGCCGCCGTCCCAGTCGCTGACGGTTGCGGTATGATCTTTGTCGTAGCCCTTGAGTTTGAATTGATGGTGATTGAGCTTTTCCAGCTCCGGCAGAGTCAGGCCAAGGCGTATGCCGCCGGGGCCGGTCCACATCGATTGGCCATTGATGACGATGAGATAGGTGCCGCTGCGGCTCCCCGGATCTGACCACCACACTTCTAGGCGCCGCTTTGGATCCTTGGGGAACAGCACCGAGGCATCGACCTTGCTGCCCGCCGCGTTCACTTCGGTGAAGATGACGTTGCGCGAATCGAATGTCGTGGCGAGCCCGAGCATGCTGGAATCTTTCGCAAAGGGGCCGCTGCACGCGACCACGGTGCGGACAGACCGCGAGGACTTGCCAGGGTGAGCTTCGGTCTTTTGTTCGGCCGTGGCAGGTTTTGCCGAACGTGCATTTTTGCGGCTGGGAGCACGGCTCGGTTCCGCCACCGCCGAGGGCATTGGTTGCCTGATCTGCGAGGGAGCGAATTGGTCCTCGATGTTCAGATTCGGATCGGGTTGCAAGACCGGCGCTTGGCGCTGCTGCGCTGATAGCGGCCCGGCGGCACTTATGGCGAAACCGGCAACCAATGCGGCGCCGATTGATCGTCCAAGCATTTTCAACCTCCTTGGGCGTGTTGGCGGTATCGTAGCACGTGATACGGGATCGCCTCTGACGCATATTGTCCGGCGTTGCTGAAAAATTCGCGGGTATCGGCGCGTCGGCTGCGTTTTACCGACGATATGCTATGACGGCCTAAATCGATCGGGCACGCTGCGGGCGTCCACCTCTTTATCCGGTTGTTCGCCGCCGCTTCACAGACTGCCGGGCAGCATTCACAATGTGGCGGGTTACTCGGGATGACGGATCAAACTATGCAGGCTATTGAGAAGCACGCGGCGCGACTCTTTGTAGCGATGTTGCTTGCGGCGATGGTCGTCAGCGCGTCCGCTCAGCAGCCGGCGCCGCGACCGCCGGCGCAAAGCGACGTTCCGCAGCGGACCACCGCATCCTATGCGGACTGGGTTGTGCAATGTGACACGCAAGAAGGACCGCCAGTGCAGAAAGTCTGCGATATGGAGCAGATCGTCCAGGTGCAACAGCAAGGCCGCAACGTACCCTTTTCACGGATATCCGTTGCGCATCCGGTGAGAGGTCAGGCGATCAAGCTTGTTGTCCAGGTGCCGGTGAACGTTTCGCTCGCGACGAACGTCCGCATTCAGATCAGCGATGCCGATCCTGGCGTTACAGCGCCCTTTTCGCGCTGCATGCCAACAGGTTGTTTCGCTGATTTTGAGATCAAGGACGAAGTGCTCAAGAAGCTGCGTTCGGCTTCCGCGGCCGGCAAGTTGTCGTTTGCCGATGCGAGCGGACGTGACGTCAACGTCCCGCTGTCATTCAACGGATTTCAACCAAGCCTTCGAGGCGCTCGCAAGAGACTGAGGACCATTCTCGGCGCGGGACACGTTGGCCTCGCAAAAAGATCATTGCCCCGCAAACGATCATTGCCCCGCAAAAGATCAATTCAAAAAACCTAAATGGTGGAGCCAGGCGGGATCGAACCGCCGACCTCCTGCATGCCATGCAGGCGCTCTCCCAGCTGAGCTATGGCCCCGATCAGGGATCAGTGATTCAGTAATCGGTAATCAGAAGCAGCAGCCGGGATGAGTTCGCACTGTGGCCGATCTGATTACTGACCACCGATTACTGACTCCCGATCATCCTTCCTCCTCGTTCTCGATGTCGCCGCCGATGATGTCGGTGACATCGGCGTCCTCTTCCTCCTGCTCCTCGATGAAGGCGGCATCGTCGAGACTTCGTCGATCTCGACTTCTTCCTCCTCGATCTCGGCCTCCGCGCCCTCGGCGGGCTTCTTCGCCCCCTGCGCCTCGGCATCGGCCTCTTCGAGCGAAACGAACTCGGCATCCTGCGGCTCGGGCGCGCGCCGCCTCTTCCGCGGGCGCGGCGGCTCGGGCGGCGGCGGCCGCTGCGGCGGCGTCCGGCCGGCCGCGGGTTACGACCGGCGCGACTCATAAACGGTGCCGCATTTCGGACAGTGGATCGGATCCTTGTTCAGGTCATAGAACTTGGCGCCGCAACTGGCGCAGAGCCGCTTGGTGCCGAGTTCGGGTTTGGCCACGATCCAGATCCTTGGGCAATTTGGGTGCTTCACTTGGCTAGTCGTGGCGCGCCTGTCAATAGCAGATCGCGGGTGCATGGCCGTGGCTTCCGCGGTGAAAAACCGCAGGATGACGTGCGTGCGGCACCCCGTGATAGACGACGCGCAGGCATGGACCACCCCCTCGATGCACACTGCGATCCCGCTCCGCTGACCGCCCGCCGCAATGGCCCCTTGGCCGGCCGCGCCCGCGTGCCCGGAGACAAATCGATCTCGATTCGCGCGCTCATTCTGGGCGCCCTGGCGGTCGGCGAGACCCGGATCAGCGGCTTGCTCGAAGGCGAGGATGTTCTCAGTACCGCGAAGGCCTTGCGGGCGCTCGGCGCCGAGGTCGAGCGCTCCGGCGAGCGGGAACTGGCTGGTCCACGGCGTCGGCGTCGGCGGCTTTGCCGAGCCCGCGGCAGCGCTCGATTTCGGCAATTCGGGAACCGGGTGCCGGCTTGATGCTCGGCGCGGTCGCCGGCTGCCCGATCACGGCGACATTCGACGGCGATGCCTCGTTGCGCAGCCGCCCGATGCGCCGCGTGCTCGATCCGCTGGAGCGCATCGGCGCCCGCACCGTCGCCTCGATGGACGGCCGTCTGCCGCTGACGCTTGCCGGCGCGCGCGATCCCGATGCCGATCGTGTTCGAGCCGCCGGTACCGTCGGCGCAGTTGAAATCGGCGACCTTGCTGGCCGGCCTTGCGGCGCCGGGCGAAACCGTCGTCATCGAAGCCGAAGCGACGCGCGATCATACCGAGAAGATGCTCGACCCATTTCGGCGCCGAGGTGCGGGTCGAGCCGGACGGGCGCAGCCATGGCCGCCGCATCACGCTTGACCGGCCAGCCCGAGCTCGAGCCGCAGCCGGTCGTGGTTCCCGCCGATCCGTCGTCGGCGGCATTCCCGCTTGATCGCCGCGCTGATCGTGTCCCGGCTCCGACGTGATCCTCGACGGCGTCATGATGAATCCGTTGCGCACCGGTCTTCTGACGACGCTCGGCGAGATGGGCGCTTCGATCGAACAGCTCGAGAGGCGCAATGAAGGCGGCGAGGACGTCGCCGACCTGCGCGTCCGCGCCGGACCGCTCCGCGGCGTCGAGGTTCCGGCCGCACGCGCGCCCTCCATGATCGACGAATATCCGGTCCTGGCGGTCGCCGCCGCCTTCGCCGAAGGCACGACCGTCATGCGCGGGCTCAAGGAACTGCGGGTCAAGGAATCCGACCGGCTCGCCGCCACCGCCGCGCTGCTGCGCGCCAATGGCGTCGCGGTCGAGATCGAAGGCGATGACCTGATCGTGCACGGCAAAGGTCGTGCCGCGGGCGGCGGCGTCGTGGTCACCCATATGGATCACCGCATCGCCATGGCGGCGCTGGTGATCGGGCTCGCCAGCGAGCGGCCGGTCCAGATCGACGACGGCACCTTCATCGCCACGAGCTTTCCGGGCTTCGTCGAATTGATGCGGTCGGGCTTGGCGCGTGAACTTGTCATGATCATCGCCATCGACGGACCGGCCGCCTCGGGCAAGGGCACGATCGCGCAAGCAGATCGCGCGCGATTACGGTCTGCACCATCTCGATACCGGGCTGCTTACCGCGCCGTGGCCAAAGCGGTGCTCGACGCCGGCTATTCGCCCGACGACGCCGCGCGCGCGCACCGAGGCCGCGATTGCGCTCGATCCGACGAAATTCGACGAAAATGCGCTGAAACTGCAGGCCATCACCGAGGCCGCTTCGGTGGTGGCGGCAATCCCGCAGGTGCGCCAGGCTTTGATGAACTACCAGCGCGAATTCGCCACCCAGCCGCCCGGCGCGGTGCTCGACGGCCGCGATATCGGCACCGTCATCGCCCCGGGCGCCGACGTGAAGCTCTTCGTCGTCGCGACGCCGGAAGTGCGCGCCGCCCGGCGCGTGCTCGAACTGCAGGCGCGCGGCGAGAGCTGCCGAGGAGCAGGAGGTCCTGGCCGACCTGTTGCGGCGCGACGAACGCGATTCCGCGGCGCACCGCCGCCCCGCTCAAGGCCGCGCCCGACGCGCACTTGCTCGATACCACGCATTTGGGTATAGACGCCGCGTTCCGGGCCGCCGTCGATATCATCGAGGCCGTTCGAGCGGGCCGAAAGCGCCGTTAACGGCGCTTTCGTCATTGGAGGTCCAGCCCGCTCGCCGCTTCGCTTGCGAAGCTCCGGATAAAGCTTCGTCCCGATCGTTTGGCCTAGGCCCCAACCGCCGGTCGCTGCCGGCGGCTGCCATGCGTTCGGGATCATTTCAATTCGACGGGGTCGGGAGTATTCATGGCTCAAGCTGCCGCCGCCGCGCCGTCGCGCGAAGACTTTGCCAAGCTGATCGACGAATCGTTCAGCGACGGCCATCTGCAGGAAGGCTCCGTCGTCAAAGGCACGGTGGTCGGGATCGAAAAGGACCTCGCCGTCATCGACGTCGGGTCTGAAGACCGAAGGCCGCGTCGCGCTGCGCGAATTCGCCGGGCCGGGCCGCAACAACGAGATCAAGATCGGCGACACCGTCGAGGTCTATCTCGAGCGGGTCGAGAATGCGCTCGGCGAAGCCGTGCTGTCGCGCGACAAGGCGCGCCGCGAGGAAAGCTGGGGCAAGCTCGAGAAGGCGTTCCAGAACAACGAGAAGGTCCAGGGCGTCATCTTCAATCAGGTCAAGGGCGGCTTCACCGTCGATCTCGACGGCGCCGTGGCCTTCCTGCCGCGCTCGCAGGTCGACATCCGGCCGATCCGCGACGTGTCGCCGCTGATGAACAATCCGCAGCCGTTCCAGATCCTCAAGATGGATCGCCGCCGCGGCAACATCGTCGTCTCGCGCCGCACCGTGCTGGAAGAGACCCGCGCCGAGCAGCGCCAGGAACTGGTGCAGAATCTCGAAGAGGGCCAGGTCATCGACGGCGTGGTCAAGAACATCACCGACTACGGCGCGTTCGTCGATCTCGGCGGCATCGACGGGCTTGCTGCACGTCACCGACATCGCCTGGCGGCGCGTCAATCATCCGTCCGAGGTGCTCAATATCGGCCAGCAGGTGAAGGTCAAGATCATCAAGATCAACCACGAGACCCACCGCATCTCGCTCGGCATGAAGCAACTGCTCGACGATCCGTGGCAGGGCATCGAGGCCAAATATCCGGTCGGCGCGCGCTTCAAGGGCCGCGTCACCAACATCACCGACTACGGCGCCTTCGTCGAGCTGGAGCCCGGCATCGAGGGCCTGATCCACGTCTCCGAAATGTCGTGGACCAAGAAGAACGTGCATCCCGGCAAGATCGTCTCGACCTCGCAGGAGGTCGAGGTGCAGGTGCTCGAAGTCGATCCGGTCAAGCGCCGCATTTCGCTCGGCCTCAAGCAGACCATGCGCAATCCGTGGGAGGTGTTCCTCGAGAAATATCCGGCCGGCTCGGTGGTCGAAGGCGAGGTCAAGAACAAGACCGAATTCGGCCTGTTCCTCGGCCTCGACGGCGATGTCGACGGCATGGTGCATCTGTCCGATCTCGACTGGAAACGGCCGGGCGAGCAGGTCATCGAGGAGTACAAGAAGGGCGACAAGGTCAAGGCGCAGGTGCTCGACGTCGATGTCGAGAAGGAGCGCATCTCGCTCGGCATCAAGCAGCTCGCCGACAGCGGTGCCAGGCCGCCGCCGAGCCGCCGCGGCCGCCGGCGATCTCAAGAAGGGCGTCGGTCGTCACCTGCGAGGTCATCGACGTGAAGGAAGGCGGCATCGACGTGAAGATCGTCGGCACCGAGTTGACCTCCTTCATCAAGCGCTCGGAGCTGGCCCGCGACCGCTCCGAGCAGCGTCCGGACCGCTTCGCCGTCGGCCAGAAGGTCGACGCCCGCGTCATCCAGTTCGATCGCCGCACGCCACAAGGTCACGGTCTCGATCAAGGCGCTGGAAGTCGCCGAGGAGAAGGAGGCGATCGCGCAATACGGCTCCTCCGATTCCGGCGCGACGCTCGGCGACATTCTGGGCACCGCGCTCCGCCGCAAGGGCGAGGAGAAGCGAGAAGGAAGACGACGAAGGAGGAAGCGAGCCGACGAGGAGTGACGATGCGGCTGACGTTCCGGGCTCGATCGCTTTCGCGTCCGGGAATGACGTCGCGGGGCGGAACAGCAAAGGACCTACCATGTCGCTTGATGCCGACCTGATCGTCGATCGCCGCCGCATGCGGCGCAAGCTCGACGTTCTGGCGCGTCGTCGCCGTCGTGCTTGGTTGTCCTCGCCATCGCCGGAGTGGCGGTGCTTGGCAGCAGCCGCATCGGGCTTCATCGGCGTGCCGTCCCTATATCGCGCGCGTGACCATCGAGGGCCTGATCCGCGACGACCGGGATCGGGTCGAGGCGCTCGACCGGCTCGGCCGATCGTCGATGGCGCGCGCCGTCATCGTGCACGTCGACAGCCCCGGCGGCACCACCGCGGGCTCCGAGCAACTGTTCGATTCGCTGGTCGCGGCTGCGCGCGCAAGAAGCCGCTCGTCATCGTGGTCGACAGCCTGGCGGCGTCCGGCGGCTACATCACCGCGCTCGCCGGCGATCACATCGTGGCGCAGCAGACCTCGCTGGTCGGCTCGATCGGCGTGCTGTTCCAGTTTCCCAATGTCGCCGGCCTGCTCGACAAGATCGGCGTGAAGGTCGAAACGATCAAATCGACGCCGCTCAAGGCGGCGCCGAACGGTTTCGAGCCGACCAGCCCGGAGGCGCGCGCCGCGCATCAATGCGATCATCCAGGATTCCTATGCCTGGTTCAAAGGGCTGGTGCAGGATCGCCGCCATCTCACCGACGACGAGCTTGCCGCGGTCGACGACGGCCGCGTCTTCACCGGCCGTCAGGGCATCGACGCTCAAGCTGGTCGACGAGATCGGCGACGAGCGGACGGCAATCGCCTGGCTCGCCAAGGAGAAGAACGTCGATGCCAAGCTGCCGGTGCGCGACTACGCGCTGCACAGCCGCTTCAGCGATCTGCCGTTCCTGCATGCGGCCGCCGTCGCGACTGCTCGATGCGGTCGGGTTGGAGGCGCTGGCGCGGCGGCTTGACGACTGGGCGCGGTTGCGGCGATCGAGCGGCTTCAATCTTGACGGTCTGTTGGCGCTTTGGCACCCTGCCAGTGGCGAATTGAAGCGGCAAACGGCGTTTGCGTCGGCGACGGACGCAGCGTCGCGGGCGACCCATGATCAAGTCCGAACTCGTTCAGCGTATTTCCACGCAGAACCCGCATCTGTATCAGCGCGACGTCGAGAACATCGTCAACGCCATCCTCGGCGAGATCATCGCCGCGATGGCGCGCGGTGACCGCGTCGAGCTGCGCGGCTTCGGCGCGTTTTCGGTCAAGCAGCGTCCGGCGCGCACCGGCCGCAATCCGCGCACCGGCGCCCATGTCGCCGTCGATCAGAAATGCGTGCCGTTCTTCAAGACCGGCAAGGAAATGCGCGAGCGGCTCAATCGGCCGAGCGTCGAAGGTTGAGCCAGCGCCTCGCGCCGGCCGGCCGGCAGCATCATCCGCAAGATCGTTGCGGCGCTCATTCTCGTGCCGCTCGCCGTCGTCATCATCGCGTTTGCGGTGGCCAACCGGCAGATCGTGACGGTGTCGCTCGATCCGTTCAACCGGACGCGCCCGCCGCTCGCGGTGACCCTGCCGCTGTTTGCGCTGGTCATCGTGTTGCTCATCGCGGGCGTCGTGATCGGCGGCGTCGGCGGCATGGCTGCGGCAGAGCAAGTGGCGGCGCACGGCGCGCCGGCTGGAGCGCGAGGTGGCCGCGCTGCGCGGCGAGAACGAGACCTTCGGGCGGCCGCGACCCAGGTCAGCCGTACTACGGCCGGCCGCGCCATCCGCCGCGCGCTGCAAATCCGCGCCGCCGGCCGCGCATAGTCGATGACGGCTTGCAGCGGCTGGTCTTGTGTTATGATGGCGCACGTCTTAGGCTGACGCCGATGAACAAGCCCGACATCAACCGCTCGATCCTGCGCATGCATATTGCGGCGATCGAGGCGAAGCATCCGATCAAGATCATCGGGCTGCTGCCGCGCGGCAGCGTCGGGCATGTGTTTGAGGACAACGCGCTGGACTTTCTGGCTGAAAAGCGCCCCGGACTTAGATCTCTGGGAACTTTGCGGGCATCGAAGTGGACTTGTCCGACCTCCTCGGTCGTCCTGTTGGTATCGTCCTCGTCAGCGGCCTAAAGGGCCGTGAGGCCGAAGAATTTCCGCGCCTTGTCGAGCCGGTATGAACCGTTCCGATCTTGAACGGCTGCGCGACGCCCGCGAGTTTGCGCGACCATGCGCAGGACATCATGCCGGCGGGTCTGCCGCGCCGAAATTCTGGCTGACGCACTGCAGCCCAGCACGCCGCGCTCTTCGACTCTGGCTGATCATCGGCGAGACTTTGCACAGGGTATCGGCCGAGATTAAAAGCGCTGCTCCTGATATAGAATGGAGATTAATTCGCCGATTTGCGGAATTTCATCGTTCACTCATATTGGCAGATTGATTTTGAAATCATAGCCGATGTTATCAAGAACCGGCTTGATCCCTTGATCGCGGAATTGGACAAGTTGATCGCATTCGTTGAGCGTTCGAGACAATGAGCCTGCTCGTCAAAATCTGCGGCCTTTCGACCACCGAGGCGCCCTCGATGCCGCGCTCGACGCGGGCGCCGACATGGTCGGCTTCGTGTTCTTTCCGGCCGTCGCCGCGGCACGTCGTCATTCGACACGGCGCGGACGCTCGGCAGCGCGTGCGCGCGCGCGCCGCAAAGGTGGCGCTCACGGTCGATGCCGACGATGCGATGCTGGACGCGATCGTCGAGGCGCTGCAGCCGGACCTGCTGCAGCTTCACGGCAAGGAGCCGCCGGCGCGCGTCGCGGCGCTCGCCAGCGGTTCGGTCTGCCGGTGATGAAGGCGATTGCGGTCGAGGTGAAAGCCGATCTCGCGGCCATGGCGGCATATGCCGCCGTTGCCGACCGGTTGCTGTTCGATGCGCGCGCGCCGCGCGACGCGACGCGTCCGGGCGGCCTCGGCAAGCCGTTCGACTGGCATCTTGCTGAACAATCTCGAGTCCGGCGTGCCGTTCATGCTGTCGGGCGGCCTCGATGCCGGCAATGTCGGCGAGGCGTTGCGCATCACGCAGGCGCACGGCGTCGATGTCTCGTCCGGCGTCGAGCGCGCGCCAGGCGAAAAGGATCCTGATAAAATCCGCGCCTTCGTGCGCGCCGCGCGCGAGGCGGCGCGCAGCTAGCGATCGGCGGCGTGACAAGGTCTCGGCATGACCATCCAGCGGCCCAATTCCTTCCGCACCGGGCCCGACGAGCGCGGCCATTTCGGCATCTATGGCGGCCGCTTCGTCGCCGAGACGCTGATGCCGCTGATCCTGGAACTGGAGCAGGCCTACGCCGAGGCCAAGGCCGATCCGGCATTTCAGAAAGAGATGGATGGCTATCTCACGCATTACGTCGGCCGGCCGTCGCCGCTCTATTTCGCCGAGCGGCTCACGCGCAGCACTGGCGGCGGCGCGAAAATCTATCTCAAGCGCGAGGAGCTCAATCACACCGGCGCGCACAAGGTGAACAACGTGCTCGGCCAGATCCTGCTGGCGCGGCGCATGGGCAAGACAGCGCATCATCGCCGAGACCGGCGCCGGCATGCACGGCGTCGCCACCGCGACGTTGTGCGCGCGCTTCGGGCTCGAATGCATCGTCTACATGGGCGCGGTCGACGTCGAGCGGCAGAAGCCCAACGTGTTCCGCATGCACATGCTCGGCGCCAAGGTGGTGCCGGTGCAGTCCGGCGTCGAAGACGCTCAAGGACGCGATGAACGAGGCGCTGCGCGACTGGGTGACCAATGTCGACGACACGTTTTACTGCATCGGCACCGTCGCCGGGCCGCATCCCTATCCGATGATGGTGCGCGACTTCCAGTCGATCATCGGCCGCGAGACGCGCGAGCAGATGCAGGAGGCCGAAGGCCGGCTGCCGGATTCGCTGGTCGCCTGCATCGGCGGCGGCTCGAACGCCATGGGCCTGTTCCATCCGTTCCTCGACGAGCCGGAGATCGAGATTTACGGCGTCGAGGCCGCCGGCCACGGCCTCGACACCGCGCAGCACGCCGCCTCGATCGCCGGCGGCCGGCCGGGCGTGCTGCACGGCAACCGCACCTATCTGCTGATGAACGAGCGACGGCCAGATCGACGAGGCGCATTCGATCTCGGCCGGCCTCGATTATCCCGGCATCGGGCCCGAGCATGCCTGGCTCAACGATGTCGGCCGCGTCAAATTTCTTTCGGCGACCGACGACGAGGCGCTCGAACGCGTTCCAGCTTCTCTCCAAGCTCGAAGGCATCATTCCGGCGCTGGAGCCGGCCCACGCCATCGCCAAGGTGCTCGATCTCGCGCCGCAGAAGCCGAAGGACTCATCTGATGGTGGTCAATCTCTCCGGCCGCGGCGACAAGGACCTCGATTACCGTGGCGCGGCACCTCGAAGGAGACAAGAGCGCGATGACAGCGCACGCATCGATCGGCGCTTCGCCGCGCTCAAGCAGGAAGGCCGCGCCGCGCTCGTCACCTTCACCATGGCGGGCGATCCCGACGAGGCGACCTCGCTCGCGATCCTCAAGGCGCTGCCGCAAGGCCGGCGCCGACGTGATCGAGCTCGGCATGCCGTTCACCGATCCGATGGCGGACGGGCCGGCGATCCAGGCGGCCGGGCTGCGCGCGCTGAAGGCCGGGCAGGACATGAAGCAAGACGCTCGCGCGTGGTGCGCGAATTCCGCGCCGGCGACGATGCGACGCCGATCGTGCTGATGGGCTACTACAATCCGATCTACATCTACGGCGTCGAGCGCTTTCTGGCCGACGCCAAGAGCGCCGGCGTCGACGGGCTGATCATCGTCGATCTGCCGCCGGAGGAGGACGCCGAATTGTGCCTGCCGGCGCTGCAAGGCCGGACTCAATTTCATCCGCCTCGCCACGCCGACGACCGACGACAAGCGGCTGCCGGCCGTGCTCGCGAACACGTCGGGCTTTGTCTATTACGTCTCGATCACCGGCATCACCGGCGTCAGCCGCGCCCGATCCCGAGCCAGGTCGCCGACGGCGGTCGCGCGCATCAAGCGCCACACCAAGCTGCCGGTCTGCGTCGGCTTCGGCGTGCGCACCGCCGAGCAGGCGCGCGCGCATCGCCGACGGCGCCGACGGCGTCGTGGTCGGCTCGGCGCTGGTCGATGCGGTGCGCAAGAGCCTGACCGCCGACGGCAAGGCGACGGCGGCAACGGTGACAGCCGTCGCCGATCTGGTGCGGACGCTCGCCGGCGGCGTGCGCCGTGTTTCGCCGGCGGTGTAATCGCCGGACTTGGCTTGATTCGCCATCTACTGTTTTGTGAGGCATCAAACCGTAGCTTGACGAGTGGCACGCGCTCGTCATCCTGACCCGCGATAGCGATGAAGAGGAACGTCCGACGGGTCCTGGAAGGGACCGCGGCCGCGACGCGATGCAAAGATTTTGAGGTTCACGTTGGCATTCGGGCGTGTTCTGCATCGGCCATGCATTCGAGAAGTCGAAGCCTCCTCTACCATGCTGAGGCTGTCCGTCGGGCAGGGTACGTCGGCGTATTTTCCTCGCCCGAATACATTTGGTTGGCGGCAACTTCTGATTGCGATTCACTTCCAGAGAGGTACTATCGCTCTTTGTGAGTGGAGAGGAAGATGGCCGAATCGGAGAAACTGAAAGCTTCGCCTGAGAGCGAACTACTCCCCTCCATAGCATCCAATCCCCTTGTGTTTATCAGCCATAATTCGCGGGATGCGGAGCTTGCGGAAGCGTTCAGCAAATTGCTGAAAAGTGTAAGTGCCGGAATGATAAAGACGTTTCGTTCCTCAGATAAAAAGGGAGCAGATGGAATTGATTTCGGAGAGGAATGGTACAAACGATTGATGACACAACTCCAGTCCACTTCAGATGTCGTTTGCTTATTTACTGAACGGAGTTTGGACAGGCCTTGGATTCTCTTTGAAGCTGGAGTTGCCAAAGGCAAACTGGGTACGCCGGTCATCGGCGTCGCGTTAGGTGTTCCGCTAAGTCGGGTTAGCGCTGGCCCATTTTATCAATTCCATAATATGGATGACAGCGAAGGAGATCTAATTAAGCTTGTCAACCAACTTGCGCGACGTATTCCAAATCTTGAACTTGATGGTGACGTCGTCAGAATTCAGGTGGCCGCCTTCAAAGACACAGAGGCAATTCTTTTGAAAAAGCTCGCATCGGGAACGCCGAAGACAGTTGTCAAGGAAGATTCCGAGGAAAGTGCCGTCGCGAAACTCTCCGAGGAAATGAAATCACTTCCATCTCGCGTTGCTGAACGTCTTGCCGAGATAGGAGAGCCATTGCGACGGAGACGAATGCGTCGCATACACCCTATGATGATCGACGAAATGTTACACATGGTCGGAGAGCCGGGCGATCCTGTTGGTATTCTCATGGCAGCCAGCTTGATACGAGACGATCTCCCCTGGCTTTACGAACTTGCAATGGAAGTTTACAGGGCCGCCAAAAGCGGTGACAGGGAAAGTATCGCGAACGAAATGAATAGACTTCGTCGCTTCTCGGAATTAGCTATGCGCGGACCTTTTATGGAAGAATTTGATTTTGGAAGCAAAGAAAGTCACATGCTGGCAAGAGATTTTCCTCGGATGCTTGAACGCGTTCTCTTGCGGGCCATGGAAAGCAAGAAATCTTTATCTCTCTCTCGACGTTCGAAGCAAGAAGCGGAGAGCACGTAGCCGCAGGGCAGATGATCGAGGACTCCGCTGTAAAGGCAAACGCGACGGAACAGATGTCGGAACCCAGCCCGCAAATCTTCATTGACCCAACACCCTGAAATCGGCAGCATCAGTACCCTCAGAAGAAGTTATTGCGCGTTTCAGGGAGGAAACAATGCAGCGATTTTTGATACTGCTGGCGGCTGGCATTTGCGCCATTGCTCTTGCTGGTCCGCCGACCCTGGCGCTTGCGGCGCCGGACATGTCTCTGACGCGTCTCGACTGCGGCACACCCCCGCCTCCGACCGCCGTCAACGAGCGTTTCTCAGACACCTTTGCGTACGGCGATCTGAAAATTCAATTCGTGTTCAGTTGCTATCTCATCAAGCACGGCGACGAATACCTGTTATGGGATACCGGTCACGCGATGACCATGCCCAAGGTGGCGCCGAAGGTCAGCTTGGTCGATCTGTTGGCGCAGATCAATGTCAAGCCCGAGCAGATCACCTACGTCGGCATTAGCCATTATCATGCCGATCATACCGGCCAGGTCTCCTCGTTTCCAAAGGCGACGCTGTTGATCGGCAAGGGCGACTGGGATGCGATCACCAGCCCGAAACCGGGTCCCGGCGTGAATTTCGCGCCGTTTGCGAATTGGGCCAAGGGCGACGGCAAGGTCGAGTCTCTGCCGAACGACAAGGACGTGTTCGGCGACGGCACCGTGATCATGTTGTATACGCCGGGGCACACGCCGGGCCATCACAGCCTCTTGGTCAAGTTGCCGCAGATGGGCAATGTGCTGATCACCGGCGACGCGGTGCACTTCCGCGAAAATTATGAAACCAATGGCGTGCCCTGGTTCAACTACGATCGCGCCGAGACGCTGGCTTCGATCGACCGCCTGAAGAAGATCGCGGCGAATTTCAAGGCGACCGTCATCATCCAGCACGATGCGCGCGATATCGAAAAATTGCCGGCGTTCCCGGCTGCCGCGAAGTAATTAAACATTCATCAGTAACGCTGGTGTTCGCGGCGTTCGCTCAACCAAGCCTGTTCGTCCGGCGCGGCCATCGCGTCCAAATCTTGCGGCGTCGCGGCCGCATCGTCCGCCCACTCGCGCAGCAACGGGCTGCCGTTGATGACATCGATCGCACGTTTGCCGTGCTCGTATTCGTAGGCGAAATCGCGCCAGAGCGGGTAGTCCGGATACAGCCGGCGGATCGCCTTGAAAGCGAGGGCCTGGATGCGCCAAGGCTTGAACGCCCGGTGATCGTAGCCGGCGCCTTCCGTGTGAATCTGCACGCCGTTGCAGAGCTTGCCGGCATGTTTGTGAAACGTCGGTTCGAACCAGCAATCGCGCAGCCGGCAACCTTCAAGCCAATGCGGCGCCAGCGCGTGCATGTCTTTGATGACGTCGCGCGCAACAACATCGGGAGCGCCGAACAGTTCGAGCGGCCGCGTGGTGCCGCGGCCTTCGGAGAGCGTGGTGCCTTCCAGCATCACCGTGCCCGCGTAGGTGCGTGCCATCCATAAATTCGGCGCGTTGGGACTGGGATTGATCCACGCGCGTTCGCCCAACGGCCAACCAAATCCCGGCGCGGCGTCGGGCTGCCAGCCCCGCATGTCGATGACGCGATAGTCGACATCGAGCTTGAGCGTTTTGACAAACCATGAGCCCAACTCGCCGAGCGTCAGTCCATGGCGCATCGGCAACGGCCCGGCACCGACAAAGCTTTGCCAGCCATCGCGCAGCGTCAAGCCTTCGACCGGCCGCCCGACGGGGTTGGGCCGATCCAGCACCCACACCGCTTTGTCGTGTTGCGCCGCCGCTTCGAGCATGTAGCGCAGCGTCGTGATGAACGTATAGATGCGGCAGCCCACATCCTGCAGATCGACGAGGATGACATCGCATGCGTCCATCATCGTAGCGGTCGGCTTACGCACTTCGCCGTACAGGCTGAAGACCGGGATGCCGTGCACCGGATCGTTGAAGGTCGGCGACTCGATCATGTTGTCTTGCTTGTCGCCGCGTAGGCCGTGTTGCGGACCGAACGCAGCGGTGATCGTGATGTCGTCGCATGCGGCCAGCGCATCGAGCGAGTGCGTCAGGTTTTCCGTCACGGAAGCAGGATGCGCCAGCAAGGCAACGCGCTGGCCGGCGAGCGGCGCGCGCAACGCGGGTTCTGCGATCAGCCGGTCGATGCCGAAGTTCATGGTGGTCACGCTTTTACCGACGGCGACAATTCATACGCAAAGCCATCGGGATGATGGAAATCGGGCTTGCCCGGCGGATGCGCCAGCGCCCAATAGGATTTACGGCCGCTGGTGTCTTCGATCACCGCCGACAGACCGAGGCGCCACGGAAGCAACACGTGATCCAAATCCAGCGTGGTCTGCAAGGTGTAGCACTCAGGGCTAGATCGCACCGCGATCCGGGGCGCGCTGGTTTCGGTGGCGATGTGCATCCCGCTGCGATAGTTGTCGAACCGATATGCCGCCCATTGCGTCGAGGGCGCGAAGTTGAATTCGTAATAGGCTTCGCCGAGCGAAGGCCGGACGAAGGCCTCGAAGCAGGTGTGTCGCCACAGTTCATCGGTACGCGCAGCCGCACCGACCGGCGGCAGGCGCAGGTCGCTGATCGTGCCGGTCACCACATAAGACAATACCAGACACCCGGCGTGGGGACGTGAAACCTCTACGTCGATATGCGTCGCCGCGGAGCAAAGCGAGTCCGGGTGAAGCTTCAATGCCTGGCGCATTATTTTGGCTTGATGGCTGCGAACTTGACGACCTTCGCCCACTTCTCGGTTTCGGCGGCGATGAATTTGCCGAACTCGGCGGGCGTCATCGACATCGGCTCAATGCCCATGCCGAGCAAGGCGCGTCTTCACCTCGGGATCGGCAACGGCGGCATTGATCTCTTTGTTGAGCGTTTCGATAATCTCGGGGGCAGTGTCCTTCGGCGCGCCGATGCCCAGCCAGCCGCTCGCCTCGTAGCCTGGCAAAAATTCCCCCATTGCAGGGATGTCCGGCAGCGCTCCTGACGCGTTCACAGTCGTGACTGCCAACGCGCTGCAGCTTACCAGCCCTGATGAATTCGATTGTTGTAGACACTGCGATTAAACGCGACCTGCACCCGTCCACCAAGCAGATCGGACATGTAATCGCCGCGATACGGCACATGAACCAAATCGACGCCGGCCATCATCTTGAACAGTTCGCCAAAGATGTGTGGCAGCGATCCCGATGCCACGGCGAGGCCATGTTGAGCTTGCCCGGATTGGCTTTCGCATAGGCGATGAACTCGGGAACGGTTTTGGCCGGGACCGATGGATTGACGCACCATGAGAAAGATGACGCGCGCAGCAGGCTCGCCACCGGCGCAATGTCGCGAATGAAATTGAAATTGAGGTCCGGGTAGAGCGTCGCGTTGATGGCGTTTGCCGCTGCGGCGAGAAGCAACGTATAGCCGTCCGGCGGCGCTTTGACGGCGACTTCGGTGCGCGATATTGTGCCGGCGCCTGGCCGGTTGTCAATGACGAACGGTTGGCCAAGCCGCGTCGACAACCGTTGACCGAGAAGGCGCGCCACAATATCAGGTCCGATGCCGGAAGGAAATCCGACGATAATGTGAACCGGTCGCGCCGGCCACGATTGCCCCCATGCGAAGCGCGAGATGAACGGGAAAGCGGCAGCGCCCGCGACGAGATTGAGGAACGTCCGACGGGAAAGCTTCATGCCCTTTACTCCGAGGTCCGGCCTGTGGCGTACTCAAAGGGGACGCACGATGCGGTGCTTGGCACTTTAGCGAAGGTTGTCCTGGTAACCCGACCCATAAGCGGGAAAAACGACACCATCTCCCCGTGATCGGGGAAGATCCGAAGAGGCAGCGTCATGGCAGACATCAAAGGCGTCGCGCATTTCAGCATTCCGGTCAGCGACGTCGACCGCAGCACGAAATTCTATACCGAAATCGTAGGCTGCAAGTTCTTGGCGCAGCGGCCCGACAAGGGCATCACCTTCCTCGATGCGGGCGGGGTTTGCGTGCTGCTGATCAAGCGCTCGGCGCCGATCATCAAAGGCCCGCTGGATATGTCGGACGGCGTGCACCACGCTTTCATGCTCGACGCGGCGGACTATCAGGCGGCGGTCGATGGATTGCGCGCGAAGGGCGTCGACGTGTTCTTCGAAGAAGACCGCCGCGGCGGCACGATCGACGGGCCGCGTGCATACTTTCGCGATCCCGACGGCACGGCCTTGGAGTTCATCAATCGTACGGCCTACGTCGTTCATCCCTAGGCCACGGCCGCACTGCGCCGGCTGCCTCATGCGGCCGCGCCGCGGGCCTCGAGACGCGCCTTTTTCTCCGGCGCGATGAGGGTGTCGAGCTTGAACAGCTTGCGGGCGTTGCCGCCGAGGATGTTGCGCTTGGCCTGCTCGCTGAGGAACGGCAGGTCGTAGATCGTCGACGGCAGGTCCATGTCCCAATGCGGATAGTCGGACGAGTAGAGCAGCTGCGTCTCGGCGTTGATCATCTTGAAGGTGAGCTCGAGCGCCTCGCGGTTGTTCACCATCTCCATCGGCTGCGAGGTGTAGAACATCTCGCGCATGTAATCGCTCGGCTTGCGCTTCAGCGGCGGCACTTCCGACGAGCGCATCATGCATTCGTTGTCGAGGCGCTGCATCAGGAACGGGACCCAGGCGAGGCCGCTCTCGATCCAGATCGATCTTCAGCTTCGGGAAAGCGCTCCGGCATGCCGTTCACCAGCCAGTTGGTCATGTGGAGGATGTTGAACCAGGTGAAGCCCAGCGCATGCGCCGCCATGAAGCGGTTGGAGATGTGCATGCTCTGGTCGCCCCAGTCGTCGACGGCGTGGAAGACGAGCGGCAGGCCGCGCTCTTCGAGCGCCGCGTAGATCTTCATATAGGCGTTGTCGTAGAGCGGCTTGTAGCGCGCCGTCGAGACCGGGAAGCCGACCACGCCTTTCTGGCCGCCGAAATCCTCGACCATCTTGTAGCGCCGCGTCGGGATCGTTCATCGGCAGATAGAGCGTCGAGACCGATGCGCGGCTCTTGCGCCAGGATCTGTTCGCGAGCCAGCGATTGTAGGCGCGGGCGCAGCGCGACCTCGACCTCGACGCGCGGGGTGAGGCCGAGCCCGAGCATCGGCGTCGGGAACATGCAGGCGACGTCGATGCCGATCGCGTCCATCCAGCGCTTCGTCAGGGTGATGTCGCGATGCGGCGCGCCGGCGTCTTCTCGGTGGCGCGATGCTGATAGCGCGTGATGCGGCCGGCCAGCTCCTGATAGCCGCCGGTCGAGCGCGGCTGCATGCGCCGCGCCCTTGGAATAGCGAACTGGTCGCGCATCACCGGATCTTCGATGTATTCGCAGATCTCCTTGTAGGAGTCGGTCTCGTAGTGATGCGCAGTCGACGTCGACGATCAGGAAATCTTCGTAGCGGCGCTGCTCGGCCTGCTGCTGCGGCGTGCGCGAGCAGCGTGCGGGTGTCGAACTTCTCCTGGGCGGGATCGCGGACGATCGGCGTCGTCCATGGACGTTCATGGTGCTTCCCCTGGGGAACTCGCCTGTCTTATCGGGTTTGCGGCGCGTCGATGCGCTGGTGCGGAGCGATGCAATTGCCGGTCATGGCCTGCCACATGCTGAGCTCGAACAACTGCACGTTCAGCGCATGCAGAATGTCGGTGGCGAGCGATCATGGCGTCGTCGATGGTGACGCCGCCGCCGTCCGGCGGCAGCGGCGTGCGCATGCCGGTCTCCGCCTTGGCGGCATAGAGCCGCACCGCGTTGGCGAGCAGCGCCCGCAGATCCGTCGTCGGCAATGCGGTCCGGATCGCCGACGGCGGCGGCCAGCGCGTCGGCGGCGCGCGCCAGCGTGTCGGCGGGCGCGTCGGACGCGCTCAGATGACGACATAGACGCCTCCCTCGCGCTGCGACCACGTCGTGGCGTTTCAGCCGCAGGCTCGGATCGGGCGCGCATTCGCCGGTCATGCAGCTTGTATTCCCAGCCGTGCCACGGGCAGACGATGTGCGGCTCGTCCTTGTCGTAGGTCTGGCCGACGAAACGTCCGGTCCGCGTCCGAACAGATCGACCACCTTGCCGCGATGATGCCTTCGCAGGCCGGGCCGCCCTGGTGCAGGCAGTGATTGCGATAGGCGTAAAAGGCGCCGGCGTAGCGATAGACGCCGACCTCGATGCGGTCCTGGCGGACGATGCGGACGTCGCCGTCCTTCATCTCGAGCTCGTTGCAGACGAAAACTGCTGCGCCATCCTTCGTTTGCTCCCTTTCGGACTGCGGCTCGGTGAACTTTGAGCCAAGCGACTCTACCCATGCGGTCTCGGATTGCAGCCGCGCCGGCTTGACGTTGAATTTCGCAACCTGCGTCCACACATAACCCATCAAGACTGGAGGGGACCCGCAAATGGCCCGCGATTTGGCCACGCGATTGGATGTGGTCCGAGGCGTGCGAGATGCTGGCGCGCGCCGAGCGCATGCACGGCAGATTTTCGGCCGGCCGGCACGCCGGCGCGCGCAGCCGGCCTGGGAGCCGCCGGTCGACGTGCTCGAGACCGAGCACGAGGTGCTGGTGCTGGTCGCGCTGCCCGGCGTCGATGCCGACAGCGCGCAGGCGGTCATCGAGGACGGCGATCTGGTGATCGCCGGAACGCGGGTGCTGCCGCCGGAGCTGCAGACCGCGATCATCCATCGCCTGGAACTGCCGCAAGGGCGATTCTACCGGCGGCTTCGCCTGCCGCCCGGCCGCTACAGCGGCGTCCGTCGCGCCGCCGCCGACGGTTGTCTGTTGATCACGCTTGCAGAAAGCGGGAGCCTAGTCGTGGCTGACATGTCGAAATGCCGTCCAAGGAAGGGCCTGCCGAGCGCGGCGGCGCTGCCGCCGCTTGCCGTCCGACGCGCTGATCATCGTGCCGGTGCGCAACACCGTGCTGTTTCCCGGCACTGGTGCTGCCGATCACGCTCGGCCGGCCGAAGTCGGTCGCCGCGGCCCAGCAGGCGGTGCGCGAGCAGCGCCAGATCGGCATCCTGCTGCAGCGCGACGCCGAGGTCGACGATCCGAGCCGCGATCGACCTGCACCGCATCGGCACGGTCGCCAACATCCTGCGCTACATCACCGCGCCCGACGGCACCCACCACCTGATCTGCCAGGGCGAGCAGCGCTTCCAGGTCGTCGAATATCTGCCGCGGCTGGCCGTTCCTCGTGGCGCGCGTGCCTGCGCATCGCCGGAGCCCGACGCGCAGTCGCTCGGAGATCGAGGCGCGCTTCGTCGACCTGCAAGGCGACAGGCGCTCGAGGCGATTGCAGCTGCTGCCGCAGGCGCCGGCCGAGCTGCTCGGCGGCCGTGCAGGCGATCGACGCGCCGGCGGCGCTCGCCGATCTGGCGATCGCCTACATGGACATGAAGCCGGACGAGAAGCAGGAGATCCTCGAGACCGTCGACATCGCCGCGCGCATGGACAAGGTCTCGCGGCTGCTGGCGCACCGGCATCGAGGTGCTGCGGCTGTCGCAGGAGATCGGCCGGCAGACCAAGGCCGCGCTCGACGAGCGCCAGCGCGAGGTGCTGCTGCGCGAGCAGATGGCGGCGATCCAGCGCCAGCTCGGCGAAGGCGACGAGGGCAAGGCCGCCGAGATCGCCGAGCTCGACGAGGCCATCGCCAAGGCCGGCATGCCGAAGGAGGTCGAGGAGCAGGCGCGCAAGGAACTGCGCCGGCTGCAGCGCATGCCCGAAGCCGCCGGCGAATACGGCATGATCCGCACCTATCTCGACTGGCTGGTCGAGCTGCCGTGGAGCCTGCCCGAGGAGAAGCCGATCGACATCGCCGAGGCGCGCCGCATCCTCGACGAGGACCATTACGGCCTCGAGAAGATCAAGCGGCGCATCATCGAATATCTCGCGGTGCGCAAGCTCGCGCCGCAAGGCAAGGCGCCGATCCTGTGCTTCGTCGGCCCGCCCGGCGTCGGCAAGACCTCGCTCGGCCAGTCGATCGCGCGCGCCATGGGCCGCAAGTTCGTGCGCGTCAGCCTCGGCGGCGTGCACGACGAGGCGGAAATCCGCGGCCATCGCCGCACCTATATCGGCGCGCTGCCCGGCAACATCATCCAGGCGATCCGCAAGGCCGGCGCGCGCAACTGCGTGATGATGCTCGACGAGATCGACAAGATGGGCGCCGGCATCCAGGGCGATCCCGGCGCGGCGCTGCTCGAGGTGCTCGACCCCGAGCAGAACAACACCTTCCGCGACAATTACCTCGGCGTGCCGTTCGACCTGTCCCGGGTGGTGTTCATCGCCACCGCCAACATGCTCGACACCATTCCGGGGCCGCTGCGCGACCGCATGGAGATCATCAGCCTCGCCGGCTACACCGCCGACGAGAAGCTCGAGATCGCCGCGCCGCTATCTGGTGCGCCGGCAGCTCGAGGCCAACGGCCTCAAGCCCGAGCAGGTCGAGATCGGCGACGACGTGCTCGCGCGACATCATCCAGCGCTACACGCGCGAAGCCGGCGTGCGCAGCCTCGAGCGCGAGATCGGCCAGGTGCTGCGCCACGCCGCGGTGCGGATCGCCGAGGGCAGCAGCGGCCCGATCCGCGATCGCGCGCCGAGGACCTCGTCGCCGATCCTCGGGCGCGCCGCGGTTCGAGAACGAGGTCGGCGATGCGCACCAGCGTGCCGGGCGTGGCGACCGGCCTCGCCTGGACGCCGGTCGGCGGCGACATCCTGTTCATCGAGGCGACGCGCATTCCCGGCAACGGCCGGCTGATCCTCACCGGCCAGCTCGGCGACGTGATGAAGGAAAGCGCGCAGGCGGCGCTCAGCCTCGTCAAGAACCGCGCGGCCGCGCTCGGCATCGACGCCGAGCCGCTTCGAGAAGAGCGACATCCACGTCCACGTGCCGGCCGGCGCGACCCCGAAGGACGGGCCGAGCGCCGGGCGTCGCGATGTTCATGGCGCTGGTCTCGCTGATGACCGACCGCACGGTCCGCAGCGACACCGCGATGACCGGCGAGATCAGCCTGCGCGGCCTGGTGCTGCCGGTCGGCGGCATCAAGGAGAAGGTGGTCGCCGCGCACGCGCGCCGGCATCAAGCGGGTCATGCTGCCGGCGCGCAACCGCCGCGACTACGACGACATTCCCGAAGACGCGCGCAACAAGCTGGAGTTCATCTGGCTGGAGCGGGTCGAGGAAGCGGTCGCGGCGGCGCTGGAGCCGGTGAATCCGGCCGGGCACACTGCCGCGGCACCGCAACTTGCCGACGCCGACGCGTGATTCTCTCGCCTCATCCCGCCCCGCGAGCAGCGGGGCGGGGGCCATCCGTAGCTTGCGGAGCGAGCGCAGGATGCTGGGAGGGGCGACTGACGCGCCGCTTTATTGCCGTTCGCGGAGGTTTTGACGTCACCGCTGCCATCTCCTTTGATTGACTGCGTCGCGTTGAGATCGTCGCCCCCTCCACCACGCTGCTGCGCAACGCGGTCCCCCTCCCGCCGCTTTCGCAAGAGCCAAATATCGTAGCCCGGATGGAGCAGAGCGTAATCCGGGGCGGCGGGGATGCTTCACGATCGTTCCCGGATTACGCTGCGCTCCATCCGGGCTGCAAAGAAAAAAGGAAGCGGCGACTAGCGACGATTGCCTTGGGGCGCATCTACTTTGAGGGAAGCTAACCCGCGGCCTGCACCTGAGCCAGCTCTGCGGCCATGATTTTTACGTCATCAGCGGAAAACACGCTGACGTGAATATCGGTGATCGGCATATGCGCTTCCTCGTAAAGCGGGCTCAGAAAGAAATCTACGATTGCTTCCAGAATTTTTGGGCCGACATGTGAGGCGGCCTGTCCGCCTCGTCCGGTTCCGAACAACGGCAACACCAAGCGTTTAGGCGAAAACTTCTCTGTCGATTGCAGTTGCAGCGCGTACTGCGGAGTGTCCTTCGGCGAGATGACGCCCTTTGCCCGGCAGATATCTTGGACTGCCGCTAAAGCTGCCGTTACACACTCCCTCAGTTGACCCTCGTCAGTAATGGGGTCGATACGGTGCTTGTCGATGTCCGCCCGCACCGCCGCGACGTGGATCACGTGGGAAACGTTATTGACCTGGTAAAGGGTACTTTTTGGTCCTCCGGAACTGGTTGTAATGGTGGTTCCAAATGGAACCGGCCTCGGTTGGCCGACCATTTTTATCTCGATTTCCGATTGTATCGTGTCTTCCAAGAATCCTTTGCCCTTCGATGAGCCCCGATACCTTATGATCGAGGATAGGCTCGCCATATCGAAAATGCGCGCCATTTGCATGAAATCATTCTCGGAATTGACCAAGATCTCATAGTTACTCAGTCGAAAGATGTCTCCCGAAGCAATGTGTACGGAGATTTGTTTCGTCCCTAATTTGAACAGCCTCGAAGCCGCTCTGAGATTTGAGCTTGCCTGTGTCGCCGGCGGCGGCTGCACTTTCTGCGTGACCCTCTTGAGAAGTTCATATCCGCGCCGTTCGGTCTCGTTACGACCGGTCTCAATTGCCTCCTCGAGGATATCTACAATTCCTCTTGCGGTCTTGCTCTCAATATTGAAGGGCCTTGTATGCTGTCGCCGCATCAGTCCGAGACCGTCCATCTCCTTCGTCAGCTGCTGATCGGAAAGGTTGAGATTAACAGGCAGAATTTTGATCCCAAACGCCAACGCTATGGAAATTTCCCGCCGCACCCATTCGGACTGAGATGTGCCGTCTGCGACGGCAAGTATCATGACATGGGCTGCAAGCAAGTGTTCGTAGATTTGCTCTTCCCAAATATCTCCAGCATGGAGCCCCTCATCCATCCAGACTTCGTATTTTTCCCGACGTTCATTAAGGAGATCGTAAAGTCGAGCTGCCGAATTGTTCTCTCGTCCCTCTGAATCGGTCTTCTTGTGACAAATGAAGATTCGTATTCGTCCAGACATTCCACAGCTCCCTGCGGCTCACAATTCTGGCGTGCTCGGAGGGGGTTCGAGCCCCCGGTCCACAGATTCGAAGTCTGCCTCAAGCTTTGAAATCACCTGAAGCTGTTTGGAATCTTCGTGGATTTACGAATAAGAACATAAAGCGCGCCTAACGATATCGCACCCAAGCAAATCATTTCGATCAGTTTATCCGCTAAACCAGTGGAAATGCTACTGTTAGGGTATTCTTCAACAAATTTCGCGTTATCCCTTGGTCAGCGCAACACTTTTGGGTCGACTTGCTGTCGCGGCAGATCAACAAGGCCAGGGACTTGGTGCGTTGCTGATCACCGATGCCATGCGAAGAGCCTATGCCAGTGCAGCTTTTATAGGCCCATCGATTCTGGTCGTCGATGCAATCGGCGGACAGGCCGTGGCCTTTTACGAGGCGCACGGATTTGTGAGATTGTCAGGCTCTCTCCGCCTCGCTCTGCCGACGGTCGCGATCGGAAAGCTGTATGCGACGTGAATGGTCATCACGTCGTCAGCGCTGCCGGCTAAGCCGGATCGGACAGCGCGATTTATTCCACCGGCGGCAGCTTTAGCGCTTTGTCGACTAGTGCGGTGGCGCGTTTGAAGTCGAAGTTGCGGTAGACGTTCTGCTTCACCACGAACGAGGCGCCGCCGTAGAATTTCTCGTATTGCTGGTGGCGGCTGCCGAACTCGGAGCCGAGAAAGTCCCAGATGAGCCGCATCAGCGCGACGCGCGTTCTCGCGTCGGAGGTGGCCGAGCGCATATAGCGTTCGATGTCGGCGGCGATCTCAGGATTGCCGAAATCGGCCTCCGACGATGGCAGCGTGATGAAGGCGGCGCCGGCGAGCTCGCGGACCGATTCCAGCATGCGGCCGTTCAATTCCGATTGCAGCGCCATCGCCGAATACAGAATGGTCTTCGACGGCCACAGCACGCCGTTTTCGACCGGTGCCGCGACTTCGTGCGCGAGCAGCATCGCCTCGTAAACCGAAACCAGCGCGGCAAGCTCGCCCATCATGATTTGCACCGGCGGCTGGGCGGCGTTGCCGGTCATCTCGTTCATGCGCTGCGCCAGCCCGATCATGAAGCGCAGCTTGGTCACGTAGCGTACTTGCGCCTGATGATTGCCGAGGAGATGCGCCGGCGTCTTCCACCATTGGTCGCGCGAGATTTCGGTATTGCGATAGATGAACACGCGCTCCCACGGCACGAAGACGTTGTCGAAAATCACGTAGCTGTCGGATTCGTCGAACCGGCTCGACAGTGGATAGTCGAATGCGCTGCCGGCGCGTGCGAACGGCCGGCGCGGATACAGTTTGACGCCCTCGGCGGCGACCGGGACGGCGACGCAATTGGCGTAGTTCTCATCGCCCGGCTGCAACGGGTGGATGCAGCTCAGATGGATGTAATCGGACAAGACGCCGCCGGTCGCGAGCTGCTGCGCGCCGGAAATCACGATGCCGTCGTCGCGCTCCTTGACCACGCCTGCGTAAAGGGTCGGATCGCTTTGCTTGTGGGCTGGCTTCGAGCGATCGATCTGCGGCGGCACAATCGCGTAGCTGGCGTAAATGTGGTTGTCGCGCATGTATTCGTAGAACGCGACGACGTTGTCGGCGAATTTTTGCCCGCCCGCCGCGAATACTTGCGGGGCCGCCGCATAACCGGAGAAGAAGCCGGCGACATGATCGGGCGTGCGGCCCATCAGGCCGAAGGTCGCTTCCGCCCATGTCTCCGAAAAAAGGCGCCGTGCCCGCAAATCGGCGTGCGTAAGAGGAATTTGCCAACCGCGCTGCACCGGCTTCCCGGTTTTCGGTGAAGTGAATGTCATGCGTTCGCGCATTTCGGGCGCGGCCGCGATGTCATAAAGGCTTGCGATCGAGCGCGCCGCCTGGCGAAATGCCCGGTGCGCGGTCACGTCCTTGACGTGTTCGCCGTCGACAAAAACCCGCCGCCCATCGTTGAGCGATCGCAGATACTCGGCGCCCGTGCGCATCAGCGTGTTGCTCCCGCGGCCTTGTCGTCCGTTTTCATCGGCGAACTCCTCATGATCCCACTCGTTTTAGCGTGAATGCGGCGAGATTGTCATCGGTGAAAGCCGCATGCGTGGTGCGACAGGGCGGAGCTTGCCAAGCCGGGCCGCCGCGGCTTTGTTGGCGGCCCAAAGGGAGAAAACCATGCTCAAGAGGGTGTTGGCTGCGGCATTGGCCGGTCTATTCGCGCTGCTGTGCGCGAACGTGTTCGCCATCGCCGCGGACTATCCGATACGTCCGGTCACGCTTGTCGTCGGCTTCCCGCCCGGCGGTCCGAGCGACGTGCTGGCGCGCATCGTCGCTAAAAAGCTTGGCGAACTGCTCGGCCAGCCGTTCATCGTCGACAACCGACCGGGCGCCGGCGGTAACGTCGCGGGCGGCGTGGCCGCCCATGCGCCGCCCGACGGCTACACCTTGCTGATGGGGAATAACTCGATCCTTGCCACCAACGCGAGCCTCTACAAGACAATCGACTTCGACCCCGAAAAGGACTTCGCGCCGATCAGCCTCATCGGCACGCAAGCCAATATCCTCGTCGTGAACCCCAAGGTGCCGGCGCATTCGATGGCCGAGCTGATTGCGCTCGCCAAAGCCAATCCCGGCAAGTTGAACTTCGCGTCGTCGGGCTACGGTGCCGCGGCGCACCTCGCCGGCGAGCTGTTCAAGGCCGATGCGCACATCGACATCGTCCATGTGCCCTATAAGGGCGCGGCGCCGGCGCTGCAGGACGTCATCGCGGGGCAAGATCAGATGATGTTCGCGACCGCGGCGTCGGTGATCGGCTTCATCAAAAACGGCCAGCTGCGGCCGCTCGCGGTGACGACGCTCAAGCGCACCGCCATCCTGCCGGATATCCCGACAATCGACGAACTCGGCATTCGCGGTTTCGATGCAACGACGTGGCATGGCCTCGTCGCGCCGGCCGGTACGCCTCGCGACATCATCGCGACGCTGCATCACGCCACCGTCGAGGTGCTGAACGATCCCGAGGTGCGGCAATCGCTCGGCCGGCTCGGTGTCGATATCGTCGGCGACACGCCCGAACAATTCGCCGCCTACATCAAGACCGAAATCCCGAAATGGGCGGCGGTGGTCAAGGCCTCCGGCGCGAAGTTGGATTAGGACGCGCTATTTCGCTTCCTCGGGTGAGGCGATCAGTTGCCGGGCGCGAGCGATCACATCGGGCGGCGCGCCATAAAGCTTGGCGACCGTCTGCTGCACTTTATCCGCGGACGACGCGCTGACGCTGAGCCGCGCGGCCTTCGCTTGGGCCAGGAATTGCGGATCGTGCAGCACGTCGGCAAATGCCTTCTGCAGCAGCGCGGCTTGCGTATTCGGTATGCCGGGCGGCGCCACATAAGGACGTGCGAAGATCTGCTGATCGACGACGAGCTCCACCGCTGCACGGACTTTGTCGTCCTTGATGAAAGACTGGACCATGGGGACGCCCAGTTTTGTCAATTCCGGATCGGGCTCCGGCGCATCCTGGACCAGAAGATTGACGGTTTTGTCGCGCAGCCATTGCGGTTTTTCCGATTTCAAGCTGGGCCAGTCGATCCCGCACATGCCTTCGATTTCGCCGCGCTCCACGGCCAGCATGAGGTTCGCGGTGCCCTTGTAACCGCTGACGATGTCGAACTTCGCGCCGGTGGCATTTTTGTGCATGAACGCATAATCGTGTGTCGGAGCACCCGGTTGGGTTGCGCCGATCACCACCTTATCGGTCATCGCCTGATCGAATGTCTTGACCTTCGATGACGGGCCGGTGATGCACAGCCGGGCATCGTTGTCGGCGCTCGCCAGATAGGTGAACTTCGTTGCGTCGAACTGACTGGTGGCGTGCTTCTGCAACAGCCGTTCGACGATAACGCCGGGAAACAGCGCGGCGATGGCCGTGCCGTCCTTCGGCGCCAGGTTATAGAGATAGGACGCCGCCTTGGCACTGCCGGCGCCCGGCATATTGCGCACCACCACGGACGGTGTTCCGGGAATAAAACGGGGCAGGTGCTTGGCGATGAGGCGCGCATACGTATCGAAGCCGCCGCCGACGTCGATGCCGACGATAAAATCGATGGTCTTGCCGGCGTAGAAGTCGGCCGCTTGGGCGCTCGCCGTGGTCAGGCAGGCCGCGAATGCCGACAGCATCGTCAGCAGGAAGCTCAATTTGACCGGTTCTCGCATCGCTTTCCTCCGCGTTCCTGACGGGCCTTAGAATGTAAATTCCTGGCCGCGTCGGCGTCCTTGCGAAACATCCAGGAACAGCTCATCGAGCGGAAGCTTGCGCTTGATCAGCCCCTGCTCGAATGAGTAGCCGACCAGCGTTTCGAGGTTGTTGCGGTTCCGGTCGGTGAGGCCATACTCCCACGGATCGGAATGGAAAATCTCTTCCTGCTCTTCCCAGGCTTCGCGATACCAGACGATCGGCGCGATACGCGGGTTCTCCATCCGCTTCATGGCGACGGACTTGGACTTTTCGAATGCCCGGTACAAGTTCACCGGGACCCACGGGTACTTGTCGACGATCTCTTTCTTGATGCCGATCACGTGCATGATCGGGTAAATGCCGGTCTTCTTGAAATAAGCGGCTTCGTCGGACTTGTAGTTTGGAAACAGCCGGCCGACCCGGGGGTCCTTCTCGCGCAGCGGCTTGATGAGGTCGGGATGCAGCACGGCGTCGAGCTCGCCGTCGACCAGCATGCCGACAATGGATTTTGACGGCGGTACGCGAGAGAGCCGCAGGTCGCCGGGCAGCGTGGCCTCGGCAATGTCCTCATCGAGCTCGGTGTACCAATCGATCGATTTGAACGGCACGTCGTATTCGTGCTCGAGGATGCCGCGCAGCCAAAGTGCGGCGCTGTTGAGAAAGAACTTCACGCCGACCTTCTTGCCGATCAGGTCTTTCGGCGTCGTGATGCCCTTGCGGGTGTTGATGAAGGCAAAGCCGTGCCGAAAGCGGCGATGCGGGAAAACCGGAATGGCTTGGAACGGATGGCCATTGTCGCGCGCCGCCACATAGGACGATGACGACACTTCGCCGACGTCGAATTCGCGGCCGCGCAGGAAGCGCCAGTGGCGGGTCGGCGAATCCATCGCGGTCACGACCTTCAGGTCGATGCCGTCGGGTTTGACCGAGCCTTCCTTGAGGGCGCGCATGATTTCGTAGTCGCCGCACGCCAGCGTCAATTCGATCTTGGTGGACATCAGCGAGAACTCCCGGAAATTCCGAGCGCATATGTGGCAGGACGGGGAGGAGTTGAAAAGGGTCCAGCGATGAGACCTAGCGTCCCGGGGCATCCGTCGAGAAAAATGTCCACGTAGAGCGGACACTGTCTCAACATCTGCGGGACCCGATCGCGCTACGGAGCGAAGGGGGCACCTTTCATCGATAGCAAATCATTTCACGGGTCAAATGTTAAGGACGGGGATCAGACCTGATGGCTACCGCTTCCAACTTATGGTAGAAACCATCGACATTTAAGCGTCCGGCGAATGCTGTCTTGTTGCAAGAGGACATGAGGATGAAAAAACTTCAGATCGCCCTCGCCTTTGGTCTACTGCTTTGCGCAACCATCTCGCCCCAGGTCGTGGCCCAAGTCACGGCCCAGACTGCGCCGGCGCCGGCAATGACCGAGCAGGAAGCGCACGACATCGCCGTGGACGCCTACGTTTATTTCTACGCGCTGGTGAGCATGGATGTTACCCGCAAGCAGTTCACGAACATCGAGGCTGGCAAGGAATTCGGCAAAGGCCCGCCGAACACGTTTGTCAGCGTTCCGGAATATCCCCCGGCAAACTTCAAGGGTGTTGTCAGGTCAAATTTCGATACCTTGTACTCGATTGCATGGCTTAACCTGACCAAGGAGCCGATCGTGGTTTCGGCGCCTGATACCAACGGCCGCTATTATCTGCTGCCGATGCTTGATATGTGGAGCGACGTTTTCGCCGCGCCCGGTTGGCGCACAACCGGCACGCAGGCGGCGAACTTCCTGGTGACACCGCCGGGATGGAGCGGAAGCGTCCCTGACGGAATGACGCGGATCAGCGCTCCGACGCCCTATGTTTGGATTATCGGTCGTACCAAGACGGATGGGCCGGCAGACTATCCTGCGGTTCACAGGATACAGGCTGGCTATAGGGCCACGTTGCTGTCTGACTGGGGCAAATCTCCGCGGCCGGTCGAGGTGAAGATCGATCCGAACGTCGATATGAAGACACCTCCCAAGGTCCAGGTCGACACCATGTCGGCGGTCCAGTACTTCACCTACGCGGCCGAACTGCTCAAGCTGAACCCGCCACATATCACCGACCAGCCGATTATCGCTCGGATGAAGCGTATCGGCATTGAGCCTGGCAAGAGCTTCGATTTTGAGAAGCTCTCACCTGTGGTGAAGAAAGCGCTCGAAACCGCCCCGGAAGCGGCGCAGAAGCTGATGGAATGGAAGCTGCCGACGCTTGCGCGGGTGGCGAACTATTGGTCCATGAATACCGATACCATGGGCGTGTACGGGAACTATTATCTCAAGCGCGCAATCGTCGCCCAGGTCGGTTTGGGCGCCAACCTGCCTGAGGACGCGATCTACCCGCTTAATCTCGGCGATGAACAAGGCCGCCCGCTCGACGGCAGCAACAAATACACGATCCATTTCGACAAGGGTGCAACGCCTCCCGTGCGCGCCTTCTGGTCGATCACGCTTTACGATAGCGACGGCTTCCAGGTCGCGAACAGCCTCAACCGCTTCGCGGTGAGCAGTTGGATGCCGTTCAAATATAATGCCGACGGCTCCCTCGACCTCTATTTCCAGAACGAGAGTACCGACAAAGACAAGGAAGCCAACTGGCTTCCAGCACCAAGGGGGCCGTTCAATCTCACCATGCGTCTTTACAGCCCGACGTCTGAGGCGCTTACGGGCCGGTGGACCCCGCCGCCGGTTACAAAAACCCAGCCCCTTCCGGGCCTGACAGCCCAGTAAGGTGTTCGCCGTCGTCTCGTAAAAGTCGTTCGGAGTTGACCATCACTCGACGGCTTGCTGGTCGCAGAGCGCTTTCAGCGCCCCGACCTCGTTGCGGCGGGTGAAAGCCAAAAAGCTCTCCTGCGCCGAAGCGCGGTGGCCGAGATAGGCCTTGAGCACCCGCTCGACGGTCTGCGGCGCGTCTTCGGCCTTGACGTCGTGGTAAAGCTCGCGGCCGCACATGGCGTCGGGGCCGAAGCCGCCGCCGACGTGAATGTGATAGCCCTCGACCTGGTCGCCGTCTTCGGAGACCTGCACTTTCGTGCCGACCAGTCCGATATCGCCGATGTAATGCTGCGCGCAGGAATTGGGACAGCCCGTCAGGTGAATGTTGAGCGGACCGTCAAGCTGGACCCGCGATTCGCACCAGTCGGCAATCTCCTCGGCGTGGCGCTTGGTATTGGCGAGGGCAAGCTTGCAGCCGGCGTTGCCGGTGCAAGCCACAAGGCCGGCCCGGATCGAACTGGCTTTGGCCGACAGCCCGATTGCCGCGATGGCCGCCTCCGCGGCTGCAACGCGGTCTTCGGCAACGCCCGAGATCAAAAGGTTCTGCCAGACCGTGAGGCGGATATCGCCGTCGCCGAATTCCCGTGCGATCCGGGCGAGCCCGCGCATCTGGTCGGGGAGAAGCTTGCCGACCGGGAGAGCGACGCCGATCCAGCAAAATCCTTTTTGCTTCTGCGCGTGCGCGCCGATATGCGCCGTACGGTCGAACGCCGGGCGCGGCGCGACCGCTTCGGCCGGAACGCGGACAAGCTTTCGCCCCAGCTTCTCTTCGATCGCGGTGAGGAATTTTTCGAAACCCCAGGCGTCGAGCAGGTATTTGAGACGGGCCTTGGCGCGATTGGTGCGATCGCCGTTCTCGATGAAGACGCGCACCACGGCGTCCGCCACCTTAGTCGCTTCGTCAGGCTTGACGATCACGCCGGTGTTGCGGGCGAAGTCTTGATGGCCGGTGATGCCGCCGAGCAGGAGCCGGAACCAGACGCCGGGCGCGGCGCCGAAACCATCTTTCACGTCGACGGCCTGAAAGCCGATGTCATTGGTGTCTTCGAGCACCGGGATGACGCCGCCGCCGTCGAAGCCGACGTTGAACTTGCGCGGAATCCCGTAGAGCGAGCGGTCGTTGAGAATGTGGAAATGCCAGGCGCGCGCGTAGGGCCGCGTATCGAGCAGTTCCTGCGGATCGATGCCGGCGGTCGGGGTGCCGGTGACATTGCGGATGTTGTCGGCGCCCGAGCCGCGCGAGCATAGGCCAAGATCGAGGATCGCTTCGAGCAGCGCCACGGCGTTCTTCGGCTCGATGTCGCGCATTTGCAGATTGGCGCGCGTGGTCACGTGGGCGTAGCCGCCAGCGTAGCGTACGGAAAGGTCCGCCAGTCCCGCCAGTTGCCAGTGCGTGAGGATGCCGTTGGGAATGCGCAGGCGGCACATATAGGCCTTCTGCGTCGGCGCGCAGTAGAACAGGCCGAGAAAGCGCCAGCGGAAATTGTCGTCCGCCTTCGGTGGCTCGTTCCTGGCGGCCTGCTCGGTCAGCCGCTCGTAGGCATCGAGCGGATTAAGCTCCCGCTTGAATTTTTCCGGGTCGGAAAGCTTGCCGCCGGCATTGAGGACACGATCCTGCGCGCGCAACGCCGCGGCATCGGGACCTGTCGGTTCGGCCACGGACCCATTCGTTCGCGTTCGTGTCGCCGCAACGCCATCGCCGGCTGCAGGGCGCGCGTTCTTCGCGATTTGCAAGCCGGCCATGAAGCCTTCGAGATAACGCTTTTGCTCCGGCTCGAGATCGGCGGCCATTGCCTCTCCAATTGTGCGCGAACGGATCGACGTCTTTTATTCGGCGAGCACGCCAGTCGGCGTCGGCGCCGGCTCGAATCCTTGCGCGAAGAAACATCCTCCTCAACGCGGTCTTGCATAGGTCAGCAAGATCGGTGCCACGGAAAGCGAAATGCCTTTAGAAAAAATAATTATATATATCAATGATTTATGCGTAATTTTATATTTTGACATGCCGGCGCCTGCCCATTTGCGACGCAGACTGCCTGTTGGTGTTGCACTGCACAATCTGTTCGCTGAGCGCGCCCGAAAGAGGCACATCGACCTCGCCTGATCCCGAAATCACGCGGTTATCCCTAGTCTCGTCCGTTGGCACAGGCTTTGCGAGGCGGATGACAGGCGCCTGCGCGAGGGCGGCGGGGCAACCGCTTGTTGATACGGAGCTTGATGAGATGAATACGCAAAACTCGACCTGGATTTCAGACTGGAATCCGGAAGACACGCCGTTCTGGGAGACCAAGGGAAAGTGGATCGCGCGCCGTAATCTCATCTGGTCGATCGTGGCCGAGCATATCGGGTTTTCGATCTGGTTGATGTGGAGCATCGTCGCGACAAAATTGCCGGCTGCGGGTTTTCATTACACGACCGAACAATTGTTTCAGCTAGTGGCGCTTCCCGGTTTGATCGGCGCGTTGATGCGATTTCCCTACACGTTCGCGGTCACGACTTTCGGCGGCCGCAACTGGACGATCTTCAGCGCGTCCATCCTGTTCATTCCGACCATCGCGCTGGCTTATTTCGTCACGCAGCCCAATACCCCGTACTCGACCATGCTGTTGGTTGCGGCACTGGCCGGACTTGGCGGCGGCAATTTCGCTTCGAGCATGACCAACATCTCGTTTTTTTATCCGGATCGCATGAAAGGCTGGGCGCTCGGCCTCAACGCGGCCGGCGGCAATATCGGCGTCAGCAGCGTGCAGTTGCTGGCCCCGTTGCTGATGGGCCTCGGCATCATCAATCTGTATCGAGGCACGCCGAGTCCGGGTGGGTTCTACATTCAGAATGCCGGGCTGATGTGGCTCGTTCCGCTCGCCATCGCGCTGTTCGGTGCGATCTTCTTCATGAACAATCTCACCAATGCGCGCTCCTCCTTCAAGGATCAGTTCGCGATCATCGGGCGCAAGCACACCTGGGTCATGTCTCTCATTTATATCGGGACATTCGGTTCCTTCATCGGCTACTCGGCCGCGTTCCCGCTCCTGATCAAGACTCAGTTTCCCGCCGTCACGATATCGATCGCGTTCCTCGGCCCACTGGTCGGATCGCTGTCGCGGCCGTTCGGCGGGCTGCTCGCCGACAAAATCGGCGGCGCCGTCGTGACGCTGTGGAATTTCGTCGCCATGGGCGCCGCGACGATCGGAGTCTTATACTTCATCGGCGCCAAGGACTTCACCGGCTTCGTGGTGATGTTTCTGATCTTGTTTATCACCACCGGAATCGGCAACGGTTCGACCTACCGGATGATTCCCTCGATCTTCCGCGAGGAGCAACTGCAGAAGGCAAATAACCCCGGCGGTTCCGGCCTTGCGTTGGCGCTTAAGGCCGCGAGCATCGAGAGCGGCGCAGCGCTGGGTTTCATCGGCGCTGTCGGCGCTGTCGGAGGATACTTCATCCCGCGTGGCTTCGGCGCCTCGATCGCCGCGACCGGTGGGACGCAACTCGCGTTTGAATTCTATCTCGCCTACTACGCGCTCTGTTTGGGTCTGACCTGGTGGTTCTATATGCGCCGCACGTCCGCCCAGTCGAACGCTGTCAGCCTTGCCCAGGCGCGGATCTGAACCGTCACGGTCAGATCGCCGCCGCCGAATGAGGGACCAGGCATGAGGGGTGATCGCCTGGCGCGTATGCGGCTCGTGGTCGTCGGCAACGGAATGGCCGGAATGCGGACGGTCGAGGAGCTGTTGTCGCGAGCTTCGGACCGATACGAGATCACCGTAGTGGGGGCCGAACCGCACCCCAACTATAATCGCATTCTGCTGTCGTCGGTGCTCGCCAGCGACAAGACGCTCGACGATGTCATCATCAATTCGTGGAGTTGGTACGAAGAGCACGCAATCGGGCTGCTGGCCGGCAAACGCGCAACGGCGATCGATCGGGCAGGGCACACGCTGACGCTCGCCGACGGGATGGTGCTTCCCTACGATAAGCTGCTGCTTGCCATGGGTTCGAGGCCGCTGGCGCCCCCCATCCCCGGCCTCGGATTTACGAACGTGCGCGCCTTCCGCGATATCGCCGATGTCGAAGCGATGATCGACGCGACGACCAGGGAGCGGCGTGCCGTGGTCATCGGTGGAGGGCTTCTCGGACTCGAAGCGGCTTGGGGATTGAAGCGCCGCGGCATGTCGGTTTCCTTGGTTCACCTGATGCCGACGCTGATGGAGCGGCAGCTCGATGCGGCGGCGGCCACGTTGCTGTATCGCGATCTCGATGCCCGCGGCATTGCGTTTTTCATGAACACGCAGGCCGAGGAAATCCTCGGCGCCGAGCGCGCAACCGGAGTTCGGCTCGCCAACGGCCAAGTGCTGCCGGCGGATCTCGTCGTATTGGCGATCGGCATCCGGCCCAATATCGACCTCGCGCGGGCTGCCGGACTCGACGTCAATCGCGGCATCGTGGTCGGGGACGACATGGCCACGCACGATCCGGACATTTACGCGGTCGGCGAGTGCATCGAGCATAACGGACAGGTGTTTGGATTGGTCGCGCCGATCTGGGATCAGGCGAAGGTCTGTGGCGCGCGGCTCGCTGGTGATGCGGGTGCGGTTTACGTTCCGCAACCGGTATTCACCAGCCTCAAGATCACCGGTGTGGATGTGTTTTCCGCCGGCGTGCTTGCTGCGGCCGACGAATCCGAGGAGGAACTGACCCTCCATGACGCTGCGCGCGGCCTCTACAAGAAAGTCATCCTGCGTCACGACAGGGTCGTCGGCACGGTGCTTTATGGCAATGTCGGCGACGGCCCCTGGTACGTGCAATTGATGCGCGACAAGACCGACGTCTCCGCGGTCCGCGATCAGCTTGTCTTTGGCAGGGCCTTTGCCGAGGAGGTGCTCGGCGCGCCGCCGCTGGCCGACGCGGCGCGGACCGATGCAGCCCGCACGACGATGGTTGAGGAGTCGCAATGGCGGGCGGCGTGACCCATACCACCTGTCCATATTGCGGCGTCGGCTGCGGCTTGCGGGTCGCCCCAGACGGAACGCTATCGAGTGATCCCGACCATCCTGCGAATTTTGGGCGGCTTTGTTCCAAGGGCGCGGCAGTGGGCGAGACGCTCGGCACTGATGGACGCCTGCTTTATCCGCAAATCGGCGGTCGTCTTGCGGACTGGGAGCACGCGCTCGACCAAATTGCCTCGCGCTTTGAGCGTACCGTCGCCGACCACGGGCCCGACTCCGTAGCGCTCTATGTCTCCGGTCAGTTTCTCACCGAGGACTATTACGTCGCCAACAAGCTGATGAAGGGCTTCATCGGCACCGCAAATATCGACACCAATTCGCGGCTCTGCATGGCGTCTTCGGTTGCCGGTCACATTCGCGCCTTCGGCGAGGATGTCGTCCCCGGCTGCTACGAGGATATCGAAGAAGCCGATCTTGTCGTTCTGATCGGCAGCAATACGGCGTGGTGTCACCCCGTGCTCTACCAACGACTCGCCGCGGCGCGGCAAAAACGCGGCACCAAGATCGTGGCGATCGATCCGCGCCACACCCCGACATGCGATATCGCCGACATTCATCTCGCCATCCGTCCCGGCACAGATGTCCCGGTCTTCGCCGGGCTTTTGGTCCATCTTATCGCCAGCGGGGCCTGTGATGAGGCGTGGACGCGGCAATTCACGACCGGCTTTGCGGCGGCGGCCATACAGGCGCGGAAGACCTCGCCCGCCGTCGTCGATGTCGCCGCGCTCGCCGATGTGCCGGCTGCCGATCTGGCGCTGTTCTACGAATGGTTTGCCGCCACCGAGCGCAGCCTGACCCTGTATTCCCAGGGCACCAATCAGTCCTCTGCCGGAACCGACAAGGTCAACGCGATCGTGAATTGTCACCTCGCCACTGGCCGCATCGGCAGGCCGGGCTCAGGTCCGTTTTCCCTGACCGGCCAGCCGAACGCCATGGGAGGTCGTGAGGTCGGCGGTCTCGCCAATCAGCTTGCGGCGCATATGAGCTTCGCGCAGCCGGCCGACGTGGACCGCGTGCGGCGGTTCTGGAATGCGCGGCGCATGGCGACCGGACCAGGGCTGAAGGCTGTCGACCTGTTCGATGCCGTGCTCGACGGCAAGATCAAGGCGCTTTGGATTCTCAACACCAATCCGGCGGCCAGTATGCCGCGCGCGGAACGCGTACGGCGAGCACTTGGCGGTTGTCCGTTTGTCGTCGTCAGCGATTGCTGGCCGACCGACACCACGTGTTTCGCCGACATCGTGCTGCCGGCCGCGGCATGGGGCGAAAAGGATGGGACCGTCACGAATTCAGAACGCTGTATCTCCCGGCAGCGCGCGTTCCGGCAACCACCGGGCGAGGCACGTCCAGACTGGTGGGTGTTGAGCGAGGTGGCGCGGCGGATGGGATGGACATCGGCCTTCGCCTATAGCGGTCCGGCCGAAATTTTTCGCGAACACGCCGCGCTATCGGCCTTCGAGAACGAAGGGCCGCGGCGGCGCGTTTTCGACATCGGCGCGCTTGCCGGCGTGACCGACGGCGATTACGAGGCGCTGCAGCCGGTCCGCTGGCCGTTACCACACGGAGCGCTCAAGCCGTGGTCAGGGGCCAGGCGATTGTTCGGCGACGGCACGGGCTTCGCGACTGCGGACGGCCGCGCACGTTTTGTCCCGACCCCGTATCGCCCGCCGGCCGTCGCGGCCGACGATCAGTGGCCGCTCGTCCTCAACACGGGGCGCGTGCGCGACCAATGGCACACGATGACGCGGACCGGACGATTGCCGCGGCTGATGGCGCATCAACCAGAGCCCGCACTCGACATCCATCCAGACGATGCCGCGCGTCTGCACCTGCGGGAAGGCGATCTTGCGCGGATCGAAAGCCCGCACGGCCGATGCCTGATGCCGGTTCGGTTGTCTGGCGATCTTCGCCGCGGCGAAATCTTTGCTTCCATCCACTGGACCGATCAGTTCACCTCCGCGGGACCGATCGGCGCCGTTGTCGGCGCTGCGACCGATCCGACCTCTGGACAGCCCGAACTGAAAGCAACGCCGGTGCGGGTCACTCCCGTCGCATCGCAATGGTACGGATTGCTGCTGCGCGGCTCCGAGCAGGTGCCGCGTGGCCCCTATTATTGGGCCCGAGCCCCGCTAGAGCGAGGCCATGGGTTCACGCTGATCGGCTGGGAGCCGTTGCCGAGCGATCGTCGCACCGAATTGTGGATCGCGGCGTTGCTCGATGCGCCGCCCGCGGCCGAACTCGTGATCTATGCCGATCCCGTTCGCCACACTTTCCGCTATGCGAGCGTCGTGGGCAGCCGGCTGGACGCATGTCTTTTCATCGCCGCCAAACGTTCCGCGCTGCCATCACGGGACGCGCTCGCCGCTCTCCTAGGCACGCGCATCGAGCCCGCAATGCGCGCAAACGTTCTTGCCGGCGCTGCCGGCCCAGTCGCGCAAAACGCCGGCGGCCCGACGATCTGCGCATGCTTCGGCGTCGGTCTGAGCGCGCTTCACGATGCGATTTTGAGCCGCCGGCTGACCAGCGTCGCCGAGATTGGCACGGCGCTGCGGGCGGGAACGAATTGCGGCTCTTGCATCCCGGAGCTGAAGGCCATCCTCGCCGACCGCGCCGGATGCGGCGCCGAGACCGCGCGGGTTCAGTGATTTAGGCGTCAGCCGCCACCGACCGCTCCGCTTCCCAATCCTTGCCGACGCCGGCGCTGGTCGGGAAGATCAGCGACTTGATGACGACCGGGACGGCGCCCGAGGTGTCGAGGATCGAGCCGATGTCGATATAGTCGAACTCCTTGAGCTCGAGTCCGTCGATCGAGACGATCGGGTTCTTGATTTTCATTTCTTCGCAGTAATGGATGCCGATCAGTCCGCCGACATCGCCGTCGCCGATCAGCACGATAGGATGGCCGTTGGCGAGTAGCGCTTCCAAGCCGTCGGCGACTCCTTTGCAGAAATCGTCGAGCCGGCGGAAGGTGGCCGAGCCGCGCCACGGGATGAAGATCGCGACCGGACTTTGGCCGTCGCCGAGATCGAGCCGTTTGAGCGCGGCTTTGATCGCCGCCGTGATGGCGACGGAATCGATGGTCTCGTCGTCGAGCGCCAGCGTCGGCGCGATCACCGGCACGTTGCGCATCGGCAGCGTCTCGAGCGGCGCGACGAAGATCGTGCTGCCGGACACCTGCATGGTGTATTGCGAGGCGCCGATCACGGTGGCGCGGATGCGCGCATCGGGCCGCGCCAGTTGCGGCCCCCAATCCCTGAGCCGCGCGCGCACCTCGGCCGCCAGTTGCGGGCCGATGTCGCCGAACGCCTTTGCCTCGCCGCCATAAATGTATTCGGAGACGCCGCCGGAAAAGCTCACGTCGGACACGTCGCCGCGCCAACTCAGCGGATCAAGCCGCAGCAGCCCGGCGCCGCCGGCGCGCGGCGCGCCGCCGCGCATCGCTTCGAACAAACTCTCGGCCATCCGCGCGGCCAGCGCGCGGCTATCTTGATCGCTCAGCGTCACGCCGGGTTCGAGCTTCAGTCCGAGCTCCGCGCCGAAGCGGCGGCCGGCTTCCTCGATCCGCACGATGCGGCGCTCCGCATCGAGCACCACCAGGCGCGCGCCGACATCGACCGCGGTGACGTCGATCACCTTGCCGTCGGCGCAGACCGCGATCTTCGATGTGCCGCCGCCGATGTCGACATTCATCAGCGGCGCGCTGCCGCGGATCGAGCGCGCCGCCGCGCCCGAACCGTAGGCCGCCATCACGGTTTCCAGACTGTCGCCGGCGCTGACCGCGACCATCTTGCCGGCCTGGCGCGCGAACAGCTCGCCGATGCGCCGGGCGTTGCGCCGCCGCACCGCGACGCCGGTCAGGATCAGCGCGCCGGTGTCGATCTCGTCCGGGTCGACTTTGGCGTCCTTGTACTGGCGCTCGATGAAGGCGCCGAGCGCATCGGCGTCGATCGTCTCTTCGGCCGAGTAAGGCGTGAGCAGAATGTCGGACTGATAGAAGCTCTCGCGCTCGGTGACGACATAGCGGCTGTCGAGCCGCTCCAGCACGATGCGTGAGAACACCAGGTGCGAGGTCGACGAGCCGATATCGACGCCGACCGAGAGCACGCACAGCTCGTCTTCCTCGCCGAACGTGCGGCCCGTCGAGGAGAAGAAAACCCGGCCGCCCTGGGACTCGTCGGTCATGCGGCCGATACCCCGTCCCCCAACGCGTCGTCATTGCCGGGCTTGACCCGGCAATCCATCGTTCGTTGCCGCCGCATGGATGCGCGGGTCAAGCCCGCGCATGACGATATGGGGAGGGCATCACTCATTCCTGCGGCAATAACCCGCGATAATCGCGCTCGTAGTATTCGGCGCGCATGCGGTTTTCCGCGCCTTCCCGCTTCATCCGCTCGCCGTATTCCTGCCGCAGGAACGGATCCTCCATGTAGTAGGGGATCGCGGTGCCGCCTTCCGGAATATCCATCGCCGTGTAGTCGGTGTGCTTTTCGCCGGGCGGCCCGGGCTCGCGGCCGGGATTATGCGGGCCGAACCAGGCGGTGAGCCGGAACGGGTCCTTCGATGCGCCGAAATGCTGATGATACCAGCGCGCGCCGCCGGGCGCCGCCGAAACCATGCCGACGGGCTCGTAATCGACGCGTTTGACCTCGGCGGCGTTGCCGTCCTTCCACGGCGTGAGCCCGAGTTTCTCCGGCCAGGTGTAGGTGTAGCCTTTGCCTTTGATGCAGATCAGCACTGCGGCCGAGGTGTGGGCGTGCGCTTTCGAATAATGGCCGTTCTCGTGCTGGCCGATCCACAGATAGAAGGTGTTGCCGGTCATGAACGGCTCGACCCGGCGCCAGCCCGGCGAGCGGCGATTGTCGAGCGGCAGATCGCAATTGACGATGTCGGGGATGAAGTTGGTGCGCCGCATGGCTAGCCCGCGTACCGGATCGGGCTCGATGTCGTCCTTGTACTTGTAGAAATCGTCGGCGCCGTTGAAGCGGTCGCGGAACTCATACGGACAATTGAAGATCGCGCCGGTGTTGTTGATCAGGTTCATCAGATTGGGCGCGGTGGTGCCGCCGAGCAGCAGCGCCGGCGCGGAACTCGCGTTGACGATGCGATGCATGGCATTGACGGGGATCGAGAACAGCGAACCCTTCTGCCACTCGAACACGTGACGCTTGCTGTCGCCTTCGAGCCAGACTTCGGTTGAGCCGCGGCCTTCGACGACGAGATAGATCTCCTCGTACATGTGCTTCTCGGGGTTGAGCGCACCGGCGCCCGGCACCTCGACCACGTAAGAGCCCCATTTGCCTTCGGTGCCGTGAAGCTGAATGTAGCTGCCGCGGCCGCCCATGCGCTTCCACGGTTGCAGCGGCAGATTTTGCACTTTGCTGACGCCGATATCGCGGTAGATCGGAATGTCTTCCGACTCCATGAACAGATCGTACGGCGTTTTCGGACGGTTGAACTTGCCGAAGCCGGCGCGCTTGAAACCCGCGGGCTCGTGCCAATGAACCTGGCCGGTAATTTCGTGCATGGCGCGTATCCTCCTCGATGAGGGAAACTGCGCCCCGCTGCGGCGTAACATCGCCGCAGCCCCTCGCGAGCTCCTCGGCCGCTTGATTGCGTAGGCTTTCACCCGATGTACAATGCGCCCGAAGTCATTGCAACGGGCGCTGCGGCGCCGGTTCGCTCCGCCATAAACCGGCGTAACTTGCGGCTTGACGAGTGACGGCGCCGTCTTTGGCGAGCGCCGAATGGAGGTTTCGTGACGGCGCGTGTTCTTCCGCTTATTTTCCATTCCGGACCCGGTCCGACCCGTCGCAACGTCCAGATCGAACGTCTGGTGGTTGCCGGCTGGGCCGGGCGCGATAAGGCCGCCGTCGAGAAGCACATCGCCGAACTCGAGGCGCTTGGTGTCAAACGGCCTTCGACGACGCCGATCTTTTATCGGGCCTCGGCGGCGCGCCTGACGACCGACGAAGAGATCGAGGCGCTCGGCGAGAAATCGAGCGGCGAAGCGGAATTCGTCCTGCTCAAGTACGGCGGCCGGCTCTGGGTCGGCGCCGGCTCCGACCACACCGACCGCGTGGTCGAGAGTTACGACGTTTCGGTCTCGAAGCAGATGTGCGAGAAGCCGATCGCGCCGGCATTCTGGGCCTACGACGACGTCGCGCCGCACTGGGACAAGCTGATCTTACGCGGCCATATCTCCGAGAAGGGATGGCGGGTGCTCTATCAGGAAGGGCCGGTGACCGCGATGCTCGATCCACTGGCTTTGATCGAGCAATTCGGCGGCGAGGCCGGGCTCGAAGAGGGCACGCTGATGTTCTGCGGGACGCTGACCGCGCGCGGCGGCGTTCGGCCTTCGCCATGGTTCGAGTTCGAACTCGAAGACCCGGTGCTGGCGCGCAAGATTCAACGCCGCTACCAGATCAACACCTTGCCCGTATTCGGATGAATGAAGGAACCGACAGCATGCCGATGAACAAGCCGCACCTCGAATTCCAAAGGGTCGATATGAATCAAGGCTGGGCGAGCCCGCCGGGCTATCCTTCGGGCATCCAGCAAAAAATATTGGCCAGCGATCTCAACGAGACGGACAAGATGGGCAGCCGCACGCGCCTGCTGCGTTTCGCGCCCGGCAGCTACACCACCGCGCCGTTCGTTCACGATCATTGGGAAGAGGTGTATCTGCTCTCCGGCGATCTGATCGTCGGCAATGACGACAAGGGCAACGGCGGTGAGCCGTTCGACGCGCCGACCTATGCGTGCCGGCCGCCAGGCGCCCAACATGGGCCGTTCAAGTCTGAGCGCGGCTGCATGCTCTACGAGATTCACTATTACGACGAGAGCAAGAAACACCCGTAGGGTGGGCATAACGCGCTGTGAGGCGTGACCGCGTGGGCAAAATCGTATGCGCGTTTTGCCCACGCGGATCGACTGTGGCGATTTTGCCCACCTTACAAACAAATAAACGGGGATAAAGATGCCGGCATCGGAGCAAACAAAACCCGTCATGCGGTCCTATCTGGCCGCAACGAAAGGGTTTGCCTCCGGCGCGCAGACGCCGCGCCAATTCCTCGACGAGTCGCTCGTCCTGCTCGAAAGCTGGGAGCCGCGGATCGGCGCATTCGTGCGCACCAACCTGCCGGCGGCGCGCGCGGCGGCGGACAGATCCACCGCACGCTGGCGTGCCGGCAAACCGCTATCTCCGATTGACGGCATGCCGGTGGGCATCAAGGACATCATCGAAACCGTCGACATGCCGACCGAAATGGGCTCGCCCCTCTACACCGGCTGGACCTCCGCGAAGGACGCGGCGTGCGTACGCGCGCTGCGCGAAGCCGGCGCCGTCATCGTCGGCAAGACCGTAACGACCGAGTTCGCCGCGTCCGAACCGCGCGGCACCCGCAATCCGTGGAATGTCGCGCACACGCCCGGTGGATCGTCGAGCGGTTCGGCGGCCTCCGTCGCGACCGGCATCGTCAGCGCCGCGCTCGGCACGCAAGTGATCGGCTCGACCATTCGCCCGGCGAGCTTTTGCGGCTGTGTCGGCTTCAAGCCAAGCGTGAACGCGCTTAACCGCCAAGGCAGTCACGATTATCAGAGCCAGAGCTGCACCGGCATCCTCGGCGCGTCGTTGCCGGACGCCTGGCAAGTTGCCCATGAGATCGTCTCCCGGGTCGGCGGCGATGCTGGAACGCCCGGGCTGCAGGGGCCCGACAGGGCGCCGCCGGCGAAGCAGCCGCGATCGCTGGCTGTGCTCGAAACAGCCGGGTGGGAGGACGCCGCGACGGGCGCGCGGCAAAGCCTCGAAGAATGCTTGGCGCGGCTCAAATCCGCCGGCGTCGACATCCGCACCCGGCACACCGACAAGAACGTCGCCGCGATCGAGAGCGAATTGGTCAACGCGACCGAGCTGTCGCATCGCTGCAATGGCTGGGAAGCACGCTGGTTTCTCCACACCATGCGCGACCGTGACGCCAGCAAGTTGAGCCACCTGCTGATGGACCGCGCCGAAAGATACGAGACTTTGACGCTGGCCGAGCATCGCGCCGATCTCAAGGAGCGCGCGCGCATTCGCGGCGTCTATGCGGCGCTCGCCGCCACCTGCGCGGCGTGCATCACGCTTGCCGCTCCCGGCGGCGCGCCCGAGGGACTGCGCACGACCGGCAATCCGGAATTTGCCGTGCCGTCGTCGCTGCTCGGCGTGCCTGCGCTGTCGCTGCCGCTGTTCGAGGCCGACGCGATGCCGCTCGGCCTGCAGGTAATCGGGTACTTCGACCGCGACGCGGACGCATTTGCGATCGCATCGTGGTTGATGCAGGCGCGCTGACCGAACCGCGATGGCGGACAATTTGCATGACGCACTGGCCCGCTATCGGGATGAATCCGCTCCCGCGCGTCAATATCCCGACCTGCACGACCACGTGCTGGCGCTGGCGCGCGCCGGCCTGCTGGTTATCATCGACGAGCCGATCAACAAAGACACCGACATGCATCCGCTGGTGCGCTGGCAATATCGCGGCGGCATCGCGGAGAGCGAGCGGCGGGCATTCTTGTTTACGCAGCCGACCGACAGCAAAGGCGCGCACTACGACATGGCCGTGCTGGTAGCGGGGCTCGCCGCCAATCCCGAAGTCTATCGCGTCGGCTTCGGCCGGCCGCTCGATGAGATCGGCGCCGCATGGGTGAAGGCGCTCGCCGCGCCGATCGAGCCGCGTCTCGTTGACGCCGCGCCGTGTCAGGACATTTGCATCGTCGGCGATGCGCTCGACAGGCCTGGCAACGGCCTCGACGGTCTTCCGGTGCCGATCTCGACGCCGGGCTTCGACAACGCGCCTTATCTCTCCGCCGGCCATTACATCACCAAAGATCCGGATACCGGCCGGCAAAACGTCGGCAATTATCGCGGCCAGCTCAAGGCGCCGCGCCGGCTCGGCATGAACCCGTCGGTCGAATTGCGCGCCGGCATCTATGCGCACTGGCTCAAATACAAGGAGCGCGGCGAGCCGATGCCGTGCGCGGTCGTGGTCGGCTGCCCGCCGGCGATTTCCTACGCGGCGGTGCAGAAGATGCCGGAGAGCCTCGACGAGATGTGGGTCGCCGGCGCGCTCGCCGGCGCGCCGATCAACGTGGTGCGCGCCAAGACCGTCGATCTCCTGGTGCCGGCGGAGGCCGAGATCGTCATCGAGGGTTTGATCGACACCGAATTCCTGGAGCCGGAGGCGCCGTTCGGCGAATCCCACGGCTATGTCAATCTGCAGGAATACAATGCCTTCATGACCGTCACCGCGATCACGCGGCGCCGGCACGCGATCCTCACCTCGTTCATCAGCCAGGTGACGCCCTCGGAATTGAGCGTGATCCGGCGGGTGGCGATGGAGCCGCTGTTCCTCGATCATCTGCGCTCGGCGCTGGCGATCAAATCCGTCAAGCGTGTCGCCATGCACGAGCCGCTCACCAGCCTCTACGCCGTCATCGGCATCCAGTTCGCGCGCGGCACGCCGGAGACGGAAATCTGGCGCGCGCTCGACGGCGCCTCGACCTTGCATCGTTTCGCCGGCAAATGGATCATCGCGGTCGACGAGGACATCGATCCGCAGAACGCCGACGCCTTGTTCTGGGCGATGTCCTACCGCTGCCAGCCGCAGCATGACCTCGTTGTGGTGCCGCACAAACATCCGGGCCACGGCCCGCGTGGCCCGCGCGACGATGGCGAGACGGCGTCGGTGCTGATCAACGCCACGCTCAAGGGTAGTTACGCGCCGGTCGCGCTGCCCAAGCGCGCGTTCATGGAAGAGGCGAGGGCGATCTGGGAGCGGCTCGGCCTGCCGCCGCTCAAGCCGGAAGCGCCCTGGCACGGCTACGAACTCGGCACCTGGCCGGCCGATCTCGACCGGCAAGCGCGCATGGCGACCGCCAGCGATTATTTTGCGCTCGGCCGGGAAATGGATAATCAAAGACGCAGCGATGTCGCGATGAACACGCCGGTTACGCGCGACGAGGATGGGGAAGAAAGCTGACCGCGTTATCAGTCTACTACTCCCTCCCCCTTGTGGGGAGGGTGGGGTGCGGGTCGGGAGGGAAGTGTATGTGTCGACGCCGGCGCATGACCTCCCGCCCCCCACCCCTTCCCGTCCCCACAAGGGGGAGGGGCAAAGCAAAGGAGAAAACGCATGCGCAAAATCGATGCCTTCAATCATTTCTTCCCAAAGCGCTATTACGACGCGCTCTTGGAGACGCCGGCGGGATCGAAGGATCTCGGCAAGCGCGTGCGTGGCATTCCGGCGCTGTCCGATATCGATCTGCGTCTGCGCATCGTCGAATCCTTCGAGGATTATGCGCAGGTTCTCTCGCACGGCCTGCCGCCGATGGAGCGGCTGTGGGGCCCGGACAAATCGCCGGAGATGGCCAAGATCGCCAATGACGGGCTTGGTGAGGTTGCGGCGAAGCATCCCAAGCATTTCGTCGGCTGGTCGGCCTTGCTGCCGATGAATGCGCCGGAAGCCGCCGCCAAAGAGGCCGAGCGCGCGCTCAACAACGGCGCCAACGCCGTGCAGCTCGCCACCAACGCCAACGGCGTTCCGCTCGACGAGCCGCAGTTCCTGCCGATCTTCGAGGTGATCGCAAAGTCCGGCAAACCGATCCTGCTGCATCCCTCGCGCACCCGCGACATGCCCGACTATCCGACCGAAAAGGTGTCGAAATACGAAATATGCAGCGTGCTCGGCTGGCCTTACGAAACCGGCGTGACACTGGCGCGGCTCGTCTTCTCCAAGATCATGGACCGCTATCCCGATCTGAAAGTCATCGCGCATCATCTCGGCGGCGTCATTCCCTATCTGGAAGGCCGCGTCGGCCATTCGTTCGACCAGATGGGCGTGCGGACGTCGGACGAGGATTACGAGTCGCTGCGCAAGTCGCTGAAGAAACGGCCCTACGATTACTTCAAGGATTTTTACGGCGACACCGCGGTGGAAGGCGCGCGCGCCGCGACGGTGTGCGGCCTCGAATTCTTCGGCGCCGACCACGTCGTATTTGCTTCCGACTGTCCGTTCGACAAGGAAAAAGGCCCGGGCTACATCCGCGACACCATCAAGGTTCTCGACGCGATCACGCTGTCGGACTCGGAACGCCAGAAAATCTACTATCGCAACGCGGAGAAGCTGTTCGGGCTTAAGCCGTCGGACGGCTGAAGCAGGCTCGTCAAGCGCTTTTCAAAAATCACTTCGTTCACGACCGAAACATTGAACCGGCGTTCCGTCGAACAACGGGACGCCGAGAGTCGTTCTATCCTTACCAGCACAAAACGGGTGGGACCGATCGAGGCCGTGCCCATATGAGGTATCGCCACACCGGTAAGGACGCATTCTTCCATGCGAAATTTTCCAACCAATCATGAGCAATTTTGGAACGCCCGCCCAATGGAACTTTCCGAGCAAAGCACGCCTTCACAATTCACAAAGCCGCTGACGCTGGCCGCCATGAGCCTCGGCTATGGCGTGGTTCAGCTCGACGTCACCATCGTGAACACCGCCCTGGGCAGCATCGGCTCGTCGCTGGGCGGCGGCGTGACCGAACTGCAATGGGTCGTCAGCACCTACACCATTGCGTTTGCGGCGTTCATTTTGACCGCCGGCGCGCTGGGCGACCGGATCGGCGCGAAGAGCGTCTTCATCGCCGGCTTCAGTATTTTCACGGTCGCATCGCTGGCATGCGCGTTGGCGCCCACCGCGACCATCCTGATCGCCGCCCGCGCGGTGCAAGGCTTGGGCGCCGCGATCCTGGTTCCGAACTCGCTGGCGCTGCTCAGCCATGCCTATCCGGATGATAAGGAGCGCGGTCGCGCGGTCGGGCATCTGGGCCGCTGGCGCCAGCCTCACACTCACGGCGGGACCTTTTCTCGGCGGCCTGCTGATCGCGCTGGTCGGCTGGCGCAGCATTTTTCTGGTCAATCTGCCGATCGGCCTCGCCGGCCTGTGGCTGACCTGGCGTTATGCAACCGACACCACGCGCAGCGCATCACGAACTCGATCTGCCGGGGCAGGCGGCGGCGATCGGCGCGCTCGGCGTTTTGGCGGCCGCGATCATCGAGGGCGGCCGCGTCGGGTTGGGGCAACCCGTGGGTGCTCGCCGGCTTTGCCGCCTTCGTCGTGCTGGGCGCGCTGTTCCTGGTCCAGGAAAGCCGCACGCGACAGCCGATGCTGCCGCTTCGCTGTTCAAGAACCGCATGTTCGCGCTGACGTCGCTCGACGGACTCCTGGTCAATGTCGCGTTCTATGGATTGATCTTCGTGCTTCAGCCTGTACTTCCAGCAGATCAACGGCCTGTTCGCCGTTCGCGACCGGATTGGCGTTTGTGCCGATGATGGGCGTGGTGCTGCCGGTCAATCTCGTCGCGCCGCGGCTTGCCGAGCGATTCGGCGCGCCCGCCGTCATTGCGGCCGGCGCGCTGATTTCCGCCGCGGGCTGCCTCGCGTTGCTCGGCATCGCGCGCGGCACCAGCTACTGGGCGATCGGCGGCCAGCTCGTCGTCATGGGCGGCGGTCTCGGCCTGCTGGTGCCGCCGCTGACCTCGACGCTGCTCGGCAGCGTGGAGAAATCGCGCTCCGGCATCGCCGCTGGCGTGCTCAATTCCACGCGGCAAACCGGCAGCGTGCTCGGCGTCGCCCTGTTCGGGGCGCTGATCGGACAGAGCAACGGTTTCCTGTTCGGCGCCAAGGTGGCGCTGATCCTCTCGGCGTTGCTGCTCGTCGGGGCCGCGGCGGCGATCGTGATCGGCGGCCGCGAGAGGCAGTAATCGCTCAGCCGCGTTCGTCGACAATGCGCGTGCGCAGCGTGCCGATGCCGGTGATCTCGACTTCGAGCGTATCGCCGGCCTTCATCCACAGCGGCGGCTTGCGGCGGTGGCCGACGCCTTCGGGCGTGCCGGTGGCGATGATGTCGCCGGGCGAGAGCGCGGTGAAATCGGAGCAGAACGCGATGATCTGCGGGATCGAATAGATCAGAAGATCGGTTCGCCGAATGCTGCACCTCTTTGCCGTTGAGCCGCGTCGTCAGCGTCAGCCGGCCCGGATCGGGAATCTCGTCGGTGGTGACGAGCCACGGCCCGAGCGGGCCGGTGCCGGGAAAGTTCTTGCCCGACGTGACGGAGAATTTCTGATAGTCGCGCACGCTGCCGTCGACGAAGCAGGTGTAGCCGGCGACGTGATCGAGCGCGTGCTCGGGCTTGATGTGGCGTCCGGCTTTGCCGATGACGACGGCGAGTTCGCCTTCGAAATCAAAATTGTCCGACACCATCGGCCGGATCATCTCGCCGTCATGGCCGACCAGCGTGTCGGTGAAGCGCACGAACATGCTCGGCTGCTTCGGCAGCTCGCGCCCGGTCTCGGCGGCGTGCGACGCGGTAATTGATGCCGGCGCAGAGAATTTTTGCCGGATGCGGGATCACCGGCAGGAATTTCACCGTCAGCGAGCTTGCGGTCCGGCTTTGCCGCTCCGCAGCGGCCCGTCGCATGGCCTCCAGTTCGCCGGCTGCGAGCGCGGCGCGCAGGTCTGGCTGGCCGATGCGCTCGTTCAGCGTGACGATGCCGTCGCCGCTCACGGCTCCGAACATTTCCTTGCCGTCCGCGGCAAAGCTCAAAAACTTCATCCTCGATCTCCGCTCGCTTCGGCGTGGCGCAACGCCGCTTCCGGCTCCGCTTCACCTGTCATGCGGTGGCAGTGTAATGTCCGGCCGCTCGGCGGCAAGCCGCGTTGGGAGAACCTGCAATGACCGATCAACTGCGCGCAACGCTGACCGATGCCGGGCGCGTTCTCGCCATGGAGGGCCACGGCGATTATGTCGCCGGCCACATTTCGGTGCGGCTGCCCGACGATCCCGGCCGTTTCCTGATGAAGCCCGCCGGCATCGGCATCGAGGAGATGCGGCCCGACAACATCATCACAGTCGATATCGAGGGCCAAAAGGTCGGCGGCACCATGCCGCGCCACAACGAGGTCTATATCCATTCCGAGGTTTTGCGCGCGCGAAGTGACGTGCATTGCGTCATCCATAGTCATCCGATCCATGCGGTGGCGTTTTCCTCGCTCGACCGTCCGCTGGTCGCGGTCAGCAACGACGGGATGGCGTTCGCGGATGGGCGCCTGCCGGTTTTCTCGGAGACGACCGACCTTATCGTCAACCACGACCGCGGCCGTGCGGTCGCGCGCTGCCTCGGCCCGCATCCCGCGCTGATCTTGCGCAATCACGGCATCGTCGCCACCGGCGCCAGCATCGAAGAAGCGGTCTGGGTCGCGATCAAGCTGGAAAAGGCTTGCCGGGTGCAACTGCTGGCCGAATCCGCGGGCGGTCCCAAGCTCGTCGCCGAGGGCGAAGACCTCGAGAAGAAGCGCAAGCGCGGCAACCGCCCCGACCTGCACAAGAATGTCTTCGGCTATCTGGTACGGCGCTGGCGCTGCGTGTGTTGCGGCGAGACCGTGCCGGCGCCGCATGTCACCACGTTCGAAAACAAGGACGGGACTTAGTGCAACGTCGAACGCGTATTTGTGTCAAACTGCCACTGCACCCTCCGGCGGCCCTCTGACTGCCACGGGATCGACGCCACGGAAACCAGGGGAAAGGAACGTTTGATGGATATCAAGGTCGGCAAGCAGGCCATCGCCGAGGCGACGCGGAAACTCAAGAACTGGGGCCGCTGGGGCAAGGAAGACCAGATCGGCACGCTCAATCACGTGACGCCGCAGGATATCGTCAGGGCGGCAAGTCTCATCCGCACCGGCAAGGTCTTCGCGCTTGGCATTCCGCTCGATGCCGATGGCCCGCAGAACGGCTTGTTCGGCGGCCGCTTCAATCCGATCCACCAGATGTTGGCGACCGGCACCGATGCGATCGCCGAGCGGCAGGACTGGAACAAGATCCGCTACGCCGACGATACGCTCATGCTTTGCGTCCAGGGCGCCACCCACTGGGATGCGCTCGGCCACGTTTTCTATGAGGACAAGGCCTACAATGGTCATGACGCCAAGCTGATCGACTCCAAGGGCCTCAACGTGCTCGGCATCGAGCACTCGCAAGAACAAGATGGTGGGCCGCGGCGTGCTGCTCGACATCGCACGCTTTCGCGGCGTGCAATGGCTGCAGGACGGCGAAAGCATTTCCAACGACGAACTCGACAAGTGCGCCAAGGATCAGAACGTCTCGATCGGCCGCGGCGATTTCGTCATCATCCGCACCGGGCAGATGGAACGTTGCCTCGCCGAAAAGCAGTGGGGCGGCTACGCCGGCGGCGACGCGCCCGGCGTCAAGTTCGAGAACTGCTACTGGTGCCAGGAGAAGGAACTCGCCGCGATCTGCACCGACACCTGGGGCGTCGAGGTTCGGCCGAACGAAACCACGGAAGCCAACCAGCCGTGGCACTGGGTGGTGATCCCGGCGATGGGGCTGTGCATGGGCGAGATCTTCTACCTCAAGGAACTCGCGGAGGATTGCGCCGAGGACGGCGTCTACGAGTTCTTCTTCTGCGGACCGCCGCTCATCATCACCGGCGCGACGGGTTCGCCGCTGAATCCGCAGGCGATCAAGTAAAACGGGCGCCTCGCGCAAATTCATGCGTCACCCCCGGGCTTGACCCGGGGGTCCATCCGGCGTTTCAACACGCTCAGACGCACCATGCGATTGCCGGGTCAAAGCCCGGCAATGACGGGAGGAAAATGATGCCCCGCCACCTCAAACGCGGAATGGACGCGAGCGCGATCAAGGCGGCCGACGCCAAGGTGCGCGAGACGGTCGAGGCGATCCTCGCCGACATCGACGCGCGCAAGGATGCGGCGGTGCGCGAATTGTCGCAGAAATTCGACAACTGGTCGCCGGCTTCGTTCAAGCTCACCCCGCAGGAGGTCGAGCGCGCCATCGGCCAGGTGCGAAAGCGCGATCTCGACGACATCAAGTTCGCGCAGGCGCAGGTGCGCAACTTCGCGCAGAAGCAGAAGGAGACGCTGCGCGATCTCGAAGTCGAGACGCTGCCGGGCGTCGTGCTCGGCCACAAGAACATTCCGGTGAATTCGATCGGCTGTTACGTGCCGGGCGGGCGCTATCCGATGGTCGGCTCGGCCCACATGTCGATCGTCACCGCGCGGGTTGCCGGGGTGAAGAAAATCATCGCCTGCGCGCCGCCGTTCAAGGGCGGCCCGCATCCGGCGATCGTGGCGGCGATGCATTTCGGCGGTGCCGATGAAATCTTCGTGCTCGGCGGCGTGCAGGCGGTTGCCGCCATGGCGCTCGGTACCGAGACGATCGCGCCGGTCGACATGGTGGTCGGTCCGGGCAATGCCTACGTGGCGGAGGCCAAGCGCCAATTGTTCGGCCGCGTCGGCATCGACCTGCTCGCCGGCCCGACCGAGACGCTGATCATTGCCGACGACACGGTCGACGGCGAGATGTGCGCGACCGATCTTCTTGGCCAGGCCGAGCACGGCCCGACTTCGCCCGCGATCCTGATCACCAATTCGGAGAAGCTCGCGCGCGACACCATGGCGGAGGTCGAGCGGCTTTTGAAAATCCTGCCCAGCGCGGACCTTGCCGGCCAGGCCTGGGCCGACCACGGCGAGGTCATCGTCTGCGACGATGAAGCCGAGATGGTGCACGAGGCCGACCGCGTCGCTTCCGAGCACGTCCAGGTGATGACGCGCGATCCCGATTATTTCCTCGCTAACATGAAGAACTACGGCTCGCTGTTCCTCGGCCCGCGCACCAACGTCGCCTATGGCGACAAGGTGATCGGCACCAATCACACGCTGCCGACCAAGAAGGCGGCGCGCTACACCGGCGGATTGTGGGTCGGCAAATTCCTGAAAACCTGCACGTATCAGAAAGTGCTCACCGATGAAGCCAGCGCCATGATCGGCGAATACTGCTCGCGGCTGTGCATGCTGGAAGGATTTGTCGCCCACGCCGAGCAAGCCAATGTCCGGGTGCGCCGCTACGGCGGCCGCAACGTTCCGTACGGCGAGGCGGCGGAGTAGTTCTTTCTTCCACCTCCCCTGGGAGGGAGGTCGGCCCGCGAAGCGGGCCGGGTGGGGTGGTCTTCCACCTCGCCGAGTCACCCCACCCCGGCGCTTCGCGCCGACCCTCCCCCTCCAGGGGAGGGTGAAGAACCGCAGCGTGCCCGCAAGTGACCTCGATCGATCTCGCTAAAACACCATCCTTCCGCCTCGACGGCCGGCGCGCGCTCGTGACCGGCGGCGGACGCGGCATCGGACTCGCCGCTGCATCTGCGCTGGCGGAGGCCGGCGCGCATGTGACGCTCGCGGCGCGCACCAAGACTGAAATCGATAACGCTGCCGCGGCGATCCGCGCGCGCGGGCAAGACGCTGAGGCGCTGGTGCTCGACGTTACCGACGTCGAAGCGGCGCGCCGTGCGATCGCTGTCGCCGCGCCGTTTCAAATCCTGATCAACAATGCCGGCATGAACCGGCCGGCCCTTCTTTCCGAGGTCAAGGTCGAAGACTTCGACGCGATCTTCGGGCTCAACGTGCGCGCCGCGTTCTTTATGGCGCAGGCGGTGGCGATGCGGCTCGTCGCGGCAAAGCTGCCGGGCTCCATCGTCAATATTTCTTCGCAGATGGGTCACGTCGGCGCCGCGCGCCGCACCGTCTATTGCGCGTCGAAGCACGCCATGGAGGGTTTCACTAAGGCGATGGCGATCGAACTCGCGCCGCACAATATCCGCGTCAACAGCCTCGGCCCGACGTTTCTTGAAACGCCGATGACGCGACCGTTCTTCGAGAACAAGGCGTTTCGCGACGAGGTGCTGTCGAGGATCAAGTTGGGCCGCCTCGGTCAGCTCGACGAGATCACCGGCGCCATCGTCTTCCTCGCCTCGGACGCTTCGTCGCTCATGACCGGTTCGGCGCTGATGCTCGACGGCGGCTGGACCGCGGAATAAATTTTTCAGGCGTCATCGGTATCGCCGCCGCTGTCGCCGAAATCGCTGTCCTGGTCGTCGTCGGAATCGTTGTCGTCGGCGTTCTGGTCGTCAGCGCTGTCGGCCCAGGCGCCGCTGTCTGACTGGCTGTTGCTGTCGTCAGACTGGCTGTTCTTGTCGTCATTGTAATCGCGGCCGATGGAATCGATGCCGGCTTGTTTCGCGAGATCGCTGTCGGCCGCGTTTCCCGACCATGGCGAGGCTTGGCCGCCGAGGTTTCCGAACGCGCTTTGGCCCAGTCCGCCCGCGCCGGCGTGATGGCCGAACATCGAACGGATACCGTCGAGCAGCAATCCGCCGCCGATCATGCCTGCGGCGGTGGACGCGGCGGTGCCGAGGAACGATCCGCCACCGCCGAAAGCCGGTCCCATCGGATAGGCGGATTGCGGTGGAAAGCCCGGCCTTGGCTCGGCGTATCCCGACGGCGGCGCATAGCCGGAAGCACCCGGCATGGCTGATGATGCACCCGCGCGCACGGTGGGCACCGAGCCGCGCGCTTCGCCGTGGCCGAATACCGCCTCGCGCATGCTGTCGAGAAAGCCGGTCTGCTGGTGCGGCGGCTCTTCGCCTTCGCTCAATTGCGCCTGTAAGTCCTCAATGCGCGCGTTGGCGCGCTTGAGGGCTTCATCCTGAACGAGCGCGGTCTGCACCAGCGCATAGAGACTGTGTGGCGCGCGCCTCGTGCCGTCCGTTATCAACCGTTCGGCGTCCGGATCGCGAGGGGTGGTCTCAAGCTGGGTCAATCGATCGAACAGTTCGTCGACCAGTTGGTGTTCCTGCGGGGTCATGAAGGTCTCCCTGACTGTGCCATGGCATCCACGTTGCGGCTTATGTGGGAGTCCGAGGCCGGTGCGGGGAGGGGTGCTCGCCGCCGAGCCAGGCAAGCGGCACGGGCGTCGGCCTTTCAGCGCGTGAACGCCACCATGGCCCTGCAGGCCTGCAACAGCACGAGGGCGTCGGTCGCGAACACCAGGCCTTGAACGCCGCGCTTCATGAGGTGCTGGCTGTATGCGCGCTCCTGCCGGTCGCCGATCGTGGTGACGACGAATTTGGAGTGCCGTCGGCAAATCGAGACGGCGCGGTCGAGCGCCACGCTCATTACGGGATGCTCGAAATCCGCGCCGGGCGCGCCGACCGAAACCGACAAATCGTACGGCCCGATGAATAATCCGTCGACGCCGGGAACGGCGGCGATCGAGTTCGAGATCGTCGATCGCGGCCGCATCCTCGATCAAGGGCAGCAGCAAAATCTCCCCATTGGCCTTTCGGGCGTAGGCGGACCAGTCGTCAGTCCAATAGCCGGTGGCGCGCACCACCGGACAAGCGCCGCGTTCGCCGTCCGGCGCGTAGCGCGCGGCGCGGACCAAAGCTTCGCAGGACTGCCGCGTTCCATGCGGGATCACGATGCCAGCGGCGTCCAGATTGAGCACCCGCTTGATGAGAGCGGCATCGACCTCCGGCACCCGCACCAGCGGCGCAATGCCGGCGGCATCCGCGGCCCGGATGAGATGGGACAGGCGATCCATGTCCATCGGGCAGTGTTCCATGTCGATGACGACGAAATCGATGCCGGCCCGGGCCAAAATCTCGATCACCACGGGAGCGCCGATAAAGTCGATCATGCCGGTCAGGCAATCGCCGCGCATGAACCGCTCGCGCAGGCTCGGGGCGATTTTCAATGGTTTCCCTTTCGACCGACGATAGTCCGGCACATCGATCAGTTCACCTTCATGCCGGCGGCCTTGACGACTTTGGCCCATTTTTCGGTTTCGGCGACGATGAGCTTGCCGTATTCGCCGGCCGTCATCGCCACCGGCTCGACGCCGAGGTCGAGCAGCCGCGCTTTCTTATCGGGTTCGGCGGCGCTCGCATTGATCTCGTGGTTCAACTTGTCGACGATAGCGGCGGGCGTATCCTTGGGCGCGCCGACGCCGAAATAACCGGCGGCGTCGTATCCTGGAACGAATTCGGCTATCGCGGGAACATCGGGCAACGCTTGCGAACGCGTCTTGGTGGTTACCGCGAGAGCGCGGAGCTTGCCGGCCCGGATTTGCGCGACCGTCGTCGGCACCGGCGCAAACACGACCTGCAATTGCCCGCTGAGGAGATCCGGCACGTAACTGCCGCTATAGGGGACGTGCACCATGGCGATGCCCGTCATCATCCCAAACAACACGCCGAAGGCGTGGGGCGGCGTGCCGATGCCGGCGGACCCCATGTTGATCTTGCCCGGATTGGCCTTGGCGTAGGCGATGAACTCCGGGACCGTTTTGGCCGGGACCGATGGATTGACCGTCATCACATAGGCACCGCGGCCGATGCAGGCGACCGGCGCGACATCGCGGATGAAGTTGAAATCGAGGTTCGGATAAAGCGACACATTGATGGCGTTCGCGGTCATGACCTCCATCAGGATGGTGTAACCGTTCGGGGCGGCCCGAACCACGGCTTCGGTGCCGATATTGCCGCCGGCGCCCGGCCGATTCTCGACCACGAACTGCTGACCGAGCCGTTGTGTCAGCGCTTGAGCGATGAGGCGCGCCAGGCTGTCGGCGGCTTGGCCGGCAGGGAAGCCGACGATCATCCGTACCGGCTGGGTCGGATAGCTTTGCGCCGCGGCGAAACGTGGAGCGCACGGCAGTGCTGCTGCGGCCGCGGTGAACTGCAATACTCTTCGGCGTGAAATCGTCACGGTCTGTCCTCGTTGTCTGGCAGACGTTGCGGCCGGGGCCTGCAAGCCGACCGATCATGGGCCAAGGATGCGTCTCGTGGCCGTCTTCGGCAAGCGATATTCATGAGGATACACTCACGCTGAGATTGGCTTTGCGACCTTTACGCCCGACAGTACCCGGAGTCGTCGTTGCATTACCCGACAACCGCGGGTGACCTTATCTTGATCGAATCCGTCCCATTATTTAGACTGGGCTTTAATTTCGCCATCGGATCGATTGCGGAATGGCTGGCAAAATCTTCATCAATTATCGCCGCGGCGATGATCCGGGCCACACCGGACGCCTATTCGATCGGCTGCAGGATGAGTTTGAGCCGCAGCAGCTCTTTTTGGACGTTGATAACATAGCGCCCGGTCTCGATTTCATTCGCGTGCTCGACGAGCGAGTTGCCGAATGCGATGTGCTGCTTGCCGTTATCGGCAAAGGCTGGATCGACGCGCGCGATGCGAAGGGCAACCGGCGTCTCGACGAGCCGGATGATTTCGTCCGCATCGAGATCGCATCGGCCCTGACCCGGGATAAGCGAGTGATTCCGGTGCTGGTCGGCGACGCCCGCATGCCGCGGGCAGAAGAGCTTCCTGAAGACCTTCGACCATTGGCCTGGCGGAACGCCGTGCGACTGACGCACGAGCGGTTCCGTGCCGATACACAAGGGCTGGTCAAAGCGCTCAGGCAAGGCCTCGAAGAGATCGAAGCACTGCGCCAAGAGAAGGAGGAGGCCGAGCGCGGTGTGCGGGCGGAAGAGGAACGTCGGCGTCAGGAGGCGGAGGCGGCGCGACGCGCCGAGGAGGAAGAGCTCAAAAGAAAGATTCAGATTGAGGAACGGGAACGTGCCGAGGAGCAGCGCCGCCAACAGGAAGACGCAATCAAGCAAAGGGCAGAGGAGACGCGGGCGTTCGCAGCGGCCAAGAGCGCCGGCAGCGTTCTGGCGCTGGATGCTTTTCTCGCCGTCCATCCCGGGCCTGCCTTCGCCGATGAGGCGCGCAAGCTGAAGGCGGCGCTGCTGGTCCGCGAGGAAGCGTACGGCCTTGCCTCCGCAAGCGATGACCCCGCAGTGCTGAAGTCATTTCTGGCTACGTTCCAGAAAGGTGCTGATGTCGATCAGATTCGCGGACGACTGCGGCTCCTTGAACCGCGGCGAGCGTGGCATCTGCGCAAAGGTGCGATCATCATTCCGGGCGCGCTCGCCCTGGTGGCGATTGTCTCGGCGCTGGCTTTTTGGGTTGGGCATACGCCGTTGCCATCCCACGAGCAAAGATTGGCGCCGACGGCCGAAACACCTCGCCAGCCGAGCGCTTCGGCGGTTCCCGTGCAGCCGCCACCCGTGCCGGCCCAGCCGCCTCCAGTCGACAGGTCGTTGAAGCCTCCGCCAAAGCTGCGCCTGGATGAAATCGCTTGGTCTATTCTCAAGGACACGACCGACGAAGCTGATCTCAGACGATTCGTGGCACAGTATCCCGACAGTATTTTTCGCAAGGACGCCGAGGAGCGGATTGCCGCGCTGGAAGCGGCGCGGTCGGCAACGCCCGTACCACCATCGCCCGAGCAAATCGCCTGGGACCTGGTGAAGGACAGTAAGGATCCAGACGAATTACGCCGATTTATCGAGGAGTTCCCGCACAGTGCGCAACGGGCTCTTGCGGAGCAGCGAATAGCGGCGCTCTCGCGCGAGCCGGCAAATGCGGCTGCCAACCCGACTGATCGTGATGAACTGACACGAATGCTGCAGTTCGAGCTCAAGCGCGTGGGCTGTTTCAACGGCCGCGTAACCGGGGAGTTCGACGATTCGACCAAAGCTGCGTGGCACAGATTCATCAAGCTCGCATCCATTGGCACGCAGCCGGACGATCTGTCGCCCGATTGGATCAATGCCGTGCGTGGCATTGACAAGCGGGTTTGTCCCTTGGCGTGCCCGCACGGCAAACACGCCGAAGGGGAGTCATGTATTGCCAATGTCGAAAATCCGCCGGCGCGCCCAAGGCATGCCGTCGAGAGGGCTTCTCCACCCCGTGAACCCACTGCTCAGGCGAGTCCTCCACGTGCCGCTCCGATCATCCCGTGCGGCAAACATCTGCGGTTGCACAGACTTCCCGGCGGCGGCTGTGGATATTGACGGCTTTGGGTCATCGTGCTGGTTCGGGGCGGCACGAAAGCTGTGCGCACCTTACGCCGAGATCGGATACACGGCCTGTTCGCCCGACAGCACCCGTGCGACGTCGCTGGCGCATTTGGTCTGCAATTCCTCCAGCGCCTCGACCGAATAGAAGCCGGTGTGCGGCGTGAGGATCACGTTGTCGCGGCCGATCAGCGGGGAATCCTTCGCCAGTGGCTCGGCCGCGACGACATCGAGCGCGGCGCCGCCGAGATGGCCGGAATCGAGCGCGGCGATGAGCGCCGGTTCGTCGACCAGCGGCCCGCGCGCGGTGTTGATCAGATAGGCGCCTGTTTTCATCTTGGCGAAGGCCGCCGCATTCATCAGGCCGCGCGTTTGCGGCAGCAACGGCGCGTGCACAGAGATAAAGTCGGAACGCGCCAGCAAATCGTCGAAACTCACGCCTTCCACGCCGGCCGTAGCCAGCGTGCCTTTCGATACAAACGGATCGTGGCCGAGAACCTTCAGACCGAACGCCTTGGCCTTAGGCGCCAGCGCACGCGGAATGTTGCCGAAACCGACAAGGCCCAGCACCTGTCCTTCGAGACGCCGCAGCGGCACGATCGGCGGCACTTCCCAGCGGCCGGATTGCACCAGCTTGTTCGACAGCGGCACCTTGCGGGCCAGCGCGAGAAGCAGCGCCATGGCGTGGTCCGACACCTCGCGCAGGCAGTAATCCGGCACATAGTTGACGGCGATCCCGAGCTCTTTGGCCGCCGGCAGATCGATGTTGTCGACGCCGAGGCCGAAGCGGCCAATCGCCTTGCAGCGTGTGAGCTGCCGCAACAACTCGCCTGGCAGCTTGGCGTAAGTCACGAGGACGGCATCCGCCTCGCGCGCCACGGCGAGGATGTCGTCGGCCGATGCGCTTTTTGCCATGGCGTATTCGGGGTCGAGTCCCGCCAACGCTTTTTTGGCCGGATCGAGCGACGGGAACGGACTGTCGGTAACGGCGATCAACAGGCGGGGCATTATGCAACTCCGACTTTTAGCTCGTCATGCCCGGGCTTGACCCGGGCATCCATGCGGCGTTTCCGCAGCGTTGCCGCACCATGGATTGCCGGGTCAAGCCCGGCAATGACAATCAAAGTGCGAACACCTGCGGATTGACGCAGTTGGGTAGTTTTCTGCCTGCCAAAAACGCGAGAATGTTGTCGACGACGATGTTCGCCATGTCCTCGCGGACTTCCGGCGTCGCGCTGCCGAGATGCGGCGTGAGCACGACGTTGGGCATCTTCCGCAGTGCTTTGTCGACCTTGGGCTCGTGTTCGAACACGTCGAGACCGGCGCCGGCGATTTGTTCGTTGATCAGCGCGCGCACCAGCGCGGCCTCGTCGATGATCGCACCGCGCGCGGTATTGATGAGGTAAGCGGTCTTTTTCATGAGCCGCAATTCGCGCGCGCCGATCTGATGCCGGGTGTCTTTGTTGAGCGGCGAATGGAGCGAGACGAAATCGGATTCGCGCAGCAACTGATCCAGCGGCACGTAAATAAGTCCGGCTTCGCGCTCTTCGCTTTGCGGCTTCCGCCGCGGCGTCCAATAGAGGACGCGCATGGAAAAGCCGTGGGCGCGGCGCGCCACCGCCCGGCCGATCAAGCCGCCGCCACCGATGAGGCCGAGGGTTTTGCCCCATACGAACGCGCCGAGCAGATGGCCCGACTGACTGCCGGGAAATTTTCCGGCGCGCGCCATGCGGTCGCCTTCCATGATGCGCCGCGCCACCGCGATCATCAGGCCGAACGTCAGGTCGGCGGTGGCTTCGGTGGTCACGGGCGCCGTCACGGTCACGGGAATGCGCCGCTCGGTCGCTGCCGCAACATCGATATTTGACGGCGTGATCGACTGCGCGGCGATCAAACGCAAGTCCGGATTGGCCGTGACCACGGCCCGGTCGATCGCATCGTGCAGCAGACAAAACAGAATGTCGGCCTTGGCCACCGCGCCGATCAGCGTCCGCTTGGGAATGATCCGGCTCGCGTCGGGAAAAACTTTCACGCTCGCCACCGCGCGCAACCGGGCGAGCGCGCGCTCCGACACCGGCTGGGTGACGAAAATACGAGGCCGCGGCGGCTTGTTCCACGTGGCGGGCTTGGCACGCATCAGGCGAGCCACCGCACCACGCCGGCGACGCCGTCGACCGCGACCTGCGCGCCGTCAGGAATGCGTCGCGTCGCGTCGAGCACGCCAAGCACCATCGGAATGCCGCGCTCGCGCGCCAGCGAGGCGAGATGCGAGGTCGAGCCGCCAAGCTCGGCGACCACACCGGCGACTCGCGGCAGGATATGGCTCAGCGCCGGGCCGGCCACGCGCGTGACCAAAATGTCGCCCGGCGCCACGCGGGCGAGTTCGCATTCACAGTTCACCACCACGGCGCGACCCGAACCCCAGCCGATGCCGGCCGGATGGCCGTTGAGGCCGGGATGCCGCAGCCAGATTTCGTCCGGTACGTGAGCCGGCTCGATGTGCAGCGGCCGCGCTTGCAGCAACTTGAAGCCGGTGTCGTCGAGCGCCCATTCGATCTCGACCGGCATGCCCATAATGTCTTCGGCCTTGCGCAGCAGACGCCCGAGCGCCGTCGCTTGACCGGCTTCGAGGCAAGGCGCGCTGACCAGCGCGGCAGGCACTGCCTGCGCCGCTAGGCCCGCGCCGTGCGTGCAGGTTTCGCGGTGGTGCTTGCGGCCGGCTTCGTTCGAACGCACGAAACCCTGGCGGCTGAGCACGATGCGATCCGGCACCACTTCGCCCTGCGCGATCGCGGAGCCGAGCCCCCAGGTGGCGCTCAGCAGCATTTGCCCGTCGGCGGTCTCGCTGAGACCGCCGCCTGAGGCGCGCGCGGCGACGAGCGGCTGAATGAGCACCGCCATTGCGGTATCGGCCGGACTGAGGTCGTGCTGCGCCATGTAGCGTCGCGCATTGGTGGTCCACAGCGCCGCCCAGCAGGCGCGCAACGCGGTGAAAAATTCGGTGTCGTCGCTGAGGCCAAGGAAGCTTTCGAACTGGCCGGCGAAGTTGGCGCCGGCGCGATCCTCGATCAGCGCCGAAGAGCGCACGGCCGCCGGTTTTTGTACGGCGCGCCAGGCCGCAAGGATATCGGCCTGCAAATCCGGCGCGAGATCGCTCTGATAAAGCTTGAGCCGGATTTCGACCGACAGTCGGCGTTGCGCCGGCGTATCGGCAGCGCCGTAGTCGGCGAGCATCTCGGCGAGCCCAAGGTGCGCGATCTGCCGCCGGTAGGCATCAGCGGTGACGCAGACGCCGCCCGGCGTCGGCAAACCCGCGTGCGCGAGGGTCGCGAGATTCGCCGCCTTGGGTCCGACGCGTTCGGCGTCGGCGGCTGCAGGGTCGCTGAGCGGGAGGATGAAGGCGGTCAACACACAACGACCAATTGATCGTCATGCCCGGGCTTGACCCGGGCATCCATGCTGCATCGTCGCTTGCCACGGGGCCGCATGGATTGCCGGGTCAAGCCCGGCAATGACGACGATGGGATGATGCGCATGCCGCGAATTCCTCACTTCACATGATCGCCGTAACCCGGCAGCGGATCGACCACGGTGATCTGCTTGACCGGGAAATTGGAGACGATCTCGATGTCGTTCTTGCGCACGATTAGCATTTCCTCGATGCGCACGCCGTAACGGAATTGTTTGCCGTGCTGCGTTTCGAGCGCGAAGGTCATGCCTTCTTTGATGTCGACCGGATGATCGAGCGACCAGATACGCGAAATCACCGGAGGGTCGTATTGCGCGAGGCCGAGCCCGTGACCCCACAGATTGGCGGCGGCCTGGTCCTCGTCTTCGTAACCCCAGGTCTCCATCGCGGAGGGCCATTTGAGCGCGATGTCGCGCGTGGTGGCGCCGACTTTTACCGCGCCGATCGAGTCGTAGAGCCACTTCAGCGCCGTCTCGTAGGTTTCCTTCTGCTCCTTCGACGGCTCCTTGCCGACGCAATAGGTCCGGTAATAACAGGACTTGTAGCCGTTCCAGGTCAGCGCCGCCAAATCCATGAACACGATATCGCCGGGCTGGATGATGCGGTCGGAAAAGTTTCGCCAGTTCGGCCAGGTGTTCGGGCCGGACGAGACGATGACGTCTTCGACGTCCTCCATGCCGGGGATGTTGTAGAGGTATTGCATCAGGTGCGCCGTCACCTGATTCTCGGTGACGCCGGGTCGCAGGAATTTCATGCACTCCCAATGCGTCGCGTCACCGATGGCGCCGACGATGCGGAAGCATTCCTGCTCGTCCTCGCTCTTGACGGCGCGCGCGTCCATCATCGCGCTCATGCCGTCGGTCCAGTTGATGTTGTTCTCCTTGAAGATGTTGATCATGTTGATGTCGACGAAATCGACGCCGAGCTTTTGGCCGGCGACGCCGTTCTCCTTCATCGCCTGCAACACGGCTTTGGTGAACTTGTTGACCTGCTGCACCGAGGCCGGCCCGGCGGCGCCTTTGATCCAGGCGAACGAGTGACGCACGTTCTCCTTCGGGATCCACGGCGAGTGACGCTCGATCTGAAAGCCGAGGTCGCCCTGCTCGAACAGGATCGGCGCGCCGTCGCCGCACAGCATGGCATAGCGCAGACCCGGCTTGAGCCGATTCCAGCCCGGTGTCAGTGTGCCGGTGAGATAGCGGACGTTTTCGTCATACATGCACAGCAGCGCGCCGAGGCCGTGCTTTTTCATCATCTCGCGGGCCCGCTCGGTCCGGTATGTGCGCAGCCGGTCCCAATTGACCCGCTGCTGCCAGTCAAGGCCGGCAATGCCGAAATTCGCTCCCATGAGGGTCTCCTACTCTCGCTTTGTGCGTGCGGCCCACCTCTGTCCGAAAATGCCCGCAGGTGCAAGTTGGTTGGGCAGCAGCGTCGAGGGATTTCTGCAACGACTTGATGTCACAGCCTGGCTTCGTAGATTGACCGGGTGAGGAACCGACAATGAACACGATCACTCGGCGAAGCCTGGCGCGCGGCGGTGCGCTGGGGCTTGTCGGCGCCATGGCGGCGCCGGCCGTTGCGCAGACTGCGACGCGGCGCTGGCGCATGGTGACCTCATGGCCGAAACGATTGCCCGGCCCCGGCATGTCGGCGGAGCGCGTCGCTGCGCGCATCGGCGCGCTCTCGGGCGGCCGCTTCGAGATCACGGTCTCGGCGGCCGGCGAGGTGGTGCCGGCCTTCGAGGTGCTCGATGCGGTCGGCTCGGGCGTCGCCGAGATGGGCCACACCGCGGCGTTCTATTGGCAGGGCAAGATGCCGGCCGCGGCATTCTTCACCACGGTGCCGTTCGGGCTCACACCCAACGAGCATGTCGTCGTGGATCGACGCCGGCGGCGGCCAGGCGTTGTGGGAAGAGCTCTATGCGCCGTTCGGCGTCAAGCCGTTCATGGCCGGCAATACCGGCGTCTGCATGGGCGGCTGGTTCCGCCACGAGCTCAAACGCGTTGCCGACGTGCGCGGCCTCAAAATGCGTTCGCTCGGTCTCGGCGGCGAAGTCTATCGCCGGCTCGGCGCCATCCCGCAGACGACGTCGCCTGGCGAAATTCTGGTCGCGCTGCAATCCGGCGTGATCGACGCCGCCGAATTCGTCGGCCCCGGCTCCGACATCGCGCTCGGTCTCTATCGCTTCGCGCCGTTCTACTACGGACCCGGCTTCAACAAGCCGAACGGCACCGGCGAGTGCATTGTCGCGACTAAAGGCCTGGGCGACGCTCGACGCCGAGATGCAGGCGATCGTGCAGCACGCCTGCGCCGCCGAGGCGTCCTTTGCGCTGGCCGAGATGGAGCGGCTCAACATCGAAGCGCTGGCAACGCTGACCACGCGCGACAACGCGCAACTGCGCACCTTCCCGGCGGACTTCATCGCCGCGGCACGCACGCAGGCGAGCGACGTGCTCAACGACCTCGCCGGCAAGAGTGCCGGCGCGCAAAAGATCCACGACTCCTACACGGCCTTCCGCGACAAAATCTCCATCTGGTCGCGCATCTCGCTCCAGGCGGTGCTGGAAGCGCGGGAGGGGTAGAACTCTGCGTGTTCGTCACGGCCGGCCTTGTCCCGGCCATCCACGCCTTTGTTGAAGCCGCAAGCCGTGGATGCCCGCAACAAGTGCGGGGATGACGGCTCAGCGATAGCAGCGCTTCGGCAAGTCTTGGCGGCCGGAATTCGTCATGGCCGGGCTTGTCCCGGCCATCCACGACTTGTTGAATAGCGGCATGAGAGGCGGTTGGGTTTATTTCACGACGAACCGGCGCAACGGCACTCTCTATGTCGGCGTCACCAGCAATTTGCCTCGACGCGCCTTCGAGTATCGCGCCGGTTTGGTAAAGGGTTTCACAAAGCGCTACGGGCTAAAATTCTCGTATACTGCGAGCGTCACGAAGACATCCGCCTGGCCATTCAACGCGAGAAAACGATCAAGCACTGGCCGCGTGCTTGGAAGGTACGACTCATCCACTCAGTCAATCCTGAATGGGATGATTTGTACGACACGCTCGTTTAGCTCGTCATGCCCGCACTTGTTGCGGGCATCCACGTCTCTGCACCAAACAAAGACGTGGATGGCCGGGACAAGCCCGGCCATGACGGTCGAGCTATCGGTGCCGCCTAATCGGTGACGATTCTTGACATTCGTCGCCCGTTGGGCTACATTCTCAGCGAATCTTGCTCCTCGAACGCCGTCGCCGGCCACAGACGATCGGGAGCAAGCGCGGTCTGCGCGGCGGCAGTCGACGGCCGCCGCGACGGCCATGGTGGAGCGCCGGGAGGCGCCGCGCGCCCGAAGCAGGCGGTTCGCGCAAGCGGATCGTTCTGTGGCGCGCGCCGCGCCCGAAGCGCGTGCGAGTGGTAACATTCGCTCGCGTGGCGCGGTCTCTCACTTGGCGCCTCCCGGCGCTCCACTCCTCTCGTTCCGAGGAGTTTCGTGCAACCGTTGGCAAAACTCGGGCGCTGAGGCGCTGCGAGAACAGACACGTTTGTTTGGTTACGCTGTTGCGGATCACCCGCACCTTGCTTCATGTGGGGCATTGGTGCGCGAGGATGACGATTGGGTTATCCCGTCGCGCCGACCTTGTCCTGCGTTCTGGTCTCGAAATCGTTGGCGTCATGTCGTTCGTGCAATTGTCCTTCAACCGGCCCGCTGGTGCGATTGACCATTCGCCCGCGCTTGACGGCCGGGCGTTCGCCGATTTCTTTCGTCCAGCGCGTCAGGTTTTTATATTGGTGCGTCTGCAGGAACTTGCGCGGGTCGTTGTATGATGCGCCGTTCAACATACCGTTGCCGTACCACGGCCAGATGGCCATGTCGGCGATCGTATATTCGTCGCCGGCGACGAACTGTCTGTTCGCAAGCTGCCGATCGAGCACGTCCAACTGGCGCTTAACCTCCATCGTAAAACGGTCGATGGCGTATTTGATCTTCACCGGAGCATAAGCATAGAAATGCCCAAAGCCGCCGCCGAGATAGGGCGTTGAACCCATCTGCCAGAACAGCCAGTTCAGCGCCTCGGCGCGCTTGCCGCGTTCCTTCGGCAGGAAGGCGCCGAATTTGTCCGCCAGGTAGAGCAGGATCGCACCGGATTCGAACACGCGTTGCGGCGTCTGTTGGCTATAGTCCATGAGCGCCGGGATTTTCGAATTCGGGTTCACTCCGACAAACCCGCTACCAAACTGGTTGCCCTCACCGATCCGGATGAGCCAAGCGTCATATTCCGCTCCGCTGTGACCGGCGGCCAGCAACTCCTCCAGCATGATTGTAACTTTGACGCCATTGGGCGTCGCCAGCGAATAGAGCTGCAGCGGATGGTTTCCGCGCGCCAACTCCTTCTCATGCGTCGCGCCCGCGACAGGGCGATTGACATTGGCATAGCGCCAGTTGGGACTATCGTTCTTCTCCCAGACCCAGACGTCCGGCGGCGTGTATTCAGGTGTGTCAGTCATGTTGGGCTCGCGTTTGTCGCTCGACAGGTGGCCGAATGGATAGAGTGGCGCGCGTTGGCTGTCCTGGAGGCATCAACGCGCCGCGCGAACGATCTCGCATCGTTGCCCGCGTCAGCGCGATTTCATCGTTGTGCTGCAACGCCGCTTTAAAGTCGTCACAGCGTCTTTTGTTTTTCGCCGCATTCCTTGCATTTGAATTCGACCCGGGTCTCGCCTGGCGCTGCCAGGACGCGATTGGGCGCGCCGCACTTGCCGCATTTGGTCTCGATGCGGGTCTGGCCCTTTTTGATGGCGATGTTTTTGCGCTCCATCGCCTCTTTGACCAGACGCTCGGCCTCGTCGCGCATCTCTTGTTTTGTCATGGCAGGCTTTCCTGGCAGGCTTTCTTGCTCTCGCGCCGTCGCGCCGACCCAGCTACATCTATTTCACTTCTTGAATTTCACAACCTTCTGCGTCTGTTCGCCGAGCCCGTCGATGCCGAGCTTCACCACGTCGCCGGCCTTGAGGAATTTCGGTTCGGGCTTCATGCCGAGACCGACGCCGGGCGGCGTTCCGGTGATGATGACATCGCCCGGCTCGAGCATGAAATATTGCGAGCAGGCCCAGACGATGTGCCGGCAGTCGAAGATCATGGTCGAGGTGTTGCCGCGCTGGCGCTTCTCGCCGTTGACGTCGAGCCACATGTCGAGATTCTGCGGGTTCTTGATCTCGTCCTTGGTGACGAGCCAAGGCCCGAGCGGTCCGAACGTCTCGCAGCCCTTGCCTTTGGTCCATTGGCCGGCGCGCTCGATCTGGAACACACGCTCCGAGACGTCGTTGGCGAGGCAGTAGCCGGCGACGACGTCGAGCGCCTTGTCCTTGGCCAGATAGCGCGCGTGCTGGCCGATGATGATGCCGAGCTCGATTTCCCAATCGAGTTTGGAGGAATCCTTCGGGATGATGGTGTCGTCGTTCGGCCCGCAGATGCAGGACGGCGCTTTGTTGAAGATGATCGGTTCCTTGGGAATCTGCATGCCGGCTTCGGCGGCGTGATCGGAATAATTCAAGCCGATGGCGATGAAATTGCCGACCTTGCCGACGCAAGGACCGATCCGCGGGTTGCCGCGCACCTGCGGCAGCTTCTCGGGGTTGAGCTTGCGCAGCTTGGCGAGACCCTTGGGAGACAGCGTGTCGCCGGCGATGTCGGGGACGATTTTCGAGAGGTCGCGGATGCGGCCCTGGGCATCGAGCATGCCGGGCTTTTCGCGGCCGGGCGCGCCGTAGCGGACGAGTTTCATGGCTGTCTCCTTGGATTGGCGATCTGTACGTACGGTTGTCGGGGAGGGTGGCCGAAAGCGCTTAGAACGCGCCCGGAAAAGTTCCTCCATCGATGAGAATATTCTGTCCGGTAATGTATCCGGCCTGTGCCGAACATAGAAATGCGCAGGCGGCGCCCAGTTCATCCGGCTTGCCGATCCGTTTGGCCGGAACGGTATCGAGGCGTTCGGCCAAGGCGGCGTCGTAGCCGAGGTTTCTCTTCTTCGCGGTCGCCTCGACGTTCGAGCGAAAACGGTCGGTATCGAAGATTCCTGGCAGCACGAAATTGATGGTGACGTTGGAGGCCGCGACCGAGCGCGCGACGCCGGCCAGGAACGCGGTCAAGCCGGCGCGGGCGCCAGACGAAAGGTCGAGGCCGGCAATCGGCGCCTTCACCGATCCGGACGTGATGTTGACGATGCGGCCGAATTTTCTGGCGACCATCGGGTCGATTGCTTTCTGGGTCAGCTCCACGGCCACGATCATGTTGGCGATGACGCCGTCGATCATCTTTTGCCGGTCGAGCTCACGGAAATCGCGAAACGGCGGCCCGGCATTGTTGTTCACCAGAATATCCGGCTCGGGACAGGCGGCGAACAGCGCCTTCTGGCCCTCCGGCGAGGCGACATCGGCCGCGACCGGGGTGATCTTGGCGCCGGTCCGGCGCAGCTCCGCGGCCGCGGCATCGAGGTGTTCCCGGTTGCGGCCGTTGATCACCACCTCGCAGCCGGCCTCGGCGAGCGCTCTGGCGCAGGCCAGCCCGAGCCCGCGGCTCGAGGCGCAAACGATCGCCTTGCGGCCGGCAATTCCAAGGTCCATGCCAACGTCCCCTGCGACTCGACTCTCACGCGACATCGAACCGTGCCGCCAGTACGTGCTGTTCTCGTAACTGAATACGCCCAAGTCAACATACTCCCAAGTCAACGGCCGAATTTGCACTTGCCCCATATCCCCGACGTTTCGCTCATCCAGGTCATTCTTATCGTGCTTTTGGCGGCTTTTTCCGCCATTGCGGGCGGTATCGCGGGCTATGGTACTGGCGCCCTGATGCCACTTGTGCTGGTGCCTGTGGTGGGCGCGGCGCCGGTCGTGCCGATCATCGCAATTGCGGCGATGTTCACCAATTCGGCGCGCATTGTCGCGTTTCGCCGCTCGCTCGAGCCGCGCCGCGCCATGATTGCCCTGATCGCCGCGCTCCCGACCTGTGCGCTGGGCGCTTGGCTCTATACCCTGCTGAGCGGTCGCGGCGCCGCGCTGGTGATTGGTTCGACATTGATCGCGACGGTGCCGCTGCGCCGGGTGCTGCGCCGCGGCGGCCACAAGCTCGGCGAAAAAGGCTTCGCGGCGGGTGCGGCCGCTTGGGGCGTGATCGTCGGCGGCACGACCGGAGCCGGCGTCATTCTGCTGTCGCTCCTGATGGCGACGGGGCTCGAAGGCACCGCCGTGATTGCGACCGATGCCGTGGTTTCGATCGTCATGGGCGTCATCAAGATCGGCGTGTTCGGTCTTTCCGGCGTGCTGACCTCGACGGTGCTTCTGGTGGCGCTGCTGATCGGTCTCGTCGGATTTCCCTGCACCTTCGTGGCCAAGCTGATCGTGGAGCGGATGCCGGTCCACGTGCACACGGTGCTACTCGACGCCGTGGTGATTTTGGGCGCCGCCATCATGATTTACGGGGCGCTGCCTTAGCAAAGCTTAGCTGAATTCTTCCGTTCGTCCCCGCGAAAGCGGGGACCCAGAGCTGGATTCCCGCTTGCGCGGGAATGAGCGGAATAGAATCATGGCCACTTCACCACGGGCGGCAGCGAAGACAGGATGGATTCGACATTACCGCCGGTGCGTAGCCCGAAAATCGTACCGCGGTCATAGAGCAGATTGAACTCGACGTAGCGTCCGCGGCGCACCAACTGCTCCTCGCGCTCGGCGTCGCTCCAAGGCTTTGTAAAATTCCGCCGTACCACATCGGGATAGACGCTGAGGAAGGCTCGGCCGACGTCCTGCGTGAAAGCGAACGCCTTCTCCCAGTCGGTGTCGAGGTAATCGTAGAATATGCCGCCGATGCCGCGCATTTCGTTGCGGTGCTTGAGGAAGAAATATTCGTCGCACCATGTTTTGAATTTCTCGTAGTGCGCGACTTGCGGATGCGTATCGCAGGCCGCCTTCATCGCCGCATGAAAGGCGGTCGTATCGGGATCGTCCTGCGTGCGCCGGCGGTCGAGCAGCGGCGTGAGGTCGGCGCCGCCGCCGAACCACGATTTCGTCGTGACGACGAGGCGGGTGTTCAAATGGACCGCGGGGACGTGCGGATTGTGCAGATGGGCGATCAGCGAGATGCCGGTGGCGAAGAAACGCGGATCGTCGCTCGCGCCCGGAATGTCCTTGCGGAATTCCGGGGCGAATTCTCCGAACACCGTCGAGGCGTGGACGCCGACCTTCTCAAACACCCGCCCCTTCATCATCGCCATGACGCCGCCGCCGCCGGGGGAGCCGCTGTGGTCGGCGCGGCTCCAGGCCGTGCGCGCGAAGCGGCCGGCGGCGCAATCCGCGAGCGGCGCGCCGGAGGGCAGGGCGTCCTCGATCTCCTCGAGGGCCGCCACAATGCGGTCGCGCAGCGTCTCGAACCAAGCACGCGCGCGTTCTTTGTGGATTTCGACGTGGCCAATATCCATGGTTTGCCGGCGCTCGAGGTGCTAACGGGGAAGTCTCGCCTGCCGCACAATGGCAAGCGTGCGCAGGCCTTGTCCAGAATGTCACAAATCAGCGCGATGATTGTGCCATGAGATTGACCCGCCGAGGCTCACGATGACGCGCCATTTAGCCCGCCTGACCCGCCGCGGATTGGTCACCGGAGCGGCGAGCGCAGGCTTTGCGCTGATCGCCGCGCCGGCGTTGCTGCGGCCGGCTCATGCGCAAAGCTGGCGCGCCGGCGATCCATTCAGCCTGGGCGTGGCGTCGGGCGCGCCGCGCCCGGATGGCTTCGTGCTGTGGACCCGGCTGGCGCCCGATCCGCTGTCGAGTAATCCGGAAACGCCCGGCGGCATGAGCGGCGGCGATGTCACCATCGTTTACGAGATCGCGACCGACGATGCCATGCGCAATGTCGTGCGCAGCGGCAATGCCGCTGCCGAGCATCGCTACGGCTATTCGGTGCATCTCGATGTCGCGGGTCTCAATCCCGGCCGGTCCTACTGGTACCGCTTCCAGAGCGGCGACGCGGTGAGCCCGGTAGGGCGCGCCATCACCTTGCCGGCGGCGGGCGTGACGCTCGATCGTATGCGTTTCGGATTCGTCTCGTGCTCCAATTACGAGCACGGTTATTTCTCGGCCTATCGGCATCTCACCGAAGAAAATCCGGAATTCGTCCTATTCCTCGGCGACTACATCTACGACACGATCGAGCAGAACAAGCCGATCGTGCGCCGGCACAGCGATGGCGTCGAAGCAACCACGCTGCCGACCTATCGCAATCGCTATGCGCAATATCGGCTCGATCAGGATCTGCAGCGCCTGCACGCTCAGGTGCCGGCGATCGTCACCTGGGACGATCACGAGGTGCAGAACGATTATGCCGACCAATGGTCGGAGTATTTCGTCGAGCCGGCGCGGTTTCTGCTGCAGCGGGCGGCGGCCTACCAGGCGTTTTACGAGCACATGCCGGTGCGGCCAATCCTGTCGCATCCCGACGGTCCGGTGATGCGGGTGTACGATCGCTTCACCTTCGGCGACCTCGTCGAAATCTCGATGATCGACGGCCGGCAATACCGCTCGCGTGAAGCCTGCTACGGCCCGCCCGCCAAGGGCGGCGGTCATTTGGAGAGCAACGCCAGTTGTCCGGAGCGGCTCGCCGCCGGCCGAACCATGATGGGCTTTGCGCAGGAGGCGTGGCTCTACACCGCGCTCGCGCATACCAAGGCGCAGTGGAACGTGATCGCCCAAGACGTGTTGATGGCGCAGTTGCGCCGGCGGCAGAACAGCGGCGACGCATTCTGGACCGACGACTGGGACGGTTATCCAGCCAATCGCGCGCGTCTACTCAAGCGCATCCATGACACCAAAGTGACCAATCCCGTGGTCTTCGGCGGCGACATCCATTCGTTTTTCGCCAACGATCTGCGGCTTGATTTCGACGATCCGGCTACTCCCGTCGTTGCGACGGAGTTTGTCGGTACCTCGATCTCGTCCTACCCGGTGCCCTACGAGGCGATCGCGCGAACGCTGCCCGACAACCCGCATGTCCACTACTTCGAAAACCGGCAACGCGGCTATGTCAGCGTCGATCTCGAACGCGCGCAGATGCAGGTGCGCATGCGCGTCGTGTCGGATGCGCACGATCCGCAGGCCGATATTTCGACGCTGAAGACGTTCGCCGTCGAAAACGGACGCCCGGGCGTGGTTGAAGCGTAGAACGGTGGCGCGGGCCGCCTACTCCGCGTCGATCTTCTCCGCCAACCACACCTTGATGAGCGATTGGTACGGCACATCCCGCTTGTTGGCCGCAATCTTGATGCGATCAAGCAGCCCCTGCGGCAGGCGGAGCGAAATCGCGGTCGTGGACAATTTCAGATTGGGAAATCGGGCCCGCTGTGCCTTGCTCCAATCCACGTAGTCCGTGGAATCGTGGGTTTCCCAGAACTTGCGCTCCGCCGCTTCGTTGCGAAAATGAGGGATCGGCTTAAGCTTCTTATTCATAGAGGGCTCGCTCTTTGCGGTCCATGTCGCGTGCGGAAATCACTCGAATTTTCTTTCCGTTTTCGCGCAATGTGAAGGTCGCATGCAGCAGTCGGCCATCGAGCGTGCGCCCCAACGCCTGATAGCGGACTTCGTTCTGACTGTGCTTGACGTCATCGACGATCAACAATCGGTCATCCGCAAACACCTGTTCGGCTTCGGTTTGAGGCACGGAGTGTTTGTCAGCACTCTTGAAACTGTTGCCGGCGTCCCAATCGAATCCGACGATCTGGCTCAAGTTCAGCATTTCTGTATATTAACATAATATACAGAAAATGCCAAAACCATGATGCGTAGGGTCGCGTTAAGCTCCCATTCCGCCGGTCTGCCGCAGCGCTTCTCCGGCCGCCATAGCGGCGGCGACGGCGACGTTCAGGGAGCGCAGACCAGAGCGCATGGGGATCGTAAGGCGGGTATCGGCCGCGGCGTGTATTTCGGGAGGCACGCCGGCGGACTCGCGACCGAACAGCAGAACATCATCCGGCGCGTACCTGTAATCGAGATAGGACACCGGCGCGCTGGTTGTGAACAGCAAGAGGCGCGCATGGTGGCCGCGGCGCCATGTCTCGAACGCCTGCCATGAGTTGTGGCGCACCAGCGCGACGGCATCGAGATAGTCCATCCCGGCGCGGCGGAAGGCGCGATCGGAGGTCGGGAACCCGGCCGGCGCGATGATGTGTGCCTCGATCGCAAGGCATGCGCACATTCGCAGAATCGTTCCGGTGTTTTGCGGGATATCTGGCTGATAAAGGGCAATGCGCATGGCTGGATGTCTGGCGAAAATGGGAACCGGGCCATCGATGCCGGCTCGATTTCGTCCGGTAAGGCCGACCTTGTGCGTGCCCGCGATGGCACCCTTGCACTCTCCCGGCAAGGGTGCCAATAAAACCCCGCCGGATTGCGTCGCGTCTGACCTTCCCCAGGCCGGATGCGACTGGACCATTCGCCGCCGCACGGGCTTTTCGGGGCGGTTTGCCGCGCGGGTCGGTTAGCCGGCAAGACGGAAGAGGATTGGACGGTGACTGCAATCACATCGGCGGAGCCTACACGCCGCGATTTTCCTTTGATTGCGACTGTGGCCGCGGGCGCTGTTGGGACAGCGATCGCGTCGGCGCCGCTCTGTCAATTCACCTCCGTTACGACGATCCGAATCGGCGAAACACGCCCAGCCAGTCATAAGGTCAGACGATGAGCGGAAATTCGACCTACCAGCCGCAAAGCTCGTTCATGAAATGGTTCGAACGGCGGTTGCCGATCGTCAGCTTGGTGCATTCGTCATTCATCGCGTATCCGACGCCGCGCAATTTGAACTATTGGTGGACGTTCGGCGGCATTCTCTCATTCATGCTGGTCGTGCAGATCCTGACCGGCGTTGTGCTGGCGATGCACTATACGCCGCAAGTCGATCTTGCATTCAATTCCGTCGAATTGATCATGCGCGACGTGAATTACGGATGGCTGCTGCGCTACATACACGCCAACGGCGCATCGTTTTTCTTCTTCGCCGTCTATGTCCATATCGCGCGCGGCATGTATTACGGCTCCTACAAGGAGCCGCGCGAGGTTTTGTGGATCCTCGGCGTGATCTTGTTTCTGCTCATGGTGGCGACCGGGTTCATGGGCTATGTGCTGCCGTGGGGCCAGATGAGCTTCTGGGCGGCCACCGTCATCACCAACCTGTTCTCCGCGTTGCCGGGCGTCGGCGCTCCGGTCGTCTCCTGGCTGTGGGGTGGCTATGCCGTCGGCAATCCGACGCTCAATCGCTTCTATTCGCTGCATTACCTGTTGCCGTTCGTCATCGTCGGCGTGGTCATGCTGCACATCTGGGCGCTGCACATGGTCGGGCAGAACAACCCGACGGGCGTCGAGCCGAAGACGGAGCAAGACACCGTCGCGTTCACGCCCTATGCAACCGTCAAGGACGGCTTCTTCATCGCGCTGTTCTGTATTTTCTTCGCCTATTTCATTTTCTACATCCCGAACTATCTCGGCCATTCCGACAACTACATCATGGCCAACCCGGGCCAGACGCCGACCCACATCGTTCCCGAATGGTACTATCTGCCGTTCTACGCCATCTTGCGCGCGATCCCGAATAAGCTGCTCGGTGTCACCGCACTGGCGAGCGCGATCATTATTCTCGCGTTTCTGCCGTGGCTCGATACGTCGCGGGTGCGCTCGGCAAATTACCGGCCGCTTTACAAACAGTTTCTGTTTATCTTCTTTGCGGCTGTGATCGGTCTCGGCTATCTCGGCTCGCAGGAGCCTTCCGGTGGCTACGTGGTCGCGGCGCGCATCCTCACGGCGTACTACTTCGGCTATTTCCTTATCATCCTGCCCCTGCTCGGTTTATTCGAGAAGACGAGACCGCTGCCGAATTCGATTTCCGAATCCGTGCTGCGCTCGGGTGTTCCGATCGGCGCCTCGGCGCCGCCGCCGTCTGGCGCGAGAGGCTAGGGGGCGATCATGAAAACTCACCGCAATATCATCTTTGCGACTGTGATCGCGGCGGCGCTGTGCGGCATCGGGACTGCGGCGGCTGTCGCGCAGGAGGCGGACGCTCCGCCGCGACAGCATTGGTCATTCCACGGGCCGTTCGGCACCTACGATCCGGCGCAACTGCAGCGCGGCTTCAAGATTTATCGTGAAGTCTGTTCGAACTGCCACAGCCTGAAACTCCTGGCGTTCCGCAATCTTGCCGAGCCGGGCGGTCCCGGCTTCACCGAGGCGCAGGCCGCGGCGATTGCGGCCGGGTTCCAGGTCACTGCCGGTCCAAACGACCAAGGCGAGATGTTCAAGCGGCCGGGCACCCTTGCCGATCATTTCCCGCCGCCGTTCGCGAATGACCAGGCCGCCCGTGCCGCGCTGGGCGGCAAACTGCCGCCGGACATGTCGGTGCTCGCCAAGGCGCGCAGTTACGAAGCCGGTTTCCCGTGGTTCATCGTCGACGCGTTCACGATGTACCAAGAGGACGGGCCCGACTACATTCACGCCATTCTCAATGGCTACACCGATCCGCCGGCCGGATTCAACTTGCCGCCGGGCGGCATGTACAACAAGTATTTTCCCGGACACGCCATCGGCATGCCCAAACCGCTGAGCGACGGCCAGGTGGAATACACCGACGGCACGCCAACGACTGTGGATCAGTACGGCCGCGACGTCGCCGCCTTCCTGATGTGGGCGGCGGAGCCGACCCTCGATGCGCGCAAAAGCCTTGGCTTCCAGGTGATGATCTTTCTGTTCGTCTTCACCGGCCTGCTCTACTTCACCAAAAAGCGGGTGTGGCACGCGGTCAAGCACCATCCTGAAATGCTGGATTCGCGGTCGTCGTCGGAATACCAGCGCTGAGCTGACTCAAGCCAGGACGTCGCGAGCGGCCGCGACGACGGTGTCTCGGTTGCGAGCACCAAGGTGACCCGCGCGTCTCAGGATGGTGTCGTTTGGAAGCGTGAACAGCTTCAATCGGATGACACAGGGACGATTGAGACCGGCAAGTTGCAAGTCCTCAATCGCAACATCGCTCGGCCATTTGGATCGCGCGCCGGTCGTGATCATTGCGCAGATCGAATGACCGTGTGACGTGTTGAAGGTCCTATGCGAAAGAACGAGAGAGGGGCGGCGCTTTTCCGCGGCGACGTCGACAAAAGGAAACGGAACGACGATCACATCGCCAAAATCACAGATCACGAAACGCCTCTTCGTCCTCCGGCGAATTCCATTCCGATAGTGTGTTGTTCAACGCTTCCAAGTAGGCATCTGCCGTCCGCACTTGGCGCACTTCGACAGTCTCGCCACGCCGCGTCTGAAACCTCTTCCAGACATTTTTCATATTCCCAATCGGCTTGATGGACTGTTGCGGCCGTCCGTCCTTGCCGATGCGCGTTTTCTCCCAGCTACCGACAATGCCATCGACTTCGAGTTCGATGACTTCGCCGGGGTCGAGCGAGAGGATTCGTTCTTTCAGGATCTTGCCGCCCTCGATGTGTCTGGCCCACATCGTGTCGTCCCGGATCTGTACATAGGCCATTGAAATCCCCCAATTTTGAATAAATATAGGGGTGGGGTGGGGGTGGGGTCAAGGCCGATTGCACGCCGCCGTCGCGGACAACTTAGAGCGACCACTGTCGCATCATGAGGAAGCCGCCGTTGCCGGCGAGCGCTGCGATGAGGGCTGTCGCCAGCGTCAGCAAAACGCCGACGATGATCGCGGCCGGAATGGCGGCGAGCGCCGCTTTGACGAAGAACAGGACCAGGCGAACAAAGGGAATGCGCAGGTCCACGATGACGAAGCGCTGGGCGAAGTCGCTCATGACGGCGTTCTCTCCGGTGTCCGGTTGCATCGGCCACCATGCTTCGCCAGAGTAAGGCCGACTGCAAGCTTTCCCGAATGCCGCAGGATGCAATCGGGGCGATGAGATGGGGCCTTCGGCGATGAGCACGCGTGTATTCGAAAACGACCTCAAGGCTGCGATCCGGAGCATCCCGGATTATCCCAAGCCCGGCATCATCTTTCGCGACATCACAACGCTGCTCGGCGACGCTAGAGCGTTCCGTCGCGCCGTGGATGAGTTGGTGCAGCCATGGGCTGGCGGCAAAATCGACCAGGTGGCCGGCATCGAAGCCCGCGGCTTCATTCTCGGCGGCGCCGTCGCACATCAAATCTCGGCCGGCTTTGTGCCGATCCGCAAGAAGGGCAAGCTGCCGTTCAAGCGCGTCAGCATCGGCTATTCGCTTGAATACGGCATCGACGAAATGGAGATGCACGAGGATGCGGTGGCGCAAGGCGAGCGCGTGATCCTGGTCGACGATCTCGTCGCGACCGGCGGCACCGCGGAGGCGGCCGTCAAGCTCTTGAAGCAGATCGGCGCCGACGTCGTTGCCGCCTGCTTCGTCATCGATCTGCCGGACCTCGGCGGCGCCGAGAAGATCAGGAAGCTCGGCGTGCCGGTGCGTACGCTGGTGAGCTTCGAGGGGCATTAGGTTCGACTATGGCCGGCCACATCGACGGGCCGTTGTACTACGAGCGCCTGGGCCGAACCGGCCCGGTCATGGCCTTCGTGCATCCCAATCCGATGGACCAGTCGTGCTGGATCTTCCAGATGGCGCACATGTCGACGTGGTATCGGTGCGTCGGCATCGACATTCCCGGTTACGGACGCTCGCCCAAGGCCAAACCCGGGTTGACCATGGACGACATGGCGCAAGCTTGCTGGGAAGCGCTCGATGATGCGGCGAACGCAGAACCCGCCATCCTGGTCGGATGTTCGGTGGGTTCGGCGATCGTGCCCTACATGTACCATCAGCAGCCGAAACGCACCGCGGCGCTGGTCTTGTCGGGCACCGGCTATAATCCGGGCAAGGCGTTCACGGCGCGCCGTATCGCGGCGTACCGGGAGCAGGGTATCGACTATCGCTGGGGCTATACGTTCGAGGATTTGAGCCCGGCGTTTCGCGCAACGCCGTTGGCGCATTTTTTTGCCGACATGTTTGCCGAGCGCAATCCGCAGGCCGATGTGCGGTCGATCATCCATCAGTTCGAGGCCTTGGCGAAGCCCGATGCGGACGATCACCATTCAGGGATCGCTTGTCCGACGATCATCCTGAGCGGGAGCGAAGACGCTACACATTCGAGCGCCGCGGCGTTGCAGGCGCGTATTCCCGGCTGCGATATGAAAATCCTCTACGGCGCCGGCCACGCCTGCCAGATCGAACAGCCGTGGCTATTCGATCGCTATATGATCGAATTCTTCAAGAAGCATGGCCTGTTTCCGGGAGCCGCTTCGGCCTGATCCGATCGCGCTTCGCGAGTTCATGCTTTCGGAATGCGCCGATTTTCGCGCGGGCCTGCTGGGCCGCCACCAAGCGAGGCGCTCAGCCGGCTCATCAGCAAGCGCAACTCGAGTTCGCGAAACTCGGTGAAAATGCTGTTCATCCAGCCGTGGATTTCGGTCGGGCTGTCCGGCTGCACGGTCATGTAGTTGCGGAACGAGAAGCTCGGCCGGTCGATGACGCCGCGCACGATCTGCGACAGTCGCGGGATGCGGACGACGCTGCACGCGGCGCGCGTCGGCGGGTAATCCTCGGTGTTGAACATGACGGAAGTCGATTCATTGTGCACTGGAACGAAAATGGTTTGCGGCAAAAGAAGACGCAGATCGGCATAAGCCCGCACCGTAGTCGGCGCGGTATCGGTCACATACAGCACGATCGGCTCGATCGAGCGCCGCTGCGCCTCCTGGACAAAACCGATCTCGGCCATGACCGAAAAGAAAACGTCGAACGGGCCGTAGCCGAGGTCGATGACCTTCGTGGTGGTATTGTCGGCGATCAACCGGTCGAACAGCGCCATCTGGCCGCGCGTATCGGTGATGTCGACGGTCCAAACGAGGTCGGGAAAACGGCTCGTGAGCGCCGGATCGCGCGGTTGGAGGTCGTAACCGATCAACGGCCGGTTGCCGGCGCGGAAGAATTCGATGAGCAGCCGAGCGAGCAGTGTCTTGCCGACGCGCGGGCGCGGCGATGCAACGATGTAGAGCGGCGTCTGCTGCGTCATCCCGGCGATCGGACCATTCCGACTCGGCCTAATTCTTGGGGCAGGGCGGTCCGCGGCGAATGGAGCGACGCCCGGTTATGAGCGCACGACCGAAACGCGCGGCGTGTTCGGCGTGGCGGCGCCGCCATTGACGATATCGTTGAGCTTGATGCGATCGTACTCGCCCCAGACATTGCCGAGCCAATGCCGGACGTACCCGCGCAGCACGAACGAGTAGTTGGCCGCTTCGCCCTTCGCGCCTTTATTGCCGACGAAGGTGAGGAAAGGCACCGAGGAAAGCTCCACTTGCTCAAAGGCCATCTCATTGAGCTTGGGAATGGTGATCTCGATCGCTTCTTTGAACCTCTTGAAGTACGAGGAATGGGTGGCCTGGTCCCATTCGAAAAAGCTGGTGTTGTTGATGAAGTTCTTGACCAGGAAGTATTTGGCGTCGGCGGTGAAGGGGGAGGTTTCCTCGATCTCGTTCAGCGAAGCGATGTTCGAGCCGAGAATATGAAAAATGACGAAGGTGAGCTGACCTTTTTTCGCGGCGTCGAGGAAACCGATGTCGCGCAAGGAACGAAGCGTCGGTGACAGCAATCCGGCGCGCACGTCGATGATAGTGACGCTCGAGTCGGTGCTCGACAGCGTGTCGAAAATCCGCATCTGGTCGGATACTGACGTGGCGTCGACGATGTCGGTGCAGTCGGGATGAAAGCGCTTCAACGTGCCCTTGGGCGACTCGGTATCGAACGCCCGCACCGGCACGTGGTGAGCGGTGAAATAATCGAGCAGCGTGCGTGAGACTGTGGTCTTGCCCACACCGCCCTTGTCGGCGCCCACGACGATCACCGTTGGCTTCGCCATTGTCGATCCCTCGCTAATGCCGTGCCGTACCGGCCAAATCGAGCGCGGTGCGTGTCTCTTGTCTCGCTTTATTCGGTTTTACACATCCGAAGGCGCGTTTGGAAGTCTTCTTCGTCGACTAGCTGCCGCTGTGCGGTCCCCAAGGTCCCGACACTGACCCGGGCAAAGGGTTGCCGGATTCCACGGGCGATGGCTGCGACGGGTTGCCGGCCGACGCCGTCGGGCCCCAGGGGCCGCTCGCCACGGGGGCCGACGGGCCCGTCTGCGCCGGACCCCATGGGCCGTTCGGCGGCGGTTGGTCGGCGTCGGAATTGGCCTCCGCATCGCTTGCATTGGGCGGCGGCAGCGCGATTGGACCGGGATCGTGGCCGCCGGCGAATTTGACCAGCGCTGCGACCCGGCTGTCGACGGTCGGATGCGTGTCGAACAATTCGCCAAAGCCTTCGCGCGGATTATCGACGCACAATTCCATGACGGCGGATGTCGCGCCCTGCAATTCGCCACGGCCCTCGATCTTGCGCAACGCGGAGATCATGGCGTCGGGGTTTTTAGTGAGCTCGACCGAGCCGGCATCGGCAAGGAATTCGCGCGAGCGCGACAGCGCAAGACGAATGAGGAACGACAGCACATAGGCGACGACGAGAAGCCCGATGGCGATGAGGATCGCAATGCCGGCTCCGCCGCCACGGCGTTCGTCGGATCGCGAGCTGCGAAAGCTGAAGCCGTTGTAGAACCACAGCCGGAAGATCAGCTCCGCGAAAAAGGAAACGATGCCGGCAATGATGACGGCGATCACCATCATGCGGACGTCGCCGTTGCGGATGTGGGTCAGCTCATGGCCGAGCACCGATTCGATCTCGGCGTCGTTGAGGCGGTTGAGCAGTCCGGTCGTGACCGTAATCGAATATTGCTTCGCGCTCATGCCGGTGGCGAAGGCATTGAGCGCATCGCTATCCATGATCTTCAGCTTGGGCATCGTGATGCCGCGCGAGATGCACAGATTTTCCAGGATATTGTAGAGCCGCGGCTGTTCCGTGCGCTGCACCTCGCGGCCGCCGGTGAGCGCGTCGATCATGTTCTGGTGGAAAAAATAAGCGATGACGATCCATAGCGCGGTGCCGATGGTCGCGAACGGCGCCGCCCGGATGGTTTCAACCCAAGCCTGCTGCATTTCGGTATTGAGATCGGCATTGATCGACAGCGCCTCGGCTGCCAGCGCGCCGGCATAGACCAGCACGTAAACCAGGAGGAACAACCCGACGAGCAATATTATCGAACGGCGCCGGTTCGATTGGATATGGCTATAGAGACCATAGGCGGCCATCGCGGCTTACTGCACCCGCTTACTGCATTGCATTTGCCAGCGGCTCAGAACTTCACCTGCGGGGCTTCGCCGACGGTTTTGCGGTCGTCGCCGAGGTCGAAGAACTCCTTCTGCGTAAAACCGAACGAGGATGCGAACAGGGCGGCGGGGAAGCGCTGAATGCCGGTATTGTATTCCTGCACCGCGTTGTTGAAGAAGCGGCGCGACGCCGCGATCTTGTTCTCGAGGTCGGTGAGTTCAGCCTGCAATTGCTGGAAATTCGCGCTGGCCTTGAGGTCCGGATAGGCTTCCGAGAGCGCGAAGAGCTGCCGCAATGCGCCGCTCAGTTGGTTCTCGGCCGCGGCCTGCTGCGCCGGCCCCTGCGCGGTCACGGCCGCATTGCGTGCCTTGACCACATCGTCGAGCGTGCCGCGCTCGTGCGCGGCGTAGCCCTTTACCGTCTCGACCAGGTTGGGGACGAGGTCGTGGCGCTGCTTGAGCTGCACATCGACGTCGGCGAAAGCCTGATTGACCCGCTGCCGCATCGAAACGAGGCCGTTGTAAATCGTGATCGCCCATAGGACGACAGCGACGATGACGACAAGAACCACAATAGTCCCAGTGCTCATTGAGGCACTCCCTCGGCACGCTTCAACAGCGCAATGAATTCCGCGTATGTGGCAGCATAGCGGGAAAATATTACAGCGGCGAGAGCGGCGATGTGCGGTTGCGGCCGTCGACCGCGCCGGCTTCGCTGAGAAGACCAGGCGGCCCGCGTTAAGGTTAGCAGTTGATCAAGATCGCGCGGCCTCCGCGTGTCGTCTAGTAAAGAGCCAGACGACCAATGGGTAGATGTCATGACGGAGCAACATCTCGACGCCCGTCCGTCGGGCACAGCGGACGGCGACGCTGGCTGGATCGAACTCCCGGATTTGCAGGCTGCGCTACCTGGCAGTCCCTCCACCATCGCGGCGGATGCCGGCGCGCAGGCCGAGATCGAGCGCGATGAACTTGCGCGTGACTTCGCTGAAATCGAGAACGCCACCGCGGCCTTGCGCAAAGGCGAGCCGGCTCTCGAATCCTGGACGACGCCGCCTGCAGCAATCCTGACAAAGCCGCCGCGCCCATTGTGGATTCTCATCGCCGCGCTGTGGCTTTCCACGGCGCTGGTTGCTGTCGGGGCGCTTGTCGCCATCGTCATGTTTGTCGGTTAGGAACCTGCAGCAGCCAGGCCAATATTGGCCCGTTCAAAAGCGTTCCTCCTAGCCAAACGGTCTCATAATAAGCGTTGCGAGATCGCCATCGCGTTCGTCAGTGTAAACCGACTTTCTCCAAAAACGCCGCGAGATGACGGTTGAAGCTGGCAGAATCCTCATAATAGGCCGAATGCCCGACGTCGGCGATTTCAACGAGCTGGGAATTGGGGACAGTCGCCTGGACGCGGCGAATGCAGTCAGGCGGATAGAGGATGTCGTCCGCGCCGACGATGTAGAGAATCGGCACCCCTGTTGCGGCGAGGGCGGCCACCCCAACCGCCGCGAATGCGCCCGGCATATTGCCGACGCTGTAAGCGTTAAAGCTTGCTAGCTGCGTATAGAGCAGCGTGAGGTCGGGAAATCGTTCGCGTGTCTTGGGCCCGAGCACACGGATCACCTGCGCAAGTCCGGTCGTGCGTTTGCTGACCTCGTCCATGGCGGCGGCGATGTCAGGCGGCAGCCGCATGCCGGCAAGCGTGTCGCATAGCGCCAGCCCTGCGACCCGTGCCGGATAGCGCACGGTGAAACCGGCGCAAGTTCCGCCGCCGAGCGACTGTGCGACCAGCGCTGCGCGGCCGACACCGAGGTGATCGAGCAGGCCCGCCAGATCGTCCACCATCGCCGACCGGCCGCGCTTTTCAACGTCCTCGGAATTGCCGAACCCCCGCTGGTCGAAGACGATGACGTGGTGGCTCTTGGCGAACGCGAGGGTCTGGTGGAACCAACTGGCGTGGTTGCCGCCGGCGCCATGGACGAAGACGACCGGCGCGCCTTCGCCATGCGTTTCGTAATAAAGCTGAATCCCGTTTACGGGGCAGTAGGGCATTGGGCGGTACTTCTTTGCCGTTCGGAGTGGCGATGACAGAAGAGTACTGGTCGCCGCCGGCCGCCGTAAAGCGGGCGATAGGGCTCAGGCGGCAGGGCGTCGCGGCATCCAGCTCAGCACCCAACCCTCGACCAGGACGACGCAGAGATACGCGACAATGCCGACGAGGGTCAGCAGGATGATGGAGACGAAAACCATCGCCGTATCGGCTTGGCCTTGGCCGTAAATCAGCAGATAGCCAAGCCCGTCGCTGCCGCCGACCATTTCGCCGACCGAGACGCCGATCACCGCCAGCGTCGCCGCAATACGCAGGCCTGAAAACAGCGCCGGCAGCGAGGCAGGAAATTCAACCTTCCAGAATACCTGCGTGCGGGTCGCGGTGAAGGAACGCACCAGGTTGAACATGTCGCGGTCGACGTTGCGCACCGCCCCCATCACGTTGATCATCACCGGGAAGAACACAATCAGCACGGCAACGACGAGCTTCGGATAGAGGTTGTAGCCGAACCACATGATGAAGAGCGGTGCGAATGCCACCTTGGGCGCGATCTGCATGCCCAGGATGTAGGGTGACAGCACGACCTCGGCGGTGCGCGACACGCCAAGCGCATAGCCCGCGACCATGCCGATCGCGGCGCCGAGCGCAAAGCCGAGCAGCACCGTTACCGCAGTGACGGCGAGATGGTGCAGCACTCTGTCGTAAGTCAGCATCCGGACGAACTCGGCGACGACCAACGAAAGGTTTGGAAAGATGTAGCTCGGCACAGCGAACGCCCGCAGTCCCCACTGCCACGCGGCAAGCAGAAGGATACAGACGCCGAGGCTTAAGGCGAACTCGCGTCGCGTCATCGTCTGTTCGGCGTCCTCACTGCGGCAGGAAGTCGTTGCTATAGAGCTCGTCGAGCGGGATCTTGGCGTGGATCACGCCTTGCGAGAGATAAAGATCCTCGAGTTTGTCGAGGCGCTGCGGATCCATTGCCCAGGTCTTGCGTCTGCTTGCCCGAATAGACCCATTTCTCGTAATTCTCGAAGACACGGGTCAGATAGCCTTCCTGACCCGTGTGGCTCGGCATGGCTGCGACGTAGATCCGCGCCATCTTTGCCGGGTCGTTGCGGATCTCCGTCCAAGCGCGATAAGTCGCGCGCTCGACCTTGCGGACCATCTCGGGCCGCTCCTTCATGACCCTGTCCGATGCCACCATGGCCTGAGCCATGCTCGCGGTGTAATCCGACGAGACATAGACTTTGGTCTTCGGCACATTGTCTTGGATGGTGGTGACACACTCCGGGTTACAGGCGCCCGCCGGCATGGTGTTGTTGCTGACCAGTTGTTGTACGGCGGCGATGCCAACGGCCTGAGCCTTGATGTCGTTTTTCGACATGCCGACACTGGCGAGCATGCCGAGCAGAACGTAATAGGTGGAATCGGTATAGGCGATGACGGCGGTCTCCTTGCCGCGCAGGCCTTTGATATCCGTGATGCCAGAATCGTCGCGCACAACCAGTTGCATCAGGCCGCCACCGCCCAGCACGGCGACGGTTTTCACCGGCACGCCATTGCCGCGCACGAAGATTGTGGTGTCGCCGGTCGCCTCTCCCATGTCGGCATTGCCGGCGCCGACTTGCGTGGCGACATCGACACCACCGCGGCCGACAAGGAATTGGACGTCCAACCCTTCGGCCGCGTAATAGCCCTCCGACTTGGCTAGGACCCAGGGTGCGAAGCTTGGCAACTCGGCGACCGTTGGCAGCAAAAACTTCACAGTCTCGGCGGCACGTGCGGGCGGCGAGGCGATCGCCAGAAGCAGGGCAAATGCTGCAGTTCCGAGATGATGTGGCTTCATCATTTCCACCTTTCCTGAAGGAGCGGGTTCTTTTCGGAAAACGGTCTTTTTTGATCATGCTCTATTCGACGATCTGCAGCATATCCCAGATTTCAGCCACATAGTCGCTGACCCTGGGATCGAGCGCCCGGTGGAACGGGTCGTCGCGGTATGGCAGATCAACTTTGATCTCGCGCACGATGGTCCCCGGCCGGTGCGACATGACAACGATACGGTCGGAGAGGGCCAGGGCTTCGACGATGTCGTGCGTGATGAGGAGAGTGGTGCGGCCGTGCTGCTGCAGCATGCGCGCCAAGTCGCCGCGCAGCAAAACCTTTGTCTGTGCGTCAAGCGCTGAGAACGGCTCGTCAAGCAGCAGGACTTCGGGATCGAGCACAAGCGTGCGGGCGAGCGCCGCCCGCTGCCGCATTCCGCCCGAAAGCTCGTGCGGATAAAAGCCAATGAACTTTTCGAGTTTGCATTGTGCGAGCAGCTTCAGGGCCTGCTCGCGTCGCTCGGCAGCGGCGCGGTGCTGAACTTCGAGACCGAGCTCGACATTTTGCAGCACGGTGCGCCAGGGCAGCAACAGATCCTTCTGCAGCATCAGCGCGATCTCGCGCCGCGGTCGGGTGATGGCCTGCCCGGCGAGGCAGGCGCGGCCGCCGTTCGGCGGGCTCAAGCCCGAACCGATCGCAAGGAGTGTGCTCTTGCCGCATCCGCTTGGCCCGATCAATGAGACCGCCTCACCCCGGCGCACACCGAAGCTGACGTTTACGACTGCGGCGAGATGCTTGCCGTCACCGCCGGGGCCGCGCGTCTCGTACTGTTTGGAGACGTGCTCGAAGGCAAAATGATACGACTCGGCGATAGTGGCTGTGTCGGGTTCTTTTGCCATTCCGGATTAGCGAGTGCGCACGACAGCGAACCGCGTCAAAGGAGATAGAGCGCGGTGTCCTGGTCGACGCCAGCCAACGTCGTGGCCTGAAAGTCCCGGTTGACATAAAACTCAATCACCAGGCCGTTCGGATCCTTCAGGCAGACGGTGCGGCGTGCCGGATGATCGACCTGCCGTACGATATCAAGTCCGGCTGTCGCCGCCTTGGAGGCGCCCGCAACGAGATCGGCCTCGTCGCGCACCTCAAGCCCGAAATGGTGCATGCCGCTGGCTTGGCTACCGCGTTGCCGCACTAAGGTCACGTCGCCCAGCGAATGTGTTCCGGCGAAGATAGCGACCGCGTCGCTTTCGCCACCCCAGAACGGCCGTAGCCCGGCGATGTCGCGGTAATAGGCGAACATCGCTTCAAAGCGTCCGGTCACCAATGAAACGTGCGAGCAGCGACGCGAATGGAAAATCGCCTCGGGCACGACGTCGATCGCTGGGTTCTGCGGATAATTGCGCTCTGAATTGGCCGGAGAGGAAATGCCGGGGACGTATTTCGGCTTTTCTTTAATGATGATGCCTTTGCGCGCCGCGCGCTGATCCTTGACCACGTCTGCATAGAACTCGACGCCGTTACCATCGGGATCGGTAGTGTAGAGCGAATGCGCCACGTCGTGATCAGCGCAGCGGAACTCGATGCCGGCGTCCATCGCGCGTCGATAGCCGTCAGCGAGATCGACCTCGGTCTCGAGTTCGAAGGCGATGTGGTTCATCCCCGGCCCACAGTGGTCATGATTGTAGTGGCTCTCGACATCGATCAAGGTCAGATCGTGGTACGAGTTGCCGTTGCCGAGAAAGCTCGCGAGGTTGTCGGGCTGGCGGTAGCCCTCGTTGAAACCGGCAACGTTGTAATAGAACTGCTGGGTTGCCAGATAGTCGCGGACGAAAAGGTTGGTATGGCCTAGTCGGCGCGGCTGAAAGAAATCTCGCGCCACCGGTCGTGCTGGGGATTCGGTCAGACTCATCTTGAACCTCGTAGATTATCGAAAAGCCTAACGGCGGTATATCAGAGGGTCAAGGTATTCGAGCTTTGGTCGCCGTGCGCATGACTTGCAACCGGGTGGCGATGCGAGTCGCTTGGACGCTTGTCGGCAATACGCCGGTCAGTAAGCGTTCTGGTAGGCGACCGGAGACAGCACCGTGCGGGCGATGATCTTCAGATCAAGCCACAGCGACCAGTTGTCGATATAGAAAAGATCATACTCGATGCGGTTGCGCATCTTGTCTTCGGTGTCGGTCTCGCCGCGAAAGCCGTGAATCTGCGCCCAGCCCGTAATACCCGGCTTCACGTTGTGCCGGCGCGCGTAAAGCGAGATGCGGCGTTCGTATTCGCGATCGTGCGACAGCGCGTGCGGGCGCGGACCCACGAGCGACATGTCGCCGGTCAGGACATTGAAGAGCTGGGGAATTTCGTCGATGTTCCAGCGCCGCAGCCAGCGCCCGATCCTGGTCAGGCGCGGATCGTCGCGCGTCGCCTGTGGGACAACCGCGCCGTCGTCGAGCGTGCGCATGGTGCGAAATTTGATGATGCGAAACGGCTGCTGATTGAAACCGAAGCGGCGTTGCACGAAAAAGATCGGTCCGCGACTGTCGATCTTGATGAGCAGCGCGACCACGGCGATGAGCGGCGTCAGCACAATGAGCGCGGTCGCCGCCAAAGCCAGGTCGAAGATTCGCTTCGTTACGACTTCGATGCGCGACAGCGGCATGCGCGTCAATTGCAACGTGGCGAGGGGGCCGAGCTTCGACAGCTCGACCTCCTCGAATTTGTGCAGGATCTGCTCCGGGCCGAGGTGAATTTCGACCGGAAGCGTCAGGAAGGTCGCGGCGCAGCGATCAATGGTGTCGGTCGCCGACCAGGGCATCAACAGGAAGATCGCGTCGGGCTCGATGCTACGCACGCTCGCCACCGCCTCGCCGAGGTCGCGATCGAGCATTGCGCGCCGCGCCTCCGGCAGCGTGGCGGATGCCACCGGCGTCAGGAAGCGGCAGCCGACAATGGTGACGCCGAGCATCCATGGTTCGTAGTGATTGACGAAAGCGCCGATGCTCGCCCCGGTTCCGATCAAAAATATCCGCTTGGTCGAAACGAGGCCCGCTTCACGCGCCAGTTCGGTGATGCGTACCATGACAAAACGCAGCACGATCAGCCCGGCCAAGCGTGGCGCAGTAGAACAGCACGATCCAGCCGCGCGAATAGTGATCGCTGATCTGCTGTGTCAGGAACCCCAACATCAGAAGGCAGATCAGCGTCACGTTCCACAATTGGATTGTGCGGCGCGCGTGCGACTTGAAGGCAAAGAAATTCGGCAGCCGATATTCGCCGCGAAACGCGTTGGAAATGGCGAAGATGCTCGCCGCCAGGACGCCGACCCGGACGAAAGCGCCGATGTCGCCCGGGTCGTCATAGACGACGAGGTGATAGGCGATGCCGGTGCAGCACGACATCGCGACGATCAGCGCAATGTCCGTCAGGGCGATCGCACCGAAAAACGTGCCGCGCGTGAGCAGCGCCCAGGTCCGCAGCACGCGGTTGGTCTGCGGCCGGGACGCCAGCGTATAGCTCGGATGCGTGTTCATCGTCGCGGCGGCGTGCCTTTCGCCCGTTGGACGACGGGCGTCCTCGCCGCTGCCCCGAAATGGGACAACGCGAGCGGGGTACGCCGTACTCTCGCCAGAACCGTGCCAGCGGCGGTCAATTGCCGCGCTGGAAGGCAGGCATGCGCGTCGTGTTAAGATTGCGCCGGTTCAGGCCGCAGCGCCGGAGGAGGAACGATGCAGGGCAAGATTGCACTCGAGGAGCATTTTGCGATCGAGGAGACGTTGATGGATTCGCACGGCTATTTCCCCGACCGGGTCTGGCAGGAGGTGAAAAGCCGCGTCATGGACATCCACGACCGGCGGCTCTCCGAAATGGACCAGAACGGCATCGAGATGATGCTGTTGTCGCTCAATGCGCCGGCGGTGCAGGCCATCCCCGACAAGGCGCGCGCCCAGGACATCGCGCGCCGCGCCAACGATTATCTCGCCGAGCAGGTGCGCAAACGGCCGGACCGATTTCAGGGCATTGCCGCGTTGGCGATGCAGGACCCGGAAGTCGCGGCGCGGGAGCTGGAGCGCTGCGTCAAGGAGCTCGGCTTTCGCGGCGCGCTGGTCAACGGCTTTTCCCAGGTCGGCGACAAGGATACGGCAGTGTATTACGACCTGCCGCAATACCGGCCGTTCTGGGCGACCGTCGAACGCCTCGACGTGCCGTTCTATCTGCATCCGCGCAATCCGTTGCCGCGCGACGCGAAAATCTACGACGGCCACCCTTGGATCTGGGTCCGATCTGGGCGTTCGGTCATGAGACGGCGGTGCATGCGCTTCGCCTGATGGGCTCAGGCCTGTTCGATGCGCACCCGCGGTTGGCGATCATTCTCGGCCATCTCGGCGAGAATCTGCCTTACGCCATCTGGCGCATCGACAACGCCAATGGCGTGGATACCGGAGCGGCACAACTATCCGGCGAAGAAAAAGATCAGCGAATATTTCTGCGCCAATTTCCACATCACCACGTCGGGCAATTTCAACACCCAGTCGCTGATCGACGCCATGCTGGTGATGGGCGCCGACCACATCATGTTCTCCGCCGACTGGCCGTTCGAGAATATCGATCACGCCGCGCAATGGTTCGATGCCTGCCCGATCAGCGAAAGCGACCGGCTAAAGATCGGCCGCAGCAATGCGATGAAGTTGTTCAAGCTGGGAGGAGGGGAATAGGCTGATACGTGCTCGCTTCGCGCAGCTTCACTTCGTCTTCTTGCCGCCGGGGTCGGCTTTGGCCTTCGACTGCGCGAGTTCGCTATTCAGCTTCTCCATCTCTGACTTGAGCGCCGCGATCTCGGCCTGGGCGGCGCCGAGATTGCGATCGGCGGCGGCGATCCTGTCTTGAGTTTCGTGGGCGAGCTTGTTCAGCGCCTGCTGGAGGAATTCAACATCCGCCTGTAGGCATGCGGTACGACGCTCCATCTGCTTCTCTGCGGTGCAGACTTCCATCCCGCGAATGTCCTGCGCGGCTGCGGTTGAAAGCGATGTCACGAGCAACAGGCCAGCAGGCTGTAAAAACACTGTCGCTCTGGGGCGCCACCGCCACGGCTGTTCGGGTGTCATGACCGACAGGTTACACGATAAGAAGCCGATACGATCACTCACTTATCAATTTCTCCGCTCGTTCCCGCGCAAGCGGGAACCCAGCCCGTTCGTGTCGCCCGCGCGAGTTTGGTTCCTGCTGGCACGTGAACGAGCATGACGGTTCGAGACGACCGAAATTTCTCTAGCTCGCCTCGCGCAGCTTCACGGCGCCTTCGAGATCCACCGAGACAAGCTGCGAGACGCCGCGCTCGGCCATGGTGACGCCGTAGAGGCGGTTCATGCGCGCCATGGTGATCGGGTTGTGCGTGATGATGATGAAGCGCGTGTCGGTCGAGCGCGTCATCTCGTCGAGCAGGTCGCAGAAGCGCTCGACATTGTAGTCGTCGAGCGGCGCGTCGACCTCGTCGAGCACGCAGATCGGCGCCGGATTGGTGAGGAACACCGCGAAGATCAGCGCCATCGCGGTGAGCGCCTGCTCGCCGCCGGACAGCAGCGACAGCGTCGCCGGCTTCTTGCCCGGCGGTTTTGCCAGGATTTCGAGACCGGCCTCGAGCGGATCGTCGCTTTCGATGAGCTGCAGCTCGGCGGTGCCGCCGCCGAACAGCTCGGTGAACAGTTTGGTGAAATGCGCGTTCACCGTCGCGAACGACGCGAGCAGCCGCTCGCGCGCCTCGTGGTTGAGGCTGTGGATGCCCTGCCGCAGCCGCTTGATCGCCTCGACCAAGATCGTCGCGCTCGCCGGTGAGCTTGGCGTGCTGCGCCTCGACCTCGCCCAATTCCTGTTCGGCGAGAAGATTGACCGCGCCAAGCCGCTCGCGCTCGCGCTTGATGCGTTCGAGCTTTGCTTCGACGTCGGCGATCGGCCGGCGGCGTCGTCGTCCGGTTTGAGCTCGGCGAGCTCCGCCGCCGCGGCCGGTTCGACCTCCAGCGTCTCGCGGATTTCGTGCTCGATATCGGCGAGCCGGCGCTTGGCGCCATCGCAGCGCTCCTCGCCGCGGGCCGCTTCGGCGCGCGCCTCGCCGACCGCTTCGAGCGCGACGCGCGCGGCCTTGTCGGCCTCGGCGAGATCGCGTTTCCGCCTCGGCCAGCCGGTCGGCGGCGGCGCGGCGTTCGCGCTGTCGCCGTCTCGATCTCGCCGATCAGGGCCTGGCGCTGCGTCGCGAAGTTCTCCGGTGCGCTCTCGAGTTCGGTGCGCTCGCCGCGTCGCCTCCTCGGTGCGCTCGCCGATGGTGGCGATCTGGGCGGCGGCGTTGTCGCGGCGCTCGCTCCAGGCGCGGCGTTCGGCGGCGATCGCCTGCAGCCGGCGGTTGGCGAGCTCGGCCTCGCGCGCGATCGTCTGCGCCTCGACCCGCACCTCGGCCAGCGCGCTGCGATCGCTGGCGATCACGGCATTCACGGCGGCAAGCTTGGCTTCGAGTTCGGCGGCAGGCGGCAGCGCGGCAAGCGCGGCTCTGCGCTTCGCCGCGTGCCGCGGCGGTTTCGTCGCGGCCGGCGCTGATGCGCTGCCTCGCCTCCGTCAGCGCCGAGATGCGCGCGGCATTGCGGCTGATCTCGCGCTCGGCGGCGGCGTGGTCTTCGCGCGCCGCAGTCGGTCGCGCGCTGGGCTTCGCGCCAGCGTTCGCGGGCATTGCGTCTCGCGCGGCCGCGGCGGCGACAACGGCGGCCTCCGCCGCCTCGACCGCGCGCGCGCTTGGTTTCGACTTCGCTGCGCGCGCTCGCGAGTTCGCCCTCGATCGCCTGCAGGCGGCCGCGTTCGGCGAGCCGGCGCGCCGCGCCGGTCGGCGCATGGGCGGCGACGGCAAAGCCGTCCCAGCGCCAGAGGTCGCCTTCGCGCGAGACCAGCCGCTGGCCGGGCTTGAGCATCGCGGCGAGGCGCTGCGCCGTCGGCGCGCTCGACGACGCCGATCTGGGCCAGGCGGCGCGCCAGCTCCGGCGGCGCCTGCACGATATTGCGACGAGCGCCGCGGCGCCTTCCGGCAGCGCCGGATCGGACCGCATCGATCGCCGCGCCGGCCCAGCGCATCGGCGCGGATCTCGTCGACCGGCGCGTCGAGATCGTCGCCGAGCGCGGCGCCGAGCGCCTTCTCGTAGCCCTTCTCGACGATCGAGCGCGTCCATCACCGGCGGCCAGAGATTCTTGCTCTCGACCGCGAGCAGCTTGCTGATGGTCTTGGCTTCGGTTTCCAGCCGCTGCACCCGGCGCTCGGCGTCAGCGAGCGGCGTGCGCGCTGCGTCGATCTCTTCGCGGGCTGCGCGTATGCGCGAGCTTCGGCGGCGCGTGCCGCGCTCTCGGCTTCGGCAAGCGCCGCCTGAGCGCCCGCAAGCGCGATGCGCGAGCGCCGGCAGGTCGGGTGCGCCGCTGTCGGATCGCGGCAAGGCCGGCTTCGATGTTGGCAAGCTCGGCTTCGAGCCGCGTCGCGCGCTGTTCGTGCTCGCGCGAGCGCCGTCTGAAGCTGATTGCGGCGCGCCGTGAGATCGGCCAGCGCGCCGGTCAATTCGGCAAAGGACTTTTCGGACGCCGCGAGCGCCGCATCGGCCGCCGCGACGCGTTCGTTGACGCCGGTCAGACGCGCATCGTTCGCCTGCGCCTCGGCCTTCAGCGCCTTCTCTTCGGCGTCGAGCCGTTCGAGCGCCGCTTCGGCATCGGCCGACAAGCGCCCGCTCGCGTGCGAGGTCGGCCGCGAATTGCTGCGAGCCGGCGGTCGAGCTCGGCGAGCCGTTCCTTGGCGCGGGTCTCCTCGCGTTCGAGGGCGTCGCGCGCGATGAGCAGGCGCTGCAGCGCTGCGGCGGCCTTGGCCTCGGCCTCGCGCAGCGGCGGCAACGCCGGCGGCGACCTGCGCCTGGCGCGTCGAGGCCTGCGCCTGCTCGCCGGTGCGCGCCGCAACGACGCGAACCGCCTCATCCTTGGTCCGCTCGGTGTCGGCGACTTCGGTCCGTGCGGCGATCCAGCGCAAATGGAATAGCAGCGCTTCGTTGCGGCGCACCTGAGCCGAGATGTTGCGGTAGCGCACCGCCTGGCGGGCCTGGGTCTTCAGCGCCGCGACCTGCGCCGCAAGTTGGCCGATGACGTCCTCGACCCGCGCCAGGTTTTGCTCGGCGGCTTTCAGCCGCAACTCCGCCTCGTGACGGCGCGCGTGCAGGCCGGAAATGCCGGCCGCTTCTTCGAGCACGCGGCGGCGCTGCTCGGGCCGCGCCTGGATGATCTCGCCGATGCGGCCCTGATGGACGAGGGCCGGCGAACGCGAGCCGGTCGAGGCGTCGGCGAACAGCATCGCGACGTCGCGGGCGCGTACCTCGCGGCCGTTGACGCGGAAGGTCGAGCCCTGCTCGCGCACGATGCGGCGCGAGACTTCGAGCGTGTCGGTGTCGTTGAAAGCGGCCGGCGCTTTGCGCTCGCTGTTGTCGATCGCGACCGCGACTTCGGCGTGGTTGCGCGCCGGGCGGCCGTTATTGCCGGAGAAGATGACGTCGTCCATCTCGGCCGCGCGCATCGCCTTGTAGGAGGCTTCGCCCATCACCCAGCGCAGCGCCTCGACCAGATTGGATTTGCCGCAGCCGTTCGGGCCGACCACGCCGGTCAGGCCGGGCTCGATCTCGAAGTCGGTCGGTTCGACGAAGGACTTGAAGCCGATCAGCCGCAGCCGCGTGAGCTTCATTCGCGTGTTGTTTCCATGTTTCCCCGCCGCGGCCGCGAAGGAAATCGTTCAAGGCTCACGCCGCTCGAGGCGCGCGAACCGGTGCCGCATCGGCGCGGACAATGAATCGTCACGCCCGCAAGCGCAACAAGGGCGGCCGCGTTATCCAGACTTTCGCTGGTGCACGAGCTCACGACGGGAGTGCGGGCGCGACGTTTCCGGGCAAGCCGGGGCAGGGCGAAAAACCCTTATCCCTCCTTAAGATAGGGATCGATGACCTTGGCCAGGTCGTCGATCGAGACATCGCCGACCAGCTTCTTGCCGTTGACGAAAAACGTCGGTGTCGAATTGACGCCGAAGCTTCTCCACGGCGTGATCGCGCACCGCCTGGATGCCGTCGAGCACCTTCTGATTCGCCAGGCATTGATCGAAGGACTGCTCGGTAAAGCCGAACTGCTTGGCGATCTCCTTGAGCGGCGGCAGCGGTTGCTTGACCGACCCATTCGTCCTGCTTGGCGAACAGCGTCTCGACCAGCGGCATGTATTTGTCCTTGCCGGCGCAGCGCGCCAGCATGAAGCCGGCCGCGGCGAGCGCGTCGAGCGGGAATTCGCGCAAGATGTAGCGCACTTTGCCGGTGTCGATGTACTGCTTCTTCAGTTCCGGAAAAGTGGTCTCGGAGAAATGGGCGCAATGCGGGCACGTCATCGAGGCATATTCGATGATGGTCACCGGGGCGTTGTCGGAGCCGAGCACGACGTCGCCGTCGCGGCCCGGCCTGCGCCAGCATCGGCCGGCGCCGGCGCGCATCGTCCGCCGACGGCCGGAGGAAATCGACGGCAGCGGCGTCGAGACGCCAACGGCCGCCAGCGAGGCAGACGACCGCGGCGGTCGAGCAGCAATTCGCGACGTGTGATCAAGGGAACTCCTAAGGTTTGCAAAGCCGTATTTGGCCGCAGCAATGTGGCATTGGCGGGCCATGTCGCCAAGGTCCGTGCGGTCACGTTCGTTTGACGGAAAAAGCGGTCAGCGCGCTTGATCGGCGGCGCCGAGCCGCGCCAGCGCTGCTCGCAGATCGTCGTCGGTGACGGCGTCGAGCGTGGCTGCGACACGGGCCGCCTCGCGGCGTCGCAGCTCGGGCGGCTTTGAGCTCGCCGCGCCGCAGCGGCGCTTGCCGGAGACGCGATGCCGCTCGACCGCGCGCCAGCCGAAGAAGCGGTTGACGCGCTCGAGGATCACATCGGCGGGATGCTGGATTTCGAGCGCCGCCGGGCCTTCGACCCGCAGGACGAGGGTCGCCGGGCTCTTGGCGCGTCTCTCGCCTTTCGGGACGCTGGCGCGCGGCCATTGGATCTTGACCGGCTCGCCGTGGACGGCGATCTCGGCGCCGACGATGTCGGTCCAGCGCGTCACCAATTCGGTCGCGGCAAAGCCCTGCCTCTTGAACGTCGTCGCCGACAACTTTGCCGGCGAGATCGCGCAGAGGCTTGCGAAGGGACGCGAGGGCTTGTTCATGGCGCGGTGCTCTGTCATCCCTCGGGCATAAGCGTTGCAGAAACCGTGGCAGCAGGACGGCCGGGCAACGGCGCGCCAAGCATCAACGTGCCAAGCACGGCGGCCGCTTTGTGCCCGCGACCCAGCGCCTTGCTCGCCTGGTACGACCGCCACCGCCGCAGGCTGCCATGGCGCGCCGCGCCGGGTGAGCGCAGCGATCCTTACCACGTGTGGCTGTCCGAAATCATGCTGCAACAGACCACCGTGAAGGCGGTCGCGCCCTATTACGCACGATTCCTGGCGCGCTGGCCCGACGTGAGCGCCCTCGCGGCGGCGCCGCTCGAAGATGTGCTGAAGGCCTGGGCCGGCCTCGGCTATTATGCCCGTGCCCGCAATCTTCACGCCTGCGCCAGCGCGGTCGTCGAGCGGCACGGCGGCGAGTTCCCGGCCAGCGAGGCTGGGTTGCGGCGCGCTGCCCGGCATCGGCGGCTACACGGCGGCGGCGATCGCGGCGATCGCGTTCGATGCGCCGCGCCAGTCCGGTCGACGGCAACATCGAGCGGGTGATCGCGCGGCTTTATGCCGTCGACGACGCCGTTGCCGGCGGCGAAGCCGGAGATTCGCCGCTGGCCGCGCGCTGATGCCGCCGAGCGGACCGGCGATTTCGCCCAGGCGATGATGGATCTCGGCGCCACGATCTGCACGCCGAAGAAGCCGGCTTGCGCATTTGTCCGTGGAAGGACGTGTGCGCGGCGCGTGGCGCGCGGCGACGCCGAGACATTCCCGCGCAGGCGCCGAAGCTCGAAGGCGAATTGCGCCACGGCGCCGCCTTCGTGGTGTGCGCGCGGACGGTTTCGTGCTGGTGCGGACGCGGCCGGAAAAGGGCTTGCTCGGCGGCATGACCGAGGTGCCGTCAACGCCGTGGACGAAAGATTTCGACGACAGCAAAGCGCTCGAAGGCGCGCCGCATTTTGTCACGACAAAGATGCAAGGCCGGGTCGCGTGGCGCCGCATCGCCGGCGTCGTGCGGCACGTGTTCACGCATTTCCCGCTCGAGCTTTCCGTCTACGCGGTCGAACTGCCAGCGAGCACGCCAGCGCCAGATGGAATGCGGTGGACCGTGATCGCCGGACTAGCCGACGAGGCGCTGCCCAGCATCATGCGTAAAGTGGTCGCGCATGTACTTGCGGACGAATGAAATCTAGAATGATCTGACGCGTCAGGGTCGAGATGTTCCGTGATCCGCTACGATGAACACGCGAAGTTCCAACTCGCCCGTCGCGCTATTGATCGGGAATGGGTGGAAGCGACACTCCATAGCCCTGATGTTGCGGAAACTAAGGGAAATCGCCGATCATTTCTTAAGTGCCTGCCTGGGCGCCGAGTCATGCTACGAGTGGTTACGCCATTGACCGATCCCGAGTATGTTATCACCGCCTTTTTCGACAGGACCAGACTATGCGCGTGAGAGTAGATCACGGGGCCGACGCGGTTTACCTTAACTTGACCGAGCGACCCATCATGGAGAGCGAGGAGGTGGCCGACGGTATCGTCGTCGACTACGACGATAAAGGCCGCATTGTCGGCATTGAGATCCTCGACGCGTCCAAGCGCACCGATGACCCTCAAGTTTTGACGCAATTCAGCTTTGAGTTGCCAACGGTCGGGTGATCATCAAAATCCCGTAGTACCTTCGGGACTGAGAAGCCTCTGCTGTTTGCAAGCTTCCTGGCGGGCGCCCCCGTCGGTTTGAATGTCAACAAGAAGCGGCAGTTAGAAAGGATCAGCGAATGAAAATCGATCGACACGAGTCTGGGCCGCGCATGAGCAAGGCCGTGGTTCATGGCGACACCGTCTATCTCTCCGGTCTCGTCGCCGACAGCCCGAAGGGCAAGAGCACGACCGAGCAGACCAAAAGCATTCTGTCCCAGATCGATGGCTTTCTCGCCAAGGCAGGGACCGACAAGAGCAAACTGCTCTCGGCCAATATCTGGATCACCGACATGGCGAATTTCGCCGAGATGAATGCGGTGTGGGACGCTTGGATTTCGTCCGGCAACGCGCCGGCGCGCGCGACCGTGGAGGCCAAGCTCGCCTCGCCCGACTACAAGGTCGAGATCATGGTGGTGGCGGCGCGCTAGGCCGACATGGCGAAGGCTCGTCAATCCAAAGTTCGTAAATTCAAGGCTGCGGCGGGCTCTGCTGGGCGGGCCGCGGCCAGACCGAAACGAAGCCGCCGCTCCGCCGAGCAAATGTTGGCGGAATTGAAACGGCGGCTGCGCGAGATCAGCGATCTGCGCGCCGCGGCCGCGGTGCTGAACTGGGATCAATCGACCTACATGCCGGACGGCGGCGCCGATGCGCGCGGCCGGCAGGGCGCGATGCTTTATCGTTTGGCGCACCAACAATCGGTGGCGCCGGCGGTCGGCAAAGTGATCGATGCGCTTGCGGGGTATAGTGAAAGCCTGCCGCCCGATTCCGACGACGCCTGCCTCATCCGTGTCGCGCGGCGCGAGTATGATAAGGCGATCAAAGTGCCGCCCGACTACGTCGCGCGTTCGAGCGCGCATGCCTCCGCCTCGTACGACACCTGGACGCGGGCGAGGCCGGCGAACGATTTTGCGGTCATGGTGCCTTATCTGGAAAAGACGCTTGACCTCAGCCGCGAGTATTCCGGATTCTTTGCACCCTACAAGCACGTCGCCGATCCGCATATCGATGATGCCGACGAAGGCATGACGACCGCGTCGATCCGCAAATTGTTTGGCGGCCTCAGGGAAGAATTGGTCCCGATGGTGCGCGCGATCTGCGATCAGCCGGCCGCCGACGATGCCTGTCTGCACCACTCGTTCCCCAAAGCCGCGCAGCTCGAATTCGGTCTCAACGCGGCGCAGCGCCTGGGTTACGATCTCAAGCGCGGCCGGCTCGACCTCACGCATCATCCGTTCTGCACGCGGCTTTCCGCCGGTGACGTCCGCATCACCACCCGTGTCAACGAGAACGACCTCGGTGATGCGCTGTTCTCGACGCTGCACGAGGCGGGCCATGCCATGTACGAGCAGGGCGTCAGCGCCGCGCTCGACGGTGCGCCGCTCGGCCACGGCGCCTCGTCCGGCGTGCATGAAAGCCAGTCGCGGCTGTGGGAAAACGTGGTCGCGCGCAGCCACGGTTTTTGGCAGTATTTTTATCCGGCGCTACAGCGGATTTTTCCGCAGCAGCTTGCGGGCGTGCCGCTTGCGATATTCCATCGCGCCATCAACAAAGTGGCGCGCTCGCTGATCCGCACCGACGCCGACGAGGTGACCTATAATCTGCACATCATGCTACGCTTCGATCTCGAGCTGAAAATGCTCGAGGGCAAATTGCGGGTGAAAGAGCTGCCGGAAGCTTGGCGCGCGGCGATGCAAGCCGATCTCGGCATCGCGCCCTCGGACGATCGCGACGGCTGCCTGCAGGACGTGCACTGGTACTCCGGCAACATCGGCGGCAGCTTCCAGAGCTATACCATCGGCAATATCTTGGGCGCGCAGTTTTACGCGGCGGCTCTCAAGGCGCATCCGGAAATTCCAAGCGAGATTGCGCGTGGCGAGTTCGAAACTCTGCACACATGGCTGGGTGATAACCTTTACCGACATGGCGCGAAATTCACGCCGAACGACCTCGTCAAGCGCGCGACCGGCTCGGCGATGAGCATGAAGCCGTATCTGGATTATCTGCGCGGCAAATACGGTGAGATGTACCGGCTGCCGCTTTGATGATTTAAAGAGTGCTCCCATGCGGCGCGTATCTTCCGCGAGTTGGCGCGACGATCGCTCGCGCCATTGGGACGCTGCGGACTCCAGCAGGCCGGCTTTTATTACGAAATAGGAGCAAGCAGATGGACCCAAATATCCGACAGGCACTCCTCGGCCAAGCACTGCTGGTCGCTGCGGTGCTCACCCTGGCGACGGTGCCGGCGTCGGCTCAACAGAGCGGCTGGAACGGTCGGGCCGAGGCGCCGCACTACCGAGGCGAGATTTTTCCGCCCTGGCAAGGCGGAGCCAATAACGACGCGAAGACACGCGGCTTTGCGCTTACCGTCCCGGAAGTGAACGTGCTCTCCGACTTCCACGGCGACGTGACCGACCCGAAGCTCGTGCTTTACGTCGGCGGCAACTATTTCTTCGCCATGGCGCCGCTGGTTCGCGCTTTCGAGACGGCACATCCCGAATTTCAGAACCGGGTGTACTGGGAAACGCTGCCGCCCGGCTTGCTGGTGAAGCAAATGGAGGCGGGCGGCACAGTCACCGTAGGCAACATGACGTGGACCGCGAAGCCGGACGCCTACTTCGCGGGTTTGGTGAAGGTGAACGACCTGATCAAGCAAGGTAAACTCACCGGCCCCGCCGTGCCGTATGTGACTAACACGCTTGCGATCATGGTTCTGAAGGGCAATCCAGCTCACATTACTGGCCTGGCCGACCTTGGGCGGCCCGACGTTCGCCTCGCCATGCCGAACCCGGAATTCGAGGGCATCGCGCGGCAGATCAAGATGGCTTTGACCAAAACCGGCGGCGAAACCCTCGCAGATGAGGTTTACGCCAAGAAGGTGCAGGATGGCAGCACGATCCTGACGCACATCCATCACCGGCAGACGCCGCTGTTCCTGATGCAGGGCGTTGCGGATGCGGGCGTCACGTGGCAATCGGAAGCCGAGTTTCAAGAGCAGTCCGGCCATCCGATTGAACACGTCGCGATTCCAGCCGCCGACAATGTTACGGCGATCTATGCAGGAGCCGAGGTGAGCGGTGCGGCCCACGCCGAGGCCGCGAAAGCGTGGCTCGGGTTCATCCGATCACCCGACGCCCTGAGCATCTTCGGGCGTTACGGCTTCGAGGCCTACGCCGCCAAATAGACTGCGCGCCGTCTTGAACGGAAGATCAATCCGTCTTTGGTGGTCCCGCGGGCGGTGAGTTCTGGCCTAATAGAACGCCATTGACCGTTTGCCCGTACAGATCCATCGGCGAGTTGTGGTATTGCTGGCGCGTGTCGGCGACCGAGCCCTTGAAGCGCGGATCCTGAGGACGCTCCTGGCTGTCGAGATAAGCTGCGACGTCCCATGCTTCCTGGTCCGTCAGCGTATTGCCCTGGCTCAGCGGCATATTGGCTTTCACAAAGCCTGCGGCATTGGTGATCGAACTCATGCCGGCGCCCCAGTTGAAAGAGTGCGCGCCCCAAAGCGGCGGGAAAACGGTCGTGCCATCCGCTGATTGCTGGCCCTGACCATCCGGTCCATGGCACAGCGCGCATTTCTCCGCATAAACGCCTTGTCCGTGCGCGTAATCCAGTTTCGCGGCTTTGGGCAGCTTGGGGTAACCGCGTCCCGGCAAACTCGCTCCGGTCGGCGCGCCTTTCGCGAGGAAGTACGCATAGCTTTCGATAGCGACCAGAACCTTGTCTCCCAACGGCGGTTCTTTGCCGTTCATGCTGTAGCGGAAACAGCCCTGCATCCGCTCCTGGAACGAATTGACGTGGCCGTTCTTGGCCCGATAGGTCGGAAACGCCACGTAGGCGGCCCAGAGCGGAGCGGAGTTTGCCAACCGCCCGCCGTCGATGTGGCAGTTGGCGCACTGGAGCGAATTGCCGACATATTCTTTGGCGTTGTGTTGCGTATCGCGAAAAATCTCTTCGCCGAGCCGGACCATCTTCCCAAACTCGTTGTTGGGGATTTTGTCATCGGCAGGCGGCGTGAAGGTTTTTGGCTGCTCAGCGGGCTTGGTTTCAACAACCTTGGCCGGCGTCGGTGCGGACTTGCTATTCTTGGCATTGGCGTCGGCACCGGCATTGGTGGCATTGGTGGCATTGGCATTGTTGGCGATGTCCGTTCGCCCGACAGTGAAGCCGATGAATCCTGCGAGCCCAAGGAAGATGACCCCGATAGCCCAGGTTTGGAAATCCGGCTGGTGCTCACTCATTGGGTCGTTCCTTTTTGGGCCGCGGGCTGCGGTGCAAACGCTGGCAGGCTCGCGTAATAAGCGGCGACCGCGGCGATCTGGCCGTCGTCGAGTTTGGTGGCGATGCCGGTCATTAAATTCAACGGATCGTTGCTGCGCTTGCCTTGCTGCCAGGCCTTTAGTTCGTTCGTGACATAGGTCGAGTTTTGGCCGGCAAGTTTTGGAAATGAAGCGCCGACCCCCTGTCCCGCAGGACCGTGACACTGGCCGCAGCCCGGCAGTCCCTTGGACCAATCCCCGCGAGATGCGAGCGCCGCGCCAGCGGTGATGGTCTTATCGTCCGGTTTTTTTGGCTCTTGGGCCGCGGCGGGGTTTAGCGACGCGTAGAAGGTCGTCACCGCCGCACGCTCGTCGGGAGAGAGCGCCTTGGCGATGGGCTGCATGATTTCATTGGTACGTTTGCCATCGGCAAAGTCGTTGAGCTGTTGCAGCAGATAGCCGGCGTTAAGGCCGGCCAGCCGAGGAAAACCCGCATCTGGCCGGCCCTCACCCTGGTCGCCATGGCAAGCCGAGCAGGGGGCCGCGCCCTGACTATTGCCGTTCGCGGCGATATCTCGGCCATCGGCGGCGAATGCCGAGGTCAGCGGAACGATCGTCAACGCAAGCAAGACGCAGCCGAGCCAAATCGAGAATTCAAGCCGATGCGCCATAACATCGGCAGCTCTTGACGGAGTCCAAACCAATGCGACCTCCCGATTGTTTCGCGGGTTCTTCTCAACCGTCACAAACGCCGGCTGCCATCCTTGCCAGTTCGGCCGCAGAAACTGCGTTCGATTCCCCATTATCGCAATTCCGCTTTATAAAGCACGTAAGCCGCCGCACGAAGATGATGAAACGGTTACGATTCCTGCCCGATCCGCCTGGTATCTTGAGACCAAATTTTTGCCCTGGCCTTACTGGCATTATCTGTCTAGGGGAGAGGGAATTCGATCTCCTTTTATGCGGCGACCGCATAGCGTTCGGAACAATGAGTTGGACATGAAATTGCGCCTGCCCAAAATGACATGGTCGATCGCTGCGGTCTTGCTTATGGCCGTAGCGCTGCCCGCAAACGTGCTGGCGGAGGAGCCGACGACCAACCCGCTTTCAAGGGCAAGCGTATTGCGGGATGCCGATATCCCGACGATCGGAAATCCTGAGGGCGATATCACCATCGTCGAATATTTTGACTATCGCTGCCCGTATTGCAAAGCCGTGAACCCGGTTTTGATGAAGGTTGCCAAAGAAGATGGCAAGGTCAGGATCGTGGCGAAGGACTGGCCGATCTTCGGCGGTTCATCAATCTATGCGGCCCGCATGGTGCTGGCGGCAAAATATCAAAACAAATACGCGCAAGCGCATGACGCGTTGATCGCTGCCAAAACAAGTCTGAGCGAAGAGTCGGTGCGTGCTATTCTCGCGGCGGCTGGCGTCGACGTGGCCCAGGCGACGTCAGACCTCGATACTCATCATGAGACCGTTGATGGAATCCTGGCGCGCAATAAGGCGCAGGCCGAAGCTTTTGACTTCCAGGGTACTCCCGGTTTTATCGTAGGGACGTTTCGGATTCCCATGGTCCTTAGTGCGGCTGAATTCAAACACGCGATAGCCGACGCGCGCTCGGCGGCGGCGACGCAAAAATAATTTCATTTTTTTGCGCGTTGCGTCCGCCCCTCAGGGGCCATTCGTTGGCGGGCGTCGGTGTCGTCAGGCCGATGCTGCTGAAAAGGCCATTTGGGGTGTGCCTGATGATGACGCCCCCATCTCCGAGCGCACCCGCGCCCGCAACGCGTCGATCACCGTCAACCCCTGCGGCGTTTCGATGTGCCAAAAGGTCCAGCCGTTGCAGGCTTCAAGGCCTTGCGCCAGCGCACCGATGCGGTGGATCGAACCGACCGCTTCGCCCAGCGCGATGGCGCCGTCGGCGCGCACCAGGGCGCGATGCCGGCGCTTGGCGTCGACGAGGTTAATGCCCGGAGCGACCAGGCCGCGCTCGATCAGCACCGAAAATGCCACGCGCGGCGCGTCGCGCGCAGTCATGAAAGAGGCGAGTGCCGGTTCGGGCATCGGCTCGACGGCGGCGATGCGCTGCTCGGCTGCCGCCGCGTAATCCGCGTCGCGTTCGACGCCGATGAAGCGCCGGCGCAGCCGGTGCGCAACCGCGCCGGTCGTGCCGGTGCCGCTGAACGGGTCGAGCACCAGATCGTCAGGGCGGGACGCCGCCAGGATGATGCGTGCCAGCAGGGCCTCGGGCTTTTGCGTCGGATGCAGCTTCTTGCCGTCGCGTCCTTTGAGCCGCTCCTCGCCGGTGCACAGCGGGAACAGCCAATCGGAGCGCATCTGAATATCTTCGTTGCCCGCCTTGAGCGCCTCGTAATTGAACGTATAATCCCGTTTGGCGGCATCGCGCGCCGCCCAGATCAGGGTTTCGTGTGCGTTGGTGAAGCGGCGGCCGCGAAAATTCGGCATCGGGTTGGATTTGCGCCAGACGATGTCGTTGAGGATCCAGAACCCGAGATCCTGGAGTATCGTGCCGACGCGGAAGATGTTGTGATAGGAGCCGATGACCCACAGCGTGGCATTCGGTTTCATCACCCGGCGGCAGGCGAGAACCCAGGCGCGCGTGAATTCGTCATAGGCGGAGAAGCTGGAAAACTTGTCCCAGTCATCGTCGACGGCATCGACGCGCGAGTCGTCGGGACGCTTGAGGTCACCTTGAAGCTGCAGATTGTATGGCGGATCGGCAAAGACCAGATCGACGGACGCGGCCGGGAGCTTCGCCATCTCGGCAACGCAATCCCCGATGAGGATGCGCGCGGATGCCGTGGACTCAAGACATACGCGGGGCGCCCTAGCGGACGCCCCGCGACGCGACACAACCATGACTCAGAACTCTGACTCAGGCGACGCTGTCGGCGACGCGGGACCTACAACCGACGATCAGGATGATGCGGTCTCAAGGTAAAGATCGGCTTAATCGAAACGCTTGGTTGCTAGGCAATAAATGCCGGGAAACACTTGGTTAATCGTGCGTTATTGGTTGTAATGTCGGGCGCGTGACACGACCGTTCCGAGGCCGGTTTTATGAATGGAGAATGACGCATGCGCACGGATGATTTTCGTCCCAGCGACAATGTCGAAGACGACCGGGAAGCCAGCGCATCGCGCGGCGGCGGCGGCTTGCCGGGCGGCGCCGGCGGTCTTGGCATCGGCACGGTCATCATTGTCGGGCTGATCAGCTGGTACTTCGGGATCGATCCCAGCGTGCTGCTCAATGGCGCGCAAATCCTCACCGGCAACGGGCCGTCCACCCAGCAAACCACCCAACGCCCCGGTCAACTCCGGGACGCCGACCGATCCGACCGGCAAGTTCGTCGCGCTGGTTCTCGGCAGCACCGAGGACGTCTGGACCGGAATTTTCAACGCCAGCGGGCGCACTTATCATCCGCCGAAACTGCGATTGTTTTCCGGTTCAGAACCGACGCCCTGCGCCTTCGCGCAATCGGCCATGGGTCCGTTCTATTGCCCGCGCGATAAGCGTGTCTATCTCGACACCTCTTTCTTCCGCGACCTTCAGTCGAAGTTCGGCGCTTGCTCGAGCAATAAGGCGTGCCAGTTCTCCGAGGCTTACGTGATCGCTCACGAGGTCGGCCATCACGTCCAGGATGAGCTTGGCATCCTGCCGCGCGTCATGCAGGAACAGCAGGCGTCGGCCAGCAAGGCCGAGTCGAACGCGCTCCAGGTGCGCATCGAACTGCAAGCCGATTGCCTCGCCGGCGTGTGGGCGAACCGCGCCCAGGCCAAGAGCACAACTTCCTCGATCCCGGCGACGTCGATTCGGCGTTGCAGACCGCTTCTGCCATCGGCGACGACCGGCTGCAGAAGGAGACGCAGGGCTACGTGGTGCCCGACTCCTTCACCCACGGCACCTCCGAGCAGCGCAAGCGCTGGTTCTCGAACGGCTTCAAAGCAGGGCAAGGTCTCCGCCTGCGATACGCTGTCGGCGAATTCGCTGTAGCTCTTGCGGCGTGGCACGCTACACTGCGCGTTCCGAAATGGTTTGGCGCTGCTGCGCCGTGCCATTGTCCGATCGTGAGGCGCAGTGACCAAAGACGATCAAACACGATTAGCCGAAGCCTTTCGCAAGATGCACCAGGGGCCGCGCCTGCTGCTCCTGCCGAACGCGTGGGACGCCATGAGCGCCCGCATCTTCGAGTCCGCGGGTTTTGGCGCGGTGGCCACGACCAGCGGCGGCGTGGCATGGGCGCTCGGCTTCCCCGACGGTGAAAAGGCGCCGTGGGACGAGGTGGTGGCGGCCACGCAGCGGATCGCGCGGGCGGTGCGCGTGCCAGTCACAGCGGACATCGAGGCCGGGTTACGGCGAAACGCCCGAAGACGTGGCGCGCAGCGTCTTGCAGATCATCACCACCGGGGCGGTGGGCATCAATCTCGAGGACAGTACATCCGACCCGGCGATGCCGGTCCGTCCCATCGAGAACGCCGTCGAGCGCATTCGTGCCGCCCGCGAGGCCGCGCGCGCCGCCGACGTTCCCATTGTCATCAACGCCAGGATCGATCTCTATCTCAAGCATGTCCATGACGATGCCACCCGCTTCAGCGAAACCGTGCGGCGGGCCAAGGCCTATGCGGCTGCCGGCGCCGATTGCGTCTTTCCGTTCGCGCTGACCGATCCGAAAATACTCGGCGAACTCGTGGCGGCGGTGCAGATGCCGATTAATGTGGTCGGCCGGCCGGGGACACCGGGGGTCGCCGAGCTCGAGGAGATCGGTATCGCGCGCGTCAGCATCGCCTCAGGTGCAACGATGGCGACGATGTCTCTGATCCGTCAGATCGCCGATGAACTCGTCAAACGAGATGGCTTCGACATGCTTCGGTCATCGATGACGCGGCCTGATGTGCAAAATCTGTTCGCCAAGACTGAATAAACAAGACTGAATGAACAAGACCGGATGAAAGTGGAGGTCACCATGGAAGCGCGCATGGATTTTCGCAAGGCATCGCCGCAGGGCGCCAAGGCGATGAGCGAGCTTCACAGCTTTGTGCACGGCTGCGGCCTCGATCATGCGCTGCTCGAACTGGTCAAGCTGCGCGCCTCGCAGCTCAACGGCTGCGCCCATTGCATCGATATGCACACCAAGGAGCTGCGCGCCGGCGGCGAGAGCGAGCAGCGGCTTTATCTGCTCGATGCTTGGCGCGAAACGCCGTTTTATAGCGATCGCGAGCGCGCCGCGCTGGCGTGGACCGAAGCGGTCACGCATGTCACGGCGGGCCATGTTCCAGACGACGTCTATGAACTTGCGCGCTCGCAATTCGACGAGCAGGAGCTCGCGAACCTGACGCTCGCCGTCGTGGCCATCAATGCCGCGAACCGCTTGAACATCGCTTTCCGCACGATTCCGGGAAGCTACCGGCCGTCAGTGCGGCAAGCCGCCGAGTAGTTTGGGCGGCGAATCGGCTGTTTCGGCCGCCCACCAGGGGTGGTAGGGTGGTTCCATGCCTGGGATCGACGAAGAAAAACAGTTCGTGCCGCTCAAGATCGCGGTGCTCACGGTGTCCGACACGCGCGACATCAAGGACGACAAGTCGGGAGCGGTGCTGGTGCATCGCATCGTCGCTGCCGGCCATTTCGTCGCCGAGCGCAGCATCGTCACCGACGACATCGAGGCGATCCGCGCCCGCGTCAAACCTGGATCGCCGATCCGATGATCGACGTGATCATCACCACCGGCGGCACCGGCTTCACCGGCCGCGACGTCACGCCCGAGGCGATCGAGCCGCTGTTCGACAAGAAGATGGATGCGTTCTCGGCGCTGTTCCTGGTGGTGAGCTTCCCGAAGATCGGCACCTCGGCGATCCAGTCGCGCGCGACCGCGGGCGTCGCCGGTTCGACTTACATCTTCTGCCTGCCCGGTTCGCCCGGCGCCTGCAAGGACGCCTGGGACGAAATTTTGGTGCATCAGCTCGACTATCGTTACGGGCCGTGCAATTTCGTCGAGATCATGCCGCGGCTCGACGAGCATCTGCGCCGGCCAAAGGCCAAAGGCGCGACGGTGTAACATGCGTTCCGTCACCCTGAGGTGCTCGGCGCGCAGCGCCGAGCCTCGAAGGGCGACGGACCGAAAGCCGCGGCCGCATCCTTCGAGGCTCGCCGTTGGCTCGCACCTCAGGATGACGGTCCCCACGAGCGATGCTACAACTCCAAATCCCAGTGCTCGCTGACCACCGGGCGGCCCCAGCTCTTGTGCTTTTCGGTGCGCATCAGCTTGAAGCCGGCCTTTTGATAGATGTGTCGCGCGGCGGTGAGCACGCTGTGGGTCCATAGCGTGATCTTCCGGTAGCCGGCGCGGCGGGCGAAGCGGACGCACTCGTCGGTGAGCCGCGCGCCGAGGCCAAGGCCGCGCGCTTTCGGATCGACCAGCAGCAGGCGGATGCGGGCGACTGTGGCGCTATCCTTCGCCAGCATCACCGTGCCGACATTTTCGCCGTCCATTTCGGCGATCCAGCAGCGCTCGCGCTTCGGATCGTAATTGTTGACGAAGTCGGCGACGATCTGCGCGCACACGCCCTCGAACGGGTCGGTCCACTGATATTCCTGCGCGTAAAGCTCGGCGTGGCGTTTGACGATCCAGCCGAAATCGCCCGGCAGCGGCGCGCGCAAGATGTAGCGGCGATCGTCTGCGCGGCCGCAACGCGCCGCCGAGCAGCGTTTCGATCGTGTGTCATGGCCGCGATCAGCCGCGCCTGGTCGGCGGGCGGCAGCTTGTCGAGCATGGCGCCGGTGTCGCGTTGCGAGCGATCGCTCCAGTGGCGCGAAGGTTTTCTTGCCGCGCGCCGACAGCGCGAGGTGGCTTTGCCGGGCGTCGCTTGCCGAAGCGGTGCGTCGGATCAGGCCGCGTTTTTCGAAATTGCGCAGCACGCGGCTCAGATAGCCGGCGTCGAGATCGAGCGCGCGGCCGATATCGCTCGCCGTCGGCGCGCGGCCATGGCGATTTCGTAGAGCACGCGCATTTCGCCGAGCGAATACGAGCTGTCGAGATAGGTCTTGCGCAGCACGCCGATCTGCCGCGTGTAGAAGCGATTGAAGCGGCGCACGGCGGCGATGTGACGTTCGGTTTGGCGGATTGGGCTCATCGGCCGAAGTGTCGGCCAGATACTTGACTAAGTCAAGTATCTACCGCGCGACGCCGGCGCTGGCCGACAGCATGACGATCCGCCGCCGGCCGATCCGGCGCAGCAGGTCGGTCTCCGGATCGGCGGCGCGTTCGGAGTGGCCGCCGAGCGCGTCATAGAACTGCTTGCGCGATCACGAGGCCCTGTTCGGGCCGCGGCCGCGCACCGGCACCGAGTGCCGCTCGCCAGGAGCCGCAGCGCGTCGCGCAAGCGCCGGCTGTGCGGCCGCGCCGCGCCGGAACACGGCGGCGCGGTTATCCATCGGGCCCTGCTCCACGAAGCGCGCGACCTCGCCGATCCAGTGCGCGTCGAGGACGGCTCCCGGCCGCAGGAACATGAGCCACGAGCGCGCGGGCCGCGTCGGCCGCTGCCTTGAGCCGCCGTGCCAGCGGACCTTCCGCGCAGCATGAAATTGCAGCCGGCAACGTCGGCGACCGCCGCGGTGTCGTCGCGCGAGCCGCCGTCGGCCACCAGCACCTCGCTGATCAGCCCGGCCGTCGCGCCGGGAACCAGCGACGCCAACGTCCGCACCAGGTCACGCTCGGAATTCGAGCGTCGCGAATGATGACGCTCAGCATGCTGCTGCGGCCGAACCCCCGTGTGACATTGCCCAATAGCGACAATGCCGCGATTCCAAGCTGCTTCGGCCAGCAAGTGGCTCACGGAGATTTGTTCTTGTTTTGTTCATGGCGTGCCGTTATCTTCGAATGTCATGAGCTCGCTCGTCCGCTTTGAGACGCCCGCCGGCACCGCTGCTGCCCTCCGTGCCGGCGGGCGAGCCCGGAACCGCGGTCGACCGCGAACGCCGGCGCGGCCGCGGCACGGTGTCGAACGCCTCCGGGCGATTCGAGCCGCTGGCGCGCGTCGCCTTCGACGACGGCTGGCAGGGCCTCGACGATCTGCCGCCGTTCAAGACCACGGTGACGATCGACGCGACGCGCAAGATCATCGCCCGCAACGATTCGCCGGACATTTCGCTTCGATCGCTCGATCAATCCCTATCGCGGCTGCGAGCACGGCTGCGTTTATTGCTTCGCGCGGCCGACCCACGCCTATCTCGGACTGTCGCCCGGCCTCGATTTCGAAACCAAGCTGTTCATGAAGCCGAACGGCGCCGGAACTGCTCGAGCGCGAATTGTCGGCGCCCGGTTACGTGCCGCGGATCATCGCCATCGGCACCAACACCGATCCGTACCAGCCGATCGAGCGCCAGCATAAGATCATGCGCCGCATTCTCGAAGTTTTGGAGCGTGCCGGCCATCCGGTCGGCATCGTGACCAAGTCGGCGCTGGTGCTGCGCGATCTCGATATCCTGGCGCGCATGGCGCAGCGCGATCTGGTCAAGGTCGCGCATCTCGGTCACGACGCTCGATGCAAAACTGGCGCGGACCATGGAGCCGCGCGCCTCGACGCCGGCGCGCCGGCTCGACGCCTTGCGGCAATTGGTCAAGGCCGGCGTGCCGGCTTCGACGCTGGTCGCGCCGATCATTCCGGCGCTCAACGATGCCGAGATCGAGCGCATTCTCGATGCCGTCGCGGCAACCGGCGTGCGCCATGCCGGCTATGTGCTGCTGCGTTTGCCGCTCGAAGTGCGCGACCTGTTCCGCGAATGGCTGATCGCGAATTTTCCCGATCGCTACCGTCATGTCTTCAAGCTGGTCCGCGATACGCGCGGCGGCAAGGACTACGATTCGACGTTCGGCAAGCGCATGACGGGCTCCGGTCCGATCGCCTGGATGATCGGCCGCCGTTTCGAGGTCGCCTGCGAGCGGCTGGGCTTCAATACGACGAAAGTGAAAACCACGACCGAGCATTTCCGGCCGCGGCCGAGCGCAAAGCAACTCGATTTGTTTTGAATTGCACGCCGGCGCCCGACGCGGGGTTGCGTCCGCAAGGCGCACCGCGCACCATCGCGGCATGAGTTCGCACCGCCGCCAAGCCCGCACTGCGCCTGCCGCTCGATGAGATCATCGTCAGGCCGACCTTCCGCCGCGAACGCTCCGCGCTCAAGCGCGGCGTCTGGCCGGTTGCGGGGTGCGACGAGGCGGGCCGGGGGCCGCTTGCCGGCCCGGTTGTCGCCGCGGCGGTCATTCTCGACCCCGACGATGTTCCGCGCGGGCTCGATGATTCCAAGAAACTCACCCCGGACCGCCGCGAGGTGCTCTACGCGCGGATTTGCGCGCGGGCGCAGGTCGCGGTGGCGTTCGCGCCGCCGTCGCGCATCGATCGCGACAACATTTTGCGTGCCTCATTATGGGCGCTGGCGCGCGCCGTCGCCGCGCTTCCGGTCAAGCCGCGTCTCGTTTTCGTCGATGGCCGCGACCGGATCGATGCCGGCTGCGATTGCGAGGCGGTTATCGGCGGCGACGCCATCGTCGCCTCGATCGCCGCCGCGTCGATCGTCGCCAAGGTGACGCGCGACCGGCTGATGGCCTGCCTCGGCGCCGCCCATCCCGGCTACGGCTTCGAGCGCCACATGGGATACAGCGTCCCCGAACATTTCGCCGCGCTCGATCGGCTGGGGCCGACGATCCATCACCGCCGCTCGTTCTCGCCCGTGGCGATTGCGCTCGGCCTGTTGAACGGCGACGCCGATGGCGCGCCCGCCGGCATATTGCCACTCTAGTCGGGCGGTCCTATACGGCACGCCGAACCTCTGAAAATGCCTGTCGATTGATGCGGTGGGTGCGTACGGGGCCCGATGTTCTACGTCCCCCTTTACATTGAAGCCTTCGCGCGCGTCCCGTGCTGGTGTTCTGGCTGGCGACGCTTGCGCAGGCGGTGCTTTGGCTTCGGTGCCGATGGTGTTCTACGCGGGCCGCCCGGCGACCTGCCGCAGCTTCTCGCCATCGGCCACGAATTTCAGCTCGACAGCGATGTCGGCCCGCAGCTCGCCTATTGGCTTGCCGAGATCGCGTTTCGTCTGGCCGGCCTGTTCGGCGTCTATGCGCTGTCGCAGATTTGCGTGATCACGACTTACTGGTGCGTCTTCGCGCTGGCCGGCGCGATCGTCGGGGCGCGCGCACGCCGCCATGGCGGTGCTGCTGATGGTCGGCATTTCGCTGTTCACGGTGCCGACGCCGGAGTTCGGTCCGCCGATTCTCACCATGGCGCTGTGGGCGATCGTGCTTGCTGCATTACTGGCGTGCGGTCGCGCAAGGGCACCGCGGCTCCTGGTACGTGCTCGGCTCGGCGGCGGCCCTGCATGCTGCTCACGAGCGATGCGGCGCTCATCCTGCTCGGCACGCTGGCAGTCTTCACGGCCGTCACCGAGCGCGGCCGCGCTGCGCTGCATGCCATCGAACCGTGGCTCGTCGCGGTCGTGCTGGTGCTCTTCGTGTTCGTGCATCTGCTTTGGCTCGAAGGGAGCGGCGACAGTCTGACGCCCGTTCTCGAGCGACTGCGCGACGCCGGCGTTGCGGGTCAGAACACCTCGGCGTGGCTGCGGCTGCTGAGCGCGCTCGTGCTCGCTCATGCCGGGCTCGTCATCCTGGCAGTGCTGGCGAGCGGCTGGCCGCGCGTCCGCGCCGCGCCGGCGCCGGCCATCGCCCGAGCGCCGGTCGATCCGTTTGCGGTGAGCTATGTCAAGGTCTTCGCAGCTGGTGCCGGCGCTGCTGGCGACGATTGCCGCCGTTTTGATCGGCCGTCCGTTTCCGATCGGCGGGCGCCGCGCCCCTTGTCGTGCTGTCCGGACTTGCCGTCGTATTCGCTGCCGGCAACAGCATCGAGCTTTATCATCAGCGCATCCTCGGCTCGCCTGGGCCGGACTGCTGATCGTGCCGGCGGTCTTCGTTCCGGCGGTGATGATTGCGCTGCCGTGGACGACCGGCACCGATCTGAAGGTCGAGCAGCCGGCGAATGCAATGGGCCGTTTCTTTGCCGACAATTTCCAGCGCAGAACCGGACGTCCGCTGGCCGTCGTCAGCGGCGATCCGCGCACCGCGGCTCTGGTTGCGCTCGGCGCGCCGAGCCGGCCGAGCGTCTATTTCGACGCCGATCCCGCGCGCTCGCCGTGGGTCACGCCTGACGACATCCGCAAAAAGGGCGCCGTCGTTGTCTGGCTGACGGCCGATACCACGCCGACCCCGCCGCCGGAGATCAGGGCCTATTTTCCCGATATCGTGCCGGAGGTGCCGCAGGCGTTCGATCGACCAGTGCGCGGCCGGCTGCCGGCGTTGCGAGTCGGATGGGCCGTGATCAGGCCGGCGGACGCGCCGCAGGCGGCGGTTGCACCGCGCTGATCGCCGTGTTTGGCGTTCGGCGAAACGCTGTCCGGGTTGAACGGGCTTGGCATCGTGCTGGTCGCTGCCGGTGCGGGCTCGTGACGGTGCGTTGGCCCGTCTATTCCGCGAGCGCTTTCTTGATCGCCAGAAAATCCCGCCAGGCCAGCCGTTTCTGTAACGGCTGGCGCAGCAGATAGGCGGGGTGCAGCGTGGCTACGGCGCGGATTTCGCGCGTGCCGGTATCGAATCCGAACCAGCGCCCGCGCGTTCGGGTGATGCCTTCTTTGGTGCCGAGCAGCGTTTGCGTCGCCGGCTGCCCCATGCAGACCAGGACATCAGGGTCGGCGAGCTCGATCTGGCGCCGGATGAAAGGCAGGCAGATCGCGGTTTCCTGGGGCGTCGGCGTGCGATTGCCCGGCGGCCGCCACGGGACGACGTTGGCGATATAAGCGCGGCTGCGATCGAGCCCGATCGCCTGCATCATAAGGTCCAAGAGTTTGCCAGAACGGCCAACGAACGGACGCCCGGTCATATCTTCTTCGTAGCCGGGCGCCTCGCCGACGAACATGACGCGGCTTTCGGGATTGCCGTCGGCGAAGACGAGTTGTGTCGCGGTGCCGCGCAGCGCGCAGCCCTCGAAGCCTTCGAGCAACGCGCGCAGCGCGTCGAGGGTGTCGGCGCTCTTTGCGGCCGCGCGCGCCGCCATCACCGCGGCTTCGGGGGATGGCGGCGCGGCCAGTTGGAAAGATGTCTTCGTCCTCACCTTTGCGCGACAGGGATGGCGACGCTGGCGATGCAGGTCGAACGGCAACGGATGGCGTTGGCGCCGGATGCTCGTCCGCCATGCGGTCGACTGGCGTTTCGCCGACGAGCACATCGACCCCGGCTTCGAGGTAGAAGGCGAGCAAATCGCGCGCGTCGCTGCGTCCCGAGATCATTGGCAAGCGAGTTTCATTGGCGAGGCGGCAATCCATGCGAAGTCAAATCCGTGCCAAGTCTATGCGAGCAGATGAAAGCATGAAACATTGTTGTGAAGCGCAGGCGCAAGCCTTGGCGCGCTATTGCGGAGCACTCCATGAACGCAACGGAACTTCCCGCCCGCGAGGCGATGGAGTTCGACGTGGTCATTGTCGGCGCGGGGCCCGCCGGGCTTGCCGCGGCGATAAAGCTCAAGCAGCTCGCACCTGGAAAGTCCGTTGTGGTGGTCGAGAAGGGCTCCGAGGTCGGCGCCCACATCCTCTCCGGTGCGGTGATCGATCCGATCGGGCTTGATCGGCTGATTCCCGAGTGGCGCGGCGAGGACACGCCGATCAAGACCGCGGTCACGCAGGACCGGTTCTACGCGCTCGGACCGTCTGGAGCACTGCGGCTGCCGAACATGCTGATGCCGCCGCTGATGAGCAATCATGGCAATTTCATCGTCTCGCTCGGCGACGTTTGCCGGTATCTCGGGCGCAAGGCCGAGGCGCTCGGCGTCGAAATCTATCCGGGATTTGCCGCCGCCGAGGTGCTGTTCGAAAATGACGCCGTCGTCGGCGTCGCCACCGGCGACATGGGGATCGCCAAGGACGGCCACCATAAACCGGGCTTCGCCCGCGGCATGGAACTGCGCGGCAAGTACACACTGTTTGCCGAAGGCGCGCGCGGCAGCCTTGCCAAGGTTCTGATCGAGCGCTTCGGTCTGGCGCAGCAAGGCGAGCCGCAGAAGTTCGGCATCGGCTTGAAGGAGTTGTGGCAGGTCGCGCCGGAACGCCATCGTCGGGGCCTGGTCCAGCACACACTCGGCTGGCCGCTCGACAACCGCACCGGCGGCGGTTCGTTCCTCTATCATTTCGACGACAATCTGGTCGCGGTCGGCTTCGTCGTCCATCTCAACTACGCGAACCCGTATCTGTCGCCGTTCGAAGAATTCCAACGTTTCAAGACTCATCCGCTGGTGCGCGATACGTTCGCCGGCGGCAAGAGGATTTGTTACGGCGCCCGCGCCATTACCGAAGGCGGTTGGCAATCGGTGCCGAAGCTCGCATTCCCCGGCGGCTTGCTGGTCGGCTGCGCGGCGGGCTTCGTGAATGTGCCGCGCATCAAGGGCAGCCATAACGCGATGCTGTCCGGAATGCTCGCGGCCGAGCACGTTGCCGCGGCGCTCGCGCAAGGCCACGGCAACGATGAGCTGACCGGCTACGAGGCGGCATGGCGCGGCTCGCCGATCGGGCGCGATCTCTGGCGGGTGCGCAATGCCAAGCCGCTATGGTCGAGGCTCGGCACCGTCGCGGGCGTGGCGCTCGGCGCTCTCGATATGTGGACCAACACGCTCGGCTTCTCGCTGTTCGGCACGCTCCGGCACGGCAAGCCGGATTTTGCGACGCTCAAGCCCGCGGCGCAGTGCCGTCCCATCGCCTATCAAAAACCCGACGGCAAGCTCACGTTCGATCGGCTGTCCTCGGTCTATCTGTCGAACACCAATCACGAGGAAGACCAGCCGGTCCATCTTCTGGTGCGCGACGATGCCTTGCAAAAATCTTCCGAGCACGATGTCTTTGCCGGGCCGTCGGCGCGCTATTGCCCGGCCGGCGTTTACGAATGGATCGAGGAGGCAGGCCGTCCCCGCTTCGTGATCAACGCCCAGAACTGCGTCCACTGCAAGACCTGCGACATCAAGGACCCGAATCAAAACATCACCTGGGTCCCGCCCGAGGGCGGCGGCGGCCCGAATTATCCAAACATGTGATCAGTAAACGCGCAGCGCCGTATCGGCGCAGGCGTTGGGACGATCCATCGCAACCCTGCTTGCCGCGATTTCGCCTCCGTTCGGGCCTACAGGGTGGCGTCCTTGCGGGGGCGCGGCAAAAGGGTCATTCTCGCGCGCGCACGGTATTCAGCGCCTGATTCCTTGCTTGCCAATCCAATTCGCCAATGGAGATCTCGTGACTCATTCGCTGCTGTCCCGGCACGCCGCCATCCTGGCGTTGCCGTCGTTTTGGGCCTGTCCATCAGCACTCGCCGCCCAGGCGCCGACGCAGCAGGAACTCCTGCACGACAATGCCGCGGGCAGTTATCTGGCGGCCCGGCATGCCGGCGCCGAGCGCGATGCGGCCGCCGCGGCGGCCTATTACCTCAATGTGCTGAAGGCCGATCCGCATAACACCGATCTGCTCAGCCGTTCCTTTCTGTCGGTGCTGACCGATGGCAACATCGACGAGGCCGCCAAGCTCGCCGACCGCGTGCTCCAGGCCGACCGACCGACCGCATCGCCAAACTGGTGCTCGGCGTGCGCGCGCTCAAGCAGAAGCAATACGGCGACCGCGCGGCAGGATTTTTCTCAGTCGGTGCGCGGCCCGGTGACCGATCTGGCGGCGACGCTGCTGTCGGCATGGGCGCTTGCCGGCGCCGGCGATACGCGCGGCGCGGTCGATACGCTCGACAAGCTCGCCGGCCCGGACTGGTACGGCATCTTCAAGGATCTGCACGCCGGCCTGATTCTCGATCTTGCCAACAACAAGAAGGAGGCCGGCAAGCGCTTCGAGCGCGCCTACAAGGTCGATCCGACGGCGCTGCGCACGGTCGAAGCCTATGGCCGCTTTCTGTCGCGCAATGGCAGCAAGGACGATGCGCTGAAGGTCTATCAGGACTTCGACAAGGCTCTGCCGGATCATCCGCTGATCAAGCGAGGAGATGAAGGCGGTCGCGAACGGCCAGAAGCTGCCGCCGCTTGTTGAATCGGCGCAGGCCGGCGCCGCCGAAGCGCTGTACGGGCTCGGCGCTTCGATCGGACGCCGCGGCGGCGAGGACTTGGCGCTGATCTATCTGCAGCTGGCGCTCTATCTCGAGCCGTCGCAACACGATGGCGCTGCTGTCGCTCGCCGATCTCTACGAGTCGCTGAAGAAGCCCGATCTCGCGATCAAGGTCTACGAGCGCGTGCCGGCGACATCGCCGCTGTCGCGCAACGCCGAGATCCAGCTCGCCGGACGATCTCGACCAGCTCGATCGCACCGACGAAGCCAAGAAGCGGCTCGAACAAGTCGTCGCCGAGCATCCGAAGGATACCGAGGCGATGCTCGCGCTCGGCAACATCGTGCGCGGCGCGCAAGGATTTTGCCGATTGCGCCGACGCCTACGGCAAGGCCATCGACACGGTGCCGAGCCCGAGAAGTCGAACTGGGTGATGTTCTACTTCCGCGGCATCTGCTACGAGCGCTCGCACCAATGGCCGAAGCGCCGAAGCCGATATGAAGAAGGCGCTGGAGCTTTATCCCGAGCAGCCGCTGGTGCTCAATTATCTCGGCTATTCGTGGGTCGACCAGGGCATGCATCTCGACGAAGGCATGGACATGATCCGCCGCGCGGTCGAGCAGCGGCCGGACGACGGCTATATCGTCGATTCGCTCGGCTGGGCCTATTTCCGCACCGGCAATTACGACGAGGCGGTCAAGAACCTCGAACGCGCCGTCGAGCTCAAGCCCGAGGATCCGACCATCAACGATCATCTCGGCGACGCCTATTGGCGGGTCGGCCGGACGCTCGAAGCGCACTTCCAGTGGTCGCAGGCCAAGGACCTCAAGCCGGACACGGAAGATCTGCCCAAGATCGAAGCGAAGCTCAAAGACGGGCTGCCCGACGACACGTCCTCCGCCGGCGGACGCCGACAAGCCGAAGAAGGCCGGCAGCGGCGGCTGACGGGTGGCCTGCGCCCGAACTGCTCGTCGAGACTGCGCCGGCCAAGGTCAATCTGACGCTGCGGGTGCTTGGCCGCCGCGCCCGACGGCTATCACGAGATCGAAAGCCTGGTCGCGTTCGCCGCATTTGGCGACCGGCTGAGCTTTGCTGCCGGGCGGCGACGCTCGCGCTGACCGTGCAGCGGCCCGCGCGCGGCGCAGGCCGGCGACGGCGCCGACAATCTCGTGCTCAAGGCCGCGCATGCGCTCGCCGCGCGCATTCCCGACGCTCGGTCTCGGCGCCTTTCACCTCGAAAAGCTGCTGCCGGTCGCGGCCGGACTCGGCGGCGGCTCGGCCGATGCGGCCGCGGCGCTGCGGCTTCTCGCGCGCGCCAACGGTCTTCGCGGCGACGATCCGCGGCTTTACGAGGCGGCCCGCGCGACCGGCGCCGACGTGCCGGTCTGCCTCGATCCGCGCGCCGCGCCTGATGAGCGGCATCGGCGACATGCTTTCCGCGCCGCTCGCGCTGCCGCCGCTGCCGGCGGTGCTGGTCAATCCCGGCGTCGCGCTCGCGACCAAGGATGTGTTTGCGCGCTGGACGCCCGCCGCGGCGCCGCCGAGCCGCGCTCGACTGTGCGGCGATCGCGCAAGATGACGAGCCGCGAGCGAACTGTTGCAATTTCTGGTCGCTGCAGTCGCAACGATCTCGAAGCTGCCGCGATCGCGCTCGCGCCGGCGATCGCCGAGGTGCTCGCGGCGCTGCGCGCGCTGCCCGGACTGCCGGCTGGCGCGCATGTCGGGCTCGGGCGCGACCTGCTTTGCGCTGTTCGCCTCCGCCGCCGCCGCAGTCGGCCGGCGCGGAGACGCTTGCGCGACCAATACCCGCAATGGTGGGTGCGCGCGCGCTCGGCCTCGCTGCGGCGCGCCGGCGTTAATGCGCTTGCCGCATGATAGCCGCTTCAATGCGTGCGCGCGATGCAGAAATCGACCGTCTCGGCGAGCGCCGATTTCATCGGCGAAGTCGGGAAACAGCGCCAGCGCGTCGCGGGCGATGGCGCCGTAATGGTGGGCGCGGCCGATCGTGTCTTCGAGCGCGCGGTGCTTGGCCATCAGACCGATGGCGTGCTCGAGATCGGCGTCGTTGGCTTCGCCGCGCTCCAGCGTGCGCCGCCAGAATTCGCGCTCGGCGTCGCGAGCCGCGGCGGAACGCCAGCACGACCGGCAGCGTGATCTTGCCCTCGCGGAAATCGTCGCCGACGTTCTTGCCGAGCTTTGCGCGCGGCGCCGCCGTAGTCGAGCACGTCGTCGACGAGCTGGAAGGTGATGCCGAGATTCATGCCGAACGAGCGGCAGGCGGCCTGCTCGTCCTTCTGCCGCGCCGGACAGCACCGGGCCGACCTCGCAGGCGGCGGCGAACAGCTCGGCGGTCTTGGCGCGGATGACGGCGATGTATTCGTCCTCGGTGGTCGCCGTGTTCTTGGCGGCGGCGAGCTGCATGACCTCGCCCTCGGCGATCACGGCGGCGGCGGACGACAGGATTTCCAGCGCCTTGAGGCTGCCGACCTCGACCATCATCTTGAACGCCTGGCCGAGCAGGAAATCGCCGACCAGCACGCTCGCCTCGTTGCCCCACAGCATGCGCGCCGCAAGCCGGCCGCGCCGCAGCTCGCTCTCGTCGACCACGTCGTCGTGCAGCAGCGTCGCCGTGTGCATGAACTCGACCGCGGCGGCGAGCTTGATATGGCCGTCGCCGGCATAGCCGGTGAGCCGCGCCAGCGCCAGCGTCAGGATCGGCCGCAGCCGCTTGCCGCCGGAATTGATGAGATGGTTGGCGACCTCCGGGATCATCGTCACTTCGGAACCGGTGCGCGCCAGGATGCGCCGTTGACGCGCTCCATGTCGGCGGCGACCAGATCGACCAGCGGGTCGATCGAGGGCTCGCCCGGGCTTTCGAACGGGAGGACGACGGCCACTGCAAGCTTTCTCCACTAGGAGGACGCGCAAGCATAGAAACGCTATGGTGAGGCGGCAAGTACGCCGGTCAATAGTACCGGCAATGCTTCGGACCGGCGCAGCTGTCGAGCTCGCGCAGGTCCGGCGATCTTCAAGGACGTGGCGGCGGAGAGGGGCAATGTCAAGCAACGAGCGTTCTGGCCGGACGCCCAACCGCCGAACCCGGTATGACGTGGCCGTTCTGGTGCCGTGCTACAACGAGGAGCGCGCGATCGCCAAGGTGGTCGCCGATTTCCGCGCCGCGCTGCCCGACGCGGCCATCTACGTCTACGACAACAATTCCACCGACGGCACGGTCGAGGCCGCGCGGACGGCCGGCGCCGTGGTCCGCCGCGAGACCCATCAGGGCAAGGGCCACGTGGTGCGGCGGATGTTCAACGACATCGAGGCCGACATTTACGTGCTGGTCGACGGCGACGCCACCTACGATGCGCCGAGCGCGCCGGCGATGATCGACAAGCTCGATCGACGACCGGCTCGACATGGTGGTGGCGACGCGCGTCGATCGCGAAGCAGGCGCCTATCGGCGCGGCCATCGCGCCGGCAACTGGCTGCTGACCGGCTTCGTCGCCCACATGTTCGGCCGCGCCTTCACCGATATCCTGTCCGGCTATCGCGTGTTCTCGCGGCGCTTCGTGAAATCGTTTCCGATTCTGTCCGGCGGCTTCGAGATCGAGACCGAGCTGACCGTCCATGCGCTCGAGCTGGAATTGCCGGTCGGCGAGGTCGCGACGCCGTATTATTCGCGGCCGGCGGTTCGGCCTCGAAGCTGCAGCACCTGGCACGACGGCTTCCGCATTCTGTGGACCGTGCTCAAGCTCTACCGCGCCGAGCGGCCGCTGTCGCTGTTCGGCGCTTTCGGCATCGCGCTTGCCATCATGTCGGTCGGCCTCGCCATCCCGATCTTCATCACCTACGTGCAGGAAGGCCTGGTGCCGCGCCTGCCGACCGCGGTGCTCTCGACCGGGCTGATGGTGCTCGCCTTCCTGTCGATTGCCTGCGGCTTGATCCTCGACACCGTCACGCGCGGCCGGCGCGAGCTGAAGCTGCATCGCCTATCTGGCGCTGCGCGCGCCGGGCGAAGAGCGGCGCCGGAGCTGAATCGTGCGCGAACTCGTCCGCACCAACGATGCCGTGCTGATCTCGGCGATCGAAGCGCTGCTCAAGGGCGCCAGCATCGGCCACATGGTGGTCGATCAGAACATGAGCGTGATGGAAGGCTCGATCGGCATTTTCCCGCGGCGCATCCTGGTCGCCGAAGACGAATTCGCGGCGGCGCGGCGGCTGCTTGCGGAAGCCGGCTTTGGCGACGAGCTGCGTCCCGATGGCCGCTGAGCGCGGCGAGACGAGCGAGGACGCCGTCCTCGGCGGCCGGCTCGTCCTGCGCCAGCCGCTGCGCGGCCATCGCGTCGGCCATGACGCCATCCTGCTGGCGGCGGCGATGCGGCGCACGTGCCGGCGAGCATGCGGTCGATCTCGGCGCCGGCGTCGGCGCCGCCGGACTGGCGCTCGCCCGCCGCATCGAAGGCGTCGCCGTGACGCTGGTCGAGATCGATCCGGCGCTGGCGGCGCTCGCGCGCGAAAATGCCGAGCGCAACGGGCTGTCCGAGCGCGTCGCGCGCCGTCTGTCTCGATGTCGCGGCGCGGCGCCGGCGACTTCGCCGCGGCCGGGCTGCCGCCGGGATCGGCCGATTGCGTGCTGATGAACCCGCCGTTCAATGTCGCGCAGCAATCCGTCGCCCGATCGCGGCCGCCGCATGGCGCATGCGGCATCGGTGCGAGACGCTGCCGCTGTGGCTGCGCGCGGCGTCGCGGCTGCTCGCGCCCGACGGCATCGTGACGTTGATCTGGCGCGCCGACGGCTTGCGCGACGTGCTCGCAGCGCTCGCCGATCAGATTCGGCGCGGTCGCGTTGCTGCCGGTTCATCCGAAGCCCGGCGCGCCGGCGATCCGGGTGTTGGTCGCGCGCCGCCAAAGGAAGCCGCGCGCCGCTCGGCGCTGCTGCCGGGCCTTGTCCTCGCCGACGCCGACGGCAAGCCGACGGCTGCGGCGGAAGCCGTGCTGCGCGGGGGCGCCGCGCTGGCGTTGGCCGAGACCTGAAACTCGAACGCTGCTTACGCCGTTAGGCATCAGGCTGGCGTCGGCATCAGGCGGCTTTGCCGTCCTGCTTCGCGTCGACTGCGAACCGGAACATAGGAGAAAGCCGACAAAGACGCTGACGAGCATCAAGAGGATGTATATCTTCATGGCGTCCCCAATCTCGCCTGTCGATCCGTGCGTTCGCTTCCAAGCAAGAAGCGTTCCATTCATGAACAAACGGTTACTTGAGGCTTAGATTGACAAGGCCTATGGGGATTTCATGACAGAACCGTGGACCGATGGCCGCGTCCGAGGCATTTCCAGCCGCGCTTTCGCCGTGTTGCGGCCGCTCATTCCGCAGCCGGTTTCGCGGCGACATCCCGGTGGTGCCGGTGGTGCGGCTCACCGGCGTCATCGGCATTTCGACGCCGCTGCGGCCGGGCCTGACGCTTGCCGGCATCGCGCGCACGCTCGACCGCGCTGTTCGCCGTACGCAATGCCGCCGCGGTCGCGCTCGCGATCAACTCGCCCGGCGGCTCGCCGGCGCAATCGCATCTGATCTTCCGCCGCATCCGCGAGCTTGCGCAGGAGAAGAAGCGCCGCGTGATCGCGTTCGTGGAAGATGCCGCGGCTTCGGGCGGCTACATGATCGCCTGCGCGGCCGACGAGATCATCGCCGATCCCAATTCGATCGTCGGCTCGATCGGCGTGGTCGGCGGCTCGTTCGGCTTCGACAAGCTGATCGCCAAGATCGGCATCGAGCGCCGGCTCTATACCGTCCGGCGAGCACAAGGCGATGCTCGATCCGTTCCTGCCGGAGAATGCCGGACGACGTCGAACGGCTGAAAAAACTGCAGCGGGAAATCCACGACGACTTCATCGCGCTGGTGAAGATCGCGCCGCGGCGGCAAGCTCAACGGCCCGGAAAGCGACTTGTTCTCCGGCGAATATTGGACCGGGCGGCGGGCGCTCGATCTCGGTCTGGTCGATGCCATCGGCGATTTGCGCGGCGTTCTGCGCGAACGATTCGGCGACAAGGTCGTTACACCCCTGATGAGCGCCGAACGCGACCCTGCTGGGCCGGCGCGTATGGGGTGTCGGCGGCAGCGACGTTCTATGCAGGGTGCGGGCTTGCCGAGGATGTGATGGCGGCGCTTGAAGCGCGCGCCATCTGGGCGCGGTATGGACTTTAGAGGTCGATTCAAGGGTACGGAGGTCGAAGATGCCGCCGGTATTCGCCTTGGCGCTCGGACTGATCGGAGCGGCAGCTTTGGCGCGCTGGTGCGTCAAGGAAGTGCGGCGCGTCAACGCCGAGCTCGACGACGTCCGCAGCGCGACCGCCTGTCGAACCGGTCGACCGCGACGCGCTGCCGAAGCTCAAGCGCGATCCTGCGACCGGCGAATACCGGCCGGGGTAAACGCAATTGAGCCCGGCTGCTATTCCTTGATGCCGCGCTCTTGGACGACTCGTCCCCATTTCTCGTATTCGGCCTTCATGAACGTGCCGAATGCCGCGGGCGTGCCGCCGACCGGCGTGGCGCCGGATTTGATCAGTTTCTCGCGCAACTCCGGATCATTCAGCGCGGCGTTGACCGCACTGTTGAGCTTGGCGATCACGTCCGGCGGCGTCTTGGCCGGCGCCAGCAGGCCGTACCAGTTCGATGCGTCGGTGTTCGGATAGCCTTGCTCGGCGAGCGTCGGCACGTCCGGCAGGATGGCGTCGCGCTTGTCCGCGGCGGCGCCGATCGGCACCAGGTTGCCGGCCTGGATTTGCGCGATCAGCACCGGCACGTCGGCGGCGACACCTGCACCTGGCCGCCGAGGAGATCGGTCAGCGCCGGCGCCGCGCCGCGATAGGGCACATGCAGGAATTTCACGCCCGCCGATGCGGCGAGCAGCTCCTGGGCGAGATGCGGCGGCTGAACCGATGCCGGTCGAGGCGAAGGTTACGGCGCCGGGCTTTTGCCTTGGCGAGCGCGACCAGGTCCTTGACCGTCTTGATGCCCAATTTGGGTGAGACGACCAGCACTTCGGTGACCTTGGTGACGAGGGCGACCGGCGCGAAATCGCGCAATGGGTCGAACGGCATGTTCGGCATGATGTGCGGCGACACCGTCACCGCGCCGGCGGTCGTGAGAAACAGCGAATAGCCGTCGGGATCGGATTTGGCGACGTCGTCGCCGCCGAGCGTGCCGTTGGCGCCCGGCTTGTTGTCGATGATAGACGCTCTGGCCGAGCAGCGTGCGTCATCTTGTCGGCGACCAGGCGGCCGACGAAATCGGTCGGGCCGCCGGGCGGAAAGGCGACCACAACGCGGACCGGCCGGGTCGGAAAGTTCTGCGCGCGCGCAACCGGCGCCGCCGCTAATGCCAACGCCACGCCGGCGGCGATGAACGCCCCTCGAATGATTCCGCACCGTTTCCTCCGTATCAGGCATCAGAGATCAGGCATCAGGTATCAGGATTTCCGGTTCCTGACACCCGATGCCTGTTTCCTGATCCCCGCTTATAGCTTGACCTCAGCCGGCGTTCCACCAACACCATGCCATGCGACCCGCCAAGCAACTGCCATGACCGACGATTTGCCGCCTTACATGCGTCCGGAACGCTCATTTCAGGGGCTTATCCTGGCGCTGCAGCGCTACTGGGCGGACTGGGGCTGCGTCATTTTGCAGCCATACGACATGGAGGTCGGCGCCGGCACCTTCCATCCGGCGACGACGTTGCGCGCGCTCGGGCCGAAGCCGTGGAACGCGGCCTATGTCCAGCCCTCGCGCCGGCCGAAGGACGGCCGCTACGGCGAGAACCCCAACCGCCTGCAGCACTATTATCAGATTCAAGTCATCCTCAAGCCGTCGCCCGACGATCTGCAGGACCTCTATCTGAAGTCGCTTTACGCGATCGGCATCGACTCCAGGATCCACGACATCCGCTTCGTCGAGGACGATTGGGAGAGCCCGACGCTCGGTGCCTGGGGGCTCGGCTGGGAATGCTGGTGCGACGGCATGGAGGTGTCTCAGTTCACCTATTTCCAGCAGGTGGCGGGCTTCGAATGCGCGCCGGTTGCCGGCGAATTGACCTACGGGCTCGAACGGCTCGCGATGTACGTGCAGGGCGTGGAAAACGTCTTCGAGCTCAATTTCAACGGCCGCGACGGTGCGCGGAAGGTGACCTACGGCGATGTTTTCCTGCAGGCGGAGCAGGAATATTCGCGGCACAATTTCGAATACGCCGACACCGACATGCTGTTCGAGCAGTTCCGCATGGCGGAAGCCGCGTGCCAGAAATATCTCGATGCCGGCTGGGCTGACGGCGACGATCGGCGCAACCGGCCGCCATCTGATGGCGCTGCCGGCCTACGATCAGTGCATCAAGGCGAGTCACGTGTTCAATCTGCTCGACGCGCGCGGGGTGATTTCCGTGACCGAGCGGCAAAGCTACATCCTGCGGGTGCGCGAACTCGCCAAAGCCTGCGGCGCGGCGTGGCTCGCGACAGAAGGCGGAGGGCAAAGCCAATGAGCGAAAGTCCTGAAATCGGCGGCCGCAGGCCGATCCCGGTCAACGTCGTCGCCGGCGAAAGCTATTGGTGGTGCGCCTGCGGGCGCTCGAAATCGCAGCCGTTCTGCGACGGCTCGCACAAGGGCACCGAATTCCGTCCGCAGGAATGGAAAGCGCCGGACACCGAGGAGGTGTGGTTCTGCGCCTGCAAGCGCTCCGCCCACCAGCCGCTGTGCGACGGGAGCCATAAGAGGCTGTGATCTTTTCCCCCTCCCCCTTGGGGGAGGGGCAGGGGTGGGGGTCGGGAGGTCACAACATGTCGGAGAGGCAATCCCGCGGCAGCGAACCTCGCGTCTGGGCGTCGCGTGATCGCAGCATCGTTCCGATCAATAGATCCCGTGCGCTCGCTATGCGGTCGGCGCCCACTGAAGCCGAGCGTAAACTCTGGTGGCAGTTACGCTATCGCCTGGCGCTACCAAATTTTCATTTTCGCCGGCAAGTGCGTCTCGGTCGTTACATCGTCGATTTTGCATGTCATCAATTGAAAATCGTGATTGAAATCGACGGCGGACAACACGCGGAGCAGACTGAAAGCGAAGCGAGGCGCACGGAATTTCTACAATCCGAGGGTTACCGCGTCTTGCGATTTTGGAATAACGAAGTTCTCAAGAATATCGATGGCGTGCTGGAGTTTATTCAGAATGCCGTCCTCGCGACCCCCACCCCTACCCCTCCCCACAAGGGGGAGGGGTAAGAACGTCAGTAAGCCACCATGCCCGACCTTCTGCTTGAACTGTTCTCCGAAGAAATCCCCGCGCGCATGCAGGCGCGGGCGGCGGAGGATTTGCGCAAGCTGGTCACCGACCGGCTGGTCGATGCCGGCTTGGTCTATGAGGGCGCCAAGGCGTTTGTCGACGCCGCGGCGGTTGGCGCTCGCCGTTCACGGCGTTCCGGCGCGCCAGCCCGATGTGCGCGAGGAGAAAAAAGGCCCGCGCGTCGGCGCGCCGGCGAATGCCATCGCCGGATTTTTGAAGGCCGCCGGCTTGACGTCGATCGGCGACGCGACGGTGCAGCCGGACAAGAAGGGCGATTTTTATGTCGCCGTGATCGAGAAGCCCGGCCGCGCCGCGATCGAGGTGATCGGCGGCATCCTGCCGGATGTCATCAAGAGCTTTCCCTGGCCGAAATCGATGCGCTGGGGCGAGCAGTCGAAAGCGCCCGGCGCGCTGACGTGGGTGCGGCCGCTGCATTCGATCGTCGCGACCTTCGGGCCGGAGACCGAGGACCCGGATATCGTCGCGTTCTCGGTCGGCGGCATCGCGGCCGGCAACGAGACGTGCGGTCATCGCTTTCTTGCGCCCGGGCCGTTCACGGTGCGCCGGCTCGACGATTACCTGCAAAAGCTCGACAAGGCCAAGGTGGTGCTCGACGCTGAGCGGCGGCGCGACATCATTCTCACCGAGGCGAAACAGCTTGCCTTCGCGCAGGGGCTGGAGCTGGTCCAGGACGACGGCCTGCTGGCGGAAGTCGCCGGCCTCGTCGAATGGCCGGTGGTGCTGATGGGCTCGTTCGACGCGGCGTTTTTGACAATCCCCGAGGAAGTGATCCGCGCCACCATTCGCAACAACCAGAAATGTTTTGTCTTACGCGATGCGGCGAACGCCAAGCTCGTCAACAAGTTTGTTCTCGTTTCCAATCTCGATGCGAGCGACGGCGGCAAGGCGATCGTCGCCGGCAACGAGCGCGTTATCCGGGCGCGGCTGTCGGATGCGAAGTTTTTCTATGAGACCGATTTAAAGACCAGGCTTGAAGATCGGCTGCCGAAATTCAAGGACATCATCTTCCACGAGAAGCTCGGCACGCAGGCCGAGCGCATTGAAAGAATGGAGCGATTGGCCGCCGAGCTGGCGCCGCTCGTCGGCGCCGACGTCGAAAAGGCGAAACGTGCGGCGCGATTGTGCAAGGCGGATTTGCTGACCGAAGTGGTCGGCGAATTTCCCGAACTGCAAGGCACGATGGGCAAATACTACGCCGAGGCGCAGGGCGAGGACGAAGCCGTCGCCCACGCGTGCGAGGATCATTACAGGCCGAAGGGGCCAGACGATTTGGTGCCGTCCGATCCGGTCTCTATCGCCGTCGCCCTCGCTGACAAAATCGACACGCTGGTTGGGTTCTGGACCATCGGCGAGAAGCCGACGGGGAGCAAGGACCCCTTCGCGTTGCGGCGAGCGGCGCTTGGCGTGATCCGCGATTGTTCTAGACAATAAACTGCGGCTCCGCTTGATTTCGCTATTCGGCGCTCATCGCTTCGTCATTGCCGGGCTTGACCCGGCAATCCTTGCGGCCTTGTCGCACGGCGAGGAAAGAAAGATGGATCATCGGGTCAAGCCCGGTGATGACGACGGAGAGGTGAAAGCACTTCTCGCTTTCTTCGCCGACCGGCTGAAAGTGCAACTGCGTGAGCAGGGCGCGCGGCACGATCTTGTTCGGTGCTTGCTCCCTCCACCTCCCCCTGGAGGGGGGAGGTCGTCGCGCGAGCGCGGCGGGTGGGGGTGAACGCGCCGTAGGCGCGACCGGCCCGCCGCGCACCCAACCCCGCCGCTTCCGGGCTGAGGGTCAAGACGATCTTTTCCTCATCGTCCGCCGCGTCGAGGCTCTGGGAAAATTTCTCGACACGCGAGGACGGCAAGAATTTGCTGGCAGGTTACAAGCGCGCGACCAACATCATCCGCATCGAGGAGAAAAAGGACGGTCGCGAATACATCGGCGCGCCCGATCCATGCGCTTTACAGCAGGCCGAGGAAAAAGCGCTGGCGCAGGCAATCGACGTTGCCAAAGCCGAGGCGACGCACGCCGTCGCGCACGGAAGATTTCCAGCCGCCATGCGCGCCATGGCGAAGCTGCGGCCCCATGTCGACGCCTTCTTCGACAAGGTGACGGTAAATGTCGACGACAAGCCGCTGCGCGAAAACCGGCTCAAGCTGCTCAATGAAATCCGCGCGCGCGACGCGTGCCGTAGCGGATTTTTCCAAGATCGAAGGATGACGGGGAAACACCTTGGCTCCGCGTCGCGAAATGGAGCCGCAGGCGATTTGTGCTCGGAATACCGTTTGTCGCATAGAACCGAACGGCTGGCATGTGTGTTATAGTCGGTCGTATTTCCCGCCTTCGCACTGTCGCAATTTCCGTAATGTAGCTTTGCCCGACGAACCTCTCTCAACCCAGGAAAGCCCCATGACCATCACCGATCCCCAGATCACGCCGCTCGTCGCCCTCATCGCCGGCATTCTGATCCTGATCGTGCCGCGGCTGCTGAGCTTCATTGTCGCGATTTATCTCATTATCGTCGGGCTTGAAGGCCTCAATGCCATCCATCATTTCATCCGTAGCGTCGAAGTCACGCTGACCGCGAATTGCCATCCAGGCGGCAGCATCCCGTTAAAGTCGGCTGGGCACAATTCCGAACGAAAAGCGCCGTCCAATCGAACAATCCCATGGCCAAATCGCGCTCAAAAACCTCCCGTCGGCCGTGAAAAAATCGGCCATCCGCGGCTACGGCCGGCCGCGAGCCGGAAGAAATCCGGCGCGAGCCAAGTCCAAGCCCAAATCCAAGCCCAAGTCACGCGAAGACTCTGCGCCGTCGAAGACACCGGCCAAGGGCAAATGGGTCTACGCTTTCGGCGGCGGCAAGGCGCAGGGCCGCGCCGACATGCGCAATCTGCTCGGCGGCAAGGGCGCGGGCCTTGCCGAAATGGCGCATCTCGGCCTGCCGGTGCCGCCCGGCTTCACCATCACCACCGAGGTCTGCACCTATTTCTACAAGAACGGCAAAACCTATCCGAAGGAATTGAAGGCGCAGGTCGAAGCCGCGCTCGGCGAGGTCGGCCGCATCACCGGCAAGAAATTCGGCGATGCCGAAAATCCGCTGCTGGTCTCGGTGCGCTCCGGCGCGCGCGCCTCGATGCCCGGCATGATGGACACGGTGCTCAATCTCGGCCTCAACGACGTGACCGTTAAGGCGCTGGCGGAAAAGTCCGGCGATCGCGCGTTTCGCCCAGGACAGCTATCGGCGCTTCATCACCATGTATTCCAACGTCGTGCTCGGCATCGAGCATCATCACTTCGAAGAAATTCTCGACGACCACAAGGACCGCAACGGCTATACGCTCGATACCGATCTCGACGCCGGCGATTGGGAACAAGATCATCGTCCGCTACAAGGAACGCGTCGAGGAGGAGAGCGGCAAGCCGTTCCCGCAAGACCCCCACGCGCAATTGTGGGGCGCGATCGGCGCCGTGTTCGGCTCGTGGATGAACCAGCGCGCCATCACCTATCGGCGCCTGCATCGGCATTCCGGAAACCTGGGGCACCGCGGTCAATGTCCAGGCCATGGTGTTCGGCAACATGGGCGAGACCTCGGCGACCGGCGTCGCCTTCACGCGCAATCCCTCGACCGGCGAGAAGAAGCTCTACGGCGAATTCCTCATCAACGCCCAGGGCGAGGACGTGGTCGCCGGCATCCGCACGCCGCAGGAGATCACCGAGGCGGCGCGCAAGGAGGCCGGGCTCCGACAAGCCCTCGATGGAGGCGACGCTGCCGGAGGCTTTTGCCGAACTCAAGCGCATCCATGCCGCGCTCGAACGCCATTATCGCGACATGCAGGATCTCGAGTTCACGGTCGAGCAGGGCAAGCTGTGGATGCTGCAGACCCGTAACGGCAAGCGGACCGCAAAGGCTGCGCTGCGCATCGCCGTCGAGCTCGCGCAGGAGAAACTGATCAGCAGGGACGAAGCGGTGACGCGGGTCGATCCCGCGGCGCTCGATCAGTTGCTGCACCCGACCATCGATCCCGATGCCGAGCGCACCGTGATCGCGACCGGCCTGCCGGCCTCGCCGGGCGCGGCCTGCGGCGAGATCGTATTTTCATCGGACGAAGCGGAAACGCTCAAGAGCCAGGGCCACAAGGTTATTCTGGTGCGGGTCGAGACGTCGCCCGAGGACATCCATGGCATGCATGCCGCGGAGGGCATTCTGACGACGCGGGGCGGCATGACCTCGCACGCCGCCGTGGTGGCGCGCGGCATGGGCAAGCCCTGCGTCTCCGGCGCCGGCGCCTTGCGCGTCGATTACGGGGCGCAGACGGTGACGGCCGGCGGCACCACGCTGAAGAAGGGCGACATCCTCACGATCGACGGCTCGGCCGGCCAGGTGCTGGCCGGCACGGTGCCGATGCTCGCAGCCGGCAGCTCGCCGGCGAGTTCGCCATCGTGATGAAATGGGCGGACGCGGCGCGCAAACTCAAGGTGCGCGCCAATGCCGATACGCCGGCCGATGCCCGTGCGGCGATCAAGTTCGGCGCCGAAGGCATCGGGCTTTGCCGCACCGAGCACATGTTCTTCGATGAGGACCGCATCCGCGCCGTGCGCGAGATGATTCTGGCGGATGACGAAAAGCCGCGCCGCGCCGCGCTCGCCAAGCTGTTGCCGATGCAGCGGGCGGATTTCGTCGAGCTGTTCAAGATCATGGGCGGCTTGCCGGTGACGATCCGGCTGCTTGATCCACCGCTGCACGAGTTCCTGCCGCACACCGAAGAAGAGATCGCCGAAGTGGCGGAGGCGATGGGCGCCGATCCGAAAAAACTCGCCGACCGCGCCCGCGAGCTGCATGAATTCAACCCGATGCTCGGCTTCCGCGGCTGTCGCCTCGCCATCGCCTATCCGGAGATCGCCGAAATGCAGGCCCGCGCCATCTTCGAGGCGGCGGCCGAGGCCGCGCAGGCCACCGGCAAGCCGGTCGTGCCGGAAATCATGGTGCCGCTGATCGCCAGCAAGGCGGAGTTCGATCTGGTCAAAGAGCGCATCGACGCTGTCGCCGCAACGGTGGCGTCCGAGGCCAAGCGCAAGATCAAATATCAGGTCGGCACCATGATCGAGCTGCCGCGTGCGGCGCTGAAGGCCGATGAGATCGCCGAGACGGCCGAATTTTTCTCGTTCGGCACCAACGATCTGACCCAGACTGTTTTCGGCATCAGCCGCGACGACGCCGCGAGCTTTTTGGGAATCTACACGTCGAAGGGTATTTTGCCGATTGATCCGTTCGTGTCGATCGACCGCGAAGGCGTCGGCGAGCTCGTTCGCATCGCGGCGGAACGCGGCCGCAAAGTGCGCCCCAACCTCAAGCTCGGTATTTGCGGCGAACATGGTGGCGATCCCGCCTCGGTCGCCTTTTGTCACGCCGTCGAACTCGACTATGTATCCTGTTCGCCGTTTCGCGTGCCCATCGCGCGCCTCGCCGCCGCACAAGCCGCGTTGGGCAAGGATTTGGGTTCGGACGGTTAGCTGGCGTTAGTTCACCCTCCCCCTTCAGGGGAGGTCGACGAGACGTTAAGCCGACACCCCGACGAGAAACGTCTCGACCTGCCGCCGCAAATCGCCGATCGCGGCGTCGACCGATTGCGATGTTTCGAGCACCGTTTTTGCCGACACGCGGGTCTGCATGGCGGCGCCGGCGACGTCGCCGAGCACGGCCGCGACGGTCTGCGAGGCCTGCGCGGCGGCAGCGACATTCTGCGCGATGTGGCCGGTCGCGGCGCTCTGTTCTTCGATCGAAGCGGCGACCGCCGAGGTGTAGTGCTGGATTTCCTGCATCCGCTCGGTGATGCGGCGGATCGAATCCACGGCGCTCGACGTCGAGCCTTGCACTGCCAGAATTTGTCCGCCGATCGCTTCAGTCGCCTTGGCGGTTTGCACGGCGAGCGACTTGACCTCGGATGCCACGACCGCGAATCCGCGCCCCGAACTCGCCGGCGCGTGCGGCCTCGATGGTGGCGTTGAGCGCGAGCAGGTTGGTTTGTCCGGCGATAGTCTGGATCAGCTTGACGATATCGCCGATCTTCTGCGCGGACTCGGCAAGCGTTGCCATCTCGCCGTTGGTCGAGTGCGCTTCGTCGACGGCAACGCGCACCACAGTGTGGGTCTGCTCGATCTGCCGCGCGATCTCGGCAATCGAGCTCGACAATTCGTCGGTGGCGACCGCCGCGGTCTTCACGCCGTCGGTGGCATCGGTTGAAGCTTCGACAGCACTTTCGGCGCGTTGCGAGGTATCATTCGATGCGGTAGAGAGCGTGACCGCGGTCGATTTCATCGCCGCAGCGCTGTCGCCGAAGGTTTTCAGCAAAACTTCCATCTCGGTGCGAAAGGCGGCAATGATCTTATCCACGGTGCGCCGGCGCTTTTGCTGCTCGGCCATGTCGTTGCTCTGCTGCTGCAGTTGCTGATGCTCGGTCACGTCCTCGTGGGTCGAAACCCAACCGCCGTCGGGCATCGGTTGATTGATGGAATGGACAATGCGGCCGTCGCTGGCGCCGATCATCCACTTGGAGGATTTGCCGCCGGCGACGCTGTCGACGATCTCCTTGCAATATTTCGCCGGATCACCCGTGAACAGCCCGGTGTCCTTGCGGTGCTCGATCAGTTGACGCAGGGTGCATCCCGGCTTCACCACCTCGGGCGACAGCTTGTACATGCGCAGATACTGCTGATTGCAAACGATGATGCGTGTCAATTCGTCGAACATGCAGAGGCCCTGCGACATGAAGTTCAGGGCACCGGTCAAATGCCGGATTTTCTTGTTCAGCAGCCGGAACACGAATGCGGCCGCGATCAGCACCGCCAGCAGAGCAACAGCCAGACCGACTGATTGCCAGTCCGGCAAGAATGTCGTGAGAATATCGGTCATGTCTTTCGCGCGCGGGTTGAGCAGTGGGCAGTATTGCGTACGCCGATTGCCTTTTGGTTAATGAAAAGCAACGCGGATCGATCGAACGCTGGGCACCTTGGGCGGCGGCGCAATTAACGCGATCGCAAGGTTAATTCGACAATACAGAAACCTGTCGCATTCGCGCCACTCCAGACGCGTTTGCTTTACCGCGTACGCGTTGTGTATGCGTCAGTGGGCGTGAGGGGTAATGGTTGCGTTGCGTATCCAGTCGATGGGCGCCGGCATTGCCGCGCCCTTCTGGTTCAGCGCGCTGTGCGCGGCAGTGATGCCGACCTCGATCGGCTATCAGGATCTTGCGGCATTCCTGGCCCGCCAGCCCGGGGTTGTACAGCGCTGGCGCGATCATTTTATCGCATCGCCGTTCGGCACCATCGAACCCGCGACTTTCAGCTATTCGCGCCCGATCGGCACGACGATGCCGACACCGCTCGGCCTCCAGACAGTCAATTTCGATCCGCGCTCCCTCGACGTGAAAGCGTGGTCGATCGATCGGCCGTTGACGGCGGGCCCTCCGCGGCACGCTGTTTATCCATCGGTCAATCGCCAGCACAAGGGCGATCGTCTGCCTCTGAGCAACAATGTGCCGAGCTCCGGCCAATCCAAGAGCGTCCCTCAGCTTCAGCCGATCGCGCCCAGCGTGCCACAGCCGGTGGAGCAGCGCGTTCCGCCTCCGGCGCCCATCATGACGCCACGCCCCAAGGCAGCCCAACAGCAAAATGCAACGCCGATCATTGCGAAGAGCAAGGCTGTTGCCGTCGCCTCCGCCGTGCCGTCGATCGCGAAGGCAGCCAGCGTAGCGCTTGCTGCGACGCCGACCGTCTCGACCGCCCCGACTATGGCGAAGGCGCCGCTCGCCGCTTCGCCGACCGCGCCGGCCGTTTCGACCGGCGCGACGCTCGCCGCGCCATCGGTCGTGCTCAAGAATCCACCCGCCGCGGCGTCCGTGATCCCGGCTTTGCAAGCCGCCGCGCCGGCTTCCGCGCCGTCGCGACATGACGAAACCGGCAACGCCGCCGCCATGAGCACGGCGTCGCTTGCCGCTAGTGATAGTGCGCAGGGATCGGACGATGATAACGATGGCGCGCTGGCCGACAAACCGCCGGAAATTCCCACCGCGGACGATAACGACGCGATCGAAGTGCCGCCGGATTCTTTCGCCGCCTCTTTCCTGAACGACGATCCCGCCGAGCGCCGCGCGCAAATCTACTTCAGCGGTGGCGCCTTGGGTGCGCCGAAGGCTCTGCAGCAATGGGCGCCCGGCGCGGAGCCGGTTCTGGTGCCGCCTTCGATCAACTCCGACATCAAGGTTGCGGCTCTGGAGGGCACAGCTAGCGACGTCGGCGCCGGCGGCGAGACCGTGGCGGGTAAGGGCGACACCAATGTCCTGGAAAGCCCGGCACTCCGTCTTGGGCTTGCAGGGAAGCCGCGCGCCAAGGCCGAGAAGTGTCTTGCCGACGCGGTGTATTTCGAAGCGCGCGGCGAACCGTTCAAAGGCCAGGAAGCGGTAGCGCAGGTCGTGATGAACCGGGTCTTCTCCGGTTACTATCCGAACAACGTGTGCGGCGTGGTCTATCAGAACGCCGGTCGACACCTCGCCTGCCAGTTCACGTTTGCGTGCGAAGGCAAGGACCTCGATAAGATCGACGAGCCCGACATGTGGGAGCAGGCCAAGCGCATCGCCAAGGACATGATCGACGGCAAGATCTGGCTCGCCGAAGTCGGTCACGCCACGCACTATCACGCCTACTGGGTGCACCCGAGCTGGGTGCACGAGATGAAGAAGCTCTACCATCTCGGCGTGCACACGTTCTATCGCCCGCGCGCCTGGGGCAGTGGTGACGACGCACCGGCCTGGGGCCCCGCGCCGGAAACATCCAAAGCCGACAGCGCCGCCGCCAAGACCGGAGAAACCGCGAAGACCCCGGACACAGCGGCAAAGGGCCCGGAGGCGAACGCCGCGTCCGCCAAATCGGCAGCAGCCAAGGACGAGCCGACCGCGAAGCTGTGACCTCAGTATTCCACCCGAGCGTCATCACCGGGCTTGACCCGGCGATCCATCTAAAAACGCACAAAGAAAGTTGGATTGCCGGGTCAAGCCCGGCAATGACGAATGAATAACATCACATCTCGATGTCCAACCCAACGTCGAGGTTTTGCACCGAATGCGTGAGTGCGCCTGACGACAGAAAATCGATTCCGGTCTCGGCGATGGCCGCGGCGGTGTCGAGCGTGATGCCGCCTGACGCTTCGACGATAAGGCGGCCGGCAACCATGGCGACCGCGCGGCGCATGGCGTCCGGAGCGAAATTGTCGATCAGCACGACGTCGGCGAGGCCGACGTCGAGCACCTCCTGGAGCTGCTCGAGCGAGTCGACTTCGATCTCGATCTTGACCAGATGGCCGGCCGCCCGTTTGGCGCCGGTGAGCACGGCGCGGATGCCGCCGGCGACCGCGATATGGTTGTCCTTGATCAGTATCGCGTCGTCGAGGCCGAAGCGGTGATTGGTCCCGCCGCCGCAGCGCACCGCGTATTTCTCGAGCGCACGCAGGCCGGGCGTTGTCTTGCGCGTGCAGATGACGCGCGCCTTGGTGTGAGCGATGCGCTTGGCGAACTCCGCCGTCGCGGTGGCGATGCCCGACAGATGGCCGAGGAAATTGAGCCCGCACCGCTCGGCGCCGAGAATCGCCCGCGCGTCGCCGGCGATCGTCATCAGTCTGGTCCCGGCTTTGACCGCTGCGCCGTCGCGTCCGTGAGGCTCGATCTCGATCTGCGGCGAAAGCCTCCGAAATGCTTCGGCGACAAGCGGCAAGCCGGAGATCACGCCGGCTTTGCGCGCAACAACAAGCGCGCGGCCGCGCGTGTCCTCCGGCACCGTTGCGATCGATGTGATATCGCCGGCGCGGCCGAGGTCTTCGGTAAGCGAACGTGTGACTGCCGCTTCGATTTCAAGCGGGGAGATGAAGGCGTCGGAACAGAAAAGGGACATCAGATCAACCTGATCAAAGCGGGTTTTGTTCAACGGCGGGTTCGATAGTAGCCGAGCGACAGTAGCTTAGCGACCCCGGCGACTGGCGGGCCAAATTGAGCGCGGGGCAGCCATGCGCATCGCAGCTCGGCCCCTAACTTTCGTTTGGGTGTTGTGCCGCCATGGCCTATCTTGCGGCGCATTGCAAATCACGACCTGTTGCCGGGACATCATGAATAGCCAACCCAAGAGCACCGCATTCGACAACGCTCAATCCGTCACCTGGCGGACTCCTGCGCTCGTGATCGGCTTCGGCTGCGTGATCACGATCGTTGCGTTCGGGCCGCGCTCGACGCTCGGATTCTTCCTCACGCCGCTGTCGAGCGCCAATCATTGGGGGCGCGATGTGTTCGCTTTCGCGCTCGCGCTGCAAAATCTGCTGTGGGGCGTGGGCCAGCCGCTTGCCGGCATCATCGCCGACCGATTCGGCACGATCCGCGTGCTTTGCGTCGGCGCCGTGCTCTACGCCGCCGGTCTTGCGCTCATGGCTCATGCCACAAGCGCGCCGGTGCTCGATGTCTCCGCCGGCGTCTTGATCGGGTTTGGTCTCGCCGGTTGTTCCTTCCCGGTTGTGCTGGCAGCTTTTGGCAAGATTGTGCCGACGCACTTGCGCTCGCGCGCGTTCGGCTTTGGAACAGCGGCCGGCTCGTTCGGGCAGTTTCTCTACTCGCCGGTCGCAGTCGCCCTCATGGACACATTCGGCTGGCAACAGACGCTCGTCATTTTTGCCGTCAGCATGGCGGCCGTATTGCCGCTCTCGCTTGCGTTGGCGACGCCGCCGACAGAAACCGCATCGCCGGCCGCGTCGCAGTCATTGCGGCAAGCACTCGGTGAAGCGTTCGGCCACCGCTCGTATTTGCTCCTTGTGCTCGGGTTCTTCACCTGCGGCTTCCAATTGCAATTCATCACCGTCCATATGCCGGCTTATCTGGTCGATCGCGGCCTCTCGGCTCAGGTCGGCGGTTGGACCATCGCGATGATCGGGCTGTTCAACATCGTCGGTTCGGTTACCGCCGGGTGGCTCGGCGATCGCATGCCGAAACGCTATCTGCTTTCGATCATTTATGTCGGCAGGGCCGCCGCCATCCTGGCTTTCATTTCTTTTCCGGTGACGACGTTCTCCTGCATGGTATTCGGCGCCACGATGGGTCTGATGTGGCTGTCGACGGTGCCGCCGACCAACGGCATCATCGCCGTCATGTTCGGCACGCGATGGCTGGCGACGCTGGCGGGCTTCGCCTTTTTCAGTCACCAGATTGGCGGCTTCCTCGGCGTTTTGCTCGGCGGTATCGTGTTCGACCGCACCGGTTCTTACAATGTGGTGTGGTACCTCGCGATCCTGTTCGGGTTACTCTCCGCGATCATCAATCTGCCGATCGTCGAGAAGCCGGTCGCGCGGACGGCGCTGGCGCCGGCCTGACACATCGAATTCCGGAGCAATCGCGTGGCAACATTCAAAGCGCTCGTCGTTGAAAAAACGGATGCCGGCCAGAAGGTCGGTCTCGCCGACTTCGATGAAAAGGATTTGATGGACGGCGACGTCACTGTCCGCGTCGAGTGGTCGACGGTGAATTACAAAGACGGTCTCGCGGTCACCGGCAAGGCGCCGGTCGTGCGCCGTTTTCCGATGATCGCCGGGGTCGATTTCGCCGGCACGGTGGAATCCTCCTCGCACCCGGCCTGGAAGGCGGGCGACAAGGTGATTCTCAACGGCTGGGGTCTTGGCGAAACCCATCTCGGCGCCTACGCGGCCAAAGCGCGTGTCAAAGGCGATTGGCTGGTGCGGCTGCCGGCCGGCATGAGCACCCGCGACGCCATGGCGATCGGCACCGCCGGGTACACCGCCATGTTGTCCGTGATGGCGCTGGAGCGCGCCGGCATCACACCGGCGCGCGGTCGCGTCGTCGTCACCGGGGCGGCAGGCGGTGTCGGTTCGGTCGCAATCGCGATACTGGCCAAGCTCGGCCATGAGGTCACCGCTTCGACTGGCCGGCCAAGCGAGGCCGACTACCTCAAGGGCCTCGGCGCAACCGAGGTGATCGACCGTCAGGAACTGGCCGGCCCCGGACGGCCGCTCGCCAAGGAACGCTGGGCCGGTGGTATCGACGCCGTGGGCTCGACGACGCTTGCCAATGTTCTGTCGATGATTCGCTACGGCGGCGCGGTTGCCGCCTGTGGTCTTGCCGGCGGAATGGACTTGCCGGGTTCAGTCGCGCCGTTCATTTTGCGCGGTGTCTCGTTGCTTGGGATCGATTCGGTGATGTGTCCGTTGTCCGTGCGCCAGGAGGCTTGGCGCCGGTTAGACGCGGATCTCGATCGGGCTAAAATCGAGTCTATGACCGCTGAAATCGGTCTGGCGGACGTCAGCGAGACCGGCCGACGCATTATCGAGGGAAAAGTGCGCGGACGAATTGTGGTGAAAATCGGGTAACCACATTCAGAATTTCGCTAAAAACTTGGACGACGTTGCCGGGCGGCTATGGTAAGGGGACAGTTAAGAAATTTTGTTAACGTCGGTCTCAAGTCCGCTGTGGAGTTCCCAATGTTCGTACGCTTGGCCCTTGTGTGTGCGTGTTTGATGGGGACCGCTTCGGCCGTTGCCGCCCAGGAGCTTGGGCCTGACGAAGCGCGTGCTTTCGTGGTGGGCAAGCTGTTCGCCTATACGTGCTTTGACGGCACCGTCGGCTTGGGCCGCATCTTTGCCGATGGTTCGGTGGTCGGCACGATCCGGGGGCGCGGTCAGACCGAAACGCGGTTCGCCGCATTGCCCGCGAACACGATCCGGGTCAACGGCAACGCCATGTGCGCTTCTCTGCCCGGACTGCCGATCCAGCCGTGCTTCAAGGTGCAGAAGCTCGACCGCCGCAGCTTCCGCGGGTCGACTCTCTGGCTTCGAGCTTCGCCTATTGCGATTTCTACCAGCATAATCCGCGCAGCCAGCTCACCAGCAGGTCCGCGGTGCCACCCCCGCCCGAAACGCCCATTGCGACTTTGCGGCCGGCGGAAGACTGATTGCAGCGTATTGTGAGCCCCATCAACCGGATATGAGCGATCGGCAGTTTGCCTGATCGGCGCTCTCAAATCGCCTCTTCCGACCTTTCCAGACAATTTGCTACAGTTGAGCCCGTCCCCTATTGATCGGGGGCACACAGCTTCGATTGCGCCGCTAGCGATGGCGCGTCGCGGAATTTGCCGCATGGCCCGGCTGGGGTCGCAGATGGCGCAATTGCAGAAGCCCGAGTTCTCATAGGCTCAAAGTTTTCATTTCCTATTCGCGGCGCAATGTTGAAGACGCCGAGAGCCTTGTTCGTGCCCTTGAGGCCAACGACATCGAGGTCCTGATCGATCGTCGCGACCTGCCTTATGGCGAGCAATGGCAAAGCGAGCTCGCCGAATTCATTCGCACCTCCGACACGGTGGTGTGGCTGGTGTCCGCCAACTCGATCTCTTCTCAGTGGTGCAACTGGGAGCTTGGCGAGGTCGTTCGGCTGAACAAGCGGCTCATCCCGGTCAAAATCCGCGACATCGCGCCGGAGACGCTGCCGCAGACCATCGGCAAGATTCACCTGCTGCCGGCGGAGGGCGTTTTCTCGATCGATCGTTATCTCGGTGTTCTGGTCGAAGTGCTCAATACCGATCGAGCCTGGATCACGGAGTCGACGCGGCTCGCCGACCGCGCACGCGAATGGCTCGACACGCACCGAGCCGGCGCGATGCTGCTCCGCGGCGAGGAAATCAAGGTCGCCGAGGAATGGAAGGATCGACAGCCCAAAGCAGCCCCGGCGCCGAGCCGGGACATTCTCGAACTCATTCTGGCCAGCCGGCGCGCCGCGACCAAGCGCGGCCGCCATTGGCTGATCGGGTCGGTTGCGATGGCGGTTATCGGCTTCGGACTTGCCGGTCTTGCTTATTGGCAGCGCGACATCGCAATCGAGAACGAAGCGCTGGCCGTCGCCAATGACAAGGCCGCCAACAATGAGCGAGTCGAAAACTTGAAATCCGGATCGCGCTTGGTCGCGGTCGCCGCACATCAACTCATTGACGAGAACCGGCCCGGCCTCGCCCAGGCCGTCGCCCTGGAGGGATTGCCGGAGCGGGTCGGCGACCGGCCGATGGTCGATGACGCGCTCAAGGCTCTCAAGCGAGGCATTCGTGCCGACCGGTCGTTGGCGGTCTTGACGCTGGGCAAGGAAGAGTTTCTCTGCGCCGCCTTCACGCCCGACGGCAAGACGCTGGTCACCGGAACCAACAGCGGCAAGTTGGTGGTCTGGAATCTGCAGACCTATCAGCCGCGTTTCCAAATCCAGACCGGCAATCAGGCGTTGTTCCAGATCGACATCAGTCCCGATGGCCGCAAGGTCCTGGCTGCCAGCGATCACCAACCGGAGGTATGGGATCTCACGACTGGCCAGATACTGCTGCAACTGCCGCCGACCGCGATCGGGTTTGCCCGCAAAGGTCTGTTCAGCCCCGACGGGACGCGGATAGCCATCGGTTACAGCGACAACCACGCCGAGATCAGGGACGCGGCAACCGGCGCATTGCTGCATCGTCTCGACGGTCCGAAAGATTTCGACGAAGGCTACGCTCGCCGCGCCGGCCCGAAGGCTAACGCGGGCGGGGACGACCCAATCGCGAAGGCCACGGCGGAAGGCAGTTGGAGGATGCTGGGCGGAATGACGGAGGTGTTGTTCAGCCCGGATGGCAAGTTCTTGGCGATCGCCGGCCAGGCGGATGCGGAAGCGGCGGCACGGCTCTATGACGTTGCAACCGGCGAGCTCTTGGCAACGCTCCCGGGCGAAAATCTTGTCATGAGCCTGAGCCTGCAGCGGATGAGCTTCAGTCCCGACGGTGCGCGGCTCGCGCTGGCCTCGGCGGACAATGTTGTTCGGGTGTGGAGCGTGCCGGCGGGGAAATTACTCTTTGAACTGCCGCATACGGCAGAGTCCCACGCGTTGACCTTCGATCCCACTGGCGCGTTTCTTTTCGTCGGTTATGCCGATGGCTCAATCCGGACTTGGGGCGGCGCAGACGGGCAGATTGTCGCGACATTCGCCGCCCACCTCGATCGCGTTTCAGCGATCGCATTCGCACCCGACGGCAGAGATTTTGCCACCGCGTCGGTCGATCGCAATATCGGCGTGTGGTGGGATACGCTTGAACCGGATTCCTGCGGCCCGGCAGACAAGGCGCTGTTCTGCGACACGCATCTGCACTCCGCCGCGGTATTGCGCGGCCACACCGATAAGATTGTCCTCGTTCTCTTCAGTCCCGATGGCAAAACGCTTGCGTCGATCGCGGCGGATTCGACGTTGCGGATTTGGCGCACGGAGATCGCCGGCATGGTGTCGCTGCAATCGCCGCCCGAGCCGTCGGCGGCCGAAGAGTCCTGCGATGAGCCCGCCCCCGACCCGCCACCCGAGAGCGCGGCCGACGATCAGGACAACCCAGCGCCGAAGCTCAGCGAAGAAGAGGTGCGCAAAATGGCGACCAAGTACGGTCTCGGCGACGATGCCAACACATTGGCAATCGGTCCGTTGGTCAAGGAGCTGAAGGCGCGTATTGCCGATGCGCTTGCCGGGCTAAACGCCGCGGCGCATGACGCGTGCCAATTCAGCAAGGTGATGGGTGGGCTTGCCGGACGTGATGGTCACGACGCGCATATCCTCAGCCGCGTCGCCAATCAGATGGAGCGTTCGGTCGAGTTGCCGAACGGGACCGACGACGACTACCGGATCGTTTTTGCCGACGACGGAAAACATCTGCTCGCCCCGAATGGCGGTGATGCTGGCTTCAAACTGTGGGACCTCGGCACTGGACAAGCCCTGTGCGAGGTGCAAGGCCGGCACCTGGCGCCGCGCACCGCCGGTGGCACCGTGATGGTCTATGCCACGCCGTTCGCCGCGACGCCGGCGCGCTGTCAGCCGGCCGGCGCCGCGCAAAACGATCAATTTGATTCGGACATTGCAAACAATTCGCCCTGGATGATGAGTCCAGATGGGACGCGTGCGGTCGGCTCAAGCGAGTGGCTCGACCCACGAAAAGATGGCGAACCGGTCACGGCCGAAAAGCGGATGCTTATCGACGTCATCAACAAGAAAGCCGTGGCCGAACTCGCGGTCGATGGTCGCGGCGCCAAGACGGCATTGTTCAGCGCGGACGGCACGACCGTCATTGGCGCACTCGCGGGCGACCTCAAGAAGGGAATTCCCGACGGCACGCAATATGCCGTATGGGACGCTTCGACGGGTTCGCTGCGCGGCGTCACAGCGCCGAACAATGGCGTTTTAAATCATCTCGGCGTTGCGTCGGATGGCCGCCGGTTCGTGCTGGCGGAAGACGGCGGTTCGACCGTGACGTATTACTTCATCGACGATGGCGGCCATTTGGCGTCACGCGTGATGGCCGGTCCGTCGCGCGATTTGTCGACGGTTGCGATTTCGTCCGACGGCACGACCGTCGCCGCCGCCTATATCGACGGGTCGATTGCGTTTTTTTCGTCGCACGACGGCAAGCTTGCCGCCACGCTGCCGGCCGGAATTTACCCCGTTACGCACCTCGTATTTTCGCCGGACGCGGGCCTCTTGGCCGGCTCCGACACCAATCGGACGGTCTGGCTGTGGGACGTGGCGAGCAAGACCCCCGTGGTGGTGACGTCCGCCCGCAACGAGCCGACGGCGTTGAAGTTCTCGCCAGCCGGCGACCGTTTGGCGTTTAGAACCGACACCGGCGAAGTGCGCGTGCTGACGGCTGGTCTCGACTATCTGGGCCTGGATCAGCCCCAGGACGTCGTCGATTGGGCGCGCGCGTCGCTCTCCGCGACACTCTCCGAGACCGACCGACAGCGCTTCCTTTTGGGCGGGCAGCGCAATCGCAAATCCGATCAGAACGTCATGAAGCTGATTTCCGTCAGCGCGCCGCCGCCGCCGGCGGCCGCCGGCACTGCCGCTGCGGCTCCGGCAAATGAAAGTCCGTCGTCTGCCGCCGCCGACAGACCGGACCCGTCGGCACTGCGGGAAAAAGCGGCGCAAACGGCGCTTGCGGCGGGTCTGCCGGGTGCCTCGCAAGCTTTGAAGTACGCATTGTCGGGTGACGCCAGTCAGCCGGCGAATGCGACCTTCCAACTTGGACTTGACATCGACCACGGCGCGGCGAGCGAGGCGGCACGAGAGCTCGCGTTCTTCTATCTCAAGCTCGGTCAGAGGTTCGCCGAGGCAAGCCCGGCCGGCGCCGTTGACGACGGCCTCCGGGATGCCGCCACCGCGCGCCTGCAAATCCTGCCGCGACAGATACCGCCGCGCGTTCTTGTCGAACTCTTCAGGTCTGCCCGGAACTGGCAGGCGCCTTGAGCGATCCGGAACTGCCGGTGTTCATTCCAGGTCAAGCCGGAACGGCGCGGCTTCGCTGGCCATGGCGCCTCGGCCGATCGTCTCGACCGCCGCGACCATCCGGCCGTTGCGGCCGAGCAGGTGATCGGCCAGCGAGACGATGCGGATATTCGGCGTGGCGGTCGGGGAGGCGCGACGCAGCGCCTGCGCGATGCTGTCTTCATCGCGATGCGGGTTGAGCGCGCAAACGCTGGCGTAAGCGCTCGCGGTCGAACGGCTGATGCCCATGTAGCAGTGCACCACGAGCGGCGCGCGGCGATCCCAGCGGCGCACGAAATGAAGCAGTTCGGCGACGTGCTCTGCGCCCGGAGTGATATAGCCGTCGAGCGGCGCGGAAATATCATGCAGCCGCAGCCAGAGATGATTTTCCGGCGCGACGCCGGCCGGGCGTTCGAGGCGCGTCTCGTCGCCGATCAGCGAAACGATATGGCGGGCGCCGGTGTCCTCGACAGTTTCTTTGAGACGCGCAAGGGAGCAGACGTGGATCATGAGGTCTTTTTCACAGTTGATGGTCTTCATATAGTCGTGTCGGACGGCGCGAATAAGATGCTCACGCGCCGAGGAGTTTGTTGAACCGTTCGAGATAGCGCGCCTGTGCCGCTTCGGCCGGCCAGGGCTTGAGGTAATCGCGCTCCATGACGGCGGACAATACGGGCGGCCTGCCGAAAAACCGGCGCGCCTCGGTGGCATCGAACCCGGCCAAGCGAGTCGAACTCGAGATAGGCGGCGCCGTGGTCCGCGAGCTTGATCAACTCCTTAAGTTCCGCTGTCTGTGCCGGCAGTCCGAAGCGCAGATGGATCGCCGCGAGCAGACGGTGCTCGACGGCTTTGTAGTCGCCGCCGATGACCGCCTTGAACGGCGAGATCATGTCGCCGATCACGTATTCGGGCGCGTCGTGCAGCAACACCGCGAGGCGCTGGCTGCGATCGAGCCGCGGTACCCTGGCGCGCGCCAGGGCCTCGACCAGCAAACAGTGCTGGGCGACCGAATAGATGTGCGGACCCTTGGTTTGCCCGTTCCAGCGCGCCACACGCGCCAGGCCATGCGCGATATCCTCGATCTCGACGTCGAGCGGCGAGGGATCGAGCAGATCGAGCCGCCGCCCCGACAGCATCCGCTGCCAGGCGCGCTCGCTCTTTTTTCCGGCTGGGCGTGACGGCACGCGAGAAACTCCCGTATTTCAAATTTTGAAGCTTGATTAACCGGTTGAGACCAAAACGTCATCAGGCGCATACTCACAAATCCAGAGGGACTGCACCCGCCGACTTATCGAGATGGAGAAAATTGAACAAAAAGACCAATCGCTCACGTCGGCCATCTTGCTCTCGAAACAGGCCTGATACGATGACCAAGGATGCGACGGCCGAGCGCGGCCGCAAATTGCTGGAAAAATGCGCTCTGTTCAGTGCGCTGAACGAGCCGGCTCTCCTCGAGCTTGTTGCGCTCGCCCGGCCGCGCAGTTTTGCCGCCCACGAACCGATCTGTCATGTCGGGGATCCGGGACACAGCATGATGGCGGTGGCAGTGGGTACGGTACGGATATCGCTGCCGACCACGAAGGGCAGGGAGATCATCCTCGCCGACATGCCGGCGGGCGAGTTGTTCGGCGAGATCGCAATGCTCGACGGCAAGCCGCGCTCGGCCAATGCCACGGCGCTCACGAATTGCGAGCTGTTGGTGCTGGAGCGGCGCGATGTCTTGCCGTTTCTGGAACGTCATCCGGCAGCGTGCTTGAAGATGATGGAATTCCTTTGTGCCCGGATTCGCCGCTCCGACGAGCGGATGTCGGACATTGCGTTCTTCGACCTGCCGGCGCGTCTTGCCAAAACGCTGCTGCATTATCCGGCGCAAGGCCGCGAAGCTGCGAAAATTTCGCTTTCGCAAACAGAGCTTGCGGAGATGGCCGGCGGAACGCGGGAGAACGTCAACCGCTGTCTGCGTGACTGGGAGCGGCGCGGCATTGTCGAGTTGAAGGATCGCTGGACGATTATCCGAAAGCCCGAAATTCTGCGGCAACTGGTAGCGTTCATTTAGCGTAGTTCTCAGGATTTTCGCACGTCGATTTCGCTGCGCGCTTGACTTCAAGCCAATGACGATCCCATTCAGACAGCCTGGGTCGATAGCCAGTTTGCACTGTGACGCACGGCACTGACGCCGCGGCCCAGGATCATAGGATTGCGTGCAGTCTCGAACGGGCCAATCCCGCAGGCACTGAAGATATTCAGCCATGCGGAAGCCCGAGACAACCAGGAGTGCGCAAATGTCTCAACCACCCGTCGCCCGCAATATTTCGCGATCGATGAAGTCACCCACGCGTCAATCCGGCGCTACGGAAGTCGCATGTTCCCGCTTTGTGGCTATGATCACAAACCCCGATCTGATCATGATTGTCGCATTCTGCATGATCGGCCTGTTGGCGACGGTGAATGTGGTCCTTCGTTTTCCGGATTTCGGACTAACGGCGGAGCAACTCGCTTTCCCCTAACCTGTTCGAAGCGCGCGTCGTCCAACGGTTCAATAAGGTCTCGCTGCGCTAATGCGTGAGCTGTAAGATGGCTTTTCTTTCACGACTGCAAGATTATCGCGTTTTGCGAGGCGCTACGGTCCTATGGGTCTTGGCAGCTTTAGGCTTGGTGATCCTCGCGTTCGTGTTGCCGTAGCCATCACCAGAACTTTGGCCGGCGCGAGCGCCAAGTTCGTGTCGATTGACACCGGCGCGTCGCTCTTGCAATCCTCTCGCCCCTGAGAGGATTGTCATGGCACGGGGCAAGGCGGGTTCTGGGACGGCGGCGCGTGCTCAGCCGTCGAAGCGGCAGCGCCACAAGGATAACGCCGCCGCGAAGAGCCGGCACAACGCCGCGCAAAGCGAGAACAGTTGTCGGACCGCGTTGGTGTTGGGCGGTGGCGCGCCCAACATGGCGCTGATGGCAGGGGCGCTCGCCGCTTTCGAGGAACGTGGCGTCGTCTTCGACGTGATTTCCTGCTCCGGCGCCGGAAGCCTCGCCGGACTGCTTTGGCAGGCGCCCAAAGGCCAAACTCCGGCCGAGGCGCTGCGCAGCGTCACGACGATGAGCGTCGCCGACGGGATCTATCGGCACTTTCCAGTCAACTATAAGGTCTTCCAGAAACCCGGACCGCTGGCCGACTGGTGGCGCAGCGCGCTGGCGGCCAACCCGTTTTTTGCCCTTAACGCCAAGGACTACGGGCGTTCAGGCCCATACGCTCTTTTCATCGACTCGATGCTGCTATGGGCCGCCGCCCTGTCTCCTAGCGGCGTTCATTCGGGGAGTTGGGGTCTTTGCCAGCCGACGCCGTTCGTCGAGCAAATCATCGATTTTGAAAAACTCGCACAGATAAAGCCCTATTTTTATCTCAACGCTTATAACGCGACCAAAGAGATCATTGACGATTTCTCAAAAGAACAAATCACGCTTGAACATTTTCATGCCGCGCTCGCGTTTCCTTTCATCTATGGTCCCTATGCGTTGCAGGGCAATATGTATTACGAGGGCGCAGTCGTCGATTGCCTGAATTTCAAAGATTTGGTCGAGAAGCATCGCGGCCTCGAAACCATCGTCGTATTTGATGTGCTCGGGGCCGATACCCTGATCCGGGCGCCACGCAATCTTTATGACTCCTGGGTGCTCTCGATGATCATTCCATTGGTCAAGACCGCCCAGGACAATCTTGAGTTGTTTGCGCTCAAGCACAACAAAGGCTGGGAGCGCGCCAAGGGGGCCAAGACCGACCTGTTGAAGATCGAGTTCGACATACCGGAAGATAATCTCGTCGAAGTGTTGGACTGGTCGGCATCGAACGCGGTCCGGCTTTTTGAGATCGGCTATCAGTCAGGCTTGAGCTTCAGCGGCGCCCACGCCGACCAGCTTACTTTTGAGCCCGCCCGCGCCTGACACGTTCCGATTGCAACCCTTCGTCACCGCTCGGGAAATTTGGCCTTGCCGTGGTCCGTGTTATCTTTTCCATGGGCTGGCCTGATCGAGGCGGCGAACTGTCAACGACGGTGACACGATGCAATGCCCGAGCTGCGCCGCCGAAGTCGCGGAGGGAAGCCGGTTCTGCAACGCCTGCGGGGTCGCGTTGCCGATGCGATGCCGCGCCTGCAATCACAGCAATGCCGTCGGCTCCAATTTCTGTGCGAACTGTGGTGCTCGACTGGCGGGCGAGAAAACGCCGGCACCTGCATCTATACCCCCGCCCCAAGCTGGGCCGCGGCCGCCGCCGACCTTTGGCTCGGCCGAGCGGCGGCAAGTCACCATCATGTTTTGCGACCTTGTCGGCTCCACGGCACTGTCGGGGCAGCTCGACCCCGAAGATCTGCGCGAGGTGATCGCCACCTATTACCGCGAGGTCGCCGAAACGGTGCGCCGCTTTGGCGGCTTCGTGGCCCAATATTTGGGCGACGGCGTGCTCGTGTACTTTGGCTATCCGCAGGCCCACGAGGATGACGCCGAGCGAGCGGTTCGTGCCGGCTTGGAGGTGATCGCCGCGGTGACCGGACTGGCGTCGCCCATTCTCCTGCAAACCCGTATCGGCATTGCAACCGGGCTGGTGGTGGCCGGCGACTTAGTCGGATCGAGCGACGTGCAGGAGAGCGGGGTGGTCGGCGAGACGCCGAACCTGGCGGCGCGTCTGCAGGCGGTTGCGCTGCCGAACACGGTCGTCGTCGCGGAGGGCACGCGAAGGCTGCTCGGCGACCTCTTCGAGCTCCAGGATCTCGGACTCCAGGACCTCAAGGGCATTGCCGGGCCGGTGCGAGCCTGGATGGCACTGCGACCAGGCTTGATGGAAGGCCGCTTCGAGGCGCTCCACGCCAGCGGCCTGACCGCCTTGGTCGGGCGGGAAGAAGAATCCGAATTGCTGCTGCGACGGTGGGCCCGGGCGAAGTCGCGCGAAGGCCAGGTGGTGCTGCTTTCAGGCGAGGCTGGCATCGGGAAATCGCGGCTCACGGCCGCGCTGTTGCAATCGCTTGCCGACGAGCCGCATGCGCGCTTGCGCTATTTCTGCTCTCCGCAGCACACCGACAGCGCGCTTTACCCGATCATCGGCCAGATGGAACGGGCCGCCGGATTGGCGCACGACGACAGCCCCAAAGCCAAACTCGACAAGCTCGATGCGCTGTTGGCGCAGACCTCGACGTCCGCGCACGACGTGGCGCTGATCGCCGAGATGTTGTCGCTGCCGAACGACGGACGCTATCCCGCGTTCGAATTGACCCCGCAGCAGCGCCGGCAAAGAACGCTGGAGGCGCTCAATGCGCAACTGGAAGCACTGGCACGGTCCAGTCCGGTGCTGATGGTCTTCGAAGATGCGCACTGGACCGACCCCACCAGTCTGGAAACGCTCGGTCGAGCCGTGGACCGGATACAGACTCTTCCGGTGCTCCTGATCGTGACCTTCCGGCCCGACTTCGAGCCGCCCTGGATCGGCCGGCCGCACGTCACGGCGCTCACGGTCAACCGGCTGGCGCAACGCGACATTGACGCCATGATCGATCGAGTCGTCGGCAACATGCTGCTGCCGGCGAGCATCCGGCAGGACATTATCGATCGCACCGACGGCATCCCGCTCTTTGTGGAAGAGATGACAAAGGCGGTGCTGGAAGCGGCGAGCCAGCGCGCCGCCGAACACATCATTGCCGCGGCTCCCGATCCCGCCGCGGCGGTCCCCGCGAGCCTGCAAGCGTCGCTGATGGCGCGGCTCGACCGGCTCGGCCCCGCCAAGGAGGTGGCACAGACCGGAGCAGCGATCGGGCGCGAGTTTTCTCACGCTTTGCTGGCCACGGTGGCACGCAAGCCGGAGGCGGAGCTGGCATCGGCGCTCGACCGTCTTATTGCCGCCGGTTTGTTGTTTCGGCAGGGCGTGCCGCCGCACGCCAGCTATCTGTTCAAGCATGCGCTGATGCAGGATGCCGCCTACGGCACGCTGCTGCGCGGCAGACGCGAGGCGCTGCATGCGCGCATCGCCGAAGTGTACCAGCAGCAATTTCGCGAGGTGGTGGAGGCGCGGCCCGAACTGGTGGCGCTGCATCTGGCGCGGGCCGGCTCCGCCGAGCGCGCTATCGATTTCTATCTCAAAGCCGCGCGCATTGCGATCGGCAATCGTGCGGTCGCCGAAGCGGTGGCGCAGCTTCACCACGGTCTTGCACTGGTCGGCGAGATCGCCGACGTCGACGCCCGCCAGCGGCTTGAGATCGAACTCCAGATTGCGCTTGGCAATGCACTGATGGCGTCACGCGGCTACAGCGGCTCGGAGACCGACGCGGCCTTCCGCCGCGCGGCCGAGTTGTGTCGGGATGCGGGCGAGACAACGCAGCTTATTCGCGTCCTTTGGGGTCAGTTCACCGGCCATTTCGCCGGCGGCCGGCAGCGTGCGTCGCTGGCGCTGGCCAAAGAGCTGCTGGCACTCTCCGAACATTTGGGTGACCCAGGTGGCCAGCAGATGGGCCATGCCAGCGTCGGCGCCAGCTTGCTCCACATCGGCTTCTTTAAGGACGCCGGCGAGCAGTTGGCACAGGCGCTCGCCGGCGACGGCGGCAGCCAACGCGAGTGGGCTTTCCGCTACGGCCAGTCGGGACGCGTCGTCGCGCTCTCGTATCGGAGTCTGAACCAATGGCTGATCGGCTTTCCGGACGAAGCGCAGCGGCTTGCCGATCAATCGGTCGCAGAAGCGCAGAGCGTATCGCATCCGCCCTCGCTCTGCTTCGCCCACAGCATTGCAAGCCGGGTTTATTATCTCCTCGGCGACAACAAGAGCTTGGCTGAGCATTCGGCCATGGTGGTCCGGCTCGCAGACGAGCAGGGGCTCGGCCTGTGGCAGGCGCTCGGCAGCATCTACGCCGGCTGGAGCCGTGGCGAAAACGGCGCCGACCGCGAAGCCCTCGATCTGATGCGCGCGGGCTTGGCGAAATATCGTGCCGTCGGCGCTGGCCTCGGCCTCCCGCTTTATTTCTTGAGCCTGGCCAGGGTTGAGGTGCGTGCCGGCAATCACCCGGCGGCGCTGCAGTTTCTCGGTGAGGCGCAGGCGGCGAGCGAAGCCGGCGAGGAGCGCTGGATCGCGGCCGAGATCCATCGTCTGACCGGCGAAATCGCGCTGTCATCGCCGAAGCCCGACGCGGCGATAGCGCAAGCCTGCTTCGAGCGGGCGCTCGCAGTCGCACGCGAGCAGCAAGCAAGATCTTGGGAGCTGCGCGCGGCGATGAGCATGGCACGGCTCTGGCGCGATCTGGGCAAACAGGGCCCGGCGCGCGATCTGTTGGCGCCGGTTTACGGCTGGTTCACCGAAGGTTCAGATACGCGCGACGTGAAAGAGGCGAGGAGCTTGCTCGACGCACTGGCGTGATTAGGAGGGAGGAGTGGCCGCGTTCGCCGCCGCCGCGCCTTCGACGCGAGGCAATGAGCTTGCTTTTGCGTACCCAGCCTCAAGACGATTGATGTCGCTAAAGAGTTGTTCCCCGACCAACTGCAGAAAATAGAAACCAAACTTCGGGTTCTGGAAATACAGTTGCTTGACCTGGCTGTAACTGATTGTGAGCATATCGCCGTCCGCAACGCATGCGAACGTCAGCGTCCGCTTCCGATCCGGGGCGACAAGTCCGATCTCGCCGATCACTTGACCGGGCTCAATGTCGGCGCTGATCTCGTCGAGCCGATAGCGGCCGGTGACCGTGTAGTACATCTGGTCGGCAACATCGCCCTTGCGGAAGACAACGTCGCCGATGCGACAGTGATGCGTCGTCATATAAGGCATCAGCCAGTCCATCGAAAGATCGCCGCGCGAGGCTTCCCGCACTTGCTTGACGAGCAGCATCATTTGATAGAGCCGCAGCACATTGAGCGGCAGCAGGATGACGTGCAATATCAATACCGGATAGGCCACGGTTAAGTAGCCATAGATGATGAAGACGCAGTTGCTGACGATACCTGTGATACGCAGCGGCAGCATCGTCTTCATGGAAAAAGTCGCGAGCACAAGCGCCGCGGCCAGATACCCGAGGATGTCTGCGGATGTCATGGTCACGACCTTCCGTATGCTCCAGATGATCGAGGCGCCGCGCGTTTCGCGCAGGTACGTCGGGAAGATGATGAACACTCACAAGCAACGACGCCCTTGCCGTCACCCCTTGAAGGGCGGCGGCCCGGGCCTCGCGAGCTTGACGCACTCCTCATGCCGGTGGCACGTCACCAAATGATCGTTGACCATGCCGACCGCCTGCATGAACGCATAGACGATGGTCGGGCCGCAGAACTTGAAGCCGCGCTGTGACAGCTCTTTGGACATGGCGCGCGAGACCGCGGTTTCCGCGGGGACCTGCGCCGTGGTCCGGTACTTATTGACCTTTGGTCGACCGTCGACAAAATCCCACAACAGCTTGGCAAAGCCGGGGCCTTTATCCATCACATCGAGCCACGCCTTGGCCGAGAGCACCGCGCCCTCGATCTTGGCGCGATTGCGCACGATGCCGGCGTCCGCCATCAGACGCTCGATCTTGTTCGGCCGATAGCGCGCGATTTTTTCTGGAACAAAGCCGTCGAAGGCGTGGCGGAAGTTCTCGCGCTTGCGCAAAATCGTGATCCACGACAGGCCGGCCTGGAAGCCGTCGAGCATGAGTTTTTCGTAAAGCGCGCGGTCGTCGTATTCGGGCGCGCCCCATTCCTCGTCGTGATAGGCGACATAGAGCGGGTCGTCCTTGGGCCATGCACAGCGCTTGAGGCCGTCGGCATGAGCGAGGTCGGTCATTCGGCGGCCTTGGTTTCCTCGGGAAATGGAAATCGTGCCCAGTCCGGTTTAACGGGATGGATGGTCACGCCGCCACCGAGCAGCGGCTCCTGGCGCGCGATGGCGTCCGCCACCCGATCGAGCCGCAACAGCGCCAGCCCGTGACCGGCGGCGGCCGAACCCATGACGCCAACCTGGCGGTCGCCGGCGAACACCGTCGCGCCGGTTTGCGGCGCGGCGCCGTCGTAGCGCACCGGCACGGCCCGGGTGCGCGCGGTGCCGCGATGCTCCATGCGTGAAACCACTTCCTGGCCGATATAGCAGCCCTTGGTAAAATCGACGCCGCCGAGCTGGTCCATATCGGTCTCGTGCGGAAAGGCATCGCCATAGCTGAAATCCAGGCCGCCCCGCGGGATACCGAGCGCGATGCGGTGCGCTTCGTACGCGCCGGCGTCGACCAGCTCTGCACCGAGGTCGGCGGCCGTTGCGGCGGCAAGATGCGGCGGCACCATCAGCCGCAGGCCAAGGGCGGCCAGACGCGGGTCCGCGTAGCACAGGCCACGACCGGTCGTGCCGACGCCATTCCAGGCCGCGACGACGCCGAGGATTTCGGACAAGTCCTCGACAATGACTTTGGCGCGCAACTTGTAGAGGTTGAGCTTATCGACCAGCGTCGTCGTCAGTGCCCGTGGACTATCGAGGAAGAAGCCGCCGCCATCGCCCGCCGGCGCCTCGACCGTGATGAAATCCGCGATGATTTTGCCTTGCGGCGTGAGTAGCGCGCAAAAGCGCGCCGTGCCTGCCGCCAGTTTCAGAACGTCTGCGGTGACGAGACCGTGAAGAAAATTCCGCGCGCCGTCGCCGGCGACTTTGACCACGCCGCGGTCGGGGAGGAGGGCTGCTTTCATTCCGGCAACTTTCCCGGGATTGCCGCGAAACGCAAGGCAGGGTGCAACGCCATTTGACGGCGTTCCGCCGCGGGCGGTCGCGATGCGAAGGGGTCGCTTACGGTCGAAGTCGATCTGGCGCGCATCTGGCTATCGGAAAATGCAACAAAAACGGCGGATTGTCGTTCACCTAACGGGGGCATCAGCCGACATACTATCAAAGGTTGATTTCATTCACTAATTCACTTGTGGATTGATTTTTTGAAAATACATTTCGCGCGCACCGCCGCCAAGGCTCGCAATGAAATCGCCGCCTCTGCTGAGCACCCTGACGGCAGCGGACGTTCAGGGGCGAGCGCATGAAAGAGGATCTCTTGTTGTTGCGGGTGCTCGTCGTCTCGGCGTCGAGCGACGACCACAATCTCTTCCGCCAAGCGGCGGCCGCCCTGCCGGTCCCGGTCGAAATCGTTGAAGCGACAGCGGCCGCGACGGCATATCGCTGCATTGCCGATGGCGTCGATCTGGTCTTTCTCGCTGCCGGGCTTGCAGACGCGGAAGCCGCGCAAATTGTCGCCGCCGCGCGCGCCGCAAGAAAGCCGCCCTTTACGGTGCAGTTGGCAGCGCCGGGTTCCACGGTGGGGCGATTTGAGACCGACGGTTTGGCCGGCAAGCCGTCGCAACGCGAAGAAGCGCGGCGGCTCATCCAGCGCGCGATGCGCGTTCGGGTGCCAAACCGGGTGCTCGTGGTCGATGATTCCGCCACGATGCGCAGCATCGTAAGAAAGATCCTCGGGGCGACACGATTTCTGCTCGACATCAGCGAAGCTGACGAGGGTTTCGCTGCGCTTAAGCTCGCCCGCCAGGCGGCGTTCGATGTCGTCTTTCTCGACTACAACATGCCGGGGTTCAGCGGATTGGAGACTTTGTCCGAATTCAAGCGCGAGAAGCGGCGCGCCAAGGTGGTGATCATGACCTCGACGCAGGATGCGACGCTGGCCGAGCGGGTGCGCGAGGCAGGCGCGATTTATCTCAAAAAGCCTTTTTTTCCGGCTGATATCGACGCCGTACTATGCGGATTTTACGGGCTGAAGGCGATCAATCCGCGCCGCGCTTAGCTGTGCGCGTTACTGGCGCGACAGATCGATGGAAAATTCGCCATTACGGATGCGCGGCGCCAGATTTTCCGCGTAGCGGGCGGCTGCCTCTTCGCCATAAGTCGTAATCAGTTCGGCGAGCGCCAGGAACAGCGAGGTTTGCGCAAGGCAATCGCCCTCGATGCCTTCGTGCCGCCCCTCGGCCCAGGCATCTTGAAGATAGCCGAGTGCCAGCCGCTTTTGCTCGTGTTCGGCCAAAGCCTCACGAGCCGCGAAATTCACATTCGTCATTCGCATCGTATGATCCCATGATCGCCGCGGCTCGGCGGCGTCCCCACCCGAAGGCAGCCTAGCATGGATTTTCCGGGGCTGGATCGAACCTTGAGCCAGGGTTAATGCGTGCGCAAATGACGCACTTAATTCGCGTATCGCGCCGTGATTTCGCGGGCGATCTTGGCACCCTCTTCAAGATAACGGCGAATGGCGAGATTCGCCGCTGGCGTACAGCTTCGGTAGCTCTGCTGGAAACCGCGATAGCCGCGATTGAAACTTGCCACCATCGCATCGTGGCGTTCGCCCGAAGGCGCCTCGGCGTCAATCAGCGTCTGCGCCTCGTTGCGCCATTTCTGGCCCTCGTTCGAGCCGCAGATGCCGCGCAGGAAGTGCAGTGCGCCGAGAATTTCGGACAGCCGCTGCAGGTCATGGTCGTAGGGGGTGGTGTCCGTCTGGGCCCGAGCGGGGGCCCCGGCGAGACAGAGCGCAAGCGCGAGACTGGTCAGGATGCGGATCATCGGCATTGGCGACGCAACATTTGGACCGGCAACTTTTGGATCGGCAACATTAATGTGTAACCTCGCCCTGCCGCTAGTATGACAAGGCGGCATGGTTGAGGCGTCCGTTCAGCCGGCCGCGGTGATCCGATCGGCGGCTGCGGCGACGATCTGCGCGAGCCCTTCGGTCGTTTCCAAGCCGGACAGCCCGGCGGGTTCAAGCCAGTGTGCCTCGGCCAACTCCTCATTGAGCGATACGTCGCCTTCGATCCATCGCGCTGCAAACGGCAGGATGACGAAATGCCGTTCGATCCGTCCCTCGGTATCGCGCGCGATCGCCTGCCGATAGCCGGCCAGAGCGATCGGCTCGACGCGAAGTGCAGTCTCCTCGTGGACTTCGCGGATGACGGCCTCTTCCAGGGTTTCGCCGAGTTCGACGCCGCCGCCCGGCAACGTATAAAGTCCATGGGCCGGCGAACGGGCGCGGCGCACGATCAGCACCCGGCCGCCGCGAAAGATCGCCGCGCTGACTGCCAGATAGGGACGCACCGGATACGTCCGCGACAGCTCGCTGTTGCTCATCGAATGCCGCTCGCTACGAAAGCGCCTTACGTTGCGCGGGATGATTGCTTATCTGCCTGGGCCAAGGATACCTGATTAGACATGTGCGGACGCTATGTCATCCTCTCGACGCCGGAAGCGATCAGGGCGCTGTTCGGCTACACTGAACTGCCGAATTTTCCGCCACGCTATAACGTTGCGCCGACACAGCCCATCCCGATCGTACGCCTCGTCAACGGCGCGCGAAGTTTCGCGCTGATGCGCTGGGGTTTGATGCCGTCCTGGTTGAAGGACCCGAAGACGTTTCCGCTGCTCATCAATGCCCGCGGCGAATCCGTGTTGGAGAAGCCCGCCTTCCGCAATGCCATGCGGCGGCGGCGCTGCCTCATTCCAACCGACGGCTTCTACGAGTGGATTGCCGGCACGCCGAAACGGCCCCATTTTGTGCGGGCCAAGCGCGGCACGGATGGCACGGCGCCGCCGCTCGCATTCGCCGGACTTTGGGAGACCTGGACCGGTCCGAATGGCGAAGAGCTCGATACCGCCGCGATCATCACCACGAGCGCCAATCGAACCCTCGCCGCAATTCACGAACGCATGCCGGTTTTCGTGCCGCCGGAAGCCTTCGACCTGTGGCTCGACTGCGCCAACGTCGAAGCCGAGGTGGCCGCCGCGCTGATTAGGCCGGCGGATGAGGAGTTGCTGGAGGCATATGAGATATCACCCGCCGTGAATTGCGTTGCGAACGATTCCGAAGCGCTCCTGGTGCCGGCGGCCGCGGCGGATGAACAACCTGGGACGAATGCGCCAGCCAAAAGAGTGAGGCAAAAAAAGACGCAAGAACCGGACGATCAGGCCTCGCTGTTTTAGGAGCGCGCGGTCGCCATTTGGATATGGTCAGATGGATTTCGGTGGGACGGCCGATCGTCGCGACGTGACCGCCATGATGCCGGCGGCAATCACGTTCGCGCAAATGCTGGCAATGATCGGCAGCGTGTAACTGTGGTTGATGTCGAAGACGTACCCGGCGGCGCTGGGCCCGATCAGCGTGCCGAACGCGACGCTGGTATACAGAACGCCAATAATGCCGCTGACATTCCGGCCGCCGAAATAGTCCATGACCACGCTTGGCAAAAGCGCGACCCAGCCGCCGTAAACGACGCCGAAGACGTAAACGCAAAAACCGCGAGCAGCCAAAAGGCCGCCGAAGCCGCCCAAATCATCAAGGTGAGCGCCATGCCGGCGAACATCGCCAGCAATGCCAGTTGACGGCCGAGCCGATCCGCGAGGCCGCCGAGGAAGAAACGTCCGGCCGTGCTGCCGGCGCCGATCAAGCCCAAAAGCAGGACGGCGGAGCCCTGTGGGATACCATGGTCCAGCGCGTAGGGGACGAGATGAACGAACGGCACAAACACCCCGAATGAACAAGCCAGGCAGGCGGCATAAAGACCGATGAACCTTCGCGATGTTATGGCTTCGGCGACGGAGGCCCCGTCCGTCCTCACTGAGGGGGCTGGCGGTTGCAGGGAGTCGCCGTCGGGACAGAGCCCGCGGTCACGCGGATCGTTCTCGATCAGGAGAGACATTGCGGCGCCGATGACGGCGGCAGCCGCGCCGAGGATGAGGTAGGTCTCGCGCCAACCGACGGCGTCGATCAGAAGTGAAGCGATCGGCGGCATGACCAGCGTTCCGACCCCGATCCCGCTGACCGCAAGACCGGACGCCAATCCACGCCGCCTGACAAACCAGCGCTGCACCGCGCCGACGGCGGGAACATAGGCGCAGCCGACGCCAAGTCCCACGCCCAACCCATAGGCCGCGTAAACCTGCGTCAGGCTGCGGGCGGCGCTGGCGAGAGCCAGCCCGACGCCGATCAGGATCATGCCGAAGATCGCCAGCAGGCGGGAGCCCCAGCGGTCGGCAAGCGGACCGCTGACGATCCCGAAGCCGAAGTAAAGAAACCCAGCCAGCGAGAACACCAGCGAAACCGAGCCGCGCGAGGCGCCGAAATCGCTTTGCAGCGGTGCCACAAAGGCGCTGAACGAATAGGCGCAGCCGAAGCCGACGAAAGTCACGGCAAACGCGGCGGCGACGACGAACCAGCCATAGAATATGCGTGGGTTGGAGATTGTGCCGCTGCTCATAGCGCCTCCTTCGGTAAGGCCACAAACATCGGTACGGGTCCGCGCGGCGTCCACCCGGTTTAGTTCGGCCGGGAGCGAAGTATCGACGGTGGCAATGGCTACCCGTTTGGCCCCATATTCATGGCATGTCGATCGCCCCGCAAATTGCCGAAGTCGCCGCGCTGATCGGCGATCCCGGTCGCGCCAACATCCTGTGTGCTCTGCTCGGCGGCCGCGCGCTCACCGCGACCGAACTCGCTTACGTTGCCGGCGTCACGCCGCAGACGACGAGCGGTCATCTCGGCAAGCTCCTGGGCGCGCGCCTGATTGTGGTCATGAAACAGGGCCGTCATCGCTATTACCGGTTGACCGGTCCGCATGTCGCGCAAGTGCTCGAGAGCATCATGAACGTCGCGCTGACGGGTCCCGTTCGCTATCAGCCGAAAACCAAGCTGGACGACCAGTTGCGGCATGCCCGCACTTGCTACGATCACATCGCCGGCGTGCTGGGCGTGCGGCTCGCCGAGCAACTGACCGAGCGGGAATTCGTCGTCCTCGGCGACGAAGCGGGTGAAGTGACGCCGTCGGGCTCGTCTTTCTTGACGAAGCTCGGTGTCGATTTGTCGGGCGCCAGCGCCAAGCGCCGCGTGTTCTGCCGGCCGTGCCTCGATTGGACGGAGCGCCGCCCTCATATCGGGGGCGCCGTGGGCGCCGCCTTGGCGAACCGGTATTTCGAACTGAAATGGATCGAGCGGGTGCGCGATGGTCGCGCCCTCATCGTTACGCCCGCCGGCCGCCGCGGCCTGATGGAATCCTTGTCACTTTCGCTCTGACGATGGCGGGGTAGCCGCGGCCCCATAAACGGCGATCGGCTTGCCCAGCGCCACTCTCAATAACATGTAACATAATGGTGCCGCGGGCCGCCGATGGCGGGCGGAGCCATGGGCATCGAACCAGGAACGAGGACGCACATGAAATTCGGCATCGGCCAGCCCGTGCGGCGCTATGAGGATTTGCGCCTTATCACCGGGCAGCGGCCGCTACACCGACGACGTCGTCCTGCCGCGGATGGCGCACGCCTTCGTGCTGCGCTCGCCGATGGCGCATGCGCAGATCAAGCGCATCGACGCCGCGGCGGCGCGGACGCATGCCGGGCGTGCTGTTTGTGGCCACCGGCGAGGACATTCGCGCCGACGGCCTCGGCGATGTGCCCTGCATGACGCCGCTCGATCAGTCGCGACGGCAAGCCGCGCCACGACACGCCGCGCCCGGTGCTGGCGCATGGCAAGGTGCGCCATGTCGGCCAGCCGGTGGCGCTCGTCGTCGCCGAGACGCTCGCGCCGCGCGCGACGCCGCCGAGGCGATCGAGATCGAATATGAGGCGCTGCCGGCCGTCACCGAGGCCAAGGATGCGCTCGCTGCCGGCGCGCCGCAGCTATTCGAGCAATTCCCGGCAACGTCGTGTTCGACTGGGACAACGACATGGGCGACGCCAAGGCGACCGACGCCGCGTTCGCCAAGGCCGCGCGCGCCGTCACGCTCGAACTCGTCAACAACCGCGTCGTCGCCAATTCGATGGAGCCGCGCAACGCCATTGCCGACTACGATCCGGCCAGCGGCCGCTCGACGCTCTATACCGGCGACGCAAGGCCCGCATTTCGTGCGCGATCCGCTCGCCGAAATCGTGCTCAAGATGCCGAAGGACAAGCTGCGCCTGATCACGCGCAATGTCGGCGGCGGCTTCGGCATGAAGGCGTTCGTCTATCCCGAGCAGGCGCTGGTGGTCTGGGCCAGCCGCAAGATCGCGCGGCCGGTGAAGTGGCAGGAGGATCGCTCGCGAAGGATTCGTCTCCGACAATCAGGGCCGCGACCACGCCACCCGCGCCGAGCTGGCGCTCGATCCGAGCGGCCGCTTCCTCGGCTTGCGCGTTTCGATCCTCGCCAATGTCGGCGCTTATCTGTCGCCGTTCGGCTGCTTTCGTGCCGACGCGTTCGACCGATCTGGTCTCCGGCCTGTATGCGATCGGCGCGATCCACATCAACGTCAAGGGCGTGTGCACCAATACCGTGCCGGTCTGCGCCTATCGCGGCGCCGGGCGGCCGGAGGCCGGCTATCTGCTCGAGCGTCTGGTCGATGCCGCGGCGCGCGAACTCGGACATGACGCCGGATGCCATCCGCCGCATCAATTTCGTGCCGCCGTCGGCGATGCCCTACACGTCGGCGACCAAGCTACTGCTCGATTCCGGCGAGTTCGAGACAGGTGATGGACCGCTGCATGGCGGCGGCGGAATGGTCGTCGTTTCCGAAGCGGCGCCGCAAAGCGAGCGCGCGCGGCAGGCTGCGCGGCATCGGCATGGCGACCTATACCGAGCGCTGCGGCGGCGGCTTTCCCGAGACCGCGTCGATCGAATTCAAGGATGACCGCGTCGAGCTGGTCATGGGCAATCAGGAATACGGCACCGGACTTGTCACCGCATACAAGCAGGTCGTCTCCGATCAGCTCGGCATCGATGCCGACCGCATCGACGTCGATCATGGGCGACACCGACCGCACGCCGGCCGGGCTGACCGGCGGCTCGCGCGCGCTCGCCGTCGCGCGGCGCGGCGCTTTACGAAGCGGGCCGCACGATCATCGCCAAGGGCAAGGAGATCGCCGCGCACTGCTGGAGGTATCGGCGCAGGACGTCACGTTTCGCCGACGGCGTATTCGGCGTGCCCGGCACCGATCTGCGCCTCGATCTTTTCGAAATCGCAAAGGCGGCGCGCGATCCCGCGCAAACTGCCGCCCGGCATGGAGCCCGGACCTCGATGCGACGCATAAGCGCGTGCCGCCGGCGCAGACGTTTCCCGAACGGCTGCCACATCGTCGAGGTCGAGATCGACCCCAATACCGGCGCTGTCGCCATCGAGCGCTACACCGTCGTCGACGATTTCGGCCGCACCATCAATCCGCTGCTGCTCGAAGGCCAGGTCCACGGCGGCATCGTGCAGGGCATCGGCCAGGCGCTGCTCGAGCACGCGGTCTACGATCCGGACAGCGGGCAGCTTCTAGCCGGCTCGTTCATGGACTACGCCATGCCACGCGCCGGCGACATTCCGACCTTCGCATTCTCGACCCATAACGTGCCGTCCACCGCCAATCCGCTCGGCGTCAAGGGCGCGGGCGAGGCCGGCGCCGTCGGCGCGCCGCCCGCGGTGATCAACGCCATCGTCGACGCGCTCAACCGGCGCGCCGGCGTGCGCCACATCGACATGCCGGCGACACCGCGCCGGGTGTGGGAGAAACTTAACGCGGTGGCGTAGCAGCGGACGCTACAGCACCTTGCCGGGATTGAGGATGCCCTTGGGGTCGAGCGTGCGCTTGAGCGTGCGCATCAGGTCGAGCGCGACCGGGTCTTTCACCGACGGCAGCAGATCGCGCTTGACGACGCCGACGCCGTGCTCGGCGGAGATCGAGCCGCCGTATTTCTTCACGACCGCGAAGACGACGGCGTTCACGTCGTCCCAGCGCTTGAGATACTCGGCCTTGTCGGCGCCGACCGGCTGGGTGACGTTGTAGTGGATATTGCCGTCGCCGAGATGGCCGAACGGCAGCGGCCGCGCGCCGGGGATGAGCGCGACGACGGCGGCGTTCGCTTCGCGATGAAAGCCGGCACCGCCGCGACCGGCACCGAGACGTCGTGCTTGATCGAGCCGCCGGCGTAGCGCTGCACCTCGCCGAACATCTCGCGGATGCGCCAGAACGCTTTGGCCTGTTCGAGGCTGTCGGCGATGGTGGCGTCGAGCGACGAGGCCGCGCTCCAGGCCTTGCGCCAGAACATCTTCCATCGACGTCGCGCAGTCCCTCGCGCTGCTGCGAGGACAGCTCGATCAGCGCGTACCAGGGATGCGGCGCGGCGAGCGGATCGCGGCAGCCGGCCGCATTCTCCAGCACCAGCTCGATGCCGCGCCGCGTCATGATCTCGAAGCTGGTGACGCCGCCGGCCGTCATCTCGGTGGCGATGCCGAGCAGCTCGAGCGCGGCCTCCGGCGATGCGACGCCGGCGAAGGCGGTTTCGACCGAGCGCGGCCGCGGCACCAGCCGCAGCACCGCCGCGGTGATGATGCCGAGCGTGCCTTCGGCGCCGATGAACAGGTTCTTCAGGTCGTAGCCGGTATTGTCCTTCTTCAGCTTGTTGAGGTTGTTGAGGACGCGGCCGTCGGCCAGCACCACTTCGAGGCCGAGCGCATGCGAGCGCGCGATGCCGTGGGCGATGCGCGGCGGTGCCGCCGGCATTGGTGGAGAGATTGCCGCCGATGGTGCAGGTGCCTTCCGACGGCAGGAGTTGCGGATAGAGCCGGTCGACCGCCGCCGCGGCCTCGCGGGTGCGCTGCAGGGTGACGCCGGCCTCGCAGGTGATGGTGTTCGAGGTCGGATCGACCTCGCGGATGCGGTCGAGCCGGTTGAGCGACAGCACGATCTCGTTGTGCAGCGGGATCTGGCCGCCGACGAGGCCGGTATTGCCGCCCTGCGGCACGATCGGCGTCGCCGTCTCGTTGGCGAGCTTGAGGATTTTCGACACTTCGTCGACCGTCGACGGCCGCAGCACCACCGGCGTATGGCCCTGGAACATGTTGCGCATCTCGACCAGATACGGCGCCTGCTGCTGCGGATCGGTGATGGCGTATTTCTCGCCGACGATCGCGGCGAAGCGCGCGAGCAGCGCGGGGGCGACGGTGACGGCGTTTGTCGAGCATCAGGAGCGTCCGTCCAATGGGTCTTGTCATTCCAAGGATCGTACACGACAACGCCGGTCTCCGCGAAGTGGCGTACATTGCTGAGTGACGACGATCAACTCGTGAACGCGAGCCGTCGAGGCGATCAAAAGATCGGCGGCACGGCGCAGCATTCGTTCTGCTGCAAGCATCCGGCTAAGCGTTATCCAGTCAACCAGGATATCGGCCGTAAGTGGCAATGCGCGCTCGCCAAGTGACCGGCATTATCAGTGGCATCGAGCCACGGCGATAAGTTCACGCCGTCGGTGTTCGGGCGCCGAGCCGATACCATCCCGAATTTCCGCCAAGGTGACGATGCTGATCGTCATCTCGTCGGCTGGATGTCGTTCCATCCAGATATGACAGCTGGCGTTCGGACGGCGGCTGATTGTTTCGGAAACCACATTGGTGTCCAAAACCCACCTCACGTTTGGTCCTCGTCGAACACGCGGCGCGGCGATATATCCATCTCAACGCGAGAGTTCAAAATCGATCCCCTCGGCCAAGCCACGATACTTTTTTGACGCCTCGATGAATTCTGCCATCGTCTGAATTTGCCGTGGCTTGGGCCGGATTTCAAAGCGCTCCGGGTCGACGACGACGACGGCGTCCTTGCCATGGACCGTGACCTTTTGCGGGGCGCCGCCGCGGGCTTTGCGCACAAGTTCGGAAAAGCGCGCCTTCGCGTCCTGCAGCTTCCAAGTATCTGTGTTTTTCATGACGTGTCCAATCAAACTAGTCTGACTAGTCAGATATAGCCGCTCTTCGTGGTTGGGCAAGCGTCCGGCACCGCAAGGTCTCACCGCGGCGCGCCGCGCGCGCCAGCCGGTCGTTGATGGCTTCGCCAAGGCCGTCGTGCGGGATCGGCATCACCGCGATGGATTTCGCGCCCACGTCATCGAGCGCGCGCAGATGCGAGAACAGGTTGGCGGCCGCCTCGATGAGATCGCCGCGCGCGGAGAGGTTGAGCACGCTGCGCAGCGTGCCGGCGCCCTCGGCAAGCGCCGGGCCGAACGCGAGCAACGGCTTCGCCGGCCGCGACGCGCTCGGACATCGAGCCGCAGCGGCGTGCGCGGCGCATAATGCGAGGCGAGCATGCCGGGCGCGAGCGGCGCGTCGTCCGCGGCGGCGAACTCGGTTCGCGCAGGCTCGGCGAGCGGCCGCCCGAGCGCGCGCTCGATCGCGTCGCGCGGCAGGCCGCCGGGCCGCAGCAGCATCGGCTCGCCGAGGCAGGCGACGATGGTGGATTCGATGCCGACCGGCGTCGCGCCGCCGTCGACGATGAGATCGATGCGATCGCGCAGGTCGGCGAGCACATGCGCCGCCGTGGTCGGCGAGACATGGCCGGAGCGGTTGGCGGACGGCGCCACGACGGGCTTGCCGAAGGCTGCGAGGATTTTCTGCGCCACCGCGTGGTGGGGCACGCGCACCGCGATGCTGTCGAGCCCGGCCGTTGCGAGCTCGGCCACCGGGCATCCGGCCGCCTTGGGCAGCACCAGCGTCAGCGGTCCGGGCCAGAATGTCCTCGGCAAGCCGCTCCGCGTCGGCGTCGAAACGCCCGAGCGCCCGCGCCGCCGCGAGATCGGCGACATGCGCGATCAGCGGATTGAACGCCGGCCGGCCCTTGGCCTGGTAAAGGCGCGCGACCGCCGCGCCGTTGGTGGCGTCGGCGCCGAGGCCGTAAACCGTCTCGGTCGGAAAGGCGACGAGGCCGCCGGCCTTGAGGCAGCTGCGCGGCGTCGCCGACCGCGGCGGCATCGGCCCTCGAAACGCGCGTCACCAATGGGGCTGTCATGCCGCGATGTTAGTGCTTAAATAGCCCATGCATGCAAGCGGCAACGGCAGCGAAACCGCGAGCGCTTGCGGCCGCGGAACGCCGCTTGTATAAGCCGCGGCAGCATTGTCGGAGTGTAGCGCAGTCTGGTAGCGCACCTCGTTCGGGACGAGGGGGTCGCAGGTTCAAATCCTGCCACTCCGACCAATAAAATCGAGCGCAGATTGGTGGCGAAATGGGCTCGGCATTGGTTCTGGCAACTGTGAATGCGCCTTATAGCAAGAAGCTAGACGCGCAAACGCTTGCCGATTGCATCGTCGATCATGCCGCCGCTAAGGCTGTCCCGGGGCACATGTCGTCGTTTTTCGGCGACATTAAACCCGAGTGGCAGTTGCAGTTTGCCCATTTCCACAACATTTCCGGTGAACAGCTTGTGGAAGCTGCGAAGGCTTTCGCCTTGTATTCGGGCGAGTATTATCCGCTCGCTAAGTGACCGCTCAAAACAATCAACCTGATTGGTCTCGACTATTTCGGATTGCGCGTGACCTCATTCAGCAGGTCAACGCGAACGGTGTGATCGTTGATTATTGGACCTTCGGTGGTGGCACTGCGATGATGTTGCAGATTGACCATCGTGAAAGCCGCGACGTCGATATTTTCTTACAAGACCCGCAGCTTCTTTCCTTTCTTGATCCTCGGAAGCATGATTTTAGATTTGAAATTACACCAGCCGACTATAATTCAGATGGCACTCGTTTCTCGAAAATCGTATTCAAAGACATCGGAGAAATCGATTTCATTGTTGGTCAACCAATGACAGCAACCCCTACCATGACGCGCGTGATCGAAGGCGAAACAACACTGTTGGAGACCATCCCTGAAATCATTGCAAAGAAAGTGGTGCATAGAGGTTCAACCATAAAACTTCGCGACATTTTTGATATTGCGGCGGCAAGTCAAGAACACGAGGCGTCGATTATTGCCGGATTGCGTCCCTATCGAACGGAGATCGAAGCGACGCTAAAACGGCTCGATGCTTTAAATCCAGAATTTGTCCGCAGGGCTATTGCAGAATTGATCATCAAAGAGAAGTTTCTGCCCCTGACAGATATCGCATTGGAGCGAGCCAAGCAGGTTCTGCAAGCGGTCTAATCGACCTCCGAACAGAAATAGGCCGCGCTGGCCTTGGTTGTCTTCGATTGAGACGCTGCCACAGCTTCGTCACTGCATTGGCGTGGTCGGAAGAATAACGGTCGTTCACGATCGAGGTCAAAATCCCAGTGACCAGATCTTGTCTTTGACAAGCAGCCCTTGCCGCCATGGTCAGTCGGAGCGCTTTCCTCGCCACACAGACAACGCCAGAGTTGCCCGCTATTCTCAGGCGATGAACCAAAGATATGTGCACCACTGCACCGACGCGATACTGCTTCTGTCTTTGCTGGCGATCGGCACGGGCTTGGCAACCGCCCGCGACTTTGGCGCGTGGCATAAGCTTCAAACCGTGCCCTACACGTTGAACATCAAGCAGGACGCGATCTCGTTTGTTGATGCGAAAACCGGCTGGTATGGCAATGGGACCGGCCGCGTTTTTCGAACACAGGACGCCGGCGATCATTGGCAGCAGATCTGGCGCCATCCCGGAACCTACGTGCGGACCCTGGAGTTCATCGATCGCAGCACCGGCTTTTTGGGCAATGTCGGACCGGGTTATTTTCCCGACGTGACCGACACCCAGCCGTTGTACGTGACGCACGATGGCGGCATCACCTGGACGCCCGTCAAGCTCACGAGCGGCGTGCCCATTACGGGGGTGTGCGCGATCGACGTGCTGCGGATAAACGGCACCGTGATGGCCATCCGCGCCGGTGGCCGGGTTGGCGGCCCGGCTGGGATGATGGAGTTGTTTGACGGAGGGCAGACCTGGTCATCGCGGGATATGAGCAGCGTGACCGGCATGATCCTCGATATTCATTTTGTCGACCAGAACACCGGCTTTATCGCCGGCGCGACCGCCTCGCGAGAGCAGGATGCGCACGCGCGGATTCTGAAAACCACCGATGGCGGCAAAACATGGCGCGCCGTATTCGAAAGTTCCCGATCCGTCGACAACAATTGGAAGCTCGCTTTTCCGACGGCCGAGGTGGGCTACGCCACTATCATGAGCTATGCCGCGCCGAAGGATGAAGCCCGCGGTTATGTGGCGAAGACCCAGGACGGCGGAGAAAGCTGGAAGAAACTTGTGGTCACCACCGATCCGGACTGGATTCCATACGGCATCAACTTTCTGACCGAAGCCCATGGCTGGGTCGGCGGCTCGACCGGCGGCTATGAGACGGTCGACGGCGGCGCGACTTGGCACAAGGTGAATATGGGACTTTACGTCAACAAGATCCGGTTCATGACGACGGCCGACGGCGGAATGACTGCATTCGCGATCGGCAAGGACGTGTTTCGCAAGCAACTCAGTCCTTAAAATTGCATGGTGCCGAAACCCGGCACTGGATCGCGCCGCGAAATGTAACGCAGTTTTAATCAATTTCAGCCTGAAATCACCGGACACGATCAACCACGTGGCGGTGAGAACATGTTCGAGGTTACGCGCTACGAGCACCCGTGCATTCTGGTTCGGAGCCGTCGAACCGGCGAAACCTATAAGTTCCTGGTCGGTGACGACGGTGCGCTCGCCGACGACCATATGCGCACCGACCTGAGCGCGGCTCTGCGAACGGCGATAGCCTTTTTGGCTTGCAACCGAGCAGCGTAGGTCGGCGAGCCCGCAATAGCTCCGACGCTGGTGTGACGGCATCGGCGGCTCGGTGACCGGCCGGCTCTGCCCCGGCTGCTCTGGGACAGCCGAAACACCGTCGCTTTACCGTACGACCGGCATCTCATCATTTTTCAGAACCAGCTACGCGGTGGCGCCGGGTTGGCGTGCGCGGTGCGGAAGGCCGTGTTCTGGAATTGTGCGTTCCAAGCGGATTTGGAGAGTTTCGAGGCGTGACAAAATGGGACCCGCCCCATACTTGACGTTATATTTACGAATCTTTTACGTCTATTGGCATGAATTTTATGCCAATATTACGATTGCGGGCCGACAGCCGGTCACGGCGGTGAGGCCGAGCCATGGGCGAAGCCAAACGCCGCAGGGCGGAAATCGGACTCCTCAAGGGGGCGTCTGACGCCGAGACGGCGCTCTGGCGGCGCTCGCAAATCGATGAAAAGCGTGTCGCTCGAGGCATTGATCCTAATGCGCCGGGCCCGGAGCCGACGGCCGCCATGGCGCGGCGGCTTCACACCATGTTCGAGGCCGCCAAGCAGGACGGCAATATCGATCCCCCCGTGGCCTACATTCACGCGAAAGTGGAGCGGACGATCGAGGACTTCAGGCAGAACTCTGGCGGCGTTCCCGTCGCGTGCCGGAAGGGTTGTGCGCACTGCTGCAGTTTCTGGGTCAGTGCGACGGCGCCAGAGGCGCTGTTCATCGCCAAGGTCGTTAAATCCAGGGGAAGCCAGTTCATGGAGCGCCTGATGACGGCGCATTCACAGACCATGGGTTACGATTTCATTGCGCGCAGCCGCCGTCCGTATCCATGCCCGATGCTGGAACACGATATTTGCTCGATCTACGAAGCCCGGCCGCAATCGTGCCGTCTCGCTGCTTCCGGCGACGCCCGGGTATGCGAACGCGTGTTCCGCCATCTGTCGAATGAGGCAATTCCGTCTCCCCGCGTGTATTTGAAGGCGAAGAGCGCCTATGCGGTCGCCCTGGCCATTGCGCTCAAACGGTCTCACCTCCCGCATGAGGGGTACGAGTTGAACGCGGCAGTCGTTCGCGCTCTCGTTACCGAGAATGCGGAACGGGTCTGGCTCGGCGGCCAGGATATTTTCGCCGACGTCATGCGCGATCCGGTCGATGTGCTGGCCAGCAGCCGGGACGCACAGATGATGTTCGAGCGTGCATTTGCTTGAAAAGCACGCGCCATGAGTGATGCGACGTGAAAGCGTTGGGCAGGGCGCCGCCCGTAGGCCTGCGTGCGGCAATCGACTCTGTTGCGACCGAGGCCGGTCTGGGCAATCATGAGCGTTACGCGCGATTGACACGTCAGTGCGGGCGTCGGACCGGGTCTCATGACTGCGTACATTCAAGGTCGCAACGTCAACCTGACCTTCAGGCCGCCGAACCGCGCGCCGGTCCGCGCCCTCAATAGCTTTGACCTCGATGTCGGCGAAGGCGAGTTCTTGTCGATCGTCGGGCCGTCCGGCTGCGGCAAGAGCACGTTTCTCAACATTCTGCTCGGCTTGATCAAGCCGGATTCCGGCGACTTGCGGATGCGCGGCCGGCCGATCGCGGGGCCGGGCACCGACCGCGCCATGGTGTTTCAAGAATTCGGGCTGCTGCCGTGGCGGACGGTGGCGCACAATGTTGAACTTGGCCTCGAACTGAAAAGACTGCCGGCCGAGAAGCGGCGTGGCATCGCCGATCGGTTAATCAAGCTGGTCGGGTTGTCGGGCTTCGAGACGCATTATCCGCACGAACTTTCCGGCGGCATGAAGCAGCGTGTCGGTCTGGCGCGGGCGCTCGCCACCGATCCGGACGTCCTGCTGATGGATGAACCTTTTGCCGCGCTCGATGCTCAGACCCGCGACCTGATGCAAGCCGAATTGCTGCGCATCTGGCGGGAAACGCGCAAGACGGTCTTGTTCGTGACGCATCAGATCGACGAGGCGATCTATCTCTCCGACCGTGTCATGGTCATGAGCAAGCGCCCGGGCCGCGCCAAGAAGATATTTGCCATCAAGCTGCCGCGCCCGCGCGACTACGAGATGCGCGTGACACCAGAGTTCAACGACCTCAAACTCGAAATTTGGAACACGCTCAAGGACGAGATCACGATCTAGCGCCTGAAGCGCCTCCGGCACCGGGGCCGTGGTAGGGAGCGCATGAGGAGTGCATGAGTGTTGAGCCGATGACGGAAGACGCACCGCCGCGTCAGAATTTCGCCCAGCGCCACAGCAAGGCATTGCTCGGCGTCTTCGCGGTGGTGCTCTTCTTCGCCGTCTGGCAAGCTATATTTCTGGTCGTGCCGCTCAATCCTTTGTTCATGAGCACGCCGAGTTTGATTGCGGCAGGCTATGTGGATTTGATCGAGAGCGGCGATCTTTTCCATGACCTGGCCGTCAGCGCTGTGCCGTTCGTGATTGGTCTGGTGGCGGCCGTCATCGTCGGCGTGCCACTCGGTATCGTCATGGGCTGGCGCGTGCGGGTTGGCTATGCGCTCGACCCGCTGATGACGGTGTTCTACGCGAGTCCCTTGGTCGCGCTCGCACCTCTGGTGGTGATCTTCTTCGGTGTCGGCGTCGGCGGCAAAGCGGTGATCATCTTCTTTCTGGCGGTGTTTCCTTTCAACTTCAATGCCGCGGCGGGTGTGCGCGCCGTCGATCCGCTGCTTATCAATGTCGTGCGCTCGCTCGGCGGCGGCGAGTGGGATCTCTATCGGAAGGTGATCTTTCCGAGTGTCTTGCCCTACATGGTCGCGGCAAGCCGCATCGCCGTCGGCCGGGCGTTGATCGGCGTGCTGGTCGGGGAGTTCTTCGCTGCCTCCGAAGGCATCGGCTACGCCATTTCCAGGTTCGCCGATATTTTCGCGACCGACCGGATGTTCGCCTGCATCCTGACCGTCATGGTCATTGCCGTCGCGCTGACCGAAGGCATCCGCTGGGCGGAACGCATCGCGTTCCCATGGCGCGTTGGGCAGTAGCGTTATGGCTGAAATCCACGCCACCGATGTGCATGTTGCCGCCGCCGCAGCCGCGGCCGCCGATCTTGCCGCGCCGCGCAAGAGCGTGTGGCGGCGCTTCGAGCCGGCCGTCCTCGGCACCGGCAGCCTCGCGGTGCTGTTGTTGGTCTGGCAGTTTCTGCCGCAATTGATCCCGATGAAGGAAGGCACCAAGCTGTTCTTCGCGGTGCCAAGCCAGGTCGCCGGGACGTTGTGGCGCATGTTTGCGACCGGCATGATCTGGCAACCGCTTGGAGTCAGTGCCTCGGCCTTCGCGATCGGCCTCGCCATGGCGATCGTCGCCGGCTTGCCGCTCGGCATTCTGCTCGGCCGCTCGCCGACACTCAACGCCATGCTGGATCCGTTCATCACCGCGTTCAACGCGACGCCGCGGCTGGTTTTCCTGCCGCTGCTGCTGTTGTGGTTCGGCATCGGGATGTGGTCGAAAGTCGCGATCGTCTTTATCGGGGCGGTATTTCCGCTCCTGATCAACACCTACGAGGGCGTGCGCAACGCCGACCGGCTTTTGATCAATGTGGTGCGCTCGTTCGGCGCTTCGGAATGGGACATCGCGCGCCTTGTCGTGGTGCCGAATGCGTTACCCTACATTGTCGTCGGGCTGCGGCTCGCGATCGGCCGTGCCGTGCTCGGCGTCGTGGTGGCGGAATTCTTCGGCTCGCAGGCCGGCCTCGGCGTCGTGATGGTGCGGGCCGCGAGCGAGTTCAAGGTCGACGTGGTCTTTGCCGGCCTGATCGTGTTCGCGGCGCTATCGCTGGTTATGACCGGGTTGGTGAAGCTCGTCGAAAATCGTATGAGCCGATGGCGGCCAGCGCGTGGCAATGGCGGTTGAGGAGAGGCCCGTTCGTCAGTTCGACTTTGTCGGCGCCTCCAGCTTGGTCGGCACGTAATTCATCGCCTTCAGCGTCGGATCGAGCAGATTGCGTGCGAGAAACTGTTCGGGGTCCGGCAGCGGTTTGTTTTCCGGCCACTGTCGCGCTGCGATCATGGTGAGGCGGCGCGATTCGAAGATTTCGCGGAACAAATCCTTTGGCACCTCCGCGCCGAATGAATTGTGCAGTTGGTCCCAGATCAGGCCGGCTTCCTCGTCGGTTTTGATGCTGCCGACATGGTGCCGCAGCACCGCGATCGAGCCCTGCTTGTTGTCGCGGAAATACATCACGGCCTTGGCGATGGCGCGGATCAGCTTTTTGACGGTCTCGGGGTTCTTCTCGACAAAGGCTGCCGAGCACCAGATCGTGCCGCCGGCCCGCGGGATGTAGTCGCCGGTGCGCAGCAGCACTTTCAGCCCCGCCTGCTGGGCCACGGCAGCGTGCGGGATGGAAAGCGAGGCGCCCTGGATGTCGTCATTGACCATGGCGGCGATACGCTCAGGCTCGCCCTGGAAGGAGATGACCTTGTAATCCTTGCCGGCATCCATGTGGAAGAAGCGGTGCAGCACCGCTTGCGCCTCATCGTAGTCGGCACCGCCTTGTCGGCCATAACCCAGCGTCTTGCCTTTCAGGTCTTCCGGCTTGGCGATCTCCTTGCGCGTCGTGATGGTCCACTGCGATTTGAGCGACTCGCCGACGATGTACATGATCTTGGCGCCGCTCAGCGCCGCCTGGGCACCGCCCGACGGGATCGGCGCACAGTCGAGATTGCCCGAGAGAACGCCGGTGACCTGCGAGCGGGGATCCAATTCGACCAGCGAGGCATCGAGACCTTCCTCTTTGTAAAAACCTTCGTCGAGCGCGACGTAGGTCGGAATATGAAAGCCGTCGCCGCCGATCACTTTGCCGATGGTGACCTTGGTCTGCTGCGCATCGGCGCTCAAAATCGGTGCGAGGAGGAAGCCGATCGTCGCGGCGGGAGCAAGCAGAAGCCGTAATATGCGCATGATACTTCCCCTCTCTGGTAACGGACCGCATTGCCGCTGGCGCTGAAAAGTGCGCCGCAGCGAACCTATCATACGCAAGCCTAACATAGGACCGGGTTTGCGACGGCGCGGGGAAAGCGCCTGAAACGTCGCCCTATAAGTGACTCATCGTCGCATCAGGATTGGGGTCAGCTCAACGTACGCGTCAGTTCGGTCGACTCGCCAAGCGTGTCTTGGACATAAAGCAGGTTCACGGCGGCAAAGACGACGACGGCAATGGGCGCGGCGAAAATGATCGCGACCATTCCAAACAAATAGGTGATCGCGACGATACCGAGCAGCATGACCGCAGGCGGAATGGAAACCATGTGGCGCTGGATCAGCGGGGCGACGAGTTGTCCCTCGATCTGGTGGATGACGAGATACGCCACAAGAGTCCACAATGCCGTGTCCGGGCTTTTGGTGAGCGCCACCAAAACGGCCGGGATCGCGGCGAGCAGCGGTCCCAGATAGGGAATGAACTCGCCAATTCCCGCGATAAGACCCAATGCCAGCGGCGAGGGCACGCCGATCAGCCAGACAGCGAATGTCGATAGCGCGCCGATCAAAATCATCTCGAAGAGCTGGCCGAGCAGCCAGCGTTGCAGCGCCTCCGCAATGCCGTCGAAAAAATCACCGGCGCGCGCGTGCAATCGAGGCGGAAACAATTGAACCAGCCCATCCCGGTAGAGCCGGGGTTGCGCCGCGATATAGATGCCGCAGATGACGACGATGACCAAGGCTTCGATAAAGCTGGAGCTCATCTTGAGGAAACCGGAGAGCACCGCGGTCACCGAAATGCTCGTCGACTGCACGCGGTCGAGCAGAAACCGGCCGAACGCGGATCCTTGAAGCGTCGCTTCGAGCGTCTGCGTGCCAGAGCCAATTCTGTTGATTACATCCTGCACTTCGCCGGAAATTTGCGTTCCAAACAAATAAGCCGTGCCGCCGATTATCGCCAAAACGCCAAGGATCGATATCGCCAGCGCGACGCTCGCGGGCAAAGCGATCCAGCGCTTGAGCGGTTCCGCGCCAAGCCGCAGCAGCTGGGCCAGGATGACGGCGCCGAATATCATCAGAATGACATTGGACAGATACCAGATCAGAACAGGGATGGCGGCAACCGCGACGACGATCAGCGTGCGCTTCAGAAAATCAAGATAATTTGTTTGCATCGTTGCTCTTTTGCATAAAGCGTCGAGAAAGCAGCGGCCGTGGTCGGGCCGCCGGACGGAACAACCGGCGGCGCGGCATTTCGGTTCCGGCGGCAGCCTGCGACCTGCTATGTCCCAGAGTTGACGTGGTCGCTCGCCTTGGCGATCTATGTGCCCGCATCATTGTCGCGCGGGTCTGCTCGAACGTATCATGACAGGAATACCCGTCGAAACAGCACAATTCCGGCGCGGACTGTTGTTCCTGATCAATATCGGCGCGCCGATGCTGGTCGGCACCATCCGCGGCCAATCGCAGGCGGCGCTGCTCGGCGCGGTTGTCGGAATGCTGCTGGCGTTTGCCGACAATGACGGCCCGCTGTCGAGCCGATTGCGGCTGCTGGTGATCGATGCGGCGTGTCTCGCGGCTGGTGGCGTGGTCGGGCATTACTCCAGAGACTCTACCGCGGTTGTTTGGCCGGTCTTTATCGCGCTGACGCTGGCCGTGGGGTTGGCCGCGCGCGGCGGCCGCGAACCGCTGATCGCGGGGCGGCACGGCGCCATGGCCTTCGTCGTCGCCGCGGCGATCCCGACGTTCAGCGCGCCCGAAATGTGGTACCTCGCCGGCAGCCTCGTTTTGAATGCGGCTTCGCGAACGGCCGATCATCAGGTGTTTGGCACGCTGCCGCGCCTGCGGGCCGCGCCGCTGCAAATGCCATCAGGGCGTGGCGGCTGGTTTCGCTTCGCGTTGGCTTTTGCCGGCGCCGCGACGGCGGCGCTGTGGCTCGGCGGCACGCTCGATCCGGTCCACACCATCTGGGTCGTCACGACCACGCTCGTCGTCATGCAGCCTGACGCGCGGGCGAGCTTTCTTCGCATCGTCGCACGTATCACCGGAACCTTCGCCGGGGTCGCCGCGGCCTGGGTCATCACCATGACGTTCCATTCCGCCGCAATTCTCTGCGGCGTCATTCTGGTCATCGCGCCATTGATCCCCCATCACGTGGCAAGCCGGTATTGGCTGCATACCGCACTGATCGCATTGATGGTGCTGCTCGCCTACGACCTGACGGAGCTTAATTCGCAGTCGATCGCCGAGCTTTTGACCGAACGGATGAAGGATATTCTGATCGGTTGCGCGATGGCGCTGATCGGCACCGCGGTGGCGTTTCCGCGTCAGGCGGTTGCCGAGATCGACGCCGCCGTCGATGATACTGGCTAGGTGAGATTCCGGGCTAAGTGACATTCCGGGCCCAATGCAATCCCGCCGAGGAAAAGCGACACGCGCGAGGTTTTGTCACGGTGACACCGACCGGAGCGAACGGCATCGTTGCGCCGGTGCGGGCCACCGGGATGGCAGGATCGGATGGTATTTGCACGGCGGATGGTATTTGGACCACGAATGTGCGATCCTGCGTTCTTGATAGTAGGGCATTCGCCAGTCACCGCTATACTGATGAACCGCGACCCTTGAGATAAGGAGCCGCGGCAAAAAAAGCCCTGGTTGCGCACGGTGGGGGCCGTCACGCAATCCAGGTGATGAAAAGACGGCCAGCACATCATGCTGGTATCGTCATTGGACGAATAGGGAGGACGACATGAAACGGTTATGCTTGCTTGTCGCTGCTGCGACGGTTTTTGCCGCGCCGGCCTTTGCCGCAGACACCATTACCATCGGGATGACGAAATCGCAGACCGGTCCTCTCAACGTGGATTCGTTGGGGCAGCAGCGCGGCTATGAGCTTTGGCGCGACCAGGTCAACGCCGCGGGCGGCATCAAGGCTGGCGGCAAAAGCTATCAGGTGAAGTTCATCGCCTATGACGACCAGTCGGTGGGCGGCCGCGTGCAGCAGCTCTACACGCGCCTCATCAACCAGGACAAGGCGCAGTTCCTGTTCAGTCCCTACTCGTCGGGCCTGGTGGCGCCGGCGGCCGTCATTTCCGAGCAGTACGGCAAGATCATGCTGGACAGCGGCGGCGCCGAAGCAAAGCCGTTCGAGCTTGGCAACAAATACCTGTTTCAGGTGATCACGCAGGCCGATTATTACCTCTCCGGTGCCGTCGACGCGCTGAAGTCGAAAAATCCGCATGCCAAAATCGCGATGGTGTATTCCGACGACCCGTTCTCAAAGGCCGTGCTCGCCGCGGCCAAGAAGCAAGCGACGCAAGCCGGGCTCGACGTCGTGATGGATGAATCCTACGCGCCGTCGACCACGGATTTCGGCCCGATCGTCAACAAGATCATTTCTTCGAACGCCGATGCGTTCCTGGGCGGCGGCCACTATTCGGATGGCGCCACGCTGGCGCGCCAGATGTACGAGCAGAAAGCGAATATGAAATGGGTGTCGATCCTGGTGGCGCCTGCCGATGATAAATTCGGCGAGCTGGGTCCCGCCGCATTGGGTGTGACAGTGCCGTCGCAATGGGAGGTCCAAGTTTCCTACAAGCCGCAGTTCGGCCCGACCACCGCGGAATTCATCAAGGCCTACCAGGACAAATTCCATGCGTTGCCCGATTATCATTCGGCTTCGGGCTATACCTCCGGCGCCATATTGCAGCATGCCATCGAGCAGGCGGGCTCGATCGATCCGGAGAAAGTGACCGCGGCGCTCAACGCTTTGGACGTCACCACGTTCTTCGGCCACGTCAAGTTCGCCACCGACGCCGGCCATCACGGCTTGCAGGTCGCGCACCAGATGGTGCTGGCGCAGTGGCAGACGATCAACGGCAAGCCCGGCCGCAACGTGGTCTGGCCCGAAGCGGCAAAGTCCGGCGATATGGTCTATCCAATTCCGGCAGCCACACATTAGGACGTGAGCCGAAAACGTGGAGGCCGGTTCTTCGAACAATTCATGCTCGATCAACATGCTAGTGCGCCAATCGCTTCAATCTGAAGCGGTTGGGCCCTAGCCAGCCCGGGACCGGCAGCGCCGCCGCTGGTCGCAACGATCCTTACCAAGCATGCTCGGCATTCTCGCTTCGATCATCGACGGCGTGCTGGTGGGGCTGGTCTATGGACTCGCCGCCATGGGCCTGACGCTGATCTGGGGCGTCATGGACGTCATCAATCTGACCCATGGCACTATGATCGTCGCCGGCATGCTCGCGCTCTATCTGCTGACGAGCGCGCTCGGCATCCCGCCTTATCTGGCGTTGCCGCCGGTTCTCATCGGCGGCTTTCTTGTCGGCATCTTGCTGTATTGGATCGCCGTCCATCGGATGGTCGGCCAGCCGCCGCTGATGAGCCTGCTGTCGACCTTCGCGGTCAACCTCGTGTTGATCGGCATCGGCACCGGGATTTGGGGCACGGCGCTCTTCAACGTGGCGGTCTCGGTGCCCGGCATCACCATCGGCCGTTATACCTTTCCGGGCGCCCACATCCTTGCCGCCGTTCTCGCCGTGGTGATTGCCGCATCGCTTTACGCGTTTCTGCACTACACCCGTTTGGGCAAAGCCGTTCGCGCCGTCGCCAATAACCGCGAGGCCGCGGAGCTCGTCGGTATTCCGACCACGCGCGTCCTCGCCGTCACGGTTGGCTGTGGCGTGGCATTGGCCGGCGTGTCCGGCATGCTGATCGGCACCCTGTTTCCATTCACGGTGTTGTCCGGCGACGGCTATCAGCTCAAGGGTTTTGTCGTGACGGTGCTGGGCGGTTTCGGCAATCCGATCGGCGCGCTCTTGGGCGGCGTGGCGCTGGGGCTGCTCGAGGGTCTGGTCACGCCGTTCGTGCCGGTAAGCTGGACGCTGGTGATCGAGTTCGTCCTGTTCGTCCTGGTGCTGATCGCATTCCCTGCCGGCATTTTCGCGTCGCGGCGCGGAGCACTGTGATGCTGCTGCGGCGCCCGTTCTTCTGGATCATCGGGCTTGTCATCGCGGTGTTCGCGTTCGCGCCGACGGTCGGCGACAACGTCGAGCTGCGCGAAAGCTTGCTCCTGGCCGCGCTCTACATCACACTGGCGAGCAATCTCAATCTGATGCTCGGTTATGCGGGCTACATCAATTTCGGCAGCATCGTCTTCTTCGGTCTGGGCGGCTACATCTGTGTCTGGCTGGTCAACTCGCACAAGTGGCCGCTCGGCTTCAGCTTGCTCGCGGCCGGCGTCGGCGTGAGCGCGCTCGCGCTGTTTTTCGGCCTCGGCATCTTGCGGCTGCGGGGCGCGTTCTTTGCGCTCTCGACGATCGGTATTGTCGAGGCGGTCCAGGCCTTCGTCTCCAATTTCGATCCCTGGGGCGGTTCCGCCGGTATTTATCTGTCGAGCGAGATATTCAAGCCGTTGGGCGGCGCCGGACGCGCGCTCTGGATCATCTATTTCATGATGATCGCGGTGATGGGGCTGTCGCTCTATCTCAGTTACCTCATCAAGACCTCGAAATTCGGTCTTGGACTGATCGCCATCGGCCAGAACGAAGATGCGGCCGCGATCCTTGGCGTGCCGACCCCGCTCTACAAGGCGCTGGTCTATAGCGCGTCGGCTTTCCTGCCGGCGATCGCGGGCGGCCTTTATTTTTTCAAGAGCGCGTTTATCCAGCCGTCCGACGCCTTCGATCTGTCGTTGTCCACCGAGGCGCTCGTGGTCGCCATGCTGGGCGGCCAGGGCACGGTGACCGGCGTGGCGCTCGGCGCCTATCTGTACGAGGAGCTGCGCGGCTACCTACTGACCTCGCAAACCTTCTCGAATTTCCAACTGGTGATCTCCGGCGTCCTGCTGCTCCTCATCGTGCTGTTTTTCCCCGGCGGACTCATGGGTTGGATCTATCGCCGGTTCCCCCGCATGCAGCGGATAATCGAATGACCCCGCTGCTCCAGCTCGACAAGGTGAGCAAGCGCTTCGGCGGCTTGCAGGCGGTGCGCGAATTGAGCTTCGAGGTGCGCGAGGGTGAAATCCTCGGCCTCATCGGACCGAATGGCGCCGGCAAATCGACGCTGTTCAACCTGATTAACGGCGTGTTCATGCCGGACACCGGACGCATCGTGTTCGGCGGTGCCGATATTACCGGCCAAAAGCCCTACCGGGTTGCACGCCATGGCATCGCGCGCACGCATCAGATCGTGCAGCCGCTCGTCAACATGACGGTTTTGCAGAATTGCACCGTCGGCGCCTGTTTCGGCCGCGAAAACCTGCCGCTCACGAAGGCGCGCGAGGTGGCGCGCGATGCGATCGCCGTCGCCGGGCTCGACGATCGGAGGGAGATGCTGGCGATGCATCTGACCATCGCCGGCAAGAAACGCCTCGAACTCGCCCGCGCGCTCGCGGCGCAGCCGAAGCTCCTCATGCTCGACGAGGTGCTCGCCGGTCTCAATCCGACCGAAGTCGAATACATGATCGGCGTCATCCGCCGTATCCGCGAGCGCGGCGTGACGATCCTCATGATCGAGCATCTGATGCAGGCGATCATGAGTTTGTCGGATCGCATCGTCGTCTTGAACTACGGCCAGAAGCTTGCCGAAGGCCTCCCAGCCGAGGTTTCGCGCGATCCCCAAGTCATCGTGGCGTATCTCGGCGATCCAAAACTTGCCGCCGAGCTGGAAGGGTCCGCGGCATGACGGAGACGCTGCTGGAGGTCGAAGGACTGGAAGCCGGCTACGGCGAGGTCCAGGTGCTATGGGGCGTGTCGCTCAAGGCGCAGCGCGGTTCGTTGACCGCGATCGTCGGCGCCAATGGCGCCGGCAAGACCACGACGTTGCGCGCGGTCGCCGGCAGCATCGCGCCGTGGCGCGGCAAGATTGTTTTCGAAGGCGAGGACGTGACGCGGCTGCCGACCCACGCCAAAGCGGCGCGCGGCTTCGCACTGGTGCCGGAAGGCCGCCAATTGTTCAGCGCGATGACGGTCGAGGAAAATCTCGAGCTTGGCGCGTTCTCGAAACGCGCGGCGGTCAAATACGCCGAACGCCTCGATCAGGTTTTCACGCTGTTCCCGCGGCTCGCCGAACGGCGGCGCCAGAACGCCGGGACACTGTCCGGCGGCGAGCAGCAGATGGTGGCGATCGCGCGCGGGCTGATGTCCGATCCGGACATCCTGATCATTGACGAACTGTCGCTCGGCCTGGCGCCGCTCGTCGTCCATCAGCTCTTCATGACGTTGAAGCGGTTGAAGGCCGACGGGCTGACCATTCTCCTGGTCGAGCAGAACGTGCATCTCGCCTTGGCGGTGAGCGATTATGCCTACGTCATCGCCGAGGGGAAACTCTTCACCGAAGGCCTGCCCGCCAAACTCGCGGCAATGCCGGAAATTCGGCAGGCCTATCTGGGGCTATGATTTCCTAGTAATTTCGTAGCAACCATTAAGTGTCGAACGATCGTTCAGTCCAGGGGGAGCCGCGCTGGACGACGGTATTGGCGGCGATCAGAAGTTTTTTCGCACCGGCGAGGAGAGCAGCATCAGGCCCTTTCCCCTTCCGTCACCGCCGGGCTTGACCCGGCGGTCCATGCTGACTTGCCGGAAGCGCTTCCGCATGGTCAGCGCACGATATCCTCCCAAAGATCGCGCCAGTCCGGATTAAGCGAACAAATCAGATCGATCTTCCACTTGCGCGACCAATGCTTGATGTTCTTCTCGCGCTGGATTGCCGCCATGGCCGTGGCATGCTCTTCGAAGTACACCAACATCTTCACGCCATGTTCTTTGGTGAAGCCCTCGACCGCCCCTTCGCGATGCTCGTAGATGCGCCGGATGAGATCGCGGGTGACGCCGACATAAAGCGTCCCGCGCGGGCGGCTTGCCAATATGTAGATCCAATAGCTTCTCATGCCGGCCGTCAGCATGGATTGCCGGGTCAAGCCCGGCAATGACGATTGTGCTATGGTGCTGATCGCTCATACGGCTGCCGCCGCGCCAAGATTGGGGGTGGTGCATACTTCTTTACGCTCGCGCTTGCCGATCGCTCGAACGACTTGCTGGTGCGTCAAATTGATCGGCTCCGGCGCGCGTCATCGACTGGCCGCACTCCAGCTTCCGCCGCTATGTCGAACGCGGCATATTGCCCGCGGACTGGGGCGGTGACGCAATTGGGATACGCGGACGCTTCGGAGAATAGTCACGTGGCCTCTGCGCTCGTCTCGCGGTGCGAAGCCTACGCGGAATAAGGTGCTGACGTGCCGGCGCGTGGGCACGGCGCTCCGCGCCTTTGCCCGCCCTTCATTTACTACATTTACCGAGAGGATGTGATGAAACTTCTCCGACGAAATGTCCTTCGAACTCGGTGCGGGTGCTGCCGCCATGTTGGCCGTACCGCACATCGCGTCGGCACAATCGTATCCGGCGCGGCCGGTACGGCTTGTCGTCGGCTTTCCGCCCGGCTCGGCGTCCGACATCACCGCGCGCCTGATTGCCCAATGGCTGTCCGAGCGCCTCGGCCAGCCATTCGTCGTGGAGAACCGGCCGGGCGCCGCCGGCAACATCGCCACCGAGATTGTCGTGAGAGCGGCGCCGGACGGCTATACGTTGCTCTATGTGGTTCCCCCCGACGCCAACAATGCGACGCTCTACCAGCATCTCGACTTCAATTTCTTGCGCGACATCGTGCCGATCGCCAGCATCGTCAGCACGCCGGGCGTGATGGAGGTAAGTCCATCGTTTCCCGCCACGACCGTGCCGGCGTTCATCGCTTACGCCAAGGCCAATCCGGGCAAGGTCAACATGGCGACCTCCGGTCCGGGCAGCGGCCAGCATCTCTTCGGCGAACTGTTCAAGATGATGGCGGGCGTCGACCTGGTCGCTGTGCACTATCACGGTGCGCCGCAGGCCTTGACCGATCTCATCAGCGGCCGGGTCCAGGTCATGTTCGATATTGTCGTATCGTCGATCGGCTCTATCAGGAACGGCAAGCTGCGGCCGCTCGCGGTGACGACGTCAGCGCCCATTGCCGAACTGCCCGATGTGCCGCCGGTTGCCGATTTTGCGCCGGGCTACGAGGCGAACGGCTGGCAGGGCATCGGCGCGCCGGCCAACACGCCGGCACAGATCGTCGACACGCTCAACAAAGAGGTCAATGCCGCCCTCGCCAATCCGCATTTCAAGGCGCAACTCGCCGCTCTCGGCGGCGAACCGTTCGCGACCTCGCCGGTCGGCTTTGCAAAATTCCTGGCCGATGAAACGGCCAAATGGGGCAAGGTGATCCGAGCGGCCAACATCAAGGCCGATTGAGCCGCATTTCTGTTTTCGCCACATGGGTCTGGTCGCGCTTGCGGCCTTGTTATTGCCGCGCCAAGATCAAATCACTGGCTGGCTGCGGCATTTTGTGTCTTTGGGAGGTCTCTTGCGAATTGCGATCATGGGATCGGGCGGCGTCGGCGGGTATTTCGGCGCTCGGCTCGTGCAAGGCGGAGCGGACGTGACGTTCATTGCCCGGGGCGCACACTTGGCTGCGATGCGCGCCGGCGGCCTTGCGGTCGAGAGCGAACACGAGCCAATCCGCCTCGCCGCCGTCAATGCGACCGACGATCCGCGCAGCATCGGCCCGGTCGATATCGTGCTGTTCAGCGTCAAGTTGCGGGACACCGAGACCGCGGCGCGTTCGCTGTTGCCGATCGTGGGACCGCAGACCGGCATCATCTCGTTCCAGAACGGGGTGCAGAAGGACGATGCGCTGCGAGATATATTCGGCGCAGACGCCGTGATGGGCGGCGTCGCCTATATGGCAACGACGATCGGACGCCCCGGCGTCATCGCGCAAACCGGAACGATGCAGCGCATGATCTTCGGCGAATATGACGGCCGGCGTTCACCGCGCGCAGAGGCGCTGCTCGCGGCCGCGCGGGATGGCGGCATCAACGCCGAGATCAGCGACGACATCCGCCGCGCGATCTGGGAAAAATACGTTTTCCTGGTGGGACTTTCGGGCAGCACCACCAGCATACGGCTTCCGTTGGGGCCGATCCGAAGTGATCCGCGGACGCGGCAATTCCTTCTCGACCTGATGCGCGAAGCGGTTGCCGTCGGCCGCGAGCAGGGCGTCGCGTTGCAGGAGGATTATGCGGAGCGGCGGCTTGCCTTCATAGATGGACTCCCGGCGGACATGACCTCGTCAATGCATCACGACTTCGAACGCGGGCAGCCGCTCGAGGTGCGCTGGCTCAGCGGCGGTGTTGCCGAGATGGGAGCGGCGTTTGGGGTGCCAACGCCTGCCAATCAAGCGGTCTACGACATCCTTGTTCTCCATGCCGATGGCCGGGGCGCAAATGCCTCCGCGGTGCGCCAATGAACGCGCCCGCTCGCGCTCTCACCATTCGTGCGCTGCGGGCGACCGGCGTCGAGGTGCCGATGACCTACGCGCTCGGCACCAGCCGTGCGCGCATCACCGCCGCCCCGCTTCTTTTGATCGATCTCGTGACCGAGGAAGGCGTGACGGGTCGCGCCTATCTGTTCTGCTACCTGCGGGCCGCGGCGCCCGCGATCGCGAAGATCGTCGAACAGGTGGAAAGCATCGTGAAGGGCGATAAGGTCGCGCCCGTTGATCTTTGGCGCAAGCTTGCCACGCGATTCGCGCTGATCGGCGTGCAGGGCATCGTGCGCATGGCGATGGCCGGGTTCGACACGGCCGCCTGGGACGCGCTGGCGATTGCCGCCGGCCTGCCGCTCGCAAGACTGCTCGGCGGCGAGCCCAAACCTGTTCCAGCCTATAACAGTTGCGGGCTCGGTTTGATGGACGAACCCGAAGCTGTGGCCGACGAGGCGGTCAAACTTCTCGCGGGCGGCTTTCGCGCCATCAAGCTGCGTCTGGGTTATCCGACCGCGCAGCAGGACATCGCCGCGGTGCGGGCCGTCCGCAGGCGCATCGGCGATGAAGTTCGACTGATGGTCGATTACAATCAGGCGCTCAGCGTCGCTCAAGCGCTGGAGCGCGGCCGCATGCTCGATGCCGAAGATGTCTTTTGGCTGGAAGAGCCGATCCGCCACGACGACTATGCGGGCAACGCCCGGCTCGCGCGCGAACTCAGAACGCCGGTTCAAATCGGCGAGAATTTCTCCGAAGCAGCGGCGATGGCGAGCGCGCTCGCGGCCGGAGCCAGCGATTATGTAATGCCCGATCTGGAACGCATCGGCGGCGTGTCAGGCTGGCAGCGCGCGGCGGCGCTTGCGGCCGTGCATGGCATCGAAATGTCATCGCACCTGTTCCCGGAGGTCAGCGCGCATCTGCTCGCCGCGACGCCAACCTGTCATTTCCTGGAATATGTCGATTGGGCGGACAAGATCCTCCAACAGCCGCTGCGGATCGTCGACGGTTGTGCGGTCGCGACCGATCAGCCTGGCAACGGGTTGGTGTGGGATACCGATGCGGTCGAGCACTATCGCATCCAATAGCGCGCCTCCGACCAGTCAGGAATCGTACTCGTCGTCGCCGGAATAGATATGACGCTTGACTGGGGAACCCGCCGCTTCCAGGCGCCGTGTTGCGGGAAGCCTTGGCCCGAGCTGAGCCTTGGGATGATGAGTCCCTCTGGCGAGAACCGCGGTGGAACGCCGACGGGCGAGCGCGCTCCGCTGAGCGCGCGCCGCACCCGCTGGTGCGGTAGCTGGAGTCCGCGTCTGTCGGCGTTCGGCTTCCCCTTTTTCTTCAGTCAGTAGCCCGGATGGAGCGTAGCGTAATCCGGGAACGATCGTGACGCGTCACCGCCGCCCCGGATTACGCTGCGCTCCATCCGGGCTACAAACCGTTCTCAAACCTCGGCCGCAAAAACGCGTCGCGAGAACGCACGCGCCTATGGACGCCGCGTCGCTTGCGTTGCCGGCTCGCCGCCGCGCCACTATGCTTGGGTCTCACGCCGCGCCATCTCAAGGGACATCATGACCAACGAAAACGCGACGCGGGCGAAGCCGCGCGAGGTGAAAATCCGTGTTCATGACGGCGTCGAGATCGCCGTCGCGCTTTACATGCCGGAAGGGGAGGGGCCGTTTCCGGCGCTGCTTGGCGCCGTCGCCCTATCGCTACGACAACAACACGCTGCCGGCGGGCCCGCAATTTCTCTGGCGCGAAACCGGCCCGATCGATTTTTATCTAAAGCACGGCTACGTCTATGCCCACATGGACGTACGCGGCTGCGGCAAATCCGGCGGCGAATTCCGACTGCTCGATCGCAACGAGCAAAAAGACCTTTATGACGTCATCGAATGGCTCGGCCATCAGCCGTGGTCGAACGGCAAAGTCGGCGGCATCGGCCAATCCTATTTCTGCATGTCGCAATGGTGGATGGCGATCCAAAAGCCGCCGTCGCTCGCCTGCATCGCCGCGTTCGACGGGCTCAACGATCCCTATCGCGCCTCGGTTTATCAGGGCGGCATGCTGGGTGATTTTTTCGGCAGCTATTGGTGGAACCAGAACCGCATCATCAACCGCCATCCGGCGAACGGCGAGCATCCGCGCGAGCAGACCTGCGATCTCAATCTGCTGCTGCAGCAGCATCCGACCTACGACGATTTCTGGCGCGAGCGCTGCGCGGCCGAGCGTCTGCACGAAATCGAGGTGCCGCTCTATTCAGTCGGCGTCTGGGGCAAGGTCGATCTGCACACCCGCGGCAACATCGACGGCTTCCGCCGCGCCGGGCGGGCCGAAAAAGCTGAAGATGATCGGGCCGGTCAACGCCTTCGTCGCCAACCGCGGAATTCAACAGCCCGGAGCTCCACGAAAAACTGCTGCTGCCGTTCTACGAACACTATCTCAAAGGCAGGGACACCGAATATTCGCAGCGGCCGGCGGTCGAATATTTCGTGCGCGGCGCCGATGCGGTGCGCAGCGCGGAAACCTGGCCGCCGCCCGGCGTCCGCTATCTCACGTGGCATCTCGGCGGACAGAAATCCGGCAGCGTGACATCGCTCAATGACGGGACGCTGACGCAAGAGCCGCCATCGGGCGACGCCAAGGCCAGCGAAGCCAAGACCACCTACAGCTATCCCGATCCGGGTTGGATGATGGGCGTGGTCGGATTCGGGCCGAACAATGCAACCCGATCCGGCGCGCCGCGTACTGACCTTCACGACGGCGCCGCTGACACAAGACCTCGAGATCGCCGGGCCGATCAAGCTCGCGCTTGCACGCCGCGTCGACGCGCGACGACATGGATTTCTTCGTCAAACTCTCCGAGCAGATGCCGCAAGCGCCGGAGGACCGCGCCAAGGGTCTCAACCCCGCGTCGTACTGGATCACCAAGGGCTGGCTGCGCGCCTCGCACCGCGCGCTCGATGCCGGCAAATCGACCGAGATGGAGCCCTATCACACCCACACCGATCCGCAGCCGATCGAGCCTGGCAAAATCTATCGTTTCGACATCAGCATCGAGCCGATGGCGCATCGCTTCAAGAAGGGCAACCGCATCCGGCTGGAAATCGTCAACGGCGATTCAGTCGTCACCGACGTGCTGTGGACGCACTATTACATGCCGAGCAAGATCGGCGCCGACACGATCTACCATTCGGCGGATTATCCCTCGGCGCTGACTTTGCCGGTGATGGAGGGCGAGTGACTCGGCGGTGCGGTCACAAGCCCAACAAGTGCGGCAGCCAGAGCGAGATCGCGGGGATGTAGGTCACCAGCATCAGCACAGCGAACATCACCCCATAGAACGGCCAGATCTTGCGCATGACCTGCTTCGATCGTCACTTTGCCGACCGCGCAGCCGACGAACAGGATCGCGCCGACCGGCGGATGGCACAGTCCGATGCCGAGGTTGAGCATCATGATCATGCCGAAGTGAACCGGATCGACGCCGAAATTCACGCATCACCGGCAGCAGGATCGGCGTGCAGATCAGGATCGACGGCGCCATGTCGACGAGGCAGCCGAGCATCAGCAGCATGATGTTGATGAGGAACAGGATGACGTTCTTGTCGCTCGATATGGTCAGGAAGAACGCCGTGATCTTCGCCGGCATCTGCGTCAGCGCCATCACGTAGCCGACGCTCGAGGCGCAGGCGATCAGCGTCATCACCATGGCGACGGTGCGCATGGTGCGATGCACGAGCGCCGGCAGATCGCGCCAGCGATAGTCGCGATAGATGAACATGGTGACCAGGAATGCCCAGACGCAGGCGACCGCGCCGGCCTCGACCGCGGTGAACACGCCGCCGAGAATGCCGCCCAGAATGATGACCAGCGTGATCAGCCCCCACGCGGCGTCGATCGTGATCTTGACGGCATCGCGCAGCGGCACGGTCTGGCCGCGCGGATGGCCGTCGCGATAGGCGATCACCAGCGCAGAGGATGATCAGGGCAAGACCGAGCAGCAAGCCCGGCACGACGCCGGCCATGAACAGGCGGATGATCGAGATCGTGCCGCCGGTCGCCAGCGAGTAGATGACGGCGTTGTGGCTCGGCGGCACCAGCAGCGCCTGGACCGAGGCGGTGATCGTGACATTGGTCGCATAGACGCGCGGAAATCCGCTCTTCTCCATTTGCGGGATCATCACCGAGCCGATGGCGGAAGTGTCGGCGACGGCGGAGCCGGAAATGCCGCTGAGGAAGGTCGTGGCGAGCACATTGACCACCGACAAGCCGCCGCGCACGCGGGTGAAGCCGACCAGCACGTCGGCGAAGCGCGACAAGGCGGCGCGCCATGCCGCCTTCCGCCATGATGGCGCCGGCGAGCACGAAGAACGGGATCGTCAGCATGGCGACTTTACTGACGCCGTCCGAAATTTTCAGCATCACCGCTTCGAGCGGAATGCCGATCCACAAGGCGCCGGCGATCGCTGCCAGCGCCAGCGAATAGGCGATCGGCACGCCGATCGCGAAGCAGAAGACCATGGTCGTCAGCAGAACTGCGATGTCCATGCTCTGCTCCTCGCGCCGTCACGCTGCTGGTGTCGGCGACTTCGGCGGGTTCGGCAGGCGGACCGAGGATCATGCGCTCGACGACGAACAGCAGCAGGATCGCGCCGCCGATCGGAATTGGCAGGTAGGTCACGCCGACCGACAGCCACGGAAAATCGGCGATCGTGTTGTCAAAGGTGGCGGCGACCAGCTTCGTGCCATAAACCACGAAGAACAACGCCATCGCGGCGACCAGGAGCTCGGCCAGAAATTCGGCGAACGACCGCAACAGCGGCGGCAGCCTGGTGACGAAGTACGACAGGTTCATGTGCTGGCGCTGCCGATAGCATGCCGCCGCGCCGATGAAGGTCAGCACGATCGTCAGCAGGACGGCCGTCGGCTCCGGCCAGGACGCCGCGCTGTTGAGCACGTAGCGCGTAAAGACCGCCCACGGAATGACAGCGGAGATCAGCACCAGCGCGCCGCCGGCGACGACGACACACGCCGAAGATACAGCGCGTCCATCGGCTTGCGATAGAGCAAGCGGACCATGATGTTCGCCCGGATTGAGATCGGCTTTATTGAACGTCCTGGATGCGCTTGATCATGTCGGCAAATTTCGGGCCGTATTTGTCCCAAACCGGCTTGACCGCATCCTGGAACGGCTTCTTGTCGAGACCGCCGATGATGTCGGATGCCGGCCGCCTTGGCCTTGTCGCGCGCTTCCGTCTCGTACTGGTTCCACAGCACGCGCTCGTCCATCTGCGCCTCGCGGCCGAACGTCTTGAGCAACAGCCTGGTCGTCTTTCGACAGCGTGTCCCAGATCTTGCTTCGAGAACACGAGCATTTCCGGCACGATCAGGTGCTCGGTGTAACGTGTAGTACTTGGCGACCTGGTAGTGATTGTCGAACACGAAGCTCGGCGTGTTGTTTTCCGCGCCGTCGACCACGCCGGTTTGCAGGGCGCTGAACACCTGGTCGTAGCCCATGGCGACGCCGTTGCCGCCCAGCGCGTTCATCATGTCGACGAACATCGGGTTGCCCATGACGCGGAACTTCATGCCCTTCAGATCGGCGATGCTCTTGATCGGCTTCTTGGTGTCGTAAAGGTTGCGCGCGCCGGCATCCATCCAGCACAGGCCGACAAGGTCCGGTCGTGGCTGGCGGTCACCTTGTCGAGCAGCTCCTGGCCGATCGGGCCGTCGATGACTTTTTCCATGTGCGCGGTGTCGCGGAACAGGAACGGCAGGTTGAACACATTGAGATCGTCGACGACCGGGCCCGAGCGCGCCGACGGCCACCCGGGCGATCTGGATGGCGCCGACCTGCGCCTGCTCGATCGCTTCCTTCTCGCCGCCAAGCTGCATGGACGGCATACATCTGCACGCTCAGCCGGCCGTTGGTCGCCTGATCGAGCTTCTTGCCCATGTTCTCGACGGCGACGACCGTCGGATAGCCTTCGGGGTGAACGTCGGACGCCTTGAAAACTGTTTGCTGCGCGGCGAACGCTGATGAAACGGAATTTCGAGACAGGGCACCAAGCGCGGTGAAGCCCGCGAGACGGAGCAATGCGCGGCGGTTCATGTGACGTCTCCTCCCATTCGGTGGTCTTTGCGGCGCGTTGTTTGCGGCGTGGTCTTAACGGCGCGTCCTGATCCCGTCGTTGATCGGCGCGCTCAACCGTGTTACCTGAAGTTGTACGATGATCGTACAAGCTCCTTCCCCTGTCAACGCCGCCGCCCAACGCTGCTGACTATGGCTTCACACCCCAAGCCTTCGTCCTTACGGCCGTTGTCGGCGCCGCGCGGTCTGACGCATCAGCTCCAGGCGCATCTCGCCGCCGACATTACGAGCGGCCGGCTGCCGCCGGGATCACGGCTGCCGACCGAACAGGAGATGATGGCGGCGACCGGGGTCAGCCGCACCGTTGTGCGCGAGGCGGTTGCGGGACTGCGCGCCGACGGACTGGTCCTGGTGCGCCAAGGCGTCGGCGCCTTTGTGGCCAGCAACGCCCGCCGACCGTTCCGGATCGACGTCGAGGAATTGCACTCGCTGCGCAAGGCGCTTGAAATCATGGAATTGCGCACCGGAGTCGAGATCGAGGCCGCTGGCCTCGCGGCGGAGCGCCAAGTCTCAACGCAACTACGCAAAATTGCCGATGCCTACGAGGCGATCGAGAGGGCGATCGCGCGCGGCGAGTTCGCCGTGGACGAGGACTTTGCGTTCCACTGCAGCATTGCCGCCGCCACCGGCAATTCGCAATTCCAGCATTTCCTGGACTATCTCGGACGCTTCATCATTCCGCGGCAGAGCATCCGTAAGAGCTTGCCCCGGATCGCGGATCAGCGCGCCTACCTGATCCGCATTCAGAAGGAGCACCTGGAAATCCTCGACGCCATTCGCGCCGGCGCGCCGCCGGCAGCGCGCGCGTCGATGCGGCGTCATCTCGTCAACAGCCGCAAGCGTTATCAGAAGCTCGCAGCGGAGATCGGCGAAGAGCAATCGTGAATACGAGGCTATAGAGTCATGCAAACGATTCTGGTGACAGGCGCAGCCGGCGGCATTGCGACGCGGTTGCGCAAGCTGCTCGCGGACGCTTATGCGAATATCCGGTGGAGCGATCGGCGTACGCCCGCCGATCTGACGAACGACAAGACCTTCGTACCGGCCGACCTCGCCGATCTCGCGCAGGTGGACAAGATTGTCGAAGGCATCGACGGCATCGTCCATCTCGGCGGCGTGTCGGTCGAGCAGCCGTGGGATGCCATTCTCAACGCCAACATCATCGGCTGCTACAATTTGTTCGAGGCCGCGCGCCGCGCCAAGGTCAAACGCGTGGTCTTTGCGTCGTCGAACCACGCGGTCGGATTCTACCCGCGGCAGCGGCGCATTGGGACCGGCGCGCCGGTACGTCCAGACTCGCGCTACGGCGTGAGCAAGGCGTTCGGCGAAGCGCTCGGCGCGCTCTATGCCGATAAGCACGGGCTCAAGGTCACGTGCTTGCGCATCGGCAATCTGGCCGACGCACCGGTCGATCATCGGCGGCTGTCGATCTGGCTCAAGCCTGAGGATCTGATGCAACTCATCCGCATCGGGCTCGAACATCCCGACATTCGTTACGAGATATTCTTTGGCGCGTCCGACAACGAGCGAACCTGGTGGGACAATGAGGCCGCGTTCCGCTACGGCTATCGTCCGGCCGGTCGTGCCGAGGACCATGCCGCCGCCGCGCTTGCTGCGCAAAAGATGCTGCCTGCCGATCCGATCGCCGACAAGTACCAGGGCGGCCCTTTTTGCAGCGACGACTATGACGGCGAGGCCTGACTGCTGAGCCCCTATCTTCGGATTGACCTTGTGGCGCGATGGCATAACCTGCCGGCCGCGCTGCCGCCACGGGTTGTCTTTCGGAGAACAGCATGAAGCTCGGCTTCTTCATCATGCCGGTCCATCCGCTGGCGCGGAATTATGCCGAGACACTGGGAGAGGACCGCGAGGCCTTCATGCTCGCCGACAAGCTCGGCTACAGCGAAGGCTATTGCGGCGAGCACCTGACCGACCTCGCCGAGAATATTCCGTCGAGCCTGATGTTCGTCGCTTCGCTCGCCGGGTTCACCTCGCAGATCAAGCTCGGCACTGCGGTCGTGAATTTGCCGTTCAGCCATCCGGTCGTCGTGGCGGCGCAGGCGGCGCTGGTCGACAATTTGCTTGAAGGGCGGCTCTTGTTAGGGATCGGCGCCGGCATCCTGCGCACCGACGCCGAGGCGCTCGAACTACTCGACGCGGACCGCGGCGCCATGTTCGCCGAGGCGATCGACCAAATCCTCGCGCATCTGGTCGGGCGAGCCGCCGTACGATCTCAAGGGCAAGTACTGGAACGTCTCGACCGTGAAGACGCAGTGGCCGGAGCTCGGTCTCGGCGGCATCGTCAAGCCGTTTCAGAAGCCGCATCCGCCGATTCTCGGCACCGCGACCGATCCGCAATTCCAAGGGCCTGATCGCGCTGGGCCGGCGCGGCTGGTGGCCGATCTCGTCGCACTTCCTGCATTCGAATTGCCTGCCCAGCCAGTGGAGCAACTACGCGCAATGGCTGCGCCGAAGGCGGCCACCGCGCCGACCGCGCCAATTGGCGCGTCGCGCGCTCGATCTTCGTCGCCGATGACGACAAGGTCGCGCGCGCCTATGGCGGCGACGATCCGAAAAGCCCCTACCGGTTCTACATGAGCCAGCTCACCTCCAAGCTGAGGAAATCGCAACCGGCTGGTGCGGCTTCAAGGAGCGGCCGGACATGACCGACGACGGAGGTGACGTTCGACTATATCTTCGACAACATCGTCATCCGCGGCAGCGTCAACCGCGTCGTCGATGGCATTTTGGCGCTGCACGAAAAGATCGGCGACTTCGGCACGCTGCTTTATTGCGGCAAGGACTGGTCGGATCCGGCGCTGTCGCGCAAATCCATGGAACTGATGGCCGAGAAGGTCATGCCCGCCGTCAACGCCGCGATCGGCAACCGCGTCGCGGCAGAGTAATCGCACAACCATTTCAGGGAAAAATGTCCATCAAAACCCAAGATATCGCCCGCGACGGCCTGTTTGGTTATCAGGCGCAGCCCGAAGCGCCCGGCAAAGGAGGCGTGCTGATCGTGCCGACGATCTTCGGCGTCAATCCCTTTGTGCGCGGCTATGCCGACGGACTGGCGCGCGCCGGAGTGACCGCGGCGGCGTGCGACCTTTATGCCGGTCAGCCGCTGCCCGGCGGATATGACGAAGCGTTGGCGCGGGCGCGCAAGCTCAACGATGAGCTGGTCGAATCCATCATCGGCAAATGGCTCGATCATTTGCAGCGCGACTGTGGCGCGGCATCGCTCGGCATTCTCGGCTTTTGTCTCGGCGGCCGCTTCGCCGTGCTGCGCGCATCGCACGATCAGCGTATCCGGGCCTGCGCGGCGGCCTATCCGTCGATCGACAACCCGAAGCTCGCCAATCAAAGCCAAGACGTGCTGAAGCTTGCTGCGAATATCCGCTGTCCCGTGCATATCTGCCAGCCGGGGATCGATCACGTCGCGACCCCCGAGACCTACCGTTTGCTCAGAGACGCGCTGCTCGGCCGCAGTGCCGCGACGATCGTTCAATATTATCCAGAGGCCGAGCACGGCTTCATGCATCGCAACGAGCCCGCGGCTAATCCGGCGGCGACGGCGATCGCGTCGCCCCAGGTGGTCGCATTCCTCGCCGCCTGTCTGAATTGAGCCGGCGCCACGATCGGGAAGGACGTGCGGATGAGCGAGGAAGCGGCGTTACGGGCGAAGACGGCGACGCTGGCGCGCATGCTGAACCTGCAAGGGACGATCGGCATGTTCGGCCACGTTTCGATCCGCGTGCCCGGCACCACCCGCATGTTGATCAGTCCCGGCGCCAGTACCGAAAAGGCGACGGTGCGGCCGGAGCAGATTTTCGTTTTCGATCTCGATGGGACGATCTTGGACCATCCGGGCGGCCTCGTGCCGCTGGAATGGCGCATCCACACCCGTATCCATCGCGACCGGCCCGACGCGATGTGCATCGCGCACCTTCACGCCCCGAGCGCGCGCGTGCTCGGCATTGCCGGCCGCGAGCTCGTGCCGGTGTTTCTGCATGGCTCGTTTTTGCACGGCGGCGTTCCGGTCTGGAATAACCCGCGCCTCGTCGTCAACGAGGAGCAGGCTGCCGATCTCTCGAAAACGCTCGGTAACAAGATCGCCGCGCAAATGCGCGGTCACGGCTGTGTGGTGGTCGGCGACACGGCCGAAGCGACGTTCTTCGGCTGCACCTTCCTCGAGGAGAACGCCCGCATCCAACTGGAGGCGGACATCGTCGGCAAAGCCATTCCGCTGAGCCCCGAAGAAGCGGCCGATTGCGCCAAAGGCACCTACGATCCGCGGCTGTTCGGGCTGCTGTGGGATTATTACGCCCGCAAGGTCGAAACGCCGCCCGGTGACGCCGCCCGGCCGCCGGCATGAGCCGCGCCATGACGGCTGCGGGTCGCATCGGCGTCACGCTGGCTGGCGCTCTTGTGGCGGCACAACTTTCGGCCGCGCCGGCGCACGCGCAAACCCCGGCGCCGGACAAGCCGCTCGCGCCGCGTGTCGCGATGAAGGTCGATGTCATCGGCGCATTGTCGGACGCCGGAATTTTCATTGCCTACGAGAAGGGCTACTTCCGCGACGAAGGGCTCGACGTCGAGTTGGTTCCGTTCAAGGCGGCGCCGCAAATCTTGCCGGCGATCGCGACCGGCGAGGTGCAGGCGAGCGGCTCCGCGATCACGCCGGCGCTGTTAAACGCGTTCGAGCGCGGCATCGACTTAAAGATCGTCGCCGACAAAGGTCAGGTCACAAAAGGATTCGGCTTTGCGGCGATCGCCATCCGCAGCGATCTCGCTGGGAGCATTCACGACTTCAAGGATATGAAGGGGCACAAGTTCGCCGTCCCGGGAAAGGGTGTCTCCAGCGCAACGCAGCTTGGCATCGCGCTGAAACTTGGTGGGTTGGAGCCGAATGACGTCGACCTCGTCGAGCTTGGGCTGCCCGAAATGATCGCCGCGCTCAGCAACAAGGCCATCGACGGAGCGACGTTGCTGGAACCTTTCATGACGCTTGCGGTCGCCAAGCATATCGCGGTGCGCTGGAAGGGCATGGAGGATTTCCTGCCGTTCAAAGGCCAGAACGGCATCATCATCTACTCGCAGAAATTTGCGCAGGGTCAGCCGGAAGCCGCCAAGCGCTGGATGGTCGCCTATTTGCGCGGGACGCGCGCCTATACGGATTCGGTCGTCAACGGCACCGACCGCGCCGCGATCGAAGCCATCCTGGCCAAGCACACGCCGGTCAAAGACCCGGCGCTTTACGCCAAGATGGCGCCGACCGGCTTCGATCCGAACGGCCGGCTTGAAGTGACGAGCCTCGAAGCCGACCAGGATTGGTTCATGAAGCTCGGGCTACAGCAGCGCCGCGCCGATCTGAGCAAGATCATCGACTACCAATACGTCGACTACGCGGTGTCGCGACTGGGCCGCCGCTAAGGTCGTTGCGACCGGGTTGGAACTTTTTCCGCGTTTGACCGGCGGGAGACGCTCCCCATATAGGCTCCACACCGTTGTCGGAGCGCTTCATGTCAAAGCCGTTGGCTGTCTCCATTCCGCATCGCCTTGGCAAGGAAGAGGCGGTGCGGCGCCTGAAATCCGGCCTGGGCGACGCACAGTCGAAGTTCGGCCATCTGTTTGCCCTCCAGGAAGAGACCTGGACCGGCGACCACCTCCAATTTCGCGTCAGCGCACTCGGACAGGTGGCAAGCGGGACGATCGATGTGGCGGACGATCATGTGGATTTGGAAGTCGTTCTGCCGTGGCTGTTGGCGAAGGTTGCCGAGGCCATCCAGCCGCTCATTCGCCGGGAAGGCACGTTGTTGCTGGAGAAGAAGTGAGGATTTGCGGGCCCGGCGCGTGCTCGGCGGTCTAGTTTTGGCGAAGCACCCCCAAATCGGTCCGGCGGTTGCGGCATCCGACCTGTCGTGACACGATTGGAGCGTTAGGTTCCTAGCGGATGTTCGGGGCGCCATGACGCGGAGGAGATTTGCCTGGGCTTTCCTGCCCGACGAGGAATTGCTGCAGCTGCGTCTCAAGGACCTCAAGCTCTCGGTCGAAGGCACCTGGCTGAACGGTTGCTTCCACAGTCTCTGCAAGGAACTCGAAGAGCGTAACATCCGGGTGCGGCCTCACGCCTGGATTTCGAGCGAGTGGTTCAGCCCCGAAAATACCCCCGGCATTGCGATGCCGTTCTATCTGGCCCATCCCAGACTGATGCGGCTGGAAAAGAAAATGATCCTCGACGTCGAGGGTGGCACGTGGTCGGAATGCATGGGCATTCTCAGGCACGAAGCCGGCCATGTGGTGCAGCACTCCTATCAGCTGCATCGCCACCGCCGCTGGCAAAAACTGTTCGGGCCGTCATCGCGGCGCTACCCGCATTACTATCGGCCTAATCCGGCCAGCAGGCATTTCGTCCAGCATTTGCGGCTTTGGTACGCCCAGAGTCATCCGGATGAGGATTTTGCCGAGACGTTCGCGGTGTGGCTGCGGCCTCGCTCGAACTGGCGAACGCGCTATGCGGGATGGCCCGCGATCAAGAAGCTTGAATATATCGATGAACTGATGGCGGAAATTGCCGGGAAACGGCCGCTGCTCACGCATCGCGAACGGATCGATCCCTTGAGCCAGCTCACCGAGACGCTGGCCGAATACTACAAGAAAAAGCAGGCGCTCTACGCGGTCGAGACGACGAAGACCTATGACCGGGATTTGCGGCGGCTGTTCTCCGACGATCCCAAGCATCGGCGCTCGGAGGCGGCATCGTCGTTCATCAGGCGCCACCGCGCCCGTGTGAGAACATTGGTCGCGAAGGGGACCGGCGAATACCAACTCACGCTCGATGCCGTGCTTGACGACATGATGGTCCGATGCCGGGAGCTTAATTTGCGCGCGGTCGGCTCCGATCGGAAGCTGTTTATGGACTTCGCGGTCTTGCTGACCGCAAAGACCATGCATGCGCTGTTCGGTTCGTCACGGCGACGGTGGATCGCGCTATGAAACGCCTGCGTGTCCTGGTGCTCATGGATCCAAGGCTGATCCCTCCGGATTCGACCAAGGGCTATACCGAGCAGCAAATCCACGAATGGAAAACCGAATACGACGTGGTGACGACCTTGCGGGCCGCCGGACACGAGGTTCATCCCCTCGGCGTCAGCGACGAGCTCAAGCCGATCCGCGACCAGATCGATAGCTGGAAGCCGGATGTCGCCTTCACGTTGCTCGAGCAATTTCACGGCGAAGCCATCTACGACCAGAATGTCGCGAGCTATCTGGAGTTGACGCACATCCCCTACACGGGCTGCAATCCGCGCGGCTTGATGCTGGCGCGCGGCAAGGATTTGTCCAAGACGCTGGTCCATTACCATCGGGTTCCGGTGCCGGCGTTTGCGGTTTTTCCGATGCGCCGCAAGGTCAAGCGTCCGGCGCGTCTCGCGTTGCCGCTCATCGTCAAGAGCGTCAACGAGGATGCTTCGTGGGGCATCTCGCAAGCGTCGGTGGTCGACACCGACGACAAGCTTGCCGAGCGGGTCAACTTCATCCACGAGCGGATCGGCACCGCCGCTATTGCCGAGCAATATATCGAGGGCCGTGAAATCTATGTCGGCGTGCTCGGCAACGAGCGGCTGGAGGTGTTGCCGGTATGGGAACTCGAATTCGGCAACATGGCCGAAGGCGCCTGGCCGATCGCCACCGAAAAGGTCAAGCACGATACCGATTACCAGGAACGCCGCGGCATCCTGCATGGGCCGGCCAAGAACCTCAGCCCCGAGCTGACCGCCCGCATCCAGCGCATGGCCAAGCGGATTTATCACACGCTGGAGCTTGACGGTTACGCCCGCGTCGACTTCCGCCTTGCGCCCGACGGCACGCCGTTCTTCCTCGAAGCCAACCCTAATCCCGAGATCGCGGAGAGCCAGGAATTCGCGACAGCGGCGCGGCACAATGGCCTGTCTTATCCGGACCTGCTGCATCGCATCGTGGCGCTCGGCATCAGGCGAAGAAATGTCCACGCCGCCGTGGATTAGAGCGTTACAGCTTCTCGGCGAGGAAACGCAGCAGGCGCGGGGCGAGAAAGCCGGAAAAGCTCGTCGGCTCGTCGATCGGGTCGTTCATCCAGTAATGCGGCGCGCCGGGCACGATGCACGGACGCACGAAGAAGCCGGCCTGCTTGAGCGCGAGCTGGAACGCATCGGTATGCGCGGCCCGATCGACCAGATCATCCTGCGTGCCGGTCGAGAGCAGGACGGCGATCTTGTTGTTGGCGAACGTCGCATAATTGATCGGCGAAGAATCGAAGTAGATTTGCCGATCCTCCATCGGCGACGCGCCGAGGAATTTCTCGATATTGTTTTCGCGCGGCGACTGGTGCCGGTAAGTCGCCCACATCGCGAGCAGATCATAGACCCCATAGACGCCGACCAGCACCTTCACGTCGGTCGATACTGAGGCATGGTCATCCTTCGGGTAACCGCCGGCGATTTTACCGGCGGTGCCGCCGAGCGCCGCCAGCGCTGCGATATGGCCGCCGGCGGACGCGCCGAGCAGCCCGATGCGCTGCGGATCAATGTTGAACTCGGCGGCTTTGCCGCGCACGAATTGCACGCCGGCCAAAACGTCCTGCACCGCCTGCGGGAACATCTTGCCCTTGGTCGCCAGCCGATAGCTGACGGCGAACATCGCGATGCCGCGCGCGGCAAGATACGGGCCCCAATATTGGAAAGCGCTGCGCGCGCCTTGGACCCAGCCGCCGCCATGGACAGCAACAAGGGCAGGGGCCGCTTTCACGCCCTTCGGAAGGTAGAGGTCGCCCGACAGCGCGACGCCGTCATGATTGGCGTAGGTGACGCCGTTCTGGATCGTGACACTGTCGTCCGTCATTGATCTGCCTCGCATTCGCCGACCGCCGCCATCGTCGGCATGATGTCAATGCGGCGCTTATGCTTGTTGCGCAACGCAAGGTTTCGAGATCGCCCAGCGCGCCCGCGATGGCAAAAAGCGTTTCACGTGGTAGAACAACCGGCCGCGCTTGAAAAGCGCCAGGGCATGGAGAGGGAATGTCTTTAGTGGCAGAAAGCGCGGTGCCGTCGCTCGTTGTCAATGGGGCGCGGATCGAAATCATCGAACGCGGCGTCGGGCGCCCGCTTCTTTTCCTCCATGCGGAAAACGGCATCGAACCGGCGGCGGCCGTGATCGACGAACTGGGAAAAAACGCGCACGTCATCGCGCCGACGCATCCGGGATTCGGCCGTTCGGATCTGCCGAAAGGCATGCGCAGCGTCGACGACATGTCCTATTTTTATCTTGATCTGCTCGATCAGCTCGACTTGCGCGATCTCACGGTGGTGGGCGTGTCGCTCGGCGCCTGGATCGCCGCCGAGGTCGCGGTGAAATCGACCGCGCGCATGGCGCGCCTGGTCATGGCGAATGCGGTCGGCGTCAAGGTCGCCGACCGCGAAACGCGCGACGTGACCGATATCTTCGCCCTCACCGAGAAAGAATATCTTGAAACCCTCTACTGCGATCCGGCGGTCGGCCGGCGCGACTATAAAGCGCTCCCCGATGCCGAGGTGCTTGCCGCGTCGCGTGCGCGTGAGGCCACGGCGCGGTTGGCCTGGAACCCGTTCTTTCACAATCCGCGGCTCAAAAGCCGGCTGCATCGCATTCGCATCCCGACGCTCTTTCTGTGGGGCACGCACGATCGCATGCTCAGCGAAGCTTACGGCCGCGCCTATTGCGCGATGATCCCCGGCGCGCGATTTGAGATGATCGATCGCGCGGGTCATTTTCCGGACCAGGAGCAGCCGAAAGTTTTCGCCGAGAAGGTGATGGCGTTTGCGGGTGGCAAATGAATTGGAAGACAAAATCCTTCGACCTGTCATGCTCCGCGAAGGCGGAGCATCCAGTAATCTCAGGAACCGATCGCCGTGCATTATCATGGAAGTTTATGAATACTGGATCGTCCGCCTTCGCGGACGATGACAAAAACGTGTCGGCATTGCTGGAGCGTGCATGATGATGAGAGTCTACCAATTCACCGAGCAGCCCTATTATCCGACCTGGAACGATCATGACGGTTCGCTGCGCGTCAATCTGCCGAACCGCAAATGCGACCCGCGGATCGCGGCCGATCTGTTCCATCGCTACTACGACGAGTGGCAGGCTGCGGACGAGCTTGGCCTCGACATCATGCTCAACGAGCATCACCAGACCGCGACCTGCATGTCGTCTACGGCGGTGGTCGGTCTTTCGGTGCTGTCGCGCATCACCAAGAACGCGCGCCTTTTGGTGCTGGGCTATCCGATCGGGCACCGGCCCGATCCGCTGCGCTGCGCCGAGGAGCTTTCGACCATCGATGTGATCTCGCGCGGCCGGCTCGACATGGGTTTCATCAAGGGCGTGCCGTACGAATTTCCGGCGTCAAATCAAAATCCGGTCGGCGTCATGGACCGCTTCTGGGAAGCGCACGATTTCATCATCAAAGCGATGACTACCCATGATGAACTATTCAATTGGGAAGGCGAATATTTCCATTATCGGCAGGTGAACGTGTGGCCGCGGGTGTGGCAGGAGCCGCATCCTCCGGTGTGGTCGACCACCGGCAGCAGCAGCCAGGCGCGTCTGCTCGGCGAACGCGGTTACGTGATGGCGACGCTCGGCACCGGTTACAACACGCGCTCGCTGTTCGATGCCTACCGCAAAGGCTACGTGGCGAAATGGGGCAAGGCGCCCGGCGCCGACCGTTTTGCCTATCTTGGCCTCGTCGCCGTCGCCAATGACAAGGAGGAGGCGCGCAAGCGCGGCGAACTCATCGCCGGTTATCTCCGCTCCAGCCCGATCGTGCATCTGCCGTTTCGCAATCCTCCGGGCTTCATTTCGGTCGAGGACAATGCGCGGTTGATGCGCGGCGAGACGCCGCCGCGCAGCTACACCAAGGACCGCCGCGTCGTCGATATGCGCACTGGCAGCGTCGACGACCTGATCGAGGCCGGCATCCTGTTCTGCGGTACGCCCGACCAGGTCTATGATCAGCTCATCGATTTTTGCAGCTTCTGCGGCGGTATGGGCAATTTGCTGATGATGGGCCACGCCGGCTTCCTGACCCACGAGCAGACCATCGACAATTTCACCCTGTTCTCGCGCGAGGTGCTGCCGCGACTCAAGGCCTGGAAGCAGCCGGATGCCGAGGCCGCGGCGGCCTCGGTTGCGGCATAGACAATTGCGTCGCTGCCGCAGATCCTATTCAACGAATATGCGTTAACCGTTTTTCGGCGACCAGCGATAGGCCTTGGCGCAGGCGCCGCCCATCAGTGTCGCCCGGTCGCTATCGCTCAGGCGGTCGGTCTTGAGGAATGGCTCGACCGCCTGCTCGTAGTTGACGACCGCGAAGGCGCGCGTCCAGTCCGTGCCCCAGAGGCAGCGGTCCAAACCCCACGCATCGAACACGCGGGCGAGCGGGTCCCAAATGTCCGGAAACGGATAAGGCTTCTGCGACAGCGTGCAGGCGCCGCTGACCTTGATGACGGCATTCTTGCGCTTGGCGAGGTCCAGCACCTTGGGCAGGTCGGCCCACGGCTGCGGCGGAGCCGGCGGCGTGCGCGGCTGCAGGATCGCCAGATGGTCGACGATGAAGCGCGTATCGGGATGGCGGTCGATGACTTTGGTGCCGGCATCGACGTTCCCCCAGCACAAAATGTTGACCGGAAAATCGTGCTTGACCGCCGCGCGCGCGATGCGATCGAGGCCGGGGTGAGCCGGGTCGCGATCGCGCCCCGGCTCCTTCGTCAGCATGATGCGGATGCCGACCGTTCCCGCTGTCCGTTTCCATTCGGCAACAACATCGTCGACCGCCGGATCGTCCGGATCGACCGGCTTGACGATGCCGAACCGGCCGGGATGGGCGCGCTGCACTTCCACCGCATAGCTCGCATCGTAACGGTACATGGAAAAAGCGGAGATGAAGATCGCGCCGTCGACTCCGACCTTGTCCATCGCCGCCACCATCTCGTCGCCGGTGACGTGAGGCGGCCAATTCGGCACGGTGTGCCAAGGCCGCTTCGGCGTATTGGCTTCGTAAGCGTGCACCTGGGAATCGATGATCGTCATCGGGAAAAACTCCTCAATCGCCGCCGGAGTATCGAAAGAGTTCGTCATCGACGCAAGGCATGCTCGCGGCTCCTACCGTGAGGCTGCGAACGGCTCCATGCCGCTTTGTTTGATGGCATCGGCGGCGCGCACGGAGGCCAGAAATGCGATGAGCCGCTTCGCGTCTTCAATCGCCTTCGAGCCGTTTACAACCGCGGCTGAAAACGTCTGCACGAACTGAATCTCCGACGCCAGGCTGCCGGCGAAGTCGACGCCGGACGCGACCAGAATCTCACTGACCGGCATGACCGACAAGTCGGCTTCGCCGTCCGCGACCATGCGGGTCGCATCGGTACCACGCGACGCCGATTTGACGGCGAATTTTCCGGCGATGCCGAGCCGCGGGAACAGATCGTCCATAAGCCAGATACCGCTGGTGCTCGCGGGAACGGCGACGGTCGCGGCCTTGAGCAGGGTTTGCTTGAAGCCGTCGACGGTGCTCACGTCCGGCTTCGGGGTGCCCGTCTGCACCGCGACGCCGAGAGGAACCTTGGCAAGCGTGACATCGGTGCCGGCAACGATCCGCTGTGCGGCGATGAGGTCGCTCAAACCCTCGCGGGAGAGGATGACCACGTCGGCATTGACGCCGCGGGCAAGCTGCGCGGCGATGGTTTGCGGTCCCGGTCCTTGCGACGCCCCCGATCCGGTCGCGACCTTGATGCCGCTCGACCGCTCGAATTCCGGCAACAGTTTCTCATAGGCGCCGGAAAATCCGCCGGACATGAGAACGCGCAACTGCGCCGGTTCGCCGGTCATCTAGAACTCCTATCGCAGCCGCCGCGAGCGTATCGCTCTCCATGTCCTGGTCCTGCACGGCGCCGATCAACTCGGTCACCTTCTTGATGCCGCGCTCGTCGCACCAGGCTGCGAGATCGTCGATGATGGTGATCAGCGCGGTCGGATTGCGGAAGCCGGCGTAGCCGATGCCGACCGCGCTCGCACCGGCCAGCATGTATTCGACGACGTCTTCGGCTTTGGTGACGCCGCCGATGCCGATGATCGGTATCTTCACCTGTTTGGCGACCTGATAGACCATGCGCAGCACGATCGGCTTCAAGGCGGGCGAGACCAGACCGCCGAACTTGTTGCCCAGCGCCGGACGGAAATTATCGGTCCTGATCTTGAGCGAGAGGAAGGTGTTGGCGATGACGAGCGCGTCGGCGCCGGCGTCCTCGGCGGCCTTGGCGATCGAGACGATGTCGCCGGCGTTGGGTGAGAGCTTCACCCAGAGCGGCTTCTTGGTCTTGGCCCGCATCGCGGTAATGCAGTCGCGGGTGTAAGTCTCGTGCATCGCGAAATTGCCGCCGCTCGAATTGCGCGTCGGACAAGAGATATTGGCCTCGACCACGTCGACGTCCGGCACGCTCAGTTCTTCCGCCAGCGCCGCGAAATCTTCGATGCTTTCCGACGAACAGCTCACGACCAGCGGCGGCTTGAACTTCGCGTATTCGGGGACGATGTGCTCGATGAAGTAATCGATGCCTTTGCCAGGCAGGCCGATCGACTGGATGATGCCGGCCTCGGTCTCGGCCATGCGCGGCGTCGGATTGCCGAGCCGCGGCTCGCGGCAGATCGTCTTGGCGACAAGCGCACCGAGACGATTGAGATCGATGACGTCGTTATATTCCCAGGAAAACGCGCCGGATGCCGGCTGGATCGGATTTTGCAGCGTGATCGCGCCGATCTTGACGGAAAGATCTACCATCCCACCGCCTCCTGCATGTTGAACACCGGGCCGTCGCGGCAGACCCGGCGCAGCACACGCTCGCCGTTGACCTCGAAGGTGCGCATGCAAACGTAGCAGGCGCCGAAGCCGCAGACCATGATCTGCTCCACGGCGACCTGACCGGGAATGCCGTGTGTCTTGCCGACACGTCGCATCAACTTGAGCAGGCGGTTCGAGCCGCAGGTGAAGAACGCGTCGGCCCTCTTTTCTGCGATCAAACCTTCGAGGATCGCCTCGACGTTCTCGACGGCGCTGGTGCCATCGGAATCGAGCACGGTCATGGTCTTGGCGCCAAGCCCATCGAACAGCGCGCGCGACATCACGACGCCCGAATTGCGCGCGGACAGGATCGCGGTGACGCCGACCTTGTTCTCGGCGGCAAGTTGCGACAGCGGCGCAAGCGTCGCGAGACCGACGCCGCGGCCCAGCACCACGATGTTGCGCCACGAGGGCTCGAGCGTGAAACCGTGGCCGAGCGGCCCCGCAAGGTTGAAGTCGTCGCCCGGCGCGAGCGTCGCCATGCCGCGCGTGCCGCGACCTTCGCATTTGTAGAGGAACTCGACACAGCCGGCGTCCCTGTCGACGCGGTAAACGCTCATCGGGCGGCGCATCCACACCTCGGCGCCGTCGGGCGACGGGCACAGCAGATGGAACATTTGCCCCGCATAGGCCGTCAGCGCGTGGGGATGCACCCTGAGGATGACGTGCTTGTATTCGTCGTTGACCGCGTTGTTGGAGACGACGGTGCCGATGAATTCTCCGGCCAGCCGCTGCGGATAGGGATCGGTGTCGCCGATCCGCAGAGCCGAATTGGTGTAGTTGCCGTTCGGGTTGAGGGGCATGGTTCGCATGGTCTCATCGGGAGCGCGCCAACGGCCGGCCTTCGGCGCTGCGGGTCGGCGCGCAGTCCGCATCTGCGCCCTCACTCATAGGGACGGCCGCCCGTTGTGTCAATTTTGGGACGTCACGAAACCGACCCGCATTTTTTTCGGCGAAAGCGGTCAAGCCCCGTAAAGCAGCGTTAGGTTTATCCTATGATTTTCGTATCCTGTCCTGAATTCCGGGCGATCCGAGTGGTGAAAAAGGCGCGATCGGAACAGCACCGCGCGGTTCTGGCGATAAGGCACCACGAGGCTATCGGCGGCGTTCTGTTCCAAAAATGTTACAATCCGCTGCTGATCCGCACCGTAGTCCTTGATTTCCCAGTCGTCGGGCGGCGCGGGGCGACAGACGATGAGGCCGCTGCGCTCGGGGTTGCGGCAGGCGTCCGTCGGCGTCACCCAGAAATTGACGCTGACGGCGGCGTCGTCGGCGTGAATGTCGACCGCCGACTGTGGTCGCAGACCTTTGAAGGCCCACGCTTGCACCAGCGGATGCGGGCCGAGGATGCCGGGGAGCGCGTGGCGCAACTCGTCGGCGATCTGCAGCAGCAGCGGGCAGGCGAGGCCGTCTTCAAGATAGGACGCGACGAAGCCGTCGATGTGGGAGAAGTCGTGCCAGATCGTGCTCTCCAGCAGGAAGCGCTGCAACTGCTCAAGCGTCGCCGGGGCGAGCAGATCGTCGACCGCGATCGCGCCCTCCGTGTCGAATTGCGCCGTCAGCGCCGCGCGGTCGGGTCGTTCATTCACGGCGCCCGCGACGGCCTCGGGCGCCGCCCGTAAATGGATCGGCGCGTTGTAGTCGTCGCCCAAGGCTTCGATCTGGGTTGCGGAGAGGGTCGTTACACCTCCCGGGAGCTCTTGCGCGACCGCGCGGTAATTCCGCGCGAGAAGGTCGAAGCGCAGACGATCGCGCGTGCGCTGCGACAGGTGGGAAAACTGCTCGGCATCGTGTTCGAGCTTGTGCCGCGTCGTCGTGGTCAGCGATCTCAGCGCGATTGTCGTCCGGTCGTCGCCACGCCGCAGCTCGTAGGTGCGGGCCAAGTGATCGAGCGCCCGCCCGCGCTCGCCTTGCGCGAGCCAAAGGAAGCCTAGGGCCCGGTGCGCCTCATAATGCTGCGGTTCGAGCGCGGCAACGCGGCCGAAAGCCTTGATCGCCTCCTGCGGTTCCCCGAGCGTTATCAGTGCGACGGCTCGGTTGTAATGAGCCGAGGCGTAGCCGGGATCAGCCTTGAGCGCGTCCTCGAAGCAGCCGATCGCGTCGCGGTGGCGGCCCTGAGCGGCGACTGCAACGCCGAGGTTGTGCGTCACTGCGGAATCGCCAGGCGCGATCGCCAGAACCTCCCGGTAAACCCTCTCGGCTTCGGCCGGCCGCCCTGCGCGAAAATGGGCCAAGGCGTCGGCGACGAGCGCGCGATAGTCGTCCGACGCGGCTTTGGGCAAAGGAGGGGACACAGGGTTGCGCCAACAGGTTGTACCGGACCGATCTTACCAACACGGTGTGCAGAAATTGGAAAAAATTTTGATTTTGTTACACAGCACGGTAAGGTGGTGGCGCTTTCTTGCGGTCGACGCGGCAGGCGTGGATGCGCTTCGCAACGACGACTTTACTATTGTCATGCCCCGCGCAGGCGGGGCATCCAGTACTCGCAGGCGACCAGGCGCGCACGCCAATTCGCACCGCCCTGATCACTGGGTCGTCCGATCAATCGGACGGGGACAGGACCAAGGACATCGATATGACAGGCTTCCCCGATAAAGAGGTGATCGCCGAATTGACGGCGAAGATGCTCATCGAGGTGGAGGCGGTCCGCTTCATGACCGACAAGCCTTTCATCTTCACCTCCGGTTGGGCGAGTCCGGTTTATACCGATTGCCGACGGCTCATCTCATTCCCGCGCGTGCGTCAGACACTGGTCGACTTCGGCGTGGCGACGGTGATGCGCAATGTCGGCCTCGAGCAATTCGACGGTGTTGCCGGCGGCGAGACCGCCGGCATTCCATTCGCGGCGTGGATGGCGGACCGGCTGATGCTGCCGATGCAATATGTGCGCAAGAAGCCGAAGGGATTCGGCCGCAACGCACAGATCGAAGGTCACATAGCCGAGGGCGACCGCGTGCTGCTGGTCGAGGACATGACCACCGACGGCCGCAGCAAAGTCAATTTCTGCAAGGCGCTGCGGGCGGCCGGCGCTACGGTCGAGCACGTCTTTGTGTTCTTTTTCTACGACATCTTTCCCGAGGGAAAGACCATCATGAGCGATCTCGGCGTCACTTTACACGCGCTCGCCACGTGGTGGGACGTGCTGGAAGTGGCGAAGAAGAGCGGCAAGTTCGACAAGGCCAAACTCAAGGAAGTTGAAAAATTCATGAAAGACCCCGCTGCCTGGTCGAAGGCGCACGGCGGCACCGCCGTGGCGGCGGAGTGATGATGCTGAAAAAGGCGGACGGGAACGTGATTTCTCGTCATGCCCGGCCTTGTGCCGGGCATCCCGATAAGAATGGCACGGCCGTGCGTTTGTGATCGGGATGGCCGGGACACCCCCGGCCATGACGATAATGTGGTGAGGATAGGAATAATGCCTAACGAAGTTGCGGATGTGATCGTGGTTGGCGCCGGCAATGCGGCGTTTTGCGCGGCGCTAGCGGCGCAGGAGCAGGGCGCCAAGGTCGTCGTGCTCGAAGCGGCGCCGCAGGACGAGTCGGGCGGCAACAGCCGCTTCACTGCCGGCTCGATCCGCGTGGTCTATAACGGTATCGACGACATCAAGACGCTGGTCCCCGACCTCACGCCGGCCGAAATCGAGACGACGGATTTCGGCACCTACACCGCCGATCAGTTCTTCGACGACATGGCGCGGGTGACGCAAAATCGCGCCGATCCCGATCTCGTCGAGCTTCTGGTCACCAAGAGCTTCGATTCGCTGAACTGGATGCGCCAGAAAGGCGTGCGGCTCATCCCGATCTATGGCCGGCAGGCGTTCAAGATTGACGGCAAGTTCAAATTCTGGGGCGGGCTGACGGTGGAATCGGTCGGCGGCGGCCCGGGCCTCGTCAATATGCTCACCGAGTTCGGCTAAAAAACGCGGCGTCGAAGTCCGCTACGAGACCCGCGGCATGGATTTGCTGTTCGACGGCAATCGGGTCGACGGCGTGCGCGTCCGCGAAAAAGGCGACGTGCGTGAGCTTCGCGCCAAGTCCGTCGTGCTCGCTTGCGGCGGCTTTGAGGCCAACCCGGAATGGCGCACGCGTTATCTCGGTCCCGGCTGGGACCTCGCGAAGGTCCGTGGCTCGCGCTACAACATCGGCGACGGCATCCGCATGGCGCTCGAAATCGGCGCCGTGCCGCGCGGCAACTGGTCGGGTTGCCACGCCGTGCAGTGGGAGATGAACGCGCCCGAGTTCGGCGACCTCGCGGTCGGCGATCAGTTTCAGAAGCACTCATATCCGTTCTCGATCATGATCAACGCCACCGGCAAACGTTTCGTCGACGAAGGCGCCGACTTCCGCAATTATACCTACGCCAAATACGGCCGCGTCGTGCTGGAGCAACCCGGCCAATTCGCCTGGCAGATCTTCGATCAGAAGACCAAGCATTTGCAGCGCGACGAATATCGCATCCGGCAGATCACCAAAGTGACCGCGAATACCATCGAGGAATTCGCGCAAAAGCTCGAGGGCGTGAATGCCGCCGAGTTCCTCAAGACCATCAAAGACTGGAACGCCGCGGTGCGAACCGACGTGCCGTTCAATCCGAACGTCAAGGACGGCCGCTCGACGCAGGGCCTTGCCATCAACAAGAGCAATTGGGCGAACCCGATCGATACGCCGCCGTTCGAAGGCTATGCCGTCACCTGCGGCGTCACTTTCACGTTCGGTGGATTGCGCATCAACACGGACGGCGAGGTGCTCAACACCGACTACCAGCCGATCCGCGGCCTCTACGCAGCGGGCGAACTGGTCGGCGGCTTGTTCTATTTCAACTATCCGGGCGGTTCGGGTCTGATGTCCGGCACTGTCTTCGGCAAGATCGCAGGCACGTCGGCCGGGCGCGCGGGCAAGAACTGACCATGGCCGCGACCGCCAAGCGCCCGCTCAACGAGCTCGACGCGACCGACATCGCGCAAAAGATCGCGGCGGGCGAAGTAACGTGCGAAGCGGTGGTGCGCGATTGCGCGGCCCGCGTCGCGGCGCGCGATGGCGTCGTGAAAGCATGGGTGAATTTCGATGCCGAGCACGCGCTGGCTCAGGCGCGCGCGCTTGATCGTGGTCCGCGGCGTGGCGCGCTCCACGGCGTGCCGATCGGCGTGAAGGACATCATCGATACGTTCGACATGCCGACCGAGATGGGCTCGCCGGTGTATCGCGGTCATCAGTCTCTGGCAGACGCCGGCTGCGTAGCGTTGCTGCGCCGCGCCGGTGCGGTGATCTTGGGCAAGACGGCGACTTGCGAATTCGCCGGCATGGCGCCGCCGGAAACCACCAACCCCCACAACGCGGCGCACACGCCCGGCGGCTCGTCGAGCGGCTCGGGCGCTGCGGTCGCCGATCATATGGTGCCGGCGGCGCTCGGCACGCAGACCGGCGGCTCGGTGCTGCGGCCTAGTTCCTATTGCGGAATCTTCGGCTACAAGCCGACCTACAACAGCTTCAACAAAGTCGGCGTGAAGCCGGCGGCGGAAAGCATCGATACGATCGGCTGGCTCGCCCGTTCGATCGAAGACATCGCGCTTTTGACGGCGGTGCTGCGCATGGAACAGCCGCAACCACTGCCGCAGCTCGACCGTGCACCACGTATCGGCTTATGCCGCACCGAAATGTGGGATACGGCACAGCCGGAATCCAAGGCGGCTGTGGACGGCGCCGCTGCGGCGCTCCGCAATGCCGGTGCAACGGTGCACGAGGTTGAATTGCCGAATGCCTTCTCGGGGCTGCGCGTCATCGCGCGCGAAACGATCAATTTCTACGAGCGCGCCGCGTGCATGGCGTACGAATGGGATCACCACCGCGAACAACTCTCGTCGCAGATGCGGCATTACGTCGAGAACGGTCAAAAAACCACACGGCAGGACTACGTCGCGGGCTTGCGGCATGTCGAGCGCTGCCGCGCGCTGCTGCCGTCGGTGTTCGAAGGGTTTGACGTTTTGCTGGCGCCATGCGTGCAAGGCGAAGCACCCAAGGGCCTCGCCTGGACGGGCGACGGCAGCATGCAGGCAATCTGGACGGCGCTGCATACGCCGAGCATGACGCTGCCGACGCACCGTGGCCCGAACGGTCTTCCAGTCGGCATTCAGCTTGTTTCGCAACGCTACGACGACGATCGGTTGCTCGCGTGCGCGCGCTGGATATGGGAACGGATCGGGGCGCGAGACATGATTGGGTGCGCAGTATGATATCCGCTCGTCCCCGCGAAAGCGGGGACCCAGGTTGCGCCGAAGCGATGGTGCGCGCCCTCTGGATTCCCGCTTGCGCGGGAATGAGCGGAAGATGGTCTCATCCGATCAATTTATCGCCGCGCGCCGAGTATTGTTTGGAGTAACTGAATGGAATTCGACAATTCATTCGACGTGCCGCTGTCGCCGGCCAAGACCTGGAACGTCCTGATGGACATTCCGCGCATTGCGCCGTGCATGCCGGGGGCGGAACTGACCGAAGTCATCGATCCGCAGAACTACAAAGGGAAGATTTCCGTCAGGCTCGGGCCGGTGGCGTTGACTTTTGCCGGCCAGGTCGCGTTCGACGCCATCGACGAAGCCAAGCATAGCGCGAGGGTCAAAGCGCAAGGCAGCGATGCCAAGGGTCGCGGCTCAGCCAATGCAGCGGCAACGTTCCGGATCGAGCCATCCGGCTCAGGCTCGAAGGTCTTGATCCACACCGACCTGATGCTTTCGGGGGCAGTCGCGCAGTACGGGCGCGGTGTCGGCATGATCCAGGCGACCGCGGCGCAAATCATCGGCCAGTTCGCCAACAATTTGCGGGCGCAACTCGCGCAGCAACCGGTGGCGCAGGAGCCGCCGCCGCAAGAACGCGATCAAGCCCGGCCGTCGGCGAGCGCGCCGCAGTCGTCGCCACAACGTGCGCCGCAGTCGCCGCCGCCGGCCGCCAAACCGATTTCCGGTTTGTCGCTCATGGCGCGAGTTATCTGGCAACAAATCGTCAGTCTGTTCACCAGACGCTCACAATCGTGAAATGATCGAACAGCGGGGGACCATGACCAAGCCGCGCGTTTTTTCGAGAGTGGTCGGCGGCTTCGTCGCACTCCTGGTGCTCACGGGTCTCGCCGCTGCCGCCGGCGTCGAGGATTTCTACAAGGGCCGTAACGTCACGCTGATTATCGGCTATAGTGTCGGTGGCGGCTATGACGCCTATGCGCGATTGCTCGCGCGCTACATCGGCAAGCACATCCCCGGCAATCCTTCGATCATCCCCCAGCAGATGACGGGAGCGGGGTCGCTGCGCGCCGCGAATTTCATCTACGCGGCGGCGCCAAAAGACGGTTCGGCGTTCGGCACATTCTCGCGCAGCATGGGCATCACGCCGCTGATCGACAAAGCCGATTTCGACAGTCGCAAGTTCACCTGGCTTGGCAGCGTGACCGACGACAACACGATCTGCGTCACCTGGAATACGTCGCCGATCAAGACCTGGAAGGATTTTGTCAGCAAGCCGTCAAAGTTCGGCGGCGAGGGCGCCGGCGCCGATCCGGATATCTGGACGCTGATGTACAAGAACGTATTCGGCGCCAAAGTGCAGCTTGTAAGCGGTTATCCAGGGACCAACGATGTGGTCCTCGCGATGGAGCGCGGCGAGGTCGACGGTCTCTGCGGTTTGTCGTGGTCGACCATCAAGGCGCGCCATGCCGAATGGCTCAGCAGTCATTCGGTTAACATCATCGTACAGGCGGCGCTCAAGAAAGAGCCTGAAATCGAATCCGTGCCGCTAGCGACCGACCTCGTGACCAATCCGGAGCAGCTCCAGATACTCAAGGTTCTGTTGGCGAGCCAGGCCATGGCGCGCCCGTTTGCCGCGCCGCCCGACATTCCGGCGGATCGCAAGGCCGCCCTGATTACGGCATTCGACGACACCATGAAGGATGCGAACTTCCTTGCCGAGGCGAAGAAGCTATCCTTCGACGTACGCCCGGTCTCGGCGGCGGCGATCGACCAGATTCTTGCCGAGCTCTACGCAACGCCGAAGGATGTCATCGCCAAAGCAGCGAAGGCGATCTCAACCCCATAAGGGTGACAGTGAGCGAACCGATTGGAGCGCGCGTTCCGCGTCTTGAAGATCACGCGCTGCTCACTGGCAGAGCGCGCTTTGTCGACGACATTGTTTCGTCAGGCGTGCTCTGCGCCGCGTTCGCGCGCAGTCCGCATGCCCATGCCCTGATCCGAAGCATCGATCCAAGCGCCGCGCGCGCGGTGGCTGGTGTCGTCGCCGTGCTCACGATGGACGATCTCGCGCCGGTCATGAGACGCCGACGCATGATCCGCACCTCGAATTCCGGCACGCGGCTCGACCAGAGCTGGGCCTTCGCGCTGGCGGACGGTGAGGTCTCTTTCGTCGGTGAGCCGGTGGCGATCGTCGTCGCGAAAGATCGCTATATGGCGGAAGACGCCGCCGCGCTTGTCGTGGTCGACTATGACGTGCTGCCGGCGGCGACCGATTGTCGGACCGCCATTGCAGCGCGCGCGCCCGCGGTCCGGCGCGAGCTCACGTCGAACCGCATCATGTCTTACAAGGTCGCGTACGGCGACATCGAGGCCGCATTCGCGGGCGCCGCTCACGTGCTGCGCGATGAGCTGTGGATTCATCGCGGCGGCGCCCATTCGATGGAGGGCCGCGGCCTTCTCGCGGAAATCTCCGATCGCGAGACGACGGTCTGGGCGTCGACCCAAAAGGCGCACGACCTGCGCCATTCGCTCGCCGATTTCATCGCACTCGACGAAGACCGCCTGCGCGTGGCGACGCCCGACGTCGGCGGCGGCTTCGGGCCGAAGCTGTGCGTCTATCCCGAGGATGTGGCGGTGGTTGCCGCCGCCACCTTGCTGCATCGCTCGGTCAAGTGGATCGAAGATCGCCGCGAACATTTCACCAATGCGGCGCAGGAGCGCGACCAGTACTGGTCGGTGGAGATCGCCGCGAATGCCGACGGACGCGTCCGCGGCGTGCGCGGGCGGCTTACCCACGATCTCGGCGCCTATGCGTTGCAGGACGTCAACCTGCCGTACAATTCTGCAAGCTCTCTCGCCGGACCTTACATGCTTCCGGCGTTGGCGATGGATGTGGACGTCACCCACACCAACAAGGCGCCGGTTTCTTCGGTGCGTGGTGCGGGCTATCCGCAGGCCGCATTCGCCATGGAGCGGCTGATGGATCGTCTGGCGGGCGCGCTGAAACTCGATCGCGCCGAGTTGCGCCGCCGCAATCTCATTCCGGCGGACAAGATGCCCTACCTCAAACCGCTCAAAGCGCGTTCAGGCGAGCAGGTGCAATACGACAGTGGCGATTATCCCGGCTGCCAGCAGGAAATTCTGAGCGCGACGGCGTGGGACGACTTTCCGCAGCGGCAGGCCGCAGCGCGCGCGACAGGGCGGTATATCGGCATCGGATTGGCGCACGGCATCAAGGGCACCGGGCGCGGTCCATTCGAATTCGCCGGCGTGCGCGTTTCGCCGTCGGGGCGCATCACGGTCTCGACCGGCGCCGCGCCGATGGGGCAGGGGCTCGCTACGGCATTGGCGCAGGTTTGCGCTGCCGCATTCGGTGTGCGGCGCGCGGATGTCACGGTTGTTGCCGGCGACACGGCAGCCGCTTCGCTCGGCCTCGGCGGATTCGCGAGCCGCCAGATGGTGACCGCGGGTTCTTCGGTCCATGTCGCCGCGGCGACAGTTGCCGCCAAGGCGCGCAAACTTGCCGGCCACCTGTTGGAAGCAGCGGAAGACGACCTTGAAATCGCCGACGGCGAGGTGCGCGTTGTCGGCGCGCCGCAACTCTCCGTGAAACTTGGCGAACTCGCGCGGATTCTCAAAGGCGCGCCGGGTTACGCTTTTCCGCCGGGCATCGATCCGGGGCTTGAAGCCAATGCGACGTTCCGCGTCGATCAACTGGCCTATGCCAACGCTTGTCATGTCGTCGAGGTCGAGGTCGATATTGAAACCGGCGACGTTACGATTCTGCGCTACGTCGCGATCCAGGATTCCGGGCGTCGGGTCAATCCGCTGATCGTCGAGGGCCAGGTTCATGGCGGGATCGCACACGGCATCGGCAACGCAATGTTCGAATGGATGGGTTACGATGCGGCGGGCCAACCGATCACCGCCACCTTCGCGGATTATCTGCTGCCAACCGCGACGGAAGTGCCGCGCTTCGAAACCCTCTACAAAGAGTCGCCGTCGCCGAACAATCCGCTCGGCGTCAAGGGCGTCGGCGAAGTCGGCGTCATTCCGGCGGCCGCGGCCGTGATTTCCGCGATCGAGGATGCGCTGTCGCCATTCAACGTGCATGTCGCGCAAATGCCGTGAGGCCGCACGAGATCGTCGAACTGATCGCACGGGCAAGGGCTCAAGCTGCAACGGGGTAATATTTTGACGGGTTTATGTCGCCGTAGCAGACTACGGCTTGCTGGCACCGCCGTCTTAAACAAGGAGAATCGGCATGAATCGCCTGAAATCCGGCTTGTGCGCGCTGCTTTGGCTGGCCCTTGCCTCCGCGGCTTGCCTGCCAGCCCGTGCGGAAACCTTTCCGGCGCGGCCTATTCATTTGATCATTCCCTATGTACCGGGCGGCATCGTCGATTTTACCGGCCGCGTCCTGGCGCAGAAACTCGGCGAAGCCTTGGGGCAAACGGTCGTCGCCGAGAACCGTCCCGGCGCCGGCGGCATTGTGGGCGTCGAATTCGGTCGCACGCTCAGCGCCTGACGGCTACAACATCGTGATCATGGACCCGGCCATCGTCATCAACCGACGCTGCAAAAAGACATGCCGTACGACATTTTCAAGGATCTGGTGACAGTCTCGTTCGTCAGCTCGTCGCCGGAAGTTCTGGTGGTCGCGCCGCAACTCGGCGTGAAAACCTACGCGGAGCTTGTGGCCTACGGCAAAGCCAATCCCGGCAAGCTTAATTTCGCTTCGGCGGGCGTCGGCACCACGCCGCATCTTGCCGGTGAAATGTGGATGCTGCGCACGGGCATCAAAGCCGTCCATGTGCCCTATAAGGGCATCGGTGCCTCGTACACCGACATGATGAGCAACAAGGTGCAGATGGCGTTCTCGAGCATTCGCCGGTGCGATGCCGTTCACCAGTCGAAAGGCGATGTCATTCCGCTGGCGACTACCGGCACCAAGCGTTCCGCCGGTCTATCCCGATCTGCCAACGGTTGCGGAGGCGGGCCTGCCCGGATACGACGTCGATCTTTGGCTCGGCGTCTTCGGACCGGCGGGAATACCGCCGGATGTGCTGCCGAAGCTCAATGCCGGAATCAACAAGGCGCTGCAGGACAGCGACCTCAAAGCTTCCTTCGCAAAATATGGCCTCGAGCCGCGCGGCACCAGCCTTGCCGGACGGCGCCGCGTTCACCACGGTCGGAATACGAGAAATGGAAGAAGGTCATCACCGACGGCCACATCACGTTGAACTGATGATGCGGCGCGGTGTGCAGCGTCTCGACGGTCGGCCATAGAGTGCAATGAGCAGGGTGAGCAGGCTGTGACCAATCCGTGGCCGACGGAATTGCGTCTGCACAAGGATCGTAAAACTTTCACCGTGGCGTTCGACGACGGCGCAGAGCTTCGATCTGGCGGCCGAATATCTGCGCGTGCGAAGCCCCAGCGCCGAGGTTCAGGGTCACTCGCCGAGCGAGCGGCGCACCGTTGCCGGCAAGCAGGATGTTGAAATTCTGGAAGCTGCATCCGGTCGGCAATTATGCGGTGCGGCTGGTCTTCGACGACATGCACGCGACCGGCATTTTCAGCTGGGATTATCTTTTCGAGCTCGGCAGCAACCGCGAGCGATATTGGCGCGACTATCTGGCCGAGCTGGCGCGAAAAGAATCTGTCCCGCGCGCCTCAGCGCCGCGATAACGCTGATCGCGATATTGTTTGACGATAGCTTTTCGTTGTTTTGCCGATAAATTCGCACGTGGAACTTAACGGCTCGCTACAGCCGTATACGTAGTTGTGCGGCCGCCCGATCGCACGACCGTGCGCTTGGAGCATGATGTCGTTCGCGCGAGGGGCGACTCCGCACGGGCAAGAGGAGCCAACGACATGGCCAATTTGCTTTGGATGTTTTTGACTAAATGAAAAAGGTACGAGCGCGATCGAATATGGCCTGTTGGCCGCCGGCATAGCCGTCGCAATCGTCGCCACGGTCGCCGCGCTGGGCAGCAATCTCAAGACGACGTTCTCGACCGTATCCGACAGTCCGTGCAATAAGCCGACGTCCGCGCCATTGGCTCGTCAACGATCGGTCAACCTCGTTTAGGCATGATGGCACAGTGTCGGGGTGGGGTGTATGATGGGGTACCTGCCGACATCAGAACGGCCTTGGTCTCCCTCCCTCGGGACCGAGGCCGTTCGCATTTAAGCGCCGCTTTGCCGTTTCCGGGTCTTGCCGCATCCGCGAACCTGTCAGGTGGATCGTCGCAGCGCGCCAAGGCTAGCGTTTATGCAAACGAACCTGCCCGGTTTCGACGAGCGCAGCCCTTTTTACCCCGCATGGTTGATAGAACCTTTCAGCGCCGTGAGCAGCGCGGTTGAAACAGCAAAATGCCTGCGACTGTCGCTGGCCGCGATGCAACGGCAACTTCAGTGGCACGAACTGTCATTTTTCGTCTAAGATCGCCTGAGCGGCCAAAAATGCCGCCGATTCAGGGAGGAATTCATGAAGTTGCGTGTTTTGACGATAGTGCTTTTGGCGACGGGCTTGCTTGGGGCCGGGCAAGCCATGGCCCAGCAGCCGGCCGCCGCGCCCAATCCGCTTGACGTCATTCCCGACAAGATGCCGTTCGCCGAACCCTACGGCGCGCCGATCTCGATGCAGCAGGCCCAGGTCGGTGATCGCAGGCGGCCGTCGCGGAGGCCAACAAGCGGGGCTGGCAGATGAACGTCGCCGTCGTCGATTCCGGCGGCAATCTCGTCACCTTCGCGCGCATGGACGGCGCGCAGCTCGCCTCGATTTCGATCGCCGAGCACAAGGCGCGCACCGCGGCAAAATATCGCCGCCCGACCAAGCTATTCGAGGACGCGGTGCAAAAGGGCGTCCTCTACCTCACGACACTCGACGATGTCATCGCTTCGCGCGGCGGCATTCCGTTGATCGAGGACGGCAAGATCATCGGCGCGATCGGCTGCTCCGGCGGCACCGGCTCTCAGGACGAGGCGATTTGCACGGCCGCCGCCAAACACGATCAACAAATAGTCGGCGAGACCGACGAGCCTTTCGCGCTTTGACGGTTCGCAGCATGAGGGCGGCAGCTTTGCCGCCCTCATTGCGTCAAAAACGGATATAAAGGCGCGTGCACTTATCGAATCAGGGCGGATTGGAGTTCGACGGACGCTTGCGGCGGAGATGAGCGGCATGGAGATTGGTCCGACATATCGCCGTCGTCGGCTATGCTGCTGGCTGCCTGATACTGTTGTCGCCATGCGACGCTGATGGCGCAGTCCGCGGGCAGAGCATGAGCCGGCCGCCGCGCCGCCGAACCTCGCGGCGGCCATGGCGCAATACCGCCGCGCGTTGGAAGAATACACATAGGCGCAGCAGCGCTACGCCGCCGCGGCGCATCGCGTACTGGAATTCGATCGCCGAAAAGCGGCGATCGCGCATTGCCAAGCGCGCGCGCGGCGAGCCGATCCTGATCGAAGACTACGTGCTCGAGCAGCCGCCGGTCTATACCGGTCCGCCGAGGCCGCGCGATCCCTCCAAGCCGCAAGAAGAGGCGCCGCCGCCCAATCGCCTATGTGCCGGTGGTCGCCGATTTTCTTGCCGCGGCCCAGCAGGAATTCAAATTCACGCCGCGCACTGCCGAAGCAGCGAAACTGAATTCAAGCGCGCCTACGCCAAGACCGCGCTGGCGGCCGGCCTGACCAAAGACCAGGTCGTGCGGGTTTACGGATTCGAAGCGACCGGAAACGGCAATTACGACATCCAGGCCGGGCTGGAATTCAACAAGCGGGCGCGCGCGATCACGACGGCGCTCGGCTACAATCAGCTGCTGGCGACCAACACCGTCGAAATCATCGCCGAAGACGGCCATCAATTCATCGAGGACTTGAAGGCGCAAGGCGGCGCAATTGCCGGCGAGCGAAAGACGCGGCGCTTGAAGAGCAAGATCGAGATCGTCCGCAAGATGGTCGAATTCTGCAGAAGCGTGCCGGACGACTGGAGCCAGCATGAAGCGCTGGCGGGCACCCAAAGGGTCTCGGCATCCATGCGATGAATTTGGACCTCGACGTCGGCCCCTTGCTGCAAACCCAGAAGCTTTTGGACTCGGTGATCTTTGCGCGCCGAAAGGGATATGACGAACCGCTCAGCGCCGCCGCGCTCGAAATGATGAACCTGACCGGTGACGGCAACGGCTTCGATATGGTGACGATGCCGATGGAATGGCGCGACAAGGTGCCGACGGCGAATTTCTTTCAGCGCCAGCGGCTACATGGACAATCCCGTTGCGCAGAGAAACAACGTCGTCGCCAGGCTCATGGCGGCGACCGATGCGCAAATGGACAACGAAGTGAAAAAGCCGGGCGCCCAGAGAACTGGCGGCGGCGCTGCGCTGAACGCATTGCGAACCGCGAGCTGTTCCGCCATTTTTGGCTATGATACGAGCCGCCGACATAAAGGGCCGTGGCCGATGTCCGAGTCTCCAGTTGCGCCAGCCGACGCAGTGCCATCTTTGGCAAAGCGATAATTTGCGACCGGAGGATATCGACGGCGCCTTGGAGGTCGTCGAGACGTGGGCCGACGAGAGCCATCACTCGAAGCATCTTTGCAGATGCAAAGCATGCGGTCAGCTCTATGTCGACATCTGGTGCGAACTGGTCGATTGGGATGACGGCGAGGACAAGACATTTACATTCTACATTCCCGTTCAGACCGAGTTGGACAAGGCGCAGGTGAAGAAAGCGGCTCCGCCGCCACTATCGCTCGATCTGCTGGCTTTTTTCCCTCGCATCAACGAGGATCGCGCGGCCGGGATGCGAAAGGTCGTCTGGATCGGCAAATCGTGAAAGAAGCTCGGCCGCGCCAATCGTGGTATTGCACAATGGAAAGAGGAACACATGCGTGCCTATCAATTGCCCAAGGGCGGCGCCGGCATCGACGCGCTCGTCAAGGTCGAGCGGCCCGAGCCCAAGCCGGCGCATCGCCAGGTCCTGGTCAAGGTCAGGGCATGCTCGCTCAATTTCCGCGATCTCGGCATCGTGCGCGGCACCTACCGGATGCCGGTGCGCGAAAATCTCATTCCGCTGTCGGATGGCGCCGGCGAAGTCATCGAAGTCGGCTCCGGCGTCACCCGCGTAAAAGTCGGTGACCGCGTCGCCGGCTGCTTCTTCCAGCGCTGGCCCGGCGGCGAGCCGGCGGCCGACGTGCATGCGAGTGCGCTCGGCGGCGGCATCGACGGCATGCTTGCCGAGTATGCGGTGCTGGAGGAAGACGGGGTCGTGAAAATTCCGCCGCATCTGTCGCTGGAGGAAGGCGCGACCTTGCCGTGCGCGGCGTCACCGTCTGGCACGCCATGATGGAGCACGCCAAGCTGATCGCCGGGCAAATCGTGCTTGTTGCAAGGCACCGGCGGCGTCTCGATTTTCGGCCTTCAGTTCGCGCGGGCGATGGGCATCCAGGCGATCATCACCTCATCGAGCGATGAAAAGCTCGAACGGCGCAAGTCGCTCGGCGCCGTCCATGGCATCAACTACAAGACCACGCCCGATTGGGAGAAGGCGGCGATGGAATTCACCGGCGGCCGCGGCGTCGATCAGGTGGTCGAGGTCGGCGGCGCGGCGACGTTGGCGCGCTCGTTCGGCGCCATCCGCGTCGGCGGCAAGATCAGCATGATCGGCGGCTTGAGCGGGGCGGCGAACGAGCTCAACCCGGCGCTGATCCTCGGCCGCCGCGCCAATGTGCAGGGCATCTCGGTCGGCTCGACGCAGATGTTCGACGCCATGGCGCGCGCCATCGAAGCGAATGCGATCAAGCCGGTGATCGACAAGGTCTTCGCTTTCGACGAGGCGCCGGCGGCCTACCGGCACATGGCCTCGGGCGCGCATTTCGGCAAGATCGTCATCAGCCTCGGGTGAGAGCGTGCTCGACGGTATCGGGCTGCGTATTTCAAAGAGCGGCAATCCGCTGGGCCGTGGCGCCCTGCGGCTGCCCAAATCAGACGTTGTGATGTCTTGTTGTGACCTTACGATAGACTGCGCCGATTATGAGGGCTGGGTATGAGGCGGCGAGAATTTATTGCGCTTCTCGGCAGCGCCGCGGCGGCGTGGCCGTTCGCGGCACGCGCGCAAAACCATCGGCCGCGCCGAACGCGGTCGCCGACAATTCGGTCGGCGAAGTTGCGACGCTGCAAGGCACGGCGACAGTGACTCGGAATAATGCTGCCGCGGCATTGAAGGTTTCAGACCCGATCTTTAAAAGCGATATATTGCAGACCGGCCCGACCTCATCGCTCGGCATTACGTTCGACGACGAGACCACCTTCAGCCTCTCCGCGAATACCCGCATCGTGGTCGACGAATTCGTTTATCAGGAGGGCGGTAACGCCAACGCGGCCACATTCAACGTCGCAATCGGCACCGCCGCATTTGTCGCGAGCCTGGTGGCGAAGACCGGCAATATGAGGATAACGACGCCGATTGCCACGCTCGGCATTCGCGGCACGACCGGCGTCGTCGATGTGCCGCAAGGCGGCGTGCCGGGCGCCGGCGAACCGAGGATCAAACTCTATCCCGATGCCGACGGGCATGTGGGACAGATCGACGTGTTCGATCGTCAGGGCGGCCGGCTTGGCGCGCTGACGCAGGGCGCGAGCGCGTTCGCGCTGCGGCCCGGTGCCGGCGGACGATTGGCCGCCGTGCCGTTCCAGATTCCGCCCCAGGAAGCGGCGCGCGACCGCGGTGTGCTGCAGCGGCTGTTCGTCTCGCACAGTATCGGCCGTCAAATGACGATCCAGCGCCGGCAGTTGCGCGGCCGCAATCAGCAAAGGCCGAACAATCAGCAAAGACCGAACAATCAGCAGCGGCGCCCCGGCGGCCCGCAGCAACCAAACCGCCCGCAACGCGGCTTTGGTCCGCCGAGACAGCCGCCGCGCCGGCCACCACCCGGGCGGCGAAGAGATCAGCGCTAACTGTGCCGGCCGGCAACAAATCCGATAGTTCGGGAGTGGACGAAGCATTCCACCTCGTAAAGCGCTATAGGCCGTGAATGGAAAACGCCATTGCCGATCAGGACATCCGCCGAATCTACGAACGTTGGCACGAGACGGCCCGCACCCGTGACGTCGAGGGCACGCTGGCGCTTTACGCCGAAGATGCCATAGTCGAGACGCCGTTGGTGATGGCGATCCTGGACGATCGAACGACAGGCATCCTGCGCGGCAAAACGGAAATCAGGCACTTCTTCCACGAGGGCACAAAGAGGCGCCCCAACGACCTCGTCCGCTGGTATCGGACCGGGACCTTCTTTGGCAACGGAAAGCAACTGACCTGGGAATATCCGCGCCAAACGCCCGACGGCGATCAGGTCGATCTGATGGAAATGATGGACATCGAGAACGGCCTCATCAAACATCATCGCATCTATTGGGGGTGGTTCGGGTTCAGCCTGCTCATGAATTCCGCTTTGGCAAAGGCTTCGCGCGGCCGGTAGATAGCCCGCGTTGCGGAACAGGACGGCAGGATGAAAAAGGCGCTCAACCGCGGAACAAAAGATCGCCCTTTCGGTTGCCAACCGCGAAAGGATAACGAGCCATGTCATTGCTGAAATGGGCGCTTATATTTTTCATTATCTCCGTCATCGCCGCCATTTTCGGATTTACCGGTATATCGGCGGCAAGCGCCGATGTCGCCCGCATCCTGTTTTATATCGTCGTGGTGATTTTCGTCGTGCTGCTTGTTCTGGGGTTGCTGGTCTTTCGAGGGTGAGGCGTCGATTGACTTCGTTCCGATTAACTTCGGGAATCCGATCAAACGTCGGGCGCCAGGGGCTTTGCAGAAGCGGGCCGGCTGGTTTAGCTGGTGGGCGCTGTAGGGATTGAACCTACGACCTCTCCCGTGTGAAGGGAACGCTCTCCCGCTGAGCTAAGCGCCCGTCCGATGGGGCGGATTTAGGGTGGCTTGCCGGGGTGTCAAGCAGCGCTAGTGCACGATCGTGTCGATATGCGGATCAGGCTTAATTTGTCGAGGCGACGCGTGAGGCGCTCGATTGCAGCGCGCGGATGCGGTCAGCGCGAGCGTGCTCTTGGTGCTCTGCGGCGTATCGGTGCCGCCGCGCCGCGCTTCGCTTCTGCGCGTTGATGCCGTTTGTGCCGTTGCTCGCCGCCGCCGAGGGCGCGACTACTCCAGCATCGCTTCGATCGGCGAATCCGGGCCCTTCGAGCGCCGCGGTCAGACGCGCGACCTCGGCGGCGACGTCGTTGATGCGTTCGCGCAGCAGCGCGTTCTCGACTCTCTCGGCCGCCCAGGTGGATTCCGCGTCGCGCTCGCATGGTCCCGATCTCGCGCTGCAACTTGGTGCGTTCCTCGAGCGTTGCGGCGAGCTGGGCTTCGAGCTCGGCGATTTTGCCGCGGAACGAGTCCGCTGCGGCGCTGCGGCTGCCGGCGGTCGCGACTCGTTCGCGCAGGTCGCTCTCGACTGCGCGCGCGGTGTCGAGATCGCTGCGCAGCCGCTCGATCTGGTAGTCGCGCTCGGCCAGCAGCCGGCCCTGATCGCCAAGCCGCGTTCTCCAGCTCCTGAACGCGCTTGTTGAGGATGTCGGCTTCGGTCGTTATGCACGACGATCTGCCGCTCGAGATCCGCGCGTGCGGGTGCCCAAGCTGTCGAGCCTGCCGCGTGCGTCGGTCAGGTTCGCGGTCGCCGTCTGCGGCATCGCCGCGCTCGCGGGTCAGCCGCTCCTCGGTCTCCTTCACGGCGCGCTCGTAATCGGCGACGCCGACCTTCATCGCCTCGACCTGCGTGCGCAGCGCCGCGAGCTCGACGCGCTGGCTGTCGGCGGTGATCGAGCGATCGCCGAGTTCGGCGAGCAGCTTGGTCAAGTTCTGCCTGCTTGTCGGAGAGCGTGCGCTCGGCGTCGCGCAGCGCGGTCGATTTGAGCTCGAACTCTGCTTCGGTGGTGCGCAGCTGGTCGCGCAGGGTTTTGTCGCGCGAATCCAGCGCAAAGATGGTCGCGGTCTTCTCGCCAAGCTCTTTCTTGAGCTGATTGATGGCGTCGGTCTTTTTGCCGAGCTCGGCAAGCTGGGTCGTCGTCTTGGTCTTCATCTGCTCGACGCTCATCTCGAGGCGTCGGGTCGACATCGCAAATTCGGCGCGCAGCTGATCCTTGTCGGCGCGGATTTCGGCGATCGACAGCGGCGTCGCCGCTTCGAGCCGCCGCATGGTCAGGCGAACGGCGCGATTGTGCACGAGCGGGACGAACAAAAGTCCGAACAGCGCCGCCACGAGGAACCCAATACCGAAATACATGATCGGTTCGATCATGGCACCTACGCCTTTGGCTGCGCCGCTTTGGTGGCGTGACATTGCCACGCGAGCGCAAGCCGTACCACATGCACCGACGGTTAACCTAAACCGCTTCGCGAATTTGCGCTATTGGATTCACGAACGATGCCGCGCGCTCGCGACATCAGGCCGCCGCGTTCGGTTAAAATGGGTTCCAGGTCGGGCGCGGGGTAAATTTGAGGTAGCCAATATTGGCGCCGAGCCGCAGCCCGACACCGGAGCGGATCGGCACGATGACAATGTCATTGGCGGTGAGCGCCGTCATGCCGAGGCCGCCGACGAAATAGGCCGAGCCGTCGACGCCGCCGAACCGGTCGAAGATCGCCTCGGTTCGCGGCAGGTTGTAAACCAGCATCATGGTGCGCGCGCCGTCGGCTCCGGCGTCGAAGCCAAGGGTCGGTCCCTGCCAGAACACCCGCATGTCGCCGGCATTCTTGGTATAGAGCGTGCCGTCGCCGTAGCGCAGGCCGCCGACAAAGGCGCCGCCTGCTTCTTCACCAAGCACGTAGCCGTTCGGCTGTCCCCATTGGCTCCCGGCTTTCTCGACGATCGAGGCAAGGCCGCGCGAGACGCCGCCAAAGAAACGGTGCCCGGCATCGATCAATTCGTTCGGCGAGAACTGGCCATCGCCGGGCGGTTGCTCGGCGCCGTATGGCGGAGGCTGCTGAGGCCCTGACGGCGGAGGTTGTTGGCTCCGTACGGCGGAGGTTGCGGTGCCCCGTACGGTGGAGGTTCTGGGCCCCGTATGGCGGAGGCTGGCCGGGTCCTGGCGGGTATGGTGCCGGTTGCGCGGCGGCGGGTGCTACGCCGATTCCAACACATAGCGTGGCCATGACGGCGAGCCGCAGGGCGAAATTCATCAAAAGCTCCCCAGCTTAACCCCTTGCTCACGCACCTGGATTTATCTTGCGCGCCAGCGATCCGAATCAGCCAAGCTTTAGCCAGAACTATGACCTCAGCACGGCAGGGACGAAAGCTTTACGTCGCGTCCGTGGCGGCCTTGGCCGGCTTGATGCTGGTCTTTGTTGCCCGTGCGCCCGCGTCGCAAGCCGCGGTAACGGAACAGATTGTCGTCGATTGGTATACCGGTCTCGCCATCGACGGCTACGACCCGGTGGCATATTTCACCGACGGCAAGCCGACGCCGGGCAGCCCGCAACTGGAAATGCAGCATGACGGCGCAGTGTGGCGCTTCAGCAACGTCGGCAATCGTGCAGCCTTTGCGGCAGCGCCCGATATCTACATGCCGAAATTCGGCGGCTATGATCCGCTCGGTGTGGCGCAGGGCGTCGCGGTCGCCGGCAAGCCGAACATTTGGTTCATTGCCGGCGATCGGCTCTACCTGTTCTACGATGGCATGCGGCTGGCAAAATTTGCGGCCGACGCCGATCGCTTGCGTGCCACCGCTGAACGCAAATGGCCGGATGTGTTGCGCACGCTCAGCCCCTGATTGTTGCATCGCCCCAGGCCACGAAGCCTGGAATGATGAGGTCCGCGGTGCCGTAGACGAGAGCCGTGCCGTCCGGCGCAGTCACGCGTCCACCTGCCGCCGTGACGATTGCATGACCGGCGGCGACGTCCCAATCTCGGGTCGGCGCCAACCGCGGATAAAGATCGGCGGAACCCTCGGCGAGGCGGCAGAATTTCAAAGCCGAACCAGACGAAACGCGCTTCACCGACGGCAAACGGTCGAGATAGGCCTGCGTTCGTGCCTCGATATGCGAGCGGCTGATCATGGCAACGAGGTTGTCCGATGGCTGCGGCCTGCCGTGGATCGCTTCCGGCGGCGAGACTTGGTCGCCCATCAGGACAATCCGCTCGGCGCCGCGCCCGACAATTCCGCGCCAGATCAACCCGAGCGCCGGCGCCGCAATGATGCCCAGGACCGGCGCACCATCGCTCATCAGCGCGATGTTGATCGCGTACTCGTCGCGGCCGGCGATGAATTCGCGCGTGCCGTCGAGCGGGTCGACCAGGAAATAGCTCGCCGCGGTGACACGCGGCCTGTCGCGCTCCGCTTGTTCCTCGGAGATGATCGGCAAGGCAGGGTCGAGGCGCGCCAAGCCGTCACGAATCACTGCTTCGGATGCTTCGTCCGCCGTGGTTACGGGTGAGCCGTCGGCCTTGGTCCGCACGTCGCCCGCGCCGGCGATGCGCCTGATCGCCGCCGCCGCGTGTACGCCGATGTCCGTCAACGCGGCCACGAACGTGGCGTCAGCGGCGGAATGGGAATAGGGCACGATGGACGATTCCTCCTGCGGTGATGGCCCCTACTTTAAAGAGTGATGGGTCCGCATTAAGTCGATTTGCGCTCCGGCATTTGACCATACGCCCGAGGCGATGATTGCCGAATCGCCCGTGCTGTGACAGGCACGGGATCGCATTCTTGCAGCGGAGCATGTCATGTCCGGTCCTCCCGCCCTCGGAGCCCTCGACCTCGCGGCGTTGCTGTGTTCGCGCGTCTGCCATGATCTGATCAGTCCGGTCGGCGCCATCGTCAATGGCCTGGAAGTCATGGAAGAGGACAAGGACGAGGAGACCAAGACCTTCGCGCTCGAGGTCATCAAGAAGAGCGCCTATCAGGCATCCGCGCGACTGCAATTCTGCCGGCTTGCCTTCGGCGCCTCCGGATCGGCTGGCGCGCAAATTGATCTCGGCGATGCGGAAAAGGCCGCGCGCGGGCTGCTCGAGGACGACAAAATCAAAATCGCCTGGAATTTGCCGCGGGAGTTGCTGCCGAAGAACAAGGTCAAGCTCTTGATGAATATGCTGCTGATCGCTGTGGGTGCCATCCCGCGCGGCGGTGTGTTGACGGTCGAACCGGCCGAAGGCGGGCAGGGGTTTCGCATTGCGGCGGCAGGGCTCAATGCCCGTCTGAACCAAGCCTCCGCCGACCTTCTTGGGCCGAACCGCCCGGCGACGGTCGACGCTCACGCCATTCAGCCGGTCTATACTGCGATATTGGCCCAGGATTGCGGGCTAGCGGTTTCGGCTGTCGCGGAGGGCGAGGCCGTCACCGTAACGGCTCGCTAACGCTGTTTCGGCGCGCAGGTCGGCGACCTGCAACTTTTGGTGTATCCGCCGCAACCGAAATTAAACCCTTTGGCAACAGAGTGGAGTTCCGAACAGGCGCGACGCGCTTGATCGGGCGGATGCGTTATCATACGCGTCTTGCGGCTGTAGTGCTCGTTATGAGTGTGCCGCCCGGCACTGCGGGTGGCGACAAGGGCGTTGAGTATGGACGACTTGTTGCGGGAGTTCCTCACCGAGACTATCGAAAGTCTCGATCGGGTCGACGCCGAGCTCGTTCGCTTCGAGCAAGAGCCGAATAACGGCCAGATCCTCGGCAACATTTTTCGCCTTGTTCACACCATCAAGGGGACTTGCGGCTTTCTCGCGCTGCCCCGGCTCGAGGCGTTGGCGCACGCCGCCGAAACGCTGATGGGCAAGTTCCGCGACGGCATGCCGGTCACCTCGGATGCCGTGACACTCATCCTCACCACCATCGACCAGATCAAGACGATCCTCGACGCGATTGAATCGCACCAGCACGAACCTGAGGGCAGCGACGGCGACCTCATCGATCGCCTGGGGCGCATGGCGCGGCAGGAAACCGGGCCGCCGCCTCCGGTTGCCCGCGATATTGCGGCGACGATCCCAGTTAAGACTACGCCGACCGCGGACGGCGACGAGGAACAGAGTGACAAGGCTGCGGGCGAACCCGTCGACCGGGTTGCCGGTCATTCGATCCGCGTCAACGTCGAAACGCTCGATCACCTGATGACGACCGTCTCCGAGCTTGTGCTCACCCGCAACCAGCTTCTCGAGATTGTCCGCCGGCACGAGGACTCCGACTTCAAGGTGCCGCTACAGCGGCTCTCCAACGTCACCGCCGAACTGCAGGAAGGGGTGATGAAAACCCGCATGCAGCCGATCGGCAATGCGTGGCGGAAACTGCCGCGGATCGTGCGCGACCTCTGCGCCGAACTTGGCAAGGATATCGAGCTCGAAATGCACGGCGCCGAGACCGAGCTCGATCGCCAAGTGCTCGATCTGGTCAAAGACCCGCTGACCCATCTGGTTCGCAACTGCGCCGATCACGGCATCGAAAATCCCGCCAAACGGATTGCCGCGGGCAAGCCGCAGATCGGAACGATCCGTCTCGGCGCCTGTCACCAGGGCGGCCACATCATCATCGAGATTGCCGACGATGGTCGCGGCCTCGATCTGGCCGGCATCCGCGCCAAGGCCATTGCCGGCGGTTTTGCGAGCGAGGCGGCAATTGCCGCCAAGTCCGATGACGAGATTTGCAATTTCATCTTCACGCCTGGCTTCTCGACCGCCGCGCAGGTGACCAGCATCTCCGGCCGCGGCGTCGGCATGGACGTCGTGCGCAGCAACATCGAAGAGATCGGCGGCACGGTCGACTTGAAGTCCGTTCCCGGCGCCGGAACCACGTTCACCATCAAGATTCCGCTGACGCTCGCGATCGTTTCCGCCCTCATCGTCGAGGCAGGCAGCGAACGCTACGCGATCCCACAGCTTTCTGTCCTCGAGCTCGTACGTGCGACCGGCAATGGCGAGCACCGCATCGAGAAGATCAAGGACACGCCGGTGCTGCGGCTGCGCAACAAGTTGTTGCCGCTCATCCATCTCAAGGAGGTTTTGCGGCTCGGCGAAAGCGACGGCGAAAGCGGCTTTGTCGTGGTCACGCAGGTCGGCAGCCAGATTTTCGGTGTCGTGGTGGATGGCTTGTTCCACACCGAGGAAATCGTGATCAAGCCGATGTCATCGAAGCTGCGTCACGTCGCGGTGTTTTCGGGCACGACCATCCTCGGCGATGGCTCCGTGATCATGATCATCGATCCGAACGGACTGTCTCAGGCGCTCGGCCGCGCAGCGCAGGCGGTCACGGCCGCCGCTGCGGCCACCGAACTCAAGAACCGCGCGGAAGCGCAGCACGAGGATACCGTGGCGCTGTTGGTGTTTCGCGCCGGCTCGCAGCAACCCAAGGCCGTGCCGCTTTCGCTCGTCACCAGGCTTGAGGAAATCGATTGCCGCAAAATCGAAATCTCCGATGGCCGCCATCTTGTGCAATATCGCGATCAGCTCATGCCGCTATTGCGCATCGATACCGAGAGCGGCCTCAAGAAAGATGGCGCACAGCCGATCCTGGTATTCTCCGATCGCGGTCGCTCCATGGGTCTGGTGGTCGACGAAATTATCGACATCGTCGAGGATCGGCTCAACGTCGAAGTGTCGAGCGAGCGTCCCGGCGTACTCGGTTATGCCGTCGTCAAGGGCAGCACGACCGAGATCATCGATGTCGGTTACTTTTTGCCGCAGGCTTTCGCTGATTGGTTTCGTCGCCGCGACTCGTCGACGGTGCAGTCAACGCGCTCGGTGCTGCTGGTCGACGATTCCGCCTTCTTCCGCGATATGCTGTCGCCGCTGATCAAGGCCGCCGGCTACCACGTTGTCGCCGTCGGTTCGGCGGCGGAAGCGCTTGCGGTGCTCAAGTCCGGCACCCGTTTCGATCTTGTCATTACCGACATCGAGATGCCGGACATGGACGGTTTCGCCCTCGCCGAAGTGCTGCGGCGCACACCGGGCACCGCCGCGATACCGATCATCGCGCTTTCGGCCATGGTCTCAGCGGATGCGATCGAACGGGGACGCGCCGTTGGCTTCCACGATTTCGTCGCCAAGTTCGATCGGAGCGGGTTGATCGCGGCGATCAAGGAACAGGGCACCGACGTCAATCAGGCAGCGTGAATCACCAATGAGCGACAATACCAAGCTTACCGAATACGTCACGCTCACGACCGGCGGCCAGATGTTCGGCCTGCCTATCGAACGCGTGCAGGACGTGTTCAAGCCATCGCGCATTACGCCCGTGCCGCTGGCCGGCGCGGAGATCGCGGGCGTGCTCAATCTGCGTGGCCGCATCGTGACGGCGATCGACATGCGCCGCCGGCTTGACCTGGAGGTGCGCGACGACGGCCAGGCGCCGATGGCGATTGGCATCGAGTTAAAAGGCGAGTCGTTCGGACTTCTGGTCGATGCGGTGGGCGAGGTGCTCAAGCTGCCCGACGACGAGCGCGAACCCAATCCCATCAACCTCGATCGCAAGCTCGCGCGCGTATCAGCCGGCGTGTTCCGGCTCGAAGGCCAGCTCTTGGTCGTCCTCGACATCGACCGCGTGCTCGAACTCAATGTGGCGGTGGCCGCATGACTGCAAACGGCATGACGATCACCGATAAGCTTGAAACCCAAAGCTAAGGACAGGGCAGCGGGTCCGCCCGCGCAGTGTGGAGTGAGGACGCTATGAAGACGTGTTTGATCGTTGACGATTCCAGCGTCATCCGCAAGGTGGCGCGGCGAATTCTGGAAGGACTCGATTTCCAGATCGTGGAAGCTGAGAACGGCGAGGAAGCCATCGAAACGTGCCGGCATCAGTTGCCGGACGCGATTCTGCTCGATTGGAACATGCCGAAGATGGATGGCTATGACTTCCTGCGAGTGCTGCGCCGGCTTCCTGGCGGCGATCGGCCAAGGGTCGTGTTCTGCACCACGGAGAACGACGTCGCGCACATCGCGCGGGCGCTTCACGCCGGGGCCAACGAATACATCATGAAGCCGTTCGACAAGGATATCGTCGAGGCCAAGTTTCAGGAAGTCGGGCTGATCTGAAACCCTGCGGCCGTCGATGCGAAATCCGACGGCGAAGTTGGTGCAATAGCTTGAGTATGCATGCGTACTGCCCTGGCCGCCCCGACCCACGCGACCGCAACGCAGCGACCGATCCGCGTGATGGTCGTGGACGATGCCGTTGTGGCGCGCAGCTTGATGACGCGGTGGATCGAAGCCGAACCGGATATGAAGGTTGCTTCGTCGTTGCGGACGGGTCGTCAGGCCGTCGAGCAGATCGAAAGAAACGATACCGATGTCGTCCTGCTCGACATCGACATGCCGGAACTCGATGGCATTGCGGCGCTGCCGCTGCTTTTGAAGAAAAAGCGCGATCTCGTCGTGATCATGGTCTCGACGCTGACGCGGCGCAGCGCTGAGATCAGCTTGCGGGCGCTGTCGCTTGGCGCAGCCGATTATATCCCGAAACCCGAAACCGCCGGTGAGACGGCGAATTCGGCCACGTTCCGTCGCGAATTGATCGAAAAGATCCGCACCTTGGGTCGTGGCCGCTTGCCGTCGCGTGAGCTCGCTCCGGCTTCGGCTGCGGGCACGGCGGCGTTGCGCGGCCCGTTGCCGGCGTCGTGGGCGCGCGAGATCGGGCTGCAGCAGGCCGAGACGCCGCCATTAAAATTGCGGCCGTTCGCTCTTGCCCTGCCACGCGCGCTGGTGATCGGATCCTCGACCGGCGGCCCGCAGGCGCTCACCGCGCTGATCGAACGACTGCCTGCCGCGATTGATCGTTCGCCCGTTTTGATCACGCAGCATATGCCGCCGACTTTCACCACGGTACTGGCCGAGCATTTGTCGCGCATCGGCGGTCGCGGCGCGCGCGAGGCCGAGCACGGTGAAATGGTCCTTGCCGGCGGCATCTACGTTGCGCCAGGCGGTCGCCACATGCGCGTCGCGCGCGGCCCCGACGGCGTCAAGATTGCCATTGGTGACGACCCGCCGGTCAATTTTTGCAGGCCGTCGGTCGATCCATTGTTCTCGAGCGCGGCGCAGGTGTGGGGATCGAGCACCCTTGCGGTGGTGCTCACCGGCATGGGCTCCGATGGTGCGCACGGCGCAGCCGATATCGTTGCCGCCGGCGGCAGCGTCATTGCCCAGGATGAAGCGACCAGCGTCGTGTGGGGCATGCCCCGCGCGGTCGCGCAGGCCGGATTGTGTTCAGCGATACTTCCTCTCGACCAGATTGCCGCCAAAATTATTCGCCTGTTTTCAGGAGAACGATCGTGACGCCGTTCGATTATGATTTTCTGCGAAAGTCTCTAAAGGCGCGCTCCGGCCTCGTGCTGTCGGCCGATAAGCAATATCTGGTCGAGAGCCGTCTGTTGCCGGTGGCGCGCAAGGCCGGTCTCGCCGGCCTTAGCGAACTTGTGATGCTCCTCAAAAGTGGTCATGCCGACGCGCTTATGACCGCGGTCGTCGAAGCCATGACGACCAACGAATCGTTTTTCTTTCGCGACAAAATCCCATTCGAGCATTTTCGTTCGATCGTCATGCCGGCCCTGGTCGCGGCGCGCCGCAACGTGCGCACCATCCGAATCTGGTGTGCCGCCGCTTCGACCGGCCAGGAGCCGTATTCGCTGGCGATGTGTCTCAAGCAGATGGACCGTGAGATCGCCGGCTGGCGCATCGAGATCCTTGCCACCGATTTGTCCAACGAAGTGCTGGAAAAAGCGCGGCAGGGCATCTACAGCCAGTTCGAGGTGCAGCGCGGGTTGCCGATCCAGCTTCTGGTCAAGCACTTCACGCAAATCGGCGAAATGTGGCAGCTCGCGCCCGAACTGCGCGCCATGGTCAAATACCGGCAGTTCAATCTGCTGTCGGATTTCTCGGCACTCGGGCGGTTCGACCTGGTCTTCTGCCGCAACGTCCTCATCTATTTTAATCAAGAGACCAAGATCGACGTGCTCAACCGCATCGCACGGATCACCGCCAGCGACGGCTTCCTCGTGCTCGGTGCGGCCGAGAGCGTGGTGGGACTGACCAACAGCTTCAAGATCGTCGGCGACAAGCACGGCCTCTATGCGCCGAACGCGCCAAAGCCATCCGTTCCGATCGCCGCGAAGCCCGCCCCGCGTCTCATCGCGGTGAATGGCGGGCGGTGAATGTTGTCTGTCCATCCTTCGAGGCTGGGGCCACCACAGACGACGATTCAGTCAGCGAAACTGACTGATGCGCTATCGTGAAGCGCAAACAAAAACCCCGGCGGTGAGGCCGGGGTTTTGTTGTGTTCGCCAGGTCGGCGCGAAGTCAGGTCGGAATTCTTGCCTCTTAATCGGACGGCTCGCGCAGCACGTAGCCACGGTCCCATACCGTTTCGATGTAGTTCTTGCCGCTCGAAGCGTTGGCGACCTTTTTCCGTCAGCTTGCAGATGAAGACGCCACCACGCATCTGCACCTTTTAATAGTGCGCATGGTAATGAAGTACGAAATTATACACCTGTTCGAAGAAAGACCACGATATCGTAACCTCCCGATTGATATGCCGCCTGTAGGCGAGGAGTAACCTTTGCCACGGCCATACTAAGTCGAGCTTTGAACATATTATCGGAAATTGGAAAATGATGACTTCCTTCTCGATAAAGATCCTCGGCTATGTAATTTTGGCTGTCGGTGTATCAGATATTTCCCTCTACTATCTGGACCGATTTAGATATTCCGTGCTCCCAAACATGGGTATAGTTTTGGGTAGTTGCGCTATCTTGTTTGTTGCGGCGATAACTTTGGCTACGGCCAAATGCTTGCGGCAACTGGAGGTTCGAAGCGAAAAACTTGAAGGAAAAAGCATCGAGGGATAAATCAGAAGTGGCGTGGCTGGCGTCTGACTGCTTCGTTTTCTCTTGATCCTCGGCTAGCTGGTATTTCCGCTGTCAACGGGATGCGGTCAGGTCAAGTCTGCCGTTCGCATCTATTCATCGCTCTGGCCCAGATCGGTGAGGCTATCCTCGATTTGCCTGAGGGTGGCAGTGAGCTTTTTGGTTACCGCATCGCTTTGCGTTTCGCCTCCGCGATAGTTGCGGCCTGTGCTGAGAATTTCAATTTGTCGCTGCACAACATTGCGTGCTTCTAGAAGTTGTTGACGGAGGCTTTTTTTAAATTTTTGCATGGTCATGGATGGCATAGCAGGGCGACGATTAGGATTGCCGCCTGACGACAACAGAAGCTGAAACTGGCTCCGTTTCTGCGATAGGTCAACCCGAGCTAAGCCTGTGGTGGCCGCAAGGCGATGATGGATTTAGTCAGCGAAACTGACTGATGCGCTATTGTGAAGCGCAAACAAAAACCCCGGCGGTGAGGCCGGGGTTTTGGATGTGTTCGCCAGGTTGGCGCGAGATCAAGCTGGAATTCTTGCCTCGTCGTCTGACGGCTCGCGCAGCACATAGCCGCGGCCCCAGACCGTCTCGATGTAGTTCTTGCCGCTCGAGGCGTTGGCGAGCTTCTTGCGCAGCTTGCAGATGAAGACGTCGATGATCTTCAGCTCGGGCTCGTCCATGCCGCCGTAGAGATGATTGAGGAACATTTCCTTGGTCAGCGTCGTGCCCTTGCGCAGCGAGAGCAGCTCCAGCATCTGATATTCCTTGCCGGTCAGATGCACGCGCGCGCCGTTGACCTCGACCGTCTTGGTGTCGAGATTGACGACGAGGTCGCCGGTCTGGATCACCGACTGGGCGTGGCCCTTGGAGCGGCGCACGATGGCGTGGATGCGCGCGACCAGCTCGTCCTTGTGGAACGGCTTGGTCATGTAGTCGTCGGCGCCGAAGCCGAGGCCCTTGACCTTGTCCTCGATGCCGGCGAGGCCGGAGAGGATCAGGATCGGCGTCTTGACCTTCGCGACGCGCAAGACTGCGCAGCACCTCGAAGCCGGACATGTCCGGCAGGTTGAGGTCGAGCAGGATGATGTCGTAGTCGTAGATCTTGCCGAGATCGATGCCTTCCTCGCCGAGATCGGTCGTGTAGACGTTGAAGCTCTCGGATTTGAGCATCAGCTCGATCGATTGCGCGGTGGCGCTATCGTCTTCAATCAGCAATACGCGCATGCCAGTCCCCTTCCTCGCCGCGCGGGCTCAAGGTCGGCACGCCGCAGCGGCGGCCCCTCGGAAAACGCCTTGGGACAAACTGATTCGAAACACTAACGGCGCTATGGTTAACAAAACCTGATTCTGCTGCGCAAGCATTCCCTAGGCAAATTCGAGCGAATCGCCTTAAGATGTTGCGTGAGCAGTGGTTTTTTAGCCACGGTGGCGCTCATGTTCCAAGTTAAGTTTCGGCGCTAACCGACTCTCACGACTCGCCCTGCCGATCTGGGCCGGGCGAGCTGCCTTGATCCCAAGGACGATAACGCAGATGATTAACGGCCCGGGTAAACACAGCGGTTAAGACGACGGCGCCTAAGGGTAACCATTCTTGCAGAGCTGCGGCGGCAGGAAGGCGGCAGCCGATGAAGGCGCTGGCCGAACAGATCAACGAACTCGACGGCATCGAGATCTACGGCCGCGTGGTCGGCGTGCGCGGCCTGATGGTCGAGGTCGCCGGTCCGCTGCACGCCATGTCGGTCGGCGCGCGGGTGGTGGTCGAGACCCAGGCCAAGAACATTCCCTGCGAAGTGGTCGGCTTCTCCGGCGCCAATGCGCTGCTGATGCCGTTCGCGCCGCTCGAAGGCGTGCGGCGCGGCTGCCGCGCGCTGGTCACCTCGGTGGCCGGCGCGGTGCGGCCGTCGGCCGGCTGGCTCGGCCGGGTGGTCAATGCGCTCGGCGAGCCGATCGACGGCAAGGGGCCGCTGCTGTTCGGGCCTTCGCCCTATCCGTTCCGCAACACGCCGCCGCTCGCGCATGCCCGCCGCCGGGTCGGCGCGCCGCTCGATCTCGGCGTGCGCGCGCTCAACACCTTCCTCACCTGCTGCCGCGGCCAGCGCATGGGCATTTTCTCCGGCTCCGGCGTCGGCAAATCGGTGCTGCTGTCGATGCTGGCGCGCAACGTTGCGGCCGACGTCACCGTGATCGGGCTGATCGGCGAACGCGGCCGCGAGGTCCAGGAATTCCTGCAGGACGACCTCGGCGACGCCGGGCTCGCGCGCTCGGTCGTGGTGGTCTCGACCTCCGACGAGCCGGCGCTGATGCGCCGCCAGGCCGCCCACGTCACGCTGGCGATCGCCGAATATTTTCGCGACGAGGGCAAGGACGTGCTGGTGCTGATGGATTCGGTGACGCGCTTCGCCATGGCGCAGCGCGAGATCGGCCTGTCGGCCGGCGAGCCGCCGACCGCCAAGGGCTATACGCCGACCGTCTTCACCGAACTGCCGCGGCTTCTCGAGCGGGCCGGACCCGGCACCGAGCAGGGCACCATCACCGGCATCTTCACGGTGCTGGTGGACGGCGACGACCACAACGAGCCGATCGCCGACGCGGTGCGCGGCATTCTCGACGGCCATATCGTCATGGAGCGCGCCATCGCCGAGCGCGGCCGCTATCCGGCCATCAACGTGCTCAAGTCGGTCTCGCGCACCATGCCGCGCGCCGCCGATCCAGGCCTATCTGCCGGTGCTGACGCGGGCCCGCCAGGTCATGGCGACCTACGCGGACATGGAGGAACTGATCCGGCTCGGCGCCTATCGCGCCGGCACCAGCGCCGAGGTCGATGAGGCGATCCGGCTGCACAAGCCGCTGGAGGATTTTCTGGCCCAAGGTAAGGAAGAGGCAACCAGCTTGGCCGAAGGATATCGCCGATTGGCCGCAGATCGTGGCCGGTGCGGAAACCGAACGCTAACGTTATCGTGCCACAATCGCGTCGACTTGCGGCGCTGCGCGTCCCTCGCGGGCCGTGGAGGTTCGGGCGGCGCTCAGACTGGTCCCGCGGCTTCGGGGGAGTAGTAGTCGATGAAGTCCCGTGAGACGCTTATTCGCCTGAAGAAATTTCAGGTCGACGAGAAACGGCGCAAGGTCGCGCAGATCGAAACCATGATCGCCGAGTTCGAGCGCATGGCGGCCGATCTCGAGCGCGAAATCAAGGTCGAGCAGGATCGCGCCGGCATCCACGATCCCGGCCATTTCGCCTATCCGACCTATGCCAAGGCCGCGATCAGCCGCCGCGAGAACCTCAAGCGCTCGGCCGACGAGCTGCGCATCCAGCTCGAGGATGCCAAGCTGGCGCTCGGCGAGGCGTTCGACGAGCTCAAGAAGGTCGAACTGCTCGACGAGCGCGACCAGATGCGCGAGCGCGAGGCGGAAAATGCCGCCGAGCAGGCCGAACTCGACGGCATCGCGCTGATGCGCATGCGCGGCGCCGCCCCGGCGTAAGCGCCTGGTCACATGCCGGCGCGATCCCGCACGGTCCCGCGCCGCTCGTTTGCGAGCCTGTGCCGGACAGCCGCCGCGAGCTCGCTTTGCGCTGCTCGCCGAGACGCCCCGGGTCGCGTGCCGCGATCAATCGCGCGTTCGGTCGCAACCGCGTTCGCTCTCGACGAAGCCCAGCGTCCGCGGCGATAATCGGGCTGGGTCCGGGGATCGCTCCGGGGCCAGGGGCGGTCATGTTGATGCAGGCGGAACTCGTCTGGCTGCTCGCAGCCGTCGCCAAGGGCGACGAGGCTGCGTTCGAGCGCCTTTATGGCGCGACCCGCGCGAAACTTTACGGCGTGCTGCTTCGTATCTTGGGAAGGCCCGAATTGGCCGAAGAGGTCATGCAGGAGACCTATCTCAAGGTCTGGAAGATGGCGGACAAGTTCGACCCGACGCTGGCGAGCCCCATCACCTGGATGGTGGCGATGGCGCGCAACCGCGCCATCGATATCGTGCGCAAGCGCGGCGAAGTCTCGATCGAGGATGAGCCCGAGGCGCTGAACGTGCGGCCGAAACGCCGCCGCCGCTGGCGCGCCGCGAAATGACCGAGGAGCTGAAGCGGCTGTTGGCCTGCCTCGGCAAGCTCGATCCGGAAAAGCAGCGCATCGTGCTGCTCGCCTATTACAGCGGCTGGAGCCGCGAGCAGCTCGCGCACGAAGCTCGACATCCCGGTGAACACGATCAAGACATGGTTGCGCCGCAGCCTGCTCGAAATTCGCGAGTGTATGGGACCGCTGATGCAGGTGAGCTCGGCGAATCATGCCCGAACAGCTCAACGGACTTCAAGCGATCACGAGGCTAGTGATGTACGACGACGACCAGGACGCGCTTGCCGCCGAATACGTGCTGGGCACGCTGTCCGCCGACGAGCGCGAGCAAGCCGAGGCGCTGCTGGCGATCGACCCGGGCTTTGCCGACGATCGTGCGCGCAATGGGAGCGCCGGCTCGGCGAACTCAATGTCATGGTCGAGGCGGTCGAGCCGCCGCCGGAGGTCTGGGACAAGATCAAGGCGCGAGATCGGCGATGTGGCGAGCGAGCGACATGCCGATGCGGCAGGACGACCCATACCGACGAAGCTGCCGACTGCAGCCGTCGGACCTCGCCGACGCAATCGCCGTCCGGTCCTGATGCACGAGCAGGAGGAAGAGGACGAAACCGACGCCGAGTTGCCGCTGCTCCGGCGTCGAGCCTTCTGCCGCCGGACGAAGCATTGGATTTCAAGTCGCCGGGCGCTCGCGACGCGGCGAAATCCGTGCGCCGCCGCCGCTCGGCATCGAATGTCGAGCGCAGATGCCGATGTGCATCTATTTGCCGCGCCGCGTCAGGCGCTGGCGCACTCTGCAATGGCGGCTCGGCGCGCTGGCCGCGCTGCTCGCGATCTATGTCGCGCGTGTCGCAGATCTAGGCCCGGCGCTTGCTGCCGCCAGGCCGACGCTCCTCGTCCGGCGGTCGCGCGCGTTCAAGGTCCGCGCACAGCCGCAAGGCAGCCGGCTCGTCGCCGTGCTGCAGCAGGAGCCGACCGCGCCGGCATTCCTGCTCACAGTCGATCCGCGCAACCGCACCTGACCGTGCGCCGCGTTTCGGCGACGCCGGAAGCGGGCCGCAGCTTATGAGCTGTGGCTGATTTCGAAGACCGTTCCCGACGCCGCGCTCGCTCGGGCATGGTCGGCAGCGAGCGAATTCACCCAGCGTCCGCTGCCCGGCGAATATCGATATCGAGACGCTGCGGGCGGCGAACTACGCGGTGTCGCTCGAGCCCGCCGGCGGCTCGCCGAGCGGCGTGCCGACCGGGCCGGTCCTGTTCACGGGCGGATGGTCGAGCAGTTCCGGCTGCCGGCGATCGACGACAGCCTGACGCGCGGTTGCGGTCGGCTCGCCGCCCGGCACGTTAAGGGTGCTGGGCGGATCGCAGACTTAGCGGATCGTGGGATGCTGGCCGCTAACGGTGGTCGGCTGGCCGGCTTTGACCAGCGGCGCGGTGCCGAGGTCGAGGTCGCTGACATGGGCGAAAATGCCGATCGAAGGCGACCAGGGTCGCGCAAAGCAGGCCAATGACCACGATCTTCAAATGGGTGCCGCGGTCGGCGCTGTACATCGAATGGTTCATTGCTTCCCTCCCGGTTTCTGCCGATTAGTCGCGGCGGCCGGGCCAAGAGGTTCAATCGAACACGATAAACTTGGCGCTCGGAATGCACTGACAAAACGCGTCTTCACCGACACGGTGAAGACCCGTGATAACGATTGAACCGGCGTCTGGTTCCGGGACAACCGGCCGCCGGTCCCCGAGGCGACGTGCGCGGGACTCCGACCTGCCTTCGTGCGAAATCGTCATGGAATGTTGCTTGGACCGCGTCGCTCGAACTCGGCCGTTCATCGGCTGGTGTCGGTGCTGATCGGCTAAATCCGGCGTTCATGGGAGAGTCAGATCGTGCGCGAAATCGTTTCCGAGCTTGCCCCAACGGGCGTCCTTCGCGCCGGCATCAACATCGAGCAATTCTCTGCTGGTCACGGGGACGAGTTCATCGGGCGACCCGCAAGGGGTCGCGCCCGACATGGCCGCCGAGATCGCGAAGCGGCTCGATGTTCCGGTCGCCTACGTGCAGTTCGAGCGGCCCTCGAAGCTCGCGGATGCCGCCGGCACCGATGCCTGGGATATCGGCCTGATCGGCGCCGAGCCGGCGCGGGCGGAGAAGATCACGTTCACCCCGCCTACTGCGAAATCGAGGCGACCTATCTGGTGCCGCCGGATTCGCCGGACCTCACCGTCGCCGACGTCGACCGGCCCGGTGCGCGCATCGCGGTGCGGCGCGGCGCCGCCTACGACCTTTGGCTCGCGCGCAACATCAAGCACGCCACCGTGCTGCGCTCGGACACGGCCGACGGGCCGTTCGACAATTCATCGCCGAAACGTCTCGACGCGCTGGCCGGCCTCGGCCGCAACTTCTAGACGACGTCGACAAGCTTCCGGGCGCAAAATTCTTCCCGGCAATTTCATGCGCCGTCCAGCAGGCGATCGGCACGGCAAAAAGCAACACGGCCGGCGCCGCATTCCTGCGCGATTTCGTCGCCGAGGCCAAGCGGTCGGGCCTGGTGGCGCGCCTGATCGAGAAGCATCATGTCGTCGGACTTTCGGTCGCGCCGGCGGACCGGCCCGCGTAGGCCGGGCACCGCGGCGCGGTCACTGGTGTCAGATACTGCCGACGGTCTTGAGCCGCGCCCGCGGATGAATTTCCGATTGCGCCAGGACGCTGGTCTGGGCGCGGAAGCGTTCGACGATGCCGCGCACGAACGGCCGGATGCCGGGCGACGTCACCAGCACCGGCGCCTCGCCTTCGCGCGCCGCCTGCTCGAACTTCTCCCGCACCAGGTTGATGAATTCGGTGAGCTTCGACGGCTGCATGGCGAGGCTGCGGTCGTCGCCCTGGCCGACGATCGATTCGGCGAAAGCCTGCTCCCATTTGGCGGTCAGCGCGATGATCGGCAGATAGCCGGCGGCGGCTGGCGTGCTGGGCGCAAAGCTGGCGCGCCAGCCGCGCGCGCACATGCTCGGCCAGCATCGCCGGATTGCGCGTCGCGGCCGAGCCCGTCGGCGATGCCTTCGAGAATGGTCGACAGATCGCGGATCGAGACCCGCTCGGCCAGCAGGATCTGCAGCACGCGCTGGATGCCGGAGATGGTGATCTGCGCCGGCACGATGTCCTTGATCAGTTCGCTCTGCTCCTTCGGCAGCTCCTTGATCAGCTTCTGCACCTCGCCATAGGAGAGCAGCTCCGACATGTTGGCCTTGATCAGCTCGGTCAGATGGGTGGCGAGCACGGTTGCGGCGTCGACGACGGTATAGCCCTTGACCGACGCTTCTTCCTTGAGCGCCGCGTCGATCCAGGTCGCGGGCAGGCCGAAGGTCGGCTCGGTGGTGTGCATGCCGGGCAGCGTGACCTGCTTGCCGGCCGGGTCCATGACCATGTACTGGCCGTGCCAGACCTTGCCGGTGCCGGCCTCGACCTCCTTGATCTTGATGACGTAGGCGTTGGCGTCGAGCTGGACGTTGTCGAGGATGCGCACCGACGGCATGACGAAGCCCATCTCGATCGCGAGCGAGCGGCGCAGCGCCTTGATCTGCTCGGTCAGGCGGTCGGAGCCGTCGGGCGCATTGACCAGCGGCAGCAGCGCATAGCCGAGCTCGATCTTGAGGTCGTCCATCTTGAGCGCCGCCGACATCGGCTCCTCGGCCGGCGGCGCCTTGCGCGGCCTCGGTCTTCTTCGCCTCCGCGGCGAGCGCCTGCTTGTTGCGGCGGTCGATCAGATAGGCGAGGCCGCCGCGCCGCCGCCGAGCGCGAAGGAACGGCAGCATCGGAATGCCGGGCAGCAGCGCCATGACCAGCATGACCGCAGCCGACATGCCGAGCGCCTTGGGATAGCCGGAGAGCTGGCTGAGCAGCGCCTTGTCGGCCGCGCCGGTGACGCCGGCCTTGGACACCAGCAGGCCGGCGGCGATCGAGACGATCAGCGCCGGGATCTGGGTGACCAGGCCGTCGCCGACGGTGAGCAGCGTGTAGGTGCGGGCGGCCTCGGCGAAGCTCAGGCTTTGCTGCACGATGCCGATGACCATGCCGCCGATGACATTGATCAAGACGACGAGCAGGCCGGCGATGGCGTCGCCGCGCACGAATTTCGAGGCGCCGTCCATGGCGCCGAAGAAGCCGGATTCGTCTTCCAGGTTCTTGCGCCGCCGCCGCGCCTCCTTCTCGTCGATCAGGCCGGCCGAGAGATCGGCGTCGATCGCCATCTGCTTGCCCGGCATGGCGTCGAGGTGGAAGCGCGCGGCGACTTCGGCGATGCGGCCGGAGCCCTTGGTGATGACGACGAAATTCACGATCACCAGGATCGTGAAGACGATGATGCCGATGACGAAATTGCCGCCCATCACGAAGTGGCCGAACGCCTCGATGACATGGCCGGCGGCGGCGGTGCCTTCGTGGCCGTGCGCCAGAATGAGCCGCGTCGAGGCGAGATTGAGCGCGAGCCGCAGCATCGTCGCGATCAGCAGCACGGTCGGAAAGGCGGAGAATTCCAGCGGCGCCTGGATGAACAGCGACGTCATCAGGATCAGCACCGAGAACGTGATCGAGATGGCGAGCGAGAAGTCGAGCAGCAGCGGCGGCAGCGGCAGGATGAGGATGACGAGGATCGCCATCATGCCGACGGCGAGCCCGATATCGCTGCGCCTGAGCATGGTGCCAAGGTCGGCGAGGCGCGAAAGCGCCGTCTCGCCACCCTGCGCCGGACATGCGTCGCTCATGCCGTCTGATCGGGCCCGTCGGTTGCGTTCGCGTGATTCAAAGCTATGCGCGGCGGCTGGTGGGCCGCCGGGACGGAGCAGTGGAGCCGCGCTCGCGTCCAAGGCTGCCCCCGAGAGTGCGGTGGAAAGAGTTATGCCTCCCAGGCAAAATGTGCCGGGTATATGGTTAGCGGATGGTTAACGTAATGTGAGGCGCTTGGGTCGATCGCTGCGGTAAGCTTGGATTCGCAACAGTTATGAGGGACGCATGCGCATTTTTTTTCGCATTATCCTGCCGGTTGCCGGCATTGTGGCGGCTGCCTCCGCGGCGTTCGCCGATGGAATCGACCCCGGCCTCTGGAAGATTATGCACCGTACCGAGACGGGCGGCGTCATCGGGCCACCGCACGAGTCCTCCAAGTGCCTGAGTGCCCCAGAGGCCGAGAACCTCCCCAAAACATTCTCGCCGGTTGCCCAAACCGTGAACTCCGTCTGCGGGCCGATCGAACGCAGCTTCGATGGTGAGAAACTTACCTGGAAGCTTAGCTGCAAAGGTCAGCTCAATATGGAGCTCACTGGCGAGTTCAATTTCGACAGCCCACATCACTATACGGCGACGACGCAGACCAAAGCCGAGATGGGGGGCATGGTCATGGTCGATTCGCAGGATACGCTGGAAGCGCGGTGGGTTTCCGAGTGCGAGTAGATGATCGCTGCGGCTTACTTGGTGGATAATAGATAAGGTGCACCATGGATTCGTCCTTCATTGCTCCTTGCACGCAAGATCGCGCCTTCCTCGGCGCGCACCACGGCACGCATGAGCGCCGCACCTGGAGTGTCGTCGTCCTGACGGCCTTCATGATGGTGGCCGAGATCATCGGCGGATCGCTGTTCGGCTCCATCGCGCTGGTCGCCGACGGCTGGCACATGGCGACCCATGTCGCCGCGCTGGCGATCGCGGGGTTCGCTTATCTGTTCGCCCGCCGCCATTTGAGCGATGCCCGCTTCTCGCTTGGCACCGGAAAGTTCGGCGACCTCGCGGCGTTCGCGAGCGCCATTATTCTGGCCATGGTCGCGCTCGGTGTCGGCTATGAGTTGCTGACGCGGCTTATTCATCCCGTCGCCATTCATTTTCAAGAAGCCATTCCGATCGCCGCGCTCGGCCTCGTCGTCAATCTGATCAGTGCGTGGATGTTGCGCGACGATCACGACCACCATGGCCATAGTCATTCCAGCCCTAACCATTCCAACTCTAACCATTCCAACCATGACCATTCGGGTCATGACCATTCGGACCACGCTCACGCCGGCGAAGTGCATGCCGTACGACATAACGACACCAATTTGCGCGCCGCTTACGTTCACGTGCTCGCCGACGCGATCATCTCGCTGCTCACGATCGGCGGCTTGTCGGCAGCATGGGCATTCGGATGGACCTTCATGGACCCGCTGGTCGGTCTCATCGGCGCCGTTGTGATCGCAAGCTGGGCGTTGACCCTCGTGCGCACCGCTGGCCGTGTGCTGCTTGATACCATTCCCGATCCGCAGCTTCCGCAGCGCATCCGCGATCGCATCGAAGTCGACGGTGACCGTCTGTGCGATCTTCACGTGTGGCAGGTGGGTCCGGGCCACGCCGCAGTGATTGCGTCGATTATCTCCATGACGCCGCAGGCGCCGTCCGTCTATAAACAGCGCCTGCACGGCCTTGTTGGACTATCGCACGTCACCGTCGAGGTGAACCTTCCGCATTGAAGAGGCTTGCGCGTACCGATGTCGAAGCTCTGCCTCGCGCTGGCTGTGGCGGCGATTGCGCAAGCCGGCATTGTGCAAGTCGGCAATGCGCAAGTCGGCAATGCGCAAGTTGGTAATGCCCAAGAACGTCCGGCCGTCTTTGTCGATGCCGCAACGATCGTGCCCGGACTGATCACCGAAATCCGCTATGCCGGCGCGCACAACTTTGTCGGCCGGCCGATCGACGGCTATGAAGCGCCGCGCTGTCTCTTGACGCAGCCGGCGGCGCAAGCGCTGGCCGAGGTGGCGCGCGATCTTGCCCCGCGCGCCCTCCGGATCAAAGTATTCGACTGCTATCGGCCGACGCGGGCCGTGGCGAATTTCATAAGCTGGGCGCGCGACCTGAACAATACCGTCAACAGAGCTGAATTCTATCCGCGCGTCGACAAGCGCGACTTATTTCGCAACGGCTATATCGCCTCGCATTCCGGCCACTCGCGCGGCTCGACCGCCGATCTGACCTTGGCGCGGGCGGATGGACGCGAACTTGATATGGGCACGCATTTCGACTTTCTGGATCCGAAATCCTGGACTGCCGATCCGAGCGTCGGCGCTGGGGCACACGCCAACCGTATGTTGCTGGCCGCTGCGATGCGGCTGCGCGGCTTCCGCGGTTATGACAAAGAATGGTGGCACTTCACGTTAGCGCGCGAGCCGTTCCCTAATACTTATTTTGATTTTCCGGTGCGGTAAAGCTGCGCCCCGCCGTAAATCGACGAGAGCCGTTCTCAAATAAATTTTGATTCAAGTCTGATTTTAGACGGCGCAGGCGACTCCGGGAGCCGTCGTCTTTTCAAGACCGATTGTTCCAGGCAGCGAACGCGCCAGCCGACATATTGTTCCTAAAATCATTGTCGCGTGACCGCGACCATGAAGCAATCGGCTGCGCTGGCTCACCTCAAATTGTAGAGACAGCCTCAAACTTTTGATGCCCCAAGCCGTATCTATCTTATGCACCCACGCCGGCGAAGGACGGACTGACGCCCGTGGCAGCACAGGGAGCTTGTAAATCAATGAGTAAGATCAAACTGTTGGCAGCCACCGCCATCGTGGCGTGCGCATTTGCCGGATCCGCTTTTGCAAAGGATCCCATGGTCGGCGGCGCCGCGATGTACGCCAACAAGAACATTATTCAGAATGCGGTGAACTCGAAGGATCATACCACCCTCGTCGCCGCGGTGAAGGCTGGCGGTTTGGTCAAAACGCTGGAAGGCAAAGGACCTTTTACGGTCTTCGCCCCGACCAATGAGGCTTTCGCCGCCCTGCCGTCCGGCACGGTGGATACTCTGCTGAAGCCCGAGAACAAAAAAACGCTCGACAAAATCCTGACCTATCACGTGGTACCGGGTAGGCTCGACTCCAAGGTTCTCGATCGAGACATCAAGAAGGGCGACGGCAAGGCGACGCTAAAGACCGTTGAGGGCGGCACGCTCACCGTTAGCGGCAGCGGCAAGGACCTCACGGTCACCGATGAAAAGGGCAACGAGGCGAACGTGACGATTGCCAATGTGATGCAAAGCAACGGCGTCATCATGGTCGTCGACAAGGTTCTGATGCCGAACTAAATCGCTTTTCGATATCAACAACCGGCGGGATCGGGCTGCTTGATCCCGCCGATTAAATTTATTCTTTCTGCGTGACGCTAATCCGTTTAGCTGAACTGCTGAAACGCACACACCACATCCGAGGTGAGATACGGCTTTGCGACAAACAAACTCTTGCGCGGTATGTCGCGGTCGGAAGGTCTGCCGCCGCCCGTCGTGATAACGATGTTGACCGGCGGCCACCTGTGGCGGACGGCTGCGGCGAGCTTCAATCCGTCCATCGAGCCAAGCATTTCGATATCGGTAAAAATAGTGCTGATGTCATCACGAGCTTCGAGAATGTCGATGGCTTCATCGGCATTGGAGGCGGTCAAAATGGCGTAACCTTCGTCCGCGAGGCTTGTGCTGATTGCAAGGCTCAATAATATTTCGTCTTCAACTACAAGAACCGTTATCACGATAATCACCAATCTTTCGCATCACCCCCCTTAACCGACCATGTCAAGAACCAACCTGCACCGGACCGCTCGCGTTCCGTCACAAACTGTGAAACCGGCTGAAAATAAAAGTGATTATCGATGGGCAAACCGACTTCTAACGGCGGTCGGATCATAATCCCAGGTAAAATTTCTTGATCAAATCGTTGTTGTTGAGTTCGTCTGTGGAACGGCCTTCGAAAGCGATCTTGCCGTGGACGATCACATAGCCGCGATCGGCGATGCGGATCGCCTGGGTAAAGTTCTGCTCCGCCATCAGGACGGTAAGATTGTAGCGCTGCTTCATTTCGGCGATCGCATCGATGGTTCGGCTCACCAGGATCGGCGCCAGACCGACCGAAGGCTCGTCGACGAGCAGGATTTTCGGCGCCAGCATCAGCGCGCGTCCGAGCGCCAGCATCTGTTGCTCGCCGCCGCTCATGCTGCCTGCAAGTTGGGTCCGGCGCTCGGCGAGGCGGGGAAACGTTTCGAAGCAGACCTCGAGATTGCGTTTCAGTTGGGCCCGCGCCGCGCGGCGGAACGCGCCAAGCAGCAGGTTTTCCTCCACCGTCAGTTTCGGAAACAGCCGGCGGCCCTCCGGCACCAGCGCGATGCCGAGATCGACGATCTCCTCGGTGGTGCGGCCGACGAGGTCGTGGTGAATGCCTTCGATCTCGGCGACGATCGAGCCTTGGCTCGGACGCACGATGCCCATGATGCATTTCATGAGCGTCGACTTGCCGTTGCCGTTGGTGCCGAGCAGCACCACCGTCTCGCCGCCGCCGACCTTGACCGAGACGTCGTCGATGACGCGGACTGCGCCATACGAAGCGTGAATGCCGTCTATGGTCAGGCTGCTAGCCAAGATAAGCCTTCTCCACGTCCGGATTGCGCATGACGTCGTCTGGCTTGCCGTCGGCGATCTTCCGCCCGGAGACCAAAACCACGAGCCGCTGCGAGAAGCTCATCACGGCACGCATAATATGCTCGATCAGGATGATGGTGACGCCCTGTTCGTTCAAGCGCACGAGCAGCGTCAGGATCTCTTCGATCTCCGAATGGGTGAGACCCGCCATTGCTTCATCGGCGATCAGAAGCTTCGGCTGCGCCGCCATGGCGCGCGCCAATTCGAGCTTGCGCATCTCGACCTGCGTGAGGTCGCGCGGTAGCTGCCGCGCTTTCGCCTCCAGGCCCACCTCGTGCAGGAGGTCGGCGCAGCGGCCTTCTATCTCCTGCACGGAGTTGATGGCGCCGCGCGCCGCCACCGTATAGAGCAGCGGCACACGAATGTTATCGAGCAGGCAAAGGCTTGCGAACGGCCGCGGCAGCTGAAAGCTGCGCGCCAAGCCGCGGCGGGTGCGTTGATGCGCGGCGAACCCGTCGAGCGCGCTACCGTCGAAGCGCACCGAGCCGGTCTCGTTTCGCAATGTGCCGCAAATGCAATTGACCAGTGTGCTTTTGCCGGAACCGTTTGGTCCGATCAGGCCGAGGCGCTCACCGGCCGGCACGGAGAGCGAGATGTTCTCGAGGGCGACGAAACCGCCGAAGCGCTTGCCGAGATTGTCGACTTCGAGCAGACCCGTCATGGCTCTAGTCCCGGCCCTGATTCTGGCACCGCTCCCGGCGCGTCGGTCTCGACGCGCCGGCGGCCGACGAAATCGTCCGGCTTGTTCTGCAGGTACTTATGCACCAATCCGATGATGCCGTTCGGTGCCAGGATGACGAAGAAAACGAGGATCAGGCCGACGATCAACAGATTAACGGCCGATGAAATCGTTACGGTCGCAATCTGCTGGAGCGAGCCGAGCAGGACGGCGCCGACGACCGGACCAACCCAGCTTGTCGTACCGCCGATCAGCGGCATGGCGATTGCGTTCACCGCATAGTCGAAACTGAACGCCGAAGACGGCTGCAAATAGCCGATGTAGTAGGGGTATGGCGCGCCCGCCATGCCCATGAGCGCGCCCGAAATCGTGGTCGCGATCAGCTTGAGCCGCAGCGTCGGCACGCCGAGCGCCTCGGCCGCAAGCTCGTCGTCGCGAATGGTGGCGAAGCCATAGCCCAGCCGCGAGCGCTCGATCAGCCGCGCGACCGTCACCGCGGCGGCGGCCAGCACCGCCATGACGAGGAACAGATATCGGACATAATTGCCGATCGGTGCGATCTCCTGGGGGCGGATGATGTAAGCGCCGCGCGATCCGCCGACATAGTCCCAATTGACGACCAGCGTCTCCAGAACGACGGCGAGCGCCAGCGTTGCGATGGCAAAAAATGCGCCGCGCAGCCGCAGCGTCAGATAGCCCATGCCAAATCCGACGACGCCGGACACCGCACCGCCGACGACGATCAGGACCGGGATCGGCATCGGGTGGAACTTGTGGATGGCGACGGTCGCATAGGCGCCGAGCGCGAAGAATGCGGCGGTGCCGAAGTTCACGTAGCCACAATAGCCGCCGAGGATGTTCCAAGCCGTCGAGAGCACAACGTATTGCAGCACGACGTAACCGGCGAAGAAGACGTAATCGTTGTTGAATGCGATGGCGGCGCCGAACACCGCGCCGCCAATCAGGAGACAGACGAGAAAGAAGATGCCCGAGCGCACGGTTACCTTCCCAACAGGCCGGCCGGCCGGACCGCCAGCGTCAGCAACAGAAATCCAAACGAAACTGCCGGCGCCCACGACGGGCCGTAGAATGTCGAAGTCATGCTTTCGACGATGCCGATCAGCATTGCGGCGATCAAGGTCCCTGGCAGGCTGCCCATGCCGCCGAGCACGCAGATTGCGAACACGCGGCCAATATATTCGCGCCCGACCGACGGCTCGACCGGTTGGATGATGATAAGAAAGGCGCCGGCAAGCGACGCCGTCGCGATCGAAATGCCGAAGGCGATGCGCTTGATGCGGACCGGGTCGATCGCCATGAGCTTCAACGCGAACTGATCTTGCGATACGGCCATGATGGCGCGGCCGATGAACGTGCGCGTCAGCAACAGTTGCAGCACGCCGATCAGCAGCAGCGCGACCACGCACGGCACCAGGAGCCGCATTGGGACGTCGATCATGCCGAAGTGCCAGGTGGGACCGATATAGGATGCCTCGACATAGCGGTAGTCGACGCCGAAGTAGAGGACGAGGCTGACCTCGGTAATGAACAGAATACCGAAGAAGAATGCGAGCCCGCGCAGCGACTCCTGACCGCGCTTCTCGAACGCCACGTAATAGACCTGATAGATGCCGGCACCGAGCGCGTAGAACGCCGGTATCGCGATGATGCTGGCGAGGATCGGATCGAGCCCCAGCGTCTTGTTGACGATATAGGCGACGTAAGAGCCAAGGATGATGAAAGCCGGATGGGCGATATTGACGATATCGAGGATGCCGAACGAAATCGACACGCCGGCCGTCACGGCAGCGTAGAAGCCGCCGATCAGGATGCCTGAGATAACGGCATTGATCAGAAGATCGGACGAAAAGATCATCACCCAGCCACCCAGCCCCGCTGGAGTGTGAAGGAAGCATCCGCGCTTGGCTAGAGAAACCTCTCCCGGCAATCGGACCGGGGGAGTTTGCGCGCTACGCTGCGGCGCGCACCTTATCTGGGATGGCCAGCGGCTTGTTGGCGCTGTCGAGGAACTCGACGGTCATGAAGACCATCTCCTTGTCGCCGAGATTTTGCAGGTCGTGGACCTTGTATTGGCCGAGCCCGTAGGTTTCGTGGCGGGTTTCGCCGGGCTGGTAGGTGTATTCGACGGTCGTGCCGTCCTGCAGGTGCTGGCGGCCGCGGCCGCCCGACACCGCGGTCCAGAAGTAATCGAGCACATGGCGGTGAAAGCCGATCCGCTCGCCGGGAGCAAGCCGGATGATCCAAACCCGCGCTCGGTCGTTTTCCGACAGCAGGGTCGATCCGACGCAGCCATTGTTGTTCGCCGCTTCGCGCTCGAACTCTGCCGTCATTGCCGGGGGCCATGCCGAGGTGTCGGCGCGATCGGTCGTTTTATCCAGCATGGTCAGTGCCATAGTGTTCCTCCTGGGATTATTGGCCCAATATAGAAAGTCTTCGGCTTTTGGGAAATAGCGAGAATATTGTGGCAAGTGATACGCCGGTCGTCCCTGCGGACGCGGGAACCCGGGACGACAAATCGCCGCGCCGGCGCGCCATGGCTCCCGGTTTGAGCGGGGAGCGCCGGGCGCTGATCATCGGCGGTTCGATGAGCGGCCTTCTGGCCGGCATCATGCTGGCGCGGCGCGGCTGGACCGTC
>CAWJDC010000013.1:0-348912 GCA_963841575.1 uncultured Alphaproteobacteria bacterium
CAAACCGAACCAGACGAGCTATGCGGTCGCGCCGGGATTTTCCGAATTCGTCTTCGACGGCTTCGTCAAAGAAAACGGACTGACGATCGCCAAGGTGCCTTACCGCGACATCACCACGTCGCCGATCGATCTCGGCGAAAACCAAATCCAGTTGTCCATGCAATCGTTCGCCGCGATGCGAACCTACGCGCAGACCGGCAAGATCAAGATCATCGCCATCAACGATCGCGAGCGCTCGCCCATCGCGCCGGACATTCCCACCGTGGTGGAATCCGGATTTCCATCCTTGCTCGCCAGTCCGGTGCTGGGCCTGCTCGGACCGCGCGGCATGGCGATCGATTTGCGCCGGCGGATCGCGGCCGACATGCTCGCCGCGCTCGACGACAAGACGATCGAGCAAAGAATGGCGCTCACCGGACAGCCCGCCACGCCATTGGGCCTCGACGCCTACACCGCCGCCCTCAAGGAGCAATACGCCCAGGTCGCCCACATCGCGTCCGTGCTGGGTATTGGGCAAAAGAAGTAAGCAGCCGCGACAAGGCAAAACCGTCATCCTGAGGCGGCCGCGAAGCGGCCCTCGAAGGATGCGGCCGAGGCGCTGGGGCCGTCGCCCTTCGAGGCTCGGTGCTACGCGCCGAGCACCTCAGGGTGACGGAATTGGAGCAGAGCATGGGCGCGTTTGCTTATATGCTTCAGTGCGCAGACGGGTCGTACTACGTCGGCAGCGCGACCGGTGATGATCTATGGAAGCGCGTGGCGGAACACGAGACTGGCGCCTATCGGGGGTATACGTATACACGCCGTCCAGTGAGATTAGTTTGGTCGGAACATTTTGATCAAATCACGGATGCAATTGGAGTTGAGCGAAAGATCAAAGGGTGGAGTCGTGCGAAAAAGGAAGCTTTGACAAGGGCTGATTGGAGCGAGGTCCGGCGATATGCCAAGCGGCGATCGGGAAAACCAAAACCGTCATCCTGAGGCGGCCGCGAAGCGGCCCTCGAAGGATACGGCCACGGTGCTCTGGCCGTCGCCCTTCGAGGCTCGGCGCCACGCGCCGAGCACCTCAGGGTGACGGAAGTCAATCAGCGCCGTCTGTCGAGCTGCCAGATAGGTCGCGCCTGATGCGACGTAGCTATTGACATTTGTCGCAAGTGTGATTACATTTAACAAATCATCTCGCCCTTAAGGACGCCGCCGGCGAGGGTACTCTCGGCGGTGGGGCGAGTGCGGTGCCTGCGGATGGGGCCATACACCCCGTTCCCGGGCGGCTTGGGTATCAAGCCTGCCGGCACTATGACCGGCGCGCGAGGTGCTCGCTGTAACCGGACCGGCGCCTGCGGGGTAACCCGCCGCTTACAGGCGCCGTGTTGCGGGAAGCCTTGGCCCGAGCTGAGCCTTTGGGATGAATAGTCCCTTTGGCGAGAACCGCGGTGGGACGCCGACAGACGAGCGCGCTCCGCAGAGCGCGCGCCGCACCCGCTGGTGCGGCGGTTGGTTCGCGTCTGTCGGCGTTCCGTCTCCCTTTCTTTCTTAGCTTCGTAGCTTCGTAGCCTGGGTTTTGCTCCGCTCAACCCAGGTTACGGACCGTCTGCAAACCTCGGGCGCAAAAAACGCGCCGCGAGAACGAGAGCGCATGTTCATCCTCCCCCGCGATAGCGGCGGGAGGGGACCACGCTGCGCAGCAGCGTGGTGGAGGGGGCGACGATCCCAGCGCAACGCAGGCGATCCAAGGAGATGGCAGCCGTGACGTCAGCAACTTCCACCACCGGCAACGAAGCCGCGCGTCAGTCGCCACCGCCCACCGTCCTGCGCGCGCTTCGGATGGTCCCCGCCCCGCTGTTCGCGGGGTGGGACAGGGGCCGTAAAGCCCCCTTTAAGCCAATGCGAAAGTGAGGCTAGTGTGCCGCCGGAAAACAGATGCGGGGGAATGCTCGGTGAAAACGGTTGAAGCGGCGGTGATCGGCGTTGGGTGGATCGGCGGCTTGCGGGCGGACACGTTGTCGCGCACCGCGCTGGTCGACAAATTGCACCTGTGCGACATCAAGCCGGACCGGCTTGCCGAGGTAAAGAAGCTTTACAAGCCGGCAAACGCCACCCTCGACTACAACGACATCACCCATAACGAGAAAATTTCGGTGGTCTATGTGTCGACCACGCCGGAAGCGAACCACTATCCGATCGCGCGCGACTGCCTCAAGGCCGGCAAGAACGTCATGCTGGAAAAGCCGATCGCGCTCGAATTGTGGGAAGCCGACGAGCTGATCCAACTGGCAAAACGCAACAATCTGAAATTCACCATCGGCTATTCGCAGCGCTTCAATCCGAAAGTCGCGTTCGCCAAGAAGAAGATCACCGACGGAACGCTCGGCAACGTCGTTTCGGTGCTGGTCAGCCGCCATCTGTCGCGCGAGCTCGGCAAGAAGATCGCGAGCCGCGTGCGGCTGTCGCCGGTGGTCATGGAATCGACCCACGATCTCGATTTCGTGTTCTGGCTGCTTGGAGCCGGCGAAGCCGGTGCGCGTCTATAGCCAGGGCGCCTACGGCTACATGCAGCCGGTCAACGGCTCGCACGACATCATGTTCACCACCGTCACCATGGACAACGGCGTGGTGGTGATGATCGGCGGCGGCTGGAATTTCCCGCCGAGCTATCCGAACTATTGCTCGACCTGGATCGAGATCACCGGCACCGAAGGCGCGCTGACGCTCGACGACACCCAGCGCGACAACTGGCTCAATACCGCCAAGCGCGGCCAGGAATTTCCGATGTCGACCATGCCGGGTGAATGGGTCGATCACGTCTTCGCCGGCGGCATCGGGCCGGAGACGATCCATTTCCTCGAAGCCTGCATCCGCGACACGCGCCGTGATGGTGACGCCGGAAAGCGCGCGGCGCGTGATGGAGACCTACAGCGCCGCCGATCTGTCCGCCGACCGCAACGAGCCGGTCGATCTGCCGCTGACCAACGAGACCATCTCCGGCATCGCCGAGCTCAAGCAGAAAGAACCGCGCCGGCCTTGACGTTCGAACGACAGTGGCGCATGAAAAAATCCGCCAAGGGCATCGGGCTCGCCATCATCGGCGCCGGCCGTGTCGGCCTGTTCCGCGGCGAAGTCGCGGCGCGCCATCCGGCGGTCGAATGGATCGGCATCGCCGAGCTCAATCACAATCGCGGCGGCGACGTCGGCGCGCGCATCGGCGCCGACTTCGTCACGACCAGCCATCGCGAGCTGCTGGCGCGGCCGGAAGTCACCTGCGCGATCATCGCCACCGACGAGCATCTGCATGTCGATCCGGTCCTGGCGGCGGTCGAGCGCGGCGTGCCGATGCTGATCGAGAAGCCGCTGGCGACCGATCTGGCGCAGTCCGCCCGCGTGCTCAAGGCGATCACCGACGCCAAGCTCGACGCCGTGGTCGGCTATACCCAGCGCTTCCGGCGCAAATGGCTCGCCGGCAAGGAGAAGGTGCGCAGCGGCGCGCTCGGCGATGTCACCATGGTGACGTCGCGCGCGTTCATGAACCGGCTGGTCGCGATCGACAATTACAAGCGCACCAACGATCCGGCGACGATCTCGCCGATGGTGATTTCCGGCACCCACGCGCTCGACATCGTGATGTGGTATCTGGAGCAAAAGACGCCGGTCGAGTGTTACGCGCGTTCGGTCGACAAGGTGCTGGGGCCGCTCTATCAGGGCATCGACGCCACCGCCGGCATGATCATGTGCGCCGACGGCACCGTCTATCACCTCAATATCTCCTGGGCGCTGCCGGTGACTTGGCCGGGCGCCGTCTACAGCCTCGAAGTCGGCATCAACGGCACCCACGGCGTGCTGACGATCGACGACACCCATCGCGACATGGTGCTCGCGGTGTCGGCGCCGCAGAGCGAAGGCTACGCGCCCGACCAAAGCCGGCTGGTCGATTTTCTCGGCTCCTATCCGCCCGGCGACATGGCGCTCGGCGAATTGCGCGGCCCGATGCGCGAGGAGACCGATTCGTTCCTCAACCGCGTGTCGCTCGGCCTGCCGACCCAGGCCGCAACCGCGGCCGAAGCGCATAACCGGCTGATGCTGACCAAGGCGCTCGACCTTTCGGCGAAACGCAAACAGCCGGTCAAGCTGCCGCTTGATCCGGAAGAAGAACGCCATCATTCCGTCCGTCATGCGCGGGCTTGACCCGCCTGCGCGGCCGAAGCTTTTAGGGCCAGAGATTGGTGTCTCGCTTCGGCGGGCGAAGGCCCGCGCATCCATGCGGCGTCGCGGCGCAATGGATTGCCGGGTCAAGCCCGGCAATGACGACAGGGGAGGAGCCATGCAACGATTTCTGCTCGCTCTACTAGCTCTCGCGCTCTGCGTCCCCGCAAACGCGCAGGAGGATGCCGCAACCTTCTTCAAGGGCAAGACACTGCGCATCGTTGTCGGCACCGGCGTCGGCTCGGGTTACGACATCACGGCGCGTACGCTGGCGCGCCACATGCCCGCATACATCCCCGGCCATCCGACAGTCATCGTGCAAAACCAGCCGGGCGCCGGCGGATTGACGATGACCAACTCGCTCAACGCCAACGGCCCCTTCGATGGCACGGTGATCGGCGCGCCGTTCAACGGCACGCCGACGCTGCCGCTGTTGCAGCCGGGGACGGCGCGGTTCGACGCCACCAAGCTTACCTACCTCGGCAGCACCAATCGCGAGACCCAGGTGATGTATGTCTGGCACACGGTGCCGATCAAAACGCTCGACGACGTCAAGACCACCGAACTGGTTTTGGGCGGACAAGGGCCGGGCTCGACCCAATACGACTATCCGATTTTGCTCAACCATCTGCTCGGCTACAAGTTCAAGGTCATTACCGGCTACGAGAGCACGCCGAAAATTCATCTCGCCCTCGAACGCGGCGAAGTGCAGGGCACGATCGCCAACTGGTCGACCTTGAAGGCGCTCAATTCCGATTGGCTCGCCGACAAGAAAATCCGGCTGCTGGTGCAATGGGGCATTGAAGAAGCTGCCGGAAATCGGCGACGTGCCGTCGATCTTCGATTACGTCAAAACCGATGCCGACCGCGCCGCCGTGAAGCTGGTGGTGGCGCGGCTCGAATACGGGCGGCCGTATTTTCGTGCCGCCGGGCGTGCCGGCCGATCGCGTCGCGGCGTTGCGGCAGGCGTTTGACGCCACCGTCAAGGACCCGGCGTTCCTCGCCGACGCCGCGCAAGCGAAAAGATCGACATCGATCCGCTCAGCGGCGAAGAGGTGCAGACGTTGATCGAGGAAGTCTCGCACACGCCGGCCGCCGTCGTTGAGCGCGTGCGTGCAGCGCTGGCAAACAAATAGTAGCCCCGCGATGTCCCACGCGCATTCCCGCGAAGGCGGGAATCCGAGCGGCTGTCATGATGCACATCAGTAAACATCCTGCTGATAGCGGCCGCGCTTTTTGAGGTCGGCGACGAAGGCGATCGCCTCGTCGGTCTTGCGCGCGCCGAATTGCGCCACGATGTCGACCAGCGCGCGTTCGACGTCCTTGGCCATGTGCTTGGCGTCGCCGCAGACATAGATGTAGGCGCCGTCGGCGAGCCAGGCCCACAGATCGCGGCCGACTTCGCGCATGCGGTCCTGCACGTAGAATTTCTGCTCGCCGTCGCGCGACCAGGCGAGCGACAGGCGGGTCAGCACGCGCGCCGCCGCATGCCGGCGAATTCGTCTTCGTAGAAGAAATCATAATCGCGATGCTGATGGCCGAAGAACAGCCAGTTGCGGCCGGGCGCCTTGGTCGCCATGCGCTCGTGCAGAAAGGCGCGGAACGGCGCGACGCCGGTGCCGGGGCCGATCATGATGATCGGCGCCGCCGGATCGTCCGGCAGCGCGAAATGCTGCGCGCGCTGCACGTAAGCCTTGACCTTGTCGCCCGGCGCGACGCGCTCGCCGAGGAAGGTCGAAGCGACGCCGAGCCGCGCGCGCTTGCCGATCTGCGTAGCGCACGGTATCGACGGTGAGCGCGACGCGGCCCGGGATTGCTCTTGAGCGACGAGGCGATGGAATAAAGCCGCGGCTGCATCGGCTCGAGCGCCTCGATGAAGGCTTCCGGATCGGGCCGCACGCCGGCGAATTTCTCGATCGCGGCGAGCACGTCGAGCGTGCGCGGCGTCGCCGTCGGGATCGTCGCCCGAGGCAAGCGCTTGCGCCTTCTGCCGCCGCTCGCCGCCGGTGACGTAGGAGTAAAGCTGGAACAGCGTGTCGGGCGCGGCGCCGAGCGACACGCCGTCGGTGAGCACGTCGCGCAAGGCGCGGCCGCCGATCGGGAAATCGGCCGGCACGCCGAGCGCTTTGATCACGGCGTCGACCAGAGCCGGGTCGTTGGTCGGGAAAATGCCGAAGCAATCGCCGACCACGTAATCGAGACCGCTCGTCGGCAAGGTCGAATTCGATGTGCCAGGTCTCGTTTGTCCGAGCCGGGTTTGTTGAGCAGCGTGCGCGACACGAAAACCGCTTCGGCCGGATTGTCGCGCGAGCGGCCGGCACCGGTGCGGCCGGCGCGATGGGCGAGGCGGTCGTGGATGCGGCCGGCGCCAGACGGCGGCGCGGCTGGGGCGTCCAATTTCGCCGAACAGCGACCTGCAGCGTGCGCAGCGTTTCCTTGCCGCCGGGAACGCAGAGATTGAGCTTTGCTTCCTTCTCTGACGGCGATCGCGTCGGCATAGTCCTGGCAATTGTAGCCGCACTGGCCGCAATCCTGCTGGCCCATCGCCGCCATCATGCGCCGGCGCAGCGGCTTGCCTGTCGGCGAGCTTCAGGCGCTCGGCAAGCGGCATGGTCTGGTCGTGCCACGGCGCGCCGTCGTCCTCGTCGGCCCGGCGGCGGCGCCGGCCATCAGGGCCGCGCTGTCTTGCGGCGACAGCGCCGTGATGCCGCCGTCGGCAAGACCGAGCGCGGCGATGAAAAAGCCGTCGAGCCAAGCGCGCTGCTCCGGCGTGAACGGGCGCCGTTTCCGGCAACAGCGACAATTTCGGCGGCGGCGGGTTGTGGGTCATGCAGGCCTGCCGGAGCGTTGAATTCAAGCTTCGTGCCATCGCCGCCGATGCGAAAATACATAGCTGTTTCAATAGCCTATGCTAGTGGCAGCGGGCGTCGCTGCGGCCCAGGCGTGCTCACATCGGGCGCAGACTGCGCAGTATTTGTGCATTGCACCAAATCGTGTGGTGTCGCGGCGAACAGGGCGCGCTGTGGCCCGATCGGTCAGCGCAGCGCGACCAGCAGAATGACGATCTCGCTGACCTGCTCGATCGCGCCGAGCACGTCGCCGGTCTGGCCGTCGATCTGGGTGAGGCTCAGCCACGCCATGAGCGCGATGGCGACCGCGAGCAGGATCAGCGCCGCAATGCCCGAGCCGCGAGGCCGAGGCAGATGGCGAGGATCACGATGCCGAGCGCGGCGGCGATCGCGACGCTCGCTGCGCGGCGGCTGGCCGGCGGCGAACGACAGGCCGTCGCGGCGCGCCGGCGGCAACAGATACATGCAGCACCGGCATCGTCGCGCGCGCCGCGCCGTGCGCGGCGATCAGCGCCGCCAGCACCAGCGCCGGATCGGCGAGGCTCGCCAGCGCGCTGACCCGCAGCAGGATCGACAGCACCAGCGCGCAGACGCCGTAAGTGCCGATCCGGCTGTCGCGCATGATGTCGAGCTTGCGTTCGCGCGTCCTGCCGCCGCCGAAGCCGTCCGCGGTGTCGGCGAGGCCGTCCTCATGCAGAGCAGCCGGTTGCCAGCAGCGTCGCGGCGACGGCGAGCGCCGCGGCCGGCCACGGCGGCAGGCCGAGCGCGATGCGCGAGCGCATAGACCAGCGGCGCCGATGAGGCCGATGAGGAGGCCGGCAATCGGAAAGGCCCAGGCGGCTTGCGCGATGTCGGCGCCGCTGACCGGCGTCGCGCGGCGCGAACGGCAGCCGGGTCAAAAACGACAGGCTCGCCAGCAGCTCCTCGGCGCTGATCATCGAGCCGTGCCTCGGGCAAGCGTCATTGTCGCGTCCTCGCGCCGCGCGAGCCGTTATGGCTGCCGGCCGCGGATTTGCTAGACGTGCGGCCGACTCCCGCAGCGCAGGTGAAAGGCACGATGACGAATTTTAGCTCGTTTTCCGACCTGCGCGCGGCCTGTCTCGACCTGCCGGGCGGACATCCGGCGGCGAGCGCGGCCGTTGCGCAGCGCGAAGCCACGCTGACCAAGCCGCCGCGCAGCCTCGGCCGCCTCGAGGATCTGGTCGCCTGGCTGGCGCACTGGCAGGGCCACGCGCCGCCGCGGCTCGATCGCGTCGATATCCTGGTGTTCGCCGGCAATCACGGCGTGACCCGGCAGGGCGTCTCGGCCTATCCGGCCGAGGTGACGGCGCAGATGGTGGCGAATTTTTCCGCCGGCGGCGCCGCGATCAATCAGCTTGCGCGCACCGCCGGCGCGGCGCTGCGCGTCATCCCGCTGTCGCTCGAAGAGCCGACCGCCGATTTCACCGAACAGCCGGCGCTCAGCGAAGCCAGAATTCCTCGCCGCGGTGGCGGCCGGCTACGACGCGGTGTCGCCGGATTGCGATCTGGTCTGTCTCGGCGAGATGGGCATCGGCAACACCACCGCGGCGGCGGCGATCGCGGCGGCGTTGTTCGGCGGCGGCGGCGCGCGCTGGGCCGGCCGCGGCACCGGCGTCGACGACGACGGGCTGGCGCGCAAGCGCGCCGTCATCGACGCGCGCCTCGCACGCCACGCCGCCGTTCTGCACGATCCGCTGGCGAGTCGCCGCGGCGCTCGGCGGCCGCGAACTGGCCGCCATCCTCGGCGCGACGCTGGCGGCGCGGCGGCAGCGCATTCCGGTGCTGCTCGACGGCTTCGTCTGCACCGCCGCGGTCGCGCCGCTGGCGAAGCTGCGCGCCGACACGCTGGCGCATGCGCTGGCCGGCCACGTCTCGGCCGAAGCCGGCCACCGCATGCTGCTCGACGAGCTTGGCCTCATGCCGCTGGTCGATCTCGACATGCGGCTCGGCGAAGCCTCCGGCGCCGCGGTGGCGGTGCTGATGCTGCGCGCCGCGCTCGCCTGCCATACCGGCATGGCGACTTCGCGAAGCCGGCGTGTCCGACAAGCCGGCCGATGATGCGGCGAGAACCGAAAGCGGCCGGCTAACGAGCACCGCGTCGTTCGTGGTGGCCATGGCGTGAAAGAACGCGCCGGTGACGCGGCCGCGCCGGCCGCCGGCCTTGCCGAGCGCGCGGCCCTCGGCGTCGGCAAGTTCGGCGAACGGCTCGTCGCCGCCGGCCGACAGTCAGCGACGCATAATGGAATTCGTGGCCGCGCAGGATGGCGCCGCGCGCGGCCGAGCACGCTGTCGGAAAGCAGCCGCGCGGTGCGATAGCCGAGATGCAGCTTGCGCTTGGCGAAGCTGGTCGCGTGGCCGAGCAGCCCGGTCATGGCGTGATGACGCCCCGCCGCATCCTCGAGGCTTTCGCCCAGCACCATGTAGCCGCCGCACTCGCCATGCACCGGCCGCGTCTGCGGCGAAGCGCCGCAGGCCGTCGCGCGAAGCGCGCGCGGCGGCGAGCGCGTCGGCATGCAGCTCCGGATAGCCGCCCGGCAGCCAGCAGCAATCGGCGCTGCTCCGGCGGCGGCTCGTCGGCGAGCGGCGAGAACGGCATGATTTCGGCGCCGGCGCGGCGCCAGGCGTCGAGGAGGTGCGGATAGACGAAGCTGAAGGCCTGATCGCTGGCCAGCGCGATGCGCTGGCCGGGCGGCGGCAGCGCCGGCGCTGCATTGATCGCGACAGCGTTCGGCGTCGATCGCGAGCGGCGCGGCGGTCGCCAGGATGGCGTCGAGATCGAGATGGCGTTCGGCGATCGCGGCGAGGCGATCGATCAGAGCGTCGCGAGATCGGCATGCTCGCCGGCCTGGACCAGGCCGAGATGGCGCTCCGGCAGCGCCAGGGCGGCGTCGCGCGGCACGGCGCCGAGCACCGGAATGCCGAGCGCCGCGATCGCGCCGGCGACCAGCGCGCGATGCCGCTCGCTGGCGACGCGGTTAAGATCGACGCCGGCGATGCGCACCGCCGGATCGTGCGCCGCAAAGCCGCGCACCACCGCCGCCGCCGACTGCGCCTGCCGCGACACATCGAGCACCAGCACGACCGGCAGGCCGAAATGCGCGGCGAGATCGGCGGTCGCGCCGCGGCGGCCGGGCGACGCCGGTCGCGCCGTCGAACAGGCCCATGACGCCTTCGATCACCAACATCTCGGCGCCGTCGGCCGCCTGCGCCGCCAGCGCATCGAGCAGCGCCGGCGGCATCGCCCAGGAATTCGAGATTGACGCTCGGCGCGCCGGTCGCCGCGGCATGGAACGCCGGATCGATGTAGTCGGGGCCGGCTTTGGCGGCGCGCACGATGACGCCGCGCCGCGCCAGCGCCGCCAGCAGCGCCAGCGTCACCGTGGTCTTGCCGGCGCCGGAATGCGGCGCCGCGATGATGAGCCCGCGCGCCGTCACGCTCGGCTCCTGTTCGGCTGCGGCCGCTTCGCCCATGCGATCTTCGCCGACGCAGCTGCGCGCGCAGCTTCACGATGTCGCCGATCACCACGATGGCGGGCGGCTCGAAATTCTGCTCGCGCACCGTCGGCGGCGAGCTTCTCCAGCGTCGAGACCAGGATGCGCTGTTTCGGCGTGGTCGCCGAGGCGATCACGGCGGCCGGCGTGTCGCGCGCGCAAGTCCCGCCGCCAGCAATGCGGCGGCGATCCGCTCCAGATTGTGCATCACCATGTAGAGCACGATCGGCTGCCCGGTGCGCGCCAGCGGCGCCCAGTCGAAATCCTCCTCGGCGCCGTGGCCGGCGGCGAAGATCACGGCGCGGTTGGTGCCGCGCAGCGTCGCCGGAATGGCCGCCGCCGCGAGCGCCGCGAGGCCGGCGGTGACGCCGGGAATGATGCGGAACGGCACGCCGGCGGCGGCCAGCGCCATGGCTTCCTCGCCGCCGCGGCCGAACACGAACGGATCGCCGCCCTTGAGCCGCAGCACGCGCTGGCCGGCGCGCGCCAGCTCGACGAGGCGCTCGCTGATGTCGGCTTGCGTGGCGACGGCTTGCCGCCGCGCTTGCCGGCGAATTCGAGCCGCGCCTGCGGGCCGGCGAGCGCCAGCACGCGCGGATCGACCAGCGCGTCATGGACGACGACGTCGGCCTGCGACGAGCCCGGCGAGCGCATCGAGCGTCAGACAGGCCGGGATCGCCCGGCCCGGCGCCGGCGAGCCAGACATGGCCCGGCGCAAACACCGGGACGCCGGCCGCCGCGCCGCCAATGCATCCCACGCGCGTCATGGCGTTACGCTCCTCGTGGTGACGATTGCGGCGCGCCGGACTAAAGGAAGCGGCATGGCCAGAGCAGGAACGCCCATTGCGCCGGGGCTGGACCACCGGCACCTGCGCCGCCGCGGCGGCAAAGGCGGCGTTTGCCGCGCTGCTGACCGGCGAATTTCCCGATCCGGTCGAGGTGACGCTGCCGCGCGGCGAGCGGCCGAGCTTTGCGCTCGCCATGACCCGGAAGGAGCCGGACTCCGCCACCGCCGGCGTGATCAAGGATGCCGGCGACGATCCCGACGTGACCCACGGCGCGCTGGTCTGCGCCACGGTGCGCGCCGGCGCGCCCGGCGCCGGCATCACTTCCGCGCCGGCGAGGGCGTCGGCACCGTGACGCGGCCCGGCCTGCCGGTGCCGCCGGGCGAGCCCGCGATCAATCCGGTGCCGCGCCGCATGATCGCCGACGCGATCGCCGAAGTCGCGGCCGCGGCGCGGCGCGCCGGCCGACGCCGAAGTCGAGATCGCCATTCCCGGCGGCGAGGCGCTGGCGGCGAAGACGCTGAACGGCCGTCTCGGCATTGTCGGCGGCCTGTCGATCCTCGGCACCACCGGCATCGTCGTGCCGTATTCGTGCTCGGCGTGGATTGCATTCGATCCATCGCGGCATCGATGTCGCGCGCGCCGCCGGTCTCACGCACATCGCCGGCGCGACCGGCGCCACGTCGGAGGCCGCGCGTGCAAAAGCTCTACGGCTTGCCGGAGATCGCGCTGATCGACATGGGCGACTTCGTCGGCGGCATGCTCAAATACCTGCGGCGCCATCCGGTGCCGCGCGTCACCATCGCCGGCGGCGTCGCCAAGATGACCAAGCTGGCGCAAGGTCTCACCGATCTGCATTCCAAGCGCGGCGCGGTCGACCTTGCGACGCTGGCACAAGCTTCGCGGCAGCGCGCCGGCGGCTCCGCCGATCTGTGCGCCGCACATCATCGGCGGCCAACACCGCGGCGGAAGCCTTTGCGCATGGCGCGAGCCGACGGGATCGCGCTCGGCGATGCGGTTGCGCGCGCCGCGCAGGTCACCGCCGCGCAGCGTCGTCGCCGGCCGCGACATCGCGATCGAGATCGTGCTGTTCGACCGCGAGCAAAATCTGGTCGGCCGCGCGCCGTTCAGGCATCAGCCTAAGCTGACCGGCTCAACTGCGCCTCCGCGGAAGCGGCGGCGATAATCGGCGATCGTAGAGCGCGCTGTCGCGGAAATTCTCGCGCGGCGAGCGCGCGGCCGACCAGGATCAGCGCGGTGCGTTCGATCTCGCGCCGCCGCGACCTGGCGGCGATGTCGGCCAGCGTGCCGCGCATGATGCGCTGCGCCGGCGTACTCGCCTCGACCACGACCGCGGCCGGACAATCGGCGCCGTAAAACGGCGTCAGCTCCTGCGACGATGCGCTCGATGGCGTGGATCGCGAGATGGATGACGAGCGTGGCGCCGCTCGCCGCGAAGGTCGCGAGCTTTTCGGCCTCCGGCATGCGCGAGGCGCGGCCGGGCATGCGCGTCAGCACCACGCTTTGCGCCACTTCCGGCACGGTGAGCTCGCATTGCCAAGCCGCGGCCGCGGCGGCGAAGGCCGGCACGCCGGGCGTCAGCGTGTAGGGAATGCCGCGGCGGTCGAGCCGGCGCAGCTGCTCGGCGAGCGCGCTGTAGATCGACAGATCGCCGGAATGCAGCCGCGCCACGTCGAGGCCGTCGGCGTGCGCCGACGACGAACTCGGCCTCGATCTCGTCGAGCGACAGCGGCGCGGTGTCGACGATGCGCGCGCCGGGCGGGCAATGCGTCGAGCAGCTCGCGCGGCACGATCGAGCCGGCATAAAGGCAGACCGGACAGCGCGCGATCAGATCGCGGCCGCGCACGGTGATGAGGTCGGCGGCGCCCGGTCCGGCGCCGATGAAATGCACGGTCATGGCGCGGCTCCCGAGGTGGCGAGCGCGCAGGTCGCGGCGCCGACGACGAGCCGCGGACCGAGCAGGCGCGCCGGCGGGCCGGCGGCGGCGAGCGCCGCGGCCTCCGCAACCGACGGCACGCCGATGCAGCGCCAGGACGCGCTCGGAGCGGGTCGCGGTGCGGGCGCCAGCGGCTTTGAGATCGGCCTGCGGACACCAGCACGACGCGCGACGCCGAGTTTTGCCGCCGTCGGCTTCGATGCCGGCTTCGCCGTCCTTCGCCGCGATGGTGGCGATCGCAGTCGAGCGCATTGGCGGCGAGACCGGCACGCGCCAGCGCGGCGCGGATGCGCGGCTTCGATGTCGGGGGCCGGCGCGCCGCGCCTGCAGCCGACGCCGGCGACGATCATGGCTTGGTCCAGACCCATTGCGTGACCGGCATCGCGGCGCGCCAGCCGGTCTTGCCGCCGACCGGCGCGGCGCGCGAAATCGCGATGCGGATCAGGTCGCCGCCGAGCGCGGCGTGGCGCGCCAGCAGCAGCGCCTCGGTCTCGAGCGTCACCGCGTTGACCACGAGGCGGCCGCCGGGCCGCAGCGCGCGCGACCGCGGCGTCGAGCACGCCGGCATCGCTCGCGCCGCCGCCGATGAAAATAGCGTCCGGCGTCGCCAGGCCGGCGAGCGCCGCCGGCGCGGCGCCTTCGACGATCTGCAAGCCTGGCACGCCGAACGCCGCGGCGTTGCGGCGGATGCGCGCGGCGCGGTCGGCGCGCCGTTCGATCGCGATGGCGCGCATCGCCGGATCGGCCAGCATCCATTCGATCGCGACCGAGCCCGCGCCGGCGCCGATGTCCCACAGCAGCTCGCCGCGGCCGCGGCGCCAGCGACGACAGCGTCACGGCGCGGATTTCGCGCTTGGTGATCTGGCCGTCGTGCTCGAACAGAGTCGTCGGCGAGGCCGGGCGCTCCGCGCCAGGACGCGCGCGTCCGGCGCCGCCTCGACTTCGATCGCGACGGTGTTGAGCGCGTCGACGGCGCTCGAAGTCGAACGCCGGCCGCGGTGGCGCTGCGGATGCGCTCGCGCGGACCGCCGAGCGCTTCCAGCACCGTCAGCCGCGACGCGCCGAAGCCGACTTGCGTCAGCAGCTGCGCCAAGGCGGCCGGCCCGTCCGCCGTCGGAGGTCAGCGCCAGAATGCGCGCGCCCGGCTGCAGATGCGGGCGGAGCAGATCGAGCGTGCGGCCGTGCAGCGAGAGCAGCACCGTCTCCGGCAACGACCAGCCGAGCCGCGCCGCCGCGAGGCTGAAGGCCGACGGCGCCGGCACCACGATCATCTCGCGCGGCATCGATGTGGCGCGCCAGCACCGCGCCGACGCCGTAATGGAACGGATCGCCGGAGGCGAGCACGCAGACCGGCCGGCCGCGATGGCGCAGCACTTCGTCGGCGGCGCCGTCGAACGGGCTCGGCCACGGCCGCGCCGCGCCGCGGATCAGCGGCGCCGCGAGGCCAAGATGGCGCCGGCCGCCGAACACGATCTCGGCGCGCGCCGATCAGCCCGCGCGCCACCGGCGCTCAAACCCTCGACGCCGTCCTCGCCGATGCCGACGATGGACAGCCAGCGCGGCGATGCGGCAGTGTCGGGCTGCGATCGCGTCAGGAAGCGGCATGCCACGCATCCTCATCCTCGGCGGCACGACGGAAGCGCGGCTGCTGGCCGGCCGACTGGCGCCGGCGCGGCCGGTCTCGACGTCACGCTGTCGCTCGCCGGCCGCACCGCCGCGCCGGCGGCGCAGCCGGTGCCGGTGCGCAGTCGGCGGCTTCGGCGGCGCCGACGGGCTTGCGGATTATCTGGTCGCGCGAGCGCATCGATGTGCTGATCGACGCCACGCATCCCTACGCCGATCATCATGTCGGCCAATGCCGCCGCGGCGGCGCGCCAGACCGGAGTGCCGTTGGTGGCGATTGCGCCGGCCGCCCTGGGTCGCGGCGATCGCCGGCGACCGCTGGACCGAGGTGGGCGATGTGCGCCGCGGCGGTGCGCGCGCTTGGGCCAGACGCCGCGGCGTGTTTTCGTCGCGCTCGGCCGCAACGAGCTCGCGCCGTTCTGCAGGCGCGCCGCAGCATCATTATCTGATCCGCAGCGTCGATCCGGTCGATCCGCCGCTGCCGCTGCCGCACGTGACGCTACGTCACCGCGCGCGGTCCGTTCGGCGAAGCCGACGATCGCGCGCTGATGACCGCGCACCGCATCGATGTCGTCATCGCCAAGAACAGCGGCGGCAGCCGCGACCTATGGCAAGATCGCCGCGGCGCGCGCGCTCGGCATCGAGGTCATCATGCTGCGCCGGCCGCGCGACGCCCGACGGGCCCGCGGTCGCAGACCGTGGAAGAGGCGATCGCCTGGCTCGATCATGCGCTCACCTCCGCCGCCGGCGCGCGGCGTGTAGACCAGCGGCGAGCGGCCCGGCCGCGCGATCACGCGCGTCTCGCGCGAGCCGACGATGACCAGCGTCGCCATGTCGGCCTGCGCCGCGTCGGCCGCATCGAGCGTGGTGACGCTCGACGCGCTCGTCGGGCCGCCCGACGGCGCGGCCGAACATCGACCGGCGTCGATTGCGGCAGATGCCGGCGCAGCCGCTCGATGGCGCTGCCGAATTGCCACGGCCGCGCCCGCGACACCGGATTGTAGAGCGCGATGACGAAGCCGGCGCTCGCCGCGGCGTCGAGCCGGCGCTCGACCAGCTCCCACGGCTTGAGATTGTCGGACAGCGACAGCGCGCAGAAATCATGGCCGAGCGGCGCGCCGATCCGCGCCGCGACCGCGAGCATCGCGGTGATGCCGGGCACGACGGCGACGTCGAGCGCGCGCCACGCATCCGGCCCGGCCTCGATCTCCTCGCAGACCGCGGCCGCCATGGCGAACACGCCGGGATCGCCGCCGGACACCATCGCGACGCGCGCGCCCTGCGCGGCGTGACGCAGCGCGGCGGCGGCGCGCGCGCGCTCCTCGCGATTGTCGGAGGCATGGCGGCTTTGTCCATGCGCGCGCCGGCACGCGGTCGAGATAGGGCCCATAGCCGTAGAGCGCTTCTGCGCCGGCGAGCGCCGCCTCGGCTTCTGGCGTGAGATAGCGCGGGTCGCCCGGGCCCAAGCCGATGACAGCGAGGCGCCCGGTCATGGCCGTTCCTCCCAGCCCGGCACCAGCACGACGGCGAAATACGGCGCCTCGTCGTCGGGCTTTGCGCTGAGCGGCAATCATCTTCGCATCCGCCATGGTGCCGCGCTCGACATAGATGGCGCGGGCGAGGCGCCCGCTGCGATCGAGCGCGCGGCGCAGCTTGGCAGATGCCGCCCGACCTTCATCACCACCGCGGCGTCGGCGTCGGCGAGCCGGCGCGCCAGTTCGGCTTCCGGCAGCGTCGCCGGCAGCACGGTGAACACGTCGTCGCCCTGCGCGATCGGCAGTGCCGGCCGCCGACCAGCAGCCCGACATGCCGGTGACGCCGGCGACGATCTCGGTCGCGAAGCGCGGCGCCAGCCGCGCGTGCAGATGCATGTAGGAGCCGTAGAACAGCGGATCGCCTTCGCAGATCACGGCGACGACGCGGCCGGCATCGAGATGCGCGGCGATCTCGGCCGCGGCGCCGTCGTAGAAGTCGCGGATGCGCGTCGCGATAGCCGGCGCTGCATTTCGGCAATTCGGTGGTGACCGGATAAAGCAGCGGCAGCTCGACCACGTCGGCGCGCAAGTGCCGCGCCGCGATGGCGCGCGAATGGCTGGCATTTCCCGCCTTGGCGAAATGCGCGACCACGTCGGCTTCGCCGAGCGCGCGCAACGCCTTGAGCGTCATCAGTTCCGGATCGCCCGGGCCGACGCCGACGCCGATCAGCTTTGCGTCGCGCTCATAGTCCGGCCCTCGCCAAGCGCGTTGACGGCGGCGGCCGTCATGGCGCTGCCGCCCATGCGGCCGCGCACGATGAGGAACGGCACGCCGCGCGGATCGGCGGCCAGCGCATCCTTCGATTCCGCGGCGCCGACAAAGCCGACCGGAATGCCGAGGATCGCCGCGGGCTTCGGCGCGCCGCGCATCGAGCATCTCGAGCAAGCCGGAACAAGCGCGGTCGGCGCATTGCCGATCGCGACCACGGCGCCGCCGAGACGATCGAGCCACAGATCGAGCGCCGCCGCCGAGCGCGTCGTGCCGTCTTTGTCGGCCAGCGATCGGCACGCGCGGATCGTTGAGCGTGCAGATCACCTCGTTGCGCGCCGGCAGCCGCGCGCGCGTGATGCCGTGCGCCACCATTTCGGCGTCGCAGAGGATCGGCGCGCCGGCGGCGAGCGCGTCGCGCGCCGCTGCGACGAGATCGCCGCCGAACACGATATGCTGCGCCGCCTCGACCTGGCCGCAGGCATGGATCATGCGCACCGCGACGTCGGCCTCCTCGGCGGAGAAGCGCGACAGGTCGGCTTCGGCGCGGATGATGGCGAACGAGCGCTCGTAGATCGCCGCGCCGTCGCGCAGATAAGCCGGCCGCTCAGACATGGCCGGCCTCGACGCTTGCCGCGCGTGCGCGATGGTGCCATGCGCCGGCAATGGCGGCGGGCACTTCGGTCGCGGCACGACGGCAAACGGCGCGTCGCGCGCCGAGCCGTCGGCGATCAGCGCGCATCCGTCCGGCGTGCCGACGATCGTCAGCGCCGCCGCTGCGGCATGGGCGCAGCCTTTGGCGCAGCCGGAGAGATGGATTGTTGAACGATCCGTCGATGAGTGTCGCGGCGACTGCGGCGACGAGCGGCGCGATGCGCGCGGGTCGCGATGTGCGCCGACGCGCAGATCGGCGCGCCGGCGCAGGCGACGACGTGCCGGCGCGGATCGTCGGCGCGCACGATGAAGCCGAGCCGCTCGGCGTGCCGTGGCGAACGACAGATCGCGGCGTGCTTGGCGTCAAGCCCGATGGCCATGAGCGCTCGGCCTGGCGCCGTGCGCATGCCGCTGCGCTCCGGCGTCTCTGGCGGCCTCGATCAATCGTTCGAAGCGTGCCGCATCGGCATGGCCGAACGCGAACGCCGATGCCGCAGGCCAACGATCCGTCGCGCAAGCCGATGCACGCCGATCGCATCGGCGGCGAGCTGCTTGCAGGGCGGCGGCGTGACTACCGCTGAGCACGAGATCGGCGATGGCCGAGCGGAACGGGCCGACGTCCTTCCGGCTATCACGAATGTCGCGCGCGCGCGCGTGGCGGCCACGCTCGCGACACGACTTCGAGCAAGCCGCATCGCGGCCTCGACGCCATGCGCGGCGGCGACCACGCCAAGCTGGCGCCGCGCTCGCACCGTCGCCGCCGACGCCGACGCGAAGCACCGCGTCGCCGTCCATCGTCTCGGCGCGCAGGCGCACGTCGGCGGCGAGTCCGTCAAGATTGAGCGCGCCGCCGCCGTCGATCGCGACCGAAACTTTCGGCGCCGAGCCGCGCGGCCAGCGACGCGCCGCGCCAGCGCACGGCGCAGATCGGCGGCGAGCACGCCGGCGATCGAGGATTTCTTCGGATCGAGCCCGGCAAGCGGATTGCTGAGAACCGGAACGCCGTCTTCCGCCGCGATGCCGAGTGCGGCAACGTCGGCGGCAAATCGCGGCGCCGAAGCAGCGCTCAAGCCGCGCACCTGAATGCTGCCGCGCGCGGTGACTTCGACGATGCCGTTGCCGTGCGTCCGCGCGGCCGCGCACAGAGCTCGGCGAAAGCCATCGAGCGGAATGGTGCCGATCGGCATGAGCCGCACCAGCAAGCCGTCGCCGGTCGGCATCGGCGCCGAAAGTCCGGGACAAGCGCCGCGGCGCTGCGGAAGTCGGCGGCGCAGTGGTCATGCGCGCGGCCTCCGCGCGCAGCGCCGCGAGGCCGGCGTCGATGTCGTTGCGGCGCGGATGCCAAAAGCCGCGCCGCCGCGCGGCGTCGAGCCGCTCGGCAATGGCGGCGCGCCGCTTGCGGATTTTCGCGCAGCAGAAAGTCGCGCACGGTCGGGATCGGCGACGTAGGCGTCGTGCAGGAGATCGAACAATTCGCTCGGCGACCGCGTCGGTCGTTTCGGCGAAGCCGACCAGCCGGTCGACGGTTTCGGCAAGCTCGGCGGCGCCGCGCGGGCCGTGGCGCATCTGGCCGGCGATGAAGCGCGGATTGACGGCGCGGCGCGCGCACGATGCGCGCCAGCGCCGCCGACAGCGCCCGCGCGCGCGGCCGCTGCGGATCGGTCATGTCGAGCATGACGAGATCGACCGGGCGGCCGAGCAGCTTCGCCGCCGCGGCGAAGCCGCCGACGAAGGCGGCATCCTCGGCGCCTTCGAGCAGATCGCGGCCCGGATCGTCGCTGGTATGCACCAGCACGTCGGCGCCGGCGACGCGCTGCGCGAACGCGCCGGGCGCGGCGTCGGCTTCGCCGTCGGCGCCGCCATAGGCATGCGAGGCGGCGGCGAGATAAGCGGCGCCGATCGCGTCGGTGTCGGCATCGCGGCCGAGCAAATCCTCGACGCCGGCGCCATAGGCGCCGGGCGCGGTGCCGAAGATGCGATCGAGCCGCGGCGCGCCGTTGCGGCGCGGCGCGCGGCGGCGAGCGGATTTTCGTCGTCAGTCTTCGTCGCGCGCGGCGACCGCCTGCACGGCGGCGTCGATGCAGCGCGATCTGCGCCGGGAACAGATCGCGGAACAGGCCGGAAATGCGCCAGGTCACATCGACGCGCGGCCGCCCGATGGCGGCGGTCGGCAGCACTTCGACGCCGGTGACGCGGCCGCTGGCATGGCTCCCAGATCGGCCGGCAGCCCATCAGCGCGAAGCCCTTGCGCGATCTCCTCGCCGCCGGTGCGCAGGGTGGCGCTGCCCCACAGATCGATGACCACCGCGCGCGGCATTTCGCCATGGCGTCTGCAGATGCGCGCGCACGATTTCGTCGGCGGCAAGCCGGCCGAGCTCCATCGCGGTCGGCGTCGGCAGCGTGCGCGGATCGGCGGTGAACAGATTGCGGCCGGTCGGCAGCACGTCGCGCCGCCCGCGCGTCGGCGAGCCGGCCGGCCCCGGCGCGACGCGGCGGCCGTCGAGCGCCGCGAGCAGCGCGTCGCGTTCGGCTGCGGCGCTCGCTTGCCACGCCGGATCGTCGATGCCGGCAGGCGCGCGGCCGTAAACGTGCAGGCCGTCTTTGACGGCGAGGTCTTTCAGATCGCACAGCCACGCATCGATGCGGCGCAGCGCCTCGTCGGCGCGCCGACGGCGGCGCCGATGCCGGCCTCGCGCGCCAGCCCGGTGCGCTGCGCGGTCTCGACGATGAGCGTGGCAAGCCGCTCGCGGCGGCGGCGGTCGAGGCCGTCGGCCTGCGCGTATTCGTCGAGCAGCCGTTCGAGCTCGCGCGCGTCGCCGCTACGGGCCGCCGGCGACCAGCGGCGGCGGCAGATGGCCGATGGTCAACGCCGGCGATGCGGCGCTTGGCCTGCGCGGCTTCGCCCGGATTGCTGACGATGAACGGATAGATCACCGGCAGCGGCCCGGTGACGATTTCGGGAAAGCATTCCGCCGTGAGCGCCACCGCCTTGCCGGGCAGCCATTCCAGCGTGCCATGCGCGCCCATGTGGACGATGCGCATCGACCTTCGCCACGTGCTGCAGCCACAGGCCGAAGGCGACCAGCGCATGGCGCGGCGGCAGCGCCGGATCGTGATAATCGGCGCGGCGCTGCGGCGGCGCGGCCGCGATCGGGCGGCAGCGCGACCAGGACATTGCCGAATTGTCTGGCGCGAAAACGGAACGCGCCGTCGCGCACATCGGGATCGTCGGCCGGCTCGCCCCAGGCTTCGCGCAGGCGTGCGACCGCCGCGACTCGGCACGCCGCGCCAGCAGCTCTCGTATTGCGTCGAGCGAAAGCGTCGCGTCGTCGGTGCCGGCGGCGAGCGCATCGAGCAGATCGCGCGGCGTCTTCGGCGCGCCGTCACGGCGTAGCCCGCGGCAGCGAGATCATCGAGCAGCGCGATCACGCTCGCCGGCACGTCGAGCCCGACCGCGTAGCCGGTGCGGCCCGGCGCGCCCGGATAATCCGGCATCAGCACGGCGACGCGCCGCTCGCGCGCGGCAGCGCGCGCAGCCGCACGCAGCGCGGCGATGCGGTCGGCGACCATGGCGATGCGATCCGGCTCGGGCCGGCTCGCCAGCGCCGTGAAGGCAAGCCCGTCATGCGGCGGCAGCGGATCCTTGAAGGCGACGGCGCCGGCGAGCACGCGGCCGTCGAGCTCGGGCAGCACGACGTGCATGGCCAGATCGGCGGCGCCGAGCCCGCGCGGGCTGTCGCGCCAGGCCGCGCGCTTGGTCGTGGCGCTGACGACCTGCAGCACCGGCGACGCCGGCCTCGTCGAGCGGCGTCGGCTCATCGGCGCTGCTGCCGGCGGCGAAGGCCGTCATGGTGACGATCACGCGCCGGATCGAGCCGCGCGAAGGCCTCGCGCAGAAACGCGGCCGCCTCGGTGTCCTTCAAGCTGGTGACGACAAGCGGCGCCGGCGCCAGGCCGCGCGCGGCCAGCGCCGCGCACAGCGCATCGATCGGCGCGGTATCGGCCGCGAGCAGCATGGCGCGATAGAAGATGATCGGCACCACCGGCTGCCGCGGCGTCGAGCGATGCGGCCAGCCGATCAAGGTCGACCGCGCCTTCGCCCGGCAGATAGCCGCGCCAAGCGCGGCACCGGCTCGCGGCTCGCGCGCTTCGAGATCGCGTCCGGCATGGCGCGCCAAGCCGGCGCAACAGCGCGCGCAGATTGTCGCGGCCGCCTTCGCGGAAATAAGCGCAGCAGCGCGTCGAGCTCTGCGCGGCGGCAGCGTCGAAGCGGCGGCGAGCCGGGCATCGTCGCGATCTTCGCCGGGCAGCACCGCGAGCGCGATGCCGCGCTCGCGCGCCAGCGCCGACAGCCGCTCGATGCCGTATTTCCACCAATCGAGCCCGCCGAGCAGGCGCACCACGATCACCTTGGCGTGCGCAGCCGACGCGCTCGATCCACACATCGACCGACATCGGATGGCGCAGGTCGCGCAGATGCGCGAGCCGCACGCTCGGCAGCGCGTCGCGCTCGGCCTGCCAGGCGGCGGCAAGGCCGGCGAGGTCGCTGTCGGCAAACGACAGCACGGCGATGTCGCCCGGCGGCTGGCCGAGATCGACCGCTTCGACGATCTCGTCGAGGCTGGTCGAACTCGTCGTGAGCAAATGCATCCGCTGAGCTGCATCCGAACGCTACTCCGGCGAGCGCGCGCGTCACGGCGGCGCGATCAAGGCCCTTCAGTCCGATCACGACGAGACGGCCCTCGCGCGCTTCGGCGGCGCGCCCATGGCCGGTCGTATTGATGCGTCACGCGCGGGCCGACCGCCTGCACCAGCAGCCGCAGCGGCTTGCCGCTGACGGCGGCAAAACCCTTGACGCGCAGCACGTCGAAATTTTCCGCGAGCGCGGCGACACGCGCGCGACCAGCGCCGACGGATCGGCGATCTCGCCGAGCGGCACGACGAAAGAGTCGAAATCGTCGTGGTCGTGCTCCTCTTCGGCATCGTGCCGGGTGCGGCGATTGGCGATGTCGTCCTCGGTGCCGACGCCGAGCCCGAGCAGCAGCGCCTGCATCGACCTTGCCGTCGGTCACGGTGACGACCTTGACGCTGCGCGGCAGCGCGCCGGAAATCGCCGCCAGTGCCTTTTTGACGCCCGCTTCGTCGAGCAGGTCGCGCTTGTTGAGCACGACGAGATCGGCGCAGGCGATCTGATCTTCAAAGACTTCCTCGATCGGATCGTCGTGATCGAGCGCGGTGTCGGCGACGCGCTGCTGCGCCAGCGCGTCGAGATCGTGCGCGACGCGGCCGTCGGCGAGCGCCGCGCCGTCGACCACGACGACGACGCCATCGACGGTGACGCGGCTCTTGATCGCCGGCCAGTGGAACGCCTGCACCAGCGGCTTCGGCAGCGCCAGGCCGGAGGTTTCGATCACGATGTGCTCGACGCCGCCTTGCGCCAGGATGGCGTCGAGCGCCGGCACGAATTCGTCGGCGACCGTGCAGCACAGGCAGCCATTGGCGAGCTCGACGATGTTCTCCTCCGGGCACGCGGCGTCGCCGCAGCCTTTGAGGATTTCGCCGTCGATGCCGACGTCGCCGAATTCATTGACGATGACGGCAAGGCGCCGGCCCTGCGCATTGCCGAGCACGTGGCGGATCAGCGTCGTCTTGCCGGCGCCGAGAAAGCCGGTGACGATGGTGCAGGGAACGCGCGCGAGCGAGCCGGTCATTCGTCAGTCCCTTCGAAATCGAGTGGGAGGAACGCGGGCAATCAAGCCGCGCTTGAGCGGTTCGGGCCGGCCGCGCCACGGCAAAATGCCGTCGGCGGCGCCCGCCAGCAGCCGCGCGCCCTCGATCAGCGCGCCGGCGCAGGCCGACATCGAGCCCGCCGAACACGTAAGTCCAGGAGCCATTGCAGCGCATGGCGGCGCTGGGGCCGCGCGTGCAATTGGCGAGGCAGCGCAACTCGCCGCACTTCGACCTCCGTTCCGGCGGCGGCCCGCTCGGTCGCTGCGGCGAGCAGTCGCGCCGGGCCGCGGTTCGCTGTCCGGCTCGCCGGCCGCTTGCAGGTGATGCAGACATAGACGACCGGCGCGTCAGTTCGGTGGTTTTGGAACAGTAAGCACGAATTGTCCTCGCGTGAGCTTGCCGCCGGCGCGAGCGAGGACCAAAAGACTTTCGTCTTCCGGATCATCCACCGGCACACCCCGGCCAGTGTTTGTCGCGTCGACACGGCCGCTGGCAGGTCTCCTGGCTCGCGGATCGGCGCCTCGCCCGACCTTCCCGGAGGCAGCTGGCCTCCAGTGGCTTATTCGGACGAGACTTCCCGCTCACAGTTGCGGGGGCAGCTGCGGATTTGACAGGCGCTTGCGCGACTGCCGCACCGCATTCCCTTTTCACCCTCTCGCGAGGGACCATCGATGCGCTAGTGATAGATTTCGCGGTGGCCGGCCTGTCAATCTGGCCGCAGGGCCTCGGATCAAGCGATTTTGGGCGATCAATAGTGTTTCGGGCATGATGTCGAACGAGCCAAAAATCACTTTCGTTCTCGGCGGCGCCCGCTCGGGCAAGAGCCGCTACGCCGAAAGCCTGATCGCCGCGCTGCCGCCGCCGTGGGCTTATGTGGCGACGGCGGAAGGCGGGCGACGACGAGATGGCGGCGCGCATCGACGCCCATCGTGCGCGCCGCGGTTCGTCGTGGCGGACCATCGAAGCGCCGCGCGATTTGGCGGCGGCGCTCGATGCGCAGCAAGGCGACGCCGGTGCTGATCGATTGCCTGACGCTGTGGCTGTCGAACCTCATGCTTGCCGATGCGGATATCGATGCCGAGATCGCGCATTTGGAAGCGGCGCTGGCGAGCGGCACACGCGCCGGTGGTGCTGGTGGCCAACGAAGTCGGCTACGGCATCGTGCCGGACCATCCGCTGGGCCGGCGGTTCCGCGATTGGCAGGGCATTCTCAATCAGCGCATCGCCGCGCGTGCCGACCGCGTCGTCCTGGTCGTCGCGGGCTTGCCGCTCGCCCTAAAGGGAGTTCCGCAAGGTGCGCCATGAATGAAGCAACCGACAAAACCGAAGCCGAGCGTCATCGCGCCAAGATGGCGAAGCGCAAGGCCGTGCAGGATGCCGAAGTGGCGGAGAAGACGATCGAGAAGGGTCTGCTCATCGTCCATACCGGCACCGGCAAGGGCAAATCGACGGCGGCGTTCGGCCTCGCGTTGCGCATGCTCGGACGCGGCCACCGCGTCGGCGTGGTGCAGTTCATCAAGGGCGCCTGGCATTCGGCGGAGCGCGACGCGCTGGCGCGTTTCGGCGATCAGGTGGTCTGGCACACGATGGGCGAAGGCTTTACCTGGGAGACGCAGGACTGCGCCCGCGACATCGCCGCCGCCGAACGCGCCTGGGCGAAGGCGCTGCGAACTGATGGCCGATCCGAGCTTTGCGATGGTCATTCTCGACGAGCTGAACATCGCGCTGCGTTACGATTATCTCGATCTCGGCGCCGTCGTCGCCGCGCTCGCGGCGCGGCGGCAGGGCCTGCACGTCGTGGTCACCGGCCGCAACGCCAAGCCGGAACTGATCGCCGCCGCCGATCTCGTCACCGAGATGACGCTGGTGAAGCATCACTTCGCCGCCGGCGTGAAGGCGCAGCCCGGCATCGAGTTCTAAAGAACAGAGAATGCTGCAATGGCCGCGCGCGCTGATGTTCCAGGGCACGGGCTCGGACGTCGGCAAGTCGCTCATCGTCGCCGGCCTGGCGCGCGCGTTCACGCTGCGCGGTCTGAAAGTCCGGCCGTTCAAGCCGCAGAACATGTCGAACAACGCGGCCGTGACGGCGGACGGCGGCGAAATCGGCCGCGCCCAGGCGCTTGCAGGCGCGCGCCGCGCGCACGCCGGCGAGCGTGCATATGAACCCGGTGCTGCTCAAGCCGCAGAGCGAGATCGGCGCGCAGATCGTCGTGCAGGGCCGCGTTCACGGCAACGCCAAGGCGGCCGCGTACCAGGAGATCAAGCGCGATCTGTTGCCGTTCGTGCTCGAAAGCTTCGGGCGTCTGCGGCAGCGAGGCCGATCTCGTGCTGGTCGAAGGCGCCGGCAGCGCGGCGGAAGTCAATCTGCGCGCGAACGACATCGCCAATATGGGATTCGCGCGCGCGGCCGACGTGCCGGTCGTGCTGATCGGCGACATCGATCGCGGCGGCGTGATCGCGAGCCTGGTCGGCACCAAAGCCGTGATCGCGCCCGACGATGCGGCGCTGATTTGCGGCTTCATCGTCAACAAGTTTCGCGGCGATGCCGGCGCTGTTCGCTGCCGGCATGGAGCGCATCGCGCAACTAACCGGCTGGACAGCGCTTGGGCTGGTGCCGTTTTTTCCCGATGCGCGGCTGTTGCCGGCGGAGGACGCGCTGGCGCTCGAACACGCTCCGCGCCGGCGAAAGCGCATGCGCGAGCTGCGGATCGCCGTGCCGATCCTGCCGCACATCGCCAATTTCGACGACCTCGATCCGCTCGATGCCGAGCCCGCGGTCGAGGTTGTCCGGGTGCGGCCGGGCGCGGCGCTGCCCGGCGACGCCGATCTCATCGTGCTGCCCGGCTCGAAAGCGACGATTGCCGATCTCGACGGCGCTGCGTGCTGCCGGCTTCGACATCGACATCGCCGCGCATCTGCGCCGCGGCGGAATGGTTCTCGGTCTCTGCGGCGGTTATCAGATGCTGGGACGCAGCATTGCCGATCCGGAAGGCATCGAAGGCCCAGCGTCGCGACCGTCGAAGGTCTTGGTCTGCTCGACGTCGACACGACGCTGTGCCGGCGCGAAGCGGCTCGAACCGGTGCGCGGGCACGACGAACGACGGCGCTCCATTTGCCGGCTATGAAATGCATATGGGCGTCACGGAGGGGCCGGACTGCGCGCGGCCGTTCGCGCGGCTTGCGGACGGTTCGCCCGAAGGTGCGATCTCGGCCGACGGCCGGGTGATCGGCACTTATGTCCACGGCTTGTTCGCCGATGATCGGCAGCGCGCGAGCGTGGCTCGAGCGTTTCGCCGCGCGGCCCGGCAACGATCGCCTATGACGCGTTGATCGAGCAAACACTCGATGCGCTTGCGGCGCATCTTGCCGCGCATCTCGATCTCGATCGGCTGCTCACATTGGCGCGATGAAAATCGCCGCCAAGGCGGCAAGGATCGCGATCAAGATCGCGTCGGCGCGACGGTAAAGCGTGAGCGCGCGGCGGATGTCGGCGGCGTTGGCGTCGCGACGGCCGTCGCCCATCGTTGCGTCGTCGACGCGGACGCCGTCATAGTCCCGCGCGCCCGCCAGCGCCAGGCCGAGCGCTCCCGCCATGGCGGCTTCCGGATAGCCGGCATTGGGCGAGCGGTGATGGGGGGCGTCGCGGCGCACGGCGCGCCACGCCGCGGCCGTGCGAGGCACCGTTGCTCAGCGCCGCTGCCGCGATCAGGAGCAGGGCCGAGAGGCGCGAGGCCGGCAGGTTGACCAGATCGTCGAGCCTTGCGGCTGCCCAGCCGAACGCCGCGTAGCGCGGCGTGCGGTGGCCGATCATACTGTCGGCGGTGTTGATTGCTTTGTAGAGTGCGGCGCCAGGGAGCCCCGCAATGGCCATCCACAAAACCGGCGCGACGATCGCCGTCGGAAAAATTCTCCGCCAGGCTTTCGATCGCCGCGCGCGCAACGCCGGCTTCATCAAGCGCCGCGGTGTCGCGGCCGACGATGTGCGCAGACGGCGTGTGCGGCCGGCGTCGACGCCCTCGTTCTCGAGCGCCGCCGCGACATCCGCGACGTGCCGATGCAGGCTGCGCTGCGCGATCAGTGTGCTGGCAAGGACGGCGGTGGCGATGATGCCGAACGGCAGGCGAAGCAGTCCATCGCTGCACGACGAATGCGATCGATCCGACAACGACGAGAAGGATCAGAACCGCGACGATGCCGCGTCGCCTGCGCAGCAGGCGTATCGCTGTTGAGCCGGCGGTCGAGCGCGCCGATCAGGCGGCCGATCCAGGTCACCGGATGGCCGATAGCGCGCAGCCCGCGCTCCGGATAACCGATCGCGAGCTCGATCAGCATGGCGAAGAGTGCAAGCGCGACGGACATCGTTCCCCTCGGCGGCGCGGACGCGAACCGCTCCTCCACGGCGGCGACCTCGGCGCCGCGCGACGCCTGTTTCCCGGCGCTCCCGAACCTTTCATCGACCTGTCGACCGGGATCAATCCCAATCCCTATCCCGATGCCGCGCCTGCCGGCGGATATCTTCGCCCGGTTGCCGGATCCTGATGCAGTGGCCACGCTTGCCGCGGTCGCGGCGCGGGCCTACGGCGCGCCGTCGGCGGCGCATGTCGTGGCTGCGCCGGGCACGCAGATCCTGCTGCCGCTGGTCGCCGGCCTGGTGCCGCCCGGCCGCGCCGCGATCCTGGCGCCGACCTATGGCGAGCATGCCCGCGCCGCCGCGCTCGCCGGACATACGGTCGATGAGGTGCGCGACCTCGACGCACTCGGCGGCTGCCAGCTCGTCATCGTCACCAATCCCAACAATCCCGACGGCCGCACGTTCGACCGAGGAACTTTGGGCGCCGTCGCCAAGGGGTTGCGCGCGCGCGGCGGCGTGCTGGTGGTCGACGAGGCGTATCATGGATGTCGGGCCGCCCGGCGCGAGCCTTGCGCCGGATGTTGCGCGCGGCAACATCGTGGTGCTGCGCTCGTTCGGCAAATTTTTCGGTCTTGCCGGATTGCGGCTCGGCTTTGCGCTCGCCGACGCCGGCGATGGCGGCGCGGCTTGCTGCGGTACTGGGGCCTTGGGCGGTTTCCGGCCCGGCGCTTGCGGTCGGCGCGAAGGCGCTGGCCGACAAGGCGTGGATCGAGCAGACGCGTCGCCGCGCTGCGCCGCTCGGCGCAGCGACTCGATGCCGTTCTGGCTGGCGCCGGTCTCGAGATCGTCGGCGGCACGACGTTGTTCCGGCTGGTGCGCACGCCTGCGGCGCGCAATTGTTCCATCATCTCGGCCGCGACGGCATTTTGGTTCGGCGGTTTGCCGAGGAAGCGACTTGGCTGCGCTTCGGTCTGCCACGCCATGAACGAGAGTGGCGGCGGCTGCGAGATCGCCATGGCTGCGTTCCGCGGCAGCGAGCTAGGCTTTCACGCATGAGCGCGCCATCAAAGCCGCACGTCAAAAATGGTGTCGTGGGCGCAAAGCAAACGGTCGGCTTCGACCAAGATTTTCGCGGGCGGCTGCGCGACCTGCTGGTCTGGCGCCGCGACGTCCGGCGCTTCCGGCGCGATCCGTTGCCGAAGCGGCACGTTGGAAGCCCTGATCGAACTGGCGTGTCTCGCGCCGTCGGTCGGGTTGAGCCAGCCATGGCGTTTTGTCATCGTCGATGGCGAAGCGCATCCGCGCCGCGATCACGCGCAATTTCGAAACCTGCAATGCCGAGGCGCTTGCGGCGCAGAGCCGGCAGCGGGCCGGCCTTTACGCGCGGCTCAAGCTTGCCGGATTGCAGGAGGCGCCGTCGCACCTGGCAGTATTCGCCGATCGTTCGACGGCGCAAGGCCATGGGCTCGGCCGGCGCACGATGCCGGAGATGATCGAGTATTCGGCGGTAATGGCGGTCCACACGATCTGGCTTGCCGCGCGCGCCCAGGGCATCGGCATGGGCTGGGTCTCGATCCTCGACCCAGAAGTCGTTGCGGTTCATCTCGATGTTCCCCCCGCGTGGAAGTTCATCGGCTACTTCTGTCTCGGCTATCCGCAGACCGACTCTGCCGCTCCTGAATTGGAACGAAGCGGATGGGAAGAGCGCCGTCGTCCGGCGTCGTTCATCATCAGGCGTTGAGAGATCGCGACGTTACGAGCGATGGCAGCCGCTGCGGCTCGTCGCTGTGCCAAATCAGGTCAGATCCGCTGGCATCGGCCTTGCTCCCTATCGGTCGGAGCATGTTGCAAGGCGCGAACCGCCTTCGCAAAGCAACATGCACGACGTCGATGAAACGAGAGCGCAGGCCGATTGAACCCAATCGGGACACGCTCGAGGGAGAGAGCGGTGTTAACCTTTAGCCGTGCCAAAGCGTTTTCGGCATCGCGGTCGGCCGTGTTGATCGGCGCTGCGGTGACATTATCCGCCATGGCGAACTTCGTGCCTGCGGCATCGGCTCAAGGTGAAGATATCTTCATCGGGGGCTGCGTCGGTACATGGCATGCCATCAATTGCGGAGCGCGCTGGGCGCCGCCGACTGATCCGTTTATCAGGATCGTGCCGCAGCCTGTCGGCGAAGCCGAACGGAGCCGCGCGATCGAGCGCGATCGTAAGTGGCTGGCACGCTGCCGGCCGATTGTTGCTCAGGACCATTACGGGGTTGCCCGGTACCAATACGCCGCGCCGGGGTGTGAATTCGGCGTCGGCGAATTTTGATCGAGGCTCTACACCAACCCAGCGCGCCCGTTAGCCGTGGCAGGGCCTTTTCTGGATCATGCTCTAGCGAAACGTGTTGCCCGCCTTCGCGGTGTTCTCAGGATGCCGCATGGCCGATATCGAGCCTTTCGCCTTCGCGGCACCTTGTCCAGGCAAGTACTTGGCGACAACGATGGGATCGAGTTCTTTGACGGCTTGATCCGGCAGGCGCTCCCACACCTCGTCGCGACCCAGGAAAACGAAACCGAGAAAACCGCGAACGGTTAGTTTTTTGCCGTCGGGGCTCACGGTCATCATGGCCTGATACACATTGCCGTCTCGCGGATCCAGGATATTGCCGTGCTCATAGACGAGCCCATTCCGTTTCATATCCCTGATGAGGGGAATGCCGAGCAAGGGCGCATTCTTGCGATCATCCTGACAATGCGAGCAAACCGGATTCGGGCTATCGCCGGGTCGCTGAAACACCTTTGCGATCACGCCCTCGTAGGATCCGCCGTTTTCGAAGAACAGAAACCAGCCGACTGGTTTTCCGGTTTCCTCATCGACTTTCTGCCACAGGCCGGCGACCGAAGGTTCTGCCGCGACCGCGGAATTTGCGGCGGCAACCAGGGCGACGAGCGCGGCTATCGCGAGCTTTGAAAATTGCAATGCCAATGGGTCTCTCCATTTGCCAGCTTCAAGCAGAATCAAATTTGTAGGTCTTGATGGCAAAAAGATGCTCGTTCGACAATGAGGGGATTTGACGACGCCCGTTCGGGCAAAAAGAGGCCATTTTTGCGTCTTGGCTGCAAATCTGTGTCGGGCTTACGGCGGCAGGCCGGCCACAACGCAGCAGGGCCACTTTTTCGGCGTTTATCGTTTATACGTTTATACGGTCGAAATCTCCATGGTTCATGCCATTGTCCATCTGGGTCCATCGAGCCCTTGGGCGACCTAAGATCGAGTTGAGAGCCGTTTGTTGAACCAGTTGTTTGAGATTTGACCCTTGTCGCGTCCGTCGTCCCAATCACGCTCCAGCCTTGCTCTTGATAATTTGCGCGGCATCGTCATCGTCATCGTGTTGGCGTTCCATTCTGCATTAGCCTATCTGCAATGGAATCCGGCGAAGCCCGCGCCTTTTGAGAGTGCGCCGTATTCCTGGCGGGCCTTTCCGATCCAAGACAGCCACCGATTTTTCGGGTTCGACCTGTTCTGCGCCTGGCAGGACGTCTACCTGATGTCGCTGATGTTCTTTCTTTCAGGCCTGTTCGTCTGGCCCAGCCTGGTGCGCAAGCGGGAATGGGGATTTTTGCGCGACCGCGTGACTCCGGCTCGGGCTGCCTTACGTCTTCGGCATCATCGTCCTTATTCCTGTGGCGATTTATCCGGCCTATCGCGTCATGGCGGTGGACCCGAGCGTTGAGGCCTATTGGCAGGCTTTGTGGGCGTTGCCGTTCTGGCCGAACGGGCCGCTGTGGTTTCTGTGGCAGCTTCTAGCGCTGAACGTCATCGCCGCCATTCTGCACCGGCTTGCTCCAGGGGCGTTGCAGTCGCTTGGCCGGTGGTCGGCTGCGACCGGGAATAGCCCTCTTACCTATTACGTCGTTTTGGTCGTGGCCTCCGCGATTGCTTACGTGCCACTGGCGCTCGCGTTCACGCCGTGGACGTGGGCCAATTCCGGGCCTTTTGCCGTTCAGTTGTGTCGCCCGCTGCATTACCTTGTCTATTTCTTTGCTGGCGTCGGGATTGGCGTCGAGGGCATCGATCGCGGGCTTGCGGCGGTTGACGGTGCATTGGCGCGGTGCTGGGCGTGGTGGCTCGCGGCCGCGCTGGCTTCGCTATTGCTCTGGATGGGGCTGACCGGCTTGACCATGAGCGGGCCCGCGCCGCTCGGCATCGAGATCGCTGCCGATTTCAGTTTCGTGGTGGCGTGCGCGGCCGGCTGCCTTTTTCTCATCGCGGCGAGCTTGCGCTTTGCAACGCGGCGTTCGCAAATTCTCGACGGCCTTTCGGCCAACGCCTACGGGCTTTATCTGGTGCATTACGGCTTCGTTGTCTGGCTGCAGTACGCTGTTGCTCCCGGCCGCGCTATTCGCCGTCGTCAAATTCGCGATCGTCTTCGGCGTTACCCTGGTGCTGAGTTGGGTAACGACGATCACGTTTCAACGCATTCCGTTCGGCGCGCAGCTCATCGGCTCGGCGCGGCGGAAGTCTGTTCGCTTCGCGCCTTGAGCGCCGCCAGAATGGTCGCGACGATTTCGCGCGGGTCGGGGTTCGATGGACGCCACGATGGGCTTCTCGTCGGCGCCCGGCTCCTCCAATGCGTCGAACTGGCTCTGCAGCAAGCTTTGCGGCATGAAATGCTCGTGGCGCGCCGCGATGCGGCGGCTGATCAGCTCGATGTCGCCCTTCATATAGATGAGCTGCACGTCCGGCCGGTTGCCGATGATGACGGTGCGGTAGCGGCGTTTCAGCGCCGAGCAGGCGATGACGGCGTGTCGGCCCGCGTTGCGCGTCGTGTCGATGAAATCGGCGATCGCGATGAGCCATGGGGCGCGATCCTCGTCGGTCAACGGAATGCCGTGATGCATCTTGTCGACGTTGCGGGCCGGATGAAACCAGTCGCCGTCCTCGAACTCCCAGTGCAAATGGAGCGCAAGCTGCGTGCCGATGGTCGACTTGCCGCAGCCGGAAACGCCCATGACGACAAGGACAGACGGCAATGCCGGTGCTGGCTCGGCCGGCGCTACGTTTGTCTTCCGCGACCGCACATCACATGCACTCCTTGGCGGACGGGCGCTCGCCGCGCGATCGGTGAACCAATAGACGGCGCCGGCCGGACGAAGCCGCGCCGCCGGCAGCGCTCGATCGCCGTCGCGGACACGGGCCAACACATCGCGCTTGGCTGCGCCGGCGACGATGAAGGCAACGGCGCGGCTGCATTCGAGTGCCGGATAGGTCAGGGTGACGCGGTCCAACGCTTTTTCGCCGACCACCGGCACGACCCATCGGTCGGTTTCGGCAAGCGCCGGGCTGCCCGGAAACAACGAGGCGATATGGCCGTCGTCGCCGAGACCGAGCAGCGTGAGGTCGAACAGGGGACGATCGAGCGTCCAACGTCTGCGCTCCGTAGAAGCGCTTGAGGGTGTCCTCGTATTGGGCGGCGCATGCTGCCGGCGGCATCGGGCCGGTCGGGATCGCATGGATATTGTCTGCCGGCACCGGCGCGTGCCCCAACAGCGCCTCGCGCGCCATGTGGAAATTGCTCCGCGCGTCGTCATGCGGGACGACAGCGTTCGTCGCCCCAAAACCAATGGGTGCGCTCCCACGGGAAGCGCTCCCGGCGCGGCGACTTGGCGAGAAGCTCATAAACCGGCTTCGGCGTTGTGCCGCCGCTGAGGCAGACGGCGCATCGTTCGCGAGACTCGCGGGCGCGCTCGACGATCCAGTCCGCGACGTGCTGGGCAAGTTCGGCCGGCGAGTCGACTGTGCGGTTCTGCGCGGTGACGCCGGCGGTCATGCGAGGGGCCGCCATTCATGGCCGTCGCGCAACAGCAACTGGTCCGCCGCCTTCGGTCCGTGGCTTCCCGCGTGGTAGGTGTAAAGATTGTGGCCGTCCGATTTTCGCCATGCGTCGAGGATGGGATCGACCGCTCGCCAATCGGCTTCGATGTTGTCGGCACGCTGAAACAGCGTCGGGTCGCCGATCATGCAATCGTAGATCAGCGTTTCGTAGCCGGTGCTCGGCGCAGCGTCGAAGTAGTCCTCATATTTGAAATTCATGCGCACATTTTCGATACGAATGTTGGGGCCCGGAATCTTGGCGTTGAAATGCAGCGCCGCGCCCTCTTCGGGCTGAATCCGCAGCACCAAAAGATTTTGCGTCAAGCTTTCGACCGGCGTATCGCGAAACAGCGCGAACGGTGCGCTCTTGAACTTGATTGCGATCTCGGTTCGTCGAGCGGCGAGCGCCTTGCCGGTGCGCAGGTAGAACGGCACGCCGGCCCAGCGCCAGTTGTCGATCAAGAGCCGCATGGCGACGTAAGTTTCGGTGGTGCTCTGCGGCGAGACGTTTGGCGCGTCGCGGTAGGCCGAGACGGCTTTGCCCTTGATCTCTCCCGCGATGTATTGGCCGCGCGACGACGTCGGTCAGCACCTTATCGCCGGTCAGCGGACGGATGGCATCGATGGCCTTGAGCTTTTCGCCGCGCACCGCGTCCGCCTCGAAGGCGCTCGGCGGCTCCATGGCGGTCAATGCCAGCAGTTGGAACAGGTGATTGGGCACCATGTCGCGCAGCGCGCCGGTGTGATCGTAGAGCTTGCCGCGGTTCTCGACCGAAACCGTCTCGGCAACGGTGATCTGCACATGATCGACATGGTCGCGGTTCCAGATCGGCTCGAACATGCCGTTGGCGAAGCGCAGCACCATGATGTTCTGCACGGTCTCCTTGCCGAGGTAATGATCGATGCGGAAGATCTGGTTCTCGGAAAAGACCTTGAGCAGTTCCGTGTTCAGTGCGCAGGCCGATTCGAGATCGAAGCCGAATGGCTTCTCGATGATCAATCGCCGCCACGCATCCGTTCTGCTTCCCGCGCCAGCTCGGCTTTGCCGAGCTGCTGGGCGACATGCGAGAACAGGTCCGGCGGCGTCGCCAGATAGAACAGGCAATTGTCGCGCGTGCCGGATGTGCGGCTGACGTCCGCAAGTGTCTCCTTAAGCCGCCCGTAGGTCGCTGGGATCGTCGAGATCGCCGCGGACGTAGCGGCACCGCGATATCAGGTCGTCCAGCGTCTTGGGAATGGTTTTGTCGGTGGCGAATTGCTGCAACGCAGCGCGCATCTCGCTCGCGAAAGCCGTCGTCGGAGATATCCTTACGCGCGACGCCAACAATGGAAAATTCGCCCGGAAGAAGTCGCGAAGCGTCGAGATTGTAAAGTGCCGGCAGCAACAGCCGCTTGGTCAAATCGCCGGCGGCGCCGAAAATCACAAAGGCGCAAGGGTCGGCGCCGGCGCGGTTCACGCCGAAGTGCAGTCACGGGATGTTGCGCGGCAACGTCCATTATTCGGGACCCCTTGGGTTCGATATGACCCCCGAAGCCCTTCCGCATCGCCGAGAGCAGTCGGTCGGCAAAACCGTGGTCGTCGCGTGAGCGGAAACGCGCGTAGAGCGCCGCCGAGAGGACGGTAGCGGGTACGGCCTCCTCGATCGCCGCCATGACGGTCCAGCGGCCCTCGCCCGAATCCTCGACCACGCCGGAAAATCCTTCGAGCTTCGGGTCGCTCGCCAGTGCGATCGAGGTGAGATCGAGCAGCCATGAGGAGATCACGCTGCCGCGCCGCCACACCTCAGCAATATCGGCAAGATCGAGGTCGTAGCGTTCGTCCTGCGGCCGTGTCGTTTTCGGCGGCGCCGGCGAGGATGCTGAAACCTTCCGCGTAGGCCTGCATCAGCCCGTATTCGATCCCGTTGTGGATCATCTTGACGAAATGCCCGGCGCCGTTCGGGCCGCAATGCATGTAGCCGCGTTCCGGCCGCGAATCGCGGCCATCGCGCCCCTGCGGTGCGCGGGATGTCTCCGGCGCCGGGAGCGAGCGCGGAGAAGATCGGATCGAGGTGAGTCGACGATATCTTTTTCGCCGCCGATCATCAGACAGTAGCCGCGATCGAGACCCCAGATGCCGCCGCTCGTGCCGACGTCGACGTAGTGAATGCCTTTTTCCTTGAGTTCCATCGCCCGCCGCACGTCGTCTTTGTAGAAGCTGTTGCCGCCGTCGATCACGATGTCGCCGGATTGCAGCACGGAGCGAAGCTCCGTGACCGCGTCGTCGGTTATCTTGCCGGCGGGCAGCATCAGCCAGACCACGCGCGGCGCGGCGAGCTTGGCCGCCAAGATCCGCGAGGCTTTTGCTTGCCTGTGGCGCCGTCGCGCGGCGATGCGCGGCGACCGTGTCGGCATTCTTGTCGTAAACGACGCAGGAATGTCCGTGGCGCTGGAGACGCTGCACGATATTGCCGCCCATGCGGCCAAGACCGACCATGCCGAGCTGCATGCGCTTTACCTCACCGCAGCGACTGCCGCGCCGCTTTGCAAAGAGTGGCGAGTCCGGCGTCGGCGCCATGCGCCAAGTGCGCGCGCAGCACGCGCCGGCCGCGTTCTGCCAGAACTTGGAAATCGCCGCGCGCTTGCGCGGCCTCGATGACGCCGAAACTCGCCTTGCGGTCCGGGACATTGCGACGTCGGGCGCGCCGTCGGCCGTGATCTGAAGGAACACGCCGGAGTTCGGGCCGCCCTTGTAGGCCTGGCCGGTTGAATGCAGGAATCGCGGCCCGAATTGCAGGCAGGTCGCCACGTGCTTGTCGTCGCGCGCCGCCGCGCGCAGCTCCTGAAGCGTTTGCACGTGAGCGTCGCTACGATCGACATAGGCGAGGATCGCAAAATAGTCGCCGTCGTGCAGGCGCGCCGAAATGCGCGCCGAGCCAGCTCTCGAGCGTTGAATTGGCGCCGGCCTGCCGCAACGCCTGCGCATTGCGCTCGTCGGTGTAGAGCGCGATGCCGTTTTCCTTGAAGACCGGCGTGTCGGCAGCAAGCGAGCCGGTTTTCTCGTAGGCATCGGTCAGTTCGCGCGTTGCGACCTTGCTGGCTTCGACGTCGGGCTGATCGAACGGATTGATGCCGATCACCGCTCCCGCAACGGCGGTCGCGATCTCCCAGCGGAAGAATTCCTGCGCCAGGAGCTCGGGCGAGCCAGTCCGATGCGGACCACAGGCTGGCCGGCGCGCTCGATGCGCCTCGATCGCTTTGTCCTGCGCGGCATCGGCGTGCGCGGCATCGCGCAGAAATACGAACAGGCGATGCTTTGTCGTAGACGGACGGCTCGCCGAGCGGCTCCGCCGCCATGCGGGATCACGCCCTTGCCCTGCTTGCCGGTCGACTCGGCCAGCAGCTGCTCGGCCCACGCGCCAAACGAGGCGATCGAAGGCGACGCGATCACCGTGACCTTGTCGCGCCCGTGGCGTGGCGAGCACGCCGATCACGAGTCCAAGCTCGACGCCGGGATTGGCGCCGGCGGCACCTCGGGGCCGCACGACTGCGCCATGACGCGCGCCTGTTCGAGAAAGGCGCGCACGTCGTGACCGGTCGCCGCCAGCGGCACCGTGCCGAAGTGCGACAGCACCGAATAGCGGCCGCCGATGCTCGGAACGCCGGCGAAGATGTGGAGGAAACCCCGCTCCTTCGCGGCCTTTTCCAGATGCGAACCCGGATCGGTAATGGCGACGAAATGCCGGCCGACACGGTCGCCGCCGAGCACCGCCGACGCCTTGTCGAAAAAATAATCCATCAGCACGTTGGGCTCGAGCGTCGTGCCGGATTTGCTCGACACGATGAACAGCGTTCGCGCCAGATCGATATTTGCTTCGAAACGCTTCACCTGTTGGGGGTCGGTGGAATCGAGAACGTGCAGCTTGGGAAATCCCGGTGCCGATCCCAGGCTCTCCGCCAAAACTTCGGGGCCGAGGCTCGATCCGCCCATGCCCAGCAGCAGCACGTCGCTGAATTTTTCCTGCCGCACCTCGCGCGGCGAAACTGTTCGAGCCGCGCAACATCGCGCAATTGCGCGTCGATCGACGTCGAGCCAGCCAAGCCAGGAGGCTTCGTCGTGGCCGGTCCAAAGCGTGGCATCGCCGCTCCACAGCCGCCGGATATTGCCGCTGCGAACGCCACGTCTCCGCGGTCTGTGCCCACCGCTTTTTGAAGCGGCTCCGGCAGCGCCAAGACCTGATCGTTGAGCTTTTGGCCCAAAGACGCTTGCGGCGCTTGCCGGCAATCGCGCCGCCGAGCTTGTCGAACGCATCGCTAAAAAGCTTGACGCCGTCTGGTGACAAGCTCGGCGGTGATGGCGTCGAGCGAGATGCCGGCGCGGTCGAGCGCCGCGAGCGTTTGCTCGGCGTCGTCGACGTCCGCCGCCAGGGTGTCGCGGACTTTGCCGTGATCGCGGAACGCGTCCATGGTCTTTTCGGGCATCGTGTTGACGGTTTCCGGCCCGATCAGCTCCTCGACGTAGAGCACGTCGCTGTAGGCCGGATCTTTCGTTCCCGTACTCGCCCACAAGCAGCCGTTGCGGCCGCGCGCCAAGCTTGGCCAGCCGCTCCCAGCGCGGACCAGAAAAGCTGCTTCTGCCAGTGCCGGTACGCCAGCTTGGCATTGGCGATCGCGACTTTGCCGCGCAGATGCTCGAGCGCGCCGCGTTCCGCCGGATTAGGCGTCTGCTTCCATGGCTTCCGTCAGCCGCTTGTCGACAACGGTGTCGATCCGGCTGACAAAGAAGCTCGCGACGCTGGCGATGCGGTCGATCGGTTTATGCGCCGCTGCGCGCTCTTCGAGCGCAGCCAAAAAGGCTTCGACCACATCCTCATAAACGTGCCGCGAGAACAACAGCGTGATGTTGATGTTGATGCCTTCGGCGAGAAGCTGCCGGATGGCGGGGATGCCGGGCGCCGTGCCCGGCACCTTGATCATGACGTTTTCCCGCCCGACCGTCTTCCAAAGATGCTGCGCTTCGGCGATCGTCGCCGCGGTGTCCATGGCAACATATGGCGAAACTTCCAGGCTGACGAAGCCATGCCGGCCGGCAGTCTCGCCATAAAGCGGGCGAAGCATGTCGGCGGCGGCGACGATGTCGGCGGTGGTGAGCCGCTCATAAATGGCGCTGACAGAAGCGGCGTCGGTGGCGACGATGGCCCTCGATGTCGGCGTCGTACGTATTTGATTCGCCGATGGCCTTCTCGAAAATCGACAGGGTTCGACGTTATTCCGGCGATGCCGTCGTCTTTGATCAAGCGCTCAAGCGCGCCGTTCTGAATGATGTCGCGCGACAATAAGTCGAGCCAGACCGATTGGCCCTTCTGCGGCAAGATTTCGCAACGGGTTCATGACTTCTTCCACTTTGCGATCTGGGCTTCGGCGGTTTCCGCAATATGGTCCGCCGTGAAGCCGAACTTCTTCATAAGAGCCGGCCCGGGAGCCGAAGCGCCAAACCGATGCATGCCGATCATGGCGCCGTCCATGCCCGTGTAACGCTCCCAGCCGAATGTCGATGCGGCCTCGACCGATACCCTGGCCAGTACGGCTTTCGGCAATACGCCTTCCCGATACGTCTCGTCCTGCTGATCGAATAGCTCCCACGACGGCAGGCTGACGACGCGTGCCGCAATGTTCTTGCGCTTGAGAATGTCGGCCGCCGCGACGCAAGGCGCGACTTCGCTTCCGGTGCCGATGAGGATCACATCGGGACGATCCGGCGTGTCCGCTAAGATGTAGCCGCCGCGGGCCACGCCGGACGCGGCGCCGTAACGCGTGCGATCGAACGTGGGCAGCGCCTGCCGGCTGAGAACGAGGCAGCACGACGCGTCCTTAAGGCCGACGATAACTCGCCACGCCTCGATCACCTCGTTGGCATCGGCGGGCCGCAGCGTGATGAGACCCGGCACCGCGCGCAGTCCGGCCAATTGCTCGATGGACTGATGCGTCGGTCCGTCCTCGCCGAGTCCGATCGAATCGTGGGTGTAAATGTAAATGACGGGCAGTCGCATCATTGCGCCGAGCCGGATTGGCGGCCGCATATAATCGGAGAAGATCAAAAAGCTCGAACCGAACGGGCGCAAATCACACAAGCGCGAGCCCGTTCGAGATGGCGCCCATGGCATGCTCGCGGATGCCAAAATGCAGATTGCGGCCCGCCGGCTCCCCGGGTTCGAAGTTGCCGGCGGACTTGAACGTCAGCGGCGTCTTGGTCGAGGCGCCGAGGTCGGCCGCGCCTCCGATCAGCCATGGATAATGCTGCGCCAGCGCATTCAAGACTTTGCCGGAGGATTTGCGCGTGGCGACGCCCTTGGCGTCAGCGGGGAATGACGGCAGATCGGCGTCCCAGCGGTCCGGTAGTGCGTGGGACCGCATGGCTTGCAAACGGCCGTTAAGCTCGGGATAGCGCCGGCCGTAGTCCGCAAGGCGTTCGTTCCATTGGCGATGCAGACGTCGCCCGCGCTCGCCGATGCCTTGACCAAAATGATCGCAAACGCCGTCCGGAACCAGGAAGGTCGCGTCTTCCGGCCAACCGTAAGCGCGTTTGGCAAGTTTCACTTCGTCGTCACCCAGCGGCTCGCCGTGGGCGGCACTGGTATCTTGCTTGTGCGGCGCGCCGTAGCCGATGTGACTATCGACGATGATGAGTGTCGGCCGGTCGCCGGTTTGCTCGAATTGGGCGAGCGCCTCGGCGATGCTTGCCGTATCATTGGCGTCGGCGACATGGACGAACGTGCCACCGATACGCGCGGAAGCGCTCGGCGACATTCTCGCTGAACGCGATGGCCGTGCCGCCATCGATCGTGATGTGATTGTTGTCGTAGATCCAACACAGGTTGGACAATTGCAGATGGCCCGCGAGTGACGCAGCCTCGCTCGCCACGCCTTCCATCATGTCGCCATCGCCGCAGAATGCATAAACGTTGTAGTCGAACAGCGTAATGTCAGGCTGATTGAACTGGCTCGCCAGCCAGCGGCCGCCGATCGCCATGCCGACGCTGTTGCCGCAGCCTTGGCCGAGCGGGCCGGTCGTGGTCTCGACGCCGGGCGTGTGACCGTATTCCGGATGACCGGGACAACGACCGTCGAGTTGACGAAATTGCTTGATGTCGTCGAGGCTTACGGCCGCCCGGCCGGGTTCGCTGGGGTCGCGCACACCGGCGAGGTGGAGTAGCCCATAGAGCAGCATCGAGGCATGGCCGTTCGACAGCACGAAACGGTCGCGGTTCGGCCATTTGGGGTCGTCGCAATCGAACCGGAGCACGCTTTGCCACAACGTATAGGCGACCGGGGCCAGCGCCATCGGCGTGCCCGGGTGGCCGGATTTGGCCTTTTGCACGGCATCCATCGCCAGCGTGCGGAGAGTATCGATGCACAACCGGTCGAGCTTGCTGTCCTGTCCGAGCGGGCCGGGCGAACCGCCGTCTGGCAGGTCGCGCTTCCGAAGATTTGATGGTGCCATGACCCTACAAACTGATGAAAAAAGCTCCCCGACGTCAACTCGCGTCTTGGGGTCGAAGTTCCAATTCGATCGGCGAGCCCTGGCGAAATCGCGTCGGTCCGCCAGCGTGATACCAGCATACCGCAGCCATGTTGCGCAAAGTCCTCGGGACACACAACTACTTGACGTTGAGTCTTCGATGGCTGCGGCGTGGCGGCCGATGTGCGGCCGCGCGTCGAGCCCTGGATGATGGCCATGATCCGATTGCGCGCGGGTACTCTGCTCGTCGCAATGCTGTTGGCAGTGTTCGCCGTGCCGGCCACGGCCGCCGAGCGGGCGGTGGTGCTCGATATCGATGGTGTGATCGGTCCTGCGATGGCCGATTATATCGTGCGGGAGTTGCACGACGCGACACCCGACCAGGTCGGCGTGGTCGTATTGCGCATGAATACGCCCGGCGGCCTCGATAGCTCGATGCGGGAAATCGTCAGCGCCATCCTGGCATCGCCGGTGCCGGTCGCAACCTTCGTGGCGCCGAGCGGAGCGCGCGCGGCCAGCGCCGGGACCTACATCGCCTACGCGAGCGCGATCGCCGCCATGGCGCCCGGCACCAATATCGGCGCCGCCACTCCGGTTCAAATGGGCGGCAATCCGCTGTCGTCAGGCAATTCAGAACAAAAGCCGCTCGGTAAAACCGGCGAACCGGCGGACACCGAGACGCGCAAGATCGTCAACGATGCGACCGCCTATATTCGCAGCCTCGCCGCGCTTAACGGCCGCAATGCCGACTGGGCCGCAGACGCCGTGCGTTCCGCCGCAAGCCTTCCGGCCTCCGACGCCCTCACGCTTCATGTCATCGATGTCATCGCGAACGACATTCCCGATCTGCTGCAAAAGATCGACGGTCGCACCGTGACCGTTGCGGGCAAACCGCAGCGCCTGGCAACCGCCGGGCTTGCGGTGACGGTGCAAGCCGCCAGGTTGGCGCACCGATGTGCTCGGCTTCATCACCAATCCAAACGTCGCATTCGTCCTTATGCTCATCGGCATCTACGGGCTTATTCTCGAGTTTTTCAGTCCCGGCGCCGTCGCTCCGGGTCTTGTCGGCGTCATCAGCCTGCTGCTCGCGCTTTATGCTTTCGCGCTGCTGCCGATCAACTATGCGGGTGTCGCGCTCGTCCTGTTCGGTATCGGCCTCATGGTCGCGGAAGCTCATATCGGTGCATTCGGCGCCTTGGGTGTCGGTGGCATTGCGGCTTTCGTCATCGGCGCTCTGATGATGTTTCCGTCGCGCGCACCCGGTTTTGCATTGTCCGACGCGGTGGTGGCCGGCGCGGCCATCGTCAGTGCCGGTCTGCTGGTGCTGGTTATTGCCGTGATGCTGCGCTCGCGTAAACGACCCGTTGTGACCGGCGACGAAGCTCTGCTCGGCGCTAAAGGCGAGGCCGTGTCGTGGCAGGGCGCAGATGGGCCGAGTGAGGATCAACGGCGAAATCTGGCAGGCGCGCGCCGCGGCGCCGCTCACGGTCGGGGCCGTTGTAAAGGTCATCAGCCGCGATGGCCTTGTTCTTTTCGTTCAGCCATTCCGACTGGCTGACGCCAACCCGCATACCAAGGTTTAGCGCGACCAGGAGCACGACTATGTTTTTCTTGTCGACCATCATCGTCATCGCCGTTTTGATTCTGGTCTTTCTCTACGCCAGTATTCGCATTCTCCGCGAATACGAACGGGGCGTCGTGTTCACGCTCGGCCGCTATACCGGAACGAAAGGGCCGGGTTTGATTATTCTGGTGCCGTTCGTGCAGCAGATCGTGCGCGTCGACCTGCGTGTCGTCGTCGATGAGGTTCCGCCGCAGGATGTGATTTCCCGCGATAATGTCTCGGTCAAGGTGAGCGCCGTCCTCTATTTCCGCGTCATCGATCCCGAGAAGGCGATTATCCAGGTCAGCAATTACCTCGCGGCGACGAGCCAGCTTGCGCAAACCACACTGCGCTGGGTCTTGGGCAAACACGATCTCGATCAGATGCTGGCGGAGCGCGACAAGCTTAATGCTGACATCCAGGAGGTGCTCGACAAACAGACCGAAGGCTGGGGAATCAAGGTCTCGACTGTCGAGATCAAACGCATCGATCTGGACGAGAGCATGGTCCGCGCCATCGCCCGTCAGGCCGAGGCCGAGCGCTCGCGTCGCGCCAAGATCATCAATGCGGAGGGCGAGCAACAGGCCGCCCAGAAGCTGGTCGAGGCTGCCCGCATCTTGGCGGAGGCGCCGCAGGCAATGCAGCTACGTTACCTCGCCACCTTGTTCGATATCGCAGGGGAACGCAGCAACACCATCGTGTTCCCGTTCCCGGCCGACTTGGCGCAGGCCTTCTCGGCCATGACGGCGCGTCGTCCCTGATCTGTCAGCGCTCCCTGTTGCTCCGCGGGCAAGGTGAAGTATCTCGCCGGGACAATTCGCCATAGGCTTTGCAATAAGGTTTTGAATGACTCGGCGCCGATGTTATGTGGTCGCGGAGCGCGTGTGGTCGTCGACTTGGGCGGGGCCGCGAGTTTCACGACAATTCTGTGACAGCCGGGCATTCAGGCATGCGAGCGATCGTCCCAATTTCAGTCGGGGGCTGGACCCGTTTGTTCAGCCGCTGGGATATCCTCGCGGTCCTGCTGATCCTCGGTCTCCTGGTGTTCTTGGGAGAAGCGAGCCGTCATCTGTTCGAGCCTCTGGCTGAGTTGCAAAAGCAACCGACGTCCCTTGATCCCGCCAATCTGCCGGAATATGCCGCGCGCACCACTTTGCGCATGCTCATCGCCATGGCGCTATCGCTGCTCTTCACTTTTACTTACGCGACGTTGGCGGCGAAGAACAAGCAAGCGGAACGGCTGCTCGTTCCGCTGCTGGACATTCTTCAGTCGGTGCCGATCCTCGGCTTCATCTCGGTCACCGTCGTCTTTTTCATGGCGCTCGCGCCGGGGCGCGTTCTCGGCGCCGAATTTGCCGCCATCTTTGCGATTTTCACCAGTCAGGCCTGGAATATGGCGTTCAGCTTCTACCAGTCGCTGCGCACGGTGCCGACCGAGCTGGTCGAAGCGTCCCGGAACTTCAGGCTGAGCCCTTGGATGAGCTTCTGGCGCGTCGACGTACCGTTCGCGATGCCGCAGCTCATCTGGAATATGATGATGTCGATGTCGGGAGCCTGGTTTTTCGTGGTCGCTTCCGAAGCCATCAGCGTCGGCAACACGACGGTCACGCTGCCGGGCGTCGGCTCGTACATCGCGCTCGCGATCGAGCGCCAAGATCTGGTGGCGGTCGGTTGGGCGATCGGCACGATGCTGGTGGTTATCCTGCTCTACGATCAGATTCTGTTCCGGCCGTTGGTGGCGTGGGCCGATCGTTTCCGCTTTGAACAAGAGGCGGGCGTCGTGGCGCCGCGATCGTGGATGCTCGATATTCTGCGCCGCTCCCGTGTCGTTGAACGGTTGACGTACCCATTCGCCAGGTTATGGCGGCGTTCGCTGATTGCGCGCCGGCCCGACAGCGCCGAAATCGCCAAACCGGCACCGCGAAACAGGCCTGGCTGGGTTACGGTCTCGTTGGGTGTGATCGTTATCGCGCTTGCTGCCGTCGCTTTGGTGCAAGTGATGCTCTTTGTTGCCGAGGGCATTACATTCGCCGATGTCGGTACAACGTTGGTGCTGGGTCTCGCGACGCTCAGCCGTGTTGTCGTGCTGATTGCGCTGGCGACTCTGATTTGGGTGCCGATCGGCGTATGGGTTGGCACCCGGCCCAAAGCGACGCTTCTGGTGCAGCCGGTCGCGCAGTTCCTTGCCGCCTTTCCGGCCAACGTGCTGTTTCCGATTGCCGTTTCGGGGATCGTCGCGTGGAAGCTCAATCCGAATATCTGGTTGAGCCCGCTGATGATCCTCGGCACGCAATGGTACATTCTCTTCAACGTCATAGCCGGCGCCTCGTCGATTCCGGCGGAGTTGCGCGCCGTCGGGGCTAATCTGCGCGTGCGTGGCTGGTTGTGGTGGCGGCGGATTGCGCTGCCGGCGGTCTTTCCATTCTACGTGACCGGCGCGATTACGGCCTCGGGCGGATCGTGGAACGCCAGCATCGTTGCCGAGGTCGCGTCCTGGGGCAACGAGCACCTACGGGCGGTCGGGCTCGGGGCCTATATTGCTCAGCAGACGGAAGCCGGTGATTTTCATCGCATCGTGCTTGGCATCGCGGTGATGAGTCTGTTTGTCGTCATCGTCAATCGGTTATTCTGGCGTCCGCTTTATTCATACGCCGAACGCAAATTCCGGCTGGGATGAGAGTGATCATGAGCGCAGATCTTCTCGACATTCACGACCTGCGTCAGACCTTCCCGCGCGCCGACGGCGGCGAGCTTCTGGTTCTTGACGGCATCGACCTCGCGCTCAAGCAAGGACAGATCGTCGGGCTGCTCGGACGCACCGGCTCCGGCAAGTCGACGTTGTTGCGCCTGATCGCGGGTCTGGCGAAACCGGCGGATGGCACCATCACTTACCTAGGTCAGCCCGTTAACGCGCCGGCGCCGGGCATCGCGATGGTGTTTCAGTCCTTTGCGCTGTTTCCTTGGCTGACGGTGCTCGAGAACGTTCAGCTCGGTCTCGAAGCGCTCGGTCTGCCCGAGGCGGAAATCCGCAAGCGCGCGCTGGCGGCGATCGATCTGATCGGGTTGGACGGCTACGAATTCGCCTATCCGCGCGAACTATCAGGCGGCATGCGTCAGCGCGTCGGCTTTGCCCGCGCGCTCGTTGTCCATCCCAATATACTCCTGATGGACGAACCATTCTCCGCGCTCGACGTGCTAACTGCGGAGACGTTGCGAACGGACTTTCTCGACCTGTGGGGCGAAGGCAAGTTGCCGATCAAGGGCGTGCTGCTGGTGACCCACAACATCGAGGAAGCAGTGTTGATGTGCGATCGCATCCTTTTGTTCTCGACCAATCCCGGACGCATTATTCGCGAGATCGGCGTCGACTTGCGTCAGCCGCGCAATCGTCTCGACCCGCAGTTCCGCGACTTGGTCGAGACCATCTACGTGGCGATGACGGCCCGTACGTCAACGCCGCCGCAGCCTGGCGCCATTCCCGATCGCCCCGCCGTCGCGACGATCAATACGGCGCTGCCACGCGTCTCCGCCAATCTGCTGTCTGGCCTCATCGAGACGCTCGCCGGCGAGCCCTACAACGGCAAGGCCGATCTGCCGGTCATCGCCAGCGCGCTCCACATGGAGGTGGATGATCTGTTCCCCGTCGCCGAAACGATGCAGATGTTCCATCTGGCGGAAATCGAAGGCGGCGACATCAAGCTGACCGATATCGGCAAGCAGTTTGCCGAATACGGCATGGACGACCGCAAAAAGCTGTTCCAGCGCCAACTGTTGTCCTACGTTCCGCTCGCCGCGCATATCCGCCGCGTACTGCAGGAGCGCGCGAACCACGTGGCGCCGAAGAGCCGCTTTTTCGACGAATTGGAAGACCACATGAGCACCGAAGCTGCGGAGCATACGCTGCGCGCGGTGATCGCGTGGGGACGCTACGCGGAAGTCTTCGCCTATGACGACGATTCCGGCACGTTCAGCCTGGAGAATCCGACCTGATGCGCGGCCGCTCAAATTGACGATTCGGAACCGACTCGGCCCGTTTGTTGGACCCGCAACGCGTGAAGCGCGATAAGTAACTTGAAACTGCCTGTTTCGAGCGATAACCCTTAGCGGGGCTCGATTTGGGCGACGGTTCGGTCTCGACAGGCGAAAATGCTGCCTTGCTGATGCCATCTTCGATCTGCATCCGAGCCATTGCCACTGACCGAAGGGGACGACGATGTCGGTGCTACCGCATATAGAAGGCGCGGCGCGCGTGCGCTGGCTGCTGCTGGGATCGTTGGCGCTCAATCTGTTTTTCGTCGGCGCGGCTGGCGCCGTGGCTTATCGCTATTCCGGCCCGGTGCCGCTCGCGAACGTGGCGCGGATCGATCACAGCCTGGAAAGCCGCCTCGACCGCATCGCGGCGAGCCTGCCGTCGACGGACGCCAAGATCATGCGCTCCGAACTTCGCGCCGAAGAGGAAAAAGTCGCGACCGCGCAGGCCGATCTTCGCCTGTCGCAGGAGCAGGTCCGCAACAGCTTGCGGGCGGAGCCGTTCAGTCCGGATGCGGTGCGAACCGCGATGGCGGACAACCGCGCGGCGCGCGAGAATTTCGACGAGGTTCTTCACGGCATGATCGCCTCGGCGGCGGCCAAGATGTCGGTCGTGGGCCGCAACAAGCTCGCCGAATGGCCGCCGGAGCGCACGACGGCTCGGCCGTTGCGATAACGGATTCGCCTCGCGCGAACTTAAGCGGCGCTGCGCCGTGCTTTCGTTGCGATCGACAGCAACGCGCGCTCGGCAATCGTGTCGGCGAGCACGGCTTTGCGCCGCGATTCCAGCACGGCCTCGGCCAGTTCCGCCATGACGGCGATGAGGCGCGCGGCAGCTCCACGATTTGAGCGCCGCTTCGACGAGCGGCTTGCGGCGGAAGTGCAGCGGCGGCTGCACCGCATCGAGCGAGAACGATTTGCCGTCTTCGATCGCCGTTCGCCATTTGTGAAGCTGGGCGACCTGGCGCTGGCGGCAAAGAAGATCGATCCGGCCGGGCTGCCGGCCGTTCGCGCCTTCGCCAATTGCGCTTCGAGCTCGGCCGCGCGGCCGGCAAACGCCGCATCGACGATGTCGTCGAGCGCAAGCGCCGAGGCGTCGGAAACCACCGCCGCAATATCGTCGACGCCGACCTCGGCACGGCCGCGCGCATAAAGCGTGAGCTTGCGGATTTCGTTGCGCGAGGCTTGCCGGTCGCCGCCGAGCAATGGGATCAGCAACGCCCGCGCGTCGGGCGCGAGAACGAGGCCGGCGGCGCGCATCTCATCGTCGATCAGACGCGCCCGGTCGCGCTCGGTATCGGCGTAGCAAGGCAGCGCCGCGGCATTCTTGGCGCGTTCGCACATCGCGCGCAGCGGCGCGTTGCGCCGCAGATCGCCGGCCTCGATCACGATGCGGCATTCGGTGACGGGCACAGCCAGCAGCGCCTCGACAGCCGGCGCGATGTTGCGGCTTCCCGCCTTCACCCACACCGCGCGGCGTCCGCCGAACAGCGGGATCGTCTGCGCTTCCTCGACCAGCCGCGACGGCTCGGCCGACAGCGCCTCGCCGTCGAGGCGCGCCAGCGCGAACGGATCGTTGGGATCGTCGACCGACGCCTTGACGATGGCATGGACGCGTTCGCTGACGAGGCCGGCGTCCGGGCCATAGACGAGCACGATCGGCCGCGCCGGATCGGGGCGCGCGACGAAGGCGTCGACGTCCGCTGCTTTGACCGCAACCATCGCGGCGCCGTCAGGTGCCGGCGACGAAATACGAAGCCAGCCGATTTCTGATCGCCTCGGCGACGACCTGGATGGCGCGATCCTCTGCGTCGCGTTCCGCGCGCTGTGCGGCGAAGCGCTGCGCCGAACCAGGGACATCGTAGTCGACGTGGGCATAGGTGCTGTCGGACAGGACCGTCTTGCCGGTCGCGATTTCGACCAGACTGTAGCTTGCCGTGACGCCCGCGAGCTGCGGCATCGGGCCGGCCGCTCTCGACATCGACGATGACCGAAGCTGTGGTCGTGCCGAGGCTGACCATGAGGCGATGGGTCGGCGCGTTGGCGCCGGCGCCGCCATTCAAGATCGAATTGCAGCGCATTGCGCATGCCGACCGCGATGCGCGCGATCGGCTGGCCTTTCGGCGCGGGAATCGGCCGGGATTTCGACCGCGGCAAGCTTGTCGCGGCACGGATTCGGAGCCGGCCACGGGACCGTGGCCGTAAAGCGGCTCGAAGCAGCCGGCCGTGAGGCCCGCGGCGGCGAGCACGACGGCGAGCCGGGCCAGCTGGCGCCAGGATCTGCGATGCTCACGCCACCACATTGACGATCCGTTGCGGCACGACGATCACCTTTTTCGGCGGCTTGCCGTCCAGCGCCTTTTTACCGCATCGAGCGCCAGAACGGCAGCCTCAATTTCGGCCGCCGCGGCGTCGCGCGGACACGGTCACGTCGGCGCGCTTCTTGCCGTTGATCTGGACCGGCAGCGTCACCGTGTCCTCGATCAGGAGGTCGCGCTCGACCTGCGGCCAGGGCGCTTCGGCGACCAGCGTCTCGTGGCCGAGCGCGGCCCAGCATTCCTCGGCCAGATGCGGCATCATCGGGTTGAACAGTTGCACGAGAATGTTAACCGCTTCGCGCATCGCCCAACGCGAAGTCAGGCGTGCGGCATCAGCGGCCCCCTCATCCGACCCCGATGTCGCCGATGACCGCATTGAGCGCATTGGCGAATTCGTAGATGTGCGCGACGCAGACATTGAAGTGCAGCTTTTCGATGTCATCGGTCACGTTGGCGAGCGCCCGGTGGGCGGCCTTGCGCAGCTTCAGCGCCGCCGGCGAGAACTGCGCCGGGCGTTCGGCCGGCGCCGCTTTGGCGATCTCGGCGCGCCTCGCCGACCAGCCGCCACAGCCGCTGCGAGAACCGCCAGGCGCCCTGGACGCCGCGCTCGGTCCATTCCACGTCGCGCTCCGGCGGCGAATCCGACAGCATGAACCAGCGCGCCACGTCGGCGCCGTAGTCTCCGATGATGTCGTCGGGGTCGACCGTGTTGCGCTTCGACTTCGACATCTTCTCGATCGGGCCGATCGCGACCGGCTCGCCGGTCGCGATCAGCGTGGCGCTGCGCGCGTCGCCGTCGGTTTCGATCTTGACCTCCGCCGGCGCCACCCATTCGCCGTTCGCCTTGCGATAGGTCTCGTGCACCACCATGCCTTGGGTGAACAGGCCGGCGAACGGCTCGTCGAGCCCGACATGGCCGGTCGTCTTTCATCGCGCGGGTGAAGAAGCGGCAGTAGAGCAGATGCAGGATCGCGTGCTCGATGCCGCCGATATATTGGTCGACCGGCAGCCAGTCATCGACCATCGGCCGATCGGTCGGCGCGGTCTTGATCCACGGATCGGTGAAGCGCGCGAAATACCAGGACGAGTCGACGAACGTGTCCATCGTGTCGGTCTCGCGCCGCGCCGTGCCGCCGCATTGCGGGCAGGCGACGTGCTTCCAGGTCGGATGGTGGTCGAGCGGATTGCCGGGCCGGTCGAAGCGTGACGTCGTCCGGCAGCGTCACCGGCAGGTCCTGTTCCGGCACCGGCACCACGCCGCAGTCCTCGCAATGGATGATCGGGATCGGGCAGCCCCAATAGCGCTGCCGCGAGATGCCCCAGTCGCGCAGCCGGATAATTGACCTGGCGCTGCGCCACCGGACGGTTGCCCGCGCGTCTCCTTCTCCAGCCGCCGCGCCACCTCTTCCTTGGCCTCCGCGATCGTCATGCCGTCGAGGAAGCGCGAGTTGATCATGCGGCCGTCGCCGTCATAGGCGGTGTCGGTGATGACGAAGCTTTTCGGATCCTGACGCCGGGCGGGCAGACCACCGGCGTATTGCCGAGGCCGTATTTGTTGACGAAATCGAGGTCGCGCTGGTCGTGCGCCGGGCAGCCGAAGATCGCGCCGGTGCCGTAATCCATCAGGATGAAATTGGCGACATAGACCGGCAGCGTCCACGACGGATCGAACGGATGCACGGCCCGGATGCCGGTGTCGAAGCCCAGCTTCTCGGCGGTGTCGATCTCGGCTTGCGCGGTGCCGCGATGCGCTGGCATTCCTCGATGAAGGCGGCGAGCGCCGGATTGTTCTTCGCCGCCGCCGCGGCGCAGCGGATGATCCGGCGCCAGCGCCATGAACTTCGCGCCGAACAGCGTGTCCGGCCGCGTGGTGAAGATTTCCAGCTCGCTCTCGCCGTCCGGCGTCGGTCTTGCGGATCGAGCGCGAAGCGCACCAGCAGCCCTTCCGAGCGGCCGATCCAGTTCTTCTGCATCAGCCGGACTTTTTCCGGCCAGCGGTCGAGCGTGTCGAGCGCGTCGAGCAGCGTCCTCGCGAATAGTCGGTGATCTTGAAGAACCATTGCGTCAGCTCGCGCTGCTCGACCAGCGCGCCGGAGCGCCAGCCGCGGCCGTCGATCACCTGCTCGTTGGCGAGCACGGTCTGGTCGACCGGGTCCCAGTTCACCTTCGACTTCTTGCGCTCGACCAGGCCGGCGCGCAGGAAATCGAGGAACATCTTCTGCTGGTGCTTGTAATAGGCCGGATCGCAGGTCGCGATCTCGCGGCTCCAGTCGAGCGACAGCCCCATCGACTTGAGCTGCGCCCTCATCGCCGCGATGTTGGCGTAGGTCCACGTCTTGGGATGGACCTTGCGCTCCATCGCGGCGTTCTCGGCCGGCATGCCGAAGGCGTCCCAGCCCATCGGATGCAGCACGTTGAAGCCCCTCGCCCGCTTGAAGCGCGCCACCACGTCGCCCATCGTGTAGTTGCGCACGTGGCCCATATGGATGCGCCCCGACGGATAGGGGAACATCTCCAGCACGTAGTATTTCTTGCGCGGGTCGTCGTTCTGGCGTCGCGAAGATGCCGCGCTCGTCCCAGATTTTCTGCCAGCGGGCCTCGGCTTCGGCGGCGTTGTAGCGGTCGATGGCCATTGGATTTGCAGTCGTTTCCGGCTTTTTCGAGGCCGGGCGACGTGACACGAAAGCGCGCGGCCGGTCAACGGCAAGGGGGCCCGCGATGACAAGCAACATTGTTCTCGCGACGCGTTTTTGCGCCCGAGTTTTGCCAATGGTCTGTAGCCTGGGTTGAGCGGAGCGAAACCCAGGGACGGCTTTGACGCGTCGCCTTCGTTCCCGGGTTTCGCTCCGCTCAACCCAGGCTACGAAGCTAAGAAAAAAGGGAAGCGGAACGCCGACAGACGCGTACCAACCGCCGCACCAGCGGGTGCGGCGCGCGCTCAGCGGAGCGCGCTCGTCTGTCGGCGTTCCACCGCGGTTCTCGCCAGAGGGACTATTCATCCCTAAGGCTCAGCTCGGGCCAAGGCTTCCCGCAGACGGCACCGGTAAGCGGCGGGTTACCCCCGCCAGTACCGCCTTTGGTTACAGCGAGCACCTCGCGTGCCGGTCATAATGCCGGCAGGCTTGATGCCCGAGCCGCCCGGGTGCGGAGTGCAAATCCGCCCGCGGGCACCGCACTCGCTCCATGTTCAGGTGTGCCTCGAGAACACGTCCCTCGGTGAGCGAGATTCGCTGAATATAGTCCTATAAGTGACAGATGTCAAGCGAAAGTCTCTCTTTCGGCGAATAAAGCTCTTGGCTTAGTCCGTCGTCCGCAAGCTCCAGCTTGCGTTTTCCACCAGCGGATTGCCGTCGAGGCGCGCGACGATGGCGTCGAGTTCGCGCGGATCGGCGGTGCTGCCCAGCAAGGTCGCCACCAGCTCGGCGTCGCCGATTTCGCGCTCGACGGCTTCGATGTTCTGCGGCGGATAGCTGGCCGTTTCGAGTGCCTCCCGCAGCAATTCGCGACCCGCGTCGAGATGACCAGCCCGCGTCGTCATGCGCACCTCGTAAACCGCTTCGGTCGAGCCTTGATCGATCGGCGCGCGGTTGATCGCGTTAACGAGCGGACGCAGCAGCGTGTTGCCGGCGAGGACGAAACCCGTCAGAGCCACCGCTTCGAAGGCCAGATCGGCGCCCGCGCAAGCGCCCACCGCGGCCGAGCACCACAACGTCGCCGCGGTATTGAGACCCCAGACACTGCCGCCTTGCTTCATGATGACGCCGGCGCCGAGAAAGCCGACGCCGGACACCACATAGGCGATGATTTGGGTCGCGCCGGCATTGCCGTTGAGATGCATTCCGACGTCGACGAAGGTCGCGGCGCCGACCGCGACCAGCACATGCGTTCGCAAACCGCCGCCGCGCTGTCGGTACTGGCGTTCCGCCCCGATCAAGCCGCCGAGCACGAAAGCCGCGAACAGGCTGACGAGCGAATCGAGGAAATCGGGCACCGTGAATGAATGAAGGAACGCCATTTGATTGCGGCTGTCTGCCCGTTTGGGACGTTGATCACGGCCGTGCCGACGCTTCAAGTCCGCACCGGCCAGTCCGAGATTGTTGGCCGAGCGGACTTGCCGCGCTTGGCCAAACCGCGAGAATGACCAAAGCGGACTCCGCCGCGCAATTCAAGATAGATTTGCCCTGGTTGTCGTCAACGACAGTCCGAGGCGGACAGGGGTCACTAACACGGGGGAGAGTCCGACAATGCCAAAAGCGCATGCGATTCGAACGTCATGCTTTGCCATCGCGATGAGCTTGGCGGCGCCGTGTTACGCCCAGGACCGTTCGGCGATCGATCCGGACGAGGCGAGGATTCAGGACATCATCACGGCAAGCCACATTCTGACGAACGAAGGCATTCTCGACAGCTTCGGCCACATCAGCGCCCGCTCTGTCAAAAATCCCGATCATTTCTTCATGCCGCGCGCAATGCCGCCGGCGCTGGTTTCCCGCGCCGACATCGTCGAGGTCGGTCTCGACTGCAAGCCGGTTGCGCCCAATGCGCCCCGGCTGAACGGAGAGCGCTACATCCATTGCGAGATCTACAAGGCGCGCAGCGACGTACAGTCCGTGATCCACACCCATGATCTCGCGGTGATTCCGTTTGGGCTGGCCGGCATAGCCTTGAAGCCGGTCGTGGCCCAGGCCGGCTTCTTGCCGCCGGAGACGCCGCTGTTCGAAATTCGCGAAGCCAATGCAACAATCCGGACGAAGCGCGGCATGCTGGTGCTCAATGCCGAGCTCGGCGATGCGCTGGCGCAAAGCTCGGCCGCAATCCCGTCGTCCTGATGCGCGGCCACGGCGAGACGGTGGTGGGCCGATCGGTGCGGGAAGCCACCGTGCGCACCATCTACACCCACATCGACGCGCTGGCGCAGAGCGCCGCGTTGGCGCTCAACCCGAACATCACCGCCATGGATGACGCCGAGCTGGCGATCAATGCGGCCGAGAATTTCGACGCCGACCGGCCGTGGCAGAACTACAAGCAGACGACTGCCGGCGGGGCGCTGAAACGCCTGCGGCAAGGGGTCATCGCGTTGGCCCGTGACCAGCGTGGTTGAATGACCAAAAATTTACAAAGGCATGAGCGCAAGCCTTGACGGAAAAAAAGCGAGGAGGATCATGCGTCCTTTTGCTGCCGCATTCACTGCACTTGCCGCCCTTCTGGTGACCGGGTCCACGCCGTCGCGTGCCGAATATCCCGATCACACAATCCAGATCGTGGTCCCCTACACGCCGGGCGGAACGGTCGATCTTCTGGCGCGCGCGCTCGGCCCCCGGCTGACCACCGCATGGGGACAGCCGATGGTGATCATCAATCGTCCCGGCGCCGGCGGCAGCGTCGGCGCCGAATTGGTCGCGAAGTCCGCTCCTGACGGTTACACGTTTCTCTGATCTCGACAAATTCACCGCTGACAACCAATCTCGCCCTCTATCCGTCGCTCGGCTACGAGCCGATGCGCGATTTCGAGCCGATCATTCTGGCCGGCGAGAACTCGCTCGTTCTGGCGGCCAACCCGAAGGTGCCGGTGAAGATCTCAAGGAGCTGATCGCGCTCGCCAAGAGCAAGCCTGGCGCAGCTCAATGCCGCCACATCCGGCAATGGCTCACCGGGTCATCTGTCGCTCGCGAGCTCTCAACAAGCAGGCGGGGATCTCGATCACCCACGTCCCTACCGCGGCGGCGTGCCGAGCATCAGGCGGCGATGGCCGGCGAAGTGCAACTGGTGTTCAGCGACATCGTGCCGGCCGATGCCGCAAATCCGTGACAACCGCCTGAAGGCAATCGGCCTGACCGGACTGCGCCGTGTCCGGCATCGCGCCCGACATTCCGACATTCGACGAATCGGGATTGCCGGGCTTCAGCATTACGGCATGGATTGGCGTCGTCGCGCCCAAAGGCACGCCCCAGCGATATCGTGCACAAGCTGAACGCCGAAATCGAACGCGCGCTGAAAGACCCGGCGTTCGCCAATCGCATCTCGACGATCGGCATCGATCCGCTCGGCAGCACGCCGGAGGCGTTCGCGGCGTTTCTGCCCAAGGAAATTCAGCGTTGGAAGCAAATCGTCAAGGACGCCGAAGTCAAGGTTGAAGGCGATCGCTGATCGGCGATGACGCGGACTTTTTAGCGCGTGTACTCATCAATACGTTGACGGGCGCTCGAACAGCGGGGTCTTCCACTCGCGTTTCATGGCACCTACAATTGGGGCGAGGGCGCGTTCCGCATCATGAAACGCATATCGGGGAGACTCGCTGTGGAGACATTGACGCCCGGAGAAACCGTTCAAGTTCGCGGATGGCCGCAGCGTTGGTGGAGGCTCTTCACCTTCGCGTTCTTTTTCATGATGACGATGCAGATCGACAAGGTCAATCTGTCGTTCATGTTCGTCGACCAGTCGTTCATGCAGCACTTCGGGCTGCTCGGGAAGCCGGCGCTGATCGGTGCGCTTACCGGTGGCTTTCTGATTCCCTACGGCTTCTGCGCGGTTGCCTGGGGACCGGCGATCCAGCACTGGGGCGCCGGCGGATGGCGGTCGTCTGCATCATCGCATGGGCCGCGATCATGGTGCTCCACGCGTTTGCCGCAAGCTACAAGGAGCTCCTGGTGCTGCGTATCGCGCTCGGTTTCGTCGAGGCGTGCGCGATCCCGCTGCTGGCCTGGTTCACCTCGCACTGGCTCCCGTTCGACGAGCGGGCACGCGGCCAGGCGCCGTGGACGACCGGAATTGCCATCGGCGCGGTGATCACGCCGATCTTCGTCATCTGGCTGCTCGAGTCAGATGCCGTGGGAGACGACGTTCTACATTTTTGCTGCGCTGCCGCTGATCCCGCTCGCATTGCTGCTCTGGCTGCCCGACGATCCCGCGAATGGCGTCCGGCATGCCGCAGTGGGAGCTCGAGCAGATCAAGCGTGGAACACTGTCCAACGCGCTCGACGTGCTCGGGCTTCCCGAGAAGCGCGTGCATACGTTCTTGCAGACGATCTCAAGCTACCGCGTGTGGCTGATCGGGCTCATGGACTTGGGTGCGACGGCCGGCTTCTATGGCCTCATTACGTTCGGGCCAGTCTACCTGGTCCAAATCCGGCACTTTCCCGAGACCGACATGAGCTACGTCCTCTCGGGCGGGGCGCTTGTCGGCGCGGTGTGCGCGATCCTGCTTGCCATCGATTCCGATCGCCGGAAACGGCGCGCCTGGTACGGCGTCGGGCTGTTCGTCGCCGGGGCGATCTTTCTGACCGCGGAGCTTTTGCTTGCGAACCCGGCGGGCGCCGCCATCGCCTTGGCGTTGGCGAGCGCCAGCGCGACGCCTTCGCTGGTCGTCATCTGGAGCCTGGCGCACTCCGTCGCCGAGCGGACCACCATCGCGTCGACCGTCGGCGCGACAGCGACGGTCGGAATCGGCTTGGCGGGTGTCATCAATATTGGAATGGGAAGCCTCATTGCGGCGCATGGCAACTATGCGGCCGGATTTCTCCTGGTGCTCTTTTTCTACGTCGTCGGCGGCGATCTCGGCGCTCATCCTCGCCTTACAGGCGTACTGAAAATGCCGACCGGATAACCGCACGCGCTGAGCTTCTTCGCGGGTTGCTCGGACGCAGTGTTGGCCGGTGCGTTGGTGATCGGCCGGCCGCTTCGGCCGATCGCGCCTCAAGCCGCATAGGCGGCAGGAACAGACGGCTCTTGATCCCATTCGGCGACGGGATCGTAACCCCAGACCCACTCGATGTTGCCGTGAACGCTGCGCTTGCGGGAGGCGATCGATTCTTTTGCTTCCCGCGTCGCGCATATGCTTGAAGTGTGCATTGGCGAGCGAGAGCCGCTGCACGCCATGCACGCGCGGAATGCGAACGCGGCGGAAATTCGCAAAAGCCTCCACCGGATCGGGCTAGCCTCGAGCCAGCGCGCGAGGATGTAGGCGTCTTCGAAAGCCTGGCAGGCGCCTTGTCCGGCACTGGGCAGCATCGCATGCGCCGCGTCGCCGATGAGCTGGATGCGGCCGCGGCCCCAATTCTCGGTGAGCGGCCGGGTGAACAGTCCCCATTTCGAACACCGGTGACGAGGCTCGAGAAGCTTCTCGAGCCGCGGCTCGGGATTGGGGAAGCTCCGGCGCATCTCCTCGGGATCGCCGCGGGTCGACCAGCCTTCCTCGACCCATTGGTCGGTGTCTTCTTGGGTGACGATATTCACGAGCTTGCCGCCGCGGATGTAATAGGCGATGAAATGGCGGCCGGGCCCGACCCATTGGACGTGGCCGTATGGCTCCAGCACATCCGACGGCACATCGCTGCCGTTGAGGAGCGCGCGCCACACCATCTGACCCGTATAGGTCGGGTTGTCGTCGCCATAGAGCGCGCGGCGGACCACCGAGCGAACGCCGTCGGCGCCGATCACGATCTCGGCCTCGACCTGTGCGCCATTGGCGAACGCCAGCACGGTGCGGTCGTCTCGCTCCTCGCATGGCCGTCAGGCGGTGTCCGAGATGAATGCCGTCGCGATCAAGCCCGCTTGCGAGCGCGTCCAGCAGGTCGGCGCGGTGAAACGTGTAATAGGGCGCGCCGTACTGCTCTGCGGTCTTGCGCCGGTCGTTGAATTCGAGAAATTCACCGGTCTGCATGTTGCGCGTGTAGATGCCGGGCGACGTGTGGCCGACGGCGGCGATCTTGTCGCCAACGCCGATCGCCTGCAGCGCTTTGATGGCTTGCGGACTGGTGTTGACGGCGGCGCCGATTTCGCCCAGAGCCGGAGCGGCTTCGAAAACCTCCGCCTTCATTCCGAAGGCCTTGAGTGCGCTGCGCGGTCGCGAGGCCGGCAAGCCCGCCGCCGACGATCGCTATCCTGACGGTTGATGACATGCGTCCCTCCAGATGCGTGGCGCCATCAATAGCCACTTTTTCGATCAATCATGGGAAAAAATCATGACGTTCGCAATCCGCAGGGGCTGAAGCTTTCGCGGAGCGGCAGCACACCGGGCCGCGGCGAATGTCCGAACGCGCTCGGAGCGCTACGGCGCCCGCCGCCTCAGCAAGGCGTCGATGCTGTAAGCGCCGGCGCCGAACGCCGCCACGTAGAGCAAGCCGCCCATCATCGCGATATGTTCGAAGAAGGCGGCGTGCTGAGTCCTCGCCTCCGCGGCGGGCACCGCCCAATAGGCGTGAAAAATGACGGCGAGCGCCAGCGTGTAAAAACAAAGCACCACGGCGACCCAGCGTGTGAGCAGTCCTGTTATTAGCATCAATCCGCCGCCGAGTTCGACGGCGACCGCGCCCCAAACCAAAATGTTGGCAGCAGGGATACCGTAACTCGCCATTTGCGCGGAGGTTGCGGCGAGTGTGCCGAGCTTGCCGAAGCCGGACAGCACGAAAATGGGCGACAACAGAATGCGGCCCAGCGCCGGTACGAAATTGGCCGCCGGGGCGGGTGTGGTGGAATTGACCGTTGATGTAGCGTTCACTGTTGTGTCCATAGGATTGTACCGTGCGATTATGCCGTATGCCGGGTTGTTGATTAAGACGCGCGAGCGCGGCGCAGTCGCGCTTCCGGGTGTGATACCAAACCAGGAAATGGGCTTATGTCAGGCAATCCGAAGGGCGTCGTCTTGCCGCGTCGCGACCGCGGTTTGAGCCCGGCGCCAGAAAATAAACGAACTCAAACATTGACCCCGGATTTAGTGAAGAGGCCCGCGCGGAGCCTTTTTTGGGTGGACACTTTGTCACGCGGTACACCACCGTCGGCAAGACCAACCTCCGCGTCCGCCGCCGCTCACGCCCCGCGATGGCCGGGAGAGTGCCGATCCGATCGGCTCCTGAGCGGTCGCCGCGTCTGGACAGCGTGAGCCGCTCTGCAATCGGGAACGATCAGGATCGTCAACTGTTTCCGTAGCGGCATGCACCGCGATGGAGCAGGACATAAGTCGTGTCGAGTTTCCGCATACAAACGGCCTTTTGCACAGTGCGACTTTTGCGCAGGTTGCTGTCGCTCAAGGCGCAAAAACCGTCTTTACGTCGGGGCAAGTCTCCATAGACGAACGCGGTGATCTCGTCGGCGCTGGCGATCTTGCCGCACAGACCAAACAGGCCATGCACAATCTCGGTCTGGCACTCGCGGCCACCGGGGCGAGCTATGCCGACATCGTCAAGACCACCACGTTTGTGGTGAGATATCGACCCGAGCATCGTGAGATCATCACCGATGCCAAAAAGTCGTTTTGGAGCGGGAAGCCACCAGCGAGCGCGCTCATTGAAGTCGATGCGCTGGCGAAACCGGAGTGGCTTATCGAGATCGAGGCCATCGCTGTTATCGATTAGTCGCGAGAACCGGCGATCCCGGATTTCGCTGCCACCCGAACTGCGCTACGCTTGGCAAAGAGGCCCCGCGCGGGGCCTCTTTTTTAGTGGACTCCGGTCATTGAGTGGACTTCTGGTCATGCAGTACACCACCCTCGGCAAAACCAACCTCCGCGTCAGCGTTGCCGGCCTCGGCACCGGCGGCTTTTCGCGGCTTGGCCTGAAGACCGGCAAGACCGAGGACGAATCGGCACAGCTCATTCATGAGGCCGTCGGGCTCGGCATCAACTTCATCGACACGGCGCCCTCCTACGGCACCGAAGGCGTGGTCGGCCGCGCGCTCAAAACCATTCCGCGGGACCAGGTGGTGGTGGCGACCAAGGCCTTCGTTCACCGCAATGACGAATGGTGGCCGCCCGCGCGCGTGGTCGCGAGCCTGGACAATTCGCTGCGGATCATGGGCACCGACTATGTGGACGTGTTCAATCTGCATGGCGTGGAGGCGCACGAGTACGATTATGCGCTGGAGACCCTGGCGCCGGCGCTCATCGAGCAGAAGGCCAAGGGCAAGATCAGGCACATCGGCATCACCGAGAATCCGATTGTCGATTTCACCAACACGATGCTCGCGCGCGCGGTGCACGATCCGGTTTGGGAGGTGTTCATGGTGGGCTTCCACATGATGCACCAGGGCGCGCGCGATAACGTGTTTTCGATGACGCGCCAAAAAGGCATCGGCACGCTGCTTGATGTTCGCGGTGCGCAGCATTTTCGCCGATCCGCCCCGCGTGGCGCGGGAAATGCGCGCACTCGCCGCCAAGGGATTGGTCGAGCCGTGGCTCGGCGAACTCGACGATCCGCTCGGCTTTCTGATTCATCAGGGCGGCGCCGCCACCATGACGGAGGCAGCCTACCGGTTTGCCCGCCACGAGCCCGGCGTCGACGTGGTGCTGTTCGGCACCGGCGATTCAGGACATTTGCGCAGCAACGTCGCGGCGCTGCTCAAGCCGCCGCTGCCGGAGAGCGATCGGGCCAAACTCGCGGCGTTGTTCGGCCACCTGACCGGGATCGGGCTCGACGGCCATCAGAACGCGCAGCCTGCCGAGCGGGTTTAGCGAAAGCGTCATCGGCCACACAAAGCCGGGTTACGCCTTCGGCTAACCCGTCTTACATTACGATTGCGACGCGAGGGAGCATTTTGGTGACATCGGAACGGATCCCGATTTTCGACGGCCACAACGACGTGCTGTTGCGGCTTTGCCGGCGCGATGCCGCCGCGGCGGTCGCGGCGTTTCTTGACGGCGAGGACAAGGGCCAGCTGGATTTTGCCAAAGCGCGCCGGGGCGGCTTTGCCGGCGGCTTGTTCGCGATCTTCGTGCCGTCGCCGGAGCGCAAGAATGGCGCCAACGGCGAGGCGGCGTCGGCGGACCCCGGCGGCACCGCGCCGCCGCCCGGCCTCGATGTGGCCGCAGCGCAACGGGCCGTGTTCGCCATGGCGTCGCTGCTGTTTCGCATCGAACGGGAATCGCAGGGCCGCGTGCGCGTCTGCCGGACGGTCGCCGATATCGAACGCTGCCTGGCTGACGATGCGATGGCGGCGGTCCTTCACATCGAAGGCGCCGAAGCCATCGACGAGAATTTTAAAGTCCTGGATGTTTTGTACGCGGCGGGGCTGCGCTCGCTCGGGCCGGTCTGGAGCCGGTCGAACGTGTTCGGGCACGGCGTGCCGTTCCGCTGTCCGTCGTCGCCCGACATCGGTCCGGGTTTGACGGACCTCGGCAAGGCATTGATCGCTGCGTGCAACCGGCTGCGGATTCTGATCGACCTCTCGCACCTGAACGAGCGCGGCTTCTGGGATGTGGCCGAACTCAGCAACGCGCCGCTGGTCGCCAGCCATTCCAACGCCCACGCGTTAAGCCCTCATTCGCGCAATCTGACCGATCGGCAATTGGCGGCCATCGGCCAATCCGGCGGTTTTGTCGGCGTCAACTTCGCCACAAGCTTCCTGCGCCCGGACGGCGGCCGCGATAAAGACACATCGCTGAACCTGATTGTCGATCATATCGCCTACATGCTCGACCATGTGGGCGAAGACGGCGTCGGCCTCGGCTCCGACTTCGACGGTGCTCAAATTCCCGCCGATCTTGGCAACGCCGCCGGACTGCAAAAACTGGTCGAGGCGATGCGCCTGCGCCAATTTGCCGAGCCGCTGATCGAGAAAGTGTGTTTCCGGAATTGGCTGGGGGTTTTGGGAAGGACCTGGGGCGCGGCGCATGCCTCATGACACTCCCGCGCCTACTCCTCGCCGCAAAGCCCAAGCAAACACACGTGTCCGTTCGATAGGAAACAGGGAGGGTATCGTGGCCGCATCGCGCCGCGTTGCAACACTCGCTCCAGCCGCCGCGCTGGCATTCTTGTGCGTGAGCGTTACGACGGCTGTTGTCGTCAGCCCTGCACGCGTGCAGGCGCAGCAGCCGATCCTATCGCAACCGCAAGCCCGCGTGGTCGTGACCGGCGAGGGCAGCGTCAGCGTGGCGCCGGACTATGCGGCGATCACAGGCGGTGTGACCACCAGAGCGAAGACCGCCAAAGAGGCGACGGACGCCAATTCGAAGCTGATGACCGCCGTCAACGCCGCGCTGCTCGATGCGGGCATCGACCAAAAAGATATCCAAACATCGCGATTTTCAGTACAGCCGGTTTATGTGTCGCCGCAGCAGGGCGGCGAACAGAAACTGTCCGGGTTCAGCGTCTCCAACCAGGTCAGCGTGACGGTTCGGCAGATCGCCAAGGTCGGGACGGTTCTCGACCGGCTGATCGCAGCCGGGGCGAACGATGTCGGCAACGTGGAATTTCTGCATTCCGATCCCTCGAAGGTGCTCGATCAGGCGCGCGAGGCCGCGGTCGCCGATGCGCGCCGCAAGGCAGAGCTCTATGCGCGCGCTGCGGGACTGAGCCTGGGCCGCGTCGCCTGGATCACGGAGGATTCCGGATACGCCCCGCCGATGCCATTGGCCGCACCGCGGATGTTCGCCAAAGCGTCGCCGGTGCCGATCTCCGCCGGCGAAGACACGATGCAAGTGCGGATCAGGGTGGGCTTCGGCATTGCCCCGTAGGGCGAACGTCCGGTAGTCATCCGAGGCAATGCGCCGAGGCAGCTTGTCACGAGCCTTGGCGGCAGCGCGAGGCTTTGTCGCCTGCAAATTATTCGATATCCGTTTCCGTCGGGCGCGTTCGCCAGCCTATCACCGTGGCTTGGATCCGTTCGCCGGTCTCCACACTTTGCCAGTCCGCGTTTGTCCATCGGCACGGAAAAGGAACCACATAGGTGCCGACATGGTCCTCGCAAAGCAATTCGAAGAGCTGGTCCATCGGCGGATCGCCTTCATGAATGAAGGCGTCCAGTCGCTGCTGCCGTGTTGCCATTCGGGTTCCGGTTCATTCCGCCGGGGCGGCGGATGGTCGTGACAGCCAGGGTGGATACCGATTTGACGGCGTGCGCAAGGGAATGCTGACACGCGCGCGGCTGTTGCGGCGAAGGTATATACCCGGATTGGACAACACATTGATGGCAAAGGCAGATGGCAAGTGACATTGCACGACGGCACCTCATCGCAGCTTTCTTGGGCGCCGCGGTCGCGTGGCCGCTTGCCGCACGCGGCGCACCGCAGACCGATGCTTCGGCCGCGGCCCTCGTTGCCGAGGTGCGGCGTGCCTTCACGCTTCACGGCAAGCCCATTCCACCGGAGATTTTCCGCGATATGGCCGACGGCGATCTGGCCGATTCCGGCACCATCTGGGTCACCGTCGATGTCGAGGCCGCGACCGGCAGCAATCTTTATGCCGACGACATCAAACTGCGGGACGGCTGGATCGTGCAAACGAAGCCCAACACGTCGGTCGACGGCACAGAGGAGACCGCCTACAAGTTCATTGGCACGACCGATAACGGGCTCCTTGTCGTGGTCGCAAGCTACAACGGCGGCGGCTCCGGCACCTATTATACGCTGCACATTCTGGATATTGCCGCGGCGCGCGCCTTCGACCTAGAGGGCAAGCTCTATCGGCGCATCAATCTCACCGCCATCCGCAGCGTTGCCCTCGGCGATCGCTGGGCCGGCGATGTGAGCATTTCAAAAAATGCCATCCATGTCGTCACGACCCGTAACGGTCCGGTTGACGATGGATCGCGCGCCACGACATCGATCGTCGCGGCGCGGCCTTGAGCTAGCCCCCAAGCTTGACCTGGCCTAACCCCCAAGTTGGCCTAACCCCCAAGGCTGTCGGGTTCCAGGATTGCGCGCGCCTGTCTTGCGGCGGAGGTACGGGGGTGCTGCTCATGCAGGAAAACCGCAAGTTGCGGTTTCATCGCGCTGTTCGCGGAGGTTACGGCCTCTTTGAAGAGACGGTTTTGCAGGTCATGGGGCAAGTAGCCCCACATCTTCACGACCGCTTGGCCGAGCGCATGAGAAAGCTGCTCTGCAGTCTCATGAACGACAGTCTCACGGGTAACCTCATGGGCGATCACGTCCATAGCCAGCTCCTCGGTTGAGACAATACGAGCGAACGCTACCAACAAACCCCGCCAAACGCTCCGGGTTCCAGCCGGCGTAAAGTTCCCGCGGCGTGGCATCCGGCGAAGGCTTTGCAGTTGCCGAAAATTTATTTTGATTCACGCCGGAACCTTTTCGGGAGTTGAAATATTTCAAGAATTGAATGCCCCGCGACGCACGGAGGTTTGCCCTATGATCACGTCGGATCGTTTCTTGAGGTTTGCCGCAGAATGCGAGGCTATGGCGAAATTTACCAATAGCCGGGAGAGCAGGGCGACCTGGAACCAGATCGCACAACGCTGGCTGCGTTGCGCCGAGCTGATGGACAAGAACGATTCGAATTCGCGCCACGGACGGAAAGAGGCGCGGGCGCGCCAAGGCTCATAGATTGACCGCAGCAAGCAATCTCCGGGGCGGCCTCGATGCAAAGCGAGGTCGCGGTCGGATTGTCCATGTCCTCAAATTTGATGCCTCGAGAAGACGGCTTCACACCTTGCCGACGATCGAGATATCGGTGCCGTCTCGATAAGCAGAATTGATCCAGCCGTTCTCGTCATAATCGGCCATGCAGCGTTCGGCGAGCGCTTCCATCTCCTTGAGGGCGCCGGAAAACTGCGCCTGTTGCAATGGGAAAATCCGCACCAGCTCATGGCTGCCCGAATAGTTCATCTCGTAAAGCTCATGGCGAGCGCCGAACTCGGTACCGATGGCGTCCCACAACAGCTTCATGATCTTGATGCGCTCCTTGTAGTCGATGCCGTTTGAGCCGCGCACGTATTTCGCCAGATATTTGTCGATATCCGGATTCTTGAAGTCGCGGGCGTGCGACGGCAGATAGATCAGCCCTGAGGCGACCACCTTTTCGACGATGTTGCGGATCGCCGGATAGGCTTCGGTCATGAACAAACGATAGGTGCTTGACCCCCGCGCGTTCGGCAGCACCGCGCCGTTGACCCACGGGTCGGGGTTGAGCGCCATGGCGTCGGTCAGCGCCCAGAACAGGTTGCGCCAGCCGATCACTTCGCCGATTTGCGCCTGCACGCCGCGGAATGCCTCGACGCCGGTCGTGCGCGCGGCCTTGTAGAGCAGGCCGGCGATGAAATCGAGCTTGACGGTCAGCCGGGTGCAGCCTTGCAGCGTGAAGCCGTTGAAGAAGCCGGAGCGCGGATAAAAGTTTTTCAGCCGTTCCACGTCGCGATGAATGAAAACATTCTCCCAGGGAATGAAAGCGTTGTCGAAAACGAAAATAGAATCGTTTTCGTCGAAGCGCGACGTCAGCGGGTAATCCCACGGCGAGCCGACCGCCGCGGACGCGAACTCATAGGACGGCCGGCAGATCAGCTTGATGCCCGGCGTGTTCATCGGCGCGATGAACATCACCACCATGCTGGGATCGTTGATCTCCTGGCCCATGTTCTGGCCGAGAAAATTATAGTGCGTGAGCACCGAGTTGGTGGCCACGACCTTGGCGCCCGAGACGTAGATGCCGGCGTCGGTTTCTTTTTGGATGGTGATGTAGACGTCCTTGACCTGTTCGACCGGCTTGTTGCGGTCGATCGGCGGATTGACCAGCGCGTGATTGAGGAACAGCACGGCTTCCTGGGCGCGCTTGTGCCAGGCCCGAGCGTTGTCGGCGAACTTTCCATAGAACTCGGCGTTGGCGCCGAGCGTGTTCAGGAACGCGGCCTTGTAATCCGGACTGCGTCCCAGCCAGCCATAGCTGACGCGGGCCCAGGCCGCGATGGCGTCGCGCTGCGCCACGACGTCGTCGCGGGAGCGCGCCACCTTGAAGAATTTATGGGTGTAGCCGCCCGACCCGGTGTCGGTCGGTCCCGTCAGGACGTCCTTGGTTTTTTCGTCGTGCAGCGCATCGTAGAGCTGCGCCACGGAGATCGCCGAATTGCGGAACGCCGGATGCGTCGTGACATCCTTGACCCGCTCGCCATAGATGTAGACCTCGCGGCCGTCGCGCAGCGACTCCAGAAATTCCGCTCCGGTAAACGGGCGCTTTTTGCCTTCGAGGATCGCTTCGGGACGCTCTGACATCGCGTACTCCAATTTCTTGCAGGAATTCTATGTCTGTCTTTCACGAAAAAGCGTCCAAAGCGCAAGGGCGATGACGATCGCAACCGCGATCGGCGCGCCGCGCACATTGGTGGTCGCAAAGGCGACGGCACCGGTCGCGGCGCCGACCAGGAAGCCGACAGCGACCGAGAGTACGATCAACAGCCGCTCGCGGACCGCTATGAATTCCAGGATAGCGTCTGGATTGCCCGGCTCCCGGACACGCCGGCGCCACGCCAACACGATCTCGGTGGTTTCGATGCCGAGCTGCGTCATATTGCCGGTCATCACGTTGGTTTGCGGAATGCCCTTCATCAGGAGCCGGACCAGCACGCTCTGCGCGCCCATGGCGGTTGCGGCAAACAGCCCGGCAACAATGCCGTGCCAATCGGCAGCATTCTTAATGGGCGGCCCGAATAGGATGATGGCGACAAAGACAGCCAGCAGCAGGGCCTCGAGCGCCAGCATCCACGGCAGGCCCGCACTGCCGCGGTTGCGAAGCAAAGCGACTAATCCTGCGGTGACCGCGGCCGCGCCGACAAAAGCGACGATCGCAAGCAACTTTCCCACGATGCCGTAATCGTGAGTGACGAGTTCCGCTCCGGCAATGACGAAGCTGCCCGTCACCTGGGCGGCAAAGAGCCCGAACAGCGCCAAGTAAGTATAGCTGTCGACATAGCCGGCGACGAAGCTGAGCAGCATCGGCATGGCCAGCGGCAGCGCCTCTTCGCGGATCGGGGTGACTGCTGTCATTGCTTGTCTCCGCATTGTTCCACCGGCCGTCATGCCCGGCCTTGTGCCGGGCATCCCGATAATAGTGGCGCTGCCGTGCATTCATAAACCGAGATGGCCGGGACAAGCCCGGCCATGACGACGTGTGGAAAGTGTCGACCGATCGCCGTCAATCCAGCGGCATGGCTAGATGGCGAACGCCGCAGTTTAACCTTTGACTTGCCGGCATGCCTCCCACAGACGGGCGGCGCTTGCGGGCATCTCGATGTGCGCTCCGGCGCCGTCCGGAATGGCGTCCGCGACCGCGTTCATCACCGCAGAAATCGCCGCGGTCGTGCCGGCTTCTCCGACGCCTTTGACGCCGAGCGGGTTGGTCGTTGCCGGCACGTTGTGCATCGCGTCGCGCAACGGCGGCATGTCTTCGGCGCGCGGCATGGCGTAGTCCATGAACGAGCCGGTGACGAGCTGGCCGCTGCCGTCGTCGTAGATCGTGTTCTCCATCAGCGCTTGTCCGAGGCCTGCGGCGACCGAGCCGTGAAGCTGGCCGTTGACGATCATGGGATCGAGCGCCTTGCCGCAATCGTCGACCGCCGTGTAGGCGGCGATCGTCATATGGCCGGTGTCGGGGTCGATCTCGACTTCGGCGGTATGGACGCCGTTCGGGAACGTGAGCGGCGTCTCCGTCGTCGTCTTGGTGTCGAGATCTTCGGCAATGTCGCCGCGTTTCTTCAGCGCGGCTGCGTGTGAAGCGACCTCGAACAGCGTGACGCGGCGATCGGTACCGACAACCTCGAAGTGCCCGTTCTTGTAGGCGATGTCGGCTTCGCCGGCTTCCAGCATCGTGGCGGCGACCGGCTTGCCCTTGGTCAGGATCGAATCGATCGCCTTGACCAAGGAATGACCGACCGTCATAGCCGAGCGCGACCCGACCGACGCATAGCCTGGAAGCTCCAGCGAAGAATCGCCGTTGCGGTGCGGTATCTGCTCCGGCGCGATGCCGAGACGTTCGGCAATGACGCGCGGAAAGACCGTGGCATGACCCTGGCCGGTGTTCTGCACATTGAGGCTGAGCAGCACCTTGTCGTCGCCCGGGAACGTCAGCATCGCGCTTTCGAGCGGCGCGCCGCCGGAATGCTCCAGCATGCAGCAGATGCCGAAGCCGCGATATTTGCCGCGCTTTTGCGCCTCGCGCCGCCGTTGTTTGAAGTTCGCGTAATCGGCAAGTTCGAGCGCCTTATCGAGCATCGGCTCGAAATCGCCGCTGTCGTAGGTCGTGCCGACCGCTGTTTTGTACGGCATCGCCGACTATTTGATCAGGTTGCGCCGCCGCAGCTTGATTGGGTCGATGCCGCTGATGCGCGCCGCCTCGTCGACCACGCGTTCGAGCACATAGCTTGCCTCCGGCCGGCCGGCGCCACGGTATGGCGCGGTCGGGATCGTGTTGGTGAAGGCGCATTTCGCGCTGACGTCGATATGCTTGATGTCGTACATGCCGGGCAGGCAGCGGGTGAAGTTCATGGTCGGGATATTGGCGCCGACCGGGCCCACATAGGCGCCGAGATTGCCGACGTTGCGAACGCGCAGCGCCAGGAATTTTCCCTTCTCGTCGAGCGCAAGCTCCGCTTCCGAATAGATGTCGCGCGCCTGATTGTCGGTGAGGAATACTTCGGAGCGCGTCGACATCCAGTGAATGGGGCGGCCGAATTTCTTGGCGCCGACGAGGAGCGCAATATTTTCCGGGTAGGGTCCGGTCTTGATGCCGAAGGCGCCGCCGACATCTTCGGTGGTAACGCGCACGCGCTCCTTGGGCAGGCTCATGATCGCCATGATGCCTTCGCGCATGGCGCCGGCGCTCTGCGAGCAAGTGCGCGTGGCGTAGCTGTCGGTCGCCGCATCGTAGCTCGCGGTCGCGCCGCGCGGCTCCATGCAGTTGCCGACCATGCGCTGGCTCATCACCGCGACGTGCGCGACGAATTTTGCCGTGGCGAGAATTTCGTCGACCTTGCGCGCATTGGCCTCCGCATCGGCATTCGGTCCCGCCCAATCGACCGCGACATTGCCGGGGGCTTGCGGCCATACCTGCGGCGCACCCTCGCGCAGCGCTTCACGGGCGTCGATCACCGGCGTCGATGTCTCGTATTCGACCGCGACCAGTTCGGCGGCGTCCTGTGCGGCGGCGGCGGTCTCGGCGACCACCATCGCGATCGGCTCGCCGATATGCACGACCCGCTCGGTGGCGAGCGCCGGCCGGTGCGGTATCACCAGCGTCTTGCCGCCGCGCCCCGGCACCGGCGGATGCCTTCCGAGGTTGCCGGTCCCCGCCATATCCTTGGCGGTGAGCACACCGACCACGCCGGGCGCCTTCGCGGCTTCCGCGGTATCCACGCTCAGAATGCGGGCGAACGCATGCGGCGAGCGGGCGAAATACGCGTAAGCCTGGTTCGGCCGCGGTGCATCGGCCATGTAGCGGCCGTGGCCGCGGACCAGAACGTTGTCTTCGACGCGGCCCTGGTGCGACGCGTGGTGATCGGTTTTGGAGTCGGTCTTAGCGTCCATGCTCGTTCCGGAATTCTTTTGTTGGGATGGCGGCGGACTTCTTATAGCGGAAACTGCTGATAGCTAAAGGGCTCTCTGGCGTGACCACCGCCGCGCATGCCCGCCATACCTTGCGTGCCCGGGCCCGTTATGCGCAAAGAAGCGCGCCATCCCGGGGAGGAACAATGACGCGGACGATCGACACCCATACCCACGTGCTGAGCGACGAGACGATCAAAATCCTGCAGAAAGAAGTACCGTCGACTCGGCCTCAAGCTGACGCCGATCGATGCCGATGCTGCCGTCTGTGAGGTCGCCGGCATGCCGTACCGGCCGTTCCCGCGCGGCGCCTGGGACATCGAGCACCGGCTCGAATACATGGATGGCGCTGACGTCGACGTGCACGTGCTGTCGGCGACGCCGCAGACTTATCTCTATGGCCAGGAGCCTTCGGTCGGTGCAGCGGCGGCCGTCATCCAGAACGACGATATCGCCAGACTGGTGAAGGAGAAGCCCGATCGCTTCATCGGCATCGCCACCTTGCCGATGCAGGCGCCGGAACAAGCCGCCGCGGAGCTTGCGCCGCGCCATGCGCACGCTCGGCCTGCGCGGCGCCATGATCGGCTCCAACTGCCGCGGCAAGAATCTCGACGATCCGAGTTTCGAGCCGTTGTGGGCGAAGGCCAACGAACTCGACGCCTTCATGATGATCCATCCGAGCAACGTCGCCGGCGCCGACCGGCTGCGCTCGTATTATCTCGGCAATCTGATCGGCAATCCGCTCGACACCACGATCGCGGCGGCCTGTCTGATCTTCGCCGGCGTGCTGGAGCGCTATCCGAAATTGAAATTCGTCATGGTGCATGGCGGCGGCTTCACGCCCTATCAGGGCGCCCGCTGGGTGCACGGCTGGAACGTGCGGCCGGAGCCGCATGTGACGTTGAAGCAGTCGCCGCAGGCCTCGCTCGACCGGCTCTATTACGACACCATCCTGCATTCGAAGCCGGCGCTCGAAGCCATGATCGGGCTCGTCGGCGCGTCGCGCGTCTTCCTCGGCAGCGATTATCCCTACGACATGGGCATGATGGATTGTGTGCGGCACGTGCGCTCGCTCGACATTCCTGAGAAAGATCGCGCCACCATTCTGGGCGACCATGCGGCGGCGATCTTGGGCGCATCGCAGCCGGCGCCGCGGCGATGACCGGGATGGCTGAGACCGAAATTGCGCATGTGCCGGCGAGCGCCGTTCGCGCGCTCATCGAAGACTGTCTGGTTGCCGGCGGTTTGCCGCGAGAGGACGCCGCGCGCTGCGCCGAGCTGATGACCGAGGCCGATCTCACCGGCGCCGATGGCCATGGCGTGTTTCGGCTGGCGCAATATGTGCGGCGTCTTAAGGCCGGAGGCTTTAATGCCCATCCGAACATCCGCGTGACCAGGACCGGGCCGGCGACGGCGCTGGTCGATGGCGACAACGGCATGGGCCATCTGGTCATGACCCGCGCCGCCGATGAGGCGATCGCGATGGCGCGCGAGACCGGCGTCGCCTGGGTCGGCGTGCGCCGCTCCAACCACGCCGGCCCGGCCGGGCTTTACGCCGAAATGCCGACCGCGCACGGCATGATCGGCATCTACGCGGCGGTCGCCAACGCCAACCACATGGCGACCTGGGGCGGCGCCGATTTGCTGCTCGGCACCAATCCGCTCGCCATCGGCGTGCCGTCGGGCGCGGGGCCGCTGGTGCTCGACATGGCGACCTCGATCGTCGCCTACGGCACGGTCAAGAAATATGCGCTGCGCGGTCTCACCATGCCGGAGGGCTGGTTCGTCAATGCCGAGACCGGCGGCGCCGATCACCGATCCCAAGCGCTCCGGCGAAGGCTTGTTATTGCCGATGGGCGAATACAAGGGCAGCGGCCTGGCGCTGATGCTCGGGCTTCTGGGCGGCGTGCTCAACGGCGCCGCCTTCGGCCGCGACGTGGTCGATTTCAACGCCGACGACAGCAGCGAAACCAATACCGGCCACTTCATGATCGTGGTCGACATCGCGCGGTTTCTGCCGCTCGCGGCGTTCAACACCGAAGTCGACCGTCATGTCGGCGACCTGCGGCAATCCAAGCGCCTGCCCGGCGTCGACGACATCCGTTTGCCCGGCGACCGCCGCGCCCAATGCCGCGTCGAGCGCGCGCGCGACGGCGTGCCGATTGCCCCGGCGCTGCTGGCGCAGCTCGACTCGCTTGCCGCTGCGTTGAACGTCAAGCCGTTGCGCGCGCGGTAGAGCATATTCCGCTCATTCCCGCGCTAGCGGGAATCCAGGTGGGGATATCGATCTCGCAGTGCAAGCTCCTGGGTCCCCGCTTTCGCGGGGACGAGCGGATAACACGGTCGATTTGATTGGAATCCATTGATGCTGCGTCCCGGCACCTTCGCCCTCACGTTGTTGCTGTCGTTGCTGACCGCGCTCGGTCCGCTGTCGATGGACATGTATCTGCCGTCGCTGCCGGATATCGGCCGCGCGCTGCATGCGTCAACGCCGCAGGTCCAATTGACGATATCGAGTTATCTGTTTGGCTTTGCCGTCGGCCAGATCTTTTACGGCCCGATCTCGGACCGCTTCGGCCGCAGGCCGGTGATTTTGGTGGCGCTCGCGCTCTATCGGCGTGGCGACCATCGTGTGCGCGACGACGCAGTCGATCGAGACGCTGACGGCGGTGCGCTTCGTGCAGGCGCTCGGCGGCGCCGGCTCGATCGTGCTGGCGCGCGCCGTGGTGCGCGACCTCTATTCCGGCGTGCGCGCCGGGCGCGAATTGTCGATCATGGGATCGATCACCGCGTTCGCGCCGATCGTGGCGCCGGTGATCGGCGGCGTGCTGCAGACCGCGTTCGGCTGGCGCGCGAGTTTCATTCTGTTGGTGATCTTCGCGGTGGTGGCCGGCGACCGCCGCCTTCCGTCTGTTGCCGGAGACGCTGCGGCACCGCACGCCCGGGCCGTTTTCGCTCGCCGCCATGGGCGGGCCTTTATCGCTCGGTGCTGGTGCATCGCGGCTTTCTCGCCAATCTCGGCATTCTGACCACGAGCTTCGTCGGGTTGTTGGCCTGGGTGTCGGGCGCGTCGATCGTGATGCAGGGCATCTATGGGCTGACGCCGGTCGTGTTTCGGCGCGATCCTACGCGGTGGGCGCGGCGGGCTACATGGTGGGAACGCTCATCGCCGCGCGCATCGTGATGCGCGCTTCGGTTTGGATCGCACCATGGGCATCGGCGCCGTGGTGCAGGCCGTCGGCGGTCTGGCGATGGCCGCGGCCGTGGCGCTCGGGCTTCACCAGCGTCGCCTGGCTGGTCGGCGCGATGACGATCTATCTCGCCGGCATGGGCTTCGTGCTGCCGCAGACGCATGGCCGGTGCGCTGACGCCGTTTCCGGATCGCGCCGGCACCGCGTCCTCGCTGATGGGCTTCACCCAGCAAACCGTCCGCCGCCATCGCCGCCGCCGCGATCGGCCTTTATCTCGGCCGATCCGGCATGGCCGGTCGCCGGCGTTGTCGCCGCCATGGGCTGTCTGTCGTTGTTGATCTGGGCGCTAACGCGCCGCGTGCGCGCCGCGGAGGTGGGCGTGTAGGTCGGAGGCAGCGCGGCGTCATCGCGACGCGCGCTTCAACGCAGATAGGCCTTCTCCAAGTCCCGCATGTGCGCGTCGCCCTGCAGGGCAAAGACTTCCGCGACCGAGGCGATGTCGTGCTCCACGCCGGCGATGCCGCCTTCGGCGAGGATGCGGCGAAAGGTCTGCTGCATCGCGCCAACGGCGGCGCGAATGGCGTGGTTGCCGCAAATGATCAGGCCGACCTTGCCAAGCGCCGCGACGTCGGCGAACGAGAGTTGCGGGTAGCTGGTCGGCACCAGGACGAGCGGCACGCGGCCCGGCCAGGAATGGCAGAACGACAGAATCTCGTCCGGCGTTTTCTGCTTGCTGTGGATCAGCACCGCGTCGGCGCCGGCCTCCGCATAAACCGTGCCGCGGTGCAGTGCCTCGTCCTGGCCGAGCCCGGCGATGAGCGCCTCGGTGCGCGCCACGACCAATATTCCGCCGGCCGCCGCCTTGGCGGCTGCGATCTTGCCCGCGAATTCGCCGACCGGCACCAGTTCCTGCCGGCCGCCGGCGCGCAGGCTGCTGTCCTTCGGAAAGGTCTTGTCTTCCATCACCACGGCCGCGACGCCGGCCGCCACATAACGCGGCACGATGTAGGCGACGTTCACCGCGTTGCCGAACCCGGTGTCGATATCGGCGATGACCGGAGCATCCTGCACTTCGCCGATCGCCCGCATCATCTCCAGGTGAGTGCCCATCGGCAGGATATTGGCGTCGGGCACCGCGTAGGATGCCGACAACTCGAAGCCGCTGCCCCAGATGGCGTCGAAGCCCGCGGCGGCGGCGAGCTTGGCGGCCAGCGGATTGTGCGCCGCCATGGCGAGCGCCGGACCGCGAACGTCGAGCTTCGCACGCAGCGCGTCGGCCTTTGGATTGCTGTGGGCCATCATGCTCTCGCCGATTTTCTGAGGCAGCACTGAAGAACGGCTAACTCAGGCCCTGACGGGACTTATCGTCGTGAAATGATGATGAGGATAATGCCGACCACCGCTATGCCGGCGCCGTAATACACCCATCGGATCTGGCTGATCATGAAGCTGGTTGCGGGCCATGGGATGAATCCAGACCCTTGGCCCATGAAGAGCAGGCCCATCGCCAATAAAACGATCCCGATCAGCATGAGCAATATTTTCATGTTTCCTCCAAGCGTCGCTTTCTCCAAATACAATTTTTTCTCAATGAGTCGTCCGGCCAGTCTGTAACACCGTCAAGCTGGCTGCGGGCTGCCGTCGGCGCGCCCTCGGCGGGCGAGTGGCGCGCCGACCGCCTCACTTCCGGCCGCTGACGTCCGGCACGTCCTCGCCGAGCGCCGTCGCCAGATCGATCTGGTGATCCTGTTCTTGCACCAGAATACCTCGGATCTGTTCCGCCAAAGCGAATTCGCCGAGCTCTTCACATTGTCGAACGCGCTCGCGGTAATTGCGGATCGTTTCGTTTTCATTGTCCAGATCGAAGCGCAGCATGTCCTTCGCTTTTTCGGAAGTTTTGACCGGCTTGGGCGTTGCGGTCGGCATTTTGCCTAGATAATCGATCTGCCGTGAAATAATGAGGGCGTGCTCCAATTCCTGTTTGGCGTGGGTTTCGAGCTGGTCGGCGATGTTCATGTACTCGGCGCCCTTGAGCACTTGGGAATACACCACGTAGGCGATAATGGCCTGGTATTCGCGCGAAAGGTCTTCGTTCAAAAGCTCGGCCAAGCGGTCGCGCGTAATCGCGTGCTCAGCTTCGCCAGATTTCGGCTTATTCATTTGAATGTCTCCTACGATTGAATGGGCGGTTCCCGTCTGAAACACTTGCATACTTTCGCTAAGCTTGAAAGCCGCGGAAGAAAGACTGGCGCTTCGACTGCCTGATAATGCGCTTGGCTTCACGCTGTTCCTTGGCGCGCCGGCGCGATCGCGATCGGGGCGCGATGATAACCTCGGTCTCAAGCCGCTCCTTGAATATGCCAGAGGCGTTTTGGTGATGCAGAGCTTCGACAAGCTCGTGCTCGAACGCCGGCGCCCGATCCCCGAATAGCCGCTTGGCTGCCCCCGACGTTGAATAGAGGCAGTCGACGACTATCGCGCGGCACGAGCGCCGGCCGGTCGTGCTTGACGTGCCGGACGATCTGCAGAAAGAGCCGCCGTCGAACATCGGTGCCTACCGGCCGTCATTCGAGGTTTGGCCGCCTTGCTGACGTCCGTGTCTCCGACCAGGTCGTCAGCCCGAACACGATCGCGGCAGCACCCGCGGCCACGGCGCGATGTGAGGTGGGGCGGGGTGGGTACCCCTCATGATGACACTGTCGTGAAGTATTGGCCGCGAAATATGGAGCGCGAACCAATTCCCTGCTGGGACAATCAGGTGGATATCGGCCGCCTTTTGCGCCTGCCGCGAAGCGGCGGGCTATCAATTGTGTTCGTTTGTTGGCGCCCGGTGAATGCCAATCGTAGGCCATTGGAAATTTCGTGAAATAGCGATATCCTCCGGTGTCAATGTTTGGAGAGAAGGTAATGGCTAAGGGCACCGTGAAGTGGTTCAACTCGCAAAAGGGTTACGGTTTTATCCAACCGCAAGGCGGCGGCGGTAAGGATGTATTTGTTCACATCTCGGCAGTCGAGCGAGCGGGCCTCAGCGGTCTGAATGAGGGACAGGTCGTCGAATACGAAGAGGTCTCCAACAAGGGCAAGACCTCGGCAGAGAATCTGAAGGTTCAGCGCTGACACTCGCGTGATCAAGGCCGCGTCCGTGGGACGCGGCCTTGATCCGCGCTTAACCTGCGCGACCGGGTTTGCTGCTGCAACCGGGCTCACATTTCATTGCAGGCGCTGCGCGCCTGTCGGCGCGAGCAATCCGTTGGGTTTGCCCGCCGGGCTATATGGCCGGTTCTACCGTCAGCTTGACGGGATTTGGCCGGATTTGCCGTTCGGCAAAATAATGGTCGAGACCGTCGACCGTCCCGGAGCGGTCAGCCATCGCCACGTACGTATCCGGCCGCAGCAGATAAAGCGCGTCGCGGGCCAGACCTGCCGTCTCATATTGCGGCTGCCAGGCGAAGATTGAAATCGGCATATTGTGAGCGTTGCACCATGCGGCGACCCCGGGACGGGGCGTGCCGTAGACGTGCACTTGCCAGTTCATCGACGCCAGCGAGTCGTAGTTGTCGACGCCATCGGCTCGCGCCCACGGCACGCGATCTCCGCCATGAACGTCGCCGGCCGTTCCCAGGCTCAAGGGTGAATGCCGATAGGTGATGGTCAACTGAGATACCGTGCGAAACATGAATTCGCGCAAGGCGTCGAATTTTGCCAGCACCGGAAGAGCGAGCGGCATGATTCGTGTCCGCATGAGAGAGGCGACCTTGCCCTCCGCGGTCGCGAGCGTGAACACGCGGTCGGTTGTCGAAACCAGCCGGCGCGCGAAAGCGATGCGTTCGATCTCGTAGCTGTCGAGGAGTTCGTCGGCGGCGCGATTTTCGAGAACGGCAGAAAGCTTCCACGCCAGATTGATGGCGTCGCCAATCCCGGTATTCATGCCCTGACCGCCGGCAGGACTGTGAATGTGCGCAGCGTCGCCCAGCAGAAAGGCGCGGCCTTTGCGGAAGTGCTCGGTCACGCGGTGATGCACATGATAGGTCGAGAACCAGTTGACGGCCTTGACCTCCAGTTTGAGATTTTTGATCGCCCGTTCGCCGACGTCCTCGAATTTGAGCGTGCCGGCGTGGGCGGCGCGTTCGTCGCGGACCGTGCCGATCAGCCGCGCCCGGCCATCTCCGGCAAGCGGAAAGATGCCGAGGAAGTCGGCTTCGTCGAGGTCGACGTGCAGGTCGCCGTCGATCGCGGGACCGGCTGCTTCGACGTCCGCGACATAGAAAATCTGCTGATAGGTGCCGCCCGGAAACCCGGTGCCCATCGTTTCGCGTACGACGGAACGTGCCCCGTCACAACCGGCGATATAGGCGGCCTCGCATGTCTCGTCCTGACCATTGGGGCCTTGCAGTTGCGCGACGATGCGGTGCCCTTCATCCCGAAAGCCGAGCAAAGCGGTGCGCCGTTCAACGGCGACGCCCATGGCTTCGAGGCGGTTGATGAGGAGACGCTCGTGCTCGTCCTGGGGAAAGATTTCCAGGAAAGAGAACGGTGTGAGATCGGCGCCGGCATCTTCGAAGGAGACCCGCGCTTCCTTTTTTTTGTTGACCCAAAGCGCGATGGCGGGAACCGTGTGGCCGTGCGCCACGATATAATCGGCAAGGTCGAGCTGGCGGTAGAGTTCGAGCGTGCGCGCATGGACCGCCAGGGCGCGTGAGGTCGTGCCCGCTGCGGCGGTTTTGTCGATGATGCGCACCTTCACCCCGAGCTTTGTCAGCCAGAGCGCCAGGGCCAGGCCCGTGGGACCCGCACCAACGACGAGGACGTCAGTTCGTGTCATGATTTTCTCCTTTGGACTGTGGTGCCGATAGTTTTCACCAGAAGGCCGTCGAGCATGGTGCGGGCGTGTTGTTCCGCCAGCGCCAGCAGATTCGGCGGATCGCGCGTGATGCCGGCGAAGACATCGCGGAACAGCACCGCCATGATCAGCGGACCTAACAGCGAGAAAGCTTGGAGGCGCGGGTCGCCGGGCCCGGCTTCGCCGCGCGCCTGGGCGCGTGCCACGAGCTGCGCCAGCGTGCCGACGACGGGCGCGACGACATCGTCATGCCAGACGCGGGCAAGATCGGGAAAATTGCGGGATTCGCCGATCACCATTCTGGCCACGGCGGGCAGGCGGCTATCTGCCATGAACGTCGCCGCCCGCATCAGCAGGATGGGAACAAGCTGGTCGAACGGCCCATCGAACGCTTGGGCGACCGCTTTGATGTCCTCGACATTCGGCGCGACGGCCGCGCGCACGACAGCCCGAAACAAGTCCTCCTTGGTCTCGAAATACAGATAGAGCGAGCCCTTCGCGACGCCGGCGCGGCGGGCGATATCGTCAAGCTTGGCGGCGGCGAATCCGCAGTCGGCAAACACTTGCAGCGCTGCGTCGATGATCTCGGCCGGCCGCGCCGCCTTGCGCCTTCGCCACTTTGGTGTGTCTTTTGCCATGCCGTCCATCATTAATGACTTTCAAGTCATTAATGCGGCGGCCGGCCAATCGTTCCACCGCCGACAGGCAATGTCGGGCCATCCCCCGAGCGCAAAGCGAAAGGGCGGATCAGCCGAGGCTGGTCCGCCCTTTGGATTTCCGTGAGGCTTGTGCTTTTCAGCGTCAGCACGACGCCAAAACTGTGCACGTGCGACGGCTACTTAACCCGTGTTTGGCAAAAACCGAATCGACGCATGTAATCCGTCATCCAGAGGTGCGAGCGAAGCGAGCCTCGAAGGATGAACGGCCCGGGCCGTCGCCCTTCGAGGGCCGCTACGCGGCCACCTCAGGGTGACGGAGAACGGAACGCGGAACATGCAGGCTGCTTCCATCCGAATCGAACACGCTATAGTGCTACGCGACATGCCACTTCGCGCTGCGCGAGGCGCTACTTGGCGCTGCGGTCGAGCAGTTCGATCGATACGCCTTCGGGCGCGCGGATGAAGCAGACGCGCACACCGGGGCGAACGGTCGTTGGTTCCTTGGTGAACGCGACGCCCTTGGCCTTGAGGTCGGCCGCAATCGCGTCGATGCCGCTGACGGCAAGGCCGAAATGGTCGAGGCCGCGATAGGGGATAGCCGGGGCTGCGTTGACGCCGTCGCCGGCTCCCACCGGAGCGATAAAGATATTGGCGCCGCCGACCTTGAGGTCAATGCGCTCCTTGCCCTCCTGCATGGTGCGATGCACCTCGGCGCCCAGCATGGTCTCGAACCACTTCGCCATCGCCTCGGGATCGGTCGTGCGCAGATGAATATGGTCCCACGTGATTTTGGCCGTCGCCAAGTTGGACATAGCGTTCTCCTTGTATTGTTGCGTTATTGAAATTCAGGGCATGTCGAACCACAGGGCGTGATGCCCCGCGATCAGACCTTGTTGTGGCTCACACTTTGATCTTCTCGTCCTCGACCACACGTCCGACGGCTGGCCGCTTGAGCATCCTGTCCTTGAAGGCGGTGTAGTTCTTGAGTTCAGCCATCGGCAGCTCGCGGCGCGCGCCCCAGGTGTAGAAAACAAACCCATAGGGATCGAGGACGGAGTAGCGATCAGAGAACCATTCGCGTCCATCAAGCATATGATCGATCTGCTTCAAGTAGCCGTGGAAGGTCTTGAGACCGGCTTCCTTGATGCCGGGGAAAGCGGTCGAATCGGCGGTGTAACGCTCAGGCCGCCCGACATGCCCGTGCGCCGGATGGACGCTCGCCGCAAAGAAGCCGATGAGAGACAGTGCCTTTGCCTCGGCGACCGCGTCTTTCGGCCAGAGGTCGAACCGCTTGCCCAGGTAGGGCAGGATTGCCGTGTTCTCCGCCAGGGGCTCGCCGTTATCGAGGCGCAGAACGGGCACCCGTCCTTGCGGGTTGATTTTGAGGTAGGCTTCCGTTCGCTGCTCACCGCCGGCGAGGTCGACTTTCTTCGGCTCATATTTCTCGCCGCTCTCCTCCAGGACAATGTGCGAGGCCATCGAGCACGCACCCGGAGCATAATACAGCGCCAACATTGCAATCCTCCCTGACAAAATCCGCCGCATCAATGCGGATGGAAACGGAACGGCTCGTTGCGATCGGATGCGGACTATAATGGATGAGCGCGCCGGAAGTCATCGGGACAAAAACGCATGACGTGGTGTCGGTCTTGGGGTTGCCAATCGCGTCCGAGACGCCATTGACAAGGATCAAAGAGCCTAGTCGTAAGGGACCGCCCGCGATTGATGAGTTCTCACCAGGATGTTGTGATGCCTCTCGTCCCTGCCCTGACGGCGCACGGCGCCGCGATCCCCGCCATCGGGTTCGGCACCTCCTCGCTCGGTGATTGCGGCGAACTGGTCGCGACCGCGCTCAAGCTCGGCTACCGCCACATCGACACGGCCTGGAAATACGGCAGCGAACGCGGTGTCGGCGAAGGCATCCGCACCTCGGGCATCAGCCGTGAGGAAATTTTCCTCACCACCAAGGTCTCGCACGAATATCTGCACGCTGCCGATTTCGCGCGCTCGGTCGAGGAGAGTCTGCACAATCTGCGCGTCGATTGGGTCGATCTCCTCTTGGTGCATTGGCCGGAAGCGCGCACGCCGCTCGCCGAAACGATGGGCGCGCTCGCCCGGGCGAAGCGACAGGGGCTCGCCCGCCATATCGGTGTCGCCAATTTCAATATTGCGATGCTCGACGATGCGATCCGGCTTTGTCCGGAGCCGCTGGTGACGCTGCAAGTGGAATGCCATCCCTATCTCGACCAATCGAAAATGATCGCGGCGTGCCGCCAGCGCGGGCTTGTGCTGACGGCCTATTGTCCGCTCGCGCGCGGCCGACTCAAGGACGATCCCGTTCTGGCCGGCATTGCGCGCCGCATCGGGAAGAGCTTTGCACAAGTCGCGTTACGCTGGCTGATGCAGCAGAACAGCGTGGTCGCTATCCCGCGCTCGTCGAACGCCGGGCGCATGGCCGAAAATCTTGACGTGTTCGATTTCGAGCTCAGCGATGACGACATGCGCCGGATCGGCGCGCTCAGCCGGCCGGATGGCCGCATCGCCAATCCGGCCGGCCGCGCCCCGGCATGGGACGTCTGAAAAGCGCGTTGCAAGGAGCACACGAATGTCCAAGCCGCCGAAATACTTCATGTACTTTCCCGGCAATTACCGCTGGTCGGCGGCCTTCGTGAACATGCTGGGAACGGCGCCGTTCGGCGGCGTCGACATCAGCGAGCTGCACAAGATCGGCCGCCTGCTCGAGGGCAAGAGCGGCGACGACGACGAAGCCTGGTTCGATGCCTGCGTCCGCGTAGCCGATGACGTGCGCGGGCACGCCGAGCGTTTCCGGGGCGAGCGTCATGTCGTGGCGGCAGCGGCGTTTTATTTGCGCGCCTGTCACTATTACCAGATGGGCGAACGGTTTCGCACGCCGAAGGATCAGCGCGCGCTCGACGCCTATCGGACGTCCGTCGATTGCTTCCATCAGTTCGCCGCACTATCCGGCGCCAAGATCGAGATCGTCGACGTGCCGTTCGAAGGCAAGACGCTCCCGGGATACTTCGTGCCGGCGCACAATCCGAAAGCTGCGCGCGCGCCGTGCGTCGTGTTCTTCGATGGACTCGACGTCACCAAGGAAATCCAGTTCTTGCGCGGTGTTCCGGATCTCGTTCGCCGCGGCATTTCGGTGCTCGTCATGGACGGCCCCGGCACCGGCGAGGCGATCCGGTTTCGCGGCATGCCGTTGCGCCATGACTACGAGAAGGCCGGCAGCGCCTGCATCGATTATCTGGAGCGGCGCGCCGATGTCGATGCCAAGCGTATCGGCATCGTCGCCATCAGCCTCGGCGGCTACTACGCGCCGCGCTGCGCCGCACTTGATCCGCGTTTTGCCGCCTGCATCGCGTGGGGCGCGATCTGGGACTATTACGGGACGTGGAAGAAGCGCATCGATGCCGGTTTCAAGGCGTCGATGTCGGTGCCGGGTCACCACATCATGTGGATTCTCGGCGTCGACACGCTCGAGGCGGCACTCAAAAAACTCGAACCATTCCGGCTCGACGGCGTGGTGCAGAAGATGCGCTGCCCGTTCCTGGTTGTGCACGGCGAGGATGACGAGCAAATCCCGCTCAAAGACGCGCAGGCGCTGTACGACGCTTGCGGTTCCGCCGACAAGACGCTGCGCGTCTTCACCGCGGAGGAGGGCGGGGCCCAGCACTGCCAGCGCGATTACCTCTCGCTCGGCGTCGCCACCATGTGGAACTGGTTCCAGGACAAGCTGGTGCTGCGGTAGCTCGTCGTCTCTCCGTCAGGTCTTTGTCTCGCTCGCTGCAAACGCGCCGCGCAAAAGCTCGCGCGAGGGCTCTGAGCCATCGACCAGGCGCAGCGAGCGCCGCTTGATCTTCCAGCCTGCCATGGTGCGAACGAGTTCCCAGCGGTTGGTCACCACCCGGTGGATATGATAGCCGCGCGACGCGCCATGATTGGGCACCTCGACCATGTCGCCGGAATTCTTCGGCGTCAGAATTTGCAGGTAAGACGTGACGACGGCGGTGTCGCCGTCGAGCGCAATATGAGGCAGGCCGGCGAAATGGGCAAGCCCGCCCGCAATAGCCGCCTGATGTCCGTCGCTGCGGAGGCTCGCGGCGATGGCTTTATTTCCGGTGGCGCCGCTCAGGTTGGGCCCGCGATCGAACACGCCGTCCTCCGTGTAAATGGCTTCCGCATAGGCGGCCGCCCCGATATCGGCGCTCGGCGGATGACTGGCGATGAGATTATAGATTTCAAGCCGATCTTCGATGGCGCGAATGCGCTGCTCGAGGACAGATTTTCCCCTGACCATATTGGTTCCCTGATTGTAATGTCTCGCTCGGGTGACGTACATTATCACGGTCGGGGGGCGGCGGCGTTTTTGCCGCGGAAACCGCCACTGCCAGTCCGCATTCAGGCTGTATCAGTCGATTTTTCGTGCTGCTCATGATTCGTGCTGTTCATGAAGCGGATTTTGGCAATCTTGCGTTGGTAGGGGGAAGTCATGACGTCCGGCGGCGAAGTCGATCGCCGTTCTTTCCTCGTTGGCGCAAGCGCCGCTGGCGGCGGGTTTGCGCTGGGCGTTGCCATTCCGTTCGGCAAGGCGACCGCCCGCGCAGCGGCACGCGAGATCAATTGCTGGGTGGTGATCGCGCCGGACAACACGGTCCTGATTCGCGTCGCCCATTCCGAAATGGGGCAGGGCGCGTTGACCGGTTTGGCCATGCTGGTCGCGGAGGAACTCGAGTGCGATTGGTCGGCAATTCGCACCGAATTCGTATCGCCGGTGGCGAACTTGGAGCGGAACCTGATCTGGGGCGACCTGGCAACCGGCGCCAGCCGTTCAATCTCGTCTTCGCAAGAGATTCTGCGGCAGGCCGGGGCGACCGCCCGGGAGATGCTGATCGCCGCCGCGGCGGCGCGCTGGAATGTACCGCCGTCACAATGCGTCGCGCAGAAAAGCAAGATCGTCCACGCGCGGAGCGGCCGGACCGTGACATTCGGCGCGGTCGCGGACGATGCCGCCAAGCGGGAAGCTCCAGCCGACGTCAGACTGAAAAATCCCAAGGACTGGAAGCTCATCGGCCACCCGCGCCGGCGCCTCGATGTCCTCCACAAGGTTACGGCGCAGACCACCTATGCGATCGACGTAAGGCTGCCTGGCATGCTTTACGCCGCCATCGTGCAATGCCCGGTATTTCAGGGCGCGTTGAAGTCGGTCGACGAAAGCTCGATCGCGGGAATGAGGGGTGTGCGCCGCGTCGTACGGATGCCGGATGCGGTCGCGGTGATCGCCAATTCGTGGTGGCGCGCCAAATGCGCGGTGGAAGCGTTGCGCGTCACCTGGGACGATTGCGGCAATGGCCAGGTTTCCACCGAAACGATCGCCGCTTCGGTGCGCGAGGCGCTCAGCGCAACGGACGCTCAGATCGGACGGGTGGATGGCGACGTTGCGGCGGGGTTCGGCCGCGCGGTGCGGCGCATCGAGGCGGACTACACGGTCCCGTTTCTGGCGCACGCCACCATGGAGCCGCAAACTTGCACCGCGCACGTCAAGCCTGACGGCGGCGTCGAAATCTGGGTGCCGACCCAAGACCCCTCGACCGCGCTCGCAACCGCCGCCTATGCGGCCGGCGTCCCGAACGAAAAAGTGGTGATGCACCGGATGATGCTCGGCGGCGGCTTTGGCCGGCGTGCGCCGATCCAGGAATATGTCGAGCAGGCGGTGCTGATCGCCAGGGAGGTCGAACAGCCGGTCAAGCTGGTGTGGTCGCGCGAGCAGGACGTCAAGCACGATCTGTATCGGCCATTCGGCATGGCGCGGCTGGTCGCCGGCCTCGATGCGGACGGCATGCCGGTCGCGTGGTCGGTTCGGCTTGCCGGACCGTCTTTCGTGGCCTCGCTGGTTCCGGGCTTCGGCACCAGCTTCACCGACAGAAGCTTCTTGAGCGGTCTCGACACCGAGATGCCTTACGACGTGCCGAATTATCTGGTCGATTACGTCGTGTGCCCGACGACGGTGCCGCTCGGCGTCTGGCGTGCCATCAACTACACGCAGAACGCTTATTACAAGGAGTGCTTCATCGACGAGATGGCGCACGCCGCGGGCGCAGATCCCTATCTGTTCCGGCGCCGGCTGTTGCGCAACAGCCCGAAGAATCTCGCTGTGCTGGACGCCGCCGCACAGAAGGCGGACTGGGGCGCGCCACTGCCGCCGGGCGTATTCCGCGGCATAGCGCTGAACGAGGCCTGCGGCAGCTTTTGCGCCCAGGTCGTCGAAGCGTCGGTCGAGGCCGGCCGCGTGCGCGTGCATCGCGTCGTTGTGGCGCTGGACAGCGGCCACGTTGTCAATCCGCTCTCGATTGCAATGCAGTGCCAGGGCGCGGTCGTCTATGCGCTGACCGCGGCGCTGCGTGGCAAGATCACCATCAAGGACGGCGCCGCCGAACAATCGAACTTCGACGATTACGAGATGCTGCGCATCGCCGATGTGCCGCGCGTTGAAACCGTGATCGTGCCGAGCGGTGGATTTTGGGGCGGCGTGGGCGAGCCGCCGGTGCCCCCGCTCGCGCCGGCGCTGTGCAATGCGCTCTTCGCCGCCACCGGCAGGCCGATCCGCTCCCTGCCGGTGTCGGACCACGACATCCGTCGGGGCGATAGCCGCAGCGCATCTGGCGCGCCGCCATAGCCTGATCGATGGCATTTGGATTAAGCTGTAGCGTTTTCGAGCGAAGTGGCCACCGGTTCGCGTGAAGAAAACGCGTCAAAACAAAACTTAGAGCCTCAGTTCTGATTCCATCAGAACCGAGGCTCTGAGGCCGGATCGCGCCACGACGTGCTTGCGGACCATGGCGTGCTGAACGTGAGCGGGGATTCCACCTCCAGGGGAGAAGCAAATGAACAAGGCATGGTGCATGGCCGTCCTCATGCTGGCGGCAGCCGTCAGCGTTCCGGCCCGTGCCGCCGATGTCAAAATCGGCGTCATCTACCCGTTGACCGGCAATTCGGCGAGCGCCGGCCAGTCGGCCAAGGACGCCGTCGATCTGGGCGCCGAGATCGTCAACACCGCGCATCCGGAGCTTAAGAATTTGCCGCTCGGCGCCACGGCCGGATTGCCGAATCTTGGCGGCGCCAAGATCGTGCTCGACGAGGCCGATCATCAGGGCAATCCGAGCGTCGGCCAGCAGCAGACGCTGCGTCTGATCACCCAGGACCATGTTGCGGCCGTGCTCGGCTCGTACCAATCGTCGGTTTCGCTGGTTGCGACGGCTGTTGCCGAACGGCAGGGCATTCCGTTCGTGGTCGCCGAACTCGGTGGCGGTGAACATCACCGGCCGCGGCTTCAAATGGACGTTTCGCACCACGCCGATCGCGCCCGATTTCGCCAAGGCCTATGCGGAATTTCTCACCGCCATGAAAAAGTCGGGCAAGAAAATCGACAGCATGGCGGTCGTCAACGAGAACACCGATTACGGCACGTCGGTCGCCGCCAGCATCTTGGAAGCGGCCAAGATCGCCAACATCAAAGTCGCGGCGCAGATCGCCTACAATGCCAACAGCTCGGACGTCTCCGCGCAGGTGCTGCAGCTCAAGTCCCTGCAGCCGGACGCGGTGATCTTCGTGAGCTACACGGCGGACGCCATCCTGTATTTCAAGACCATGAAGAATCTCGACTACCTGCCGCCGATCATCATCGGCGACGATTCCGGCTTCTCCGATCCGGCCTTCATCCCGAACGCCGGCGCCATGGCGCAGGGCGTGATCAACCGCAGTGCGTTCGATGTCGGTAAGCCGGGCAGCAACGCCTACATCGTCGACCAGATGTTCAAGGCCAAATACGGCCGCGATCTCGACGATACCAGCGCGCGCTGGATGCAGGCGTTTCTGGTGCTCGCCGATGCGATCAATCGTGCCGGATCGACCGAACCCGACAAGATCCAGGCGGCGCTCAAAGCGACCGATCTCAAGGCGGATCAGCTCATGATCGGCTATAACGGCGTGAAGTTCGACGCCACCGGTCAGAACATTCTGTCGTCGACTTATCTGATCCAGCTCCAGGGCAAGGACTATGTTTCGGTCTGGCCGGAGAACCGGGCCAATGCGAAGCTGGAATGGCCGATGAAGGGCTGGCGCCAATAGCGATGGGCCGGGAAGGCTGCCCAATTACGCCCGCAGCGCCGCCAGCACTGCGTCGGGGCGTTCGCTCATCAGCAGGTGGCCGGCGCCCTCCAGGATCGTGACGCGGGCCGCCGGGATGGCGGTCGCCAGGGCTTTGCCGCTTTTGGCCGGCGTCATCACGTCGTTGCCGCCCAGGATCACGATCGCCGGGGCCGTGATCCGTGCGGCTGCGGCGAGCGCGTCGCGATAAGCGTTGCATGCGGTAAGGTCGGCGAACAGCACGCCGGGGCCGGCGCGTTCGAGCAGCCGTTCGGCGCCGCCGAGCATCCACAATCCTGGCGCGAGCGAGCCGCCCAGCGTGGCGCGGGTGCCGTTGCCCCAGATCGCAATCATGTCGACGGCCGCATGATCGTTGGTCTTTGCGGCGTCGAGCAATTCATCCGATACCCGCATCGGCGCCGCCGTGGCGATCAAGGCAAGGCCGGTGACCCGGCCGGGAAAACGCGCGGCGGCTTCAAGCGCGACCAGCGATCCCATCGAGTGACCGATCAGCCGCGCGGCGCGCACGCCGGCGGCCTCAAGCAGGGCCGCGGTCCAGTCCGCCATCGCGGCAATGGATGGCAGCGCCGCGCCGGCCGAGCGGCCGTGCCCGGGCAGATCGGGCGCCAGCACGGCGAAACCGCGATGCGCGAACGCGCGCGCGAGCAGCGCCCAGACCGAGTGATCGAGACCGGCGCCGTGCAGAAAAACAATCGCCGGCAGCGCCGGATCGAAAGCGCGGCCGCCGGTCGCGACAAAGACATCCGCGCCGTCAACGGTGAGGCGCATGGCTCAGGCCTTCTGGGCGGCGCGCAACGCCTGCCCGAAGTCGTCGAGGATATCGGGCGCGGCTTCGAGCCCCACGGAGATTCGCACCAATTCCTCGCCGACGCCGGCCACCGCCAGCGCCGCCGCGTCCATCTGCTGATGCGTGGTGCTCGCCGGATGGATGACCAGCGTCTTGGCGTCGCCCACATTGGCGAGGTGGCTCGCCAGCCGGACCGCCTCGATGAATTTGCGTCCCGCCGTGCGGCCGCCCTTGATGCCGAAGCTGACGATGGAGCCGGCACCCCTCGGCAACAGCCGTTGCGCCAGCGCGTGATCGGGATGCGTTTCCAGCGACGGATGCAGCACCCAAGCGACCGCCGGGTGCTGGCGCAGGAATGCGAGCACTGCCGCGGTATTCGCCATGTGGCGCTCCATGCGCAACGCCAGCGTTTCGACGCCTTGCAGCAAGTGGAACGCATTGGTGGGCGACAGGCAGGCGCCGAAATCGCGCAAGCCCTCGGCGCGCGCCCGCATGATGAAGGCGGCGGGGCCGAACTCCTCGGCGAAGACGAGACCGTGATAGCCCGCATACGGCTTGGCAAGCGTCGGGAATTTATCCGAGGCCAGCCAGTCGAAGCGGCCGCCATCCACGATCACGCCGCCGATGGCGACGCCGTGGCCGCCGATCCATTTGGTGACGGAGTGCATGACGATGTCGGCGCCGAGCGCGATGGGCCGGCTCAGATACGGCGTCGCGAACGTATTGTCGATGAGCAGCGGTATGCCGGCCGCGTGTGCGATCGCGGCCACTTGCGGAATGTCGAGCACTTCGAGGCCGGGATTGCCGATGGTCTCGCCGATCACGAGCCGAGTTCTTGGCTCGATGGCGGCGCGCAGGCCGTCGTGATCGCGCGGCTTGACGAACGTGGTGGTGATGCCGAAACGGGGCAGCGTGTGGGTGAGCAGATTGATGGTGCCGCCATAGAGCGAAGCCGATGCGACGATGTGGTCGCCGGCGCCGAGGAGCGTGGCGATGGCGAGATGCATCGCCGCCATGCCGCTCGCCGTGCAGACGGCGCCGACGCCTTGCTCGAGCGCCGCCAGCCGCTCTTCCAGCACCGCCGTCGTCGGATTGGAAATGCGCGTGTAGATGTGGCCGGCACGTTCCAGATTGAACAGGCTCGCCGCATGATCGGCATCGTCGAACACATAGGACGTGGTCTGGTAGATCGGAACGGCGCGCGACCGCGTGACCGGATCGGGGTGCTGTCCGGCATGCAGGCTCAAGGTTTCGAACGCCGGGGCTTTCGGAGCAGGCATGCCGTCCTCGCGACACCGCACGATGCGGATCGGCCGTTATAGCGCGGACCCGAACGGTGTTCAGTGCCGTCCGAACAGCTTATCGAGCAGCCAGGTGTCGAGACCGCCCCCGCTCCCGTTATTCCCCGCCGGCGGCGGGTACGGTGCGGGTACGGGATATCCGCCGCCCGGGGCTGGAAGATTGCCTTGCGGCGACGGCTCGGAATTCATCCATCCGCCGCTCGCCAAGCCGGGCAGCGCCGCCGGCGCGACGCCCTGATGGGCGACCTTCATGAACCGGCTCCAGATTTCGACCGGCAGGCCGCCGCCGGTCGCCCTCCGGGTCGGCGCGTTATCGTCGTTGCCGAGCCAGACCCCGGTGACCATGTGGGACGTGTAGCCGATGAACCAGGCATCGCGGAAATCCTGGCTGGTGCCGGTCTTGCCGGCGGCCTGCCAGCCGGGAAGGTCGGCCTTGCGGGCGGTGCCGCTGACGAGCGTCTGCCGCATCATCGTGTTCATCATCGCCACATAGTTGGCATCGACGACGCGGCCGAGCGGGCGCGATGACCGCGTGTAGAGGGTCTTGCCATCCGTGGTGCGCACGCGCTCGACAATGTGCGGCGAGATGGCAAGGCCGCCATTGGCGAAGGCCGTGTAGGCGGCGGTGAGTTCGAGCAACGACACTTCCGATGTGCCGAGCGCGATCGAAGCGTTCGGTTCGAGCTTCGAGGTAATGCCGAGCCGGTAGGCAGTGCGCACCACGGCGATCGGGCTGACTTCCAGCGTCAGCCGCACCGAGACGGTGTTGAGTGAATTCGCCAGCGCCTGCGTCAGCGTCACCGGCCCGAAATATTCGTGCTCGAAGTTTTCCGGCTTCCAGCCGTTCACGGCGATCGGCGCATCCAGGCGGATCGTGTCGGGCGTCAGGCCGTGCTCGAGCGCGGTGAGATACACGAACGGCTTGAACGCCGAGCCAGGTTGACGTTTGGCGGCGATGGCGCGGTCGAATTGACTCTCGGCGTAGCTCTTGCCGCCGACCAGCGCGCGCACCACGCCATCCGGCGTCATCGCGACGATCGCGCCTTCGCCGACACCGAGCTTCTCGCCCTTCTGCGCCAGCGTATCGACCAGCGCTTGTTCGGCGGTGTTCTGCAGCGTCGGATCGATCGAGGTATCGACCACGAGGTCTTGGTCGAAGTGGCCGACGAGGTCGTCGACCGCATCCATCACCCAGTCGGCCACATAGTTGTCCGAACCGGCGCCCGACGGTTTCACCGCGCGGGCCGGGTTGGCGAGCGCGCGCTTGGCGGCGTCGCTGCTGATCATTTTCAGATCTGCCATCGCGGCGATCACCATCGCGGCGCGGCGCGTGGCGCCGTCCGGATTGCGGCTTGGCGCCAGCCGCGACGGCGACTGCACCAGGCCGGCGAGCATCGCCGCTTCGGCGAGCGTCAAATGCCGCGCGGATTGTCCAAAATAGCGTTGCGCTGCCGCCTCGACGCCGTAGGCGCCGGAGCCGAAATAGACGCGGTTGAGATAGAGCTCGAGGATTTGCGCTTTGCTGAACTTGTGTTCGAGCCACAGCGCGAGCACCGCTTCCTGCAGCTTGCGCGACAGCGTGCGTTCCTGCGTCAGGAACAAATTCTTGGCGAGCTGCTGCGTGATGGTCGAGCCGCCTTGCGAGGCGCCGCGGCGCAGCACGTCGGCGATGACGGCGCGCATGATACCCAACGGATCGACGCCGTAATGCGAGTAGAAGCGGCGATCCTCGATGGCGACGAACGCCTTCGGCACATAGTCGGGCAACTCGCGCAACGGTATTGCCGCCCCGCCCATGTCGCCGCGGGTGGCGAGCGTGGCGCCATTGGCGCCAAGAATGAGAACCGACGGCGGCCGCTTGGGGATTTCGAGCGACTGGATTGGCGGCAGATGAATGCCGACCCAAACCAGCGTGCCGATTCCGGCGATCACACCCCATAGGGCGAGGACGGCGCCCCAGTAAACCACCTGCCCGATCCCGGAACGGCGCTTTCCGCTGCCGCGGCGTTTGCGGGGGTGGCGCGGCGCCTCGTCGTCGCGCCGGCGCGGGCTGCCTTTGGATCGCGGCAGCGGACCGCCGGTACGGTCTTGCGGCCGTAGCCGAAGGTCGAGGCTTCCGGCATCCCGTGGACGCTTCCGGCCGGCCTGTCGCGACGCCATACCCCACCCCGGCGCGCCAAACGCGCTGCGGAGACGCTAAGGCGGGGGGTTTAAGGGGCGGTTACCAGTGCAAATCGACCTCTCCCCGCGCGCGGGGAGAGGTCGACGAGCGAAGCGAGGAGGGTGAGGGGGCCTCTCAGCAAAGCTGAGCATTGCAACTCTGAGCCCAGCGGAGAGGCCCCCTCACCCCAACCCTCTCCCCGCGCGCGGGGAGAGGGAGTTCAGCCCGCCGCCGCTTCCCGCTCCGGCTTGGCTTCGCCGGCGAGCGGCGTGAACAGCGCCAGCAGCGGACGTTTGATCGCGGCCTGGCGGGTCGGCGTCACGATCTGGGCGCCGAGGAGGTCGGTGACATAGAACACGTCGACGACGCGCTCGCCGAACGTCGCCACATGCGCCGAGGCGATGTTCAGGTTGAGCTTGGAGAGCGTCGTGGTGACTTCGTAGAGCAAGCCGGGCCGGTCGAGGCCGGTGACTTCGACCACCGTGTAGCGGTTGGACCATTGATTGTTGATCGTCACCTCGGCCTCGATGGCAAACGCCCTGAGCCGTCCCTTCGGCGCCGCGCGCTTGCCCACGGCATCGGGCAGCTTGAGCTCGCCCCGGACTGCCTTCTCGATGGATTCGCCGATCCGCGCGGCGCGGCGGCCTTCATCCTCGTCAAGGTCGAATTCGCGGGTGACCGAGATGGTGTCGAGCGCGAGACCGTCGGTCGTCGTGTAGATCTGGGCGTCGACGATGTTGGCGCCGGCAAGCGCGCACGCGCCGGCGATGATCGAAAGCAGCCACGGGTGATCGGGTGCGAACACCGTCAGCTCGGTGACGCCGCGCTCGGCGTCGAAGCCGACGCTGGTCGCCAGCCGCTGGCCGGCCGCTTCGCTGGCGCGCACGAAGCGCGCATGCGCCAGCTTGTGCGGCAGATCGACCTTGAGCCAGTAGGCCGGATAGTGCCGCGCCACGTAAGCGTCCAGCGTTGCGGCCGGCCAATCCCCGATATCGGAGCGGAATTCGGCCTGGGCGATCGCCACGCGCTGGGCGCGGTTGACCTCGGAGAAGCCGCCGGTGAGCACCGGTTCGGTTTCATAGTAGAGGGTGCGCAGGAGCTGCGCCTTCCATCCGTTCCACACGCCCGGGCCGACCGCGCGGATGTCCGCCGTGGTCAGGATGGTGAGGAGTTTCATGCGTTCGAGCGACTGCACCACGGCGGCGAAGTTCTCGATCGTCTTGCGGTCCGACAGATCGCGCGATTGCGCGACGGCCGACATCACCAGATGCACCTCGATCAGCCACGCCAGGAGATCGGTCTCGGCTGCCGACAGTCCGAACCGCGGACCGAGCCGCCGCGCGATGCGCGCGCCGCCGATCGAGTGGTCCTCGACCCTGCCCTTGGCGATGTCGTGCAGAAACATCGTGACGTAAAGCACCGTGCGGTGCGCCGGTTGGATCGTGCGCATCAGCTCGCTGGCGAGCGCCAATTCGCGGTTCTCGCCGCGCTCGATCTCGTTGAGCACGCCGACCGCGCGTAGCAGATGCTCGTCCACCGTGTAGTGATGGTACATGTTGAACTGCATCATCGCCACGATGCGGCCGAAATCGCGCACGAAAGCGCCCAGCACGCCGGCCTCGTTCATCCGCCGCAGCACGGTTTCGGCGTCGTTCTTTGAGGTGAGAATCTCGAGGAACAGGCGGTTCGCCTCAGGGTTCTGGCGCAGGTCCTTGTCGATCAGCTTGAGCGAGCGCGTGGCGGCCCGCATGGCTTCCGGATGGAACGCCAGATTGTGCTTCTGCGCGAGCTGGAACAGCCGGATCAGATTGACCGGATCGTGCACGAACACATCGGGCCGCGCGATATTGATGCGGTTGTTGTCGATGACGAAATCGTCGGTCTCGGTCAGTTTTTGCGCGCCACGTGCGGGGCGCAGCATGGCGATCATGCGGCTGAGCACCGGCGCCGGTTTCGCTTGGCGCTCCTCGAGGCCCGCGCACAGGATCGCGGTCAAATCGCCGACGTCCTTGGCGATCAGAAAATAATGCTTCATGAAGCGTTCGACGTCCTTCAGGCCGGGCCGTTCGGTGTAGCCGAGCCGCACCGCGATATCGCGCTGGATGTCGAACGACAGCCGCTCTTCGGCGCGGCCGGTCAGAAAATGCATGTTGCAGCGGACCGACCACAAAAAGTCTTCGCAGCGGCGGAACAGCTTGTATTCGTCGTGCGAGAACACGCCGCACGCGATCAACTCCTCGGGCTCGCGCACGCGGTAAACATATTTGGCGATCCAGAACAGTGTATGCAGGTCGCGCAGACCGCCCTTGCCGTCCTTGACGTTGGGCTCGACGAGATAGCGCGACTGGCCGGCGCGGCGATGCCGCTCTTCACGCTCGGCGAGCTTGGCGGTGACGAATTCCGCCGCCGTACCCTGCGCGACCTCCTTGTCGAAGCGCACCGTGAGCTCGTCATAGAGCTTCGCGTCGCCGAAGACATGGCGGGATTCGAGCAGCGCGGTGCGGATCGTCATGTCGGCCTTGGCCTGACGGATGCACTCGTTCACCGAACGCGTCGCGTGGCCGACTTTCAGACCCATGTCCCAGAGGCAGTAGAGCAGCGCTTCGGCTACCGACTCGCCCCAGGCCGTCTGCTTGTAAGGCAGCAGAAACAGCAGATCGATGTCGGAGCCCGGCGCCAGCAGGCCGCGCCCATAGCCGCCGGTGGCGACGACCGCCATGTGTTCGGCTTCCGACGGGACCTGAGACGGATAAAGCTCTTGGGCGGCAAACTCGAACAGGATGCGGATGATTTCGTCCTGCACATGGCAGAGCTGCTCGGCGCAGCGGCGTCCATGCCGATCCTTGAGCAGCCAATCCTCGGCTAGCTCCCGCGCCCGCGTGAGGGCCGCTTTCATGCGCTGCGCTACGGCGGTGCGTAATTCGCGCTCGCGGCCGGCATGCTCCGCGGCCAGTTTCTTAAGATCGGCGACGATTGCCGCGCTGTCGATCAACTCGGCGTCGCGCGCGGATTGGTTAGTGTCCAGCATCATCGTAACGGCATAGCCGAGCGATTGAAGACTGTCATCGCCCGCACGGCAATGCCACGACGCAAACCGCCAGGCACCCGGGCCGAACGTCGAGGAATATTCGCCTAAATTATCGCTATAATTTAGTGTTTAATTTCAATTGACGCCCCCTCCATCGGTCTCCTAAAGAATGAACATAGCGCCGATTTGAGCTAGCAGCTTGCGGGCGCTTAACAAATGCAGCTAAAGCGCGGGGCCCGCCCCGCTGCCTCGCTGATGGCGGGCCGAATAATCCCGCCTCCATCAACCGGTCGTGTTGAGCGTGATGGCTTCGATACGACACCAAGCCGGAGGTTGTCATGCTGTCACGTCGTCATATGCTTGTTTCCGCCGCCGCCGTCGGCCTGATGCCGCTCGGTCTGGCGCGCGCCGCCGCTAAGCCGAAGGAAATCCGTATCGATTGGGCCACCTACAATCCGGTGTCCATGGTTCTGAAGGAGCAGGGCCTCCTCGAAAAGGAATTCGAGAAGGACGGCATCGGCATCCGCTGGGTGCAGACGCTGGGATCCAACAAGGCGCTTGAATTTCTGAACGCTAGTTCGATCGATTTTGGCTCGACCGCCGGCTCCGCCGCGCTGCTCGCCAAGATCAACGGCAATCCGATCAAGTCGATCTATGTGTATTCGCGCCCGGAATGGACCGCGCTGGTGACGCGCAAGGATACGCCGATCCAGAAAATCACCGACCTCAAGGGCAAACGCGTCGCGGTGACGCGCGGCACCGATCCGCACATCTTTCTTGTCCGCGCGCTGCTTTCGGTCGGGCTCACCGAAAAGGACATCAGCGAAGTCCTGCTGCAGCATCCCGACGGCAAGACCGCGCTCATTCGCGGCGACGTCGATGCTTGGGCCGGGCTCGATCCGATGATGGCGCAGGCCCAGGTCGAGGACGGCGCGCGGCTGTTCTATCGTAACAAGGCGGCCAACACCTGGGGCATCCTCAACGCGGGCGAAGACTTCCTCAAACAATATCCCGATCTGACCCGGCGCGTGATCGGCGTTTACGAGAATGCGCGCAAATATTGCCTCGCCCATTACGACGACGAGAAGCGGGTCTTCATGGCGGTGACCAAGTTGCCGGCCGCCGTCGTCGACATTCAGCTCAAGGAGCGGACCGAGCTGACGTTCAATCGCATCGGACCGGAGCAGCGCGATTCCATCCTGCAAGCCGGTCTTGCGCTCCAGCAGGCGGGTGTGATCCCGGCGAGCGCTGATGTGAAACAAGCGCTCAACGATCTGGTCGACGATCGCTTTGTGACGGCGTGATTCCGATCGTCATTGCCGGGCTTGACCCGCCTGCGGGCCGTAGCAGTCGAATGCGAATGCTAGGCTCACGCACACCACCCTTCGGCGGGCAAAGGCCCGGCAATCCATACGGCACCGCCACGCGTTCGGCTCTTCTGTATGGACCCCCGGGTCAAGCCCGGGGGTGACGATGAATGGTTGCTGGAACGGTGAAAACTCAGCGGCTTGGGACCGCATTGCATTTGCGAATGGCACCATGTCTCTTGTGACCATGACGATCGTCGCCGAGGGAACTCCGACGGAGCGGGTGGCGTCCAAGCGGTGGACGCGCCTAACGCGGCCGGCGCTCGGGTTGTTGTTGCCCGTCGTTTTGGCCGTGGCGTGGGAATTTATCGTGCGGATGGGTTGGTCGACCGGCCGGCTGGCGCCGCCGCCGTCGGTCATTTTTGCAACCTTCGTCGATATGGCGCGCTCGGGTGAATTGCAGCAAAACACCCTGGTGACGTTGGCGCGCGTTGCGGCTGGGTTCGGCATTGGCGTCCTCGCCGCCACGATTATCGGCGCGGCGGCCGGCTATTCGCCTTTGGTACGGCGGGTCCTCGATCCCAGCTTGCAGGCGCTGCGCGCAATCCCCTCGATCGCCTGGGTGCCGCTGTTCATCCTCTGGCTCGGCATTTTCGAAGCCTCGAAGATCGTGCTGATCGCGGTCGGCGTGTTTTTCCCGGTTTATCTCGGCTTGATGGGCGCGATCCAATCGGTCGATCGCAAACTGGTCGAAGTCGGCCGCGCGTTCCGGCTGTCGGATATTGCCATGGTGCGCCGCATCCTGCTGCCGGCGGTATTGCCGGCTTACGTGCTGTCGTTGCGATCGGGTCTTGGCCTCGGCTGGATGTTCGTCGTCGCGGCCGAACTCATGGGCGCATCCGAAGGTCTTGGTTATCTGCTGATCGACGGCCAGCAACTTGGCAAGCCGGCCGAGATCATCGCGGCGATCGTCGCCTTCGCGATTGTCGGCAAGGCGACCGACTGGCTCATCGTCCTTGTCGCCGCGCCGTTCCTGCGCTGGGAAGATGTCGTGCAGCAGGATTAAATATGATCATTCGGACCAAATACGCCACGCTATTTTTCCGTCATCCTGAGGTGGCCGCGAAGCGGCCCTCGAAGGATGCGGCCGAGGCGCTCGGGCCGTCGCCCTTCGAGGCTCGGCGCTACGCGCCGAGCACCTCAGGGTGACGGAACATGCTGGTCCTTGAACGCGTCGGCAAGACTTATCCCAATGGCGTCCATGCGCTCGGCGGCGTGTCGCTGGAAGTCGAACTGGGCGAGATCGTTGCGGTGATCGGCGGCTCGGGTTGCGGAAAGTCGACGCTGTTGCGCGCGATCGGCGGCCTCGATCCGGCGAGTGAGGGTGCCGTCGTGCTCGACGGTGAGCGCATCCTGGCGCCGCACGAAAAGATCGGCGTCATCTTTCAGGAGCCGCGCCTGCTGCCCTGGCTCAAGGTCGCGGAGAACGTCGGCTTCGGGCTGGGCGGTCGTCCGAAGGCCGAGCGTGCTCAGCGTGTCGCAACCGCGCTCAAAAGGGTCGGGCTCGCCGACAAGGCGACGGTGTGGCCGCGCGAATTGTCGGGCGGCCAGGCGCAGCGCGTCGCTATCGCGCGTGCGCTGGTGCCGCGTCCCGAAGTGCTGCTGCTCGACGAGCCGTTCTCGGCGCTCGACGCCTTCACCCGCACCGACTTGCAGGACCATTTGCTCGATCTGTGGGCCGACGCCAAACCGACCTTGATCCTCGTCACCCACGACGTCGACGAAGCTATCGTGCTCGCCGATCGCGTCATGGTGATGTGCCCGCGGCCCGGCCGCATCTTCGACGAGATCGAAGTTGATCTGCCGCGACCGCGCGACCGCCAGTCGGCCGCATTCGATTTCGTCAAGCGCCGCGTCCTCACCGCGCTCGACCGCTCGCTCAACCGCGCCGCAACCGACGCCGCCGGCGAGCCCAAAGCCACGGCAGGCGCGGCGTTGTGGTGGTGACCCTCGGTCTCTACTATATTCGGTCATGCCCGGCCTCGTGCCGGGCATCCACGTCTTTAAGCCGTGGATGGCCGGACAAGCCCGGCCATGACGCCAGACAGGAGCGAGACATCATGGACGCCGCCGGCTTGCGCGCGATGCAGGCGCCGATCAAGGAACGTTACAAGGCCGACCCCAAGGCTGGTCTCATTACGCTCAAGGCCAAGGGGACGCTCGACGACAGCAACATCGCCTGCAAGGTCGAAACCGGCCGGGCGCTTGCGGTCGCGGGCCTGCATCCCGCGACCGGCGGATCGGGCCTGGAATTGTGCTCCGGCGACATGCTGCTCGAGGCGCTTGTCGCCTGCGCCGGCGTGACCCTGAAGGCCGTGGCGACCGCGATCGATATTCCACTCAAGTCCGGCACGGTTTCGGCCGAAGGCGATCTCGATTTTCGCGGCACGCTGGGAGTTGCCAAGGAGGCCCCGGTCGGCTTCGCGCAAATCCGCCTGCGCTTCGACGTCGACGCCGACGCGCCGCAGGAGAAACTCGACCAGCTCCTCAAGCTCACCGAGCGCTACTGCGTCGTCTATCAGACGATCCGGAGCGGGCCGCCGGTCGAGGTGACGATGCAGCGGACCTAGCCGCATGACCGGCGTCGTCGGCCTCGATCACCTGCAACTGGCGATGCCGCGCGGCAAAGAAGCCGAAGCACGGCAGTTCTACGCGGACATTCTCGGCTTGGCGGAATTGACGAAGCCGCCGCATCTTGCCGCGCGCGGCGGCGTATGGTTCACGCTCGGCACGCAACAGCTCCATCTTGGCATCGAGGAGGATTTCCTCCCGGCGCGGAAGGCCCATCCCGCGTTTCTGGTGCGCGAAATTGGTGATCTGCGCGCGCGGCTCGAACAGCAGGGTTTTGCGCCCTACGAGGACGAGCCGCTGGCGGGTTACAAGCGCTTTTACGTAGCCGACCCGTTTGGTAATCGGCTCGAGTTCCTCGAGCCTCTCGCCCGCTAGACCCGCTTAGTTCCTCGGTTGCAGCGCCCGAACCGGCGCCTCTCACGTCATGCATGCCATGTCCCCTGAACTTCTGTTTTGGTACGGCCTCGCCTTCAAAATGGTGCTGACCGCGGTCATCGTCGTCGTCGCTTCGGTCGCGGTCGAGCGCAGCGGTCCGTTCATCGGCGCCTTGATTGCGGCGCTGCCGACGGCGGCGGGTGCGGCCTACATCATTCTCGCGATCGAGCATCCGCCGGACTTCATCGCCGCAAGTGCCGTCGGCAGCGTCGCGATCAACGCAGCGATCTCGGTCTTTGCGGCCGCCTACGCCATCTTGGCGCAACGCCGCGGCCTGGTGCTGAGCCTCGGCGTCGCGACCGTGCTGTGGTTTGCGGCCGCAGCTCTGATGAACCTGGTCAATTGGACGCCGCTCGGCGCGGTAGTGCTGAACACCGCGGTCTTTGCCATCGCCATCCCGACGACGTGGCGCTATCGCACCAGCGGACCGCCGCGGAAGTTCCTGCGCACCAAGTTCGACATTCCGATGCGCGCGCTGACCGCCGCAATTGTCGTCGTGGTGGTCACCACGGCGAGCTACCGCATCGGCTCGTTCGCCTCCGGCATGTTCGCTTTATTTCCGATCGTGCTCGGCAGCTTTATCGTCATCCTGCATCCGCGCGTCGGCGGCGTTGCGACCGCCGGCGTGCTGGCGCATTTCCAAGTTGCGCTGATCGGACTCGCACTGGGGTTTCTCGCTGTTCATTATCTTGCCGTACCGCTCGGCGTGTGGTGGTCGTTCGGCTTCGGGCTTTTGGCTTGCGTCGCCTGGAACGGCCTGCTCTGGCTCGTCCGCGCGCGGGCTACATCTTCGCGAACTGCGCCTTGAGGGCATAGAGCGCTTCCAGCGCGTCGCGCGGCGACATTTCGTCGGGATGCAATGCCGCGAGGGTCTCGACCAAAGCGGTCAGCCCGGCGTCGTGCGGGGCAGCGGCGGATCGGGTGGCGGCAAACAGCGGCAGGTCGTCGATCAGTTTGTGGCCCGGTGAAGCGCGGTCTTGCGCTTCGAGCTGGGCCAGCACGAGCTTGGCGCGCTCGATCACGCTCGGCGGCAATCCCGCGAGCTTCGCCACCTGAATGCCGTAGGAGCGGTCGGCGGCGCCGGCGATGACTTCGTGCAGGAACACGACTTCGCCCTGCCATTCTTTCACCCGCATGGTGGCGTTGTAGAGCCGCGGCAGCTTCGCGGCGAGCGCGGTCATTTCGTGGAAATGCGTGGCGAACAGCGCGCGGCAGCGATTGCCGGCATGAAGATGCTCGATTGTCGCCCAGGCGATGGAGAGTCCGTCGAACGTCGCGGTGCCGCGGCCGATCTCGTCGAGGATGACGAGCGCGCGTTCGCCGGCCTGGTTGAGGATCGCCGCGGTCTCGACCATTTCGACCATGAAGGTCGAGCGGCCGCGCGCAAGGTCGTCGGCCGCGCCGACGCGCGAGAACAGCCGGTCGACGACGCCGATATGGGCGCGGCGCGCCGGCACGAAACTTCCCATCTGGGCCAGCACCGCAATGAGCGCGTTCTGGCGCAAGAATGTGGACTTTCCCGCCATGTTGGGGCCGGTGAGGAGCCAGATCCGGCCGCCCTGTCCGGCGGCCTTCGGGACGGGCTTGGCGTCGGCGGGCGGCGAGAGATCGCAATCGTTGGCGACGAAGGGCCCGCCATCGCGTTTGAGCACCTGCTCGACGACCGGATGACGGCCGCCCGCGATGGCGAAGGCGAGACTGTGGTCGACTTCGGGGCGCACGTAGTCGCACTCGACCGCGACGGCGGCCAGCGCCGCCGCAACGTCGATGACGGCGAGCGCCTCGGCGGCCAGCTTGATGTCAGCACTCGCCGCCGTGACGGCTTGGGCGAGACGATCGAATGTTTCCAATTCGAGCGCCAGCGCGCGGTCGGCCGCGCTGGCGATCTTCGCCTCGAGCTCACCAAGCTCCGTGGTGGTGAAGCGCACCTGCCCGGCGAGCGTCTGGCGATGGATGAACGTCGCATTGAGCGGCGCGGTCATCAGTTTCTCGCCGTGCTGCGACGTGACGTCGACAAAATACCCGAGCACGTTGTTGTGCCGGATTTTCAGAGCGCGGACGCCGGTCGTCTCCGCGTAACGGACCTGCAGCGCCGCGATCACGCGCCGCGATTCGTCGCGCAGCGCGCGCGCCTCGTCGAGCGCCGGTTCGTAGCCGGCGCGCACAAATCCGCCGTCGCGGCGGAACGCCGGCAATTCGTCCGCCAGCGCCCGCGCCAGTTCCGCAGCGATGGCGTCGTCCGGGCGACGCAGTGCCGCTATCGCGTTGCCGATGTCGCGCGGGGCGTTCGCGAGCGCGGCAAGCCTTGCGGAGAGTTCCGCCGCCGCCAAAATCCCGTCGCGGATCGCGGCGAGATCGCGCGGCCCGCCACGGCCGATCACGATGCGCGTCAATGCGCGCGCGAGATCCGGTACGGCCTTGAGCTCGAGCGCGCACGTCGCTGCGTGCGCCGCTGTCGCTCACGAACGCGGCGACGGCATCGAGGCGGTGCGCGATTTCCGCGGGGTCCGTCAGCGGCGCGGCGAGTCGCTGCGCCAGCAGTCGCGAGGCTGCCGCCGTCACCGTGCGGTCGATCGCGGCCAGCAGCGAGCCGCGCCGTTCGCCGGTCAGCGTATGCATGAGTTCGAGATTGCCGCGCGTGGCCTGATCGATCGCGAGCGTCGCGCCGGCCGATTCACGAACCGGCGGCGACAGCGGCGGATGCTTGCCGATCTGCGTGCGCTCGACATAGGTGATAACGGCCGCCGCGGCGGCAAGCTCGACGCGCGAGAATGCGCCGAAGGAATTCGTCGTCGCCACGCCGAGAAACGACGCGAGGCGCCGCTCGGCGGTGGCGCCGTCGAACACGTCGCGGGCGAGCGGCGTGACCGCGGGCAGCGCGCGAAAGTAGGGCGCAAGCTCAGGGTCGCCGTAGAGCGCATCCGAAACGATGATCTCGCCCGGTTCGATACGGGCGATCTCGGCGCCAAGTCCGGCGCGGTCGCATTCGGCAACGCGGAATTCGCCAGTGGAAATATCGATCCAAGCCACCGCGAAGCGATCATCGGTGGATGACGCGCGGTTGCGCGCGACGGCGAGCAGGTAGTTGTTGCGCCGGGCGTCGAGCAGCGAGTCCTCGGTGAGCGTACCCGGCGTCACCAGCCGCACCACGTCGCGGCGAACCACGCTTTTGGCGCCGCGCTTGCGAGCTTCGGCCGGGTCTTCAAGCTGCTCGCAGACAGCGACGCGGTGGCCGAGCGCGATCAGCCGGTGCAGATATTCGTCGGCGCGTTCGATCGGAACGCCGCACATCGGAATGTCGCGGCCCAGATGTTTGCCGCGCTTGGTCAGCATGATGCCGAGCGCGCGGGACGCGACTTCGGCGTCGTCGAAGAACAATTCGTAGAAATCGCCCATCCGGTAGAACAGCAGGCAATCCGGATTGGCGGTTTTGATCTCGATATATTGCTCCATCATCGGGGTTATCACGTGTCCCCGAGAAACGGCCGTCATTCCAGCATCTTGAGGGTCGTCGACAACTGTCATCTTGCGTCGTTCCGCGGCCGAAGGAGCCTTCCCGCGTTCGGCGGGCCAAGCGAGACGATATCGTCATTCGGTGCTTGTGCGTAGGGCGGTTGCGGACGCACTTGGATGCCGTTACGCGGGTTTGGGTGCGACATACGGGTAGCGGTGACGACGCCGATGGGCGTTAGATCAGATACTCGAGCAATTCCGGGCTCGCCCGCACACGGTCGGCCGTGTCGTGGTGGCGTACGACGCCATTTGCCAGGATATAGATCCGATCTGCGACGCTGCAGGTCAACGTCGCGTTCTGCTCTATCAGCAATACGGTCAGGCCGGCGTCTCGCAAGCTTCGCAACGCGCGGCCGATTTCCGCGATGACGATGGGCGCGAGGCCGAGCGAGGGTTCGTCCAGCACGATAAGCTTCGGATCGGACATCAGCCCCATGGCGATCGCCAGCATTTGCTGCTGGCCGCCTGACAGTGTTCCGGCCACCTGCGTGCGCCGCTCCGCAAGAATGGGAAACAGCGTGAAGCATCGCTTCATATTGCTTGTCATTCGCCCGGCGTTGGCGAGGGCGTAGCCACCCATCAGAAGGTTTTCCTCGACCGACATGCGCGCGAACAGCCCACGGCCTTCCGGAACAATGGACACGCCGAGGCCGATGCGTTCGTGGGCGGCAATGCCCGACAGATCGCGGGCGTTGAGGACGATCCGGCCCGCACATGGCGTCACGATGCCGCCGACGGCCTTCACGAGGGACGATTTGCCGGCGCCGTTGGGGCCGATGACGCCGACAATCTCGCCCTGATCGACGTGGAGACTCGATGCGGTCGACGGCCAAAAACGGTCCATAGCGAATGGTGATGTCGGACAATTCAAGCATCGATGCCGCCCAGGTATTTCTCGACCACGCGTTGATCCGCCAGGATCTCCGCCGGCGGACCGTCCGCAATCTTTTCGCCCGCGAGCAGGACGACGACGCGGTCCGCCAATTCGCGGATCACCTTCATGGTGTGCTCGATGACAAAGACGGAGCAGCGCGTTTTCAATTCGGAGAGCAGCTTGATGGTCGCGCGCACCTCGGCCGAGGATAGTCCGCCGACCGGCTCGTCGAGCATGACAAGTTTCGGCCGTTGTACCAGCCGCATCAGGAGTTCAAGCCGCCGTTGTTCGTAGAGCGTCAGGCCCCCGGCGCGCGCCTCCAGCCGATGCGTCAGGCCGAGCCATTCGGTGGTTTCCGCGACGCCATCGGGATCGAGCGGACGCCGCGCATCCACCAGGGCGGCCGCGACATTGTCCCGCCCGCTGAGTTCGGAGAAGACGCGGACAGCCTGATAAGTCCGTGTCAAGCCGGCTGCCGCGATCGCGAACGGTTTTCGTCCACGCAGCGACACATCGTCAAAGCGGACTTCGCCGCGCTGCGGTGCGAGATGACCGGTGATGACGTTGACGAAGGTGGTTTTGCCCGATCCGTTCGGACCGATCATGCCGAGCGTCTCGCCCGCTTCCTGATGCACGCTGACGGCATTCAGAGCGACCACGCCGCCGAACCGCACCGAAACAAGTTTGGCGTCGAGCAACGTCATGGTGTCGGACTTGTTTCTCGGGTTACGGCCGCTGTTGCGTCGGCAGAAGGTCGGCGCTTCAGACCGCCCGCGATGCCATCGGGCAACAAGACGATGACGCCGATGATGAGCAGACCGTAAACGACGTCCTTCACCGTGTAGTATTCCTGCAGCAGAAACGGCATCGGTGCGAGGATGACGGCGCCGAGGACCGGACCCCAAATTGTGCCGCGGCCGCCGAACGCAACCATCAACCAGATGTTGAGGCTCACCAGCACATCAAAGCTTCGCGGCGAGACAAAGCCCACATAAGGCGCATAGAGCGCGCCGCCCAGGCCGGCGAACAGGGATGCCAGAAAGAACGCGGTGAGCTTCTGGCGAGTCACGTGAATACCGAGTGTCTCGGCAAGCCCGTCGTCCTCGCGAATTGCGACCAGTCGGCGTCCGAAACTCGACCCGACGAGAAGCGACAACGCGACGACGCTGGTTACGGTCAGCGCGGCAAGGACCAGCGCGTAGCCAGTGCCGTCGAGCCTGCCGCCACCCGGCAACTCCGGCAGAGGAATATGCGAGAGGCCGACGTCGCCGTTGGTCAGATTGACGAAATAAACGAAGGCGAGCGTGATGACGGTCTGAATCACGAGCGAGCACAGCGTGAAATAAAATCCGCGCAAGCGCAGCGACGGCAGACCAAGGATGGTGCCAATCAACGAGGCCGCCACCGAACCGGCCAGCATCGCCAGCCAGAACGACCAGCCACGAACCGATAAGCCGATTGTCACATACGCGCTGATGCCGGCGATGCCCGCAAACATCAATGGCATTAGGCCCACATAGCCATAAAGCAGGTTCATGCCGGTCGCCCAAAGCACATTCAACAGCGTGATGCCCGCGATGAACGCCAAATAGCGGTTGCCCGATAAGGCCACCGGGGTAGCGAAGGCGGCGAGCGCAAAAATCGCGTACGGCCACCAGCGGGTTAACGAAGCCGTCATCGTGCGAACAGCCCTGAAGGCCGCAACAGGAGAATGATCAGCATGGCTCCAAGATAGGAGAAGGCGGCAATCGTGGGACTGGCGAAGACGCTGACGGCAGCCTGCGTCAGGCCGAATACCAAGCCGACCACCACCGCGCCGAGGACAGACCCGGGACCGCCGATGATCATGATGGCGAACGCGGTCACCGCCATCGTCCAGGCGACGGAAAGGTCGAACGAATAGGCGCAAGCAAAGAGCACGCCTCCCGCAAAGATCACCGCGTTGCCGAGGACGAAAGACATTCGGTAGACGCCGCGGACGTCGACGCCGCGCAGCGCAGCGGCCTCGCGGTTTTGAAACACGGCGCGCAAAGCGCGGCCATAGCGGTGAAAGCGCAGCAGGGCAAATAGCACCATAAGCAGTACGATGGCCGAGACGATCACCACCAGCCGGTTGTTCGAGATTGGAAACGGCCCCAGCAGCGTCACTCCGGAGGCCAGCGGCGGAAGCTGAAACTGGTCGCTCCAGGTGCCATAGGTGATGGAGAAGATGCCGGCGAGAACTTGCGTGATGCCGAGACTCAGCACGAAGTACGAAATGTTCCGGTTCGGCACGTCATAAAAGCGCCGGACCAACAAGATTTCGAGCGCATAGGAAAACGGCACGCTCAGGCCGATGACCAACAGCGCGGCTGCGGCGGGCGGCAGACCCCAGGAGATCGAAGCCGACCACGCCAACAGCGCGGCCAGCAGAAAGAACTGGCCATTGGCCGCGTTCGGCAACCAGATGCTGCCATAGACGATGGTCACCCCCACCGCCACCAGAGAGAAGATGACGCCGAGCGTGAGCCCGGTCGTGATGGTCGATAGCAAGACAATGAGGGTCGCGTCGGACATGGGGGCGCGCGAAGAGTGAGAGCCGCAGAAATTGGCCCGCTCGCAACAGCGCGGGCGGGCCATGCAATCATTTCACCAGGTCATAGACCGGAATGACTTCCGGATCCCACTCGATGTAGAAGAGCTGCTTGGATTTATAGTCGTGCGCCGCTACGTCCTTGATCTGCATGAAATACATGTATTCCTTGCGCGCCCCGTTCTTGTCGAACACGATTGGGACTCCGGAGGTCGGTTCCTTGCTGTGGAGTGCCGACATCGCATCGCGAAACTTCTCACGATCGTCGGCCGCGCCGGGATTGTTGTCTACGACGTCGCGGATCATGGCTGCCGTGATGTAACAGTAATTCTCAATGTAAGATGGCGGCCGATTGTTTTGCGCCCTGAAGTCCGCGACGAATTGCTTGCCTTCGGCCGTGAGGTTGTCGAGGTTGGCGTCGAAGAATGTGCCGTAATAGGAGCCGCTGCTGCGCTTGCCCCAACTCAATACCTGCGTTGTGACCCCGTACGGATGGATGATCTGCGCCGGCTTGATGCCGATGTCGAGCAACTGATTGGTCAGCGTATTATCGAATCCGCCTGCTCCGATGACGACGACATAGTCGGGGTTGGCGGCGCGGACCTGGGCCGCCTGCACCGTGGCGTCGCTGGTGCCCTGCGGGAACAGGATTTCCGGCTCGATCTTTAGTCCAGCCTTGGGTGCGGAATATTTCAATCCCGCCGCAATGGCGCGCATCAACGCGAAATCCGAATAGACCAGCGCGATTTTCGCCGAAGGCTTTTGTTTGGCGACGAATTGCGCGATGGCGTAACCCCAGCCGACGGCATCCGGCTCGATGCGGAAGGTGTAGCGGGTGCCGGGCTTGGTCAGTTGTGGAAAGGCCGCGACCGGCACCACGAACGGCATCTTGTTTTGCTCGGCATATCCATTCATGGCCAGCGCCGTGTCGGAACTGGTCGGTCCGCTGAGCGCGATCACTTTGTTTTCAACGTCGAGCTTGCGCGAGGCGGCGAGCGCCTGGTCGGGCTTGGTCTGATTGTCGACGATATCGAACGCGATCTTGCGTTTACCCGCGGGGTTTAATTGCTGTTCGGCCAATTTCAATCCGGCGACACAGCTGGTGCCGAAAAACGACCATGGCCCCGTCAGTTCCGTGACAAATCCGACTTGGACCGGCTCCTGAGCCAGAGCGGTCGTGCCGGCGGCAATCGTCAAAGCACAACATGCTGCCAGCGTCTTGTAACGAGCTTTCATTTTCAGTTCCTCCCGTTCAACGTTCGTAGTTTCTTTTGACCGGCCGATCGTCGTTTTGGCTATCGCAAACGCAGAGTGCGTGGCTCCAGCGGCCAAATTTTCCCGAGGCGTTCGACGGTCTCGATCAGCGACGGCGCGCACCCTTCGAACTCCTTCACGCTCATCCGGTTGGTGGGGGCGGCAAGGCTCACGGCGCCGACGCATTCCCGCGCGTCCGCGAGATTGCGCACCGTGATCGGAGCGGCGATGGCGCTCACACCCAACTCGCTTTCTTCGTGGCTGGCCGAAAAACCGCGCCGCGCCGCCAATTCCAAATCGGCACGCAGCGCCTTGATCGTGGTCTTCGAATTCCGCGTCAGGGTACGCAGTCCCTGGCGGCGCATCAATTTGAGCGCGTTTTCGAACGGCATCGTCGACAGCCACGCCTTGCCGATCGCGTGCGTATTCAGGCAGATTTCCAGCGAGTAATTGGGATCGATTTGCAGCGAGCGTTTGGTGCCGGCGGCGGCATGAACCCAGGTAATGCTCTCATTTCTCTCGACGACGGCGAGCCGGACGAGCTCCCCGGTTTGATCAGCCAGGCTCTTGATCTGGGCCGCGCATTGGTCGAGCAGGCGGCTCTTCTGAAGTTGGCGCAGGCCCAGGTTGCTGATGCGGAACGTGAGATCGTATCGTTGCATGCGGGTGTCACGCCAAACCACGCCGAGCCCCTCGAGGGTCGTGAGGAGCTTGACGGCAATCGCCTTGTTGACGTCGAGATGCCGCGCGAGGTCGGCGAGGCTCGCGCCGTCGGCAATGTCGGCCAGATACGCGATGATATGAAAGGCGCGCTCCACCGAGACGATTGTGTCATCGCCGGCGCGTTCGGACGGGCGGCGCAACGCGGTCGCTTCAAGCACAGCCGTTCTCCCTAGCAGCAGCGAAAACGATTGATCCCCGCCGCAACGACAGCGCGCTTCAGCGGCTCGCTTGCGGGATCCTGCTGCGGCCACGCGCAATGCGGACAGCCGAAACGCGAGAAATCCTCTCTTGCGAACGGTTGGTCGCGCGGCAGGCCGCGACGGCGCATAGCGGCGCGTAATTGTTCACTGCGGGCACGATCGGCGCGCCCGTTGGCCGGATCGATCTCGGCGCCGTAAAGTTGGTGCGCCGCCTCGAGTGAAACATAGCCCTGGCGCACATCACCCTCGATGTCCTCGAGCTTGCGATCGAGCGGGTTGCCATATCCGCCGCCCCCGCCGGAACGCAGCGTGTAGACGTCGTCTTTCTTGAGCAGCTGCGCGAGCACTTTGCCGGTCGGAAAGCGGGCATCCCGGCCGTCGCGCCGAAGCTCCACCTCGTTGCCGAGCCCGGACAAGCCGCCGAACAGACCCCATGGCCGGCAATCGACCCGCTCGATCTGCGCATTGAACATGATGTCATCGAGCGCGCGGACGACCTGCTCGGTCCCGAGTCCGCCGCGATGTTTCCCGGCGCCCCCGGAGTCCTCGCGCAGCCCGTACTTCTCGACGATGACAGGAAACTTTGCCTCGACCTGCTCGCTGGGGCCGTTGTGCGTGTCGCCGTCGTTGATGGCGATCGTCGCGCTCATACCGTCTTCGCCATGCTTGGCGCCCCACCCGCCGCCGATCAATCCGCCGAGGTAGATGAAGAGATTGCCGTCGCGTGGATGCCGGCCATTGACGAACGCGATAACGAGATCGGCGTGATGCGCGGCGGCGACGCGCATTGGAATCGCCGGAGCGATCGCCTTGAAAATCGTGTCGACGATCGTCATCGGGTAGGTCATCCACCAGCGCATGGGTGCCGGCCGCTGCGCGCTCACAACGCGGCCGGGAGGGAGAATCACCTCCAGATTGCGGAATGATCCGTCGTTGATCGGCAAGTCGAGCCCGGAGGTCAGGCATTTGAAGGCGACTTGCGCAGCCGATCGTCCGGCGGTCTCGCCGGAATTGTAAAAGCCCTTGACCTGTTCGCTGATGCCGGTGAGATCGACCGTCATCCGGTCGCCTTCGACGATGACCTTCACGCGCATCGGCACGCGGCGGCCGGCCTCGACGCCGTCATCGTCCATGAAAGATTCGGCTTCATACGTCCCGGCCGGAATCTGACTGACGCTTTCGCGCGCGATCGCCTCCGATTGGTCAAAGATCGCATCGATCGCGTTCGTCACCGCGTCGCGACCGTATTTCGTGACGAGTTCGAGGAAGCGTTTCTCTCCGGTCTTCACCGCCGCGACTTGCGCCCGCAGATCGCCCATCGCCCGTTCGGGGAGGCGCACATTCATGCGAATGATCGCCATGATCTCTTCGTTGAGAACGCCGGCGCGCCAAGCCTTCACGATCGGCATCTGCAAACCTTCGGAATAGATATCGCGCGTCATGCCGTCGAGCGGGCCGCCGATATCCTGCCAATGCGCCATGCAGGCGGAGAAGCCGATCACTTCGCCTTCATGAAAAATCGGCACCGAGAAAGTCATGTGATTGAGATGGCTGCCGGTGATGTAGGCGTCGTTCGTCAGCAGGACGTCGCCGGGCTCCATCTGCTCGTGCCCGAAGTACTTGACCTTGGCCTTGATGGTTTCGCTCATGCCGCGAATGAACATCGGCAGACCAATGCCGATGGAGACCGTGTTGCCGTCTCGATCAAAGAGGCCGACCGTGAAGTCGAGCGCCTCGTAGATGATCATGTTGTAGGCGGTGCGCATCAAATTGGTTTTCATCTCCTCGGTCGCGGCGATGAAACCGTTGCGGACGATTTCCGTCAGGATGGGGTCGGCCGCGCCTTTCTTGCCTGGGCTGTTCATGCTGCATCGACCTGGATATCGAGGTTTCCCCAGCGGTCGACGATCAGCGTATCGCCGGGCGCAACGACCGTGGTCGATGCATGTTCCTGAATAAGCGCGGGCCCGTCGATGCGGACCGTCGGCGCCAGCCTGTCACGATCATAGATCGGCGTATCGAGGCCGCCGCCCAACGCGCCGAACTCGACACGGCTTGTTTGGATCAGTGCGGCGTCGCGCCCCGCCGCCCTGGCGGTTTGCGGCGTCCGGTGCGGCTTCGCGATGACGCCGGTGACGGAAAGACGCAAGCTGACAATTTCGGCATTCTCGGTGCGCGAGGAATAGCCGTAGCGAACCTCATGCACCGCGTCGAAAGCGCGCTTGATGCCTTCGATATCGCGAGCGGCAAAAAGTTCGCCCGGAATATCCACTGTCACCGCGTGCTCCTGGCCGATGTAACGCATGTCGGCGGCGTGCTTGACGACGATGTCGAGCGTTTGCGGCGCGGCAGCCCGGACGTCCGCTTTGCCGGCCTGCTCCATGGCGGAGAAAATCCGATCGAAATTTTCGAACGGCGCATCGGCCAGCCGCGCAAACAGCGAACGCACGTAATCGCGGCGCAAATCCGTCACCAGCATGCCGTAAGCGGAAAAATGGCCCGGGGCGGTCGGAACGATCACCCGGCCGATATTAAGCTCGCGCGCGACCAAGACGGCGTGCAGCGGGCCCGCGCCCCCATAGGCCACCATGGCGAAATCACGCGCGTCAAAGCCGCGCTCGGTCGTGACCCGCTTGACCACATTGGCCATCTGGATAACCGCGACCCGCACGATGCCATCGGCCGCCTCGAGCGTTCCTAGGCCAAGCGGCTCCGCCACATGACTATCGATGGCGGCGCGCGCCGCCGCGATATCAAGCGGCATTTCGCCGCCGAGGAAAAGCTCGGGCGCGAGCCGTCCAAGAACGAGGTTGGCGTCCGTGATCGTAGGCTCGGTGCCGCCATTACCGTAGCAAACCGGACCAGGGACGGCGCCGGCGCTGTGCGGGCCGACGCGGATCGCCGAACCCGCGAGCGCGCGTGCAATGCTGCCGCCGCCGGTGCCGACTTCCTCGATATCGATCATCGGAATTTGGATCGGCAGGCCCTGGCTGTAGCCGCCAACCATGACCTGACCTGCCGTCAACGCCTGGCCGTCGAGGATCACCCCTGCTTTCGCGGTCGTGCCCCCCATATCGAATGCGATCGCGTTTTTCAGTCCTATCGCCGCGCACAAGTGGCGCGAGCCGATGACGCCCGCGGCCGGGCCGGATTCCAGCATCCGGACGCATTCGCGGCTCGCCTGTTCGGCATCGTAAAGTCCGCCGTTCGATTGCACGATCAGGAATTTTCCACGAAATTCCGATTGATCCAGAAATGCGTTGGTCTCTTGAAGATAGTTCTGGACGCGCGGGCCGATATACGCGTTGGCGGCGACCGTCGAGGTGCGCTCGAATTCCCGATATTCCTGCGACAGCTCATGCGAGGCGGTGACAAAGACGTTTTTCAATCGCCGCGCCAGGAAGTTCCGCGCGCGAACTTCATGGTCGGAATTTCGGTAGGAATGCAGAAACAAAATGGCGACGGCTTCGACATTCTCGCGCTCGAGTTGCTGCGCCGCAATTTCGAGTTCGCCGTCGTCGAGCGCGCGCAGGACGCGGCCGGCGGCATCGACTCGCTCGTCAATCTCGATGCGCAATGCGCGCTCGATCAACGGCCGGTGCTTGCGAAAAAACAGGTTGTAGGCTTCCGGCCGGTTGACGCGGCCAATCTCATAGATATCGCGAAACCCGCGGGTGGTGAGGAGCGCCGTGCGTGCGCCCTTGCGCTCGAGCAGAGCGTTGATTGCGATGGTCGTGCCGTGCAGAAACAGCCCCGCCGATCGGAATTCCGCTTTGGCCTTTTCGACGCCTACGCTCATGCCGTCGATCAAACGGCCCGGTGTCGTCAGTGTCTTGCCGAGCCGGATCTCGCCAGTCGTCTCGTCAAAAACCGCGATGTCCGTAAAGGTCCCGCCGACGTCGGTCGCAATCCGCAACGCCGCACCGGAATTCTCGATGGCCACGCCTCACTCCCTCGGACGGAACTCCGTTTGCCGGAGCCCAATCATGACAGGTAACACCGTTACCTATCGTCGGGCAGCGAGTCAATTGCAACGGAAATCGGCCCGTCTTCACAGACGGCGCGATGCATCGACCGCCGGAAAACCGAAAATTTCCGCGGGATTGTCGACGAAGATCAGCTTGCGGATATTCTCGTCCGGCACCCAGTCCAGCATCATGTCGAGCAAAGCGACGTCGTTCGGCATCGGCTTGAAATATTGCGGATGCGGCCAGTCGGAGCCCCACAGCAGGCGCTGCGGCGCGTGATCGACCAGCTTTTGCACCAGCGGATCGGTGTCGGAGAACGGAAACGTCTCCTGCTTTGAAATCCGCGGCGACAGCTTCACCCAGCAGCGGCCGGTGTCGAGACATTCCAGCACGAATTTGAAACCCGCGCCGTCGATACCCTTGGCCGGATCGACGCCGCCCATATGCTCGAGCACGAAACGCCCGGGGGTTTTGAGAATGAGCGCCTTCCAATCCTCTTGTTCGTCCGCCTTGACCAGATAATGCATGGACCAACCGTGCTCGCTGGTCCTTACGACCATACGCTGGTCGATCGTCTTGCCGAGCCGGTGGGTGATGCGATACCCGACAACGCCGGCTTTCGTCAGAATGTCGAGCTCACCGTCCGTGATGCCGGACCACGGCATCACGACCGCACGCAGGCGATCCGGAAAGCGACACTGCGCATGCAATGCGATCTCGTAATTATTTTCATACATCATCGACTGAACGTGCAGACCGCGCGAAAGGCCGAGAGCCTCTTGCTGCTTCAGCCAATCTTCGATCGGCGTATCTTCGAACTCCAGGTGGCCGAAAACGTGGTTCGGCTTCAGTGGAAATTGTTTTTGCGGTCCGATGAAATGGAAATGAGTGTCGCAGGCACCCGGCGGCAGCTTGAGTTTCGGCTTGGCATAGGTGCGGTCGATTTTCGGCGAAAACGGACGTGTTGTGCTGTTCACTCGGACACCTTGATGGTTCAAGTTTCATGGCTTCGCCCAGCGCGTGCGCGGCGCGGCAGGCTAGCAGAGGGCGTGCGAGGTTGCACCGGGCCGCGCCGGGAGCGGTGGCGTAAGGACCTCCAAAAAAAGTGAGGGGCCCTGGCTTGCGCCAAGGCCCCTCGACGGAGAGGACGGTGCCGGGTTCCGTCCCAACCGCTGTCGCGTGCTTACTGCACCGTCTCGCCGTGCAGCGCGAGATCGAGGCCTTCGCGCTCGATTTCTTCGCTGACGCGCAGCCCGATGACGAGATCGACGATCTTGAGGATGATCAGCGTCACGACCACGTCGTAGACGAAGACGATGCCGACGCCGATCGATCTGGTTGAGCACCTGGCCGGCATTGCCTTCGATGCAGGCCGGAGGTGCCGCCGTATTGCGTTGACGGCGAACACGCCGGTCAGGATGGCGCCGATGACGCCGCCGACGCCGTGGACGCCGAAGCAGTCGAGCGCGTCGTCATAGCCGAACATGTGCTTGAGGCCGGTGCAGCCCCAGTAGCAGACGATGCCGGCGGCGATGCCGATGCACGAACGAGCCGACCGGACCGACGAAGCCCGAGGCCGGCGTGATGGCGACGAGGCCGGCGACCGCGCCCGAGCAGATGCCGATGACGGTCGGCTTGCCGCGATGGATCCACTCGACGAACATCCAGGTGAAGCCCGCGATCGCGGTGGCGATCTGGGTGACCGTCATCGCCATGCCGGCCTGCATGCCGGCGGTGACCGCCGAGCCGGCGTTGAAGCCGAACCAGCCGACCCACAGCAGCGAGGCGCCGATGAAGGTCAGCACCATGTTGTGCGCCGGGGCCGGTGTCCTTGCGCTTGCCGAGCATCAGCGCGCACATCAGGCCGGCGACGCCGGCATTGACGTGCACGACCGTGCCGCCGGCGAAGTCGAGCACCTTGACCCAGGCGTCGCGTCGTTGGCGGCTGTTGAAGATGCCGTCCGGACCCCAGACCCAGTGCGCGACCGGCGCATAGACGAAGATCGCCCACAGGCCGATGAACCACAGCATCGCCGAGAACTTCATGCGCTCGGCGAACGAGCCGGCGATCAGCGCCGGCGTGATGATCGCGAAGGTCATCTGGAAGCATCGATGTAGACGGTCTCGGGGATCGTCGGCGCCAGCGGATTGGGATTGCCGATGCCGTTCGACGATGTCGCTGAGGATGCCTTGCAGGAACGGCGCGATCGAGGCCGCCGATGAACGGCGTGCCGCCGCGTGAAGGCCAGGCTGTAGGTGAACGACAGCGCAGAGCACGCGTGACCAGGCAGGTGATGGCGAAGCTCGTCATCACGGTGTCGCCGACGTTCTTCTTGCGCACCATGCCGCCGTAGAACAGCGCCGAGGCCCGGGATGGTCATCATCAGCACGAGCGCCATCGAGGTCAGCATCCAGGCGGTGTCGCCGGAATTCGGCGTGCACTTTTCGCAGGCCGTCTTGGCATCGCAGGCCGGCGGCGCAGCGGCGGCCGCGGCGCGGCGGCGGCTGCAGGCGCGGCGGCCGCCGCGGCGGGCGGCGTTGCGCGGTGCCGGTGCGGCGCGCCGGCGCCTGCGCGTGAGGACGACTGCGGACGTCGGCAGCGCTCGAGCGACAGCGCCGAGCAGCGATCGCCCGCAGGCGATGAGCCAGCAGCCCAGCGCGGGTCGAATCTTCTTCGAACGTCATGGTTTCACTCCTGTCCGGAATGCGATGGAATGTGCGGGCTGCTTAGAGCGCGGCGGCGTCGGTTTCGCCGGTGCGGATGCGCACCGCGTGATCGAGGCCGAAGACGAAGATCTTGCCGTCGCCGATCTGGCCGGTCTTGCGCCGCGGCCGGTGATGGCGTCGATGACCTTGTCGACCTGGTCGGCGGCGACAGGCGACTTCGATCTTGATCTTCGGCAGGAAGCTCACGGCGTATTCGGCGCCGCGATAGATTTCGGTGTGGCCCTTCTGCCGCCCGTAGCCCTTGACCTCGGTGACGGTCAGCCCGTGCACGCCGATCGCGGTCAGCGCGTCGCGGACCTCGTCGAGCTTGAACGGCTTGATGATGGCCATGACGATTTTCATGGTTCGATCTCCCGCTCGCGCCCGGCGATCGCCGGGCGGACACAGCTGGCAGCCGCACGGGATCATGCCCGCGTCGCGGCTGCCGCGGAGACAGAATCAAACGCCGTGCCAATTGCCGGAGCTGCGGCTAATAGCTGTGCAATCAGGAGTTTTCGCTGGCGCAGCCGGCCGCTGGGCCATGGCCGATCGGGCGCTGATCTGAGTCGGTTAGTGCAGCCAAACTGTCGCAGTGCACGCCTGCCTAAAATATCGGCAGGCCGCCGATGCGGATGCCGGATGGCACCATGCCGGCTATTGCAACGCTTCGCCGTGCTGCGTCACATCGAGGCCCTCGATCTCGCTTTGTCGGTCGCACCCGCAGCGGCACGAACAGCCGATCACCTTGAGCAGCACGAAGGTGACGATGCCGGACCACGCCAAGGTGACCACGATGCCGTAGAGCTGGATCAGCACCTGGCTGCGCGTTGCCTTCGAGCAGCCCGCGGACGTCGCCGACCGCGCGCGCGGCGAACACGCCGACCAGCAACGTGCCGGTGGCGCCGCCGATGCCGTGGACGCCGAACACGTCGAGCGAGTCGTCATAGCCGCACGCGCAGCTTCAGCCAGGTGCAGCTCCAGAAGCAGACCAGCGCCGGCGATCATGCCGATGACGACGCCGTGCCACGGCAGCACGAAGCCGGAAGCCGGCGTGATGGTGCCGAGCCCGGCCACCGCGCCGGAGATCATGCCGAGCACCGACGGCTTGCCGCGCGTCCACCATTCCAGCGCCATCCAGGTGATGGCGCCGGCCGCAGGCGGCGAGATGCGTGGCGACGATCGCGAACACGGCGCGCGAGTCGGCCGCCGAGCGCCGAGCCGCCGTTGAAGCCGAACCAGCCGACCCACAGCATCCCGGTGCCGATCACCGCCAGCGACAGATCGTAGGGCGCGAAATTTTCGCTGCCGTAGCCGTGCCGCGCGCCGATCACATAGGCGGCGACCAGGCCGGCGACGCCGGCATTGAGATGCACCACCGTGCCGCCGGCGAAATCGAGCACGCCCGCGGTCGCCGAGGAAGCCGCCGCCCCAGACCCAATGCGCGATCGGCACATAGACGAGACAGCAGCCAGAGCGCCGCGAACCACATGAAGGCGGAGAAGCGCATGCGGTCGGCGACCGAGCCGGCGACCAGCGCCACGGTGATGACCGCGAAGGTCATCTGGTAGAGCATGAACAGCGCTTCGGGGATGTGTCGGCGCGAACGGGCTGATCGACGTTCATGCCCATGCCGCGCAGCAAGACGCGCTGCGAGCGTGCCGAGCACCGGCCGTCGCCGGCGAAGGTCGAGCGTGTAGCCGAGCGCCGCCCACAGCACCGAGCACAGCGCGGTCACGGCGAGCGTCTGCGCCATGGTGGCGAGCACGTTCTTCTTGCGCACCATGCCGGCGTAGAACAGCGCCAGGCCCGGGTATCGACATCATCAGGACGAGCGCCGTGGCGGCGATCATCCAGGCGGTGTCGGCCGGCATCGATCTTGCCGGCGGCCGGGCGCTGCCGATTGCTGGGCCAGCGCGGCGCGCCGCCGCAGAGATGCCATGCGCCGGCCATCAGGCCGTGCGCGCGACCGATGCCGAGCCACCCTCATCGATTTCCCCCCGGACTGAGATATTGGATGCTTAGAGCGCGTCGGCGTCGGTCTCGCCGGTGCGGATGCGCACCGCCTGCTCGATCGGCGTGACGAAGACCTTGCCGTCGCCGATCTGGCCGGTTTTCGCGGCGGCGCCGATCGCCTCCACGACCTTGTCGGCCTGATCGGTCGGCGACCGCGACCTCGATGCGGATTTTCGGCAGGAAGTTCACCGCGTATTCGGCGCCGCGATAGATTTCGGTGTGGCCTTTCTGGCGGCCGTAGCCTTTGACCTCGGTGACGGTCATGCCGTGAACGCCAATGGCGAGAAGGGCGTCGCGCACCTCCTCGAGCTTGAATGGCTTGATGATGGCGATGACGAGCTTCATGAAGGCATCCGCTCTTGGCAGAAAATTACGTGGTTACCATATAGGCATCGCGCCCAGGAATTAAGCCCATGTTGCCGAATTTGTGTGGCCGCACAGGTTTTACGGCTACAGCATGATCGGACAATGCCTGCCCGGACAGGAAGCCGATTTTCCGAAGTCATGCTCAAGCAAAATGCTTGAGGAAATCTGACGATCGTAGGCGGGCGTCGCTTCGACGCTGCCGCAGCAGCCCTTCCTGCGCGACCGAGGCGACCAGCGTGCCGTCGCTGGCGAAGATCAGTCCGCGGGAGAAGCCGCGCGAGCCGGCGAGATTGGGGCTGTCCTGCGCATAGAGCAGCCACTCGTCGGCGCGGAACGGGCGGTGGAACCAGAGCGCGTGGTCGAGGCTCGCCGCCATGATGTCGTCGCTGAACACGGTGCGCCCGTGCGGATCAGCGCGGCATCGAGCAGCGTCATGTCGGACGCATAGGCGAGCACGCATTGATGGATCGCCGGCTCGTCCGGCAGCCGGCCGGTGGCGCGGATCCAGCATATGAAAGCGGCCGTCCCTCGAGCCGTTCGCCGAGATAGCGGTTGATACTCGACCGGCCTGCAGTTCGATCGGCCGCTCGCGCTCGTAGTAGCGGCGCACCGGATCGGGCATGCTGCGGCAGCACATGTTCCTCTGATCTCGGCTTCGCTCGGCAGCGCGTCGGGCTTGCGGCACGTCCGGCATCGTGAACTGATGCGCACAGTCCTTGCTCGGCGACGTGGAACGACACCGACATCGAGAAGATCGCGTGGCCATGCTGGATCGCGACCACGCGGCGCGTGGTGAAGCTCTTGCCGTCGCGGATGCGGTCGACCTCGTAGATGATCGGGACTTTGGGATCGCCGCCGAGGAGGAAATAGGCGTGCAGCGAATGCGGCGGCCGCAGCGCCACGTCCTCGACGGTGCGGCAGGCCGCGACCAGGGCCTGGCCGATCACCTGGCCGCCGAACACCCGCTGCCAGCGCGCTTGCGGCGAGCGGCCGCGGAAGAGGTTGACCTCCAGCGGTTCCAAATCGAGAATATCGAGGACTTGCTGGATGGCGGAGGTCATGACGTCTCCCGTCGCGCCCGGCGATCCGGGCCACGCTCGTTGCATACGGGATCGAAGGCGGGGTCAAGCCCGGCAAATGCCGTGATAGGATACGGCCAGGATATCGTCCAGGATATCGCCATGACGCGTAACAATGTCGACGTGCTGATCGCCGGCGGCGGCTTTGCCGGCCTGTCGCTTGCCATCGCGTTGCGGCAGGGGCTCGGGCCCTCGTTCTCGGTCGATGGTCGCCGATCCGACGCTCGGCGCGAGCCACGCCGACGACGAGCGCGCTTCGGCGATCGTGGCGGCGGCGCGCCGGCTGTTCGAGACGCTCGGCGTCTGGCACGGCGTCGCCGAAGACGCCCAGCCGATCCTCGACATGGTCGTCACCGACAGCCGGCTCGACGATGCAGTGCGGCCGGTCTTTCTGAATTTTGCCGGCGAAATCGAGCCGGGCGAGCCGTTCGCCCACATGATCGAGAACCGTCATCTTGTCGATGCGCTCGCCGCGAAGGCGCGGGATGTCGGCGTCGAGCTAAGATCGTCGGCGGTCGCGGACTTCACTCCTCCCCCTGGAAGGGGGAGGCCGGCGAACGCAATGAGCCAGGTGGGGGTCCTTGACGGCGCTCGGCGCACGGACCCCTCCCCGGACCGCCTTCGGCAGTCCGACCCTCCCCTTTCAGGGGAGGTCATCATGTTTCCGTGACGCTTAGCGACGGCAACGCGATCTCGACCCGACTCCTCGTTGCCGCCGACGGCGCTCGCTCGACGATCCGCGCAGCACGCCGGCATCGCGACCCACGGCTGGAATTACGAGCCAGTCGGCCATCGTCACCACTGTCGGCCACGAGCGCGATCACGAGGGCCGCGCCGAGGAGCATTTTCTTCCCGCGGGCCCGTTCGCGATCCTGCCGCTCAAGGGCCGGCGCTCATCGATCGTGTGGACCGAGGACACCCGCGGAAGCCGACCGCATCGTCGCGCTGCCGGATGATGCCTTCCATGCCGAGCTCGAGCAGCGCTTCAAGCTGCATCTCGGCGAGATCACGGTCGTCGGCACGCGGCGCGTTCATCCGCTCGGCTTCTTCGTCGCGCGTTCGTTCATCGCCGCGCGCATCGCACTCATCGGCGACGCCGCCCATGTGATTCATCCGATCGCCGGCCAAGGGCTCAACATGGGACTGAAGGATGTCGCCGCGCTGGCCGAGGTGATCGTCGATGCGGTGCGGCTCGGGCTCGATCCAGGTGCTGCGACGGTGCTCGAGCGTTATCAGCGCTGGCGGCGTTTCGACACCGTGGCGATGGGCTTGGCGACCGACGGTCTCAATCGTCTGTTCTCCAACCGCTCCGACGTGCTGCGCCTGGCGCGCGACGTCGGTCTCGGTCTGGTCGACCGGGTGCCGCATCTCAAGCGTCTGTTCATCCGCGAGGCGGCGGGTCTGGTCGGCGAGGTGCCCAAATTGCTGCGCGGCGAACTGCTATAGTCATGAATTCCCTCGTCGGCGTCTGCTGAGATCATGGCGTTCAACCACATTGCGGTGATCGGCGCCGGCGCCTGGGGCAGCGCGCTGGCGTTGACCTGCGCGCGGGCTGGGCGAACCGTCACGTTGTGGGAGCACGATGCGGCCAACGCCGCACATCTTGCGCGCCATCGCGAGAGTCTTTTTCTGCCCGGCGTGCGCATCGACGACAGCATCACGCTTGCGGCCGATCTTGACGGCGTGAGCGGCGCGCAAGCGATCCTTTTGGTGGTGCCCGCACAAGCCGTGCGCGGCGCCGCGAAGGCGCTGGCGCCGCGGCTGGCGGCGGGCACGCCGGTGATCGTCTGCGCCAAGGGCATCGAGCGCGGCACCAAGAAATTCATGAGCGACATCATCACCGAATGCGCTCCCGGCGCCGTGCCCGCGATCTTGTCCGGACCGAGCTTCGCGGCCGACGTGGCGCGCGGCATGCCAACGGCGGTCACGCTTGCGGCCGGCGACGGCAAGCTTGCCGGCGAGCTGGCGCAAGCGATCGGCTCGGCGAATTTTCGTCCCTACCATTCCACGGATATGCGGGGCGTCGAGATCGGCGGCGCGACCAAGAATGTGCTTGCGATCGCCGCCGGCGTTGTCACCGGCCGCGGTCTCGGCGCTAGCGCCGCGGCGGCGTTGACGACGCGCGGCTTTGCCGAACTGGTGCGTTTTGGCAAGGCCTTCGGCGCGCAGCCGCAAACCATGATGGGCCTTTCCGGGCTCGGCGATCTGCTGCTGACCTGCTCGAGTGCGCAATCGCGCAACTTCAGTTTCGGCGTCAATCTTGGACGGGGCAGCCGGCCGGATTCCATCCAGGCCACCACCGGGCTTGCCGAAGGCGCCTTCACCGCATCGGTGCTGGTCGAGATGGCGCGCGAACGTGACGTCGATATGCCGATCTCTTTTGCCGTCGCGGCGCTGCTCGGCGGCAAGATGAGCGTCGACCAAGCGATCGAGTCGCTGCTCGCGCGGCCGTTGAAGGCGGAGACCTGACGCGGCGGAAGAGCGGCCAATGCGCCGAACAGGGAGGAATGATCATGGCTTATTGGCTCCTGAAGACCGAGCCCGAAGAATTTTCCTGGGACGATCAAGTCGCGCGCGGCGCGAAAGGCGAGCCATGGAGCGGCGTGCGCAATTTCGCGGCGCGTAAGCATCTCCAGGAGATGAAGCAGGGCGACAAATTTTTCTTCTATCACACCGGCGGCGAGAAGCAGGTCGTCGGCATCGGCGAAGTCATCCGCGACGCCTACCCGGATCCGACCGCCAAAAAAGACGAGCCGTGGGTCGCGGTGACGACCGGCGCCGTCGAACCGCTGCCGCAGCCGGTCACGCTCGCGGCCGTCAAGGCCGAACCGAAACTGAAAGACATGGCGCTGGTGAAATATGGCCGCCTGTCGGTCCAGCCGGTCACCGCCAGCGAGTGGAAGGTCGTCTGCAAGATGGGCGGTGTGAAAGCCTGATCTCGTGCTTTTAGTTGGTTGGGATCGGCGTGCGAAGCCAGGGAAGCGAGCTCATGATCAAATGTCCCTTACGCGTGACCGCGCTTGCGCTCTTCTGCTTATCCGGGGCCGGGTTCGCCGCGCTGGCACAGCAACCAGCGCCGCCGCAGAATACGGCGCCGCCGGCCTACGTCATGTCGTTAGGCGACATGATGAACACTTTGGTGCAGCCGCGTCACGCCAAGCTCGGTCTCGCCGGTCACGCGCAGAATTGGCCGCTCGCCGGCTATGCGATTGCCGAGATCCGGCAGGTTTTCGCCGGGATCGTCAAGGCGCAGCCGCGCTTCCGCGGCATGCCGGTCGGCGAACTGGTCGACGCAGCGCTCGGCCAGGCGATGACGGCGGTCGATACCGCGGTCCAGGAGCAAGATCCGAAAAAATTCGCCGCCGCCTACGATCAGCTGACCCAGGGCTGCAACGCCTGCCACGTGGAGCTTGATCATCCCTATGTGGTCATCAAAACGCCCGATGCGTCGGCATTTCCGAACCAGGAGTTTGGCGTGGGGCGCTAGAGCATGATCCGGAAAAGTGGAAGCCGGTTTTCCGAAAAGATCATGCTCAATCAAGTGCGGGTGCCGCGACATTGCCAGCCTTGTCGCTGGTCTGGCGGCTGTCGCATAATGGTCTTGGGAAAACGCCTTTAATCAATCAGGCCGCGTCGGCGGTGTGTGCGTGGAGGACGATATGTCGGAAAAAATTTATGAAGTTCCCGCCGCGTGGACACAGCGCGCCCTCATCACGGCCGCCGATTACAAGACCATGTACGAGCGCTCGGTTGGCGATCCCAATGGCTTTTGGGCCGAACAGGCCAAGCGCATTCACTGGATGAAGGATTTCACCAAGGTCAAGAATACGTCGTTCGCCAAACCGAACGTCTCGATCAAATGGTTCGAAGATGGCGCGACCAACGCCGCCTACAATTGTATCGATCGTCATCTGAGCCAGCGCGGCGACCACGTTGCGATCATCTGGGAAGGCGACGATCCCAAAGACAGCAAAAAAATCACCTACCAGGAGCTGCACGACGAGGTCTGCCGCTTCGCCAATATCCTGCGCAACCGTAACGTCCAGAAGGGCGACCGCATCACCATCTACATGCCGATGATTCCCGAGGCGGCCTACGCCATGCTGGCCTGCGCGCGCATCGGCGCGATCCATTCCGTGGTGTTCGGCGGCTTCTCGCCGGATTCGCTCGCCGGCCGCATCGAGGATTGCACGTCGAACGTGGTCATCACGGCGGATGAAGGCTTGCGCGGCGGCCGCAAGGTGCCGCTCAAGGCCAATACCGACGCGGCGATCGCCAAGGCGGCCGCAAACGGCCATGCGGTCGACCACGTCATCGTGGTCAAGCGCACCGGCGCGCCGGTCGACATGGATCCGGTGCGCGATGTTTGGTACCACGAGGCGGCCGACATGGTCACGGCGGAATGCCCGTGCGCGGAGATGAACGCGGAGGACCCGTTGTTCATCCTCTACACCTCCGGCTCGACCGGACGGCCGAAGGGCGTGCTGCACACCACCGCCGGCTATCTCATCTACACCGCCATGACCCACCAATACGTCTTCGACTATCACGACGGCGACATTTATTGGTGCACCGCCGATGTCGGCTGGGTCACCGGCCACAGCTACATCGTCTATGGGCCACTGGCGAACGGCGCCACCACGCTGATGTTCGAGGGCGTGCCGAACTATCCGTCGATGTCGCGGTTCTGGGAGGTGATCGACAAGCACAAGGTCAACATCTTCTACACCGCGCCGACTGCGATCCGCGCGCTGATGCAGGCCGGCGATGGGCCGGTGAACAAAACCTCGCGCGCCTCGTTGCGGCTCCTGGGCTCGGTCGGCGAGCCGATCAATCCCGAAGCGTGGGAATGGTATTACCGCGTCGTCGGCGACGGCCGTTGCCCGATCGTCGATACCTGGTGGCAGACCGAAACCGGCGGCATTCTCATCACGCCGCTGCCAGGCGCGACGCGGCTCAAGCCCGGCTCGGCCACGCAGCCGTTCTTCGGCGTCGTGCCGCAGATCGTCGACGCCGAAGGCAAGGTCCAGGACGGCGCGGCCAGCGGCAACCTCTGCATCGCCAATTCCTGGCCGGGGCAGATGCGCACGGTCTACGGCGATCACCAGCGCTTCGTCGAAACCTATTTCAGCGCCTATCCGGGCAAATACTTCACCGGCGACGGCTGCCGCCGCGACGAGGACGGCTACTACTGGATCACCGGCCGGGTCGACGACGTGATCAACGTCGCGGGCCATCGCATGGGCACTGCCGAGGTCGAATCCGCATTGGTCGCGCATCCGAAAGTGTCGGAAGCCGCCGTCGTTGGTTATCCGCACGACATCAAGGGGCAGGGCATCTATGCCTACGTCACGTTGATGGCCGGCGAGCAGCCGAGCGAAGACTTGCGCAAGGAACTCACCGGCTGGGTGCGCAAGGAGATCGGGCCGATCGCCTCGCCCGATCTCATTCAGTTCGCCCCAGGCCTGCCGAAAACCCGCTCCGGCAAGATCATGCGCCGCATCCTGCGCAAGATCGCCGAGGATGAATCCGGCAATCTTGGCGACGTCTCGACGCTCGCCGATCCCGCTGTGGTCGACGACCTTGTCAACAATCGGCAGAACCGGAAGAGCGCGTAAGCTCTGCGCACCTTGTCACGGCCGGGTTCGATGGATCGGGCGCGTCCCGGTGTCCGTCACGACAGCTCCGCCGCGAATGAAAGTCTTTGCTGATACTCGCGCCAGAACGCGATAAAACAAACGATGACCCACATCGAGAAGACGTGAAGATAGTTCAGCCAGCTCGTTGCCAGCGGAATGTGTGCGTCGATCATGATCAGCGCATGCAGCGCATTCATCGCCGCGCCGATCAAAACCGTGGACACGACGCTGAGCGGCAGCATCGCCAATAATCCCAGCGTCAGCATGAAATTCATGGTGCCGTTGCCGTGCTGGATCTGGAACGGCGTCTCGATCCCGAGCAGCAGCACCGAGATGTAAACGCAGGCGCTGATCGCAATCGCAAAGGCTGCGATAAAAAGCTGCGAGTGGCGCTTCGCAAATTTCCGGTAACTCAATCCGTAGAAGATCAATATCAGCGGGCACGCCGCCATGTAGCGGAATCGGGTGGACAGAACCGCGGTGTCGCTTGCCATATCGGAGACGCCGTACACCGCGTAGGCAAACAGCGCGAACAGCATCGAGATTTGCGCAATGCCGTAAGTGCGGTCCCGATAGTAGTCGCGAAATTCCTGTTCGATGACGGCTTCGGGGAAGCGCAGGCCCGCCGCCACCATACTGGCGATAAAGAGTTCGGCGATCCAGTTCCGCCGGGCTTCCGCCGGCGGCGTCTCCGGGCGGCTGGCCGGTGCCGGCGTCGCTGTGAGGGCGGTTTCGATCTTGCCGGCGGCGATCGGTTCGCCGGCCATGATCGAGTGACCAAGCCGCTTGGCCAAAGCTGCCAAAAGGCGCGCAAAGCCTTCGCCGTCGTTGCCGCCCCGCCAGCCTTCGAAATCGATTGTCTGGATGTGCAGAAATTGCAGCGGCGGCTCACTGTGATCGATCGAGATCGGCAGCAGCTTGTGTTTGCCGAGCGCATAGGCTGCTTCAGCGCGCACCCAGTGCGACTTGACCGAGTCTTTAGACCAGAGAACGATGACGACGCGGGTTTGGGCGATCGCGTCCTCGATCTGCGTGTCGTAGGCGTCGCCCTCGCGGATGCCGCTGCGGTCGAGCCACACCGACAGGCCTTTTGCGGACAACGCCGTCGCCAGCGCCTGCACAACGGATAAATCGCGCCGCGAGTAGCTCAGAAATATCTCGTGCATGGGCTCAAAGCCGCGTCAAAAGACGTCATGAGGTACCAAGGAGCACCGTGTTTCACAACGGAATATGGCGCCCGGGGATGGTCTGAACGGCGTAGAATTAGGCCTATTATGCGTCTCCCGGACCTGGTGCGCGCAAAGCACACCCCGTAAAAATTAGTGCAAACTTTACTGTGTTACAGCGGCGATGCTGAGCCCGGCCGCAAATTCGGCTATGATGGTTTCCGGCAAGTGACTTCGCCGGATAGGGGTCAGTGGGGCGAATTCGTGGTGGGGATTTCGACAATGCGAGGGAAGATTCTGCTTTCGGCCGCACTGACGGCCGTCGTTGCTTTGTTGGCGTTTGCGCCCAATGCGGCGCAGGCGCATGGAGACGTGGTGGCTGTGAGCGACAGCTATATGCCCGGCACGATCGTCATCAAAACGCATGAGCGCCGGCTTTATCTCGAGCTCGGTGGCGGCAGGGCCATCCGCTATCCGGTCGGCGTCGGCCGCGCCGGCATGCAATGGGCCGGCACGTCCTATATCGACGGCAAATACATCAGCCCCGCATGGTCGGCGCCGGAGTCGATCAGGAAAGACTACCGTTCGCTTCCGGAAGTGATCCCGGGCGGTTCGCCGCACAACCCGATGGGCGTCGCGGCCATGACGCTGGCGGGCGGCGGCCAGTACGCCATCCACGGCACCAACGCCCCGGGGACGATCGGCGGCTTCGTGTCCCACGGCTGCATCCGCATGTACAACCCTGACATCACCGACTTGTACAATCGGGTCAGCGTCGGCACGCGCGTGGTCGTCATCCAGTAGTCAGGGATCGGGAAACAGGCATCAGGGATCAACAAAATCTGCCTGATGCCTGATCCCTGCCGACCTGACTCCTGATATCAGCACCAACTGCCGCGCTTTCCGCCGTCGTAGCTGCGCGCCCAGCCGCCGTTGAGCATCGCCGCCGACACGTCGGCGGTGTTGCGGGTCGATGTCAAAGCATCGACGCGGCCGCCGTATTTGTCGACGCCGACGTGCCAGACGGCGACGCCGCCTTCGGCCAAAATTGTTTCAAGCGCCGAACGCGCAGCTTCGGCCTTGGCGTGCTCGTCGGCACAACGGGCATGCAGTTCCGCCGCGTCGATCCCCCGCAACCGAATCTTGGTGTCGACATCGAGTCCGGGCCAAACCCGCACCCGCGCCTCGAACGTGTCGCCGTCGATGATGCGCAATACGTCCGCCGGATAGACGAGCCCGGGGTCGAGCCTTTGCGCGGTCGGAGCCGAGGCCGGCACCGGCCCGTTGCGGCGCGCGGCAGACCGGAACGCCGGCGATGCCACGGTGGGTATCGATGCGGACCGGACCGTTGCACCCACCACGCCGCCAAGAGCAAACGCCGCGCATACCAAGACCAGGATGCCGCGATGCCGTAAATCGGCCCGAGCCGCGAAGGATCGCGAATGGTATATGCCGGCGCGCATAGATTGTGTTGTTGCAATAGACAATTATCGAGAGCAGGAATATATTCACCTACAATAGGAAAAATGTCAACATTCTGCCTTGCATTCCAAATCCCAGGCCGGCCTAAAAGTCCGACGTGAGGCCGCCCACTTCCCAATCGCCATAACGGGTCGGCTCAAGTCCGCCGCGGCCATTGATTTCCTTGGGTTGCTCTGTCGGCTTTACCCCGCGTGATCGGCGCGGCGTGCCTCGGCTTCCGCGAGCGCGCGCTCCGCCGCCGGCGTCAGCGGCGATTTCTCCGCGGCCAGGCTGTCGGCTGTTACGCTTGCGGGTGGCTTAGGCACTGTCTGGTCAGTTGGCATACCTGTTGACTTGGCGTAGCCGTGCCTTGATCGCAAGGAGGAATTTTTTTCGGATGAAGAGTGCGCGTAAGCGAACGGCCCGTCCTGCCGAGCGTCGAAGACGTGCCGGGCCTTGCGGTCCGGCGCATTGCCGCGGACATCATCGATGGCGTGCTGCGCCGGCGTCGCTCGCTCGACGAGCAGCTCGACGGTGCCGGCGTGAACCCCGCGCTGGCCGCCCTCGCCGAGCGCGACCGCGCGCTGACCCGTGCGCTGGTCGCGGTGGTGCTGCGCCGGCTCGGTACGTTGCGCCATCTGATCGGTCTTTTCCTCGACAGCGGGCGCCCGCGCAGGCGCCGCGCGTCGAAACCGCTTTGCTGATCGGCGCGGCGCAAATTCTTTTTCTCGATGTGCCCGATCATGCCGCGGTCGATCTCGCGGTGAGGCTTGCGCAGGCCGACCGCCATGCGGCGCGTTATGCCGGGCTGGTCAACGCCGTGCTTGCGGCGCGTCACGCGCGAGGGCGCCGAGCGGCTGGCCACGCTCGACCCGATCGTTCTCGACACGCCGGATTGGCTGATGGCGCGCTGGGTCACAACGTACGGCGAGGCGACGGCGCACGCCATCGCCGCCGCCAACGGCCACGAACCGGCGCTCGATGTCACGCGTGAAGAGCGATCCGGACGCCTGGGCCGCAGCGCTGAACGGCGAGTGTGCTGCCGACCGGTCGGTGCGCGCGATCGTTCGTGGCGCCGTCACGGCGCTGCCCGGCTTTGCCGACGGCGCGTGGTGGGTCCAGGATGCCGCCGCCGCGCTGCCGGCGCGCTTGTTCGGCAATGTCGCAGGGCTGCGCGTCGCCGATCTCTGCGCTGCGCCCGGCGGCAAGACCGCGCAGCTTGTCGCTGCCGGCGCCCTCGTCACGGCGGTCGACCGCGCGCCGGCGCGATTGAACCGGCTGCGTGACAATCTCGGCCGGCTTGTCGCTGCAGGCGGAACTTGTCTGCGCGGATGTCGCGGAGTGGTCCGCCGAACCGTTCGATGCGGTGCTGGTCGATGCGCCGTGCTCCTCGACCGGCACCATCCGCCGCCATCCCGACATCCCTTGGCTCAAGCGCGGCGCCGACATTGCGGCGCTTGGCCGGCTTGCAGCGGCGATTGATCGCGCGCGCCGTCGCGCTGACGAAGCCCGGCGGCACGCTGGTTTATTGCACCTGTTCGCTCGAGCCCGAGGAGAATGAAGCAATCGTCGCCGATCTGCTTGGCGCGCGAGGAGAGCGTACGGCGCCGGCCGATCGTCGCCGACGAAATGTTCGGCCAGAAGCGAACTCATCACGAAAGATGGCGACCTGCGGACGCTGCCGTGCCATTTTCCCAATGCCGATTCGCGGCTTGCCGGAATCGACGGTTTCTACGCCGCCCGAATGGTAAAACGATAAGCCCATCAACCATCTATTGGAGCTTTGTTGGCCGTCGGCCCGCGGTTCCGTTATGGTGAGTGTGGGGTGCGGGGCGGTGAACACCTGCGCTCCGTCCGGCATTCAGTCTGGGATTCAATCCGCGCCCAAGTGGGGGCAACCGCGGCGATGGCGCCTGTTTCGGTCGCGAACAATGCGAAACTGTCCTGGCTGCTGCTGCGCGGCGGGATGCGGCAACTTGCCGGGCGGGTTAACGGCCATCCGCTGCTGCGCTGGCGGCTGCTGCCGTTCAAGCCCGACCGGATTTTGATCGCCCCGCAGGATTTGCGCACCGCCGACGCCACGCTCGCCAGCGAGATCTATTCTGGCCGGTTCGCCTTCGTCGGCAAAGTCGTGGTCTGCGATGGCCGCTCGGTGTTCGAGATGGAGCCGCCGTCGGACGAATGGGCGACCGCGCTCCTGGGTTTCGGCTGGCTCCGCCATCTGCGCGCTGCGGAGTCCGCCATCACGCGCGCCAACGGGCGTGCGCTGGTCGACGAATGGATCGCATTGCAGGGCTCCTGGCATCCCATTGCCTGGCGTCCGGATGTGCTGTCGCGGCGGATCATCGCGTGGCTCACGCAGGCGACGCTGCTGCTGGACGAGGCCGATGGGAGATTTTACCGGCGCTTCCTGCGCAGTCTGGTCCGCCAGATCCGCTATCTGCGCCATACCGCCGGCGATGCCCGCCGCGGCGTCGCCGGTTTGCAGGCCACGATCGCGCTGACCTACGCGGCGCTCTGCATTGCCGGCCAGGCGCGCCATATCAAGTCGAGCACCGAGCGCTTGAAAAATGATCTCGAGCGCCAAATTCTGCCCGACGGCGGCCACGTCGGCCGCGACCCCGGGGCGGTGGTCGAAATATTGCTGGAGCTGTTGCCGCTGCGTCAGGCGTTTGCCTCGCGCAACATCGCGCCGCCGCAAGCCCTGCTCAACGCCATCGATCGCATGATGCCGATGCTGCGCTTCTTCCGCCATTCCGACGGGACCTTCGCGCATTTCAACGGCATGGGCGCGACGCCGGTCGATCAACTGCTCACCCTGTTGGCCTATGACGAGACGCGCGGCACGCCGCATTCGAACGCGCCGCATTCCGCCTATCAGCGTCTCCAAGCCGGCGGTGGCGTGCTCGTCATGGATGTCGGGCGAGCGCCGCCGATCGAGATGAGTCTCGAAGCTCACGCCGGCTGCCTCTCGTTCGAATTCTCCTCGCCGCGGCAAAACCTCATCGTCGTGAATTGCGGCATGCCGGCGAATGCGCGCGACGACTGGCGGTCGTTCGCGCGCACGACGCCGGCGCATTCGACGGTCTCATTCAACGATTCGTCCTCGGCGCGGTTTGTCGAGTCGGCAACCTTCCGGCGGGTGCTGGGCGGCGCGCCGATGCTGGGGGGGCCGAGCCGCGCGACCGTGACCCGCGACGACCGTCCCGACGCCATCGTGCTGCACGCGGCGCACGACGGTTACGCCGACCGTTTCGGTATCCTGCATGAGCGCACGCTGGTGCTCGCCAAAGACGGGACGCTGCTCGAAGGCGAGGATGTCTTCACGGCCGCTGACGGCGGCGCGCAGATCCGCAACAGCCGCGACGTCTTCGCGGTGCGTTTCCATATGCATCCCTCGGTCAAGGTGGCCCGTCTTGCCGATGGTCGCGGTGTCATGCTGACGACGCCGAACAAGGATGTGTGGACTTTCAGCGCTCACGGCGACCGCGTCGACCTTGAGGACAGCGTCTATCTTGCCGGAACCGAAGGGCCGCGCCGGACCACCCAACTGGTGATCCACGGCCGCGCGCGTGGCGTGCCGCGTGTGCGGTGGAGCTTCCAGCACACCGGTACCGCAACGCCGACGACCGCGGGGAGCTCACGCCGCAGCCGCGAGGAGGCGCCGCGGCTGCCGTTATGATTTTGCTTCACCTCCCCGCCAAACCGAGGAGGGAGTAGAAGGACAGCATGACCGAACATCTGCGCTGCGCGACGCGCGCTCTTATTTCCGTTTCCGACAAGTTCGGGGTCGCCGCTTTCGCCCGCGCACTGGCCGGCTACGGCATCGAACTGATATCGACCGGCGGCACGCGCCAGGCGCTGACCGAAGCGGGCCTTGCCGTGCGCGATGTCGGCGATCTCACCGGATTCCCGGAAATGATGGATGGCCGGGTCAAGACGCTGCATCCGGCGATCCACGGCGGATTGCTCGCGATCCGGGGCAACGCCGCGCACGTCGAAGCCATGCGGGCTCACGATATTCACCCCATCGATATCCTGGTGGTCAATCTCTATCCCTTCGAGGAAACCGTCGCGCGCGGCGGCGATTTCGCTGCATGTATCGAGAACATCGATATTGGCGGCCCCGCGATGATCCGCGCCGCGGCCAAGAACCATGAGGATGTCGCGGTCCTGGTCGATACCGGCGACTATGCGGCGGTGCTCGCCGAGTTCGCTCAGCACGGCGGGACGACGCTCGCGTTGCGTCGCCGGCTCGCCGCGAAGGCCTATGCCCGCACGGCGGCGTACGACGCGGCGATTGCCAACTGGTTTGCGACCGTGCTCGATGACGGCGCGCCTGACTATCGGGCCTTGGGCGGCCGTCTGATCGAAAAGCTGCGCTATGGCGAGAATCCGCACCAGTCGGCGGCGTTCTACCGGACGCCCGATCGGCGCTTCGGCGTCTCGACCGCACGGCAAGCCCAAGGCAAGCAGCTCTCCTACAACAACATCAACGACACCGACGCCGCCTATGAATGTGTTGCCGAGTTCGATCCGGCTCGCACGGCGGCTTGCGCCATCATCAAACACGCCAATCCGTGCGGTGTCGCCGAAGCGCCAGATCTGCACGATGCCTATCGCAAGGCGCTAGCCTGCGATCCGACTTCGGCGTTCGGCGGTGTCGTTGCGCTCAACCGCACGCTCGACGCCGCGGCGGCGCGCGCCATCACCGAAATCTTCACCGAGGTGATCATCGCGCCGGACGCGACCGAGGAGGCCATCGCCATCGTCGGCGCGAAGAAGAATTTACGGCTGCTGCTCGCCGCCGGCTTGCCCGATCCGCGCGCCACCGGTTTGTTTGCCAAAACCGTTGCGGGCGGCCTTCTGGTTCAGTCGCGCGACAACGCCGTGGTCGACGATATGGACTTGAAGGTGGTGACCAAGCGCGCGCCGACCAACGCGGAGTTGCGCGATCTGCGTTTCGCCTTCCGGGTCGCCAAGCACGTCAAGTCGAACACCATCGTTTATGCCAAGGACTTGGCCACCGTCGGCATCGGTGCCGGACAAATGAGCCGTGTCGATGCCGCGCGCATCGCCGCGCACAAGGCCGAGGACGCCGCCAAGGAGGCTGGTCTCGATGCGCCCGCCACCAAAGGATCGGTTGTCGCGTCCGACGCGTTCTTCCCGTTCGCCGACGGCTTGCTCGTTGCGGTCGAAGCCGGCGCGACCGCGGTGATCCAGCCCGGCGGCTCAATGCGCGATGACGAAGTGATCCGGGCCGCCGACGATCACGGCATCGCCATGGTGGTGACCGGCACGCGGCACTTCAGGCATTAGCCGTCGGTCTTTCTTGAAGAGTCTGCCGGAGCAGTAACTGGTCGCGTGGTAGAGCGACCCGGAATTCGTGATCGCTACCGAATTCGACGGGACGTGACCATGCGAATGAGAGCGGATCATGCTGCCAATGCGGCCAGCTTCAACTTGACCGGTCGGCCGATCATGGAGAGCGCCGAGCCCTTCGACGCCATCATTTTGGACTACGATAACGAAGGCTGGATCGTGGGTATGGAAATGCTGCGCCAACGCGTCCGATCGCATCTTCCACCGCTCTGGCGGCCAAGATATGTTAGCTACCGAGGGGGTCTGAGACTCACTTTTCGGGCCCTTGATGAGAGCAAATGCATGGGACACTGCGCTTTGCGGCGTCATCCCCTCTACGTTCGTTCGAAGCTACAACCGCGACGGTGATACAATGGAAGTGCCGGCGAAAATCAGCTTAGCAGCGGAGCGTTTGAAAGAAGGCCGTCGGATAAATCGCATCACTGTGAGAGATTTTCTCAGGCATTTCGGTGCTGAACGCCGAGGTTACAAAAAGGTACAAGAGATTCGCGGAATACTCGAACTCGTTGGATCTTGTCACGGAGCCGGATTTCGAAATTGCTTGGGTTGATGAGCCGATTTGGCTCAGGCTCAGGCATGGCGTTGCATCAAATGCAAGTGTCGATTCGAAAGAAGATTTCGAAGAGGCCGTCCTCGATGGTACCCCGGCCGCAGTTGCGCATGCTGAAGAGCAGACCAGAGATGCGCTGATTTCGGTGAGTTCCGGCGATTCTCAAGATCAGAAAACAAAAGATGAGTATTTTGCCGACGATCCAACCTTTCGAATCGGTAGTCTGGCGGTTGCCAGGAAGACCTTGGTTTATATCAATAACGATGCTCCTCTAAACAAGGCTGTGACCTTGATGTTACAAAACGATTTTTCGCAGTTGCCTATTATGGAAGGAGCGCGTGAGGTTCACGGCGTTGTCTCCTGGAGGTCGATTGGCTCCAAACTTTTTATAGGCAGCGGCTGTGCCATGGTGAAGGATTGTGGGGAGGATGCGCGTGTAATCGATTCGCATAAAACTTTGTTTGAGGCTATCCCAATTATTGTGGAGGCGGGATATGTCTTGGTTCGAAATCAGTTGGATCGTCGCATAATAGGTATAGTAACGGCGAGCGATTTAAGTTTGCAGTTTCAAGAACTTTCTGAGCCGTTTCTTTTGCTTAAAGAGATCGAGCTACGTGTGCGGCAAGTTCTTCGATCAAAACTCATTGCGTCAGACTTTTGGGATTCTAAAGCTCCAACCGTATTCTTCTAGAGAGGTCGAAGACGTAGACGAGCTTACTATGGCGCAATATATAACTCTCTTTCGTAACGATCAAATCTGGAGTCGAATTGGACTGAAGATTGACCCTAAGGTTTTTGCCTCATTGCTCGAACAGGTCAGAGTGATACGTAATGAAGTTATGCATTTCGATCGCGATCCTATTGGCAAAGACCAATTGGAGACATTGAAGCGCGCTGCGCACTTTATGCAGCGGCTCCACGAACTATTTCCAGACAGTTCGCGCGATTAGCCGTTCCGCGACGGCGGTGATCCAGCCCGGCGGCTCAGTGCGCGATGACGAAGTGATCCGGGCCGCCGACGATCATGGCATCGCCATGGTGGTGACCGGCACGCGGCATTTCAGGCATTAACTTCGGCGTCACCGGACTTGACCCGGTGATCCATCTGGGACGTAGCGCGCAAAAAGATGGATTGCCGGGTCAAGCCCGGCAATGACGAAGACAGGGAACGGCGGCAGAATCACACCGACCCGGTGATCCACTGCTCGAGCTTCTGCTTCGGCGCGGCGCCGACCTGGCGGGAGGCGAGTTGGCCATCCTTGAACAGCATCAGCGTCGGGATCGACATGATGCCGTACTTCGCCGCGGTGCCGGGATTTTCGTCGACATTGAGCTTGACGATCTTGACCTTGCCGTTGAGCGACTTGGAAATCTCATCGAGCGCGGGCGCGATCATCTTGCACGGGCCGCACCATTCCGCCCAGAAATCGACAACCACGGGCCCGCTGGCCTTGATCACGTCCTGCTCGAACGTCGCGTCGGTTACCTTGTCGACCATGGAAAACCTCGCTTTTTCGGAGAATTGGCAGCGCCGGAGCAGTCGAACGTATGAACCGCCCGGGGGGCGTCAAGGGACCTTCACCGCGTGCGTGACCTCGCGGCCAGCGCCTTGGCAAGCGCGCGTCCATGGCGGCGTGCAGGAACCTCCACAACGTGCGGTCCCGCGGTGAAGAGAGCGCCGCGCGCACGGCCTTTTCCGGATAAAGCCGCGCCAGCACCGCGCGATAGAGCGCGAGCTGGGCGACGTAGGGCTGCGGTACCTCGTCCGAGCCGGCGCGGCACGACGCGATCGGACTTGTAGTCGGCGATCAGCACCGCGTCGGTCGGTCACGCAGGCTGTCGACCTGTCCGGAGACCGAGATCGGGTCGGCGCCCGCGCGCGGCGATGCGGCCGACGATCGGCACCTCGGCGCGGCTGCCCGGCGCGAACACGTCGGCGAAGTTCAGGTCGTTGAGAATGGCGAGCACTTGCTGCGCGATCTCGGCCCGCTCGGCCGGCGAGAAATCTGCCGCGGCGTTGGCGAGATAACGCTCGGCCGCTTCCGCGCGATGCGGCGGCGGAATATCGGGCAAGCGACTGCATGCAGCCGATGCACAAGCAGCCCGCGCTGTCAGCGCCTTCTGCCGATCGGCCGCGGAGCCCGCCGGCGTCAGTGCGGCCGATCTCTTCGTCGAAGGCGGACGATGGCGCGATCGGCGTCTGGCGCGGCGCCGCGGCGGGCGCCGGCTGCCGCAGCCATGCGGGCAGAGTCGCGGCGTTCGGTTGCGGCCGTAGCTGATGCCGTCGGCGGCTGTGCCGCGACAGTGCCGCTGTGCGGCTTGCGGTAGCGCAGAACCTTGTCGTCGTTCTCGCCTTCCGCGACGAGCAACAGGATCGCAGCGCCTCGCGCACCAGATCGTACCAGCAGCCTTTCGGCCGCGTCTCATGCCATCGGCGCCGCAGACGATCAGCCGGTCGGCGGCGCGCGTCATGGCGACGTAGAGCAGCCGGCGGTATTCGTTCTCGGCTTCGGCTCGCGCGGCCTGCCGCGCGCCGCGGCCACGCTCGGCACGTCGTCGTCCTTGCGTCCGGCCCAGATCAGCGCGCCGCCCGCAAGTTGCAACAGCCGCGGCGGCCGCGGGCCGGCCGGCGGCGTCATGGTATCGGCGAGGATGACGACCGGCGCTTCCAGACCCTTGGCGCCGTGCACCGTCATGACCCGCACTTCGTCGCGCGCGATCTCCATGTCGCGCTTCACCTCGGCGCGCGCATCGCGCAGCCAGGCCAGAAAGCCCTGCAGCGACGGCGTCTCGCGCCGCTCGTAGTCGAGCGCGAGATTGAGGAATTCGTCGAGCGCGTCATTGGCTTCGGCGCCGAGCCGCGCCAGGAAGCGGCTGCGCCCGCCGCCGGCGCCGAGCAGCAGCGCGTAGAACGCAAACGGCGTCTCGCGCCGCGCCGCTCTGCGCCAGCGCGTCGAGGCGCGCGGCCGCATCGGCAAATTTCGGACCGCTCGCCGGATTTGCCGACGCAGCGCCGTGCGCAGCGATGTGCGGCCGCGATTCCAGGCGATCGTCGAACAGATCCTCGTCGGTGAAGCCGAACAGCGGGCTGCGCAGCACGGTCGCGAGCGCCAGATCGTCCTGCGGCAACAGCAGCGCGTCGGCGAGCGCCATCAGGTCCATGACCGCGATATGCTCGGTGAGCACCAGGCGGTCGGCGCCGGCGACCTCGACATCCTCGTTCTTCAGCGCGCGGATGATCGCTTCGAACAGCTGCCCGCGCTGGCGCACCAGGATCAGAACGTCGCCATAGCGCGGCGCGGCGGTCGATGCCGACCGGCTGCGCACCGATGCCGCGCACCGTGCGCGCAATCCGTTGCGCCAGCTTCACCCGCGGGCTGGTCTCGCTCACGGTATCGAACGGCGCGTCCCAGCCTTCGATCGCTCGGCGCTCGTCCGGCTTCATCGGCTCCCAGATTTCCACCACGCTCGGCGGCGCGTCCGGCAAGCGCGATGTGCGGCGGAAATGCCGTCAGCGTCCGAGGTGACGCTCGCGGCGATGTCCTTGCGCTTGAACACTTCGTCCACGGCGCGCGAGCACGCTTTCGCCGGAGCGGAACGAGTGCTCGAACTTGCGGACGACGAATTCAAGTCCGCTGTTCTCATGCGCGCGCTCGAAATGGCGCCGCATCTCGGCGAATTCCTTCGGCGCGGCGTTCTGGAACGAATAGATCGACTGCTTCTCGTCGCCGACCGCGAAGATCGTGCGCGTGCACGCTGCGCGCGCCGGCGCCGGCGGTGAACTCGGCGGTGAGCCGGCTGCACGATTCCCACTGCTTGCTGCTGGTGTCCTGCGCCTCGTCGATCAGAACATGATCGATGCCGAGATCGAGCTTGTAGTGCACCCAGGCGGCGTCGACGTTGCCGAGCAGCTCCAGCGTCTTGTCGATCAGATCGTCGTAATCGAGCAGACCGCGCCGCTCCTTCTCGGCGTGATAGCGGCTCAGCACCTCATGGGCGACGGTGAGCAGCGCGGCGCTGCGGTCGCGGCAGAGCGACGGCGCGGCGCCGATCGAGCAGCGCGCAGACGCGGCTGCTGCTCGGCGCCGAGCCGCTCGACCAGCGCCGGCATCGTCCTTGATCGCCTTGGTGACGATGCGATTTGCGCGCGTGCGCGTCGGCTTGGTGAGAAGAAAATTCGAGATAGGCATCGACCCGTTCCGGCCCGCAAGTGACGCGACGCTGCCGAAGCGGCGCGCCTGCTCGCACATCGGTCTTGTTGCCGTGCGCCGAGCGTTCGCGCGCAGCACCGGCCATTCGCGAGCGGCGCGATCAGCGAGCCGTTGAAAATACTCGTCTTCGATTTTCTCGAGGCTGTCGGCCGGCGTCGACGCCGAGCGCGCGCGACAGATCGCGCAATCGCGGCGTTCGAGCCCGCCGGCGCGATCGATCCAGCCGGCTGATCGCATCGCGCTGGCCGATCGCCTCGCGCACCACGTCGCGGAAGGTCTGGTCGGCGGCCGCCGTCATGGCGGCGGCCAGCGCGCGGCCGAGCGCGCTGTCCGGCGTCGTCGGCGCCGTCGAGCAGCACGTCGAGCGTCAGCTGTTCCAGCAGCTGGGTCTGCTCGGCCTCGTCGAGCACGCTGAAGCGCGCGGCGACATTGGCCTCGAACGGAAACTGGTGCAGAAGCTGGGTGCAGAAGGCGTGGATGGTCTGCACCTTCAGCCCGCCCGGCGTTTCCAGCGCGCGCGCGAACAGCCGCCGCGCCAGCGCCCGCCGCGTGCGCGACGGGCCGCCAAGCTGGAGTGCGCGCCGATGGCTTGCATCGAGCGCGGCATCGTCGAGCGTGGTCCACTCGCGCCAGCGTGTCGAACACGCGCTTGCGCCATGTTGGCGGCGGCCGCCTTGGTGAAGGTGATGCAGAGAATTTTCTCGCGGCTCGACGCCATTGAGCAGCAGATTGATGACCCGCTGCGCCAGCACGTGGGTCTTGCCGGAGCCGGCATTGGCGGCGACCCAGGCCGAGACCTCGGGATCGGAAACCTCGCGTTGCAGCCGCCGCACTGCGGCGCGGGATGCTGTCCGGCGTTCTCATTCGCCGCCCCCGATAGTCGTCGATCGTCGCCGCCGGTGCTCGACCATTCCTTGACGCGCGCGAGGTGGTCGTAGTCGCCGTAATGGGTCGTCCACATCGGATGGACCAGCGAGCGATAGGGCGTCGCTCTCGTCCGCAAAGCGGCGAACCAGCACGGCGAGCTTTTCCAACGCGCGTTCGGCGTGGCTGTCCGGCAGTGCCTTCCTTGAACGCGATCGACTTCGTATTCGCCCGGCGGCGCGCCGCCTTTCAGCGTCACATAAACGATCTCGGCGACCGAGCCGCCGGCCGCAAAGTCCTTGAAACCGCCATTGCGCAGCATCGCCGCTTTCGAGCGTGAGCTGCGGCGCGAGCCCGGTCCGCACCTGCTTTTCGGTCCGCGCCGAGCCGGTCTTGTAATCGAGGATGACGTAGCGGCCGTCGGCGCTGCCGTTCGATCCGGTCGGCGATGCCGCGCAGCCTGAAGGCGCCGTCGGCAACGGGGATTTCGATCTGCCGCGGATTTCCGCGGCGATGGCCGCGATTGCCGGCCGCCGCTCGCTCTCCCAGTCGGCGAACCAGCGCGCGATGCGTTCGAAGCGCGGCCACCAGAACGCGCGCGCTTCCGGAAAATCTTCCAGCGCGGCGAAATGCTGCGCGTCCGAGTGCGATCAGTTCGCGCATCGGGTCGGCGGGCAGAGGCCGTTCGCGGAGCGCTGCGTGAATTCGCCGATGGCGGCGTGGATGACCGTGCCGCGCTCGGCGGCCCCTGGCGCGGCATCGACCGGATCGAGCGGCGTCAGACGCAGGATGTGCTTGGCATAGATCGTGTAGGGGTCGCGCAGCCAGTGTTCGATGTCGGTGACCGAAAGACCTTGTCGGCCGCGCCGCGCGCGGCGGCTTCGGCGCCGGCTGCGGCGCCGGCGGTGACTGCTGTTCGGGCCGGTCGAGTTCGCGCGCCCAGGCGAGATACGTCTTGCCGCGCTCGAGCGCCGCCTGCCAGCGCGGGCCGGCAACGGCGGCGAGGCGCTGGATGAAGCGCGACGGCACCGTCGGCGTGCCGGCGATCTTGGCGGCGTGCGTCAGAATGACTTCCGGCGCGCCGAGCAACTGCGCGAAGTCGTGCGCGGTCAGGCCGATGCGGCGCTCCGGCAGATCGAGGCCGAGGCTCAGCCGCATCGGGCGGCTCAGCCAGGCATCGGATCGGCTTTCCGGCGGCCACGTGCCTTCGACCAGTCCGCCAAGCACGACGCGGTCGCTCTCGGTCAGGCGCGCTTCGAGCAGGCCCAAGATTCTGACGCGCGCACCGGGCCGGGGCGGTCGACGCACCACCCGTCCGGCCAAGCGCGGCGAAAACAGCTCGACATAGTCGGACGTGTCGACCAGCAAAGCGGCGGCAGCGCTGCTGGTCGCGATGTCGTCGAGCGCGTCGGCGAGGCGCGCGCCGTCCGGCATGGGCGAACGCCAGTTCGTCGGCCGTCTTGCCGCGACAGCGCGGCGACGACATCGCGATGGCGCGCCGCAATGTCGCCGAGCGCGAGCGATCGGTTGGCGATGCTTTCGAGCGGCGCCAGCGCATCGCCGAGCCGGGCAATAAGGTCCGCGGCGGCTGCGAGTTCGCACATCGGTCAGACCGATGCCGCGGATCGGAGGGATGCAGATCGACTTTCTCTTTGCGGCGGAATTTGCCGAGTTGCGTGCGGAAGGTTTCCAGCGCGTGCGCCAGACCGCGGCTGCCGGGACGCGGCCGCGGCCCGCGCAGGATCGCCCGTTCCAGGGCGGCGACCGCGCGTCGTCGGGTCGCCCAAGCCGAGGCGCAGCAGCGGATGTTTGAGCAGCGCCAGCAGGGCAACCGGCGCGAGGCCGCCGAGCGCAGCTTCGGCGGCCAGGCGCGCGAAAATTCCTGCCGGCGTGTCGGCCAAAGCGTCGCCGCCGGAATCCTCGGCGGCAATGTTCCAGCGTTCGAGCGCGGCCAGCACGCGACGCCCGAGCGCGCGATCCGGCGTCACGAGAGCCGCCGTCTTGCCGGCGTGGACGGCTTCGCGCAGCGCCACTGCGATGGCGAGCGATTCATCTTCGGCATTGGCCGCTTCGATGACACGTGATGGTCGCCAGCGCCGCGTCCGCATGGGCCGCGAAGGCGGGATCGGCGGCGCTTTGGCGCCACTCATCGGTTGCCGCTGCCGGCCGCAGCACTTCCGACATCAGCCGCTCGCGGCCGCGTGCTGCGGCCAGGCTTTCGACCGCATCGCGCGCAATGCCGATGCGCGCCAGCAGAGCCTGCATGGCGAACTGCGGGTGGCCGGCCGCTGGAGCGAGGCGTTGGCTCTCGTCGCCCGCGATCAGCCGCCAAGCGTCCTCGTCGAGATCGGTGTCGAGGCCCGGCAGCACCACGGCGCCGTGGGGCAGGCGCGCGATCGTGGCGATCAATTCGGCTGTCGCCGGGATCGAGCCGGTCGATCCGGCGGCGATCACCGGGCCGTCGGTCTTGCGCGCGAGGCGGGCCGCTTCGGCCTTGATCAAAGCGTCGCGCCGTTCGGCGGGCTCCATGCAGTCGCGCGCTTTGAGAATGTCGGGCCAGCTCTCGCGCGCGATCCGCAAGAACCTCAGCGTCAGTTGCCAGAATTTGTCGTAGGCGTCGGGCACCAGGTCGTCGAGCCGATCCCACGGCACTTCGCGCATCGTCATGTCGTCGATTAGGCGCGCCAGATCGTCGGCGAGCGCGCAGGCAGCCGCCGGCGTCTGGGCGACCAGCGGTATGCCGCCGGCGCCATGGACTTCCGGAGCGCTCGCCCATGTCGTGACGAGTTGCGTCAGCAGCAGCCGTCGTTCGAGACCGCCGAGCGCCGGCGCCAGTGCGAGCGCGTCCGCCGCGATGTCGCCCAGTGCGGCTTCGGCAAATGCGATCTCGTCCTCGTCGATATCGCCGATCGCGACGATCCGCGGCAGGATCGCTGCATCGTTTTTCGAGATGTCGAGAAAAGTGTCGCGCGCCAGCCCGGCAGGCGCGGCGCGTCGGCAGATAGAGCGTCGTGGAGGCGAGCGCGAGCGGATCGCGGACAGCCGGAAACCCGAGATGGCCCTCCGTCAAAGCCCTGATCAGCGTCGGCAGGAACGGCGCCGACGCCGGAATAGTGAAGACGTGCGAAGTCATGTCGGTCCGCGGCGAATGCCGCTAGAGCAAAATCGTTTCAGATTGAATCGATTTTCGCTCTAGCACCTTGATTGAGCATGATCTTTTCGGAAAACCGGTTTCCACTTTTCCGGATCATGCTCTAGAGTTTATCAGATTCTACGGCGCCGCGGCGAGCGCCGCTTCGGCGGCGGCGACCGCCTCCGGCGTGCCGACATGCATCCATATGCCTTCGAGGCGCAGGCCGAACAGCCGGCCTTTCGCGGCGGCCGATCGAACAGGCGCGTCAGCGGAAAGGCGCCGGCGGGCGCATCGGCAAACAGCGCAGGGGCCAATATCGCCGCGCCGGCATAGACGAACGGCACCACCTCGTGTTCGGCGCGCCGCCGCAATCGGCCGTCGGGCAGCATGGCGAAGTCGCCGCGCCCGCTATAGCCGATGCTGCCGGTGGTCGGCGCCAGCAGCAGCAGCGCGTCCATCGCATCGGCGTCGAAGGCATCGGCCAGCCGCGCAAAGTTGGGCTTCACGCCGTCGAGCCACAGCGTATCGGAATTGACCAGAAAGAACGGCGCGTCGCCCAGTTCGCGGCAGCGCCTTGGCGATGCCGCCGCCGGTGCCGAGCAGCGTGCCGCGCTCATCGGAGATGACGATCTGCGGCGCCTTGCGCGACGCCAGATGCCGCTCCAGCACGTCGGCGAGATAATGGACATTCACCACGGCGCGCTCACGCCGGCGTCGGCGAGGCGGTCGAGCCCGTAATCGATCAGCGACTTGCCGCCGATCGCGACCAGCGGCTTTGGGAATGCTGCCGTTGTACGGCCGCATGCGCGTGCCGAGCCCGGCCGCCAGCACGATCGCGTTGGTTCGGCATCATCGTGCTCGCCCGGCTTCGGCATGACCCGATTCGCCTGTCCGATCATAGCGCATTCTCGGCGCCGGCACATGGACGGCGTACCAGGCCTTCAGCAAGACCAGCGCCGGATGCGCCAGAGACCGCTGCAGATATTTCCAGATGCGCGGCATGTGCCGGAGATATTGCGGCTTGCCGTCCCGACGGTCGAGCCGGGCAAAGATGCCGAGAATCTTGGTCGCGCGTTGCGCCGCGAGCGTGGCGTAAAGCTGCGTGAAGGTGGCGGCGTCGAAATGTTTGGTCGGCCTTGCGGCGCGCGCGGGCATATTGGCTGAGCAGCGCCACCTCCATCGCTTCCGGAACATCGACGCGCGCATCCTGCAGCAGCGAGGCGACGTCGTAGGCCGCCGGGCCGAGCAGCGCGTCCTGGAAATCGACGCACGCCGATCCGGCGCGATGTCGTCGCGGTCGGGAAGCCACAGCAGATTGGGCGAATGATAATCACGCAGCACCCAGGTCGGCGGCGCCGCGACCGCCGGCACGAGCGCATCACGCCAGCGCTTGACGAAGATTTCGCGCACGTCTGCGGTCGCCGGAGCTCCGACGTGGACCAGATACCAGTCGAGCATCAGCTCGGCCTCGATCAGGAATGCCGACATGTCGTAGCGCGGCAGTCGATAATCGAGATGCGGCGCCACGTGCAGAACTTCGGGCAGCTTCCGACTGTGCAGCGACGCCAGGAGATCGATGGCAATCGCGTAACGGGTCTCCGACCGGCGCCGGCGGATCGCCGCGCGACGATATGCTCCTCGCCGAGGTCCTCCATGACGACGAGCCCGTGCTCGAGATCGGCGTTCAGGATCCGCGGCGCGGAAACCGATTGATCGCGCAAGCCCGCCGCGATCGCCACATACGGCAACGATGTCTTCGGCCAGATGGGCAATGGCGCTGTACGGCTTGCCGTCGCGCACCGGCGGACCGTCGGGTTGATGCGGCGCGTTCATCAGGATCGTGATTTTATCGTCGAGGCTCAGGCGCTCGAAGATGCGCGTCGAGGCGTCGCCCTGCATGCGCAGGCGGTCGGCTTTGCCGAAACCGGATTCGTCGAGGAAGGCGCGCACCCGCGCCATGCGCTCGGCCCGTGCCGCAAAGGTGCCGTAGCCGACGACGCGAACATTGCGGGCTTCGACGCCGTTCTGCGGCGCCAGCGTGAAGGTGATATCGAGACGGTCGGGCGGCAGCGATTCCGCCGCCCGATCCGGCCATTCCATCAACACCACCGCATCGTCGGCGAGATCGTCGAATCCGAGCTCGGCGAGCTCGGCGGTGCCCGACAGCCGGTAGAGATCGGCGTGAACGAGCAAAAAGCGCGGCAGCTCGTAGGTCTGCATCAAGGTGAAGGTCGGGCTCGGCACTTCGATTGTCTCGTCGCCGGCGAGATAGCGGATCAGCGCCCGCGCGAAAGTCGTCTTGCCGGCGCCGAGATCGCCCGACAGCGTCACCAGATCGCCGGGTTCAAGCGCGTTGGCGACGTCGGTCATGAAACGAACCGTCGCCTGCTCGTTCGCCAAGGCCAGCGTAAAGCTCGAGCCACCCTTGGTGGTCAGAAGCATGGTTCGGCTCCGCTACTCCGCCGCCGTCAGGGCCGCGGTCGCGCCGAGCGGGAACGTGCACGTCACGGTGGTGCCTTGTCCGACAGCCGAGGTGATCGTGACAGTGCCGCCGTGCAGCTCGACAAATGAGCGCACCAGCGAGAGGCCGATGCCCGGGCCGCGATGCTGCGATCCGAGCGAATGCGTCTCGAACCAATCGAAAACCTTTTCCAGCACATCGGACGGAATTCCCGCGCCGTGGTCGGTGACGGAGAAAACCACCGCATCGCTGCGCCGTTCGGCCAGCAGCGTGATGGTCGTGCCGCCGGGAGAAAAGCTCACGGCGTTGGCCAAGAGGTTGAACAGGACCTGCCGCACCCGCCTTTCATCGGCGACGAAGCTGCCGATATCGTGTGGCGATCGCATGTCGAGCATGAGGCCGGCGCTCGACCAGCCGATCCTGCACGCCTTCCGCCGCCGCCGCCATCGTTTGCGCGGATGTCGACCGGTGCCGAGATTGAGCTGCATGCGGCCGGCATCGATGGTGGCAAGGTCGAGGATGTTGTTGATGAGCGCCAGCAGCGTGTTGGTCGAGACCGTGATGTATTCGAGATATTCGCGCTGCTTCGGCGCCAGCGGACCGGTCGTCGGGTCGCCGAGCAGATGGACGAAGCCGATGATGTTGGTGAGCGGCGAGCGCAGCTCGTAGGACACGTGATGGACGAAATCGATCTTGATCTTGTCGGCGTCTTCGAGCGCCTCGTTGCGTTCGCGCAGTGCGCGCTCGACGTTGACCGAGTCGGTGACATCGTGAAACGTCACCAGCGTGGCGCTGTCGGGCAGCGGCACGGTCGTGGCAGTCGACCACGGTGCCGTCGCGGCGCTCGAGCTTGTCCTCGATCGCTTCGCGGCTGTCGATGGCGGTCACGACCGCGCGCAGCGCCTGCCAGGTCGGATGGTCGCCGTGCAGCGGCCGGCACAGCGCCGTGATGGTTTCGATATGCGGGCGCTCGGCCAATGTTTGCGGCGCGAGTTTCCACATCCGGGCGAAAGCGGCATTGTGCAGGCGCAGCCGCCCGTCGCTGGCGAACACCGCGACGCCTTCGGCAAGATTGTCGAGCGTCTCGCCCTGGACCCGGATCAGCTCCTCGAAGCGCCGCTCGAGATCGAGCCGCTCGGTCACGTCGTGGAACAGATAGGTGACGCCGCCGTCGGGATCGGGGGTGGTGACGACGCGCAGGGTGCGCCCATCGGGCAGATGCCAGGTGTGTTCCTTGGGCTCGATGGCGCGATAGGCCTCGTGAAGCTGCGCCTTCCATTGCCGGAAATCCTGTTCTTCCGGCAATTTTGTCGCCGCACGCAGCTCCTCGATCACGGCCGAGTCGGTCGGTGCCTGGTCGAGATAGCGCGGATCAAGGTCCCATAGCTCGCGATAGGCGGCATTGTAGAACGTCAGCCGGTGATCGGCGTCGAACATGGCGACGCCGGTCGACAGCTGATCGAGCGTGCGGCGGTGCGCATCGGCCAGCCGCGCGAGCGCGTTGCGCATCGTTTCCGCTTCGGTGGCGTCGATGCCGATGCCGGCGCTGCCGGTCTCGGTACGAAAGTCGAGCACATCGAAGGTGCGCCGGCTGCCGGCGACGATCGCGGGAAGCCGGCCGGCGTAGGAGCCGCTCTTCAGGCGCGCCCGCGCGATGTTGTCGCGCGCGGCGCTGTCGAGCAGTTCCACGCGCTGCGCAGGACAACCGCGATCGTCTCGGCTTCGACGGCTCGCGCATAGGCGGCGTTGACGAAGCTCAGCCGGCCGGTCGTGTCGCGCGTCCACACCGGCGACGGCAGCGCGTCGACCAGCGTGCGCAGCGACGCAACCTCGGTCCGCAGCGCCTCGTGACGGCTGGCAAGCGCGGCGAGGTCGCGCTTGATGCCGCTGGCGTCTTTGAGCCGCAGCACGGCGCGGCCGCCGATGGCGCGGCCCTGCGCTTCGATCGGGTGGCCCGCCAAGCGTCGTCAAAGTCATCGAGAAAGCTTCGCCGCGCGTGCGCAACGCTTCGACGGCCTGTTCCATGGCGCGGGCCTTGCCGGCGTCGAGCCAACTGCCAAAAGCGAGCACGCGATGCGGCGCGGTGGCGCCGACGACGCCGGCATCGCCCTCGATGCGGGGCTACGTCGGACGCCGCCGGCCAGTCGACCATCACTTGCGGTTCCGACTGCAGCAGGGCATTGGCGCGATCGAGGTCGTCGCGCAGCGCCGTGATCTCGTCGCGCCATCCGGTTTTCCACGCGCACCGATCGTGTCCGCGCGCGCACCAGCATGATGGCGGTGACGACGGCGAACAACGCGAGCCCCAGCACCAGCACAAGGACGGCAATCTCGTGCCGGTCGATGCTGCGATGGGCGCTCACCACGAATTCATGCAGCGCCAGAGCCGGTTGTCTGACGCCTGGTAGTGGGCGGCCGGCTGCTCGGCGGCCGCCGGTCCTGCCAAGATAGCACCGATCATTGCAAGCAATCCGTGCTGCCACGGATGCGCACAGCCCCCGCTCGTCCGGATCGTGTCCGGCATGCCCCATTTGCCCCTGCTGGCTGCCCACCGCCTATTCGCCAGCGGGCCGGCGCGGAGCGAACTCGCGAATTGCTCAATTTACTCTCAACGGGAATCGCGCCGAAAGAGTCCAGATCGTGAACGTGGTGAATGAACTAATGCTGCTCGGCCCGCGCGGGCCGTGACCCGGGTTCGCAAGCCCGCTTATTCAGGGCCGACGCCGTTCGCGCCATGTCTTCGACATTGATGCGGCTGAGCGCGATGCCGAATTCCAGTTCGGCGCTGGCCAAGGCGGGAAGTACGATTTTGTCCAAAAGTTCGGATCCCACCGGCCGCTCATCGAGCTCTGCGACGGTCCCGGCCGCGCGCAGGATATCGTTCGCCGTCACGCGTTGCCGATCGCGCGCGAGTTCATAACCACCGCGCGGGCCGCGCATGCCCTTCAGGATGCCGTCGTGGACCAGGGCCTGAAGCACCGGCTCAAGGTGTCGCGGCGGCAAGCCATGGCGGGCCGCTAATGTCTTTGCTGAAATCGGATGCCCCGGCTGCTGCAATGCGACGTCGATAACCGCGGCAATGGCGAGGACTCCTTTGCGGGGGAGTAGCTGCATGAGGATGAATAACGTCGCTGGAGCCAATTGGTTCGCCCAAGAGGTAATATATTACATCCCGCTTCCGGTCTAGTGACTTTGTTTATTTGTGATTGTCGGCAATGCTGGAAGCCTGCCCGGTCGAACCGAAGCCGCCGCCAGCACGCTCCGTGGCATCCAAATCCGTCACTTCCACAAGTCTCGCGTGCTGGACCGCGGCGATCACGATTTGCGCGATGCGCATGCCCCGACGCACGACAAAAAGCTCCGAACCCAGATTGACGAGAATGACCTGAATTTCTCCCCGGTAGTCGGCGTCGATCGTTCCGGGCGCGTTGAGCACCGTTACGCCGTGCCGAAGGGCGAGCCCCGAGCGCGGCCGGATCTGACCCTCGTTGCCGGGCGGCATCGCGATGGCGATGCCGGTCGGGATCGCGGCGCGGCTGCCCGGCGCGATCTCGACGGGGCGTCGGCCGGCACCGCGGCTAACAGATCGAGGCCGGCGGCCAGCGCGCTTTGGTATTGCGGCAACGGCAGATCGGCGGCGTGCGGCAGCCGCATGACGCGCACCTCGGTGCTCACCGCTTGGTCTCCTTCAAGCGCAGCGGCGATCCGCTCGACCAGGGTTCGCGCGACGTCGTCCTTCGACTGCGGCGGCCATGGCTCGACGCCGGCCGCGGTGACGAGATGGATCGTGTTGTCGTCGCCGCCCATGATGCCGGTTGCCGGCGACACGTCGTTGGCCAGAATCCAGTCGCAGCCCTTCCTGGCGAGCTTGGCCTTGGCGTTGGCGATCACATCGTCGGTCTCGGCGGCAAAGCCGATGACGAGCCGGGGCCGGCCGGATTTGCGGTGCGCGATGGTCGACAGGATATCGGGATTTTCGATCAGCGCGAGCGTCGGCGTCCGGCCCTGCTGTTTCTTGATCTTGCTGTCGCTCAGCTGCTCCGGGCGCCAATCGGCCACGGCTGCGGCGAAGATGGCGACGTCGGCCGGCAGCGCTGTCTCGACCGCCTCCAGCATCTGTCGCGCGGTCTCGACTTTCACCACCGTGACATCTGGCGGGATCGGGCAGATTGACCGGACCGCTGACCAGCACCACGTCGGCGCCGGCGGCGGCCGCCGCCGCCGCAATGGCATGGCCTTGCTTGCCGGACGAGCGGTTGGCGATGAAGCGCACCGGATCGATCGGCTCGCTGGTCGGCCCCGAGGTGACCAGCACGCGCGTGCCCGTGAGCGGTCCGGCCGCGGCGCAGGATCGCCGCGGCGGCGGCGGCGATTTCCAGCGGCTCGGCCATGCGGCCGATGCCGGCTTCGCCGCGCTCGGCCATTTCGCCGGCGTTCGGGCCGACGATGCGGACGCCATCGGCGATCAAGCTGCGCCAGATTGCGCTGCGTCGCCTTCGCCGCCCACATGTGCGGGTTCATCGCCGGCGCGATCAGGATCGGCTGGTCGGTCGCGAGCAGCACGGCGGTGGCGAGATCGTCGGCATGGCCGCCCGCCATTTTGGCCATCAGGTCGGCGGTCGCCGGCGCGACGACGATGAGATCGGTGTCGCGCGCCAGCCGGATATGGCCGACGTCGAACTCGCTCTGCGGATCGAACAGATCGGTGTGGGCGCGCTCGCCGCGAGAGCGCGCCGGCGGCAAGCGGCGTGACGAAGTGCTGCGCGGCGTCGGTGAGGATGCAGCGCACCTGCGCGCCGCGATCCTGCAAGCGGCGGATGAGATCGAGCGATTTATAGGCCGCGATGCCGCCGCCGATGATGAGGAGGATGCGCTCGCGTTTCCGTCGCGACGATGCGCGCTGCTTCTCGTGGCGGCTGCGCCGGCACGTTCGGCGGGTTGATAAGATCCAGCGCCTCGCGCCGGTCTCATCAGCCGCTTGCGCGGAGGATGACGCGGACCTCGTCCTCCATCGAACGGCCGTGCCGCGCCGCGCGCAGGCGGAGCAGCTACTTCAGCTTGTCGTCGAGCTGCCGGACGGTCAGGCTGGCCATCGGTGCTTCCTCCAACACCGCTATCTACCAGGACGATGATTGCATTGCAATCAATGCAATCATCGCAATCTTGAAGGCGATCCAGAGCAACAGCGATGGCGATGACCCAGAGCGCTCCGACGGTCCACCGCGCGAGGCGCGTTTCGGCCTTGTCGATCTCGGCGAGGGTCCGCGGCGACAGCAACAGCAGGCCGTCGCGGGTGATCTCGTCGAGCTGTTCGAGCACGCGCGCGCCGCGCGTCAGCAGGCCGGGCACCTTGCCGAGAAAGCGGCCGACGTCGCGCGCACCCTGCGCGGCGTCTTCGAGCTTGCCGGCCGGGCCGAGATTGCGCGTCATCCATTCGCGCACGACCGGCTCGGCGGTGCGTCCACATGTCGAGCTTGGGATCGAGCGAGCGCGCCACGCCCTCGACCACCACCATGGTCTTTTGCAGCAGCAGCAATTCCGGCCGCGTGCGCATGTCGAACAGGCCGGTGACCTCGAACAGCAAGCGTCAGCAGCCGCGCCATGGAAATGTCTTCGGCGGTGCGGCTGTGGATCGGCTCGCCGATGGCGCGGATGGCCTGGGCGAAATTCTCGACCGAATGGGTCGAGCGGCACATAGCCGGCCTCGAAATGCACCTCGGCGGTGCGGTGATAGTCGCGGGTGATGAAGCCGTGCAGGATTTCCGCCAGGAACAGCCGTTCCTTGGCGCCGAGCCGGCCCATGATGCCGAAGTCGACGGCAATCAGCCGGCCGTCATCGTCGACGAACAGATTGCCCGGATGCATGTCGGCGTGAAAAAAGCCGTCGCGCAGTGCATGGCGGAGAAAGGTCTGGATCAGCGCGCGGGCGAGCTTGGGCAGGTCGAAGCCCTTGGCGAGCAGGCGCGCCCGATCGGACAGCGGCGTCGCGTCGATCCATTCCAGCGTGAGCACTTCCTTGGTGGTGCGGTCCCAATCGATGGCCGGCACCCGGAAATCCGGATCGTCCTTGGTGTTCTCCGCCATTTCGGAGAGCGCCGCCGCTTCGAGGCGGAAATCCATCTCGACCATGACGGAACGCCGCAAAGTGTCGACCACTTCGACGAGCCGCAGCCGCCGCGCTTCGGCGGACAAGTTCTTCGGCGTGGTGCGCGGCGAACGTGAAAGCGCTGAGATCGGCGTGGAAGCGGCGCTCGACATTGGGCCGCAGAACTTTGACGGCGACCGGTGCGCGGCCCGGCCGCGGTCGCGACCGTCGCCTGATGCACCTGCGCGATCGATGCGGCGGCGACGGCGGGGCCGAAACTTGCGAACACCGCATGGAGCGGCTTGCCGAACGATGCGGTGACGGCTGCTTCGGCGTCCCGCTGCGGGAATGGCGGCATCTGGTCCTGCAGCCGTTCGAGATCGCGCGCGAGCGCGGCACCGACCACGTCGGGCCGCGTCGCCAGGAACTGGCCGAGCTTGACATAGCTCGGTCCCAAACGGCTCAGCGCCGTCGACAGCCGCGCCTCCGCCGAGCCGCGCTGCGGCCGCTCGATGAGGCGCGCGATGCGCACCAAGCGGCCGCGCCGGTACCGGCACCGCGGCCGGATCGATGATGCCGAACACGCCTTCGCGGGCGAATACGAAGCCGGCGCGGGCGAGGCGGAACAGATGCGCGGGGCCTGAAATCACAAACGCCAGCCGGAATGCAGCGCCACGATGCCGCCGGTCAATTGTTGAAACGAGACCCGCGCAAATCCCGCCGCGCGCATCATGCCGGCGAAAGTTTGCGGATTCGGGAAGCGGCGGATCGATTCCACCAGATAGCGATACGAATCGGCGTCGCCGGCCACCACGCGTCCCAGCGCCGGAATGACATTGAACGAATAGAAGTCATAGAGCTGGTCGAGGCCGGGGACATCGGCCGCGGAGAATTCGAGACAGACGAATTTGCCGCCGATCTTGAGCACGCGGAACGCCTCGGCGAGCGCCGCGTCGATGCGCGGCACGTTGCGGATGCCGAACGCGATGGTGACGGCGTCGAAGCTGTTGTCGGGGAACGGCAGCGCTTCGGCATTGCCTTCGGTGAAGGTGATGGCCTCCGCGATCGCGTCGCCGCCCGCACCGGAGCGCCGGGAGCGGGACAGCCTGGCGGCGCGCTCGCGTCCGACTTCGAGCATGTCGGGATTGATGTCGCAGACCGTTGCGCGGGTCAGCGCGCCGCCGGCCCGGATCATGCGGAAGGCGACGTCGCCGGTGCCGCCGGCAACGTCGAGGAGCGCGAACGGCTGATTTCGCGGCGGATTGACCGCGGTGACCAGCGCATCCTTCCAGGCCCGATGCAGTCCGAGCGACATCAGGTCGTTCATCAGGTCGTAGCGCCGCGCCACGCTGCGAAAGACGTCGTCGACGAGCGCCTGCTTGTCGCCAAGCGGCACGCGGCGGTAGCCGAAATCGGATTGCTGTTCTGCGGGGTCTGTCATCATCACTCCTTTGGACCAACGATAGCGCGCCCGGGCGGACGGCGCTACAAAGGCTCAGACCTCAGTTAATGCACGCAGCGACGCCCAAAGAGGCCCCATGGCGATACAATTCGGCCGCGCCGTTCCGATCTTCCGGATTTTCTCGCTGGAAAAGGCGCTCGAATTCTACGTCGATTTCCTCGGGTTCAAGGTCGATTGGCAGCATCGTTTCGAGCCGGACGCGCCGGTCTACATGCAGGTCTCGCGGGACGGCCTCGTAATCCGTCTCAGCGAACATCACGGCGACGGCACACCGGGCTCGATCGCTTATGTTTACATGACGGACGTCGCGGCAGCTGCATCGCGAGTTGCGCGACAAAAATTATCGCCATAATCGGCCCGGTCTCCAGCAGCAGGAGTGGGGCATGACGGAAGTCAGCGTGATCGACCCCTTTGACAATCGCATCACGTTCGGCGAGCCGACCCAGAAATCCAGATGCCTGAACTCCCCGAAGTCGAAACGGTACGGCGCGGCCTGGAGCCGGCGATGGACGGCGCGCGCTTCGCCAAGGTCGAGGTGCACCGCGGCGATCTGCGCTGGCCGTTGCCCAAGGATTTCGTGCAACGGCTCGAAGGCAAGACCGTCACCGGCATCGGGCGGCGGGCGAAATATCTGCTGGCCGATCTTTCGTCCGGCGACGTCCTCGTCATGCATCTCGGCATGTCGGGCTCGTTCCACGTGTTTCACCGCGACGCCGACCGCGACGACGGCGACCAAGCACTCGGGCGTTATTATCACGAACGCTCAAAGCACGTCGCTCACGACCACGTCGTGTTTCACATGTCGTCCGGCGCGATCGTGACCTTCAACGATCCGCGCCGGTTCGGCTCGATGAAGATCGTCGCGCGCGACGAAGCTCGACGCCGAGCCGTTGCTTAAGCGGACTCGGCCCCGAGCCGCTCGGCAATGCGTTCGATGCCGCCATGCTGGCGCGCGCCTGCCGGGGCAAGAAGACAAGCCTGAAGGCGGCGCTGCTCGACCAGCGAGTCGTGGCGGGGCTCGGCAATATTTACGTCTGCGAGGCGCTGCATCGCGCGCTGCTGTCGCCCAAGCGCTCGGCGTCGACCATCGCCACCAGGACCGGCGCACCCGACCGCGCGCACCGAACGTTTGGTCGAGGCCATCAAGGCGGTGCTCAACGATGCCATCAAGGCCGGCGGATCGTCGCTGCGCGATCACAAACGAACCGACGGCGACCTCGGCATGTTCCAGCATCACTTTCCGCGTCTACGATCGCGAAGGCGCACGGTGTCCGACTCCCGGCTGCCGCGGCACCGTCAAGCGCATCGTGCAGAACGGACGTTCGACGTTTTATTGCCCGACCTGCCAGAAGTGATTTCTATATTCCGCCGCTTGCGAATGGGCATGAACCGCCCGTCAGCCGCAGCGCACTAATGTTGCCAAGCGGCGTACGCATAAATCGTCGCGCATGCGATCGTCATCGATGGCATAGAGCTGCTTGCATAGCGAGCCACTCCATGTGATTTTCGAAGCAAGAGGTTCGAACATTATCTCGTTGCACACGAGGCAACGGCGGATGCGCCGTACGGTTGGATAACCGCACCCGGAGGAAGAATGAGCTTCTGTAGCCATTGCGGTCATGCTGCCGCCGAAGGCGCCAAATTTTGCGTGAACTGCGGAAACGCCCTGCCGGCTCAGAGTGATGGCGTCTCAACCGCCGCATTATCGTCCGCGGACGCGTCGAAATCCCAGGCGCATGCAATCGGTTCGTCGTCCGGTTCGGCCCCGCGGTCGGTTGCCTCGAGCCGCGATGGGGAAACAGCCACACCAAGAATTGCCAAATCCGGGGGCCGCCGGAAGGTCGGCTACGCTGCGGGCATTATCGTCTTTTGGATCGTGCAAGGCGCCGCTCTGCTATTGGTCAACGCGATGAGCGGCCCCTCGGGTCCCAATGATGTCGGCCCGAGTTTCTTCACCAAGGCGGCTTTCGGTTGGCTGATCGGCGGATTTGTGAGCGCGCTCATTGGGAAATTTGTCATCAGGGCTATTGCCGCCGATATCAGCGACGCTTCCATTCGAACGGCGTTCACCGTTACGTTGATCGTCTCCGGATTTGTTTCGCTGGCGCTCCTCGGCTTTTCTTTGTTTGGTTTTATTTTTTCTGTCGGAATGGTTCTCGCTTTTTATGCAGGCCTCGCTCTGTCGACTTCGATTTGAGCAAGTCCAGTGTTTGGTGGCGGTCGACACTTTTGGTCCGCTAAGCTCGAGCGATTTTCAAACTTCCCGCTTACGAATGGCCAGCCACTATGGTCCAGCATTTGTCGCAACAACGACAACAATTAATCTTGTGACCTTGCGTGGCGGGGGCCGCAGGCAGGGTGTGCGCCGCAAAATTTCGCGCCGCCGCGAAATGACGCGAAACGGCCGATAGCGACCACTATGAGACATCGCGCTATCATGGACTGCCGCATGGATTGATCGAGGGAGGTCAAGGTTCGACCTTTTCGAGTCAGCATTGTTCAGTGCAGGGGCGCTGCCTACGAGGTGGGCCGTGCGCAGGCGCGATTATTCGCCGCCACGCCGAAAGGCCGCGCGTTTCTTCGCCGCGAAAAAACAAAGCTTCCTTGGTGGTTCAAGCTCAGCACCGAGGAGCGCGCCTTCAGGAGGTACGCTCCCGCACTTTGGGAAGAAATCAACGGGCTGGCTGACGGACTTGGCGTACCATTAGAGCGAGCCGTCCTGGCGTTCGGCAACAACGGACTTCGTCCGCCCCTTGGTGCCTGTTCGGCAATCATGACGGCCGGTGTTTATGGACGTAACTACGACTTTCAGCCACGATACTACGGTGCGCGGTTCGCCCTTCTTCAGACCAAGGAAAGCTATGCGAGCATCGGGGCAGCCGAATTATTGACGGGCCGCCTCGATGGCATGAATGAGCACGGTCTCACCGTCGGCCTTCACCTCGTTAGGATGAATCCCCGGGCTCCCGGACTGTCATGCGTCCTGATCGTCAGGATCGTCCTCGATCAATGCGCAACCACGGCAGATGCGGTCGCGACGCTTCGCCGGCTGCCTCATGCGATGCGGTACAACTACAGTTTATTGGACGCCGGCGGCGTCGCAGCGGTGGTTGAGGCTCACCCCGGCAGTGTAGCGGTACGAACGGGCGACTGGCTGGCCTGCACCAATCATTTTCAATCGCCGCTGCTGCGGCCGCTGAACCGTCGTTCGGCTCACTCGGAACAGCGATTGCCGGCTCTTGAAGGCTGGGCGGCACAGCGCTTGAGCGCCGAAGCAATGTTTTCCGCCTTGAATCGCTCCACGTCACTTGCCTTTCATCACGGCTATACCCGAGGTGCCGGCACACTTCATACGATCGTTGCGGAGCCCGCCAAGCGACGCGTTCTGATCGGAATAGGAGGAGATGCGGCCGCCCTGGAAGAGGACATGTTGGACGTGAGTTTTACGCAATGGGTCAATGGCGAGGATTTGCCGGTCGCCCATCTCGATGGTCAGCTTGGTGGAGTCTCTCCAGCCTTTCGAATGGCCGATACCGCGCAGGCGTCGGCAACCCGCAGAATTGGAGCGAGGTGCCTAGCTCCCTTATGGGGTCGGCTTCGGACCTGATAACTGGCAGCCGCAAGTCGAGTGATGGTCAGTGTGCGGAGGTCAGCCCGTTACGGGACAACGCGTAACATAGCCGGTGCGAAGCCCCGGCTCGAAGCCGCAGCGCTCGTAAAAGCGGTGCACCCTCGGGTCCTTGCGACCGCTCTGAAGAAGGACATGATAACAGTCCTTTGCCCAAGCTGCTCCAAGGGCAGCTTGAACAACGGCTCGCCCGTGGCCTCGACCGCGGAATTCGGGATGCGTGACAACATTTTCGAGAAAACCGTGCCGTTGGCCGGCCCGCAGGAGATTTGGCGCGGTGATAAGCATGCAGGTTGCAATGATCTTTGTTTCGTCTGCCGATACAAAGACCGAAACGTTTTCGTCCGCCAAGATTTCGGACCAAATTTGTTCCGCTCTCTGTAACGGCTCGGCGGTCCGGCTTACTTCTGAGGCGTGAAAGAGTACGAGGAGTCCGAGGAGATCCGAACTATTGGCAAGTCTGGCATTGGGCATCTCGCCGCCCTTTTTTACGACGACAGCCAGTCTAGCTGGCTGCGAATGGACTGCCATTAGGCGTCGGCGTCCGTCGCAATAAAGGCGATATTGATCTTGACTTTTGTCTCCATTTAAGGTAAAAGTTGCGAATCTTGCTCCCGTACAGGACGCCAGCCGGTGACTCCGGTTGGAGGGGACGAGAGCGGTTCCCGCGGGCAGGGGCTCGTCACCTCCGCTCCCGGGCGGCTTCGGGTGATACGCCCGGCCAGCATGAGGACTGGTCCGCGAGGGTGACCTCGCTGCACTGGATGGCGGGGGAGCGGGTAACGCCCGCTCCTCCCTGTACGCCCCAGGAAGTGCGTGCTGGAGCTGAGCGGCGGCGTTCGTTCGCTGCCGCGAGTGCCGTGGTGGAACGCCGACAGGCGAGCGCGCTCCGCTGAGCGCGCGCCGGGCCCCCGCTGGGGCGCGGCGGTTGAGTCCGCGTCTGTCGGCGTTCCGCTTCCTTTCTTTCGTTTGTTGGTAGCCCGGGTGGAGCGCAGCGCAATCCGGGAGCGGCGTTCACGCTGCGCATCGTTCCCGGATTGCGCTGCGCTCCATCCGGGCTACGCGTTTTTGGGAATGGCGTGGCATAGCTCGGGCGCACAGGCGTCGCGAGAACGGGTTCGCTTGCGCGTCTCTCATGCCGGAGAGCGGCGGGCTCGACGTTTTATTGTCCGGTGTGTCAGAAGGTATGCATTCGAAGCCGAGAGAGAACGCTTATGACCACTGAGCACATCGTCGTTGAAACACGCGGCCGGGTCGGTCTCATCCGGCTCAACCGGCCGCAGGCGCTCAACGCGCTCAATGCCGCGCTGATGCGCGAACTGAGTGCGGCGGTCGACGGTTTCGAAGCCGACGGCGCGATCGGCTGCATGGTCATCACCGGCTCCGAGAAGGCGTTTGCGGCGGGCGCCGACATCAAGGAGATGGCGGATAAGGATTTCACCGACGTTTTCCTCGGCGATTTCGCCGCGGCGTGGGACCGCGTCGCGCAGGCGCGTAAGCCTGTCGTCGCGGCGGTTGCCGGCTTCGCGCTCGGCGGCGGCTGCGAACTCGCCCTGCAGTGCGACCTCATCATCGCGGCCGATACGCCAAGTTCGGTCAGCCGGAAATCAAGCTCGGGATCATTCCGGGCATCGGCGGCACGCAGCGCCTCACGCGCGCGGTCGGCAAGGCCAAGGCGATGGACCTCATCCTCACCGGCCGCATGATGGATGCCGTGGAAGCCGAGCGCGCCGGCATCGTCGCGCGTATCGTGCCGGCCGCAAATCTGATCGATGAGGCGGTCAAAGCCGCCGAAACGATCGCGGCGATGTCGCTGCCCTCAGTGCTCGCCGCCAAGGAGGCGGTCAACCGCGCGTTCGAGACGTCGCTCGCCGAAGGCGTGCGGTTCGAGCGCCGCATCTTTCATTCCCTGTTCGCGACGCTCGATCAGACCGAAGGCATGTATGCCTTCATCGAGAAACGGCCGGCGAAGTTCGAGAACAAGTGATGAGAGCTTGATCGGATGAGATGAATCGAAACCCGAATTCCGCTCGTCCCCGCGAAAGCGGGGACCCAAGCTTCCAGGAAACAATAGCTGGATTTCCCGCCTGCGCGGGAATGAGCGGAATGTGTTACTTGCGCACGCAAATGACCCGGACCACCGATTGGTTCATCGTCGCACGGCCAGCCGCAGGAATAATTCCGTGCGCCGCGAGGAAAGCGCGGATGGCGTCGGCTCCCACCAGCGCGGCCTGCACGCCCACGGCGTTGCCGCCGGCGACGACAGGCAACGTCAGTTTCATCATGCCGGCGAGGCGTCCTTGCGGGTCAACCGCGGCGGCACCGGAAAAGCCCAGCTGTGGCGCGGGCTCCACGCCTTGCGCCGTGAGCTGCAGCCGTCGTGCTGGTCACGGCGCCGCCGCCGGCTTGCGCCAGCGGATCGGCAACGCCGAACAGCGTGAGGTCATCGCTGTTGCCGCGTTCACCGGCAAGCATCGCCGGCGGAGAGATTGCGGGCGCCGTAAAGCCGAAGCAGCGCAAGATCGCTGGTCCTGTCCGCCGCAATGCGTTCGGCATGGCCGAACCCCGCGACGGTGATGGTCTGGCATTCGCCCGTCAGTTGCGCGGGCGCGAGAAGGTCGCCAGGCTGTTCACCACGATCGCGGTGCCATACTCGACGCTGCGCTTGCTGCCTGGCGGCAGGCGCACGTTGGGGTCGGGAAAACCCTGGAACGTGTCGGCCATCGCGATCGCGATCCGGTCCATGGTGCCGTCGGTAGCCTGATCGTAAAGGATGGTGATGCCGCGCACTTCGCTGCCGCTGGCCTGGGCACGCACCAGAAATTTCTTCAGCTCCTGCTCGCCGGCGATGACGAAGGAATCCGGCATTGAGCGCGCTATAGGCGACTTGGCGAGGCGCGGAGTTCGCTTTTCCTCGTCGAACAGCGCCGGCAATGCCGCTTCGCGCAGGCGGAAGGTCTCGACCTGGATTTGACCTTGCGCCGATGCCCAGCGGCTGCCGGTGCGCGTCGCGCTCGCTTTCGGCACCAGCTTTTCGGGAGGCCGAGACGCGCGCCGGTCGCCGGATCGTCGATAAGCCGCCAGCCGACCGCTGCCTTTCGGGTCTTGGCGGCCGCGGCGAGCAGCGCGCGTTCCTGCTCGCTGAGGACGCCGGTTTCCTTGCCGCCGTTGCGCTTCTGGAAAGCCTTGATGGCCTCGATGGTGTGCGGTCGAAATTCGCCGGCAGTCACGTCGTCGTAGGTGCCGAGCCAAGCGAGGTCGGATTGGATCGCAAGCCGGTCGGCTTCCGGGATGGACCCCAAGGCATTCGGTGCGGCTGCTGCGTGGCCGCTTTGTTCATGGCGCTTAGCCTTGCGACCGGCCGCCGTACCGCTTTGCCCGTGGCGAGGGCGGCTGTGGCCGATGTCGCCGCACATGCGTCTGGCCGGCTGGCTTTTTCGCCACGGCTTGATGCGGCCTTACGGACGCCGGCGCCGCCGGCTTGGGCAGGTTGGAATTTTGCGCGAGCCGTGCCTGCGATCAGGAAACCGGTGACAATGCCCGCCACCTTGGTCCTCATCGCCGCACTCGCCAAACGCGACCGCCAAAAAACCGCTCAGCGTAACCGAAGCACCGTCGGGCCAACGTTTGTTCGCGTCGCAGCAATTCCGTATGGTGCCATCATGTTGAGTGCCGACGAACTTGAACGCTATGCGCGCCACATCGTGTTGCGCGAAGTGGGCGGTCCGGGACAGGCCGCGCTCGGCCGCGCCCGCGTGCTGGTGATCGGCGCCGGCGGCCTCGGCGCGCCGGTACTGCTCTATCTCGCCGCCGCCGGCGTCGGCACGCTCGGCGTCATCGATGATGACGTGGTCTCGCTGTCGAACCTGCAGCGGCAGGTGATCCACGCCACGCCCGACCTCGGCGCGCCGAAGGTCGACAGCGCCGCGGCGACGATCCGCCGGCTCAATCCGCACGTCGCCGTCGAGCCGCACGGCATGCGGCTCACCGCGCAGAACGCGCTCGACTCTGATCGGGCGCTACGACATCGTCGCCGACGGCTCCGATAATTTCGCCACGCGCTATCTGGTTTCGGATGCCTGTTACTTCGCCAGCAAGCCGCTGGTCACGGCGGCGCTCGGCACTTTCGACGGCACGCTGACCACGATCCGCGCCCATGAGCGCGGCGCCGACGGCAAGCCGAATCCGACCTATCGCTGCCTGTTTCCGGAGCCGCCGCCGCCCGGCACCGTTCCGGCCTGCGCCGAAGCCGGCGTTCTCGGCGCGCTCGCCGGCGTCATCGGCTCGATGGCGGCGCTCGAAGTCATTCGCGAGATCGTCGGCTTCGGCGAGGGCCTGGTCGGCCGCCTCGTCATGATCGACGCCCGCGCCATGCGCTTCGAGACGCTGCGCTATGCCTGGGATCCGGCAAATCCGCTGTCGGGCGAGCGCCCGACGATCCGCGATTTGTCGCGGCACGCGTAGGATCGTTCACGCAAGCCTAAGCGACGTTATTTGCTCCAGGTCGCCATGATGGTCGAGCCCTTGAGCACCGACCATTTGTTGTCACCGGCGGTGGCGACGGTGAAGCAATTGGACTTGGCGCCGCTCCAGGTGGTGCAGAAGCCGTCCTTCGACAGCTTCCAGGTGCCTTCGCCCTTGTTGCCGGTGCCGATCGGCTCGCGCTTCATCTTGCCGTCCGCCATGAACGTCATCTTGAATTTGACGTTCGATGTCGTCGACGGCGGTGAACGGCTGACCGTTGAAGAACGTCGTCTGGATGTCGTCGGCTGCAAGCCTTGCGGCCGGCGGCGCGGCCAAACGCGACGTGGCGCCAGAAGAGCAGCACGTCGCGATCGACGCCTCGTCGCGATTGATGCACGCATCGTCATGCCCCACTTTGCGCCATTTTGAGCCGTACGCGATACGCCGAATCGGCCGGCTGTTCAGCATGCCGCGAAATCGTCTCATCGGCTCTGGCCGTGATAGACGCTGTTCGGCCGCATGTCGGTCGCGGACGCCACGCGGTTCGACATGTTGAAGAAGCCGGCGACGGCGGCGATATCCCAGATATCGCGGTCGCTAAAGCCGGCGCGGCGCAGCGCGTCGCGGTCCTCTTCCTCGACCAGCCACGGCTCGGCGGTCAGCTTGACGGCGAAATCGAGCATGGCGCGCTCGCGCTTCGACAGCCGCGCGGCGCGATAGTTCATCGCCATCAATTCGCCGAGCGGCGGATCGCCGGACAGCTGGCGCACCGCCGGCGCCATGGGCGACCAGGCAATAATAGCAGCGGTTCTGCGACGACACCGCGACCGCGATCATCTCGCGCTCGAGCTTGCTCAGGCCCGACGGCGCCAGCATCAGGTCGTTGTACATGGCGACGAAGGCCGAGAGCTTCGCCATGTCGAAGGCATAGGCCTTGAGCACATTCGGCACGAAGCCGAGCTTTTCCTCGCATTTGGCGAAATAGGCGGCCATCTCCGGCGACAGCGGTGCCGGCGGCAAGCTCAAGCGCGGTGATCGTCGGTGTCGTCGCCGGCGGCGGCGCTGCGCGCGGCTTCGCCGGCTTCGCGCGTCGGCTTTGCTGTTGCGCTTGGCCATGGCGCTTCTCCGCGTTCTGCTGTCATGCCGCTGTCGGCGTCTGAGCCACGGCGCGCTATAACAGCGGCATGTTACCCACCGCGGAATGTTGCGGTAGCGGATGCGCGTGCGTTGCGCGTAATATCGCAGCAGAATCGCGCCGAAGCGCGGGGCGGGAACATGAACGTCCAGGATATTCCCCGCACCGATGCGATGACAGCCGCCGGCGCAGACGCTGATCGGCGCGCGCGACGCGCGGCGCTGGCGGCGCGCAGCAGCGACATCCCGGAGGACGTTTCTTGCCGAGCTTTTCGGGCACGCGGCGCCCGAGGATCTGGAGCGCTACGGGCCCGAAGAGCTTGCCGCCATCGCCGAGCAATCGTGGTCGTTCCTCGCACGAGCGCAAGCGCCGGCGACGCCGAAGATGCGCTTCGAGCCGGCGCCGGTGACGCCGCGGCGTGGCGGTGCTCGAAATCGTCAACGACGACATGCCGTTCCTGGTCGATTCGGTGCTCGGCGAACTCAACGAGCGCGGCCTCGACATCCGCTTGCTGGTCCATCCGGTGTTCACGGTCGAGCGCGACGAGGCCGGACAGCTCGTCGCCTTCAAGCGGCGAGCGCAAAGGACGGCGGCCGGCGCGAAAGCTTCATCCACATCCACATCGACGGCGTCGGCCGACGCGGCGCAGCGCGCCGAGATCGTCCGCGCGCTCGAAGACATCCTCGCCGAGGTGCGCGTCAGCGTGCAGGATTGGCGGCCGATGCTGGCGCGCGCGCGCGAGCGTCATCGCCGAGCTGCGCACAAACCCGCCGCCGCTTCCCGGCCGACGAGATCGCCGAAGCGATCCAGTTTCTCGAATGGCTCGCCGGCGACAATTTCACGCTGCTCGGCGCGCGCGATTATGCCTTCACCGACAGCGAGCGACGGCGCTCGAACCGGACGTTCGAGACCGGGCTCGGCCTGTTGCGCTCGCGCGACATGCGGCTGCTGCGGCGCGGCAACGCAGCTCGTGACCATCACGCCGGAAATCCGCGAGTTCCTCGAAGAGCCGAGGCTGCTCATCGTCACCAAGGCGGCGGTGCGCTCGCGCGTGCACCGCCGCGTCAATCTGGACTATATCGGCGTCAAGCGCTTCGACCGCGACGGCAAGCTGATCGGCGAACGCCGGTTCTGCGGCCTGTTCACCTCGACCGCCTATACGCGCTCGGCGCGCGCCATTCCCTATCTGCGGCGCAAGGTCGACCACATCATCCGCCGCGCCGGCTTCGATCCGAACAGCCATTCCGGCAAGGCGCTGGTCAACGTGCTGGAGACCTATCCGCGCGACGAACTGTTTCAGATCGACGAGGACACGCTCTATCACTTCGCGCTGGCCATCCTGCAGCTCGACGAGCGGCCGCGCGTGCGCGTGCTGCCGCGGCGCGACCGCTTCGACCGCTTCGTCTCGGTCCTCGTCTACGTGCCGCGCGAGCGCTACGACAGCCGCGATCAGGGCGCGGATCGGCGATTATCTCGCCGCGACCTACAAGGGCCGGCTGCGCGCCTTCTATCCGTTCTTTCCGGAAGGCCCGCTGGTGCGCGTCCATTTCATCATCGGCCGCTACGAAGGCGAGACGCCGAATCCCGATCGCGCCGATGCTCGACCGCGCGGTCGAAGCGATCGTGCGGAGCTGGACCGACGGCCTCGACGAGGCGCTCGCCGCCAGCCCACGAGCCGAGCGAGGCGCGCGCGCTGTTCGCGCGCTATCGCGAAGCTTTCCCGATCGACTATCGCGAGGTCTATCCGCCGGCGATCGCGGTCGGCCGACATTCGCGTGCGTCGAGGCGCTGACGCCGGAGCGGCCGCTCGGCGTCGACTTCTATCGCGAGGGCGGCGCCGCGACCGGCGCGCGCCGGCCTGAAAGTGTTCAGCCACAGCCGGCCGATCCCGCTCTCCGAGCGCGTGCCGGTGCTGGAGAACATGGGCTTCCGCGTCGTCGACGAGCGCACCTATCACATCCGGCCGCAAGGACGGCGCGAAGTCTGGTTCCACGACATGGACGCTGGAAAGCGCGTCGGGCGAGCCGATCGACCTTGCTGCGCTGAAGGAGCAGCTCGAAGCCTGCTTCCTCGCGGTGATGGGCGAGCAGCGCCGAGAGCGACGGCTACAACGCGCTGGTGCTGGCGACCGGGCTGGTCTGGCGCGACGTCGCGCTGATCCGCACCATCTCGCGCTTCCTGCGCCAGATCCGCGTGCCCTATTCGCAGGATTACATGTGGGCGACGCTGCGCAAGCATGCCGGCATCGCCGCGCAGATCGTCGCGCTGTTCCACGCCCGCTTCGATCCGCATCTCGGCGTGTCGCCGGAGCGAGCGCGCGGCGCGCGAGGCCGAGATCGCCGCCGCGATCGAAACCGCGCTGCAGGCGGTCGAGAGCCTCGACGAGGACCGCATCCTGCGCCACTTCGTCAACGCGGTGCAGGCGGCGATCCGCACCAATTTCTATCAGCTCGATCGCGACGGGCAGCCCAAGGAGCTGATCGCCATCAAGTTCGCCAGCCGCAAGGTCGACGGCATGCCGTTGCCGCGGCCGCTCTACGAGATCTTCGTCTATTCGCCGCGCGTCGAGGGCGTGCATCTGCGCTTCGGCAAGGTGGCGCGCGGCGGCATCCGCTGGTCCGACCGGCCGCAGGATTTCCGCACCGAAATTCTCGGCCTGGTCAAGGCGCAGAACGTCAAGAACGCCGTCATCGTGCCGGTCGGCGCCAAGGGCGGCTTCGTGCCGAAATATCTGCCGGTCGGCGGCACGCGCGAGGCGATCCAGGCCGAAGGCATCGCCACCTACAAGATGTTCATCTCGACGCTGCTCGACATCACCGACAATATCGGCACCGGCACCGCCGGCGTCATTCCGCCCGCCGACGTGGTGCGCCACGAGGGCGACGATCCCTATCTCGTCGTCGCCGCCGACAAGGGCACCGCGACGTTCTCCGACATCGCCAACGACATCGCCATCGCCCACGACTTACTGGCTCGGCGACGCCTTCGCCTCCGGCGGCTCGGCCGGCTACGACCACAAGAAGATCGGCATCACCGCGCGCGGCGCCTGGGAATCGGTCAAGCGCCATTTCCGCGAGATGGACGTCGATATCGGCGCCGACGCCGTTCACCGTCGTCGGCGTCGGCGACATGTCGGGCGACGTGTTCGGCAACGGCATGCTGCGCGAGAAGACGACCAAGCTGGTCGCCGCTTTCGATCACCGCGACATCTTCATCGATCCCGACCCCGATCCGGAGCGCAGCTTCGCCGAACGCCAGCGCCTGTTCGATCTGCCGCGCTCGAGCTGGCAGGATTTCGACAAGGCGCTGATCTCCAAGGGCGGCGGCGTCTATCCGCGCTCGGCCAAGGAGATCACGGCTGTCGCCGCGAGGCGCAGAAGCTGTTCGGCGTCGGCGAACGGCTGACGCCGCAGGAGCTGATCCGCGCCATCCTCAAGGCGCCGGTCGATCTGCTGTTCTTCGGCGGCATCGGCACCTATGTCCGCGCCGCCGACGAGAGCGACGAGGCGGTCGGCGACCGCGCCAACGATGCCATCCGCGTCGCCGGCAAGGACTTGCGCTGCAAGGTGATCGGCGAAGGCGCCAATCTCGGCATGACCCAGCGCGGCCGCATCGAGGCGGCGTTCCGCGGCATCCGGCTCAATACCGACGCCATCGACAATTCGGCCGGCGTGAACACCTCCGACATGGAGGTCAATCATCAAGATCGCGCTGAGCATTCCGGTGCGCGACGGCCGGCTCGACGATGGACGGCCGCAACGCGCTGCTGGCCGAGATGACCGACGAGGTCGCCGCGCCTGGTGCTGCGCAACAATTATCTGCAGACGCTGGCGCTGTCGCTCGCCGAGCGGCGCGGCATGGAGGATTTCGGCTTCCTGCAGCGGCTGATCCAGACCCTGGAAGCGCGCGGACTGCTCGACCGCGCGGTCGAGTATCTGCCCGACGACATGGCGCTCGCCGAGCGCCGCCGCCGCTCGCAGCCGTTCACGCGGCCGGAACTTGTCGGTGCTGCTCGCCTACGCCAAGCTGACGCTCTACGACGATCTGCTGGAATCCGCGGTGCCGGACGATCCTTATCTGGCCCGCGAGCTCGGCCGCTATTTCCCCAAGCGCGATCGCCGAGCGCTTTCCCGACGCGCTCGAACATCATCGCCTGCGCCGCGAGATCATCGCCACCCAGCTCGCCAATTCGATGATCAATCGCGGCGGCCCGTCGCTGATCGTGCGCATCGCCGACCAGACCGGCGCCGCGCCCGCTGCCATCGCCTCGGCCTTCGCGGCGGTGCGCGACAGCTACGGCATGACCGCGCTCAACACCGCGATCGACGGGCTCGACAACCGCATCCCCGGCAAGCTGCAGCTCGATCTTTACGCGGCGGTGCAGGACCTGCTGCTCGACCGCATCGTCTGGTTCCTGCGCAATGTCGATCTGTCGAAAGGCCTGGCCGACGTGGTGGCGCATTATCGCGACGGCATCGCCGCGGTCGCCGCGGCGCTCGACGGCGCGCTGTCGGAGGAGGCCTTGAGCGCGCGCGCGGCGCGCACGAAGGAACTCGCCGACGCCGGCGTGCCCGACGAGCTTGCCGGCCGCATCGCCGATCTCGGTCCGCTCGGCGCCGCGCCCGACATCGTGCTGGTCGCCGACCGCACCGGCAAGGCGGTCGGCGAGGTGGCGGCGACCTATTTCGCCGCCGGCGCGTTCTTCCGCCTCGATCGCATTGCCAGCGCCGCGAGCAGCATCCCGGTCGCCGATTATTTCGACCGGCTGGCGCTCGATCGGGCGCGGGATGCGATCGGCGACGCCGAGCGCCGGCTTGCCGCCGCCATGGTCGGCAATGGCGCGGCCGGCGCCGGCGCGGTCGAGGCCTGGGTCGCGCCGCGCAAGAGCGAGGTGGAGCGCATCCGGCTGGCGATCCACGAGATCGCCGGTTCCGGCCTGACCCTGTCGAAGCTTTCGGTGGCCGCAAGCCTGCTCGGCGACCTGGTCAAGAACTGAAGGTCGCCAAGCCGTGCTGGGCGAGCGCGTGCTGCGAAGTACGCCATACAAAAAAGAACCCCAAGCAGAATACGCGCTTGGGGTTCCTAGTTGTTGCCTCAAACTTAGGCTTATTTGGCCCGGGCGGCGGGGTGTCGGGGGATGGGGGAGCCGCCCGGTCGGCCTAATGACGACAAAATAGGCGCGGCGCCTGCGGATGCAATGCGGATCACGCGTTAGTGTTATCACGTGCGGCAAAACGCCCGCCGCATATGGCTTTTGCGAGAACCGCCGGAGTCGCTCCGCCCATCGATATGGTTAACGCAGCCCGCTGTCCGGGTCGGGCAGGCCGTAGCGGTGCAGATCGGCGCCATGGACGTCGAGCCATCCTTTGGCGCGTTCGTGACTTGGACACAGCCGCTGCACCAGGCGCCAGAACCGCGGCGAATGGTTCATCTCGACGAGGTGCGCCACTTCATGCGCGGCAGGTAAGTGAGCACATGGCTCGGCGCGAGGATCAGCCGCCAGGAGTATGACAGCACGCCGGTCGTCGAGCATGAGCCCCAGCGGCTCGACTGGTCGCGCACCGCGACCCGCTTGACGGTGACGCCAAGCTCGTCTGCGAACCGCAGGCTCGCGGCTTCGAGGTCGCGCTTGGCTTCGCGGCGCAGGAAATCGCCGATGCGCCGGTCGACGTGCGGCGCATCGCCGGCGACGCAGAGCAGGTGCTCGTTCTGATCATCGATTTCGGTCCAGACCGTGCCGCGGCGGCCGCGGCGATGCGCAATGCGGTGCGGCACGCCGCGCAGCGGCACCACGATGCCGGGTGCGAACGGCGCCGCTTCGGGCAGCCGGCCGAGCCGTGCCGCGATCCAGCCGCCATGCTTTTGCGCGAACGTCGCGCGCCTCTTTGAGCGTGCCGCGCGGCGGAATCGTCAGCACGACTTCGCGCGTCGCCGCCTGGATGCGCAACGTATAGCGCCGCGCCTGCCGGTGCCGCCGCAGGCGCACGAGATAGATCGATCGATCGAAAACGACCTCGATCGCCTGAGGTTCACTCGGGCGACGATAGAGCAGCGCGCGCAGCGGCATAGGTAACACCTTAAACCCACCCCGACGCGGATATTGCCACATCCGACGCCCTGTATAGCGCCTTTGATTTGGGCGGCTGCGACATACAGCATATGGGGCAACGACGTGGCGTGTCGCACCACCGCGTGGGAAAATTGAAATGAAACCGAGTTCATATCTAGGGCCGACGACCCTGGTAAAAATTGACTGCCGATGATTCCGAAATTCAACGGGGATTTCAAATTGTTAGACTGTGTCGCGGCGCGGCGGCCGGTTTTGGCTTGAAAAATCAAGCAAATCAAGGTTTCAGGGCGCGCGAGGGGCTTCGCCACCCGGACCAAGGGCCCGGAACCGCATGGGCCAGACCGGAACGGCAGCCCGCAGTGCTCAGGCCTGCTGGGCGGCCGCGCCATGGCGCAGGCGGCGTGTCCCGATGCCGTTGCCGGAGGCCCGCCGGGCGTGGCTCACCGACAGCACGAAATCGGCGATGCGGGGCGCGATTTCCGCGCGGAACCGCGAGCCGTTGAAGACGCCGTAGTGCCCGACGTCGGGCTGCAGCCAGTGCGCCTGACGATCGGCCGGGATGTTGATGCACAAGCGATGCGCGGCTTCGGTTTGGCCGACGCCGGAAATATCGTCGTGCTCGCCCTCGACGGTCAGCAATGCGACCCGCTTGATCAGGCTTGGATCGATCCGACGGCCGCGGTGGGTCATCTCGCCCTTCGGCAGCGCCTGTCGCACGAAAACGGTTTCGACGGTCTGCAGATAATATTCGGCCGCCAGGTCCATGACGGCCAGGTACTCGTCGTAGAATTCCTTGTGCTTGTGCGCGGAATCGCCGTCGCTCCGCACCAGATTCAAAAACAGTTGCTTGTGCGCCTCGATGTGCCGCTCGAGATTCATGCTGACGAAGCCGTTGAGCTGCAGAAAGCCCGGATAGACGTCGCGCATAAAGCCGGGATTCGGAAACGGCACCTTGGTGATGACGTTGCGCTGGAACCACTCGGTGCCGCGCTCTTCGGCCAGCGTGTTGACGGCAGTCGGATTGACGCGCGTGTCGATCGGTCCGCCCATCAGGATCATGGATTTCGGCACGTCAGGATCGTCGTCCGCTTCCATGAGCGCGACGGCGGCCAGCACCGGCACCGACGGCTGGCACACGGCAATCACGTGGATGTCGCCGCCCAGCGCCTGCAGGATCGAGATCACATAGTCGATATAATCGTCGAGATCGAAGCGGCCTTCCGACAACGGCACCATCCGCGCGTCCACCCAATCGGTGATGTAGACGTCGTGGTTGGGCAGGAACGCCTCGACCGTGCCGCGCAGCAGCGTGGCAAAATGGCCGGACATCGGCGCGACGATCAGCAGCCGCGGCTGCGGGCGCTGCGGACGGTGTTCGAGCACGCGCTCGAAATGAAGGAGCTTGCAGAACGGCCGCTCCCAGACCGTCGAAATTTGCACCGGCACGCGCTCGCCGCCGACCAGCGTCGAGGAGATCCGCCATTCGGGCCGGCCGTAACGGCGCGTCGAGCGCTCGAACAGTTCGCAACTGGCCGCGACGGTCTTGCCGAATGTGGTGAATGACAGCGGATTGACCGGGTTCTTGAAGAACAGCCGCGTCGCGTCGGCCCAGGCCCGCGAGGGATTCAGCGCCGCGTGGCTCATTTCGTAGAACCAGTACAGCGGCGTCGACAGCAGGATGCCGTTGTCGCCGGGGAAAGCAGGCGCGCCGCCAAACTCGCCGATTGCCATGGACGACCCTTGCCCGGCTTGCTGCAGTGCAGCATTGTGACGGTCGTGTGTCATAGCGTCAATATACAAGCGACCTTTTCTTTATTCGTTACATGGGGTGGTCAACGCTTTCCGGCCATTCGCACTGCACATAACGCCCAGTACAGGGGTCATTCGCCGGTCTGCATCAGGGAGCCGTGCCGGCGGGCGCTCTGCAGCAGCTTGAGGAAGGCGAAGACGCCGCCGGCGAACAGCAGCGCATTGAGCCCGAGCGCATCGAGCATCAGGTCGGGGCGGAAGACCTTCTGGATCAACAGCGCGCGCATGCCCTCGAAGACGTAGGTCGGCGGCAGCAGCCAGGCCACCGGCTGCAGCCAGACCGGCAGGGTGGTGACCGGGTAGTAGACGCAGGTCAGCGGCATGAACAGAAACATGATCGACCAGGCGAAGTTCTCCGCCCCCATGCCGTTGCGCAGGATCAGGCCCGACACAAAAATGCCGATCGCCCAACTGGTCAGCATCAGGTTGACGAAGAACGCCACCAGCGCGAAGCCGAGCCCGTAGAGATTGAAGCCGAAGAACGCGATGGCGAGAAGCGTCACCGGGACGGCGCCGATCAGCAACCGCACCACGCTCATCACCATCAGCGCGGCGATGAATTCGAACGGCCGCAGCGGGCTCATCATCAGGTTGCCGATATTGCGCGACCACATTTCCTCGAGGAACGAGATCGAGAAGCCGAGCTGGCCGCGGAACAGGATGTCCCACAGCAGCACGGCGCCGATGAAGGTGCCGCCGGCGCGCGCGAAGAAGCCGGCATTGGTGGTGATGTAATATTGCAGGAAGCCCCAGGTGACCATCTGCACCGTCGGCCAATAAACGAGATCGAGCAGCCGCGGCCACGACGAGCGCAACAGGTACCAATAGCGCAGCATCATCGCCGCGACGCGGCGCGGCGAAACCCTATCCCATCCGCCCGCGCTCGCCGGGGAGGAACCGGGCACTTGGTGCGCGCTCATTGCGCGGCCTCGCTGACTTCGCCATTGCCGCGCGCGACGTCGAGAAACACCTCTTCCAGGGTGCGCCGGCCGTAGCGCGCCAGAAGCTTGGCCGGCGTGTCGTCGTCTTCGATGCGGCCGCGCTTCATGATGATGACGCGCTCGCACAGCCGTTCGACCTCGGCCATGTTGTGCGAGGCAAGCAGCACGGTGGCATGGCGCTCGTGGCAGTAGCGTTCGAGGTGGCCGCGCACCCAGTCGGCGGTGTCGGGATCGAGCGACGCGGTCGGCTCGTCGAGCAGCAGCACGTCCGGGTTGTTGATCAGCGCTTTGGCGAGCGAGACGCGCGTCTTTTGCCCGGCCGAAAGCTTGCCGGTCGGGCGGTCGAGCAGATCGGTGAGATCGAGATCTTGTCCGAGCTGGGCGATGCGCTCGCGCAAATCCTCGACACCGTAGAGCATGCCGAACACGGTCATGTTCTGCCGCACCGTCAGCCGCATCGGCACTTCGACATAAGGGCTTTCGAAATTCATGCGGTGCAGGACGCGGTAGCGCTGCCTCGGCATTTCGGCGCCAAGCACGGTGACGCGGCCGGAGGTCGGCGTGACCAGCCCCATGATGGTCGCAATGGTCGTGGTCTTGCCGGCGCCGTTGCCGCCGAGCAGGCCGGTGATCGAGCCGGGCGTGAGCGTAAACGAGATGCCGTCGACGGCCGGGATGGTCTGGTAGATCTTGACCAGGCGCTCGACGGTTATGGCGGGCAAGGCTGGCATGACCCGCGCACATGTGGCGCGGGCTGCGCAACGAGGCAAGGGGCGAATGGCTGGCCTGCCGGCAGGTCTATGGAACAGACGCCTTGGAAGATGGCACAAAACCGCAGCGGGGAGGGGATCAATGACTGACATCACGCTCGCTCAGGCCGAGCGCATCATCGACGCCATCATCGAGCGCGGCGTCGCGCTCGACAGCCGGCCGCTGAGCGTGATCGTGGTCGAGCCGGGCTGCAAGGTGAAGGCTTTCAAGAAGGAGGACGGCTCCTCGATGATCCGCTTCGAGATGGCGTTCGGCAAAGCCTATGCGGCGCTGGCGCTCGGCCGCAGCTCCAAGCTCGTGCACCAGCGCGCCGAGGAGCGGCCGATCTTCATGCGCTATCTCATCGCGGCGAGCGGCGAGCAGATATTTCCCGGAAGGCGGCGGCATGCTGATCCGCGACGACAACGGCGACGTGATCGGCGCGGTCGGCGTGACCGGCGACACCGAGGACCGCGACGAGGAGCTGGCCGTGTTCGGCATCCACGCCGCCGGCTTCAAGACCGACGAGGATTGCGCCGCGATGGGCCGCCGCATCGGATTGCTGAAGTCAAAGTAATGCGTCAAACGAAAGCGCCATGGCGCGTAACATGGCGCGCAACGAGGCAACATGAAAATCGGACTTTTCGACCACGTCGAACATGGCGACCGGCCGCTCGCGACGCTGTTCGACGAGCGGCTGAGATTTGTCGAAGCGGCCGATGCGGCCGGCATCTATTGCCTGCACGTCGCCGAGCACCATGCGACGCCGCTCAATATGGTGCCGGTGCCGGGCGTCTATCTGGGCGCCGTCGCGCGCGCGACCAAGCGCATGCGGCTTGGCCCGCTGGTCTATCTGTTGCCGCTCTATTCGCCGCTGCGGCTGGTCGAGGAAATCTGCATGCTCGATCATCTGAGCTACGGCCGGCTCGATGTCGGCGTCGGTCGCGGCGTGTCGCCCTACGAGCTCAAATACCACAAGGTCGAGCACGATCAGTCGCGCGAGATTTTCATCGACGCGTTCAAGTGCATCAGCGCGGCCTGACGACAGATACGCTGAGCTACAAGGGCGAGCATTTCGTCTACGAGAACGTGCCGATCGCGCTGCGGCCGCTGCAGCAGCCGCATCCGCCGTTCTGGTACGGCTCATCCAACGAGATCGGCTCGACCTGGGCCGGCGAGCAGGGCCTGCACTTCGTGACGCTCGGGCCGACGGCGACCGCCAAGGCCAATATCGCCGCATTCCGCGAGGCGTTGGCGAAGCGCGGCGGCCCGGCGCAGCCGAAGGCGGAATTTTCCGGCGGCGCCGCTGATCGGCGTGCAGCGGCACATCTTCGTCGCCGACACCGATGCGGAGGCGCAGCGCTTCGGCAAGCCGGCGATGGATCGGCACCTCGCCCATCTGAACTGGCTGCGCACCAAGCACGGCGTGACCGGCCTGACCTCGCGGCTCAACGTGCCGCGCGGCGCCGACTTTCGAAGCACTGCGTCGACGACGGCACCGTGATCGCCGGCTCGCCGCAGACCGTGCGCGCGGAGATCGAGCGGCAGGTCGAGGAACTCGGCGTCAATTATCTGCTGACCTATCTGTTTCTCGGCACCATGTCGCTCGCCGACGCGCTGCGCTCGCTGAACTTGTTCAGCACCGAGGTCATGCCGCATCTGGCGAAGCTGTGATGCGGTCGTCATGCCCGGCACACGGGTCCGGCCTCCGCCGGCCCGAGTATAAACCTTGTGCCGGGCATCCCGATGAGCGCGGCTATTTGGGATCGGGATGGCCGGGACAAGCCCGGCCATGACGACGTGGTGTTATTTCCCCGCGTCTTCAGGCGGCGAGTGTTGGTCCGTCCTGAGCGCGTCCGGATGCGGCATGGCGATGACGTTGTAGCCGGAATCGACGAAATGGATTTCGCCGGTGACGCCGGTCGAGAGATCGGAGAGCAGATAGAGCCCGGCGCCGCCGAGCTCGTCGAGCGTGACGCCGCGTTGCAGCGGCGAATGCCGCTGCTGGAACGCGAACATCATGCGCGCGTCGCCGATGCCGGCGCCGGCCAGCGTGCGGATCGGCCCGGACGAAATGGCGTTGACGCGGATGCGGCTTGCGCCGAAATCGACCGCCAGATAGCGCACCGAAGCTTCCAGCGCCGCCTTGGCGACGCCCATGGCGTTGTAGTTCGGCATCGCGCGCAGGCCGCCATTATAGGTCAGCGTCAGCATGGCGCCGCCGTTCGGCATCATCGCCGCGGCGCGCTTGGCCACTTCGGTGAACGAGAAGCAGGAGATCAGCATGGTGCGCGAGAAATTCTCGCGCGTGGTGTCGGCATAGCGGCCGGTGAGCTGCGTCTTGTCGGAAAACGCGATGGCGTGGACCAGGAAATCGAGCGTGCCCCAGGTGCGCCCGAGCTCGGCGAACACCGCATCGACCGAAGCGGTGTCCTCGACGTCGCACGGCAGCACGAGATCGGCGCCGACCGAGGCGGCAAGCGGCTTGACCCGCTTGCCGAGCGCATCGCCCTGATAGGTGAAGGCGAGCGTGGCGTCGTGCGCCGCGAGCGTCCGGGCGATGCCCCAGGCGATCGAGTGATCGTTGGCGACCCCCATGATCAGGCCGCGCTTGCCGTGCATCAGCCCCGGCATGCGTCAGGCATCCAGGTGCTTGAACACGATGGAGGCGTTGGTGCCGCCGAAGCCGAACGAGTTGGACAGCACGCAGCCGAGCGTCACGTCGTCGCGCGCGTTCGCGCACGATCGGCATGTCGGCAAAGGCCGGATCGAGATTCTCGATATTGGCGCTCTCGCAGATGAAGCCGGAATTCATCATCAGCAGCGAATAGATCGCCTCCTGCACGCCGGCGGCGCCGAGCGAATGGCCGGTCAGCGATTTGGTCGCCGAGATCGGCGGGCAGTTTGTCGCCGAACACCTCGCGGATCGCCTCGATCTCCTTGAGATCGCCGATCGGCGTCGAGGTGGCGTGCGGGTTGATGTAGTCGACCGGCGGCTTCACCGACGCGAGCGCCATCCGCATGCAGCGCATCGCGCCTTCGCCGGACGGCGCCACCATGTCGGCGCCGTCCGAGGTCGCGCCGTAGCCGGCGACCTCGGCGTAGATCTTGGCGCCGCGCGCCTTGGCGTGGTCGAGCTCTTCGAGCACCAGCACGCCGGCGCCGCCGGCAATGACAAAGCCGTCGCGATCGGCATCGTAGGCGCGCGAGGCCTTGTCGGGCGTCTGGTTGAAGTTCGACGACATCGCGCCCATGGCGTCGAACAGCACCGACAGCGTCCAGTCGAGCTCCTCGCAGCCGCCGGCGAAGATCATGTCCTGCTTGCCGATCTGGATGGTCTCGAAGGCATTGCCGATGCAGTGGTTCGAGGTCGCGCAGGCCGACGAGATCGAATAGTTCACGCCCTTGATCTTGAACCAGGTCGACAGCGTCGCCGAGGCGGTCGACGACATCGCCTTCGGCACCGCGAACGGTCCGACCCGCTTCGGGCCCTTGCTGCGCGCGATGTCGGCGCTTTCGACGATGGTGCGCGTCGACGGCCCGCCCGAGCCCATGATGAGGCCGGTGCGCTCGTTCGAAACTTCGGTCTCTTCGAGGCCGGAATCGCGGATCGCCTGCTCCATGGCGACATGGTTCCAGGCGGCGCCGCCGCCGAGGAACCGCATGGCGCGGCGGTCGACCGCTTCGCTGGATCGAGCGTCGGCGCGCCATGCACCTGGCAGCGGAAACCCAGCTCGGCATATTTGTCGGCGCGCACGATGCCGGATTTGGCTTCGCGCAGCGAGGCCAGCACTTCCTGCGTGTTGTTGCCGATGGACGAGACGATGCCCATCCCGGTGACGACGACCCGTCTCATCTTTGCCTCGCGCGCCGTCACTCTGCCCGATGCTTCACGCCAGGTTGCGGCCGCATCAGGCTCCGGCTCCGCTTGCCTCCGGCGCTGTGTTGCGGAACAGGCCGACCTTGAGATCGAGCGCGCGATAGATCACGGAGCCGTCGGCCGAGAGCCAGCCGTCGGCGATGCCGAGCACCAGCTTCGAGCGCATCACCCGCTTGATATCGATGCCGTACACGATGTTCTTCATGGTCGGCAGCACCTGGCCGGAGAACTTGATCTCGCCCATGCCGAGCGCGCGGCCCTTGCCGGGCGAGCCGAGCCAGCCGAGGAAGAAGCCGAGCAATTGCCACAGCGCATCGAGCCCAAGGCAGCCCGGCATCACCGGATCGCCCTTGAAGTGGCAGGGGAAGAACCAGAGGTCGGGCTTGAGATCGAGCACGGCGCGCACCAGGCCCTTGCCGTATTCGCCGCCGACTTCCGCGATTTCGGAGATGCGGTCGAACATCAGCATCGGCGGCAGCGGCAATTGCGGGCCCTCGGCGAACAGTTCGCCGCGCCCGCAGGCGAGCAGGTCCTCATAGTCGAAATTCGAACGGCGATCCTGCATCCGCATTCATCTCCAGCCAGCGGCCAGCCTCAGTTCCCCTAACATATTGGGGTCAAGCGGCAAAGCCGCACCTCCGAGCGCTCGCCAAGCTGCGGCGAGATGCTCGCCGCGGCTCATTGGCGAGGGAGTTGCAGCAGGCGCAGGGTGGCGTATAATGATTTCACTTGCAACGATCTCGCTTCGGCCCCGCTCGGGGCCAGCTTGGTGCAGCAATGACACAGTCGCGTCCAACCGCTCCCGGGCTCCCAGTCGCCACGATCGATCCGCGCGTGCCCTCGGCCCGCGTCCGACCTGACCGGCTGCCCCTGGCACGACGTCAAGGCCAAGCTGCGCGAAGTCGGGCTTGCGCCCGACCCGGCAGCGCATGGCGCTCGGCTGGATCCTGTTCGCCAAGGGCGACCGCCACGTGACCGCGGAAATGCTCTACGAGGAGGCGACCCGCGCCAAGGTGCCGGTGTCGCTGGCCACGGTCTACAACACGCTGCACCAGTTCACCGAAGTCGGCCTGCTGCGTCAGGTCGCGGTCGACGGCTCGAAGGCCTATTTCGACACCAACAATTCCGAGCACCACCACTTCTTCATCGAAGACCAGAACGACCTGATGGACATTCCGGCGACCGACGTGCTGGTCGGCAAGGCGCCGACGCCGCCGGAAGGCTACGAGATCGCCCGCATCGACGTGGTGGTGCGGCTGCGGCGCAAGCGCGGCTGATTGGCGGCCCGTCTCTTCTCGTCGGCGGGGCTGCCTTGCGGGCGTCTCACTCGAACTTTTCGTTGGGATAGACGCCCCACAGCTCGTCTGCTCGATCCAGCCGTCGAAGCCATCGCCGGCGATGTGGCACCAGGTTCCGGTGCAGCGCTTGACCGTGCCGAGCACGCCGACCTGCAATTGCGCCGTCACCGCGCTTTGCGCGTCGGGCTTGGCGTGCAGCGGCGCCAGATCGGTCTTGGCCTTCAGCTGCACGGCTGCCATGCGCTTGCCCGACAGCAGCGAGTGATAGACCCAGCCCTCCGAGCCGTCGGAATCGCGGATGCGCCGCCAGTTCTCGAACTCGGCGGTGATTTCGACCGGCCAGCCGACGCGGGTATAGATCCACGAGACGTCGTGGTCCTTGTCGGGGCCGCCGCGCACATTGACGCGGTCCGCCTTGATGCTGACGAAGCGCGGCACCGGCAGGCCGCTGGTCCGCGTCGCTGCCGGCCTGCGCCACCGCACCGTCAATGCCAGCATCAACAGGGCTGCGGCGGCAGCCCGGATGCCAGACGATTGTCAACCTCCCACGTCGCACGCTCATCGCGACATGCCCAGCACCGCCAAATGATTGCGAAATCGTGCCGGGAGCTCCGGCGCGCTTTGTGGGAGCGCGGCCATCTGGTAGAGAGACTTTGATGAACCGCCTCCCCGGCTGCAGTGTCGGCGAGCGCGGTTAAGGAGACCTGAACGGACGGATGCGGCTACCGGCGATGCCGCCGGCCGATTGTCGCAAGAGGCAGCGAATGGCACCGGGCAAAAAGCCGCTGGTCGTGGTCACGCGCAGGCTGCCGGACAGCGTCGAAATGCGCATGCGCGAACTGTTCGACGCGCGCCTCAATGCCGACGACAAGCCGATGAGCCAGGCGCAGCTGGTCGAGGCCGCCAAGACCGCCGACGTCATCGTGCCGACCGTGACCGATCACATCGACCGCGCCGTGCTCAGCCAATCCGGCGAGCGGCTCAAGCTGATCGCCAATTTCGGCAACGGCGTCGACAACATCGACGTGGCGACCGCGGTGCAGCGCGGCATCACCGTGACCAACACGCCCGGCGTCCTCACCGAGGACACCGCCGACATGACCATGGCGCTGATCCTCGCGGTGCCGCGGCGGCTGGCCGAGGGCGCGCAGGTGCTGACCGGCGACAGCGAATGGACCGGCTGGAGCCCGACCTGGATGCTCGGCCACCGCATCTGGGGCAAGCGGCTCGGCATCGTCGGCATGGGCCGCATCGGCCAGGCGGTGGCGCGCCGCGCGCAGGCGTTCGGCCTGAAGATCCACTATCACAACCGCCGCCGCGTGGCGCCGCGCATCGAGGAAGAGCTGCACGCCACCTATTGGGAAAGCCTCGACCAGATGCTGGCCCGCATGGACATCATCTCGATCAATTGCCCGCACACGCCGGCGACCTATCATCTGCTGTCGGCGCGCCGGCTCAAGCTCATCCGCCCCGAGGCCTATATCGTCAACACCGCGCGCGGCGAGGTGATCGACGAGAATGCGCTGGCGCGCCTGATCGAAGCGGAGGAGATCGCCGGCGCCGGGCTCGACGTGTTCGAGCACGAGCCGGCGGTCAGCCCGAAGCTCGTCAAGCTGGCGCGCGCCGGCAAGGTGGTGCTGCTGCCGCATCTCGGCTCGGCCACGCTCGAGGGCCGCGTCGACATGGGCGAGAAGGTCATCGTCAACATCAAGACCTTCATGGACGGCCATCGGCCGCCGGACCGCGTCCTGCCGTCGATGCTGTGATCGATGATGAAGTGGAAATCCGGCCGTATCGCGAGCTCGCTCCGCAGCATCGTCGCGCCTGCGCTCGCGTTGCCGCTTCCAGCGCGCCGCGCGGATCAGAGCGGCCGACGCGCAAGGCGTCCGTCGCCCAAGGTGTCGTCGCGCCAACGGCATGGTGGTGGCGCAGGAAGCGCGCGCCGCGCGCATCGGCGTCGACATCCTGAAGAACGGCGGCAACGCGGTGGATGCCGCGGTCGCGGTCGGCTTTGCGATGGCGGTGACCTATCCGCGCGCCGGCAATATCGGCGGCGGCGGCTTCATGGTGATCCATCGCGCCGACGGCGAGCGATACCGCGATCGACTATCGCGAGACCGCGCCGCAAGGCGATCAACGCCAAGAGCTTCCTCGACGCGCACGGCAATGCCGATCCGCAGAAGTCGCGCAACTCCGCGCTGGCCATCGGCGTGCCGGGCACCGTCGCCGGCCTGGCGCTGGCCGAGGAGAAATACGGCTCCGGCCATTTCACGCTTGCCGATCTGATCGCGCCGGCGATCGCGCTGGCGCGCGACGGCATTCCCGTCGACGACGACACGGCGGATTCGCTGCCGGATGGTCACTCCGCGGCTGGCGCGCTGGCCGTCTTCGGCGAAGATCTTCTCTGAAGCCGACGGCAGCGCGCTCGCTGCCGGCGACCGGCTGGTGCAGAGCGATCTCGCCGAATACGCTCGAGGCGATCGCCCAGGACGGTCCGCAGGCCTTCTATGAAGGCCCGATCGCCGACAAGCTCGCCGCCGCCGTGCAGGCGGCCGGCGGCGTGATGACCGCCGACGATCTGAAGGACTATCACGCCGATCGAGCGCACGCCGGTGCGCGGCACCTATCGCGGCTACGACATCGTCTCGATGCCGCCGCCGTCGTCCGGCGGCGTCGAGCTGATCGAGATGCTCAACATCCTCGAAGGCTACGACCTGCGCGCACGCGCGACGAAGCGCAGGAGCTTTTCCTGATGGTCGAAGCGATGAAGCGCGCCTATGCGGATCGCGCGGTGTTCCTCGGCGATCCCGACACGGTCGAAGGTCCCGGTGGCCGGCTGACGTCGAAGGACTATGCCGCGACAGTGGCGCGCCACCATCGATCCGGCGCACGCGACGCCGGCAAGCGAAATCCACGCCGGCGGCACCGTCGCAGCCCGAAGGCCGCAACACCACGCATTTCTCGGTCGTCGATCGTTTCGGCAACGCGGTCTCGAACACCTACACGCTCAATTTCAGCTACGGCGTCGGCCTGGTCGCCGACGGCACCGGCATCCTGCTCAACAACGAGCTCGACGATTTCGCCGCCAAGCCGGACGCGCCGAACGCCTACGGCCTGATCGGCTCCGAGGCCAACGAGCCGGGCCCCGGCAAGCGGCCGCTGTCGTCGATGACGCCGACCATCGTGCTCAAGGACGGCAAGCCGTTTCTGGTCACCGGCTCGCCGGGCGGCAGCCGCATCATCACCACGGTGCTGCAGGTCGTGGTCAATGTGATCGATCGCGGCATGGATATCGCGAGCGCGGTGTCGGCGCCGCGCGTGCACAATCAGTGGATGCCCGATCAGGTTTTTGCCGAGCAGGGTCTTTCGCCAGGTCTCGTTGCGGCGCTCGCGGCGCGCGGCGACAAGGTCGTCCTGCACCGCCCGTTCACGTCGGCCAATTCGATCATGATCACGCCGGAAGGCTTTGTCGGCGCCGCCGATCCGCGCACGCGCGGCGCGCTTGCAGCGGGTTATTGATCCGACCATCACCTTTTCAACGCGTCGGCGCCGGCTTGCGCGACCGTTTCGTCGTCCGCCGCGACGCCGGAGACGCCGATCCCGCCGACACATTGATCTTGGTAAAACAGTGGAACGCCGCCGCCCATCGGCAAGCCATTGGGAAACATCAGCCAACCGGGTTGATCCTTGACGCGCTGCTCCAAGGCTGAGCTGGGCCGCTCGCGGAACGCCGCGGTGCGCGCCTTAAGCGTCGCGACCTCGACGCTATTCGGAGATTGCAGGTCGGGCCGTTCGAGATAGAGCAGATGGCCGCCGGTATCGACGATCGCGATCGTTGCTTCGAGACCTTTTTGCAGTGCCGTCGTGCGCGCCGCTGCCGCAAGCATCTGGGCATCCTGCAACGTCAATTGAGGCTTGTTGCGCATTAGCCTGCTCCAACTCGGATCGGCGGCCGCAGGGTTGGCGGAATATTGCCGGTGCTGGCTTGTCAGTTCGGCACCAGCGCGCCCTCCTTGGCGACCTTGGCCCATTTGGCGATTTCGCTGTCCAGGAGCGTGCCGAGCGCCTGCGGCGTGCCGCCGACCAGGCTGAAGCCGAGCTTGGTTGCACGCTCCTTGATGTCCGGGTCGGCCAACGCGCGCGTCGTGTCGGCGTTGATCTTCGCGATGATGGCGGGCGGCGTGCCGGCGGGAGCAAACAACGCGTACCAGCTCGTATCGTTGCCATAGGCGACGCCAAGTTCGTCGAAGGTCGGCACATCGGGAAGCTGGGTGGCGCGCGTGTGGCCCGAGACGGCGAGCGCGCGCAACTTGCCGGATTGGATTTGGCCGAGTGAGCCGCCGAGGGTTGCGAGCCACAGCGAAATCCGGCCGGCGCTGACATCGGTGACAGCCTGGCCGAAAGAATTGTACGGCACGTGCTGCAGCTTGATGCCGGTGACCTCGCTGAACAACGTTGTCGCCAGATGGCCGCTCGATCCGACGCCGAGGGTGGCAAAGGTGAGCTCTCCCGGATGCGCCTTGGCGTAGCCGACCAAATCTTTGACCGAGTGGAATGGCGAATTCGGCGGCACCAGCAGCACGTCCTGGCCGGTCGCCATCAGGATGATGGGCGCGAAGCTCTTCCGCGGATCGAAGTCCCGCATGGGCGCAATCGTGACGTTCGCGGCGAGAAATTGTCCGCCGAGCGCCATGGTGTAGCCGTCGGGAGCCGCCTGCGCGGCGACCGAAGAACCGATGCCACCGCCGGCACCCGGGCGATTCTCGATGAAGACCGACTGACCCCATGTCTCGGTGAGCTTCTGCGCCATGATGCGGCCGAGCGTGTCGATGCTGCCGCCGGCCGGGAAAGGAATGATCATGCGCGCCGGATGATCGGGATAGGTTTGCGCCGACGCACCTTGCGCGCCGAAGATGGCCACAACCGCAACGCTGAAAGCGCACACACAATTTGCTGGACTTACCCGTTCCTCCGTTGAAGCCTTTTGGACGTTTCTTGTGCGCGTTTCCTGTGCGCATTTTTTGGCTCTCGCCGCGAACCTACAGCATCCGTCAGCAAAAGCGCAGGCTGCCGAGTGCCACGTCGGCGCGCTCCCTTGTCTTACAGTTTGGATATTTCCGAATGCCGCGTTGCGTGCTTCACGGTCGATGCGAGAGTGATGATGGCGAACTCGCACAAGGCGACCGGTGCAAGACCGGCGATCGGCATATGGGTCACGTCCCACAGCCAGCCGCCGAACACCGAGATCACCATCGCGCAGCTGTAGCTGATGGTGAACATGCCGGCCGAGGTCCGAGGCACGTCGTCCGGCGCGCTGAGCACCGACGGCAGCGCGAGCGCCAAGATGAGCGTGATCGCGTTGGCGAAGCCGAGCACGCCGGCCCAGAACACGATCCATGCGCCCTGCATCGTCATCATGCCGAGCGACGCTGACGAGGCACAGCAATCCCGTGGTCGCATAGGCCCAGGGCCGTGTCACCAGCCGTCCGGCAAAGCCCAGCATCAGAAACGACGCCGGCAACTGGCGCGAGATTGATCGCGGTCAAGGCGGGCGCGACAAGGTCGGGACGGCCGGCTGCGGTGACATAGTCAGGCAGAAAAGCGTTGGTCACGAAGTAGGCGGTGTTGACGCTGCCGAGGATCAGGCCAAGCCGCCAGATCAGCGGATCGCGCCAGTCCGGCCACCAGCGGCGCTGAACGGCGGGCGCAGCGTTCGCGACGCCGCCAATCGTCGGCACGCAGACGACGACGAGCAACACCGTGAGCAGGACCGGCATAGACCAGACCACGAAATTCAATCGCCAACTGTCGTGAACGAGCGGCAGCACCAGCGGGATGGTGAGCGCGACGACGCAGGATTTCGCCGACCAGGAGGCCATTCGTGTAGACCGCCGTGGCGAAGCCGATGCGCTGCGGAAACCACGCACGCACCAGCGGCGGCAGCGCCGGCTGCATGATCGAGACGCCCGCCGCCATCACGATGGTCGACGCGTAGAGGAAGGCCGCGTCCGGAATGGCGCCGCGTGCGGCCGATCCGAGCAGCGTTGAGCAGCAAACCCACCAGCAGCGCCGGCACGACGCCGAACCGCGCGATCAGCAGCGCGCCCGGGACCGCCGCAATCGCAAACAGCATCGGCGGCAGGCTCGACAGCCAGCCGATCCCGGTTTCGGACAGGTGCAAGTCGGCGTGCAGCAGCGGGATGACGGGCGGGATCGCCAACACCGTGAGCCGCAGGCACGCGCCGGCGAGCCATAGCAGGACGAGTTGAATCAGGTGCCGGCGAATGGCCGCTCTCTCGGTGCGATGTCGGAGTTTACCCGCCCGCAGGACGCGGGTCCGCTACCAAGCCCACGGCAGCCCCGATTGCAAGCGGAACTCCGAATGAGAGAATTGGCGGAAGGAGGTCCAGGCGTTACCCACACGCGGTCTTGGGATGAAGCTCAAGGTCGGCGCCCCGAATAGTGCCTGGCGATGTTCTGGCAGTTTCGGATGATTGCCGACGCGATCCTGGGATCGCCGCCTGCGAATGTGTCCGGGTCGGCATGGCAAGTTCTGCAATACAACTTTTGCAGCATGGTCGCGGCCAAATGCCCCTCAGGTTCATACGATGGAGAAAACTCCGTCGTCTGGAATTCCTTGCGCATCTGTTCGGTTGCTTCGTCCAAGGCCGCGAAGACATTCTGAATCATTTTCTTCTGCACGCGTTCCAGGACCTCGCCGAACCGCCGCTCCGCGGGCGTCGGTATGGGACAGCTACCGGTCATGATAATCCCTCCAAACAAAGCCGCCATTCGGCCGTGAGGTGTTGATGCCGTCAAAGGAATGTTCGCTCGCGGCGGCGCCGCACGCCTAGTTGACGGCGGAAGCATGCGGATCGTGCGGGCCTGATTGCCTCGGGCGCAGCGAGATCGGTCCGTGCGGCGCCTCGTACATCACATCGAAGCAGAAATAGGGGGAGGCATTGGCATGGATGACCGTCTGCTTCCCCTCCGGATGGTTGTCGAAGAACAAGCGGCTGCTATGCGACGGGTCTCCGGTTTCGAATCGCTGAACCAGGCGTGTGCGGCCTGTATCGTCCTTGTAGAGCAACGAGGCTGGCGTGTGAGGCGCCCAATGCGCCGGAAGCGGATCGGGAGAGCTCACGCTGATGCCTGGCGCGCCGGTGTCGAACACGATGACACCGCAAATCTCCTGGCCGCTGCGATCGTTGCGAAGACAGCCGCGAATGCCGCCTATCGGTTTGCCGTCCGGGCCGATGGGCGGGGCAAAGGCAATGAAGCCGGCAAGGCTGGCGGGTGCCGGATTGAGCGTCAGACGACCGTCACCAAGATCGTTCGGAATGTCTATGATCCAGCGCTTCACACCAAGGGCCGGAAACGGCACGGTGACCGGAATATCGAAGCGCGAAAGCCCGATGATGGCGGGCGCGCCTTGATGAGGCTTGCCGCCGCCCATCAGGCCGAATTCGCTCATCGGCATGTTGCCTTCCGGACATCGCGGCCGTTTGCGCACGCAACTGGCATGCTCGATCACCTCGATCGGCGCTGTGCCATGCAATGAGCCGAAGGCAAGCTCGGCGTCGGCGCGTATGCCTGCGATCGTTGTGCCTGAGCCGAACGTTATGCTTGAGGGCTCGCCAGTCGGGTGGAAATCACCATCCGAGAGCGCACGTGACAGCACACGAAGGCCAGCCGAACCCGTGTCGATGGCCGCCGTCAGTTCTTTCGAGCCGACCCGCAACGGCAGCGCAAAGTAGCGACCACCGGTCGGCAAAACCACCTTGCGGATCGGAATAGTCGTTTCCGTCGCCGGCACTGCGGCGTCCTGCGCGCGGACGCAGATGGGGGCGACCTGGAGCAGCGCGAGGCAGAAAATCCCCAACGTTGCATTGCGGATCGCGGCTTTGCACGCGATGGAGAGAAGGGAATCATGTCGTGGCATGATGCGCTCCGTACTTGGGTATCGTGCGATCGCGCATCGTGCCGTAGAGGCGAAACGCCGGCGCATGGTCGGGCCGCGTGGACGGCGTTGCCGCCGGCAGAACACGGTGTGCCGGATCAAAAAAGCCTACCGTCCTGCGGCGCAGGACGAAAATCACATGGCCAAATTTGGCACTAAGTGATTGAAAAGCCTAATGGAGCGGGCGAAGGGATTCGAACCCTCGACCCCAACCTTGGCAAGGTTGTGCTCTACCCCTGAGCTACACCCGCATCCGAGAAGGGTAAGCCGGCCATCCGCATAGGAGCATGGCCGCCGGAAAGCTATGCCAAAGAGCGCCCGGCTTTGCAACCGCCGCACGGCGGCCTATGAAAGCCGCCGATGCCTGCCTCGCCGGACGAGCTGTTCGCCTATTTGGATGGCCTCGGCATCGCGCACAAGACTGTCACCCACCCGCCGGCCTTCAGGGTCGAGGATGCGCGCGCTTTTCGCGGCGAGATTGCCGGCGGCCATACCAAGAACCTGTTTCTGCGCGACAAGAAGGGAACATCGTTCCTGATCGTGGCACCGGAAGACGCCGCGATCGCGCTTAAGTCGCTGCACCGCCTGCTTGGCGCTTCCGGGCGCTTCTCGTTCGGCTCTGCCGAGCTGTTGCGCGATGAGCTCGGCGTCGCGCCTGGCTCGGTCACGCCCTTTGCGGCCATCAATGACAAGGCGCTGCGCGTGACGGTCGTGCTCGACGCCGTCATGATGGCGCATGAGTTCCTCAACTTTCATCCTTTGGTGAATACCGGCACGACCACGATTTCTCGCGAGGGGCTGCTCAGGTTCCTCGAAGCGACGGGGCATCCGCCGCGGATCGTGGCGGTTTCGGACATGGGAGCCTGACGCCGCGATTGCATTCGGCCGCTTTCTTCCCATTTAATCAGGCGAATAGTGAGGCGATCAGGGCATTCCGCCCCGCAAGGGCCGGGAGTGGGGTTCTTTGGGCGAGGAAACATGTTGCAGGAAGCTGGAACCGTCGCTGCGGACGCATTCGTCAAAGACACGACGACTCAAAGCTTCGTCAAGGACGTTATCGAGGAATCGAAGCGCCAGCCTGTGCTGGTCGATTTCTGGGCGCCTTGGTGTGAGCCGTGCAAGCAGCTTGGGCCGGTCCTCGAAAAGGCGGTGCGCGCTGCTAAGGGCAAGGTGAAGCTCACCAAGATGAACATCGACGAGCACCCGGCCATTCCCGGCCAGATGGGCATTCAATCGATCCCGGCCGTGATCGCCTTCGTCAATGGGCAGCCGGCGGACGGCTTTATGGGCGCGGTGCCGGAAAGCCAGGTGGTCGCATTCCTCGAACGCCTGACCAAGGACACAATCGGCGGCGAGGCCAAGGATTTGCTCAAGGCGGCCGACGGCGCGCTTGCCGAAGGCGATGCCGCCGCAGCGGCCGACCTCTATGCGCAAATCCTGGCCGAGGACAACGGCAATGTGCCCGCGCTCGCTGGGCTCGCGCGCTGCTATGTTGAAACCAGCGCTCTCGATCAAGCGCGGCAGACTTTGGCCCTGGTGCCGGAACCGAAACGTAACGATGCCGCAGTCGCGGCGGCGCGCGCCGCGCTCGAGCTTGCCGAGCAAGCCAAGACGATCGGGCCCGTTGACGAACTCGAACGCAAAGTCGCCGCGGATCCGCTCGACCATCAAGCCCAATTCGATCTTGCGGTCGCGCTCAACGGCAAGGGCAGCCGCATGGATGCCCTCGAACATCTGATCGGCATCGTCAAGCGCGACCGCAAATGGAATGACGACGGGGCCCGTAAGCAGCTCGTACAATTCTTCGACGCTTGGGGCCCGATGGATGAGGCCACGATCGAAGGGCGCAGACGATTGTCTTCAATCCTGTTTGCGTAGTGTGACGCGTGCCGCACCCCTGGGCGACGGAGAAGGGCAGAGCGACAGCCAATGCCGATAAGCACGATCTATCGAGGGCCGGGCGATCTCCCTGACGTGATCCCGGTATTTCCCCTGCCGGGAGCGTTGCTGTTGCCGCGCGGGCAGATGCCGCTCAACATTTTCGAGCCGCGTTACTTGGCGATGGTCGATGACGCGTTGCGCTCCGCGCAGCGTCTGATCGGTATGATCCAGCCTGATCCTGCCCATCCCGGACCGGATGAGAACAAGCCGCACCTGTTTCGCGTCGGCTGCGTCGGCCGAATGACGCAGTTCGCCGAGAGCGGCGACGGTCGCTACCTCATCCAGCTCACCGGCGTTGCTCGCTTCCGTGTCGAGGGGGAACTTGCCGCCACCACGCCGTACCGGCAATGCCAAGTGACGTATCAGCCCTTTGTCGACGATTTCACGGCGCGCAAAGGCGAGGACGAAGTCGACCGCGAGGCGTTGCTGCGCGCGCTCTCGTCGTTTCTCAAAGCCAACAATCTCAAAGCCGATTGGGACGGCATCGAGAACGCGCCCAATGAAGCACTGGTGAATGCGTTGGCCATGATGTCGCCCTATGACGCCGCGGAGAAGCAGGCCATGCTGGAGGCGCCCGATCTGAAAACCCGAGCCGAAATCCTGATTGCCGTCACCGAGATCGATCTGGCCAAGAGCAACACTTCGGGTGAGTCCCCGTTGCAGTGAATAGGTCACCCGCGCTTCCAGGGAATGCTAGTATTCGCCGATCGCAACCGGAGCTGTTCACGTCCATGTCCGACCGCACCGACGATTCCATTGACCCAAAGCTGCTCGAGATCCTGGTCTGCCCGCTGACCAAGTGTCCGCTCGAATACGATGCGGACAAACAGGAACTGATCTCACGTGCCGCCAAGCTCGCCTATCCGATCCGCGACGGCATCCCGATCATGCTGCCGGAAGAAGCGCGCCCGCTCGATTGAGCTGCGTTGTCTAGCCGAACGCAACTGCCGCTCCGATTGCCAGCAGAAGAGCTGGCGGCATGATCAAGAACCCGAGTTTGAGAAAGCTCCAGGCGCTGACGCTGTGGCCTTCACGTCGCAAAGCCGTAAGCCACAGAATTGTCGCGAGCGACCCGGTGACAGACAGGTTCGGCCCGAGATCGACGCCAATCAGCACCGTGCTTTTGATCAGATCGGGCAGATCGTCGGCCCGAATTGCACTGCCGGCGATCAGGCCGGCAGGCAGGTTGTTCATGATGTTGGTGATGAAGGCGAGGAACACTCCGGTGCCAGCAGCGGCTTGCGTGGGTGCGCTTTGCGCGGCATCGCGAAGCGCCGTGCTGATCATCCGGATGAGACCGGATTTGTCGAGCGCTTCGACCAGGACGAACAGTCCCGCGACCAGCGGCAGGACGCCCCAGGAGATGCCCTTGAGGATGATCCAGGGCGATTTCTTCGCGCGCAGCAGAACGATAGCAGCGGTCAGCGTCCCGGCAATCGCAGTCGGAAGACCGAGTTGAATGTCAAAAGCGGAGGCAACCAACAATACGACCGCGGTTGCCACGATGCCCAAGGCTGCCGTCTGCCCGCCGGGCGGCAGGTCGGGCAGTGGTACGCCGCCGTCGACGTTTTCCTGCAACGCGTTTCGCTGCGTCCAGCGCAGCACGAGATAGGTGACGACGATCGACAGGATGGACGGCAAAAGGTAGCGCGGCAACCATTGCAGCAGCGGGGGCATGTGGCTGCCGTAAATGACGAGGTTCGCCGGGTTCGAGATAGGCAGCACGAAAGACGCCGCATTGGCAATGAAGGCGCAGATAAACAGGTAGGGGAGCGGATCCTTGACCTTCGCGGCGCGCACGGCTGCCGCCACGGCGGGCGTCAGGACCACCGCCGTCGCATCGTTCGAGAGGAAAATCGTGACGATGGTGCCGACGCCGTAGGTGAGCAGGAACAGGCGCCTTGCCGACCCTTTTGCACGTCGGGTCGCGTGCGCGGCCAGCCAGTCGAACAGCTTCTCCTCGCGCGCCACCTCGGCAAGCAACATCATGCCGGTGAGGAATAGATAGACGTCGGTGCCTTTGGCGACGCCGGCCAGAGCATCCGCCGGCGTGAGGAGCTGCAACACGACGAGAAGGACGGCGCCGGCCACTGCCCAGATTGCTTCTGGCCAGTTGAACGGGCGTGTAATGACGCCGGCGGTTGCGACCGCCGCGATGATCCAGGTCACCACGTGGGGGGACATTGTCGGCATGTTGAAAATCTGCGGATCAAATCAGACGTCGGCTTGGCGTTGCGATTAGGTCCGAGTTGCGTACCGAAGATGCCATTCTGCGGCCAGGCTCCGATCGAGTCCGCATCGCTGCCGTCTCGAACGCGCGCCGGCGAGACGACGAGGATGCCGTCCCGCCCTTCGTCGTCGCGTCGTTTCGCAAGGCTCATACCGCAACTCCGGCTGTCGTCAACGCAGATGTCTCCTTATCGGGCCTCCCCGCACAGGCAGGCTTGAGGAACGACGAAAAACCGATCCAGAGCGCGACCGACCCGAGTGCGAAACTGCCCAGGATCAGGAACATGGCGCTGTAGCCGATTTCTTGTGCGATCCAACCGCCGATCGCGGGGCTGAGTGATGCGCCGATCCCTTGCACCGTCATGACGGCTCCTTGCCCGACATTGACGCGGCCGGTGCCGTTGAGAATGCGCGCGACGAGGCCGGGGACCGCGACGCTTTGCAAGCCGGCGCCGACGCCATCCAGAATCTGTACCGGGTAGACGCCCCAGTCGCTGATCACGAAGGCGGCGATCAGGCCGCGAATGGGCAGCGCCAGGAATGAGATGAGCATAACGAGCCAGTAACCCTCCTTCTCGGCCATGCGCATGGCGATGAGGGATACGATGATCATGACGCTCTGTGCGACCACGATGGTGATGGCGACGAAGCCCGCCGCATCGCCATGCACCTTCGAAACGACCGCCATTCCGTACAGCGGCAGCATGGCGCCGTTGCCGAGATGGAAACAGGCAAGTGCGGCGGCCAGGACGAGCAGCGGTTTGCACTCCAGCAGCACACGGAAGCCGCTGGCTTTGTCGTCGTGATCATCTTCTTTCATGCCGCGTGCCGCGCGGTCGTCGATGGCTTTGCGTGGAATCATCAGGACCGAGATGATGGAGAGAACGCCGAAGACCGCGGCTAGATAAAAAACGGCAGTGAAGCCGAATTTCCAGCCGAGCAGTCCCGATAGACCTGCGCCGACGACATTGCCCGCGTGATTGAACGCCTGGTTTCGACCGATCTGCCGATTGAACCCTTTTTGACGCACCATGCCGAGCGTGATGCCGGCGACGGCCGGCCCGATTGCGGCGCCGGCGATCGCCGTCGCGACCTGTGACGCGCTCACGATCCAGAATTGCTGCGACAGCAGAATGATCGCGGAGGCGAGCACGGTGCAGATTCCGGGAATGATGACATAGGCCCGCTTGTGCGTTGTCGCATCCACAAGCGCGCCAGCCGGCGCCGTCATGACCATCCCGGCGACGCCGCCGATCGTCATGACGGAACCGATGAGGCCGCTCTGCCAGCCGTGGGCGAGCAGAAAAACCCCCAGGAAGGGGCCGATGCCGGCCTGCATGTCGGCCATAAAGAAGTTCAGGGCTTGAAGCGGCCAAATTCCGCGTACCGTCGTACCGGGTCGCGTTGCTCGCTCAGCCACGTTGGCTCCGATACGATTGATGCAGGCGATGTCCGCGCTTGCTGCGATTTGCAGACGGCTTCACGCTGCATTTTGTGCGATCATTCGCCGCGTTCGGCGCAATTGCCGACACAACCACGGGGTAATCGGTTCGACGTGTCTTGGTTCCCAACGCGCCGCCGATCATCATGAGGCTTGTCCAATTTTAGAAGGCGCAGACCTAACGGCTCTGCCTGAACCCAGCCTGAACCGCATGATGCAGCTTGGATGGGGTGAGGGTACCGACCGCCACACTCCCGGTACTCAAACGCCACTCCGAAATCGTCACCGACGGTCTTGTTTCGGGCATCGGCGTCCACCACCATGCGCGGCGCATACGATCGAGGCGGCTGGGACGAGCCCGGCCGCGACTTGCGCGGGAAGATTTGCGCACGACGTGCGAGAGGAAAAAATCGTGATCAAGATTTGGGGCCGGAAAACGTCTTCGAACGTGCAGAAGGTGATGTGGGCGGCCGGCGAGATCGGCCTGCCGCATGAACGCATCGATATCGCCGGGCCGTTCGGCAAGAATCGCGAGCCGGCTTATCTGGCAATGAACCCGAACGGTCTTGTGCCGACGCTCGAGGAAGAGGACGGCTATCTGCTGTGGGAATCGAATTCGATCGTCCGCTACCTCGCCGCCAAGCACCGCTCGAGCGTGCTCGAGCCGGCCGACCTGCGCGTGCGAGCCAACGCCAGCAAGTGGATGGATTGGCAGCTTGCGGTCGCGGGCCCGGCCATCTTCGAGTGCTTCTGGGGACTTATTCGCACGCCGGCCGACAAGCGTAATCACGCGGCGATCGACGATTCAAAAAAGAAGACCACGGCCGCAATGACGATGATGGACGAGCAACTCGCGAAAACTCAATATCTCGCCGGCGACGCGTTTTCCTACGGCGATATTCCGGTCGGCATCATTGCGTATCGGTTTCGTCAGCTCGTGCCGGACCGGCCGCCGCTCAAAAACTTCGAGCGCTGGTACGCGGCGCTTGCCGCGCGGCAACCGTTCAAGGATCACGTCGCGGCCGTGCCGCTGACGTGATCACGTGGCGCAGCCTTGCGTTCTTGAGCGGGATCGCCGGGACAAGCCCGGCGATGACGGGCTCTACGGAATTGTTTACTCCGCCGCGGCGCGCGTGCCGTTGCCGTGCGCCGATACGATGTAATCCATCGCCGCCTGGACGCCGCCCTTCTTGTGCGGAATACCGGCGAGCGCGAGCGCCATTTCGGTCGCCCCCAATGCGCCGATCATCCAGCCGTCGTTGATGTCGCCGAGGTGGCCAATGCGAAAATATTTTTTCGCGTACGGGCCGAAGCTGGCGCCAAAAGCAATATTGAAATTATCGAGCGCGAGGCTACGGAAGGCTTCGGCATCCTGGCCTTCGGGCAGCAGCACCGCAGTGATGGTCGGCGAGTAGTATTTCGCGTCGCGGCAGAGAATTTCGAAACCCCACGCGCGGGCGGCACGCCGGGTCGCTTCGCCGAGCCGCGCATGGCGCGCAAAAACGTTGTCGAGGCCTTCTTCGTGCAGCATGTCGATCGACACGGCGAGGCCTTGAATCATCTGGGTCGCCGGCGTGTAAGGAAAGAAGCCCTGTTTGTTCATCGTGAGCATGTCCTCCCACGACCAGAACGACTTCGGCAGCTTCGATGTCTTCGCCGCCGCGAGCGCCTTGTCGCTCACCGCATTGAACGACATGCCGGGCGGCAACATCAGCCCTTTCTGTGCGCCAGCCGACGGTGACATCGACGCCCCATTCGTCGTGCCGGTAATCGGTCGAAGCGAGCGAGGAGATGGTGTCGACCATGAACAGCGCCGGATGACCGGCGGCGTCGATCGCCTTGCGGATCGGCGCGAGCGGCGACAGGCAACCGGTCGCCGTCTCGTTGTGCAGCACGCACACCGCCTTGATCTCGTGGGCCTTGTCGTTGCGCAGATGCTCTTCGATCTTTGCGGCGTCAACGCCGGTGCGCCAGTCGCCCGGAATGAACTCGGGCTTGAGCCCGAGTTTTTGCGCCATGGTTTTCCACTGCGTCGCGAACTGGCCGGTTTCGACCATGAGCACGCGATCGCCCGGCGACAGCGTGTTGACCAGCGCCGCTTCCCATGCGCCGGTGCCGGTCGCGGTGTAGATGATGACCGGATTGGTGGTCTTGAAAATGGTCTTTATGCCCTCGAGGCAGCGCTTGGCGAGCTTGGCGAATTCCGGCCCGCGGTGGTCGATGAGTGGCGTGTCCATGGCCCGCAGCACGCGGTCGGGCAGCGGCGTCGGGCCCGGAATCTGCAAGAACTGACGCCCGACGGCGCGCGAAGTATTCTGCGGCATTTCGGAACTCCTTCGGATGAGATCATTGCCCCCGGCGGCGCATATTCAGGGCGCTCGCGGCTTGTGGCGTTGAATAGCGAATGCGACATTCCGGTCAAGCCTCTTTGACCCGGCAAACATGTGCAGAGACGTTGTGTCAGATGAAATTGAGGCGCGACATGTTGCGCGTCGATGCGAGGCGCGAGGATCAGGTGCCAGCACGGCTGTTGCCCGGCCTGGAACGGCGGCTCAAGAGCGGAGCACGTCGGCGACGTGCATTTCGACGCCTTCAGCCGCGGCCGCTACGCCACCGATGCCTCGCACTACCAGATCATGCCGCTCGGCGTGGTCAAGCCGCGCACAATAGAGGAAGCCGAACGGGCGATTGGCATTTGCCGTGCAGAAGGCGTGCCGGTGACGCCGCGCGGCGGCGGAACCTCGCAAGCCGGGCAGACGGTGAACGAATCGCTCGTGATCGACTGCTCGCATCATCTCGACCACATCGTCGCGCTCGATGTCGCCGGGCGGCGCTGCGTGGTCGAGCCGGGCATCGTGCTCGACGAGCTCAATCGCGCGCTGAAGCCGTCGGGACTGTGGTTCCCGGTCGATATCTCGACCGCCTCGCGCGCCACCATCGGCGGCATGGTCGGCAACAATTCCTGCGGCGCGCGCTCGCTGCGCTACGGCAACACGCGCGAGAATGTCTTGTCGATCGACGCCGTGCTGGCCGACGGCACGCGCGCGCATTTTGGACGGCATGGGCGACGGCAGCGTCGATGTCCCGCCGGCGCTGGTGCGCGATCTCCTCGCCATCGCGCGCGCGCGAGGCCGCCGAGATCGAGCGACGCTTTCCGAAGGTGCAGCGCCGCGTCGGCGGCTACAATCTCGATGCGCTCGTCCCCGGGACGCAACGACATCAATCTCGCGCATCTGCTGGTCGGCTCCGAAGGCACGCTGGCCTTTTCAACGAAGATCGAGCTGAAGCTCTCGCCGCTGCTCGGCCGCCGCGCGGTCGGCGCCTGCCACTTCGGCAGCTTCCACGAGGCGATGGAGGCGGCGCAGCACATCGTCAAGCTTGGGCCGATCGCGGTCGAGCTGATCGACCGCACCATGCTCGGTCTGGCGCGCAGACATCGCGATGTTCCGGCCGACGGTCGATGCGTTCTTGCGCGGCGATCCGGAGGCGATCCTGTTTGTCGAGTTCGCCGAAGACGATTGGGAGGAGAATCTTCGCCGGCTGAAGCAGGCTCGGCGAGCTGATCGGCGATCTCGGCTTGTCCTGGGACAACAGCGGCGCCGGCTGGGGCGGCGTGGTCGAGGTGCTCGATCCGAAGCTGCAGGCCGCCATCACCGAAGTGCGCACCGCCGGCCTCAACATCATGATGTCGATGAAGGAGGAGGGAAAACCCGTCTCCTTCGTCGAGGATTGCGCCGTTCCGCTCGAGCATCTCGCCGATTACACCGCGCGCCTGACGGAGGTTTTCGAGAAGAACGGCACGCGCGGCACCTGGTACGCGCATGCCTCGGTCGGCTGCCTGCACGTGCGGCCGGTGCTCAACCTGCGGCTCGACAAGGACGTGCGCGCCATGCGCGCGATCGCCGAGGAGGCCTTCGCCATGGTGCGCGAATACAAGGGCTCGCATTCCGGCGAGCACGGCGACGGCATCGTGCGTTCGGAATTCCACGAACAGATGTTCGGCCAGCGAGCTCGTGCACGCGCTTTCGAGGAGGTGAAGGACCGCTTCGATCCGCGCGGCCTGTTCAATCCCGGCAAGATCGTGCGGGCGCCGAAATTCGACGACCGCAGCAATTTCCGCTACGGCCGCGATTATCATGCCGGCGAAATCACGACCGGCGCTCGACTGGTCGGCCTATCCGGGCGCCGGCGGCGGATTCCAGGGCGCGGTCGAGATGTGCAACAACAACGGCGCCTGCCGCGCGCTCGCCGGCGGCGTCATGTGCCCGAGCTACCGCGTCACGCGCGAGGAGCGCGACGTGACCCGCGGCCGCGCCAATACGCTGCGGCTCGCCATCACCGGCCAGCTCGGGCCCGATGCGTTCACCTCCGATGAGATGGCCGAGACGCTGAAGCTTTGCGTCTCCTGCAAGGCGTGCCGGCGCGAATGCCCGACCGGCGTCGACATGGCGCGCATGAAGATCGAGGTCTTGCGCGCGCGCACGAAAAACGCGGGCTTGTCGCTGCATGACCGGCTGGTCGGCTATCTGCCGCGCTATGCGCCCTATGCGGCGAAGCTGCCGTGGCTGATGAATTTGCGCGACGTCATTCCCGGCGCAGCGAAAATGTCCGAGGCCATCGCCGGCTTCAGCGCGCGCCGCACGCCTGCCGAAATGGCGCTCGGATTTTTTCGACGATGCCGAACTTCCGCGTCGCAGATGCCCGGCGGCAGGCGGACGCGAAAGCGGCGACGGTCGTGCTGTTCGCCGACACCTTCAACCGCTATTTCGAACGAGAAAACATCGACGCCGCGCTGGCCGTGCTCGCCGCGGCCGGCTATCGGGTTCATCTCGCGACGCCGACTGACGGCGACGCGCCCGCTGTGTTGCGGTCGCACCTTTCTCTCGGTCGGCAAGGTCGACGAGGCGCGCCGAGAGGCCGAGCGCACGCTTGCCGTGCTCGCGCCGTTCGTTGCGCGCGGCGTGCCGGTGATTGGGCTGGAGCCAAGCTGTCTGTTCAGCTTTCGTGACGAAATTCCCGCGCTGATGAAGAGCGATGCGGCCCGCCAAGTCGCCGGCCGCGCGCTGCTGTTCGAGGAATTCCTGCGCGGCGCGAGGCTACCGCCGGACGGCTCGATTTGCCGCTCGTGCCGACCAGAAAGCGCGCTTAGCTGCACGGCCATTGCCATCAGAAATCCTTCGACACGATGGCGGCGGTCGAGGCGGCGCTGAGGCTCGTTCCCGATCTTGAGGTCGAGACGATCCAGTCGAGCTGCTGCGGCATGGCCGGCGCGTTCGGCTACCACGCCGACACGATCGAAGTGTCTCTCGCCATGGGCGAGCTGTCGCTGTTGCCGGCGGTCCGCGCAGGCGCCCGGAGACGCCATCATCGTCGCCGACGGCACCTCCTGCCGGCACCAAATTCACGACGGCACCGGGCGCGAGGCGGTGCATGTCGCGCGGGTGCTGGCGGCGAGCCTGCGATGAGACGCAGATCAAGCTGGTCATCGCGTCGCAGGGGCTTGTCGCGCACTCGGCGAACGGGCAGGTTGCTGTTTACAGTCCCGTTACGGCGCAATAGCATTCTGGGGGAGAAAACGCTATGGCGGACGCTGCACATGAACGTCCCAGCCGGGGCCGGTGGTATATCCTGCTGTTGATCAGCGTGATGTATCTCATCACCTATCTCGACCGCGTCAACATCTCGACCGCGGCGCCGCAGATCAGCAAGGAGTTCGGGTTCGACAAGGTGACCATGGGCGTCATCTTCAGCGCCTTTGTGTGGGCCTATGCGCTGTTTCAAGTTCCCGGCGGCTGGTTGAGCGATCGTTTCGGCGCGCGCAAGCGTGTTGACGGGCGTCGTCACCTATTGGTCGATCATGACCGCCGCAACCGCCGCAGCCTTCAGCGCCACGCTCGTTCATCGTGGTTCGATTCCTGTTCGGCATCGGCGAAGCCGGCGGCGTTTCCGGGCGCAACGCGCGCGATGCAACTGTGGTATCCGCAGCGCGAACGCGGCTTCGTGCAGGGGATCACGCACAGCGCCAGCCGCTTCGGCGCCGCGATCGCGCCGCCGATCGTGGTGCTGATCATGAGCCAGCTTGGCTGGCGCTGGGTGTTTTTCATTTGCGGCGTGGTCGGATTGCTCTGGGCGTTGTGGTGGAGCTCTGAGCTACCGCAATCTGCCGGAGGAACACGGCGTCTGGTGAACAAGGCCGAGCTCGAAAGCATCCGCGGCCGTCGACGCCAAGGCAAATCAATCCGCCGCCGATCGCAAAAGCAGACCGATGTGCCATGGGGCGTTCTGCTGCGATCGCCGAACATGTGGGCGATCATGTGCGCCTATTTCACCTATGTTTATTGCCTGTGGATTTTCCTGAGCTGGCTGCCGTCCTATCTCGTGGAATTTCGTCACTTCACGCTGATCAAGGTCGGCCTGTTTGCCTCGCTGCCGCTGTTCGCCGGCGTGGTCGGCGATACGGTCGGCGGCCTGTCGACCGATTGGCTGCTGAAGAAGACGGGCAGCGCCAAGATCGGTCGGCGCACCGTAGCGATCATCGGCCTGCTCGGCTGCGCGGTGTGCATCGTGCCGGCGGCGCTCACGGAAAACGCCTATGTGGCGGTGTACGGTCTCACCGCGTCGATGTTCTTTCTGGAATTCACCATCGGGCCGTCCTGGGCGGTGCCGATGGATACCGGCGGCAAATATTCCGGAACGGTATCCGGGATGATGAACATGGCGGGCAACTTCGGCGGGCGCGATCTCGCCGATCGTCTTCGGCGCCTTGGTCCAAGTCGGTTCCTGGCAGGCGCCCTTCATCGTCGCCGCGGCCCTTCTGGTCATCGGCGCGGCCGTTTGGGCGTTCTGGCTCGATCCCGACAAACAAATCCTCACGAGTTAGAGCGTGATCCGGAAAAGTGGCAGCCGGTTTTCCGAAAAGATCATGCTCAATCAAAACGCTAGAGTGAAAATCGCTTCAATCTGAAACGATTTGCTCTAGCATCGACAGCCCACTATCGCGAAGGCCAAGTCCAGGTTGGCTTCTCGTCGGCCTCGACGAGCGTTTCACCCAAGTGCTTCTTAAGCGTGATCCGCCTCACATCGGCGGCGCCCGCGAGATCGGATAGCAGAGCGGCGGCATGGGAGACGACGATGATTTGCGATCGTCGCGACGCTTGGGCGATAAGCCGCGCCAACGGCGCCAATAGATCCGGGTGCAGGCTTGTTTCCGGTTCGTTGAGGATCATCAAAGCCGGCGGCCGCGGTGAGAGCAGCGCGGCAACCAGCAGCAGATAACGCAGCGTGCCGTCGGAAAGCTCGGCCGCTTTCAGCGGACGCAGCAACCCACGTTGCGTCATCTGCAACTCGAAATAGCCGTCGCTATTCACGATTCCGATGCCGGAGCCGGGGAAAGCATCGGCAATAGCGCCCTCAAGCTCGGCCGCATTGCCGATTTCGAGAATGGTCTGCACGGCGGCGGCGAGATCCGATCCGTTACTGCCAAGAACCGGCGTGTATGTGCCGATCTGAGGCTTTCGCGCCGGCGCGTCACGATCGGTGTTGAAATGATCATAAAAGCGCCAGTCTCTCATGCATTCCCGCAGGAACAGAAGTTCGGGCGCTTCGCGCGGGTCGTTGCAATGCGTCATCATACTGTCGACGGGCGCCAGTTGCTGCGACACGGTCCGCCATGAACCGGTTTCGTCTCTGATGCGGACGCTGGGCCCGTTGCGTATTGCGAACACGTTGGAGCGGCTGATTGTTTCGCCGGTCCATTGGCTCTCGGCTTTTATGACCGGATCGCGGGAGAACTGCGAACCTGAGGGTAGCGGCAGGCCTAGATCGATGGCGTAGCCATAATCGCTGCCGGAAAAACCAAGTTTCAGGCTGATCGATGCTTTACGAACAGTGCCTTGGACTGGCTGGTCGCCCTTTTTCATCGCCCGTGAGAACGCCTCGGGGCCGGCCCATAGCGTCGAAAGAAGACCGCCTTCGGCTGCGAGCGATTGAATGATGCGCCCTTGGGCGATATCCGCCAGCAATTGTATGGCGCGGTAGAGGCTGGATTTGCCGCTGCCATTTGCTCCCGTCACCGCGTTAAGTTGGCCCAGAGCCAGCCTGACATCGCGCAGCGATCTGTAACCGGCGATAGCGATCTTCGTTATCATGGCGGTCGATCAGGTTGCCTTGTCGCTCACCGCTCCGCTCGTAATGCGCTCTCGTGCCAGCGTCGCAGCGCCAGGTAATTGACCAGCGCGAGCACATAGAAAATCACGATGCCGGCGATCGACAGCAACAACAGAGCCGCGAACATGCGCGGGATATTGAGCCGGTAGCCCGATTCGGCGATGCGGTAAGCGAGGCCGGAACCGGCGCCCGCCGACCCCGCCGCGATTTCGGCAACCACCGCGCCGATCAGCGACAGTCCTCCGGCAATGCGCAGGCCGCCCAGCATATAGGGCAGCGCCGAGGGAAGCTTGAGATTCCACAAGACTCGCCCGCGCGAAGCGCCATAGAGCGAGAACAGGTCGGCGAGATTGCGGTCGACCGAATTGAGGCCCAGCGTGGTATTCGCCAGCACCGGAAAGAACGCCACGATCCAGGCGCAGGCTAGCACCGCCAGGGGTTGCGGAAGATAGATCAGAAGGAGCGGTGCGACGGCGACGATCGGCGTCACCTGCAGGATCACCGCATAGGGATAAAGCGAATATTCGACGAGCCGCGATTGATTGAAAAGGACGGCGAGACCGACCCCGCCGATCGCGGCGAGCAAAAATCCCTCGACCGTTGTTGCGAGCGTTACGAGTAGCGATTGGAACAGCAGCGCTCGGTCGGCAACGAGCGTTTTCAAGATGAGACCTGGCGCGGGAAGCACATAGGGCGGGATGGCTTCGATCCGCACCACCAACTCCCAAGCCACCAGACCGAGCGCCAAGACGACGATCGGCAAGGCAATACGCAGAAGCTTGTCGCGGCTTTCACGTGCGGACGGCGGGCGCGGGTTCATTGATCGCCTCCCGCCGCCATGGCTTGCGCCAGCGCCTCGGACGTGCGGCGGCAGAACGCCGCGTATTCGGCCGAGGTGCGGAATTCGTGGTCACGGGGATACGGCGCATCGATCGCCAGTTCGGTGAAGACCCGGCCCGGCCGCGCTGCCATCACTACGATTCGGCTCGAAAGGTACACCGACTCGAACACCGAATGGGTCACGAACACCACCGTGGTGCGCAGTGCCTGCCACACTTGCAACAGATCGTTGTTGAGCTTGAACCGCGTGATCTCGTCGAGCGCGGCAAACGGCTCATCCATCAGCAACAGGGCTGGCTCGGTGACGAGAGCGCGCGCGATCGAGACTCGCATACGCATGCCGCCAGACAATTCGCGCGGATAGGCGCGGCCGACATCCCCCAAGCCGACGCGATCGAGCGCGGCTTCTACGCGCTTTACCGCAGCGTTTGCGGCCACGCCCTTGAGCGTGAGCGGCAACTGCACGTTGTTGAAGACCGAGGCCCATGGCATCAGCGTCGGCTCCTGGAACACAAAGCCAATCCGACTTTTGCCGTCCGTCTGTGTTGTCGCGGCAAGCCATTCGACGGCGCCCTGCGTCGGCTCGCTCAGCCCGGCGATGATCCGCAAAGCTGTCGATTTTCCGCAGCCTGACGGGCCGAGCAGCGATAGGAACTCGCCAGCATGCACTTCGAGATCGAGACCCGCGAGCGCGACCGTGCCGCTGGGAAAAGTCTTGCCGACACCGCGTAGCGCGACGAGCGGAGAAGCGCGAGATAAGGTCGCCTGCGGCATCGGTCCGTCTATTGCTTTGGCCGCAGATCGAGCCCGACTTTCTTGTCGACGAATTGCAACGTATAGGCCTTTTTGTAATCGAGCCCGGCTTTGGTCACGCCAGCGCGCACCATTTCGTCGAAGAAATTCTTCATGCGTGCGTCCGTCATGGCGCCAACGCCGAGCGTCAGCGCGTCGCCGGAATCGACAATGCCGTACTGTTTCATCTTGGCGACCGAATAGGCGAGGAGATCGTCGCTCATTTCGGGGTTCTGCTTCTTGATGAGGGCGTTGCCCAGGGAGTTGTCGCCGTAAATATAATTGTACCAACCGATGATCGACGCGTTGACGAAGCGTTGCACCACGTCGGGTTTCTTGTCGACGAGATCGCGCCGCGTTTCAATCAGCGTCGAATAAGCGCTGAACCCTTGATCGGCGAGCAAAAAAACCTTCGGCACAAATTTCGCCGTTTTTTCGATCGCAAACGGTTCGGACGTCACATACCCCTGCATCGCACTCTTCTTGTCGGCGAGGAAAGGCTGCGGGTTGAAGGTGTAGGGCTTGGTTTGGGTGTCCTTGAAGCCGTAGTCGGCTTTGAGCCACTGAAAATAGCTTGCCGTACCCTCCCTGGAAATGAACAGCGTCAGGTTTTTCAAATCTTCGAATTTTTCGATGCCTTGATCCGGGTGCGCGATGAGGACTTGCGGGTCCTTCTGAAACAGCGCGGCGACTTCGACCGTCGGCACCTGCTCCTCGACGGCGTCGAAGCCTTGCAGCGTATTGGCGCTGAGGAAAAAATCGATCTTGCCGACCGGCAGCAGAATGCGGTTGTTCACGCTCGGGCCGCCGGGCACGATGGTCACATCGAGACCGTATTTCCGGTAAGTGCCGTCGGCCAGCGCTTGATAGAAACCGCCATGCTCGGCTTCCGCGACCCAATTGGTGCCGAACGCGACCTTGTCGAGGGCCTGAGCGGATGCCGGCACTACGGTCAGATATGCCGCAAGCGCAAGGAACACGGCCCGAAAAATCATGGCTAACGACATCAGTTGCTCCTTTGCGCCGGCAACGCGACAATAGAGCATGATCCCGAAAAGTGGATACCGTTTGCCGCCTTTCGCGAAGCCTGCTTCGGCGGGCGAAGGAAGGTCGGAAAAGATCACGCTTAAACAAAATGCTAGAGCCGATAAGGCTCTAGGAGAGCCCGGCTCGATTGGCGAGTAACCCGATGACGCTGCCCAAGCCAAATTGGATGGACATGACCTGGCAGGAGATTGCCGGCGCCGAGACGGTACGCTGGGTCGCCGTGCTGCCGCTTGCCGCGGTCGAGCAGCACGGGCCACACCTGCCACTCGGCGTCGACACCTACATCGCCGAAGCTTACCTGGCGCGGGTCCAAAAGATCCTCGACCGCAAGCTGCCTGTCACGTTTTTGCCGGTGCAGCGCGTCGGCGTCTCGGCGGAGCATCTCTCCTATCCCGGCACGCTCAACTTCTCGGCGACGACGGCGATTGCGGCTTGGACCGAGCTTGGCGAAAGTCTGGCCCGGGCAGGGCTGCGCAAGATGGTGCTCGTCACCAGCCACGGTGGCAATGTCGCCGCGATGGAATTGGTGGCGCGTGATCTGCGCACGCGGCTCGGGATGCTGGCGGTCACGGTCGGCTGGCATCGGTTCGGCTATCCCGACGGCGCATTCACGAGCGACGAAAAGAAGCACGGCATCCATGGCGGCGACATCGAGACCTCGCTGATGCTGGCGGCAATACCGGACACCGTCCGCATGGACAAAGCGCCGAACGCGACGCCGGTGACTGTCGCGATGGCCCGCGAATTCAAATGGCTCGGCGCCTACCGGCCGGCTGGCTTTGCCTGGATGACCCAGGACCTCAATCCGACCGGTGCGGTCGGCGATGCGACGCTGGCGACGGCCGAGAAGGGCGAAGCGGCGCTGGCGCACGGCGCACAAGCCTTCGTGGAGTTGCTCCGCGAGGTCGACCGCTTCGATCTCGCGCGCCTGCGCGAGGGGCCGTTGGCGGAGCCTGAGCTGGGGTAATCCGATCCTAGCCCTTCGGTGGCGACATCGTCCCCGGCATCGAACTCCCAGGTATCGAACCAGACGGTGCTGGCCTGATGTCTCGTCTGCGGCTTCGGCCATTTAACAACTTAAGTTTGGCTGTGCCCGACCATGAGCGCCGCAAGCCGCGCTGCCGATGGTACGATCAACTGTCGTGGAAAACCGCTAAACCCCAGCATGAGCCCTGGGCGCGGGCGCGCTGCGCGATAAAAGCGGCTGATCGCGCGCACCACGACGCCGGCCCGCCGGGCTGCGGCTTCGATCGCGATGTCGGACGATCCATCGCACAAGTAGGCGACGAGGTGCATGCCCTGATCGGGCACCACAACGTCGAGCCGATCCGCTGCGCGCCTCGTCAGCGTCTCGGCCAGCGCATCGCGCTGTTCGCGATATAACTGGCGCATGCGACGAATGTGCGCGGCGAAATGGCCCTCTTGCATGAACGCGCAAACTACCGCCTGTTGCAGCGTTGGAGGTTGACGATCGATGAGATAACGGGCGCCTACAAAAGTCTGCAGCAGCGCGCGCGGCACCACGGCGTAGCCGAGACGCAGACCCGGAAATAGCGCCTTGTTGAGCGTGCCGATATAGATCACTTGCTCGGTGTCATCGAGCCCCTGCAGCGATGCGAGCGGCGGTCCCGAATAGCGGAACTCGCTGGTGTAATCATCCTCGACGATGAACGCGCCGTTCCGTCGTGCCCAGGCCAACAGCTCCAGGCGTCGCGCCATAGAGAGCGCGACGCCGGTCGGAAATTGGTGCGAGGGCGTGACAAACGCTGCGCGCGCCCGAGGCGCCGCGCGCACGCCGGCGGCAACGATCAGACCTTGGGCATCGACAGGAATAGGATGCAGCCGCGCCTTGGCGAACAGCAACTGCGCGTGGGTCAGCGGATAACCGGGATCCTCGACCCACACCTCGTCGCCGGGTGCGAGCAGCACGCGGATTGCGATGTCGATTGATTGCTGGGTGCCAGCCGTGATGACGATCTGCTCGGGGTCACAGCGCACCGCGCGCGCCGCTCTGAGATAGTCACAGATGTTCGCGCGCAGCTCGGCTAGGCCGGCGGGATCGGTGTAGCCGAGGTCATTCGCGCCGAGCCGGCGCACGGCGCGATGCGTCAGGCTGCGCCACGTCTCCGCGGTACGCGCGTCGATCAGAGTACGGCCGGTGTTGAACGGGCGGGCATCACTCTGCGCCGCCGATCGCTCGAAGTCGGAAAAGACCTGTGCCGATGTCGGCACGATAGGCTTCGTCGCGCGCGAAGCGCCGCGCCGGCGTGACGGCAGGCCGGTCAGATCGCCCGCGACGAACGTACCGGAGCCGTGGCGGCTTTCGACATAGCCTTCGGCCAGCAGGTGCTCATACGCCAAGACCACGGACGCGCGCGCCACGCCGAGCTTCGATGCCATGACCCGGGAGGACGGCACGCGCGTGCCCGGACGGAGCGCGCCGGACAGTACGGCGGAGCGAACCTGCATGTAGATCTGCCGTGTGAGCGGCGTGCGGCTCGCCCGATCGAGCTGCCAAACATAGAGATCGGCCCATCCACGTGATGTCATCGGAAAAATCGGCCGTAGTGGTCTGCTACAACGAACAAAAGTGGACCATCTCGCCGATCCAGTAAAGAGCTACGGTCTGCCCGTTCTCCGTGCGTCGCGGATTTTGCAAGGATCGAGCGAATGACGCCGTCTGAACTGCTGGACCTGGCCTGGAACTACCCGTTGTTCGAGGCCCTCTACGGCCGACGCTCGCGGCGGTTCGGCCTCGGCTTCGAGATGCCGGAGGGGCCCTTCCGCTACAAGTCCACGCATACGGCGGTTCCCCTGAGCGAGATCGAGGAAGCCCTGCTGGTCGGCGCAGGCGCCGGATTCTCGGGACTGGCGCTCTGGGATCTGCCGACGCCGCCTCCTTACCGTCGCCGCAGCGGCCGGACATTTCCGACGACGCGGGCTGGTGGCCAGACGGCGCTCTTCTTCACCAACGATGAAGGGCTCTATGTCCTCGATGCCAACTTCGCGGCGACCAAGCTGCGCGAGATCGAGACCGTGGAGGAGCGCACCAAGCTCCTCGAAGCGTATCGTTCGCAGCGTCGGGAGCTTCGCCGCGGCCGCCTGGACATTCCGCGCTGCATACCGCCAATGAGCGGTCACGACCTCTGGGACTCGAACCGGCCGGGCTCGACGCTGTTTCTGCCGGTATGCGATGTGAGCGCATCGCTCGTCTCATTGATCGCGCAGTTCGTCGATCCCGCGCTGCGGCGCTACGCGCCTGCGGGCGGCGGCATGAACATTGTCGATGACCGCCACGGCTGTCGGCCGGCCGGAACGGAACGCTGGCTGAAGGACGGCTTCCTCGATGCCGAGCGGATAGTGCCGCTGTCGATCGTCGAGCGGCAGGCCTGCTACTACGTTTTCAGCGAACCGGCTGCGATCTGCCAGAATATGTTGTTGGCAACCGAAGCGCTGGGGCTGGGCGGATGGAAGCACTGCGGATTTCTCTCGCTCGAAATTCTTAAGCACATGGGCTTCCGCATCGTCGCAGAGAATAGCGCAGCGACGTTCGGTAATCCCGTCGGGCTTGACGGCGTGTTCGAGGCAAGCTGTCCGCCCTATCACCCGACCATGGATGCAGCAGTTGATACGGTGCTTGCGCCGCCGTCACCTGGGGAAGCCGAGCCGGTACCGCATCGCATGTCGGAGGCGGAGCATCGCGCCGGTAGGGTCCGAATCAGCGCGGAGGGCCTCGCCTGCACCAAGGCGATCTGCAACTACATCCACGACACTTACGGCCGCTTTCCCGGCGGCACCGATGCGATGCATCTGATGTGGGTGATGCAGGCACATCACATCGACACCGACTATTACGACCGGTTCTTTCGTCCCGGCGCATACGGGCCGGCGCACGCGGCGCACATGGCGACCTGGCACCCGTGATGTTGGCGCGGCTATGATTGGTGACCCGCGCCTCGGTTGCGGCGCAGGGTGACTACGCTGCAAGCTTCACGTATTCGAAATCGCCGGGCTTGTTATCGATGCCGACGCGCGGCGGTGCGATCCAGCTGGCGAATTGGCCTGGCTCGACGACGCGCTTCATGAGGCTCGCGATGAAATCGCCGTCGTCTTTGGAGGGCAGCCACTGGCCGTTGTCGCGCTGCCACGCCGCCTCGTCGATGATTTTGCCGGCGGGCGAGACCTGAACGTCCTTGAACTCGCCGATCTCCCGATTGAAGCCGACGTGCGGCAACTCGAGTTTGCAGCCGACTCCGGACTTGTCGATGATTTTGTTCCAGCGGTCGAGGCCGCGCTGACAGTCGGCGGTGTAGTCGTCGCGCAACCGCATATTGATCGCGGTCAGTGCCGGTTCGTCGACGCGCTTGATCGCGCCGTCGACGAATTTCAGCACCGGATAGGTTGAATTCTCGAGCCGATGGTCGTCATCGATCTTGGTCTCCTGGAACCGGCCCTTGACGCCCGCGGTGAATGTGTTGGCGGCATTGGTCGAAACTTCGGAGCCGAACAGATCGAGCGAGAGCGAATAATGCAGGTTGAGCTTTTTCTGGATCGTCGGCAGGTCGATGACGCCCAGGCTTCGCACCTTGTCGATAGCGGTGGGGTCCTCGATCCCGGCAGCTTTCATCGCCTCACAGGTGCGTTGAATAGTGCGGCCGACGCCGGTTTCGCCAACGAACATATGATGCGCCTCTTCGGTCAGCATGAAGCGGCAGGTGCGCGATAGCGGATCGAAGCCGGATTGTGCCAGGCTCTCGAGCTGCATCTTGCCATCACGATCCGTGAAGAACGTGAACATATGGAAAGACAGCCAGTCGGGGGTCTCCTCGTTGAAGGCGCCCAGCATGCGCGGCTTGTCGGCATCGCCGGAGCGGCGCTGCAACAGCTCGGCGGCTTCCTCGCGGCCGTCGCGGCCAAAATATTTTTGCAGGATGTAGACCATCGCCCATAGATGCCGGCCTTCCTCGACATTGACCTGGAAGACGTTGCGCATGTCGTAAAGCGACGGCGCGGTTTTGCCGAGATAGCGCTGCTGCTCGACGGAAGCCGGCTCGGTGTCGCCCTGAATGACGACGAGACGCCGCAGCATCGCGCGATACTCGCCCGGCACGTCCTGCCAGACCGGCTCGCCATAATGTCGACCGAAAGGGATTTTGCGGTCTTGGTCTTGCGGCGCAAGCAAAATACCCCAACGGTATTCGGGCATCTTCACGTAATCGAATTTCGCCCACCCTTTCTGATCGACCGACACCGCCGTACGGAGATAGACCTCCGCGTCCTGGAAACCCTCCGGCCCCCTGTCCATCCACCAGTCGATGTAGCCCGGATGCCAGCTTTCCAGGGCGCGAAGCACCTGCCGGTCTTCGGCGAGATTGACGTTGTTGGGGATCTTGGTCGTGTAATCGACTTGCTCGATTGTCATGACGGACTCCTGTCCTTTTTCCGCTCCCACAACGGGGAGGGCTTACATTCACACCCTGCGGGTATCGAACACCGGCTTCTGGCCGGTGCCGTAACGCCTCAGTGCGCCGTCCTCGCCGATGGCATTGGGGCGTTGGAAGATCCAGTTCTGCCATGCGGTGAGCCGGGCGAAGATTTTCGATTCCATGGTCTCCGGCCCGGCAAAGCGCAGATTGGCTTCGAGGCCGGTGAGGCCATCGGGCGAGAAACTCGCGCGTTCTTCGAGAAACACGCGAACCTCGTCGTCCCAGTCGATGTCGTCGAGCGCGAAGGTGATGAGGCCCAGCCGCTGCGCGGTCTCGGCATCGAGCATTTTGCCGCGCTCGGCTTTTGCCGCCGCGAGTTCGTCGGCGCTGGCGAGAAAGCGGCTGGCGAGCCGCGTCAGTCCATTCGCCATCGGGTACGGGCCGAAATTGACGTCAGTCAGCGCGATGGTTGCGGGTGGTTTGTTGTCTCCCTCTTTTGCGGGAGAGGGAACAGAGGATGCCAGCATGTAGGAGCGGTCGCTCGCCAACATCAACTCGGCGAGCGTCCCGGCAAAGCAAGACCCCGGCTCGACCAGCGTAACGAGCGAACGCGACGTGAGATCGACCCGCTTGAGCACGCGCTTCCACAGATGGCGGATTTCATGCGACAGCCAGTGGTCCTGGTTGGCGTCCAGGAATGCGTCGTAGGCGAGAACCTGTGCCGGATCGCCCGAGGATTTGAAGACGATCGCGGCGACTTCGAACTCGTTGAGTCGGATATTCAGGATCGCGTCGTCGAGTTCGCGGGCGAGTTGGAGCGGCCAGAAATTTGCGCCGAGCGCCGCCATGGCCGCCACCGTATCGGGCGGGGCCGCGGCAGGCCCGCGCAGCGTGATCGTGGCAATTCGCTCTGCGCGCAAAAATTCGACGTCGAGCGCGCCATAGGTGACGCTGTCTGCCGCGAAGGTGCGGGTGAGCGGCGAAAGGGTTATGCCGTTGCCGGTAGCGCGGCGCGAAGACGCCGCGGCGAACTCTTTGGCGCGTGCCGCAACGGCCTCGTCGAATTTCGAACCCTGCACCGCATCGTCGACCAGCCGCCACTCGACCGCGCGCTTGCCTTTCACGCCCTCTTCGGTGGTGCAGAACACATCGGCGTGGTCGCGGCGCACTTTGCGCTTGTCGGAGACGCGGGTGAGGCCGCCGGTGCCGGGCAACACCGCCAGCAGCGGCAATTCCGGCAACGACACCGTGGCCGAGCCGTCGTCCACCAGCATGATGTGATCGGCCGCGAGCGCCAGCTCATAGCCGCCACCGGCCGCCGTGCCGTTGATTGCGCAGATCGATTTCAGGCCAGAATTTTGGCTCAGATCCTCGATACCGTTGCGCGTTTCGTTGGTGAACTTGCAGAAATTGACCTTATGGGCGTGGCTTGCTCCGGCCAACATCCGGATATTGGCGCCGGCGGAAAAAACCCGCGGCTTGGCCGAGCGCAGCACGACGACGCGGACTTGGGGATGCTCGAAGCGCAGCCGTTCGATCGCGTCGGCAAGCTCGATATCGACGCCGAGATCGTAGGAGTTGAGCTTGAGGTCATAGCCTTCGAACAGGCCGGCCTTCTCATTGACATCCATCAGCAGCGTGGCGACGTCGCCGTCGATCATGAGCTTCCAATGACGGTAGCGCTCGGGCTCGGTCTGGAAGTCGATCCGCGTCTTGCCGTTTGCCAGAGACCGTTCTGCGTGTTCCGCGACACTCATCGCATTGCCTTAAGTCATATGCACTTTAGTGCATTGTTCCCAAGAACGCAGGGTTAATATGCATTATAATTCATAACGCCGCAACCCCCTAATCTGCCGGCCGCTCGCCCTCGTGATGGTCGCGAAGCAGGCGATTGATGAATCCCGCCACGGTATCGAGCGTGAGTTCAGGGGCTTCGCGATGCGGAACGTGACGAACGCCGGGAAGCACGGCCGCCTCGACCGGACAAAAGCATTCCTGCTGCGCCATTTCGATCTGCCGCAAGGTACCATACTGGTCGTTATCGCCTTGAACGATCAGGATCGGCACGCGGACGTAGCCGAGCGCTTCGGTGATGTCCCAGGTCCGGAACTCCGGACTGAGCCATGGCTCGCTCCAGGAGCGGAACGCGCCATCGACATCGACATGCCAGCGCTTGAGCTTGTCGCGCAGCGAGCCGGAAACGAACGCTTCGCGCGCGCGCTCGATCTCGGCGATTCCCACCTCTTCGATGAAAAAATGCGGCGCGATAAGGACGAGACCACGCACGCGGTGATCCTGCATGCTGCCGGCGTAGATTGTTGCAATCGAGGCGCCATCGCTGTGGCCGAGCAGGAGCCCGCGCTGAAAGCCGATCGCGTCGAGCACGCGCGGCAGCACCTCGCAAGCTTCTTCGTGCATGAAGGAAACCGTGCGCGGCAATTGTCCGGGACCTGATTTGCCGTAGCCTGCGCGCGAATAAACAAACACGCCGGCTCCCGTCGCCGCTGCGATTTGCTCCGGAAACGTGCCCCACAATGCAGCGGAGCCGAGCCCTTCGTGCAGCATCACGATGGTTGGCGCAGCGTCGGGCCGCGGCCCGATCATGCGATACTCGAGCCGCAGCGGCGGAAGCTCGAGAAAGCCGGTGTCAGGCAGACTCATGGCCGGCACTCGTCTTCACCTTCTCGCCCAAACGGGCGGCGGTTTCGAGCCACGGCGAAACGGTGCGAAGCAGCTTGGCAAAGCTGCTCTCCACGGCATCGTCTGACGTGTCGACCGCGGCCTCGGCGCGGGCATAGTCGCTGCGGCGCGCTTCGAGGATCGCCACCAGGTCGGCCATGGCCTGGCGATTTTGCGCCATAGGACGGAAATCGCCCTGCGCCATGACGCAACTCATGTGATCTTCCGGTCGCGCCTTGATCCAAACCGTGTGGTTGCGCCGCAGTAGCAGTCCATAAGTGTCCGGATTGGCGACGATGCCACCGGCCGTGGTGATGACGACTGCGTCATGCTCGGCGATCACGCGATCGAGCGCGCTGCGTTCGTGCCGCCGGAACGTGGCGCTGCCGGCCATCTCAATCAAATCGGGAATGCTGGCGCCGTAATCCTCCTCGACGCGGTGGTCGAGTTCGACAAACGGCCAGCCGAGGTGCTGTGCCAGCATCCGTCCGAGTGTTGATTTTCCGGCGCCGCGCAACCCGACCAGCGCAATGCGCCGCGCGCGGTCGGCGCCGTCGGAACGAGCCAGGCGCGATTCAACCTCGTTGATGAGCGCGGGCAATTCACCTTCGGGGAGCTGCGCGATGAGATCGAAGATCGCGTTATGCGCGGCCGTGAGTGCGCCTGTCTCCGGCAAGAGCGCAGCGGTGGGAAGTTCGAGCGCTTCTGCGATGGCGCGCAGCACGCTCGCGGATGGATTACCGGCGCCGCTTTCGATCTGCGCCAGATAGCGCTCGGAGGTTTGCGATGCCTGCGCCAGTTGCCGCCGGGTCATGCCGCGCTTGGCGCGGTTGCGACGCACCTCGCGCCCGATCGCAGCCAGGAATGCGGCTATGGACGTCGCATCGCTGTGCGAGGCCGGCACGGTTATTTCGCGCCGCTCTTTGGCTGTTGGTTCGGCCACAACAATGGTCTCTCATGCATTATAGTTCATGTCTTATAATGCACCTCGCCGATGTCGGCAAGGTCGCGGGAGCATTGCGCTTTATTCGAATATCTTCCGCCAGCCGCCGGCTTGTGGTTCCGGCGGCGGTTCGATGCCCTCAACGGCATCGGGACCAGGGTCGTCAGGTGGTTGAACGAGCGGGATCACCGCAGGTGCCTTCGGGGGCGGTCGTTGGCTTCGGCTGCGGGCCGGCCCGCTCTCCGCTGGAGCAGGTTGTGTGTCCGTTTTTTCGACCTGCGTCTCTGGCGTCATTTCTAACGGCGCAATGGCGGAAGGCTCCGGATCAATCACCGGCGCCGCGCTGACGATGCCCAGCAGTGGCACGCGCCATGCGAAGGCGTCGAGCCGGCCGCTGACCGGCGACACCGGCAACCATCGATCGGAAACGGTGCCGTCGGCGGTCCACGCTGGGTCCGGTGCGGCGTGGATCGCACGCGCCATCCATTCGCGGGCGCGGCCCTCGTCGTTGCGCTCGGCCCGTTCAAGCTCCGCCATCAGCAGGGCGATGCGTCTGGTTGGTTCCGCAAGGTGAGACGCGAGCGCGCTGCGCGCTTTGCTGAACTCTCGCGCATCAAGCGCGGCACGTGCGACGGCGAGCGCGGCTTCGACATGCCCGGGTGTTTTTTTTGCGAGGCCTTCGATCCGGGTCAGCCGGTCGCGAGCCGCATCGCCGGAGCGGAGCTCGGAAAAGGTCTGAGCGAGATCGGGGTGTGGATTGGCGCTCCAGGCTTTGCCGATGATGCGCGACGCGCGGCGCAACTCGCCGCCCTCGGCAAGCAGGCGGCCGGCGAGTGCAGCCGCGGGCACCAGCGTTGGCGCCAGTTTTGTCGCTTCGAGCACAAAGGCCTTGGCGCTGTCGCGATCCGCATCTTCGACAGCGAGCGCGCGCGCCGTGAGCAAAACCGCGCGCTGGCGGCGATAGCTCGCCTTGTCGAGCGCGCTCTTGCTGCGCTCGAGCAACTCAAGCGCGCCGGGCCAATCACCGGTCGCGCAGCGGAATTCCAGCACCGCTCGGCCGGCCCAGCCGAGCGCCGGCGTGCTGCGTGCGGCCTCCTCGGCATAAGCGCGGGCACTGGCCAGATCGTCGCGGCGTTGCGCCTCGATGAAGAGGCCGTGCAGGCCGAGCGCCTTGGTATCAGGGCGGCTCGCCATGACGCGGAAGGCGCGATCCGCGGCTTCGCAATCGCCCAAAAGCTGCGCCGATTGGGCGCTGAGCAGCAATGCCAGCGGTTCGCCGGGCGCGATCCGATTGACGTCGGTGCTGAACTTGCGCGCGGCGATCACGTCGCCTGAACCGACCGCGATGAGCCCCTGCGAGATCGCCTCATAGGCCCGCCCGCCGCGCCGATTGTGCAAAAGGTTCGTCAGCGCGCTCGGCGAGTTCAAGATCGCGCGAACGAGACTCCATAGCATGACCAAAATCACCAAGGTGGCCAGCACCGCCGCACCCAGCACCATGAGCGAGGTTTCGATGCGCAAGCCTTGCCAGGTGATGACGACATCACCGGGCCGGTCGGCGAGCCACGCGACGCCGAACGACAGCAGCCCGACGACGATCAGGAAGAAGATGACGCGGATCATTGCGAAGCCGGTTTGGCGAGCGCACCGAGGGCGTCGCTGGCGATCTGCCGACTGGCGGCAAGGGCGGCGTTGCGCGCATCGGCCTTCTTGACCCAGGCGGCGGCGAGGGCGCGCTGGGCTTCCGGCAAGCGGGCGATGTCGGCGAGTGCGCCCGCAATATCGGCCCGCGCGGCGTCGATATTGATCCGCGCCAAAATCGTCGAAGGGTCGTCGCCGGCGCCTGCGGGTGCATCGACCGGGGTGACGCGGACGAGCTTTTGCGCATTGTTCTCGAGGCGCCCCAGGAAGCTGTTGTCGTTCGGCACCGTGCCGGCTGCTGGTCGCATGTCCGGCGTCAGGGCCGCGAGCTCGTGGGCGAGCGCGGCGGCGCTCGGTATGCCCGTTGCGGCAAAGGGTTCAAGCGGTGCAATCGCCGTCTGGTCGACGCCGAACGACTTCACAGCAGCAAGCTCGGCCCTGTAGGGTGCACCGCGTTCGACCGTAGCGCGAAGCGCCTCGGTGACGACGGTCATCCGCGCCAAGCGGTCGTCCGCACTGGCGCCGCGGCGCGTCACATTGTCAGACAGCGTCTTGACCGTGTGTTCGAGCGTAGCGATGCGGTTGGTCAAGGCGTCGAGGTCGCTGCGCTGGACGCTCGCCTGTGCGGCGGTCTTTGCTCCGTCGGCGGCGGTCTTCGCTCCGACGGCGGCGGCCGAAGCGGCAGCGGCCTGCGCCTGAGCGGTTTGAGTCGCCGCCGCGATATCGTCGACGCGGCGATTGAGAGCGGCGAGCAAATCGCCGAGCGATTTCGTCTGCGCTTCGCTCGCCGCGACGCGTTCGGCAAGCGCCGCTTCCGGCCGCTGCGCCGCGAGCGCCGCCTGGATTTTATCGAGCTGCGTCGAGATTTCGTTCGTGGCCGCAGGTTGTGGACCCGGCGCGGCAGGCAGCACCGCACCATCGCGCGGCGGCGCCAATCCCGCCATCCAAAGCCCGACAAGGATGGCAGCCATGGCGACGGCGCCGACCGCCAGCCCCACGACTAGGCCTAGGACACGCGACCGCGGGCGGCCGGCAGGTTGGTTGCTCGCCGGATCGTCGGACGGCGTTGCTTCATCCGTACGATCGCCGGTTGAATCCGCCGTTCCAGCGTGGCTCGTCGATGCCGGCTTTTCGGATTCGACTTCTTTGGCCGTCAGTTCGATGGTCGGCGGTCGCCGGTGCGGCGCACTGTCAAACTCGCTCGTCATGCTGTCTCCGGGGCGACGATTCCGATTCGCCCAAAACCCGCCCGCCACGGCATAATACGGGGTGGATATGGCGGCAACATAGCCGATCGCAAGGCGATACCGTCACTGCGGCGCGGAGGCTATGAGTTCGATCAGGGCGGCCCCGGCGGGTCGTGGCGCGACGCGGACCACCGCGGCGCCGGCCTGGACGAGTGGCTCGGCCACCTGCGCCGACAGACAATAATGGACGGGCCTCAGGGCCTCGGCCAGGAGGCCCGCGCTCGTGGCTGCCATCACGTAGGTCTCAGCGCTGCGGCGCGAGAAATGCAGCACGCCATCGATGCCGCTCGCTAGCGCGTCGGCCGCAACCGGTGGCAGCGTCGTTGCCGCCACGGCGCGATAAATCACGGCCGTGTCCACATGTAGTCCGTGCTGGAAAAGTTTCCCGGCGAGATCGCCGGTTTGATCTGCACCGGCGAGATAGAGCATCCGCGCCCCGGCCTTTGCGGAGCTGGCGACGAGACCGACAAGGTCGCTCACATCGCCATCGGCGGACATCACGCTTGTGAAGCCGGCAGCCCGCATGGCCTGTGCGCTACGTTGACCGACGGCGAAGACCGGCAGTGCGCACAGCCCCTTATGGCTGCGGTGCGCCGCGATGCCATCAGCCGCATTGGCGCTGGTGACCAGAATTGCCGACCACGGACCGGTATCGAGCGGGGCGCGTAGGGCCTCGATGTGCAGAAGAGGCGCGATGACCACGAGGTGGCCGCGTGCGCGGAGTGCAATGGCGGTTCGTTCCGCATCCAGCTCCGGCCGCGTCAGGAGGAGGCGCACCGGGCTAAATCTCCCCCGAGACATTGGCGCTGGCGCGGCGGCGCCAACCGATGCGCAAAGGTGCCGAGCCGGAGCAGGATTGTGCCATTGGACCTACAAATGCTAGGCCGCGTCTCTATGCCATTGGTCATTTCGGGGCCGCGCAGAGCGACGCGGTCCTTCGCGGCAAGCCGGAATGACACAGCCCATAATACATGAATGGTCATCCTCGGCATCGAAACCACCTGTGATGAGACCGCCGCGGCCCTGGTCGAGCGGGCCGAGGACGGCAGTGGCCGGATTCTGTCCAACATCGTGCTGTCGCAAGTCGGCGAGCACGCGGAATTCGGCGGCGTGGTGCCCGAAATTGCCGCCCGCGCCCATGTGGAGGCGCTCGATCACATCGTCGCGAAGGCGATGGCAGAAGCGCAATTTTCTTTCGGCGCGCTGGATGGCATCGCCGCCGCAGCCGGGCCGGGCCTGATCGGCGGCGTCATCGTCGGGCTGACGACAGCCAAGGCCATCGCGCTAACACACGCCAAGCCTCTCATCGCGGTCAATCATCTGGAAGGGCACGCCCTCACGGCGCGCCTTACCGATGCGACCCCGTTCCCCTATTGCCTGTTTCTCGCCTCCGGGGGCCATACCCAAATTCTCGGCGTGCGCGGTGTCGGCGATTATTTGCGGCTTGGCGGCACGGTCGATGACGCGATCGGCGAAGCCTTCGACAAGACCGCAAAGCTGCTCGGTCTCGGCTATCCGGGCGGACCCCTGGTCGAGAAAGAGGCGACGCGCGGCGACCCCAAGCGCTTTACGCTACCGCGGCCCATGGCTGGCCGCCGCGACGCCAATTTTTCGTTGTCCGGCCTCAAGACGGCGCTGCGGATCGAGGCAGAAAAGATCGCGCCGCTGAGCGATCAGGATGTCGCCGATCTCTGCGCCTCGTTCCAGCAGGCGGTGGCCGACGTCGTCATGGATCGCCTGCGTGGCGGGCTGCGCATGTTCCGCGAACAGGTCGGCACCCCGACTGCGCTGGTCTGCGCCGGCGGCGTCGCGGCCAACCAGGCACTGCGCAAGGTACTCCATCGCCTGGCCTTCGAGGTCGGCACCATGCTGGTCGCACCGCCACCAGCATTGTGCACCGACAACGGCGCCATGATCGCGTGGGCCGGTGCCGAGCGGTTGGTGCTCGGCCTCACTGACACGCTCGACGTCGCGCCGCGCGCGCGCTGGCCGCTTGATCAGGTGACGAAGGGGATACCGGGTACGAGGTTGGCGTGATCGATGGTTCGTGAAGCCTACTGCTCGAATCGGTCGATGAACCAGCGCAGCACGCGGGTCCAGATTTCATCCTTGCCGACGACGTCCTCGATGCCGTGCTCGAGGTTGGGATTGTCGTTGACCTCCATGACGACGATCCCATCGTCGGTCTGCTTGAGGTCGACGCCATAGAAACCATCGCCGATCGGCCGCGCCGCGCGGACCGCGATGTCGATCACCTCCGGCGGGGCTTGATCGAGATCGAAGGCGCGGAAGCCGCCTTCGCGCGATGAGCCGTCGGGCCGGTATTTGACGACCTGCCAGTGCCCGCGCGCCATGCGATATTGGCACACGAACAAGGGTTCGCCGGCGAGCACGCCGACGCGCCAGTCGAAATCGGTAGGCAGGAATTTCTGCGCCAGCAGCAGGTCGGTTTCCTCGAACAGTTCATCGCAAATGCGCTTGAACTCGGGGGCCGTCCCGACCTTGTGGACGCCGCGCGAGAAGGAGCCGTCCGGAATCTTCACGACCAGCGGCAATCCAAGCTCGTCGATCGCCTTGGCGAGATCGGTCTCCTCGGCAATGATCACCGTCGGCGGAGTCGGCACCTGGTTTTGCCCGAGCAACTCCATCAAGAAGACCTTGTTGGTGCAGCGGATCATCGAGATCGGATCGTCGATGACCGGCATGCCTTCCTGCCAGGCGCGGCGGGCAAAGCGATAAGTGTGATTGTCGATGGATGTGGTCTCGCGAATAAACAAGCCGTCGAATTCGGCGAGTTCGGCGAGCTGCCGTTTGGTGATCGGCTCAACGTCGACCGACAATTTCTCGGCGATGCGGGCGAAATGCTTGATCGAGGCCGACGAGGACGGCGCCATCTTCTCATTCGGATCGTAGAGCACGGCGAGATCGTATTTGGCGACTGTCCGCGCCTTGGGATCGCGCCACTCCCGCTTGGTGTGATTGTGCAGCGAGTCGCGAAAGAACTCGGCTTCGCCATTCGCGAGCCGCGTGATGTTGCGCGGCCGGATGCGGTCGATCGAGAGCCATTCGCCAGGATCGACGATGACCTCGAGGGCAGGGCAGCGGAACCAGTCGAACAACAGGCGGCCGAACGAGTTCGAACCGGTTATCGCGTGCGATGCCGAAGCAGACGAGCAGTTTGGTCTCGCCGTCGGGCTGGAAATCGGCGCGCCGCGCGCAGCGATTGAGCTCGTCCTCGAGCTCGGGCAGCGCGTGCTCGTAGAGCTTTTGCTCGCGCAACTCCAGCATGGTTTCGACGGTCGGCACGACGCGATGGCCGCGCGCCTCGGCGAGCAGCGACGCGTAATAGCCTTTGGACTGGTAAGCGTAGGAGCGCGCCAGATTGACGAGCTTGGGCCGTCCCACATCGAACAAGCGCGGCCGCGCCAGATACTCGCTCGTGGTGATGACCTTGTGCGGAGTCTCTGCGTTGGGCAGATCGCGGGGCTGGTCGACAAGGATGACCCAGCCGGTCATGGGCGGGTCCCTTTCCAGGCGGAGACGGTATGCAAAATTAAGCCGATCATGCGATTAAAATCACGCGCAGCACGACACCTCATACCTGGAAGCGCAACGATTGGCGACTGCGTCGGCCGCGATGTCCACCATCAAAACCGCTTCGCGCTGCAGAGCGAGGCCGCTCCCCGGAAACTGTCGGCCGGCGCCGGGGTTCCACGTCGAGCGGCTTCTCGAAGCGCAACGCATCACCATGGTTTTCATAATAATCGCGATGCCTGCCGAAGAGCCGGTAGCCCGACTTTTCATAGCGCGCAATGGCTCGGGAATTGTGCTCATGGACTTCGAGCCGCATCGCCTCCCGTCGTCGGCGTTTCGCCGCATCCTCCGCCGCCGACAGCAGCAACGGCCCGACACCGCGTCCGCCAAGGTGCGGCGCGACTGCGATGGAATAAAGGCGGGCGAGCCTGGATCGCGGTGGATAGAACACCAGCACGTAACCGGCGAGCTTGCCGCCGTCTGCCGCCACCATGAGCGTGGCGCGCGGCGAGGTCAGGAAATGGCGGAAGCTTCGCCGGGACAGGAGATCGGTCGTGAACACGGCCTGCTCGAGCGCCAGCAGCGCGCCGAGGTCGCCCTCCTTGCCGCGGCGCAGACTGATGGGCGGCAAAGCCCGGACGGGCGAAATGGTCACGACGTGCATCCCTGTTCGATCCGTCCGATCATCGTCTCCAGCCGCTCTAGCCGGTCGGCTTCGCTCGGCGGTTTATCCCAGCGCAGTCGACTGATGCGCGGAAACCGCATTGCGAGGCCGGATTTGTGTCGCGTCGAGCGCTGCAATCCCTCGAATGCCACTTCGAGCACCAGGCCTTGATTGGGTTCATGCACGACCTCGCGCACCGGGCCGAACCGCTCGGTTGTATTACGGCGCACGAATTGGTCGATCTGCAACAGCTCCTCGTCGGTGAAACCGAAATAGGCTTTTCCCACGGGCACGAGCTCGTCGCCGGTTTCGCCCCGCGTCCATACGCCGAAGGTGTAATCAGAATAATACGAAGAGCGTTTACCGTGGCCGCGCTGGGCGTACATCAGTACGGCGTCGACGATGAACGGGTCGCGCTTCCACTTCCACCATGGGCCTTTTGGCCGGCCGGGCAGGTAGGGCGCGTCGCGCCGCTTGAGCATGACGCCTTCAACGGCCGCCGCGTCGGGACCGGCGCCAGCCGCCGGCGGATTCTTACGCGCGGTCGCTAGCTCGTCCCAGTTCGCGAAGGGGACGAGGGGAGAAAGGTCGACGCGGCTCTCGCCAAGCCGGGCGACGAAAGCTTCGAGCCGCGCCCGGCGCTCGGCGAACGGGCGCTCACGTAAGTCTTCGCCGCCATCGGCGAGTAGATCGTAAGCGCGCACATTGGCCGGATATTCGGCGATAAGCCTGGCGGTGACGGTTTTGCGATTGAGCCGCTGCTGCAAGACGTTGAACGATTGCACAAGACCGTCGCGCATGATCAGGAGCTCGCCGTCGATCGCGCCGGGGAGCCGCAGGGCGTCGATGACATCGGGAAAGCTGTTGGAAATGTCTTCGCCGGTGCGCGAATAGAGCCTGGCGACGATCTCGCCGCTGTTCCGCGCCGCGACGGCCTGCACCCGAATGCCGTCCCATTTCCACTCAGCCATGAAATCGGTTGGCTCGAGCGCGGGCAAATCCACGTCGTCGAGCGCATGCGCCAGCATCGGCGGCCGGAACGGCGCCGGATCGATGTTCAGGGGCTTGTCGCTGCGGCCTTCGAGCCAGGCGAAGAGATCCCGATAGGGTGGGGCGAGCCCGGGCCAGAGCAACTCGACCTCTTGGGCGTCCTTGCCGCCCAGCGCCGCGACAGCGGCTTTCGCGAGACGCGCCGAGACGCCAACGCGCAGGCTGCCCGTGACAAGCTTGATGAGCGCCCAGCGCCCGGTTTCGTCGAGCGTATCGAGCCAGCTTGCCAGCTGTTTCGGGAGCTGGGTTTTGCCCAAGGTGGAGAGGGTTTCGATGACGGATGTCAGCGTCAGTCCTTCTCCGCCTGCGCTCGAGGGAGAGGATGAAGTGGGCCACATCAGCGCGACGGTTTCGGAAAGGTCGCCGACGTAATCATACGACAGCGCGAACAGCACCGGGTCGGTGCGCTCGGTGATCAGACTCCGGATGAGACCCGCCTTGGCATGCGGGAAGCTCAGCGTGCCGGTGAGCGCCGCCAGTGCCCAGCCGCGCTCGGGATCGCCGGTCGTGCGAAAATATTCTGTCATCAGCCGCAGCTTGTTGTTGCGGCCATGCTCGTAGGCGAGGCGATCGAGTAACTCGGCAAAGCGGTTCATCCCTCCGCCTCGCTTTTGTCGTCGGCCTCATCCTCGTCGCCATAACCGACGATATCGAGCGGTCGGGCTTTGAGGCCGCGCATCGTGCACCAGTGCACCAGCGCATCCTCCTGGCCATGGGTGACCCAGATCTCGCCGGCCTCTGTTGCCGCGATGGTGGCGACGAGGCCGTCCCAGTCGGCATGATCGGAAATGACGAGGGGCAGCTCGACGCCGTGCTGGCGGGCCCGCGCCCGCACGCGCATCCAGCCGGACGCAAAAGCCGAAACCGGATCGGGAAAACGACGCGTCCAGAGATCGTTGAGGGCCGACGGTGGGCAGAGCGTGATGGTGCCGGCGAGGTCCATCTTGCTCGTTCCGCGCACTGCGCGCAGTTCGCCGAGCGCGATGCCGCAGTCGACGTAATAGTGCGTGATCTTTTCCATTGCGCCGTGCAGATAGATCGGGGCGGCGTAGCCGGCCTGGCGCAGCAGCGCGATTACGCGCTGCGCTTTGCCGAGCGAATAAGCGCCGACCAGGTGCGCGCGCTCGGGGAACAGGGCGACGGAGTGCAATAATTTCGCAATTTCACCGGCAGGGTTGCCGTGGCGAAACACCGGCAGCGCGAACGTCGCTTCGGTGATGAACACCTCGCACGGCACCAGTTCGAACGGCGCGCAGGTCGGATCGGCGACATTCTTGTAATCGCCGGACGCGACAACGCGCAGCCCGCCCGCCTCGACCGCGATCTGTGCCGAGCCGAGCACGTGCCCGGCGGGATGAAAAACCACCGTGACGCCACCGAGATCGATACTTTTGCCGTATTGGGCGGCTTGCGTGGCGCCGGCAAAATTCTCGCCATAACGCAGCCGCATCAGGTCGAGCGTCTCCGGGGTGGCGAGCACCGCGCCGTGACCGGCGCGCGCGTGGTCGGAATGCGCATGCGTGATCAGCGCCCGTTCCACCGGCCGCGTCGGGTCGATATGAAAGCCGCCAAGCTTGCAGCACACGCCGGCCGGGGTGGGTACCAGGATGTCTTCAGGACGCATCGCGAGTCATAAATAGGTACTTCTCTTCGAGAGGCGAGCATCGCGCGATGACGGACACCGGCCCGCTCTTCGTCTCCTCCGGCGATTTGATCGCCGACCGCCGCTACAAATGGGCGCTCGACCAGGCCGCGCGTGGCGACTTTTCCGGCGCCGCCGATATTCTGGCGCAGACGGTCGAGCTTGCCCCCCGGTTTGCCACGGCCTGGTTCGCGCTCGGCGCCATCCGCGACCGGCTTGGCGACCGCGGCGGCGCGATCGCGGCATTCGATCAGGCCAGCGCTGCCGATCCCGAGGACTACCATGGCGCGCGGCTCCAGCTTGCCCGTCTGGGTGCCGGTAACGCGACGCCGCAGATGACCCAAACCTACGTGCGCCGGCTATTCGACCAGTATGCGGGCCGCTACGACACAGCCCTCACCGACCGTCTCGCCTATCGCGGGCCGGCGATCCTGCGCGATGCGGTTGAGTCCGTGACGCGCGTGGCGCATCGGCCGACGCGGTTTGGCTCGGCGTTGGATCTCGGCTGCGGCACCGGGCTTGGCGGTGCCGCGTTCCGTCCCTCTGTCGACTGGCTCGTCGGCGTCGACCTTTCGCCGGCCATGATTGCTCAGGCGGCTGCCAAGGGCCTCTACGATCGTCTCGTCAACGCCGATCTCACGGACGGCCTTGCCGATGAGGCGGCGGTCGATGCGAGATACCAGCTCATTTTCGCCGCCGACGTCTTCGTCTACGTGAGCGATCTCAATCCCGTCATCGCCGCGATCGCGCGCGTTCTTGAGCCTGATGGATTGCTGGCCTTTACCGTCGAGACGCATTCGGGCGATGGGATGAAGCTGCTGCCGACTTTGCGCTACGCCCACGGTGGGACCTACCTGCGCGACGTGCTCCGCGCCGCCGGATTGGCGCCCATGCATCTCGCTCAAGCCGCGGTGCGCAGCGAAAAGGGCATGCCGGTCGAGAGCCTCGTGGTCGTCGCGCAGGCCTCGACCGCCAAGCGTCCGCCCGCTAGTTCTGGCGGGTGACCGTTCTCGAACGCGCCGCGATGCTGCCGGAACCTTTCGCGCGCTGGTTCGCCAGCCGCGGCTGGACGCCGCGTGCGCACCAGCTCGAGCTTCTCGCCAAGGCGCACGCCGGTCGCTCGGTGCTGCTGATCGCCCCGACCGGCGGCGGCAAGACGCTGGCGGGCTTCTTGCCGAGCTTGGTGGAGTTGAGCGGCGGCGCGAAAGACTCGGCCACTCCGGCCTCGCTCCGCAAGAAAATAATCTCGATCGGCCGCGATGTGCGTCGCGAGGGCGGACTGCACACGCTTTACATCTCGCCGCTCAAGGCGCTGGCGGTCGATATTGCGCGCAATCTTGAAGTGCCGGTCGCGGAAATGCGGCTGCCGATCCGTATCGAGACACGCACCGGCGACACGCCGACTTCGAAGCGCCAGCGCCAGCGGCGCGATCCGCCCGAGATTTTGCTGACGACGCCCGAGCAGGTCGCTTTGCTGCTCGCTTCGGCCGATGCGCCCTATCTGTTCGGCTCGCTCAAACGCATCATCCTCGACGAGCTGCATGCCCTGGTGACTTCGAAACGCGGCGATCTGCTCTCGCTCGGTCTGGCGCGGTTGTTCCGCCTTGCGCCGGGCCTCACGAGCATCGGGCTGTCGGCGACCGTCGCCGAACCCGACGCCCTGTGCCGTTTCATGGTGCCGCAAGGCGATGATAACGCGCCGGCCGATCTGATTATCGCGGAGCCCGGCGCGGTGCCCGATGTCGCCATGCTCGGCACCACCGAACGGGTACCGTGGGCCGGTCATTCGGCGCGCTACGCGCTTGGCGGCCTCTATCAACTCATCAAGGCGCACCGCACCACGCTGGTGTTCGTCAACACCCGCAGCCAGGCCGAGGCGATCTTTCAGAATCTCTGGCACCTCAACGACGACAATCTTTCGATCGCGCTGCATCACGGCTCGCTCGACGTGGCACAGCGCCGTAAGGTCGAAACGGCGATGGCGGCCGGCGCGCTCCGTGCTGTCGTGTGCACGTCTTCGCTCGATCTTGGCGTCGACTGGGGCGATGTCGACCTCGTCATTAATGTTGGCGCGCCAAAAGGCGCGTCGCGGCTGCTGCAGCGCATCGGCCGCGCCAATCACCGCATGGATGAGCCGTCGAAGGGTGTGCTGGTGCCGGCGAACCGCTTCGAGGTGCTGGAGTGTCGCGCCGCGCTCGACGCCATCGCCGACAATGCGCAGGACACCCCGGCTCCTCGCATTGGCGCGCTCGATGTTCTGGCTCAGCACATCCTCGGCTGCGCCTGCGGCGAGGCTTTTCTGGGCGATGAACTTTATGCCGAGATCAAAACAGCGGCGCCCTATGCGGCGCTGACGCGCGCGGATTTCGACGCCGCCGTCGATTTCGTCGCCACGGGCGGCTATGCGCTCAAGGCCTACGAGCGCTTCGCCCGCATCCGCCAGGGCAAGGATGGCCGTTGGCGCATCGCCAACCCCAATGTGGCGCAACGCTACCGGCTCAATGTCGGCACCATCGTTGAAGCCGACATGCTGAAAGTGCGTCTCGTGCGCTCGCGGGCCTCAAGGATGATCCCGCGCGGCGGCCGGCTGCTTGGTCAGGTCGAGGAATATTTTGTCGAGACCCTGGTGCCGGGCGACACCTTCGTGTTTGCCGGCGAGATTCTCAAATATGAAGCGCTGGTCGAGGACGAAGTCTATGTCTCCCGCTCGACCGCCGAAGATCCGAAGGTGCCGGCCTATGAGGGCGGCAAATTTCCGCTGTCGACTTATCTCGCCGACCGTGTGCGCGCGATCATCTCCGATCCGCATGCTTGGCGCGCGTTGCCCGAGCAAGTGCGCGAGTGGCTGGAAATCCAGAAGTGGCGATCGCAGATGCCGGGACGCCGTGAACTGCTCCTCGAAACATTTCCGCGTGCCAACAAGCATTATCTGGTCTGCTATCCATTTGAAGGGCGCCTCGCGCACCAGACGCTGGGCATGCTGTTGACGCGGCGGCTTGAACGCGCGCGATTAAAGCCGATGGGCTTTGTCGCCAACGAATATGCGCTCGCGGTCTGGGGCCTCGGCGATGTTGCCGCGCAAATCGCGCGCGGCGACCTGGTGCTCGCAGCCCTGTTCGATGAGGACATGCTGGGCGACGATCTCGAAGCGTGGCTTGCCGAATCGGCGTTGATGAAGCGGACGTTCCGCAGTTGCGCGATTATCGCCGGCCTGATCGAGCGCCGCTTCCCGGGCCAGGAGAAATCGCGGCGGCAGGTCACGATCTCGACCGACCTCGTCTATGACGTGCTGCGCAGCCACCAGCCTGACCACTTGCTCCTGCGCGCGGCACGTGCCGACGCCGCGACCGGCCTCCTTGATGTCCGCCGCCTCGGCGAAATGCTCTCGCGCATTAAGGGCCGAATCGTTCATAAAGCGCTCGACCATGTCTCGCCGCTTGCTGTGCCGGTGATGCTGGAGATCGGGCGCGAAGCGGTTTACGGCGAGGCGGCTGATACGCTGCTCGCCGAGGCCGAGGACGAATTGGTGAAGGAGGCAATGCAATGAAGGGTTTGCTATCATCCTCCCCCGCAGGAAGGCGATCTGGAGTGGGGTCGCCTTGCATTCACTAATTCCCACCCAGCGAGCTTCGTTCGCCGACTTTCCCCCCGCAGGGGGAGGCGAAGACTTCACCATCGGGCGCGTCACGCTCGTCGCCGACTGCGCCGGTGCAATGTTTTGGCCGGGCGAGTCCTTGCTTGTCATCGCCGATTTGCATCTGGAAAAAGGCTCGGCATTCGCCGCACGCGGTGTGTTGCTGCCGCCCTACGATACGGCAGCGACGCTAGCTCGACTTGCAAAACTCATCGAGCGATATGCGCCACGCATTGTGATCGCATTGGGCGACAGTTTTCATGACGGCGGCGGGCCCTCGCGCATGGACGACAGCAGCCGCGTGGCGCTGAAGACGATGCAGCGTGGACGCGATTGGGTTTGGATCGCCGGCAATCACGATCCCGAACCCGCAGATAACATCGGCGGTCGTTTTGCCGATACGCTGGCGCTCGGACCGCTGACATTCCGTCACGAACCCTCCGCGCAGTCATGTGACGGCGAGATCGCCGGCCATCTGCATCCGGTCGCGCGGGTGGCGCGGCGCGGGCGCGCGATCGGCAGACGTTGTTTCGCGAGCGACGGAAAGCGTGTCGTCATGCCGGCCTTCGGCGCCTATGCGGGCGGTCTCAACGTGCGCGACCGAGCGATCGTGTCGTTATTCGGCGCGCTGGCCTTCACCGCCCACATGCTCGGTGACAGCCGGCTCTATGCCGTTGCCGCCGCGAAGTGTCTGGCGGATTGATTTGCTTTTTCTCCTGGTGTGAGGAGGAGGGGAACCCGACCTGTCGTCTTAGTTCGTCTTGGGCTCCGCAGCGGTCGTCTTGGCAATGGCAGGCCGGGACTTCGGCTTTGCCGCTTCCGCCACGGGTGCGTCCCAATCGACAGGGACCGCGACTTTATTCGCCGCTTCAGGCTGTGGCTGCGGCGACCACGTCTGCACGGCGGACTTTGCCGCAGCAAGCGATTGCGGATCGAGATGCGTGGCGACTTCGTCCCGTTTTTTGGCTGCTTCCTTATCGCCCTGGTTTGCCGCAAGCACGAACCATTTGTACGACTCGGCGTAGTTTTGCTCGACGCCAATGCCGCGCGCGTAGAGGATGCCGAGGTTGTATTGGCTGTCGGCGACGCCGTGGTCGGCGGCAACACGGAACCAATGGGCGGCGTTGCGATAATCGGCCGGTCCGTCGATGCCTTCGGCATAGAGCACCGCAAGATTGTGCATGGCTTTGCCATTGCCCTTCTCGGCGGCGGCGAGATACAGACCGCGCGCCGCGACAAGGTCTTTCTTCACGCCCAGGCCTTTTTCGTGGAGGACGCCGAGGTGAAATTGTGCGGGAGCCAAGCCCTTCTTGGCGGCACGGGCGAGCCAATGGGCGGCTTCCTCATTGTTCTGCGGGACGCCGTGGCCTGCGGCAAAGCGCATGCCGATTTCATAGGCGGCTGCCGGATCGCCGGCCATGGCGGCTGCTCGCAGCGCCGGTCCTCCGATCGTCGCGGGCAACTTGTCACCGATCGGGGCGCCTGACGTTCCCGCTGGCCCGGCGTGCGGCAGTGAGCCGGTTATGTCGTTCGACCAGAACGGCACTCCGCTTGTTGCCGGAGTCTCAGTGGCAGGAGGTAATGCGCCCGCCACGACAGGCTGTTCGGCGCCCTCATGCAGCATCGACTGCTGTCCAGGTTCCGCAGGCTTGGGGGTGCCGGGCGTGATACTCAGGGGCGCGGCTGGGAGCGCAGGCGGGGTCGGCAGCGACGCCGGCGGATTGGCAGAGTCAGCCTCGGGGGAAACGGCTGACGGTGACGCGGGGCCTGCCGGCGTCCCTGCGGGTGTTCTTGAACTGCCGCCATCGAATAGCCGCGACGCGATATGGAGGCAGCCGACGACGATGAGCACCGCGCCGGCCGCAACCAGCAATTTGCGCAAGCGCGTCAGCTTTTGTATCAGCGGAATCCGCCCGGCGGCGGAGTGCCTGCGCTTGAATGATAAGCGGAGGGAGCCGCGGCCGCGGCTTGTGCGGCGCGGCGTGCGGCAGCGATGAAGTCGGGCTTGCCGCCGGGGTCCGGAATGACGGGCGGTTTGGCCGAACTGAATGCGGTTTCGGAGCGGCCCCCCATGGAGCCCGGCTCCAGCGGATGATCGGGTGGCAGATTCGGGTCGATCGGCGGTCTGGCCGCAGCATTTCGAAGTGGTGCGGCCTCGACGGCGGCCGGTGCTGCCGGCGCAATAGCGGAGACCGGTGGCGACGATGATTCGTGTGCCGGCGCAAACAGCGCCGATAGGGACCTTTGAACTTGCTCCGGCGCGGGCTCCGTCGGCGCGAGATGCGGCGCAGCATCCGAACGGATCGCGCTTTCGATCGTCGCAAGGCGATTGACGACGTGCTCCACGGCGTCCTGCACGGCTTCAAGCGAGTCCAGGGTACGCCGCTCGGTCTGTTTGATTTCGGCGACATCGCGCGACATGGCTTCGACCGCTACGGGGTCTTGGGCCATAAGTGCTTGGTTGTCACCGCCCTCGCCTTTGCCGGTGATGCCGCGCATCTGCTCGATATGGACCAACAGATCGGCGAGACCGCGCTCGATGGCTTCGAGATGGCCGAGCCGCGCGTCGGAAGCATCAAAACGCTTGATCAGCATGGCGATGCGATCTTCAAGGTGTGCCAGCGCCGCATGATCGGTGTGGGTGAGTTGGACCCATTCGAGCTTTTCAATGAGACCCGCGAGCAGCTTTTCGAGCTCGCGCGGTACCGCATGGCCGGCTTCTGCTGAGACGGTCAATGCGGTGGCGAGCGTATCGATGCGGGTTTCGAGCGCGGAAAGACCTTCGCCGCTGGCCGTATTCTTGGCGAGACCATCGACCTTCGCGGAGACCGCATGTCCCGCTTCGGTCGAAGCCGTCAACGCACTGGCCAGCGTTTCGATACGGGTCTCGAGCGCCGACAGCGCGATTTCGCTCGCGGCGTGATTGGCGAGATCGTCTACCTTGGCCGAGAGCGCGCGTACGTCCTCCGCGACCCTGGTCAGGGCGTCGTTGGATGCCACATGCGATACGATACCCCGCAATGCTCCAATCGCCGTCTCAAGCTGATTGAGCATGGCCGGATCCTCCCTGGCGAGGATCAGGTCGACTTTTTGTGCCAGCGTTTTAACCGCCTCGTCGAAGCCGACAAGATTTTCGGCTGTCGTGAGGCTCCGTAGTGCCCCGTGCACCTCAGCCAAGCCGCTCTCGAGCCCGGCGAGCGCGGTCGAATTCGACGCCTAGCTCGCGGCTGTGGTCGATACGCTGCCCGAGCGCCTTGACCTCGATCTCCAAAGATTCCACGGCGCGCCGCGGCAGCGCCTCGGTCAGCATCAACCCGATTTCCGTGAGGTCGTCGCGGACGGCCGCGATCGCCGTTTCGAGGTCTTTCGCCGGCCGCAATGCATCAATTCGCGACGTGATCTGCCGCAAATGCTCTTCAAGGGTGGCCAAATTGAGCTTCTCTACGGCAACGGTCCCGTCGGTGGCGCGTCCCGTATCGGTAGATGCCGGCGATTCTGGCGAGAGCGGTGATGAGGTCTCCGGCAATGGCGCAATTCCCGGAGCGTCAGGTACAGGTCGGATGGCGGCGTTGCCATCAAGTGCGCGTTGCCGCGCTGCGATCTCGGCCAGCGCGTCTTCGATAGACAAATCCAAGCTATTCTTCGCGGGGCCATTGCTTCGGAGCTGCCGTTTGCGCTGCAAACTCGGCATATTCCCGCGCGGCGGTGAGGGAGCGCCCGTCAGTCGCGGCATATTTTGGTCGCTCGCCCCGGTCGGGATCCGTGGTGCCGGTTCTTGCCGCACCGAGCCTGGACGCGGCGCGACAGCGGCCTGCTGCGCGAGACGCTCGAGTTGCCGCGACAGACTGTCGAGATGCGCGTGGACATCACCGAGTTCCTCGCGGCTCCGCGTAACCTTGCGCAGTTCCTCCTCGTGAGGCTGCTCTTGAGCACGGCCGGCTTCGCTTTCGGGAGTGTCGTCGTATGCCCGGGCAGCGTTGCGCTCACGGACCTCTTCCTGGGCCCAGATGGCTTCGTTTCGGCGCGCTTCTTTCTCGGCGCGCGCGGCTTCTGCGTCTTCCCGGATGCGAATGGCCTCGGCGTCGGAAGGCGCTGTTCGCGCAACGGACGGCCCTTGTAGGGCGGCGGCTCTTTGTCGACTTCGATGCGTTCGCGACGGTGCGTGTCCGCGTCGCGCGGCCAGTATCGGTCGCCGTCGTCAGATCGGTCCTGCAGCCGCGGTTCTTGGCGTTGGGCTGCCATGTCTTGAGGATTGGCGGCCCTCGGCGGACCACGATCGTCATTATCGTCCGATCGAATGACGCTATTGAGCCACTCACCCACCGATACGCCAGAGCGTCGCGCTGCTTCACGCGCCGCCTCTCTCGCCTCGGGTCGGAGGCCTCTAGATTCCACGGACCGCCAAATTTCATTCGAGCGCTCAACCACATCGGGGGCGTGGTGTGCCTTGTCTCGAGCCGCCACTCGTTAATGAACGATGCGGTCGGCGCGGTCCCCTGGTCCCCGCGGGCAACTTTTCAGGATTAGGGTAAACAAGCGGTTAAAAATCGATTTAACGGCCATTCGCGGTCCCTCGCCGCTGTGTGGCGAAATCGTGTCCCTTACCATCTGAAAAGGTGAGAGGAGCCGGACGGCGAATCGCGTGAAAGTTCCCTAGTGTATGACCGTTGCGAATAACCCCTTGATTGATTGTGGCGGCGTGTCGGGGCCGTCGTGCCGTAGTCGTGAATCGGCTACGTTAGGCGGTTCGGTATACGGCTGGCAGCACCCGGCGCGCATAGGAGCAACATCGTCATGCCGACCTACAAAGCGCCCGTCGACGACGTGATGTTCCTGCTGAACGACGTGTTGCACGTCGAGCGCTACAACAATCTGCCGGGCTTTGCCGAAGCCACGCCTGATGTCGTCGAGGCGGTGCTCGCAGAGGCGGGCAAGTTCTGCGAAGAGGTGCTGCGCCCGCTCAACCGCGTCGGCGACAGGGAGGGCTGCCGGCGGCACGCCGACGGCTCCGTCACCACGCCGACGGGCTTCAAGGACGCCTACAAGAAATTCGTCGAGGGCGGCTGGATCGGCGCCTCGGCGCCGGCCGAGTTCGGCGGCCAGGGGCTGCCGACGGTGCTCGGACAGGCTGTCACGAGAGTTTCTCTGCTCGGCCAACATGGCGTTCGCCATGTATCCCGGCCTCGCCAAGGGCGCGATCGCCGCCATTTCGTCCACGGCTCGCCGAGCAGAAGGCGCTCTATCTGCCAAGCTCGTCGCCGGCCGATGGACCGGCACCATGAACCTGACCGAGCCGCATTGCGGCACCGATCTCGGCCTGATCGAGACCAGGGCGGCGCCTCAGGCCGACGGCTGCTACGCGATCACCGGCAGAAGATCTTCATCTCGGCCGGCGAGCACGATCTTGCCGAAAACATCGTCCATCTCGTGCTGGCCCGCATCGAGGGCGCGCCGGCCGGCACCAAGGGCATGTCGCTGTTCGTCGTTCCCAAGATTCCTGCCCGACGCCGACGGCGCGCTCGGCGCGCGCAACGCGGTCTCCTGCGGCTCGATCGAAGCGCAAGATGGGCATCCACGGCAACGCCACCTGCGTGATGAACTACGACGGCGCGACGGGCTGGCTGATCGGCGAGAGCAACCGCGGCCTGCAGGCGATGTTCGTGATGATGAACGAGGCGCGGCTCGGCGTCGGCGTGCAGGGGCTGGCGCTGTCCGAGGTCGCCTACCAGAACGCCGCCGCTTACGCCAAGGAGCGGCTGCAGGGCCGCGCCTTGACGCGGCGCGAAGGCGCCGGACAGGCCGGCCGATCCGATCATCGTCCATCCCGACGTGCGCCGCATGCTGATGACGATCCGCGCCTTCAACGAGGCCGCCCGCGCGCTGCGTGTCTGTGGACCGCGCTGCAGGCCGATGTCGCGCATCGCTCGGCCGATGCCGAGGAGCGGCAGGCCGCCGAGGACCGGCTCGGGCTGATGACGCCGGTGATCAAGGGCGTGCTCACCGACATCGGCTTTGCCAATACGCGTCCAGGCCCAGCAGGTGTTCGGCGGCCACGGCTACATCGCCGAATGGGGCATGGAGCAGTTCGTGCGCGATGCCCGCATCGCCATGATCTACGAGGGCGCCAACGGCATCCAGGCGCTCGACCTCGTCGGCCGCAAGCTGCCGAAGGACGGCGGCCGCGCCTTGCAGGCTTCTTCGGCGAAGTCGCCGGCTTCCTCAAGGCCGAACGCGGGCGACGCGGCGATTGCAGCCCTAGTCGGCGCCGCTCGAGGCGGCGCTCGGCGACCTGCAGCAGGCCACCATGTGGTTCATGCAGAATGCGCATCGGCAACCCCGACAATGCCGGCGCCGGCTCGACCGACTACATGCACCTGTTCGGCCTGGTCGCGCTCGGCTACATGTGGGCCCGCATCGCCGAGGCGGCGCTGGCCGAAGGCCGCGGCGGCAGGAACGGCGTCCGAGCCGCGCATGCAGCGCCAAGCTGGCTATCGGCCGGTTCTTCATGGAGCGCATGCTGCCGGAGACCGCGCCCACCTCGCGCGCATCAAGGCCGGCGCCGACAGCCGTGATGGCGTTGCCGGCCGAGGCGTTCTAGCTTCTGCCGAAGTCCGCTGGACCGCTGTTTCATGCGGGAGCTTGCGCCGATCCCAGCCGAGACTCGCCGAGAAGGCCCATGACCGACGCCTTCATCTACGACCGTGCGCACGCCGCGCGGCCGCGGCAAGCCCGACGGCGCGCTGCACGAGGTGCCGCGCTCGGCCTCGCCAGCCACGGCGCTGCGGCGCAATCAAGAGCGCAACGAGCTCGACACGCGCGCTCGTCGACGACGTGGTGCTCGGCTGCGTCGATCCGGTCGGCGAGGCGGGCGGCGACATCGCGCGCGCGGCCGCGCTCGCCGCCGGCTACGGCGACAACGTGCCGGGCGTGCAGATCAACCGCTTCTGCGCCTCCGGGCTCGACGCCGTCAATTTCGCCGCCGCGCAGGTCATGTCCGGCCAGCACGACATGGCGGTCGGCGGCGGCGTCGAATCGATGAGCCGCGTCGGCATCGGCGCCTCCGGCGGCGCCTGGCCGGTCGATCCCGCGATCGCCATCCGCTCCTATTTCATGCCGCAGGGCGTTTCGGCCGATCTGATCGCCACCAAATACGGCTTCTCGCGCGACGACGTCGACGCCTATGCGGTCGAGAGCCAGAAGCGCGCCGCGCACGGCCTGGGACGAAGGCCGGTTCGATCGATCGGTCGTGCCGGTGCAAGCGACGTCAACGGCCTGACCATCCTGGCCCACGACGAGCACATGCGGCCGCGAGACCGACATGCAGTCGCTGGCGGCGCTGAAGCCCTCGTTCGTGCAGATGGGCGAAGCGGGCGGTTTCGACGCGGTCGCGATCCAGGCGCATCCCGGAGATCGAAGCGTCAACCACGTCCACCACGCCGGCAATTCGTCGGGCATCGTCGACGGCGCCGCGGCCGTGCTGATCGGCAACGGCGAAGCGGGCAGGCGCGCCGGACTCAAGCCCGCGGGCCCGGATCCGCGCCTTCGCCAATATCGGCTCGGAGCCGGCGCATGATGCTGACCGGGCCGGTCGACGTGACCAGAAAGTGCTGGGCGCGCCGGCATGAAGCTCGCCGACATCGACCTCTTCGAGATCAACGAGGCCTTCGCCTCGGTGGTGCTGCGCTATCTGCAGGCCTTCGATCTCGATCCGGCCAAGGTCAACGTCAACGGCGGCGCGATCGCGCTGGGCCATCCGCTCGGCGCCACCGGCGCGATGCTGCTCGGCACCGCGCTCGACGAACTCGAGCGCACGCGGCAAGTCGACCGCGCTGGTCACGCTCTGCATCGGCGCCGGCATGGGCACCGCCACCATCATCGAGCGGGTGTAGTTTTCAGCGCATCGCCGGTGCGTTCGATTTCGCGAATGCGCCGGCCTCGCGTCCGGCGATGCGGCCGAATACGGCAGCCCGCCATCAGCCCGTCGCTGCCCGGATAGTTGAAATAGAAAAGCCCGCCCACCAGTTCGCCGGCGGCGTAAAGGCCCGGGAGCGGCAGCATCCTCGATGTCGAGCACGCGCGCACTTCGTATCGATCTTCAGGCCGCCGAAGGTAAAGGTGATGCCGCAGCCGACCGAGTACGCTTCGAACGGCGGCGGCTCGAGCGTGTTCGCCCAGTTGCGTCTTGTTGATCGCAAGCCCGGCCGTGCAGCGGCCATCCTTGATGTTCGGATCGAACGGCACGTCGCGGCGGATCGCCGCGTTGTATTCGCGCACCGTCTCGAGAAAGCCGCGTTGTGTCGACGTCCTGCATTCGCGTCGACGAGCTCCTCCAGCGTATCCGCCTGCACCTTGGTCGCGCCGCGCAGCTTGTATTCGTCGCGCAGCAGGTGCTTGACCTGCGCATCGAAGACCTGCCAGGCGAAGCTGCCGGGCTGCTGCAGGATCACGCGGCCGTATTTGGCGTAAGTGTAGTTGCGAAAATCGGCGCCCTCGTCGACGAAACGCTTGCCGTCGCCGTTGACCATCAGGCCAAACGGATAGCTGTGGCGGATAGCCGTTGTGCGGCGCCTCGACGTCCCGAAGTCCGGCGCATACCGCTCCCAGGCGACCGAATGGCAGCCTGACCATTGGCCGAACGGCTGCGCGCCGATGTCGAGCGCCATACGGATGCCGTCGCCGGTGTTGTAGCGGGTGCCGCGCACCTTCGCCATGTCCCAGCCCGGGCCGAGATAGCGCGTCCGCCACTCGCGGTTGGCTTCAAAGCCGCCGCAGGCGAGCACGACGGCACTGGCGCGGATGTCCTGCTCGCTCGCCGTCGATCATGGCGCGCACGCCGGCGAACGCCAGCGCCGCCGCGCAGCAATGCCGTGGCGCGGGCGCCGTAGCGGACGTCGATGCCGTGCTTTTGCGCCGCCTTGTAGTGCGACTCCACCAGGCCCGGCGCCGCCGCCATTGGCGAATAGATCACGACGCCGCCGAAGAACTTGAAACGGCCTTCGACGTTGTAAGCCTGGCGCCCGTAGTTGGGCAGGAAACTGACGCCGCGCTCGCTCAGCCAGTGCACCGTGTCGGCGCTGTTGTGGACCATCATTTCGGCCAGATCCGGATCGATGTAGTACTGCGTGATGCGGCCGAGATCGTCGAGATACTGCTCGGCCGTGTAGGTGCCGAAGTCGGTGCGCGCCGATCTCGTCTTCCGACAGGTCGGTGACGATGCTGCTTGATGTCGTCCGCGCCATGATGGACCATGCGGAAACCGCCGGCCGTAAACATGCTGTTGCCGCCGCGCTTTTCCTGCGGCGCGCGTTCGAGCACTACGACATCGAGACCTTGCTCGCGGGCCGCGAGCGCCGCGCATAACGCGGCGTTGCCGCCGCCAACCACGATCACATCACACGTCATTTGCGAGCTGCTATAGTGCTGCTTGAAATCGCCCCCTGAATCTCGATAGCACGCTTGGCTAGCTCGTTGCGAGGAAAGATGACAAGAGTCGTTGCCGCACTGCTGTTGATGTTGCTGTCCGGCGGCGTCGGTGCGGAAACCTTCCCGGCGCGGCCGATTACGATGATCGTACCATTCGCAGCGGGCGGCCCGGCTGATGTGGTGGCGCGCACGCTCGCGGCGGCACTGGGTAAGTATGGCCAGATCATCGTCGAGAACATCAACGGGGCCGGGGGTAATATCGCTTCGGCGCGGGTCGCGCACGCAACTCCCGATGGCTACACGCTACTGTTCCAGAACATCAGCATGGCGTTGAGCCCGGCGCTTTATACGAAACTCGAATATAATCCGCTCACGGATTTCGATTATATCGGGCTGATTGCCTACCAACCCAACGTCGTGTTGGCGCGTCCGGACATTCCGGCTAAAAATTTCTCCGAGTTTGTCGCCTACCTGAAAGCAAATCAAAAGACACTCAGCTTTGCCAATGCCGGCACCGGCGGCGCTTCGGATTTGTGCGCATTATTGTTCTTGAAGGCTATCGACGTCGACATGACCATGGTGCCTTATCGCGGCACGGCGCTCGCCCTGACGGATCTGCTCGGCGGTCGCGTCGATCTGCTGTGCGATTCGGTCGCGACGGCGCCGCCCTATATTGCGGCTGGCAAAGTGCGCGCCTTCGGCGTGACCAGCAAGGATCGCTGGCCGCTTCTGCCCGATGTGCCGTCATTGCAGGAAGAGGGTCTCGCAGGCTTTGATGCAACCAATTGGACAGGTCTTTACGCTCCGAAGAACACGCCGCCTCCGGTACTGGAACGGCTTAGCCAAATGCTGCGGGAGACGGTGGCCGATCCCGCCTTTAAGGAAAATCTGGCGCGCGTCGGCAGCTTGCCCGTGACGCCGGATCGCGCAACGCCGCAAGCGCTGCAATCCTATCTGAAACAAGAAATCGTGCGTTGGGGCGACGTCATCAAGGCGTCGCATATTCGAAGTCGAATAGACAGCGAGCAAATAATGCCCAAAATCGATATCGCCAAGCTTCCAATCGATGCCCGCACGAATTATCCAGCGCCGTTCGATCGCGTGGTCGTCGGCCGTGAAAGGAAACGCCTGGGCAACGCGGCCGGTCTTGACCAGTTCGGCATCAATCTCACGACGCTGAAGCCCGGCGCGGCTTCCGCGCTGCGGCATTGGCACGAGCGGGAGGACGAGCTCGTTTATATTCTCGAAGGTGAAGTCGTGCTGATCGAGGACGATGGCGAGACCGTGCTTAAGCCAGGCGACGCCGCGGGTTTCAAGGCCAACAGCGGTAACGGACATCATCTCGTCAACAAATCGAGCCGCGATGCGGTTTATCTCGAAATCGGCACGCGCTCAAAGCACGACCGCGTCGATTATCCGGACGTCGATCTTATGGTCGTGCGCGACGACCAGGGCATGCGATACACACACAAGAACGGCGAGCCGTATTCGTAACGCGCCATGATGGAGCACGCGAAGGGCTCCGACGCCGCGCTTAGGTTACGGAATGACAGCATCGGAGTTGTTCATGACCCTCACCAACTTCACCCTCGAGACCGATTCCGACGGCATCGCGCTCGTGACCTGGAACGAGCCCGGAAGCTCGATGAACGTCATCGATACGATGGTAATGGCGGAGCTTCGGCGCATCGTCGAACAGGTTGCCGCTGACGCTGCCGTCAAAGGGCGCCGTCATCACATCCGGCAAGGACACATTCTGCGCCGGTGCCGATCTCACCATGCTCGAAACGCTGAGCCGCACTTATGCCGAACTGGTGGCGTCGCAGGGCGAGGCGGCGGCGAATGCACGCCTCTTCGAGGAAGGCCGCAAGTTGTCGATGATTTGCCGTCGGATCGAGACGTGTGGCAAGCCTTGGGTCGCCGCGATCAATGGTACCGCGGTCGGCGGCGGCTTCGAGCTGACGCTGGCCTGCCATTACCGCGTCGCCGCCGACAACGATAAGACACGGCTCGGCCTGCCTGAGATCAAGGTCGGCCTGTTCCCGGGCGGCGGCGGCACACAACGTATCGCGCGGATGCTGCAGCCAGCCGACGCTCTGCAATTCCTGCTCAAGGGCGAGCAGATCAGTGTCAGTCGCGCCAAGACCATGAAGCTGATCGACGCGGTGGTGCCTCCCGGCGATCTCGTGAAGGCTGCCAAGGATTGGATCAAGAAAGGTCGGCACCGCGAAAGCGCCGTGGGACATCGACGGTTTCAAGCTGCCGGGCGGCTCCGTCTATTCCAAGGCCGGCATGATGGTGTTCCCGCCGGCGAATGCCCTCTATCGACGCGAAACTTACGACAATTATCCGGCCGCACGCGCGATCCTGCAGGTCGTTTACGAGGGCCTGCAATTGCCGATGGATCAGGCGCTGCGCGTCGAATCGCGGTGGTTCGCGAAAATTCTGCGCTCGCCGGAAGCGGCGGCGATGATCCGCTCGCTGTTTGTCTCAATGCAGGAACTCAACAAGGGCGCCCGCCGACCGGCCAATGTGCCGCCGCGAACGTTCAAGAAGATCGGCGTGCTCGGCGCCGGCTTCATGGGCGCCGGCATCGCCTATGTCAGCGCGCTCGCCGGGCTTGACGTGGTGCTCATCGACCGCGATCCGGAAACCGCCGAGAAGAGGCAAGGCGCACTCGCAGAAGCTGATGACCGACCAGATCGATCGCGGCCGTGCCACCGCCGGCGACCGCGATAAGCTGTTGGCGCGTATCGATGCGACGGCCGATTACGTGGCGCTCAAAGATTGCGATCTCGTCATCGAAGCGGTGTTCGAAGACCGCAAAGTCAAGGAAGAGACGATCGCCAGGGCGCAGAACATTATCGGCGATCAGGCGATCTTCGGCTCCAACACTTCGACGCTGCCGATCACCTCGCTTGCGGCGGCGTTCAAGGACCGCGCGCGGTTCATCGGCATCCACTTCTTTTCGCCGGTCGAGCGCATGATGCTGGTCGAGGTCATCATGGGCAAGGAAACCGGCGATGCGGCGCTTGCAGCCGCGCTCGACTATGTGCGCGCGATCCGCAAGACGCCGATCGTCGTCAACGATTCGCGCGGCTTCTACACGTCGCGTGTCGTCAGCACCTATCTTCGCGAGGGCCATCTGATGCTGGCCGAAGGCGTGCCGGCGGCGATGATCGAGAACGTCGGCCGCATGGCCGGGATGCCGGTCGGCCCGCTGGCGCTCAACGACGAGGTCGCGGTCGACCTGGCCTGGAAAATCTTGAAGGCGACGGAGGCCGATCTCGGTCCGCAAATGGTCGACGCCAGGCAAAAAGCGCTGCTGGAAGAGATGGTGGAAAAGCGCGGACGTCTCGGCCGCAAGAACGGCAAGGGCTTTTACGATTATCCGCAGAATGGACCGAAGCGGTTATGGCCGGGCCTTGCCGATCTGCAGCCGAACAAGCTCGACCCCGATGCGCATCAACGTCAAGCAGCTCAAGCAACGGCTGCTGGCCATCCAGGCGCTCGAATCCGCCCGCTGCATCGAGGAGGGCGTGGTGACCGACGTGCGGGAAGCCGATGTCGGCTCGATCCTCGGTTTCGGTTTCGCGCCGTTTACGTGGCGGCACGATCTCCTACATCGACGGCATGGGCGCAAAGGCCTTTGTCGCTCTGTGCCGCGCGCTTCGAGAAGAGCTGCGGTCCGCGCTTCAAGCCGTCCAAGCTTTTGCTCGACATGGCGAAAAAGGGCGAAACGTTCTACCGCCGCTTCGCGCCGGACACAACGCAAAGCCATGGCCTGACTGCCTGACCGGCGTTTGCCCAGAATTGCCATGAATTCGCCATGATTTGGCTATCGAATTGGCAACTGACTTGGTGCGCTGCCGTTTAATTACCGCAACCGCCCGCTATCTGACCCTGGGTTTGCTGGGTGCGCGAAAGCGGATCGCGCGCATGCAAGGTGTCCTCACTCGACGGCGTTTCACGCAGCTTCTCGCCGGTGCCAGCCGCGTTCCTCTCGCCAGTCGTTTGGGAGACCTGCTCCCCGCGGCCCATGCGGCGACGACGCCGCGACGCCGCCGGTTGCCCCGGTCGAGCCGAAGACGTTCGAAGCTTTCGGCTATCAGTCGCTCCGACAATTACAATTGGCTGCGCGACCGCAGCGATCCGCGGGTCGTCGATTACCTCCAAGCCGAAAACACCTATGCCGATACGCGGCTTGCGGCGATCAAACCGCTGGTGGACGAGCTTGCCGCCGAATTGAAGGCGCGCGGCAGCCGAAGCCGATGCGAGCGTGCCGACGCTTGACAATGGCTATTTCTATCAGCGCCGCTTCGCCAATGACGCGCTCTATCCGCTGATCGTGCGCCGCAAGGATGCGCCCAGCCGCCGACGAGGAGGTCGTGCTCGATGTCGGCGCGCTTCGCCGCGGCTGCATCCGCAATATCGGCTCGGCGCTTGGACCGTCAGCCCGGACAACACGCCCGGTCGCCTTCGCGGTCGATTTCACCGGCGGCAACGCACTGTCGCATTTTCGTGCGCACCATCGCGACCGGCGAGGTTGTCGATCAGGGCATCGGCGATGTATCGGCCAATCTGGTCTTTGCCGCTGACAGCAACACGCTGTTCTACGTGCGCAATGAGCCCGAAACCGTGCGCCCCTACCAAGTCTGGCGGCATCGCATCGGCAGCGATGCATCTGGACGACGTGCTGGTTTACGAGGAGCGCGATCCGACTTTCAGCGTCTCGATCGATCTATCGAAGTCGCGCAAGTTCATACTGCTGGATATCGACGAGGAGCGCACAACCGAGTTCCGCTACCTGCCGGCCGACCAGCCCGCAGGCGAGTTCAAGATCATGGAGCCGCGCCGGCACGGCGTGCGCTATCAGGTCGATCACGTCGGCGACAGGTTCTTCATCCACACCAACCTCGATGCGCCGGATTTCCGGCTGATGAGCGCGCCGGAGGCGACGCCGGACGCCGCGCATTGGCGCGCGCTCGTTCCCGAAACAGCCGGGACGTTATCTCAGCCATTTCGAGGCGTTCGAAATCATTCGTCGCCGTCGGATTTCGAGGATGAGCGCGGCACGACGATCCATGTATTCGCGCTTTCGGATCATCGCGAGATTGCGATGCCGCGCCCCGCCGAGATCGGCGTCGCATCGAGTTCCTTTGCCGACGACAACGAAGCCAATCTCGATCCGCGGCGACGGTCCTGCGCTTTCGCTTCAGCGGCCCGCTGCATCCGCAATGCATCTACGACTTCGATATGGCGACCGGGGTCCTGACCATGCGCAAGCAGAACCAGGCAAGCCGCTGGTTCGATCCGGTTCGCTATGCGCTCGACAGCATCGAAGCGACGGCGCCGGATGGCGAGCGTGTCCCGGTGACCATCGTCTATCGCAAGGACGCTGCGCCGTGCCGGCGGCAATCCGACGTTGGTCGTCGGCTATGGCGCCTACGGTTTCAGTTTCCGCCCGACCTTCACGCCGCACGCCATCAGCCTCATCGATCGCGGCTTCGTCTACGCCATCGCCCATGTGCGCGGCGGGCAGGAAAAGGGCGAGCGCTGGTACGCCGAAGGCCGCATGCTGATGAAGCGCAACACGTTCACCGACTTCGTCGCCGCGACCGAGACGTTGATCGCCCGCAACTATGCCGACCCGCGCGCGATGTTTGCGCAGGGCGCCAGCGCCGGCGGCTTGCTGATGGGCGCCATCGCCAATCTGCGGCCCGATCTCTATGCCGGCATCGTCGCCGAAGTGCCGTTCGTCGACGTCATTACCACGATGTCCGATGCCTCGGTGCCGCTCACCACGCTGGAATATGACGAATGGGGCAATCCTGCCGTCAAGCAGCAGTACGAATACATGCTGTCCTATTCGCCCTACGATAACGTCGCGCGCAAAGATTATCCCGCGCTGTTCGTTACTGCGGGCTTCTATGACAGCCAGGTGAGCTATGCCGAGCCGGCCAAATGGGTGGCGCGGCTGCGGGCGAGCAAGACCGACGCGCAGGATCTTCTTTTCAAGACCGACATGAGCGCCGGCCATGGCGGCCATTCCGGCCGTCTCGGCTCGATCCACGAAAGCGCGGAGATCATGGGCTGGCTCGTCGGCCCATGCCCGCGACGGGCGTCTGCCTCATGAATGCCGCTGCCATGGCCGCCTCCGAGCCGGATTGCCCTGGGCCGCGCGCCGCGTGTAAGGTCGCGGCCTATTTCGCCCGGGACCCTGCATGGCGCGTGACCAAGTCGACCTGACGCCGATCGAGCGGCGGGACGAACTCGTCGATTGGATCGCTCAAGGCGTCAAGCCGAAGTCGCAATTCCGGATCGGCACCGAGCACGAAAAATTCGCCTTTACGCTCGACGGACATCGCCCGGTGCCCTACGAGGGCCGCCGCGGCATTCGCGCGCTGCTCGAAGGCATGCAGCACCTGCTCGGCTGGCAGCCCATCATGGAAGGGCCGAACGTCATCGGCCTGTTCGACGTCACCGGCGGCGGCGCCATCTCGCTCGAGCCGGGCGGTCAATTCGAGCTCTCCGGCGCGCAGGTCGAAACCGTGCACCAGACCTCGAGCGAACTGATGGCGCATCTCGCGCAGGTGCGCGAGGTGGCGCAGCCGCTGCACATCGGCTTTCTCGGCATCGGCATGACGCCGAGCTGGACCCGCGCCGAAATGCCGAAAATGCCGAAGGGACGCTACAAGATCATGACCGCCTACATGCCGAAGGTCGGCACGCTCGGCCTCGACATGATGTATCGCACCTGCACCGTGCAGACCAATCTCGACTTCTCCTCCGAAGCCGACATGGTCAAGAAGCTGCGCGTGTCGCTCGCGCTGCAGCCGATCGCGAACGGCGCTGTTCGCCAATTCGCCGTTCACCGAAGGCAAGCCCAACGGCTTTTTGTCCTTCCGTTCTGAAATCTGGCGCGACACCGACAATGCGCGCGCCGGCATGCTGCCGTTGGCGTTCGAGCCGGGCATGGGCTTCGAGCGTTGGGTCGATTATGCGCTCGACGTGCCGATGTATTTCGTCAAGCACGACGACGACTATGTCGATGTCGCCGGCCAGTCGTTCCGCGATCTGATGGCCGGCAAGCTTCCGGGCATGCCCGGCGTTCGCGCCACGATCTCGGACTGGGCGAATCATATCAGCTCGATTTTCCCGGAGGTGCGCCTCAAGCGCTATCTCGAAATGCGCGGCTCCGACTCAGGGCCGCTGCCGAACCTGCTGGCGCTGCCGGCACTTTGGGTCGGCATTCTTTATGACGACGTCAGCCTCGACGCCGCGTGGGATCTGGTCAAGGAATGGACCGCGCGAGGAGCGTCAGAAATTGCGCGACGACGTGCCGAGACAAGGTCTTGCCGCGATGGTGCGCGGCCGCACTGTGTTCGCAATCGCGACCGACGTTCTCAAGCTTGCGCGCGCCGGGCTCGCGCGCCGTCAGCGGTTCGATCTCGGCGGCCAGGACGAAACGCGCTATCTCGATGTGCTGGAGGATCGTCTGGCGCGCGGCACCACGGCGGCGCAGGAGCTGTTGGAGAAGTACCACGGGCCAGTGGGGCGGGTCGGTCGATCCGATTTATACCGACGAGGCATATTGAAGGTCTACATTGATGCCGTAGAGGCGTTTTGCTTCGTCAAGCGCCTGTCGGCAGCGGCGGCATTGCCTGCAGCATCGGCCTTTCGTGCGCGCGCAAGCGCTGCGTCACCATCGGCGTTGGCTCTGCCCTCGGCGTTTTGCACCGATCCGGGCGTTGGCTGGCGATGCAGCTGCGCACCGACTGTTTGCGTCGCGGTTGGACCGCTTGCCGGTCCGGGTGCGGTGACGTCTATTTTTTGCTCGAACTGCGCAATTTGCTCCGTGCAAGGCCCAGCGTAGGCGGCGTCGCTGCCGCACAACAGCGCCGTGCCTATCGTTCCTATGAGAAAGGCTAAGGATGCGGCCTGTCCGAAAAATTCACTCTCTGAAATCGACACTTTGAGATGGTTAGCGCCGGCCATGGCGGCCTCCCGGGTTTGAAAAATTATTCTTTCATTCGGCGGCGACCTGCACCGGCGATCGCGGCGTCGATCCGATCAGTTCGGTCAAATCGTTCTCGTCGAGCGTCTCCTTCTCCAGAAGCCGGCGAGCGCTGCGCTCCAGCGACGTCCCGCTTCTGGCGCAGAACGTCGAGCGCGCGGTCCATCGCCGACTGCACGATGGTGCGGACCTCCTCGTCGATGGCGGCCGCGGTCTCCTCGGCATAGGCCTCCTGCCGCTGCGGCGAGGGCAATCCGGGCCCGGCAAGGTAGTTGTGCGGATCGCGCTCGTAGGCGACGCCGCCAAGCCGCTCCGACATGCCGTAGCGCGTCACCATGACGCGCGCGATGTCGGTCACGCGCCGCAGGTCGTCCGCGGCGCCGGTCGAGAGATGGTCGAAGACGATCAGCTCCGCGGCGCGGCCGCCGAGCAGGACGGCCATCTTGTTCTCGAGCTCTTCGCGCGTCATCAGGAAGCGGTCCTCGGTCGGGCGCTGGATCGTGTAGCCGAGTGCGCCGACGCCGCGCGGGATGATCGAGACTTTGTGCACCGGGTCGGTGCCCGGCAGCGACACCGCGACCAGCGCATGGCCCATCTCGTGATAGGCGACGATCTCGCGCTCCTTGGGATTGAGCAGCCGGTTGCGTTTTTCGAGGCCGGCGACCATGCGTTCGACCGCGTTGGTGAAATCGGCCATCGTCACCGCGTCGGCGCCGCGGCGGGTCGCGAGCAGCGCCGCCTCGTTGACGAGATTGGCGAGGTCGGCGCCGGTGAAGCCGGGCGTCAGAGCAGCGACTTTCTCGGCGTCGACATCGCTCGCGAGCTTGGCCTTCTTCATGTGAACTTGCAAGGATCGCGATGCGTCCGCTTTTGTCCGGCCGGTCGACCAGGACCTGGCGATCGAAGCGGCCGGCGCGCAGCAGCGCCGGATCGAGAATTTCGGGCCGGTTGGTCGCCGCGACGATGCACGAGGCCGCTGCGCGCATCGAAGCCGTCCATCTCGACCAGCAGCTGGTTGAGCGTCTGCTCCTTCTCGTCGTGGCCGCCGTAAGGACCCATGCCGCGGGCGCGGCCGAGCGCATCGAGTTCGTCGATGAAAATGATGGCCGGCGCCTTGGTCGCGCGCCTGCTCGAACAGATCGCGCACGCGCGCGGCGCCGACGCCGACGAACATCTCCACGAATTCCGAGCCGGAGATCGAGAAGAACGGCACCTTCGCCTCGCCCGGCGACCGCCTTGGCCAGCAGCGTCTTGCCGGTGCCGGGGGGCCCGACCAGCAGGACGCCTTTCGGCATCCGGCCGCCGAGCCGGCCGTAGCTCTCCGGGATTTTTCAGGAAGTCGACGATCTCGCGCAGCTCGTCTTTGGCTTCGTCGACGCCGGCGACGTCGTCGAAACGTCACGCCGGTGTCGGACTCGACGTAGATCTTGGCCTTGCTCTTGCCGATCGACATCAGGCCGCCGCCCAGCCCTGGCTGACGCGACGCGCCAGGAACATCCAGACGCCGAAGAACAGCAGCACCGGCACGATCCAGGAGAGCAGGTCCTGCACCAACGTGCTCTCGACCTCGCCGCGTGTAGGTCACGTTGTATTTCTGCAGTTCGCTGGCGAATTGGGGATTGACCCGCGTGGTCACGAACTGGGTCTTGCCGTTCGGCAGCGGCTTTCTTGAGAGTGCCTTGGATGTAGCGGTCGGAGACGCCGACCTTGGCAATCTTGCCGTCCTGCAGCAGCTGCTCGAACTGGCTGTAGGGGATCGGTGCGACCCGCTGCTCGGTCATGTAGAAATATTGCAGCACGAAGATGCCGAGCATGGCCGCAGGAACCAATATCCGAGGTGAAATCGGGTATGCTTGCTCATGTTTGGGATATTACGCAGGGGCATGTCACCGAGCCTTCGTTGTCATCGCTTGTCGCCGACGAATGTTCCTGTAGTTATGAACGCGCAATGCGTCTAACAGTTGCGAGGCGCGCAAGCGTGACGGGCGCTGTCGATGATCGAGCCTGTCGAAGACGATATATCGCAAATCCAGTGATAGGGTTCGCGATTTGCCCCTATTTTGGCGACGATTTGGTGCTTGGTCTGATTTGGCGACCTTCGTCAGCCAGGTCCGGGGGACAAAACGCGACCGCCGAGGAGGCCCATTTTTCACATTGCTGTGACGTCGACCCGCCGTCTGAAATCAAATCTTCGAACCGCATCGCTGACCCGCCGGTTTATCCGATCAGACTCCCGACCTGAACGCGATCATGATAATTTTCGAACGGAATGCCGGTCGATGTCGGGAGGATGACGTGCTCGAACTCTATAACAATATCAATTCTGTCTGCGCCCAGAAGGTGCGCATTGCGCTCAACGAGAAAGGCCAAGAGGTCAAGGAACACTTGCTCACATTGCGCGGCGACCAGAACGATCCGGCCTACATAAAGCTCAATCCCAACGGCGTTGTGCCGACCTTGGTTCACGATGGGCAGGCCATCATCGAATCGTTCGCTGATCCTCTACTATATCGACGACGTTTTTCCCGATCCGCCGTTGATGCCGAAGCAGCCGCTGTTGCGGCACCGGGTGCGGCTCTACAACAAACTGGTCGATGAATACGTGCACAATTCGTGCACTATCCTGACGTTTGCAACGGCCTTCCGGCCGGCTTTTCTGAAGGTGCCGCGCGAAACGTGGCTTGCAGAAATCAACAAGGCGCCGCTCAGGCGCCGGGCCGAGTACAAGCGTAGCGTCATCGAGCATGGGCTTGACTCCGAATTTGTTACCGACGCGCTGGCGCAGCAGCGCAAGCTGTTGTCGTGGATGGATCAATCGCTGCAAAGCGGCGCGTATCTCGCCGGCGACGCTTTCTCCAACGCCGACTGTGCAGCCATTCCCTACATCTTACGGCTCGAGGTTCTGAAGCTCGCCGCGATGTGGCAAGGCTATCCGCGCATCGCAGATTGGTGGGCGATGGTGCGCGAACGGGCATCGGTCAAGTCGGCGATTTTCGACCGCATGTCCGAGGCCGACTGGGCGCCGTTCAGAAATGCACCCGATCCCTGGCCAAAGGTCGAGGCCTTGATGACAGCGGCATGAGGGCTGCGGCAACGGACGAGAATGCGAATTGAAGCGAGACCGGGACTCCGTATCAAGGCTTGTTTTGCAACTCGTTTCGAGACTTGTTCGGTCCTTGATTCAATTCTTGGGATTCGATCACTCTATGGCATCCCCTATCAATGCTGCCCTCTGCGCGATGGTGGCAGCCGCGTTCTGGTCGTTATTAGGATATGCCCTAGGGCGCCGTCTGCTGCCCCGCGTGCTTGCGAGCGGGGCGGCGCCCGTCATGGGCTGGGCGGTCCATAGCGCCGTAGTGCTGCCGATTTTCTTCCTCATTGGCTTTACCCCGATCAGCGTCGGGTGCGTTGCTGCGCTCTGTATCGTTGGCGGTGGCGTTTCGTTGTTTGGGCGCCCGTTGGCGGCCGAGGCCGAGCCGGCACCGGCGATCCCCGCCTGGGCCTATGCTGCCGCGGCTGTCCTTGCGTTGGCGCCGGCGGTTGCCATCTTGCCGAAATTCGGCGTCGACGGCGTCCATCTCGCCGACCCGATCTTCGATCACTCCAAGATCGCGATCATCGATGCGATGAAGCGGCTTGGCCTGCCGCCCGTCAATCCCGTTTTCGGCGAATTCAGTGTGCCGGGGCGTATCGCCTACTATTACCTATGGCATTTCAGCGCGGCGGAGCTTGCTTTGCCGCTCGCTATAAGTGGCTGGGAAGCTGATATCGGTTTGACGTGGTTCACCGCGTTCGCGTCGCTCTGTTTGATGATGGGCCTCGCAGTCTGGCTCAGCAAGCGATCGGGCGCTGCCATTTTCGTCGTGCTGCTCGCGGCTACCGCGTCGCTGCGCTTCGTCCTCGGCAAGCCGTTCGGCAGCTATGAATTGGTTCCCTTTCTCCAATCGCCCAGCGGATTCGCCGGTTGGTTGTTTCAATCCGCCTGGGTACCGCAACATCTGATGTCGGCGTCGTGTGTGGTGTTGTCGATGCTGCTTCTCGTCGGCTACGCGCTGAAGCAAAACCCGGTGGCGCTGCTGACGCTGGTTTTGACGGTAACGGCGGGTTTCGAGAGCTCGACCTTCGTGGGCGGCGTTACCTTCGCCATTGCGGCCGTAGTGACAGCACCGGTTCTGTTTTTCGCGACTGATCGCGCCAAGCGGCTTCGCGTTGCCGTGGGTCTGGCGGCCGCTGCATTGCTGGTAATTTGCTTTGCCGCGCCATTCATTCGCGACCAGATGGCAACCGTTGCAGCGCGTGCCAACAGTCAGCCGATCAGCATTCATCATTTCGAGGTTCTTGGCGAACTGTTTCCGCCGTCGTTGCGCCGTGTGCTGGACGTGCCGGCCTACTGGCTGATTCTGCTCCCGATTGAATTTCCAGCAACGTATATCGCTGGCCTGATCGCGCTTCTCGTCATGCTGCGAAGCGCGATGTCCAGACTGGAAAAAATCACCACGCTGGTATTGGCGCTGCTCACGGTTGTGGGCCTTAGCGCGTCCTGGCTCCTCGTCGATTTGATCGGCTACGTCAACGATCTTGGTCTGCGCGCGGTTTTGCCTGCTGCCATGATTTTGATTGTTGCGGCGGCAGCCGGGCTGATGCTGGTTCCGCGCCGCGCGCTGATCATCGCTACGGCCATGGGCGGACTTCTTTTGAGTGTGCCGGACTTAATTCAATTGATCCGCGTCAATGCGATTGGCCACCGGCAACCGGACGATGGCGTTTTTGCGCAATCACCCGAATTGTGGTCCGCTGTGCGTCGCTACACCAAACCATCCGCTCGCGTCGCCAATAATCCATTGTATCTGCAAGATATGGCGCCGTGGCCGGTCAACATATCATGGGCGCTGTTGGCTAATCGCAGTTCGTGCTTTGCGGGTCGAGAGTTGGCGCTCGCCTTTGCGCCGTTGCCCGCCGAACGCCGCGAAGCGATCGATGCGCAGTTCGATCGCGTGTTCGACGGCACGGGAACGCCGGCGGATGTCGAGGACATGGCGAAGAAATACGCCTGCGATGTCGTCGTCATCGTGCCGGAGGACAAAGCCTGGAACAAAGATCCGTTCGCCGCCAGCCCGGATTATCGCCTGGCTGAGAGTCGCGACGGGAAATGGCGGATTTATGTGCGCATCCCGCTAGGCGGCGACGCTAAATCCCCGCAAACCAATTAAAGCCCTGCTTGCTCCAGAACGTCTCGTCAAACGTGTTGGTGACTTCAATCGCCTTGACCCACTTTGCGTTCTTGTAGCCGAGCTTGGTTGAAGTTCGTAACCGCATCGGATAGCCGAATGGATCGGTGATGAAGGAATTGGCGTACTTGGTGGCGAGGATTGTCTGCGGATGCAAAGCCGTCGGCATATCGATACTTTCAGTGTAATTATCGGCGCATACGAACACGACATATTTCGCCGTCAGGTCAGCGCCGATGCGTTGCAGAAAGCTGCGCAGGTTCGGCCCCGACCATTGCCCGATGTAATCCCAGCCCTCGACGCAGATGTGCCGGATGATCAATTCCTGCTCGGGTAACTGATAAAGTTGCTGCGCGGTCCAGGGGCGCTTGTCCTCGATGAGGCCGGCGAGCTCGAGCTTCCAGGCCGCGCCGTCGACCGGCTTCACGTCTTCGATGTCGTAATAGGCATTGAACCGCGGCGGCTTGATTACCTGCGATGGGCTGAATGTCGGCGCCAAGTGGTTGGGCCGGAATATCGCTTCTTGGACGCGATCGTTCCACGCCGAGACGGTGCGCAAAACTTTCTGCACCGAGTTGCTTTCGGTAAAATCGACGTTACAGCCGGTCAGCAGCGAGAGCGCGCCCAGGCTGACGGCGCCGCGGAGCACGTTGCGGCGATTGATATCGTCGATGAGCGTGCGGTTTTCTGTTAGAACGCTCTGGTCGATGGCTTTGCGGGGTCGAAAAATCGACGGCGTGCGGGCTCGTATCGACATCACGTCACCCCGCCAGTACTTCGTACTTGTTCGGGGACCGACCCGTCGGCGCTACGCGCCGGTCTGTCGTCGACGATGGGGCCGCCGTTGACCATGGCGACGAGGCTTTGCGGCACGAGCAGCGCAAGCATCACGTGGACAACGAGGAACCCGACGATCGCCGACATGCACAGGAAATGGATCAGCCGGATCGTCTGGAAATTGTAGAACAACGCTGCGAGCTCCGAGAATTGCATCGGCTTCCACAGTGCGAGGCCGGAAATCACGATTAGAACGCCGATCAGCATGACGCCCAGATAAAGGATCTTCTGAACGGCGTTGTAATGGGTGAGATCGTCGTGGCTCAGGTGAAATCGCAAGGCGTCGCCGACTGTCGTGAGGACCTCGCGCGGCGAAACGGGGAAAAGCTTTCGCCAAAATCGTCCGGTAATCGTTCCGTAAGCGAGGTAACAGAGACCGTTGATGGCAAAAATCCACATCCCGAAGAAGTGCCACTGCAGGCCGTGTTGCGCGTACTGCCCGAGCGTGAGGTAGTCGGGAAAGTGCAGCCACCCGAAAATCACGTCGTCATCGTAGATCTTCCACCCACTGAAGATCATGATCAGCACGGCAATCGCGTTGATCCAGTGCATGATGCGCAATGGCAGCGGATGAAGGATGCGCGGTTTGCGCGCAGTCGAGTTGACCACTGGCTTTGAGATCGAAGATGATGACATCAGAGATAATCCGCAGACGCTTGCCCGAACGCTGTGCGCGGTGGTCGGACACTACGAGCGTAAAAATTGCTTCGCAAGCGGGACTGCTTCACAAATTCGCGCGGGCTGATTGATCGGAGAATGCGCAATGAAGATGGCGCTCAATGTCGTGGGCTTAGCGATTGGTCTGATAATTTGCTGGTCGGCCCCGGTAACTTCCGGCGCGGCTGCCTCGGACGGGCCTTGGCTTCTGGCTCAGGCGACGGTCCCGCCGACTGGAATGGACGATGCGCAAAAGCCGATGCCGCTGGAAGAGCGAATGCGCCGACGCTTTCCGCAGCCGGTGCGGGTCGGTGATCTGATCGGTCTTCCTGTACTTGATTATGACAGTTCAACCATCGGCGTCGTCCGTCAGGTCGTCCGCACACCCCAGAATAAAATCGAGCTTATCGTAGCCTACGGTGGCTGGTTCGGCTGGGGCTCGCGCCCTGTCGCGGTACCGATCGAAGTGGTGGGGATCGAGGGCCGTCAGTTGGTATCCCTCGATATGCCACCGAGCGCGTATAAGACCGCGCCGACTTGGCAGGGAACGGACGCGACGGCAATTCCGAATGACGACGCCATCCGGGTGGCCCTCGCCAGAAGCTGATCTTGAGACGCCCGTGATCACGAGTTTGTGAACCGGATAACTTTTCGGTGCTTCCCGAATTGTCAGGGGTGAGCCGGAATTGATTGGCTTGTGGCTAAAACCTTTGCGAAGCAGAGTTCCGTAATATTGCGAGAGCATTGTGTTGGGTCTGATTGGGGGCATCGCATGCATCATGCGAACCGATTTGACGGTGAATTTGTTGCGGCCAGGTCGAGTTGCGGCATCGCCTTCATGGCGAAGGCGTCTGTGCCAGGACGCGCCAAGACACGGCTGGTCCCGCCCCTGACATTCGCAGAAGCGGCCGCGCTCAATACCGCCTTCCTGCAGGATGTTGCCGATAATGTCCTGCTTGCCGCCCGAGATGCCGCGCCGCAGACCGGCATCGTCGGCTATGCGGCCTATGGGCCTCCTGGGTCGGAGGACTTCTTCCGCCGCACGCTGCCAGCCTCGATCGGTTTGATCGATGCGTGGTTGCCCACATTCGGCGATTGTCTCTTTCATGCAATTCAGGAAATATTTGCCTGCGGCCACGGTTCGGCCGTTGTGCTCAATTCCGACAGCCCCACATTACCAACATCGCTCCTGAACGAGACGGCGGAGATTCTGGCGCGACCGGGCGACCGCGCCGTGCTCGGTCCGTCGAGCGATGGTGGCTACTATCTCTTGGGCTTGAAAGCCGCTCATCGGCGTATGTTCGAGAGCATCGCCTGGAGCACGGAGACGGTCGCCGAGCAGACTTTGGAACGAGCTCGCGAGCTCAAACTCGACGTTCACGTTCTGCCCGTCTGGTACGATGTCGACGATATCGAATGCTTGCGACGGCTCGACGCCGAGATTTGCGGAAAGGAACGCCCGGGTGGCCTCGAAGCGCTTCGCCCGCATCAAGCCCGGCAGACTGCTGCATTAATGCGGAAACTCAGGCTGGATCACGAATTTTCTCGTCGTGTCGACGGCTTCGCGCATAAAGAGAAACTGCACGCTTCAGCCACTGTTTGATCCGTGCGTTGATTTGAGGAAGTGACAAAGTGATGCAAAGGGCGGCGACACAACGATCGGTCGATCCGAAACGCTATTTCGAAAGCGTCGAAGCGGATAGCGAGGTTCCGGAGCACGAGCCGGTTTGTCTTTATCTGGAAACGACAAATCGCTGCAATCTCTTGTGCACGACCTGCCCGCGGACCTACGAAGAACTCGAGCCGCCGGCCGACATGAGTTGGGAGCTCTTTACTTCGATCGTCGACCAGATTCCCCAGCTCAATCGCGCGGTGCTGCATGGCATCGGCGAGCCGATGCTGGTGAAGAATTTGCCGCGCATGGTGCGCTATCTCAAGGATCGCGGTACTTACGTCCTATTCAATACCAACGGCACCGTGCTCAATGAAAAGAACGGCCGTGCTCTCATCAAGGCCGATCTGGACGAGTTGCGCGTCTCCTTCGATGCCTCCAATGCGGCGTCCTACCTTGCCGTCCGCGGCAAGAATTACTTCAATCGCATTTTGAAAAACGTGCGTGCCTTTCGGGAGTTGCAAGAGCGCGAAGGTCACCTAAAGCCACGCGTCTCGGCGTGGCTCACGGGCTTGCGCGAAACCGTCGAGGAATTGCCGGATTTCGTGCACGTCGCGGCGGACATCGGCATCAAGGAAGTCCATCTGCAGCGGCTGGTGTTCTTCAAGGACAACGCCATCGGCATGGCGCGGCCGGACCAGGCGCTTTACGAACAACTCTCGGGCGAGGAGGCTGGCGCTATCGATCGTGCCACCGCGCTCGCGAAATCGCTCGGCATCACTTTCAGTGCGTCGGGCGGCGCCTCCGAACCCGGCATGAGCCTCAAGCGTGCGGACGATGGTTCGCCGTGGTCGCTCTGCCGCCGGCCGTGGACGGTGATGTACTTCACCGCCAACGGGCGCGCGCTGCCTTGCTGCATCGCGCCGTTCTCCCAGCGCGGCTATGAGAACTATACGCTTGGTGATGCCACGCAGCAGTCGCTGCGGGAAATCTGGAGCGGTCCGGCCTATCGCGATTTCCGCAAAGCCCTGATGTCGAACAAGCCCGCGGATGCCTGCGCGAGCTGCGGGTTGCGGTGGAGCCTCTGATGGAGGATGTGCGGCCGGGTGGCGTGGCGGTCGTTATTCCGACGTACAACGAAGTCGAATCCATCGTGCCCGTTCTCGAAGAGATTCCCGGCGACATTGTCGATTGGATTATCGTGGTTGACGGCGGCAGCGCTGACGGCACCCAGGAGGCGGCGCGTCGCTCCGGCGCGCAAGTCATCGCAGTTGGTCGCGGATATGGGCTCGCCTGTCTGGTCGGGGGCGCAAGCCGCTGAAGCCGCCGAAATCATCGTCTTTATGGACGGCGATGGCGCCGACGATCCAGCTGCCTGCGCCGCGATGGTCGCGCCGATCCGCTCCGGTGCTTGCGATTTCGTCATTGCGTCGCGGTCGCGCGGCGAACGGGAGCCGGGCAGTATGGCCTTGCACCAGATTGCAGCCGGTTTGATCGTGGGCTGGTTGACGCGGTTTCTTTACGGCGTGCGCTATACCGACATGGGTGCGTTTCGCGCCATTCGACGTGATACCCTGTTGGCGCTCGGCATGCGCGAACTTACCTACGGGTGGAATCTCGAAATGCAGATGAAAGTCGCCCGCGCCGGGCTGCGCGTGCTGGAAATCCCCGTTTCCTATCGCCGCCGCATCGGAGGCGAATCCAAGGTCGCAGGGTCCTTACGCGGCTCGCTTGCTGCAGGCTGGAAGATCATGACGACTTTCGCGCGGATCGCCATGGAGCCGGCGCGCCCGCGGGCGTCTTGAGTTTACCTTCGTCAAACCGCGACGACGTGACCCTTTCTGGCTGATCATGACAGCGCAGGTGGCTTGCCTGTATGCTGTGATCAATGCCGTGGCAAACGCATCCGGGGGTGATGTTATGAGCAGCCGTGACTTCAAGAGCGCGCCGATGTCCCGTCGGCGCCTTCTCAAAACCTCCGCATTGGCCGCAGGAGCATTGGGGCTGCCTGTTGGGCCTTTTCGGGCGCGCGCGGCGACTTCGCTCAAGCCCGTGACCATGATGCTCGATTGGGTCTTTCAAGGCCCAAACGATGGCTTCATGATCGCGCAAGACAAGGGCTTTTATCGCGAGGCTGGGCTCGATGTCGCGATCACGTCGGGTAAAGGCTCCGCCAGCACTGCCCAATTGGTCGCCAGCAAGGCGACGCAATTCGGCTTCTCTGATGGTTACGTCGTCGGCAACGGCGTCGCCAAAGGCATGGGACTGAAAAGCATCGGCAGTGTTTACCGGCGCAATCCGGCCGCTGTCGTCGTGCTCGCGGATTCCGACATCAAGACGCCGAAGGATCTTGAAGGCAAATCCATCGCCATCACGGCCGGCAGCGCGCAATTCCAGCAATGGCCGGCTTTCGCCAGAGGCGCCGGCATCGATGCTGCAAGGATCGAGGTCGTGAACGTTGATCCGGCGGGCGTCGGCGTGGCGCTGATCAACAACAGAGTTCCCGCTATCGGTGGTTTCGCGCAAGGCTACGTGCCGTCGATCGAAATCCGCGGCAAAAAGCAGGTGCGCATCTTCTGGTATGCCGACTACGGGGTTACGGTGGTGAGCAACGGCATCATCGTCCACCAGGACCTGCTCAAGAGCGACCCCGAGCTGGTGCGCGCGTTCGTCGCGCCGACGATCAAAGGTTTTCTCTACGGGCGGCAAAATCCGGACGAAGCGGTCGCTATCGTCAGAAAGTTTCTGGAGACCGCCGATCCGGCGATCACCCGGCGCGAAATGGAACTGTCGTGGAAGACTTGGGTGACGCCGAATACCAAAGGCAAGTCGCTCGGCTGGGCTTCCGATGTCGATTGGGCCGCGACGGTCAATGTGCTCAAGCAGTATGGCGGCGTGACGGGTCGTCTTGACGCGAGCGCACTCTACACCAACGAATTCGTGCCAACCGGCGCGGAATATGTGCCACCGCAAGACGCTTGAGCGGCCGCAACAGGGTGAGCATTATCGCTGACGACGCCGAGCCTTATCTTCGCGTCGAGAAACTGTCCAAGGTTTATGCGACGCGCGACGGTGAGGTGCGCGCGCTGGACGATATCAGCTTTACCCAGCGCCGCGGCGAATTCGTCTCGCATGTCGGGCCGAGCGGTTGTGGCAAGAGCACGCTGTTGATGATCGCCGCAGGCTTGATTGCGCCGACCAGCGGCGCGGTGCGTGCCGGCGGCCGCGGCGTCGATCGGCCGCGAACCGATATCGGAATTGTCTTCCAGAATGCGGTCCTGCTCGAGTGGCGCACCGCGATCGGCAACATTATGCTCCAGGCGGAAGCGCGAAAGATGGACCGCAAGGATGCGGAAGCCCGCGCGCGGGAGCTCCTCGGCACCGTCGGCCTCGGCGGCTTCGAGGGCAAATACCCCCACGAGCTTTCGGGCGGCATGCGGCAGCGGGTTTCGATCTGCCGGGCGCTTATTCACAATCCCGATCATTTGCTGATGGACGAGCCGTTCGGCGCCCTCGACGCTTTGAGCCGCGATCAACTGGTTCTCGATCTGCAGGCGCTGGTGAGCGAGCGGCGCATGACGGTGCTGTTTATCACCCACAGCATTGCCGAAGCGGTATTTCTGTCCGATCGCGTCATCGTCATGACGCCGCGGCCCGGACGCATCGACCGCGTCATCGATATCAAGCTGCCACGGCCGCGAACACTGGCAATGCGTGAGACGCCGGAGTTCGCCGACTACAGCCGGCAAATCCTGGATCTGTTCTTGGCGCGCGGCGTACTGCGCGAGCATTGAGGGACCGTGCGATGAACGATAACCGCAAGCGGGGTGACAGGATTACGGCGCTGGCTTACCCGATCGGCATGATGGCGGCGCTATTGATCGTCTGGGAGGTAGCAGCGCGCATCTTCCTGATTCCGCCGTATCTCTTGCCGGCGCCCAGCGCGATCGCACAAGCGATGGCCGCCAATGCCGCAGTCCTGATCAAAAACAGCGTCGGGACCACCCTCGAAATCCTGCTCGGCTTTGCGCTGAGCGTTGCTGTCGGCGTGCCGCTGGCGCTAGCCATCTTCGTGTGGAAGCCGTTTGCGCGAGCCATCTATCCGCTCCTGGTGTCCTCGCAGGCGGTGCCGAAGGTCGCGATCGCGCCGTTGTTCCTGGTCTGGTTCGGCTTCGGTCTGCTGCCGAAGGTCTTGATTGCTTTCCTCATCGCGTTCTTTCCCGTCGTCATCAATACTGCGGTCGGTCTCGCCGGAATCGAGCGCGAGAAAATCTTCCTTGCACAGTCGATGGGGCTCGGCGCCATCGCGACGTTCTTCAAGATCCAGTTGCCGAACGCCCTGCCGTCGATCTTTGCCGGGCTCAAAATCTCGATCACGCTCGCCGTTGTTGGCGCCGTGGTCGGCGAATTCGTCGGCGGCCAGGGCGGTCTCGGCTATCTCCTGCTTATCGCCAACGGCAACATGGATACGGCGCTCCTATTCGCCGGCATCGTGGCGCTGACGGTCTTGGGCGTCGTTTTCTTCGCCTTGATCGGCCTCGTGGAGCGGCTGGTGCTGCCGCCCCACGCCGTCGAACGCGCATCGTTTGCGCATGAATTGATGTGAGAGCGCTATTTTCCGCTCGATTAACCGAGCCGTCCCATCGGGCCTATATAGCGACTTTGTGGAGAAAGTCGTCGACGCTGCCGCGCAGGCTTTCTGAAGCTTTCTCCACGACCTGGGATGCCGTCAACACGGTGTCAGCCGAACTGTGCATATCGGCAATAGCGGTTGAAACCTGCTGTAACACCGAAACCACCGATTTCGTCCCTGATGCCGCGACCGCGACATTGTTGGAAATCTCGCTGGTCGCCGCATGCTGCTGCTCGACCGCCGTCGCGATTGCCGAAGTGACTTGCTGGACCTCCTGCATCCGATGGGTGATGCTGCCAATCGCCTGAACGGCGCTCTGCGCGGAGGACTGCACGCCGGTGATCTGAGCGGCGATGATTTCGGTGGCCTTCGCGGTCTGTACCGCAAGCGCTTTGACCTCGGACGCGACGACGGCAAACCCCTTGCCTGCTGCGCCAGCCCGCGCCGCTTCGATGGTGGCATTGAGCGCCAGCAGGTTCGTTTGGCCGGCGACGCTTTGAATAAGCTTGACGACATCGCCTATCTTATGGGCGGCCTCCGCGAGGCCGACGATGGCGTTATTGGTCGACTGCGCCTCTATTGTTGCCGCTCCCACCACCTCACTGGCGCGAAGCAACTGGTGATTGATTTCGGCTATTGATTTTGACATTTCATCGGCCGCGTCCGCGGCGATTTCGACCCTGCCGAACGCGTCGTTGGAGGTGCGGACGGCGCCGGCCGTATGAGTGGTTGATTGATTCGACGTTCCCGACAGACCTGTCGCCGTCGATTTCATCGCCGCGACGCTGTCCGCCACGGTCTTCAAGACAACCTCTACGTTTTCGCGAAACCAGGCGATCGCTTCTTCGATCACGATGCGGCGCGTTTCCTGTTCGCCCAGCACGGTGCTCTTTTTCTCCGCCAAACGGCGTTGCGTGATGTCGTGATGGGTGCCGACCCAGTAGGCGCCCCCCGGAACTGCGCGATTGACGACCGCAATAGAGCGCCCATCCGGCATCTCGCTAACGAAAGTGACGGCTTTTCCGGAATGGAGCACGTCCATGAGTTCGGCGGCGTAGAGCGTTGGATCGCGGTCGATTTTACCGGTCGCAAACCGATGGCGAATGGTGTCGATAAGCTTGGCGCCAGGTCTTACGATATCGGGAGAAAGACCGTAGATTTCCAAATACCGATCGTTGCAGACGACGAGGCGGCCGGCTGCATCGAACATCACCACACCCTGAGTCATGTTGTTCAGCGCCAAGGTGAGCAAATGGCCCTTGTGGCGGCGGCGCCGCGCGGCTGCGAGCGCAGCGGCGATTGCAAGCATGCCAACTGTTCCGCACACGGCGCTCAGGTGCCAAGTGTCCAACAACATTGGACCAGTGAATGCCGAAAACATTGCGTCTCTTGCCCAGCAGAGAACCAGCCAGCCCACTAGATGACCAACATCCTTGAGGTTTCGTTAAAAGCCGTTCTCGACTGAACTTTGAGCATGCGCTGCAGTGTTTCCCGGGAATGCCGGAGCCGCTGCGCGATCGTCTGCGATGAAATATCAAATGCCCAGATAGCGGTGCTGGACGTCCGGTGTCTGCGTCAATTCTCGCGAGCTGCCGCTCCACACCACGCGGCCACGTTCGATGATGTAGTGACGATCGGCGATGCGGGTGAGCGCATCGACATTCTTGTCGATCACCAGGATCGACTGTCCGGCGGCACGAAGCCGGCTCAGGCAGTGCCAAATCTCTTCGCGGATCAACGGTGCGAGACCTTCGGTGGCTTCGTCGAGGATCAGCAGGCGCGGGTTCGTCATCAATGCGCGGCCGATTGCGAGCATCTGCTGCTCGCCGCCCGAGAGCAGGTTCGCCATGCTGCCGCTGCGCTCGGCAAGCCGCGGAAATAACGCAAACACCTTCTTGAGCGTCCATGGCTCGGCCGCGCCGGTGCGGTTCGCAGCGGTGGCGACGAGATTTTCCCGCGTGGTGAGGTTTGGAAACACCTGGCGGCCTTCCGGCACCAAGCCGATGCCACGCTTGGCGACGCGGTAGGCCGGCAGCGCGCGAATGTCTTGGCCGTCGAAGCGGATCGAACCTGCTCTCGCCGGTGTCAGGCCCATGATCGAACGCACGGTCGTGGTCTTGCCCATGCCGTTGCGTCCCATCAGCGTGACCATTTCACCCTGTGCAATGGTGAGCGAAATACCGAACAGCACGCGGCTCAGGCCGTAGCTGGTCTCGATCTGCACGATGTCGAGGAGCGGAGTATCAGCCATGGACCGCCCGCTCCGTTGCCTTTTCGCCCAGGTAGGCATCGCGGACTGCCGCATCGGCCCGGATCGTGGCGGGATCGCCGGAAGCGATGACACGGCCATAGACCAGCACGGTGATGCGGTCCGCGAGCGCAAACACGGCCTCCATGTCGTGTTCTATCAACATGATCGGCAGGTCGCGCTTAAGCTGGCGCAGCGTCTCGACCATGCGCGCCGAATCCTCCGGCCCCATGCCCGCCATCGGCTCGTCGAGCAGCAGGACGCGCGGCCGGGTGGCGAGCGCCATGGCAAGTTCCAGTTGGCGGTGTTCGCCGTGGCTCAAACCGGCGACTGGCACGTTGGCGCGATCGAGAAGACCGACGCGGTCGAGCGCGGCGCGCGCTGGCTCGCGCAGTTCGGCCTCGCCTCGCGCGTCACGCCAGAAACGGAACGAATGACCGCTGTGCGCTTGCACCGCAAGCGCGACATTCTCGAGCGCCGTGAAGTCGGAAAACAGCGAGGCGATCTGGAACGAGCGTGCGAGCCCGAGCCGGCTGCGGCGATAGACCGGTAGGGCCGTGATATCAAGACCGTTGAATTGGATGCGCCCGGTGTCGGGAGCGATCTCGCCGGAGAGCTGCCCGACGAGCGTGGTTTTGCCGGCGCCGTTCGGGCCGATGATCGCGTGCAATTCGTTGTGTGCCAACGCCAACGAAATGCCGTCGGACGCGACCACGCCGCCGAAGCGTTTGCTCAAATTTTTGATTTCCAGTAAGGGTTCAGCCACGGCGTGCTCCCGGAAATAATCCGGCGATGCCGCCGTTCAGGTAAAGCGCGACCAGGAGGAGCAGCGGGCCGAGAACGAGATTCGGATATTCGGTGAAACGCGACAACGCCTCTTCGAGCAGCAGGAACGTCATCGCGCCGACGAGCGGGCCGAACATCGCGTGCATCCCGCCGAGCACCGCCATGACCATGAGGTCGCCGGAACGCGTCCAGTGCATCATGGCCGGACTGATGAAATTGGTCTGATTCGCGAGCAGCGCGCCGGCGAGGCCGCACATGGCGCCCGCGATCACGAAACAGACAAGCCTGTAACGGAATGTCGGAAAGCCGATGGCCCGCATGCGCCGATCGTTCGATCGCGCGCCTCGGATGACGAGGCCAAAACGCGAATTGACGATGCGCCACACCAGATAGATGCTTGCGAGCAGTAGCGCAAAGCAAAGATAATAGAAGAATGTATTGTTGTTGAGATCGACGAGACCGCCGAAACTGCTGCGGTGTTGGATGGTGAGGCCGTCGTCGCCGCCGTAGCGGTCCAGCCCGATTACCACGTAGTAGATCATCTGCGCGAAGGCGAGCGTGATCATGATGAAATAGACGCCGCGCGTGCGCAGGCTGAGCGCGCCGACGACAAGCGCGTAAAGTGCCGACGCGGCGATCGCGACCGGCCATTGCACGAAGCCTGAGCCGATACCTTCCTTCGCCAGGATTCCGACGGCGTATCCGCCGATGCCCAGATAGGCGGCGTGGCCGAAACTGACCATGCCACCGAAGCCCATGATCAGGTTTAGGCTCAAGGCCGCCAGCGCCATGATGAGGACCCGTGTGAACAAGGTCGTGACGAAGGGATCGCCGGTGAGCGCCGCATAAGCGGGCACCAATGCGAGGAGCCCGAGCACAACGATGTTCAGTGCTGCGCGCGGCGTGAGCCAACTCACGCGCCCATTCTTACGCCAGGCGTTCATCGTCGGGATGCCGGAAAGAGACCTTCCGGCCGCACCACCAGGATAGCCGCCATCAGCATGTAGATCAGCATCGAGGATAAGGCCGGACCGAGGCTCGATGCTGCGGCAGGGCTCAGGTGGGCGCGCAGCAGGTCGGGCAAGAAAGCGCGGCCGATGGTGTCGATCAGGCCGACCATGATAGAAGCGACAAAAGCGCCACGGATCGAGCCGATGCCGCCGATGATGATCACCACGAAAGCGAGGATGAGAATGTTCTCGCCCATGCCGATCTGCACGGTGAGGATCGGCGCCTGCATCAGGCCGGCGAAGCCCGCAAGCGCCGCGCCGAGGCCGAACACGAGCGTGTAGAGCAGCTTGATGTTGACGCCCAGCGCGCCCACCATCTCACGATTGGAGGCGCCGGCCCGGATCAGCATGCCGAGCCGCGTGCGCATGACCAACAGGTAAAGGAGCGCCGCCACCGCCAACGTGACAAGGATGATGACCAGGCGATAAACCGGATAGTAGACCCCAGGCAAAACCTGTACGGCGCTCAGCATTTCACTCGGCAGCGACAGCGTCATGCCGGCCGGTCCCCAGATCAGCCGAACCAATTCGTTGAAAAACAGCAACAGGCCGAACGTGCCGAGCACGTGGTCGAGATGTTCGCGGCCGTAGAGCCGCCGTATCGCAACGACTTCAAGCGCCATGCCGGTCACAAGCGACGCGACTAGCGCCAGAAGGGCGCCGAGCACGAAGCTCCCGGTCCACGCGGCGAAGGTGGCGGCAAAATAGGCGCCGAGCATGTAAAGCGAACCATGCGCCAGATTGACGAGATCCATGATGCCGAAGATCAGCGTCAGCCCCGCCGCCAACAGGAACAGCAGCATGCCGAGCTGAATGCCGTTCAGACACTGTTCAATGAAATACAGCATGGCTCTCGCGCGGCATTGCCCATGCAAGAGACGCGCCTATTGGACGAGGCCTCTCAATCCCGCATCGTCATGCCTGCGCTTGTTGCGGCCACCCACGTCTTGCCAGCCGTCCAGCGATCAAGACGTGGATGGCCGGGACAAGCCCGGCCATGACGATGACGATTGATCAATCGTCAAGCGCGTCGAAATCCCCGTCGTCTATTTCATCGGGCACTGATTGTGGAACTTGTCCTGGTCATCCTTGACGATGGTGGCGACGGTGTGGAGCGCGTAGGTGCCGTCGGCCGCTTTCGTCGCATCTTGGAGATAGAAATTCTGGATCGGGATATGGTTGTTGCCGAATTTGAAGTTGCCGCGCACGGACTTGAAGTCGGCCTTTTCCATCTCCTTGCGCATGCCCTCTTTGTTGGTCAGGTCGCCTTTGACCGCAGTGACTGCGCTGTCTATCAACGCAACCGCGTCATAGGTCTGTGCGCCATAGAACGACGGTGTCGTCTTGTATTTGGTCTTGTAGTCGGCGACGAATTTCTTGTTGGCATCGTTCGGCAGATCGTTGACCCATTCCTGCGCGCCGGGAATGCCGACGGCGAGATCCTTCAGCCGCGGCAGCGACAAATCGTCGATCGTGAAGGCGGTATAGAGTGGGATCTGACCCTTGAGACCGGATTGCGCGTACTGCGTGATGAACTGAATGCCGGCGCCGCCGGGGTAGAAGGCGAAGATTGCGTCGGGTTTGGCCTCGCGGGCCTTCGATAGCTCGGCCGAGAAGTCGAGCTGATCGGGCCAACGCGTCAGCTCCTGGCCGACGATCTTGCCCTTAAAGGTGGTTTGTACGCCAGCCAGCATGTCCTTGCCGGCCGCGTAATTCGGCCCCATTAGGAAAGCCGTCTTGACGTTCTTCTGGTTCATGTACAGGCCGACTGCCGCCGGCGTCTGGTCGTTATTCCAGGATGTCGAGAACACGTAAGGCGAGCACTGATCGCCGGCGAGTTGCGAAGCACCGGCGTTGGTGATGACCGTCATGGTCTTTGAGTCGACGAGCGGCTTCAGCGACGCCAGCATCACGTTCGACCAGATATAACCGACGATGAAATCGACCTTGTCGGATTCGATGAGTTTTTGGGTCTTCTGTACGCCGACTTCCGGCTTGATCGCGTCGTCTTCGTAGATGACCTGGACGGGCAGGCCGCCGAGCTTGCGACCTAAATGGTCGAGCCCCAGCTCGAACGAATTGCGCATGTCGTTGCCGATCGCGGCGGCGGGGCCGCTGAATGTGCCGATGAAGCCGATCTTGATCGTCTTCTGCTGAGCCATAGCTGGTCGAACCATGGCTGGTTGAACCATGGCCGTTCCGGCAAGGAGCGCGAGCGCCGCGCCCCCCGCAATCCATGTTTTGACCATCGGACTTATCCTTCTCCCTGACGCGTGACGCGCCGGCCCTTCCGGCGGAGCTGATCTAAGTCGCTATTTGTAGGAAGCGCCGTGAAATCGTGCAACCTCGATTGCGAATGGGATTGGTGCGCATTGTCGCGTCGCGGGCCGCCCTAGAGGCACCGTCTTGACAGCAACCCGCAACCCGATTGTCTAAAATCGTTCGCTGCCGCCGCGGCTTTTTGAGTGTCGAGCCAAGTGGTGCCCAGGGGCGGAATTGAACCACCGACACCGTGATTTTCAGTCACGTGCTCTACCAACTGAGCTACCTGGGCACACTTTGGACACGCGTCGAACTGGGCCTTTGTACAGGCCCGCGCGAGCGCTGGGGTTATAGTGGCTCGGCTCCCGGCTGTCCAGAATACCGGTTCTAGTTCGGCTCGCCGCCGCCCTCATCGCGCCGTTCGTCCTCTTCCTCGTCTTCCGTCACCGGCACGGCGTAGACGCCGGACAGCCAGCGATTGAGGTCAACGTCGGCGCAGCGCTTTGAGCAGAACGGTTTGTGCAATGGGTCGATGGTCTTGCCGCAGATCGGGCATGTCTTGCTGCGCGGGGCGTCGGGCATGAATGGAATATGGGGCGACGCGCGGGCGGTGCCAGGCTTGGCGACGCTCCCTCGTCATTGCCCGGTGATGACAAGATGGTGGCTCAGACCGCGTTAAGCCAGCCGAAATGGATCGGATAGCCCTCGCCGCCGAGCAGCGTCAGGGTCTCGTAAAGCGGCAGGCCGACGATATTGGAATAAGAACCGACCATCTTGACCAAAAACGAGCCGGCAATGCCTTGCGCCGCGTAGCCACCTGCTTTGCCGCGCCATTCGCCGGAGGCGAGATAGGCCTCAATGTCCTGGTCGGAGAGCCGCTTGAAGCGCACGCGTGTCTCGACGTGGCGTTGTCGGAACGTCTCCTTCGGTGTCACCAGGCATATGGCGGTGTGGACACGATGATTGCGACCGGAGAGGAGCCGCAGACACTGCGCGGCCTCGTCGAGCATTTCCGCTTTCGGCAGAATACGCCGGCCAACGGCGACTACGGTGTCGGCGGCAAGGACGTAGGCGCCTTTGAGATCATCGTCGAGCCGCACCATGTTGAGTGCGGCCTCCGCTTTGAGGCGCGCGAGCCGTGTGGCGCAGGCGCGCGGCAGCTCGCCGCGCTTCGGCGTCTCGTTGATATCGGCTGGGCGCAGTGCGTCGGGCTCAATGCCGGCCTGATTGATGAGCGTGAGCCGGCGCGGCGAGCCCGAGGCGAGGACGAGTTTGGGACGGCCGATCATTTGAACCGGTACGTGATCCCGCCTTCGGCGAGATCGTAAGGCGTCATTTCCACCAGCATCTGACCGCGCCAACACCGACAATTTGCGCGAAACCTAACGGATGATGGGCGTTTCTACAACAGAATTGGGACCCGAGCTGTTGCTCATTCATTACCGGCGCTCGGGCCGACAAAACGTTCGCGGATGTGCGCGAGCAGTAGGTCGCGGACCTCCCGATAGGCTTCGAGCCGCTGCTCGCGGCTGCCCTCGATAGCGCTTGGGTCGGCCGTTGGCCAATATTCGACATCCACGGCGCTGGTGCGCGTGAGTTCCAGTGCGCGATGATGCGCTTCGGGAGCGAGCGTGACGATGAGATCAAAGTTGAGGCCCTCCAGATCTTCCAGCTCCTCGAAGGTCATCGGCTTGTGCCGCGAAATGTCGAGCCCGATCTCTTCCATCACGGCGACGGCAAATGGATCGATCTCGCCTTTGCGCACGCCTGCCGAACCGACATAGATAGCGCGCCCGAATAATTGTGAAAAAAGAGCCGCTGCGATCGGTGAGCGCACGGCATTGAGGCCGCAGGCGAACAAGATCGCGAGAGGTCGGGACGCAGGTGGCGGCATCGGCCCCCTCAGCCCTTCCAGTGCAACACCGTGATCAGCGTGAAGAGCCGCCGCGCGGTATCGAAATCGAGTTCAATCTTGCGCTTGAGCCGCTCCATTACGATGTGCGACCCTTCGTCGTGCAAGCCGCGGCGGCCCATGTCGAGCGCCTCGATCCGGTCCGGCGTCGCTGTGCGGATTGCCGCGTAATAGCTGTCGCAGACGACAAAATAGTCCTTCACGATGCGGCGGAACGGCGCGAGCGATAACATGTGGGCGATCACCGGCGTGCCGTCGGTGAGGCGAATATCGAAAACGAGCCGGTTGCCCCTGATGCCGAGTTGCAGCGTATAGGGTCCGCCGTCTTGGCCAACCGGCTTGAATGTATTGTCGGCGAGCAGATCGTAGATCGCGACCGCGCGCTCATGTTCGACATCATGGCTGGACCGCCCGATTGAGGACTCATCGAGTGTTACCGCCGTGAGCCGGCCGGAATTTTGCTTGTCGCTTTTGGCGCGGGCCATCAGCGATTGAGCCGGATGGCAACGGAACGGGCGTGGGCGTCGAGTCCCTCCGCCGAGCCGAGCGCAATTGCGGCGTCGCCGAGCGCGCGCAGCTGCTCCGGCCCGCATTTGAGGGTCGACGTCCGTTTCATGAAATCGAGTACGCCGAGGCCGGAAGAAAAACGCGCGGAGCGTGCCGTCGGCAGCACATGGTTCGATCCGGCGACATAATCGCCGATCGCTTCCGGCGTGTGGGCGCCGATGAAAATGGCGCCGGCATTGCGAATGCGCTGCGCGAGTTCATCGGCGCGTGTCGCGGTCGCGATTTCCAGATGCTCGGGCGCGATGGCGTTGACGAGCGGCAGCGCTTCGTCGAGATCGCGCACCAGAATCAGAGCGCCGAAATCCTGCCACGAGGCACCGGCGACTTCACGGCGCGGCAATTGTTCAAGTTGACTCGCCAACGAGCGCTCGACTGCCGCTGCGAGTTTCGCATCGTCGGTGATGAGGATCGACTGCGCGCTGGCATCGTGTTCGGCTTGGGCGAGGAGATCGGCGGCGATCCAGTCCGGATTGCTATCTTTGTCGGCGATGATCAGCACTTCGGATGGTCCGGCGATCATGTCGATGCCGACTTTGCCGAAAACGATGCGCTTGGCCGCAGCCACATAGGCGTTGCCCGGGCCGACGATCTTGGCGACAGGGGCGATGCTCGCGGTGCCGTAGGCGAGTGCCGCGATCGCCTGCGCGCCGCCGATCCGATAAACTTCGTCAACGCCGGCGAGGCTTGCGGCTGCAAGCACCAACGGTGCCAATCTGCCATCGGGTGCCGGAACCACCATCACTACGCGCGGCACGCCGGCGACCTTGGCCGGGACGGCGTTCATCAGCACCGAAGACGGGTAAGCGGCGGTGCCGCCAGGGACGTAGAGCCCGACTGCTTCGACTGCGGTCCAGCGTAAACCAAGCTCGACACCAAGTGCGTCGGTAAAATGATCGTCGTGCGGCACTTGCCTCCGGTGAAAGACCTCGATGCGGTCGCGGGCGAGTTCGAGCCCTTTAAATGCCTCGCCGTTGCAGGCCTTGAGCGCCGTTGCGATCTCGTCCGGCTTGACCTTCATTCCGATCTGGTCGAGATCGACGCGATCGTATTTTTGCGTCAAGTCCTTGAGTGCGCGGTCACCGCGGGCCGAGACATCGGCAATGATAGCGCGCACCGCGGCTTCGACGTCAGCCGACGCCTCGCGCTTGGTATCGAGGAATGCGCGAAATTCCTGGGCGAAGTCGCCGGAACGGATGTCGAGGCGGATCGGCATTGTCTTGACCTTGGCCGTGCCTTGTTGTCGCGGAAGTTCAGCCGGTCAATGACGCGACCGGATCATTCCGTCAACACGCGCCAGCGGAGCGACGGCCGCATTATAGCTGCATTATAAGTGACCGGATGGTGTGTGGGTGACCAGGTATCGCCTAAGATGCGGATAGAGAGCGCCCCCGGCTCGATTGGTTTCGCCAGCGGTCCTATTCTGGAAAGGCTCCAAGAACAGCATCGCAGCGCCGGGATTTGCCGCTAGTCCTTTATAACAATTCTAATATTTCGGTTTCCGATTGACAAAAAGTCTGTTGTTGCCCAACTCCATTGGGTGATCCACTCACCGCGAACGACAGGCGCTTTGCCAGTCATGACCAAACGCGTGCTCACCAGTTTCGGCTCACGGCTCGCCGCATCGGCGCTGTTGGCGGCGATCTGGGTTTTTGCGGCCAATGTGGCGGTCGCGGATGATCCGGTCGCGCTGTCGATCACGATCAAGGATCATAAGTTTGATCCAGCCGAACTGCACGCGCCGGCCGGCAAGCAGATCGCGATCCGGGTCAAGAATCTCAATAATACTCCCTCTGAGTTCGAAAGCAGCGATCTGCATTTCGAGAAGATCGTTCCGGTTGGCACGGAGGGAGTCGTCTATGTGCGGCCGCAACAACCGGGGCGATATAACTTCTACGATGATTTCCATCGTGACACGCAGGGCTTTCTGGTTGTGCCATAATTTCTGGTCGTGCCAAGGCGTCCTGGTGGTGCCATGAGGATGGAGAAACCGTGAAAATCGTGAAGTGAGGTCCCTGTGCTTGCTGCGCTGTTGATCGTCTTTCGTGAGGTTTTTGAAGCCGGCCTGATCGTCGGCATCGTCATGGCGGTGACGACCGGCGTGGCCGGACGCGGGATTTGGATCGCCGGCGGCGTTGCCGCGGGCGTACTGGGGGCCTGTGTGGTGGCGCTGTTCACGGGCGTGCTCTCGCAATTATTCGGCGGCAGCGGCCAGGAGGTATTCGACGCCGGCATTCTCGGCTTTGCCGTGCTGATGCTGACTTGGCACAACGTCTGGATGGCGCGGCACGGCCGCGAGCTTGCGGCCGAGTTGCGGGCTGCCGGTGAGGCGGTGGCAGCAGGTTCCAAGTCGCTCGCGGCGCTCGCCGTCGTTGTGGCGATCGCGGTATTGCGCGAGGGCTCGGAAGTCGTTCTGTTTCTCTACGGCGTTGCCGCCGCGCAAGGCGGCGCCAGCCTCGCCATGGTGGGCGGCGGATTCATCGGGCTTATTCTCGGCTCGCTCGTATGCCTTATGACCTATCTCGGTCTCATCACCATTCCGACGCGGTATCTGTTCAGCGTGACCAGTGCCTTGATCGCATTACTCGCCGCGGGCATGGCCGCGCAGGCGATTGCGTTCCTCGAGCAAGCCGACATCCTCACCGCGCTTGACGAGACCGTGTGGGATACATCCTGGATCTTGAGTGATTTAAGCTATCTCGGCCGCGCCCTGCATACGCTGATCGGTTACGTCGATCAGCCGACGGCCATGCAGCTAGTCGTCTATGCGGCGACGCTTGCGGTCATGATCGTGCTGATGAAGCTGTTTGCCGCGCCGACAGCGCGGCGGCCCAGAACAGTTCAGGCTATCGCAGACCCGGCAGGAAAGTGATCCGGGCAAACCCCGGCCGCAAAAACCTCACCAAGATCGGCGAGTTCCGCTTCTAGGCACTCGACCTCGAGACGAATGACGCCACCGCCAGAGAAGGTCAGCGTCACAGTGCCGGACGGCAAATCCCGCTCCGCAAATTCCACTGCAAGCAGATTGAGCCGTGCGCCCTTGTTCAACTGGTCGAGATTACGGCATTTGCAGCTCAGCACCCGCTCAAAGCGTAGAGCTGTGCGGCACCGCCGATAGTCCGCCTTCGGACCGGCTTTCGCATCGGACACCGCGATCCAGTCGAAGCGATTGAGCGCCATCACGAACCGGTGGTCGTGCGGATGCCAGAAGATGTCGCCGACAGTGACCAGTGCATCCTGCACATGGGCCGACACGACTTCGATGTCATCCTTATCGAGGGCGACGAGTTTTAATTCTTCCATGGGGGTCGCGTCCCGGGCTCGGTTTATCTGCGTTTCTCTTGGTCGAAGTTAGGGAGGGCGCGCCGGAGCCGCAAGCCCCTGGGGCGCTGACGGTCGCGCTAATAGGAAACTCACTTGCTGGGACGGCGCTGCATACTCCCCGGGGGCGACATAAAGACGTTTCGGGCGGATATCGGCTTGATCGCCACGACGTAGCCAAGGTCGGCCAGGCGTTTGATCAGGCGGTTTTTTCTGGTCGGTGGAACGGCGGTCGAAGTGATTGAAGCCAAGGTCCCTGTACATCGTCCCGTCCTTGGGCATGTGGTAGATCGCGGTAAGGATGGATGATCGCCTTCTTGGGGCGGCGCCGCGCTTTGATGAGGGCGACAGAGCCGGTTAACGCGCTCACACCCCGAGATACCGGTTCGTCACCTCCGGTGCGTCCTGCAGTCCCGCGGGGGTGCCTTCGAACACCATGTGGCCGTTGTTGAGGACGTAGACGCGGTGGGCGAGGCTCAAGGCGGCGCGGACGTTCTGCTCGACGATGACGATGGTCTGACCCTTGGCGGCCAGCTCGCGGCAGATTTCCAAGAGGTTCTGCACGATGATGACGGCGAGCCCTTCGAACGGCTCGTCGAGCAGGATCAGGCGCGGCCGACGGATCAGCGCGCGGGCGATCGCCAGCATCTGCTGCTCGCCGCCGGAAAGCGAGCGGCCGTGGCTGCCACGCCGCTCGCGTAGCCGCGGAAATATGGCGTAGATGTCGTCAAGCGGAAGCGGTTCCCGCGCCGACAGCGCGGCGATGTCGAGGTTTTCCGCGACCGTGAGAGCGCCGAAGATGCGCCGCTCCTCCGGTACCAATTGGAGACCAAGACGGGCGATCTGGTAGCTCTGCAACTGCTCGATCGCGGCGCCGTCGAAGCGGATGGAGCCGGAACGCGGCCGCAGCACGCCGGCCAGCGTCTTCAATGTCGTGCTCTTGCCGGCACCGTTGCGGCCGAGCAGCGCCACCACCTCGCGCTCGCGCACCTGCATCGAGACGTCGAACAGCACGTGCGAGTCGCCGTAATAGGTGTTGATGCGATCCACATCGATCATGGTGGCGGTCGGTTCAGTCACGGCGGCGCCATCCCGCCCAGATAGGCTTGCCGCACCTGCGGATCGCCAGAGATCTCGTTCGGCGTGCCTTCGGCGAGCTTGCGCCCTTCATGCAGCACGGTAATGCGCGCGGCGAGCTTGAACACCGCATCCATGTCGTGCTCGACCAGCACGATGGTGCGGCCCTTGCCGAGATTGCTGATCAGAAGCTTGACGCCCTCGCGCTCGGCCGGGCTCAGGCCGGCAAGCGGCTCGTCGAGCAGCAGCACCGAGGGCCGCGACGCCAGTGCCAGGCCGAGCTCGAGACGGCGCTTCTCGCCATAGGCCAGCGTGCCGACGATGGCGTCAGCGGTAGCTGTGAGGTCGAGCTCCTCAAGGAGCGCGTCGACCACTGCCTCAACATGAGGGAATCCCTCGATGGCGCGGAAAATATCGAGTCGCAGCCGGCCGCGCTCGCGGCCGAGCGCGCCGATACGCAGGTTGGCCCGCACCGTGAGCTCGGGAAACAACTGGTTGATCTGATAGCTCTTGGACAAACCGGCCTGATAGGCGGCGGTGACGTCGGCGCGACCGACATCGACGCCGTGCAGCAGGATCTGGCCGGCATCGGGCGTTTCTTCGCGCGCCAGCAAACGGAGAAACGTGCTCTTGCCGGCGCCGTTCGGGCCAATGATGGCATGCAGCCGGCCTTCCGGGATGGCGAGCGATACGCCCGCGACCGCATGGATGCCCCCATAGGCCTTGCTGATATTGCGCACGTCGAGCGCAAGCGTTCCGGCCGCCGTAGTGGCCGGCGGCGGCGCCAGCAGCGCGTCGCGCGCCGCCGCGCCGGTTCGCCCGACGGCGCCGGCCGGGGCGGTGCGCTCACGCTCCGTGAACCGCCGGATTAGCCGGGCAATGGTGCCGACCACGCCGTTCGGCATGAAGGTGACCAGGACCACGAAGATGAAGCCGAGGATGAACTTCCACAGGTCGGCGACGCCGGGAATTTGTTGCAACAGATCGCGCAGGGTCAGCCAGATCGCCGCGCCAACCGCCGGGCCGATCAAGGTGCCGGCGCCGCCGATCACGGTCTGGATCACCAGTTGGCCCGAGGTTTCCAGCGCGAACGCGTCCGGCGGCATGTAGCTCTGGAAAATGCCGAGCAGCACGCCGCCGGCGCCGGCATAGATTGCGGCGAGCACGAACGCCGCGAGCTTGTAGCCTTGCACGTCGTGGCCGAGCGCCGCGGTTCGTTGCGGATTTTGTTTGATGGCGGTCAGCACCGCGCCGACCGGCGAGCGGACGATAAAGCGCGCCAGCACGAACCCGAAGAAGAAAAAGCCGGCGACCAGCTGATAGCTCGGCCAGCTTCCGGCGAAGGAATAATTGAAGCTGCCCAATTGCAGGCTCGGTGCCGGCACGCCGGGCAAGCCGTTCTCGCCGCCGGTCCAGCGCGCCAGCGGCGAATTTTCCAGAAAGTATGACAATTCGCCAAATGCCAAGGTGATCATGGCGAAATAGATGCCGACCCGGCGCAGCGCCAGCACGCCGACCACAATGCTGAACGCCGCAGCGGCCGCGATGCCGGCGGCGATGGCGAGCCAGACATTGTCGAGCGTGCCGCTGGTCAACAGATACGCGGTGACGAAGCCGCCGGTACCGTAGAACGCCCCTTGGCCGAATGACAACAGGCCGGCGCGGCCGAACAGCAGGTCGAAGCCGAGCCCGAACACGCCCCAGATCAGGATACGGGTGAACAGATCGACCGAGCCGAGCCAACGATCGAACACGAACGGCAAGAGCACCAGCGCCGCCGCCATGGCGAGCTCCGGCAGCCAGCGCCGCAGCAGCCGGCCGCCGGGCGCCTCGGCCATCAGGCGCGCCCCATGGTGCCGAACAGGCCGCGCGGCCGTACGATCAGCACCAGCGTCATCACCGCATAGATCGCGGCCTGGGAATAGGCCGGATCGAACAGCGTGGTCAGCGACAGGATTTCGCCGACCACGATGCCACCCACCACGGCGCCGGGGAACGAGCCCAGCCCGCCGATCACCACGACAACGAAACACTCGACCAAAAATGGCTCGCCCATGTTGGGAATGACGGCGGCAAGCGGCGCGTAGATCACGCCGGAGATGCCGGCCGCCATGGCGCCGATGGTGAACACGATCATGAACACGCGCCGTACATGGGTGCCGAGCAGTTCCACCATCAGGGGGTCCTCGATGCCAGCGCGGACCACGAGACCGAGCCGGGTCCGGTACAGCATCACATAGAAGGCGAACAAAAGGGCGGCGACGATGCCGATCACCTCGACCCGGTACAGCGGATAGAAGAACACGCCGAAATTGACGATGCCCTTGCCCCAGCTTGGTAGCGGCACCGGCTGACTCAGCGGGCCGAACACGTAGCGCACCGCCTCGATCATCATGATACCGAGGCCGAACGTCACCAGGATCTGATCCTCCTTCGGCCGCGCGTAGTAGAACCGGATTAGCCCGCGCTCGGTTGCGAGCCCGACCACCACCAGCACCAAGGCGCCGAGCGCCACCGCCAGCGCAAATGAGTCGAAGTGGCCGAGCACCACGAACGCGGTGTAGGCACCAAGCATGAACATGGCGCCGTGCGCGAAATTCAGCACGCCCAATGTGCCGAGAATGATGGACAGTCCGCTGGCGATCAGCGCCAACAACGAACCGAGCGCAATGCCGTTGAAGGCCTGAGAGAGGAATTGCGGGAGGGTGGGCATCTGGTGAGCGTACATTACCCTCCCCTGCAGGGGGAGGGTGCGGCGAGCGCAGCGAGCCGGGCGGAGGGCGGAGCCGTCAAAGGCTGAGCCCTGCCTCACCCGCCGCCTTTGGCGGCTGCCCCTGCGCGGGGAGGCTAAAGCTTCAGGTGTTGATGTCCGGCATCTTGCAGCCGGTCTGGTCGAGCGGCGGCAGCACCTGCTCGCCGGGCACCAGATCGACGATCCGGAAATAATCATCCGGGCTTTTCATTTCGCTCGGCTTTTTGCCGACCATCACCGGTACCGGTCGCACCAGCTGGTGGTCACCGGCACGATAATAGACGTCCCCATAGATCGACGGCACCTTCTGCCCGCTCTCCAGCGCCTTGATGACATCGATTGGATAGAACGAGCCGGCGCGCGTCACCGCATCCGCCCACACCATGAGCTGGACGTAGATCTCGCTGGCGCCCCAATCGGGCTTGTAGTTGTTTTTCTTCTGGAACTCGTCGACGAAGAACTTGGCTAGCGGATAGGTGTCCTCCTCGGTCCACCAGAACGCCTGGGTGCCATAGGCCCCACCCATCACCTGGGGCGTGATCTCCTTGGCCTGGAACTGAGAAATGTTCGGCACCACGTATTTCATCTTCGACAGGATGCCAAAGCCGTCAGCCTGTTTGGTGGAAGCGGTGGCGTCGGCGCCGAACGCGACGTTGACGAAGACGTCAGCGCCGCTGTTGGCGATGTTAAGCAGATACGAGCTGAAGTCGGTGGTGCCGAGCGGCGCCAGCTGCTCGTTGACCGTGGTCCAGCCTTGCTTCTCGGTGAATTCCTTCATCGAATTGTAGACGCTGGTGCCGTAGGTGTAATCGGGTACCAGATAGGCGGCCTTGAGCTTTGAGCCGAGCTGCTTGGCCAGCACCGGCGCCAGCGCCTTTGCCGCCATGTAGGCCGACGGCTGGGCGCGGAAGCCATAGCGCTGGCAGTCCTTGCCGGTGGTGTCATTGGAGCCGGAATTGCCGACCATGAAGACGACATGCTCGCGCTGGCCGAGCTTCATCATCGCGATCGACTCGGAGCTGGCGACACCGCCCGTGCACATGATGGCTTTGTTGTCGCGGATGAAACGGGTCATGGCCTGGACAGCCGTATCCGGCTTGGTTTCCGAATCCGCCACCTGAAATTCGATCTTCTTGCCGAGGACGCCCTTCTTGCCCTTCAACGAGGGCATCGCCTCGGTGACCGGGCTGCCATTGTTGAGATGCTCGACCGCGAGCTCAAAGCCGCGCTGCATGTCCTTGCCCGAAGCCGAGTAAGGTCCGGTGAGCGGGCAGACGGCACCGACAAAGACGCTGCTGCCGGTGGTGCCGGCCGGGAACGTGCCGAGCGTCTTCTGCTGCGCCATCGCCGGTAGCGTGCCGTTCGGCAGCAATAGTCCGGTCGCGCCAATGCCGAGGCCAGCCTTGATCACGGTGCGACGGGACAGTGACTTCTCGCCGGCACGCGCCTGCAGTTTGCGGTCACACGGGTTTTTCCCGGACATGAACGTTTCTCCTCTATTTGGGGGGCGCTTGAGCAATGCCCTTGTCGTGTGGCCGGTGGCCAAAAAAAGCACCGGCTGGCGCGCCACACCAAGCTTGGCGCCACGCGGTTCACTAGCACGGGCCGCAGCCCTTGGCTCGTCCGCCGCGACAGCAACAATGTCGCAGGATGCAATACGTCTCTCGTCAGCATTGGACCTGGCCTGGCAATGAAGCGCCGCGCGGCGCCTCGTGGAACTCCTCCTGTGACGATGGCGCAGCCGCTCTTGCCCATCAAATCGGTGAGCACGGAGTCCAATTTGATGTTGGCGAAGTCCTTTGCACCCGCCGCACGTGGCTCGATTGCTCGCCAACCAGTTGCTTGCGCGTGCGCAGCAGATTGCGCATCTCAAGAGAATACCGACCTCGGTGCCAACGACGCGTACCCAGACTAGCAAAGTTTCATGCGCTGCAGGTCCGGCAAAGCCCGATGAAGAACTAAAACGAAACGCAGGCCGGCCGCACGAGGATGCCGACCGCCTGCTGGTGGAATTTTCGCTTGTAAGCTGCCGCTACGGCATCGAGCCGCGCTTCGTCGTCGGCGTTGCCAGGGAGAACGATCTCAACACGCTTTGACGGCTCGCGCCTGATCGAGCCGTTGTCGCGGTCGCGCCACTGTCCGGTGGTGTCGGTGATGGTGAGGCCGTCGGGAAAGCGTGATGTTATTTCGCGCGCCGTAAACCGCGCCCAGGCCGCTTCGCTCACGCCGACGCGGTTGCCGATGTCGCGGCCGAACATCAGCTCGGCGACCTCCTTAGGCCGCTGCGTACCGTGGCAAGACAATGCGGGTGTTTGCGCCCCGGCGTGATTTTCAACGGCGAGCAGCAGAATGAACCCGAGGAACAAAAAGAAGCCAATGCGCATGCCAACGCGTGCCGCGCTCAGCGCTCCTCCGGCCGGGAGAGGCTGCCGCCGCGTCGCATCATCTGGTCGTGCATCGCGGAGGCGGAGCCGGCAACGCACGCAACCATCGCGCACACGGCGCCGAACAGGCAGCTTAGGACAATGGTCTGCATCGACAGGTTCCTTCAGGGGCAGGCGATCAAAATAAGCAGCGGACCTTTCCCAATCGTTAGTGCCGGAGATGATGCTGGCGTCGCTGTCCTTCTGACGATGCAGGATAGAGGACGGGCCGGCGGACGCCTTGGCGTCGGCCGGCCCGCGCAGCGCGGAGGTTATGATTGCGCAGTCTGCTGGCTTATTTGCAGACCGGATGCCCATTCTCCTCGGCGGGCCTCTTGCCTGGCGGGCATGCCGGCCTGGCTGGAGGTGGCGGCCCAGGCCTCGCTGCTGCGGGTGCCGGGGCTGGTGGATGCGGCGGTGGCGGCGGCGGCTTGATCGAGGCCGGCGCCGGGGTTGGTGGATGCGGCGGTGGCGGCGGCGGCTTGATCGAGGCCGGCGCCGGGGTTGGTGGATGCGGCGGTGGCGGCGGCGGCTTGATCGAGGCCGGCGCCGGGGCTGGCGGATGCGGCGGTGGCGACGGCGGCTTGATCGAGGCCGGCGCCGGGGCTGGTGGATGCGGCGGTGGCGGCGGCGGCTTGATCGAGGCCGGCGCCGGGGCTGGCGGATGCGGCGGTGGCGGTGGCGGCTTGATCGAGGCCGGCGCCTCCGGACCTGGCGGGTGCGGCGGCGGTAGTCCGGGCCTGATCGAAGTCGGCGCCGGGCGGGGCGCGTGCGCCGGCGGCTCCGGCGGTTTCACAAATGCTGTCGGTGGCGGTGGCGGTGTTCCGGGCGGGCCGGCATGAGGCAGTGGCGCGCCCGCGGGGCCGCCAGGTCCGGGTCGGCCCACGGGACCTGATCCGCCGGGCCTGCCTTCCGGGTGCACCGCAGACGGCAGTGACACCGAAATGGCTGGCCGGCCATTCGGTCCGCTGGCTCCGGGTGGCGGAGGCCGCACCGCCACAGTCGCCGGCGGTCTCACGAACGCGGGAACCGCAACCGCTGCGGGGATCGGCAGAAAGAACCGCTCCCGCGGCGGTGGCGGCGGCGGCAGCACAGCGAATTCCCGGGGCCGTGGCGGCAGGAAAAACAACGGCGGCGGTGGCGGCGGCGCATAGCCGGGCCCTTCGAAGATCAACACCGGTCGGTCGACAAAGACCAGCTCATCCGGCGGCGGCGGCGGCACCCCGAAATCGATATAGGCGAACGAAGCCGGCGGCTCGAACGCAGCAGCAAGTCTCGCCAGCGCCCGGCGCGCGTCGCCGACATGCGGGCCACGCGGGTACCGGCGCAAATACGACCAGTAAGCCGGCGGCGTCCCATCGCGCGCGCAGCGGCGCCAGATGATTTCTTCTCGGCGAACCGCCAGCATCGCGGCGACGCGATGCGAAAACGGACTATTGGGATAAACCGCGAGGAATTGCTCGTAGCCATCGATCGTGTCGCGCTCCAGCGCTGCCTCATAGGCATCGTCGACACCGCGAAAATCACGCATTGGCTTGTCGCGCACGTCGGCGAGCGGCACCACGTTCGGCGGCGGCGGTGCCTCTGCCGACCGCTCGGTCATGAAGAAGGGGCCATTGATCTGTGAAGCGTACCACGGCACTTCGGCGCCCTTGGTGAGATCGCTGACGCGCAGTCGCAGCCGCGCAAAGATATCGTCGAGCGTGAGCCCGCCGGCCGCGATCATTTCGGTGAACGATGTTGCAAAGGCACCGTAGGGACCCGGCTCGTCGGGACCGACCGTGCCAGGTGCCGCACTGAAGGCGATTGCCATCGACGGGGCGGGATCGACGAGCGCAAGTCCACTCGCCAAGGGCTGGCCGCCGCGCGCAAACGGATGCTGTCGTGACGCGTCGAGAATGACGATCTTGGCGGGCCCCGGGAGCGCTGCCAGCGGCTGTGTGAGATCCGAGATTCTTATAGCCTGGAGCGGAATGTCGACGTCGCGTTGAATATCGGCATCGACCGGTACAAAATAGTTCTCACCCTCGAACTGCAACCCAAATCCGGCGAGATAGACAAGAGCGACCGTATCAGGACCTGCGGCCGAAACCTGGCCGAGAAATTCGCGAAATGATTCCCGCAGCGTAGCCTGGTCAAGGTTTCGCGCCCCCGTAACCGTGAAGCCCGCTGCCTGAAGCGCATCGGCGACAAGCCCCGCATCATTGGCGGGCGTCGCAAGCTTAGCACCCTTGTATTCGTCGTTGCCGATCACCAACGCAAACCTCGTCTGCGCGGAATAGCCGGCGCTCTGGCCGAGCAGTAATGCGACCATCACGGCAACGCATAAGAGTGATACACGTCTCAAAGTGTTCATTGTGGCCCCCGAATCGACACTTCGATGCAATTTATTGTAGGAGCGATTGTCCCAAACAATAGGTCTGAATGATGTCGGATTTTGCCGCGCCGACCGCCCACAGACCTCTCGTGCAGGTTGCTGCGTCAGCTTGATCGACGAGAGACACTTTCAAGGAAACACGCCCGGTCTGCGACCGGGTATTATGATCGTGCACTTGATTTATTGAACGTTGGACACCAAAAGAACGTGGAAAACTGCATTTGCGTCCCGGCGCACAGCACGCTAAGAAGAAACAACAAATACCGTTTGTTAACTTGCCTAGCCGTATTCGCCGCGATATCTGTGGCCCAAGCTGTAACGGTGGTTCAGAAACTGTAATGGTTCAGAGTTGCAGTGGTTCAGAGTTGCAGTGGTTCAGAGTTGCAGTGGTTCAGAGTTGCAGTGGTTCAGAGGCGGTGAAGAAGGTTCAACTGCAACAGCAATCATCTCCATCCCATCTGTTGTCTTTTCTTTCGTTCCCATCAGGGATACAAGCTGCCTTTAGTTGAAAGGGAGGTTTTATGGCGAAGAGGTCGAAGAAGCGGCGCGCGTGGACTTCGGGTGAGGTCCGTGAGCTCAAAACAATGGCGCGTAAGAAAACACCGGCGGGCAGAATAGCCAAGAAATTGAAGCGGTCCGAAGGCGCGACGCGGCAAAAAGCGTTCAGCATTGGACTCTCGCTCGATTCTCGTTCCTAGCTTTCGCTTACTGAATCAACGTCACGACGCGGATCGGCGCCGGCCTGTTAGTACAGGTTTCGGCACGCCGATCCGCGCCATTTTCGTCGAGCGGTAATTCCGTATGTCGTTTGTTCGCGGATTTAGATCGTCCGCCGTGACTTATTTAGGAATGTTATCCGTTGATTATCGAGGCGAAGACGCGGGTGGCGGGCGCCGCCCCGGTTAACCAGAGTCGTGAACCCGCTTCATTGGCGTGGCGACTAAAGGTATAGTTGTCCGGGTGATCCCGGCCGGGGTTTTCGATATTTTCACGCCTAATGTCCGCCGTTGGTCATTTGCAAGCGCGGACATGGCATCCGGCCCGCTACGGTGGTACGCACCCTTGATGAGCCAGCCCCTCGGCCCGCTGCGGCAGCAGACCGCGAGTTCTGAGCTCGGCGATGCCCTTGGCGCGTGCCGTAGGGCCTTCATCGCCATCGCGCTGTTCAGCGGCATGAGCAATCTGCTGATGCTCACCGGCGCTTTGTTCATGCTCGAAGTTTACGATCGGGTGCTGCCGAGCCGCAGTATTCCAACCCTGGTTGCGCTCTTGATTCTTGTCGCCGGCCTCTATGCGGCGCAGGGCATGATCGACACGATCCGCAGCCGTATTCTCGTGCGTGTCGGCACGAGCCTCGACGAAGCGCTCAGTCTTCGAGTTTATAATGCCATCGTTCGGCTGCCACTCAAGGTCGGCAGCAAGGGCGACGGCGCGCAACCAATCCGCGACCTCGATACCATCCGCGCGTTTCTGTCCGGGATCGGCCCGGTGGCTATGATGGATTTGCCTTGGATGCCGGTCTATCTCGCCATTTGTTTTCTGTTTCACACCTATATCGGCCTCACGGCGCTATTCGGCGCGATCGTCCTGGTGGCGCTAACGATCATCACGGAGATCAAGACGCGGCGACCGACCCGCAGGGCCACGCAATTTGCTGTGGCGCGCAACGCGCTTCTGGAATCGAGCCGCCGCAATGCCGAGGCGATTACGGCGATGGGCATGGTCGGCCGTATCTCGCGGCGCTGGAGCGAGCTCAATCGCAATTACATCATGAGCAGCGGCGGCGCGAGTGACGTCGCCGGCGGTCTTGGCGCTATATCGAAGGTTCTGCGCCTGCTGTTGCAATCCGCCATCCTGGCGGTGGGGGCCTGGCTCGTCATCAATCAACAATCCACTCCGGGCATCATAATCGCCGGCTCCATCTTGGGCGGTCGCGCCTTGGCACCGGTCGATCTTGCCATTGCCAATTGGCGCGGCTTTGTCAGCGCCAGGCAAAGCTGGCAGCGGCTGTCGAAGTTGCTGGCGCACCTGCCGCCGCTCATCGATCCGATGCCGTTGAAGCCGCCGGCGCGGACGCTCGTCGTGCAGAACGCAGCCGCGGCGCCGCCCGGTACGCAGAAGCTGGTTTGCCAGGACGTCAACTTCTCGCTCGCGTCCGGCAAGGCCATGGGCATCATCGGGCCGACGGCGTCTGGAAAATCATCGCTCGCGCGTCTGCTGGTGGGTGTCTGGTTGCCGATGCGGGGGGCTGTTCGCCTCGATGGCGCCACCCTCGACCAGTGGTCGCCGGAAGTCCTCGGCGGTTATATCGGTTACGTGCCGCAGGATGTCGAATTGTTCGCCGGCACAGTGGCGCAGAACATCGCGCGGTTCGAAGAGCCGCCTGATGCGGCTGCTGTCGTCGCCGCAGCGCAGGCCGCCGGCGTCCACGACCTCATCATCAACCTTCCCGACGGCTATGAGACGAGTGTCGGTGAGCATGGCAATGCGCTGTCGGCGGGTCAGGCACAGCGTGTCGCTCTGGCCCGCGCGCTCTATCGCGATCCATTCCTGGTCGTGCTCGATGAACCCAATTCCAATCTCGATGCGGAGGGTGACGAAGCGCTGACGCAGGCCATTCTTGGCATCCGCGCCCGCGGCGGTATCGTGGTCGTGGTCGCGCATCGGCCGAGCGCCATCGCCGGCGTCGACTATATTCTGGTCATGGCCAAAGGCCGCCAGCAGCAGTTCGGACCGAAAGAGGAAGTCCTCACGCGCGTGGCCCCGCCCACCGCGCCGCAGCGGGCTCTGAAAGTGGTGCCGGACCAGGGAGGACCAAGATGAATGCCGTGACGCCGCAAAATGCCCGCGCGTCGATCCGCCGGCATATCATCGCCGGCACGGCTGTCGTCGTGCTGTTGGCGGGCGGTCTCGGCGGCTGGGCCTCGACTGCCGAAATCTCCGGTGCACTCATTGCGCAGGGCTCCATTGTCGTCGATTCAAACGTAAAGAAGGTGCAGCACCCGACCGGCGGCGTCGTCGGTGAGGTGCGTGCGCGCGACGGCGACCGGGTCAAAGCCGGCGAAATCCTGATCCGGCTCGACGAGACCGTAACACGGGCTAATCTCGCCATCGTCACCAAGGGTCTCACTGAGCTCTATGCGCGCAAGGCGCGGCTTGCCGCCGAGCGCGACGGCGTTGATGTTGTCGCCGTGCCGAAGGAGCTTTCTGATCATCACAACGATCCAGACGTCCAGGACGCCATGTCGAGCGAGCGCAAGCTGTTCGATCTGCGGCGCGCGGCGCGGGTCGGCCAAAAGAGCCAACTCCAGCAGCGCATCAAGCAATTGCAGGAACAGATCACGGGGCTGACCGCGCAACAGGACGCCAAGACCAAGGAAACAGCGCTTATCGAGCAGGAACTGGTGGGTGTGCGCGACCTTTGGGCGAGGAACCTGGTCCAGCTCAATCGCTTGACATCGCTCGAACGCGACGCAGCGAAAATTGAAGGCGAGCGCGGTCAGCTCGTTGCGGCGGTCGCCGAGGCCAAGGGCAAGATCTCCGAAACCCAGTTGCAAATTCTCCAGGTTGACCAGGATTTGAGCAGCGACGTCGCCAAGGAGCTGCGCGAGACCGATAGCAAGATCGGCGAATACGTCGAGCGCAAGGTGACGGCGGAGGACCAGCTTAAGCGCACCGACATTCGTGCGCCGCAGGATGGCATCGTTTTCCAGTCCACGGCGAATACCGTCGGCGGCGTGATCACGGCGGGCGACCCGATCATGCTTATTGTCCCCGAGTCCGACAACCTGATGGTCGAGGTCAAGGTCGATCCCAAGGACATTGAACAGGTCAAGTTCCATCAACCGGTCGTGCTGCGCTTCCCGGCGTTCAATATGCGCACCACGCCTGAGCTCGACGGCACCGTCGTCCGTATCGCGGCGGATACCTCGACCGACCAGCGCACCGGCCAGACCTACTATCTGGTCCGCATCGCCATGACCGCTGACGAAATCGCGCGTCTCGGCGACCTCAAGCTGACACCGGGCATGCCGGCCGAGGCGTTCATTCAGACGGGTGAACGCACGTTGATCTCCTACCTGGTGAAGCCGCTGCATGATCAGCTGATGCGCTCTTTCCGCGAGAAATAAAAAATCCTCCCCGCTTCGCTTCGCTATTCAGGAGAGGATAAGATTGGCCATGAGGAGAATCGCTCGCTGGGCGCGACGGTTCGGCTTGGCGCGAGCCGTGTGCACGGTGCTGCTGTTTGCGCTGGTGCCGCTGCGTTTGCTCGACCCCCGGCCGCTCGAAGAATTGCGGTTGCGGACATTTGATCTGTTTCAGGTGCTGCGTCCGCGCCAGCAAAACATTTTTCCGGTCACCATCGTCGATATCGACGAAGCCAGTCTCAAGGCGCTGGGACAATGGCCGTGGCCGCGCACGTTGGTGGCCGATCTTGTCACCCGCATCACCCAGCTCGGCGCCGTCGCAATCGGTTTCGATATCGTCTTCGCCGAACCCGATCGCATGTCGCCGAGCGTCGCCGCGGCAAGCTTTCGCGGGATTGACGCGGCGACCAAGGAAAAACTCGACAGTCTGCCGAGCAACGATGATGTTTTTGCCGACGCGATCAAGCGTTCGCGCGTCATTGTCGGCCAAGCCGGCTCGCCGAGCCCCGAGCCGCAGTCCGAGGCCGACCAGGCGCCGCAGACGGGCTTTGCCTTTCGCGGACCCGATCCGCGTCCTTTCTTGGTGACGTTCGCCGGGTTGTTGCGCAACGTTTTGCCGATCGAGCAGGCGGCAGCCGGCAGGGGACTATTCTCGATCAATCCCGAGACTGACGGCATCATCCGCCGCGTGCCGGTCGTCATGGCGGCGCAGGGCGCGATGGTGCCCTCACTGTCGATGGAGATGCTGCGCGTTGTCGTCCACGCCGGCGCAATTTTGGTGCGATCGGACGACGCCGGCGTGCGATCGGTTGCAGTGCCCGGACTGGAAGTGCCTACCGACCGTAATGGCCGGTTCTGGGTTCATTTCAATAAGCACAACCCCGCCCGTTTCGTGTCGGCAAAAGATGTGCTGCAAGGACACCTGCCATTGGACCGCCTGCGCGGCAAGCTCGTGCTCATCGGCACATCGGCGATCGGTCTGCTCGACATCAAGACGACGCCGGTTCAGGCGGCTATGCCGGGCGTCGAGGTTCATGCTCAGATCCTCGAAAGCGTGCTGACCAAGTCGCTGCTGAGCCATCCTGGCTATGCCATAGGCGCCGAGCTCATTCTCGCGGTGTTGCTCGGCCTCGCCATCATCGTTGCGGCGCCGATGCTTTCGGTGTTCACCGTGATTGCGCTCGGGGTCGTGCTGATCGCCGGTCTTATCGCTTTGTCGTGGTACTTTTTCGTCGAGTACGGCTTGCTCATCGACTTCACCTATCCGCTGATGTCGAGCTGGCTCATCTATCTCGTGCTGACTTTCGTGAATTACGCGCGCGAGCAACGGCAGCGGCAGCAGATCCGATCTGCGTTCGGCTTTTATCTCTCGCCGCACATGGTCGAGCAACTCGCACGCTCTCCGGAAAAGCTTGTGCTGGGCGGTGAGGAACGTCGCATGACCATTCTTTTCAGTGACGTGCGCGGTTTCACGAGCATCTCGGAACACTACAAGGACGATCCGCAGGGTCTCACCCACCTGATGAATCGTTTCCTTACGCCGCTGACCAACGCCATCATCGACCGCAAAGGCACGATCGACAAATACATCGGCGATGCAATCATGGCGTTCTGGAATGCCCCGGTCGACGATAATGAGCAGGAAGCAAATGCTTGCGATGCGGCGCTCGAAATGCTGGCGCGCGCCGCGGCTCTCAACGTCGAAATCAAGCGGGAGGCCGAGGCGAGCGGGGGCATCTATATGCCGCTGCGCATCGGCATCGGGCTCAATACCGGTCCATGCGTTGTCGGCAATATGGGCTCCGACTTCCGCTTCAATTACTCGGTGCTGGGCGACACGGTCAATGTCGCCTCACGTCTTGAGGCTCGGACCAAGGACTATCGCCTGCCGATCGTGATCGGTTCGCGCACGGCGGAAATGGCCAAGCAGAAGTTCGCCACTATGGAGATCGACCTAATCCAGGTCAAAGGCAAGAAACAGCCCGAAGCCGTCTTTACGGTGCTCGGTCGCGCCGCGCTTGATCAGGATCCGCGCTATCAGGAATTGCGCGAGCTCAACGCCCGCATGCTCGCGTCCTATCGCAAGCAGCAATGGGATGAGGCATTGGCGTTAATCCAACGCTGTCGCGCCATCGCTAACGGATTCGATGTTTCGGGTCTCTATGACATGTATCACGAACGCATCGACAAGCACCGCGTCGATCCATTGGCTCCGGATTGGGATGGCGTATACGAAGCTGAGACGAAATAATTCACATTGCGCGCGCCAGCGCCAAGGGAAGTCAAAACGAGGCAGGCGCCGCTGCGGTAGGGGGCTCGGCTGCGAATGCAAATTGCTTGACCCCGGCATTGTCGAGCACGAACAGTGGAACGACACGGCGCATCTTGGTGTCCTCGACGAGCGTCAGCCAACGATTGTCGAGCATGATCCAGTTGCCGTCGAGACGGACGGCGGCAACCGCGTGATCCTCGCCGGCGGTCAGATTGCGGACGATGACAAGCCTGAGATCATCGTCGGCAACGCCGGCTTCCTTCAACGCGACGTATTTGGCGATCGCGTAATCCTCGCAGTCGCCCAAGCCGGTCGTCAGTGTATCAAGCGGCGCGCTCCAACGATCGGGCACGCCCCATTGCTCCAGATCGCTCATCGGACGGACCGCCATGTTGATGGCGCGATTGATCACGCCGATGCGGGTGCGGCCATTCCGCGCGCGCCCTTCTGCGATGATGGCCAGGAAGGTTTTCGCCACCGACGGACAGCGCTCGGCGCTGACGCGGCAGCGCGCCAAGATTTCGCTCTCGGCACGGATATCGGCCTCGACGCCGCTCCACTTCGCGGTTAGGTCTCCGGTAACCACCGGCACGGCGTCAAGGCCAAAAGGTTCTGCCAAGGACGGTGCCTGTATGGCAGGCCCCGGCGTGACCGGGCGGCTGATAAACGAGCTCGCCGGGTCAAGTGCCGCTACCTTCGACGGCGTTGAAGTGTCGTTACGGGCCAGGGCTTGGGACGGCTCTTGATTTGACATCAGGGCCTGCGGTTGCCGGATCTGGTACTGTGACGTCGCGATCACATCAGAGACAAACGGCATGTCGACGCCGACCGAAGTAACGGTCTCGCCGTTGGCAGGCGCCGGCAAGACAAAAAGAGATGCGGCCACGGCGCACGCCGCAACGCAAACAAACATTTTGACGTCCCTGAATGCCGAGCGCGGCGCTCACACGCTCTCTCGGTTTTTTATTCAGGGATGCGATAGCCCGGTTGTTCATGCAGCCTGGTTAAATCCAGTCGCTCGGCGACAATCGATTGAGCAACAACGTTTAAGAAACGCCGCGGTATTGCGAACAATTTTATTCATTGGGTTGGCGGTCTTTGCCATCAGCAATTAAAATCTATGCGACCTGCATCATCACATCGAGCGCAAACGCTCCTTTGGCATAGACGCGCAACGGATTGATCTCGATCTCGACGATGCGCGGATCGGCCCTCAGGAGTGCGCCGAGACGCAACGCGCAGTCGGCGATGGCATCGAGATCGGCGGTCGTTGTCCCGCGCTGACCGCCCAGTAGTGCTGCGCCCCTGAGCTTGTGAAGCTCCTCGATGATGTCGTTGCGATCGACGTCGGCGGGCAGGATCCGCACGTCGCGCAGCATCTCGATCCAGATGCCGCCGAGGCCGATCGTGAGAATTGCACCCCATGCTCCTTCGCGACGCGCGCCGATAACCATCTCCAACCCGGGCGGCGCCATCGCTTCGACCAGCACGCCGTCGAGGACGAGGCCTGGTTGCGCATTGCGGATATTGGCCTGGAGTGTGTCCCAGGCGCGCGGCAGCACGGCTTCGTCGGCAATGTCGAGGATAACGCCGCCGGCGTCGCTTTTGTGCGCGAGTGCCGCCGACTGGGCCTTGAGCGCAACCGGAAAATCGATGCGCCGTGCAATCTCGTGGGCGCCCTGGGGATCGTGCGCCAGCGCCCCGGCCGGAACCGCAATGCCAAGCGCCATGAGGAACGCCTTGGCTTGGTATTCGGCGACTGCGCCGGCCGGCGGCAGCGAGTAGGGCGGCAGCGCCATCGGAGTGGCGCGAGGATGCGCCGTCTTCACCGCATTGCCATACCACGTGGCCCGCGCCATCGCGCGGAGTGCGCGGTTCGGGGAGCGAAAATAAGCCAAGCCTCGCGCTCGCAAGGTGGCGGCAAACTCAGCCGGCAGCGGCGTTTCGTCGCCCATGGTTGCGACCGCGATCGGCTTTTTGGGTTTTTCCAGATTGCCGATGCCCGCGACGATCGCGTTTGCCTTATCGATCGCGAAACGCGGCGCCCCCGCGACAACCGAAACAACGAGGCTGCCCATCGCTGGATCGGCGAGGAGTTGCGCAGCGGTTCTGCCAAGGATCGTGGGGTCGCGAATGCTTTGGGCAGTCACGTCGACTGGATTTTCGATCGCCGCAAATGCCGGCAGCACGGCCTTGATGGTCTCGGCATTCATCGGGGAGAGCACCGGCAGGTCGAGCCCGATCGCTTCCGCCAAGTCCAGCGCGTAGCCCTTGAAGGCGCCGGAATTGGTCATGACCGCGGCCCCTTTGGCCGGCGGCTTCGGAAAGCGCGCCAATATCTCGGCGACGTCGATCAACTCCTCCAATGTCTCCACCAAAATGACCGCCTCGCGCGCGACCAGTGCGGTCATGACCGCATGGTTCCCCACCATCGACCCGGTGTGGCTGCGCGCCGACGCTTGGGCGCGAGCGCTACGGCCGGGGTGCATGAGGACGATCGGTTTTTTGCATGCCTTTGCGCGCGCGGCGAGTTCGAGGAAGCGGCGAGGATCGCGCACCTGCTCCATAAACAGGACGATGACGTGCGTTGCATCGTCGTCGATCAGGAACGCCAGAAAATCTTCGGTCGTCAGGTGCGCCTCATTGCCGGTCGAGACAACGCAGGAGAGATTCAATTCTTTCGCCAGCAGAGCGAGACGCAGCGTCGAGCACATCGCGCCACTTTGAGTGACAATGCCGACGGCATGGCCGAGTGGCTTCCAGGGAGGGGGTGTCGTGAGCGGCTCGAATGTCAGCGCGACTTTGTCTGGGATGTTGACGAAGCCGATGCAATTGGGACCGCATAGCGCCAGCCCGCCGTCGCCGGCGATCTTGGCCATTGCGGCCTGCTCGCCGCGTCCTGCCTCGTCCATCTCGGCGAAGCCGGAGGCAAACACGAGCGCGGCGCCGAATTGTCGGCGCACGCAGGCCTTGACGGCGTCGAGCACGGCCTGCCGCGGTACTGCGAGCACGGCGACATCGATCAACTCGGGCAGCTCATCGATGCTGCCGAAACAACGACGCCCAGCGATCTCGCGATTGCTGCGGCTGACCAGATGGATATCGCCGCCAAAGCCGATGCGGGTGAGGTTGTCGAGCACGGTCACGCCCAGCGAACTTCCGCCATTTCCCCCGCCGCTTGCGGGAGAGGCCGAAATGCCGACAATGGCAACGGAGCGCGGCCGCAACAGCCGCTCCAGGTCGCCGGCGTTTTTCATCGCGGCCACGCTATGCGTTCAGGGCTCGCGGCGATAAGCAGCAAGGCCCGGCCGATAGGATTTATCGTCGAGGAACTGGTTCATGCCCTTTTCACGGCCCTTTTCCGGGTCGAGGAAGCGCAATTGATCGAGCTTGGCGAACAAATAATCCTCGGCGTCTTCCCAGGACATATCGCGCACACGCCGTGTGGCATGTTTGGCGATCCGCAGCGCCATCGGATTCTTTTCGATGAGGGTGGCGGCAAGCTTGCGGGTTCGCTCGCGCAAATCCGCGCGCGGGACCGCCTGGTTGACCAGACCCATGGTGGCGGCCTTGCGGCCGTCGAAGGTTTCGCCTGTCATGATGTAATACATGGTGTCGCGCTGGCCGATGACGGAAGCCACCGCCTTGGTCACGCCGCCCGCGGGAATGATGCCCCAATTGATTTCCGAGAGGCCGAACGTCGCATCCTCCGCCGCAATGGCGAGATCGCAGGCGATCATCGAGTTGAAGGCGCCGCCGAAGCACCAGCCGTTCACCATGGCGATCGTGGGCTTGCCGTAAAACTGCAGTCGCTTCCACTGCGCCATCGCGCTCTTGCGCATGACCTTCAGCCGCTCGTCGTAATTGAGCTTGTCGGTGGCGCGAAAATACTCGCGCAAATCCATTCCGGCCGAGTACGCATCGCCGGCGCCCGTAAGCACGAGGGCGCCGCAGCGCTCATCGGTCTCGAGTGCGTCGAACACCTCCAGCATCTCGAACGACAGCGTGGGGTTGATAGCGTTGCGTTTTTCCGGCCGGTTCATCGTGACCCAGGCGACACGGTCGACAATGTCCACGCGCACCGTATTGCCGCCTGGAAGCGAAGGGTTAGCATCTGTGCTGGCGGTCATGGGGTCCGATCCTGTGAGACGAGTGCTGGATAATTTTCTAAACCATCACCAAGAACGGACAAGGGCTCACCGCGCTAAGCGCGATGGACAAGACCCGAGAAAGTAGGCATGGCGGTGCCCGAAGGCGAGGGGATCAAGATGGATTTGAAGCTTTCCGGCCGCACGGCGCTCATCACCGGCAGTTCCAAGGGCATTGGTCTTTCGGTAGCGCATTGGTTTGCGCGCGAAGGCGTCAACCTCTGCATGGTAGCGCGATCAGCCGAGACCCTGGAGCAGGAAGCGGCCGCTCTCGGCAGGACGACGGGTATAACAGTGCGTACGCTTGCGGCAGACCTCTCCGATGCGGCCGCGCGCGAACGGGTCGCCGAGACATTTCCCGACGTCGATATTCTCGTGAACAATGCCGGCGCCATCCCGGGAGGGACAATCGATGATGTCGAAGAACCGGCCTGGCGCGCCGGCTGGGACCTCAAGGTTTACGGATATGTCGGACTGACGCGGCTTTATCTGCGCAAAATGAAAGAGCGTCGCAGTGGTGTGATCATCAATGTGATTGGCGCGGGCGGCGAGAAGCTCGACTTCGGCTATATCGCCGGGGCGGCGGGCAATGCCTCGTTGATGGCATTCACGCGCGCCATCGGGGGCACCAGCCCGGAGTTCGGCGTGCGGGTCATCGGCGTCAATCCGGGTCCGGTTTTGACCGACCGCGTGGAGGTGCTGGGCCGTAAGCGTGCCGCCGCGCAACTCGGTGACGAAAATCGATGGCGAGAGAGCTTTGCGAAAATGCCGTTCGGCCGGCCTGCGTCATGTGACGAGATTGCCGCCAGCGTGGTGTTCCTCGCGTCCGATCTTTGCTCCTACACGAGCGGCACCATCGTCACAATCGACGGCGGCCTGACTCATCGTGGCCAATTGCCTTAGCAACCGCGACTTGCAGCGATGAGCCGGCGAAAGGCTTGTGCCGCAACAATAATTTTCGAAAACTGCTTGCTTAGTTTCGACCGCCACCGGCGAGCACAGCGCGCGTAGCCCGGTCGGGCCCGAAGTCGTCAACGCTGTCGATCGCGAGCAAATCTGCGAGTCTGGTGCGCGCGCGGTTCACGCGGCTCTTGATGGTACCGACCGCACAGCCACAGATCGCCGCGGCATCGTCGTACGAGAAGCCCGACGCGCCGACCAAGATCAACGCCTCACGCTGGTCTGACGGCAATTTGGCCAGCGCTGCACGGAACTCCTCAAATTCAACCCGGCCGGTCTGCTCGGGATGCGATTTGAGGGTTTCGGCATAGCGCCCATCGGCATCCTCCACCTCTCGACGGCGTTTCCGATACTCGGAGCGGAACAAGTTGCGCAGAATGGTGAAAAGCCACGCCGGCATATTGGTGCCCGGCTCAAAGGAATCGATATGGGCGAGCGCGCGCAATAAGGTCTCCTGCACCAAATCGTCGGCGCGGTCGATATTGCCGCACAGCGAAATGGCGAACGCTCGCAGGCTCGGCACAGTGGCGAGCACTTGGTTGCGTATCGCAGGGTCCAACTTCATGCGTCCGGTTCCTTCGTCCATATTCACGGTCACTCTCGTTCGCTGAGTTTGCGAACGAGATCGGTAATATGTTGCGGCACGCCCTCGTTGACGACATCGTCATAAAGGGCCCGGAGTTGCTGTCCGATTCTGGCCTGGACCTCGCGCCCAAGGCGAACATCGCTTTTTTGTGGGGTCACTGGCTTGCCCATGGCTTCTTGCGTGCTCTTTTCCGGGTCCGGCGCCATTGACTCGAAGTCAACCGTCTTGCGCTGTTTCATGTCTTCGTTCTTACCCCGATCGCCCATTTGGCGGACTACCCTACTGGCCAACGACCACTCGCCGCTAACGTCTCGCCGGTCGGGTTGTTCCGCGCTCCGGAACTATTTTATGGAACTTTTTTTGCATCGCAGCGTTTTTGCCATTACCGTCTGTACTTTATGCAAGGGGAAGGAGGGTTCATTGTCGACCTCGCAAGCTGTTGTTCAACATCTGCCATTCCTGCGCCGATACGCGCGGGCTCTGACAGGAAACCAGTCTTCCGGCGACGCCTATGTGGCCGCGACCCTGGAATCGCTTATTGCCAGTCCGGAGATCATGGGAAGTGCCGCCAATACACGGGTGGCGCTTTATCGCCTGTTCACCAAGATTTGGAACTCGGTCGCGGTCAACGGCACGGTAGAACCCGGCGACCTGGCCCTGCCGCCGGAGCAGCACCTCACCCAGATCACCCCAAGACCCCGCCAAGCGTTCCTTTTGGTGGCTCTGGAAGGCTTTTCGGAGGAGGACGCCGCAGACGTCCTGGATTGTGACTTGCCTACCTTGCGCGGATTGGTTGAAGAGTCCGGCCGGGAACTGGCCGCCGAGATTGCGACGGATGTTCTTATTATCGAGGACGAGACTTTCATCGCTATGGATATCGAGGCGTTGGTCGAAAGCCTCGGCCACAACGTCATTGGTATTGCACGCACCCATACGGAGGCGCTTTCGCTTGCCAAGCACAAGCAGCCCGGCCTTATCCTTGCGGACATCCAGCTTGCCGACGGCAGTTCGGGCCTTGACGCCGTCAACGAGCTCCTGGGGACGCTTGAGGTGCCGGTGATCTTTATCACCGCCTATCCTGAGCGTTTCCTCACGGGACGGCGTCCGGAACCGGCGTTTCTGATCGCTAAGCCATTCCAGCTTGCAGTCGTATCGGCCGTTATCAGCCAAGCGTTGTTTTTCGGGCGCAAGGCCCGTCAGCGCGAGCGGCAACCGACTCTATAATTCGATAATTCCAACGATATTTTGGGGCGCGGGGCATAACCCGCGCCCTATTGCATTTTCGGTTTTGGCATTTTTATTTTGGTATTTCTGCTTTGTGTTTCCGCCACCTTCCCCCTTGTTTTTCGGCGATGATTCTGACGGTTCCGTTTGGAACGTCGCGAAGAATTGGAGATCAAGCCAGGGATCCAAACAAATTTAGGGCGCAGCCGATCGGCATCGGCTGCGCCCAATATGACCGACCAAGCACGGGGGGAGGGGGAAAGGATGGCCGGTCGCCATGATAAGCCGCGAGCGCCCTATTGGTTCCGCGTCAGGGTGAGCGGCAATCCCATGTGACGTTCAATCCTCACTCACGCGCCCGTGAACAGATCCCTCGGTCTTTCCATCACAACTCGGTGAAACCCGACCCGATACGGAACCGAAGCCATATCTCTCTCGTTGTTGGCACGAGGAGTGATCGCTGGGGCGTTTTCGCGTGCGGGACTGACGAGGTTTATTCCGCCGCTTCGGAAGTTGAGGGAGAGGTTCCGATGGACAGCCTTCTGAATGTTCGCGCCACCAGCACAATCGGCCTTGCCTGGCTCGCCATGCTCGTCGTCGGCCTCGTTCCTTTGCTGACGGCCGGCCCGTCATCTGGCGCCGGATTGACCAACAAGACACCCGAAGTCGTGGTGAACCGCAGCCTCAAAGGCGACCGGTTGCCGGTCGCAACTCATGCTTCGCTGAAATCGCCGGTCATCAGCGCTGCTGTTCAACCCAACAAGCCGCAATCGCCGAGCATCGTACAACGATCGCAAATTCCGGTCGGGTGCGAAGCTGCCTTTAGCCCGGTTTCTTCACCGCGGCTCGCCTATATTTACCGCCGCTGTATGACCTGAGTATGGTCACGCCGAAGCCGGTTTAGCGGGTCTCGGTCCGACGAACGCGATATCAAATCAAATATCAAAAGCCGGCGCTCGACGATCGAACGCCGGCTTTTGATTTTAAGCGATCTTATCAGAAGCTTATTCAGCGGAAGCTTTGCGATGGGGACGTGAAGGTCGCCCTGTGTCTGTCGCTGCGTCTGTCGGTACAAAAATTGTTTCTGTTTGAAAGGACCACGCGGAACTTTCCTGGCATCTCAACAATTGGTGAGGTTGAAGTCGGCAATTCAGCACGGGAGAGCGTCATGTTAGCCAGCCAGCAGTCACGGCGCCTTTTCGGCGTCGTTCTTTTTGCCAGCCTCGTCGCGATCTCAACAATTCCCGCCTCCGCTCAGTCGCTTTCCTACATGCCGGTTGATCGTTTCGGTCCGGCGTATCCGCAATACGCGCCGCAGACTGAGCAGCCGGGCGATGTGACGTCGGACCAGTTGCCCGCGCCGCTGCGCCGCCAGATCGTCGCCTATCAGACCAATGAGCCGGCCGGCACCATCATCATCGATACCGCGCACACTTTCCTTTACCTGACGCTCGGCAACGGTACGGCGATGCGCTACGGCATCGGCGTGGGACGCCAAGGCTTCACGTGGTCAGGCGTCGAGACGATCTCCCGCAAGGCCGAATGGCCGGATTGGATTCCGCCGGCCGAAATGGTCGCCCGGCAGCCCTATCTGCCGCGCTGGGTCGGCGGTGGCCCCGGCAACCCGTTGGGCGCGCGCGCCATGTATCTCGGCAATACCGATTACCGCATCCACGGCACCAACGACCCGACTTCGATCGGTAAGCACATGTCGAGCGGCTGCATCCGGCTGCGCAACGAGGACGTTGAGGACCTTTATCAACGCGTCGGAGTCGGCACCAAGGTGATGGTGCTTCCAAACGACTCATCGCCAGCACTCGGCAGTCGCAGCAGGTCAGCTCCGCAGGTCGGCCAATGGCCGGTGCACGGGCGGCATGACGGCACAAATCCAGGTGCCAGCACCGCTGGGCGATCGATTGGAGCCGCGCACGGCATCCAACGAAAGCGCCTCAGGTGTCCGGCATTTACTGAGGCGGTATTCCTGAGATGCGGCGAAACCAATCGCGCAGATCATCGAGTTAGCGTCAGAACGGCGCATCGTATCCTCAGGGCCGAAGCCGTGACTTTCGACCGCGGCTTCGGCCGCTCGCTTTTGGAGACGACTTGACGCAACTGACCATGACCCGTGCGAGGGAAGATGAAAGTGTAAGAGTATGGACTGCGCCCGACCGAACGAAAACGAACGAAACAAACGGTCGGCCGAGCGGAAGAGACCGCAAGAGAGTTTTTTCCGAATTTTGCGACAGTCCGCGCCGTGCTTGAAGCCGGCGCAGATCGGCATCTGGTGTTGGGACATCGCCACCAACACGTTAACCTGGTCGAGCAATCTCGAAGCGATACATGGCATGCCGGCCGGCAGCTTCGACAGCACTTATGCGAGCTTCGAAAACGACATCCATCGCGACGATCGAGCCAGTGTCGCTGCCGCCCTTAAGGAGGCGCTGACGCACCCATGGTGCTTACCGCGCGCGCTACCGGCCACTCCCGCGTGAAGGCAGGCGGGAATGCTGGCTCGAGATCCAGCGGGCACAGTGGCTGTCAAAGATGGCGCGCCGCAGCGTATGTTCGGCTCTGCCACGATATTACCGAACGGGTGAAACTCGAGAGCGAGCTTCGCAGCCGCGTCAAGCAACAGGAGGCGCTGGCGCAGCTCGGCGAGCGTGCGCTGGCGAGCCCGATCTCGAGCGGCTGCTCAACGACACCGTCAGCACGGTCGCGGTGACGCTGTCGGTCGAATTCGTCAAAATCCTCGAACTGCTTCCGGGCGATATCCAGCTGCTGCTGCGTGCCGGGTTCGGCTGGAAGAAGGACCTGATCGGCTCGATTCTGGCCTCGACGGAGCCGAACACCTATGCCCGATACACGTTGGATTCTGCTGCTGCCGGTCGTCACCGCCGATTTCGCGACCGAGACGCGGTTCGCGGTCGACCCATATCTGAGGGACCACGGCTGCGTCAGCGGCATCAACGTGACGATCGCCGGTCACGACGGGCGCGCTACGGCATCCTCGGCGTCTGCACCGCTACGAAGCGCCAGTTTGCAGCGCAGGATACCGCATTCCTCGCCGCCGTCGCCAACTCTTCTCGCCGGCGCCATTCAACGCCGTCAGCTCGAGCAACGCCACGAGATGATGATCCGCGATATGCGTCATCGCTCCGGGCAATCTGTTTTCTCAGCTGCTCGCATTGTACTCGCAGACCGCCCGGAATTCGAAAAACATCGCCGAGCTCACCATCAAATATCAGGCGCGCGTGCTCGCCTTGGCGAATGCTCATCGGCTGATCACCGAGGGCGGCTGGAAATCGATCCCGATCAAGGAGCTTTTGTACGTCGTGCTCGGGCCCTATCTCGATCGCACGTCGCTCGACGGTCCGAACGTGGATCTTGAGCCGGACCCGATCTTCAGTCTGAGCGCGGCCCTGCACGAGCTTGCCGCCAATGCGGTCAAGTTCGGCAGCCTGTCGCGCCCGAAAGGCCAACTCGATCTGAGATGGTCGGTGGACCGCACGCGAGCGCGGCCCGACGTCTGACGCTCGATTGGGTCGAGAAGAATGGGCCGCCGGCGCGGCGGCCGAGGCGGCTCGGGTTCGGCTCGCGCCTGATCGGGCTGGTCATCGAGCGGCAGATGAACGGCGAGGTGCACCGCTCTTTCAGCCGCAGCGGACTTTCGGTCCGCATGATCGTGCCGCTGACGCATGAACGCTGGCCGAGCCAGCCGGCCGCCAAGACGCGGAACCGGCTAGCCGACATAGCCGTCGTTGTCGTCCATTGCTTAGGGATGCACGTCTTCCGTGAACCAGTCGGTCGGCAGATCGTGGCCGGCGCCGTTCTCTTTCGCCTTGCGATAGAGTAGCGCGCCGGCCGCGGCGAATTGAAATCCAAGCCCGAGATTATTGATGAAGCAAGTGACTTCGCGGTCGGATGTACGGCCCGTGGCACGACCCGCGATCAGGTCCGGTAAGGTCGGCAATTTATTGAGATCGATATACCGCTCGATTTTCCGTCATGGCCATTGGCGATTTCTGGCACCTTGAGTTCTTTGGTCATGGCCTGAATTGGCCGTTCTTCGTTGATGTGAATAACGACGCGATCGGCGCGCCTGACGGCTTTCGGGTCGATCTCGGGCAGCTTGATGGAGCTCAGATGCATGCCCGGCTCGATCCAGTGCTCGAAAAAGATGGGATCGACGGTGTTGGTCGCGCACATGACGATGTCGGCGTTCTCGATTGTCTCCTCCGGCGTTGCGGCGGCGGTCGACCGCGATGCCGAGATGCGCGCTCATTTGCGCGGTGAAAGCTTCGCAATTCCGTGCATTGGGACTGAAGCAACGGATTGATCTCGATCGGCCGAACCGCGCAGGCCGCGCTGAGCTGGGCACCGGCTTGCCAGCCGGAGCCGAGAATGCCGACCGTTTTCGCATTTTTGCGCGCCAGGTACTTGGCACCGAGTCCGTTGGCGGCGCCGACCCGCATGCGCTGCATCACGCCGTCCGGTAATATCGCAAGCGGTTCGCCATTCTCGGTCGAGAACAGCAACACCAAGCCGACATAGCGGTTGCCTGGTGCCGCAGGTACTTTCTCGCGGCGAACATTGTTGCCCTTCTTCGGCCATGTGATGATGTCCGAATTGATCCGCACGGCGCCGACGCCGAATTTGGAAATAACGCCGTCCATGGATTTCAGGCTATAGATTGCATCGTCGCGCACGGTCGGGGCGAAGCAATCCGAGCGCGTGCGCGAAATGCCGCGACCCTCCGCGAGCTCCACATAGGCTTCTTCCATCACATCGATGCATTCCGGCATCGTGAGCAGCTTTTCGATTTCGTCGTTGGACAGGATCAACGTCATGTGTGTTGCACGCTCGTCATCTGGTAGGAGGCGCGCATCATAGTGATGGTGCGGCGAATAGATAGTCGGGCCTGGATCGGCCCGGGGAGCTTGCGTCCAGCATCGGTCGAACACTATCGTCGCGGACAATCTGAACGCTGCGGAGCGGGCTTTGGGCCAACCGATCATCGAACTCAAAGACGTTGCCAAGGTGTTCTTGGTCAATGGGCGCGCGCTGACGGTCTTCGAAGGGCTTCATGCGCGCATCGAGGAGCGCAGCTTCCTTTCGATCGTCGGGCCGTCCGGTTGCGGGAAATCGACGCTGCTCAAGCTTATCTCGGGTCTCGACGCGCCGAGCCGCGGTCAGATCGTATTCAACGGCCGCCCGGTCGGCGGTCCCGCCAAGGGTATGATCTACGTTTTCCAGCAATACACGAAGTCGATCTTTCCCTGGCGCACGGTGATGCAGAACGTCGCGTTCGGCCTTAACGCCGCCAAAAACCGCCATCCGCGGTGGCGCGCCGCGAAAAATGCCTGGAATACATCCGGCTGGTCGGCCTCGACGGTTATGAACACTATCATCCATACCAATTGTCCGGGGGCATGCAGCAACGGGTTTGCATTGCGCGCGCCCTCATCGGCGAGCCGGACGTGCTGTTGATGGACGAGCCGTTCAGCGCGGTCGATGCCATGACGCGGGCGATCCTTCAGGAATTGATACTCAAAATCTGGGAAACGCTGCCGGTCACGGTCCTGTTTGTCACCCACGACGTCGACGAGGCGGTATTGCTGTCGAGCCGCGTCATGTCGCTCGGGCCGTGCGCCGGCGACGATACGTGAGGATTTGGCGATTGATCTGCCGCATCCGCGCGATCAGATCAAAACCCGCGACGATGAACGGTTTGCCGCGCTTCGGCAGCGGCTGTTTTCCAGTATCTTCCTCCAGGAGAAAGGCAGCGCTGCGGCGCCGGCAGCGGAGCCGCGGCCATGAAGAAGCGCTGGCCTGGCTTTGCTCTGTTCGTGCTGATCCTTGCCGCCTGGGAGTATGCCTCGGCCAACAACCTGGTCGACTCGGTATCCGTGCCGCGGGTGAGCACGATCGTCTCGTCCTGGATTGTCGGCATTGAAAATGGCCAGTTGCTTGCGCGCACTTGCGCCGAGCCTCGGCCGCATGTTCGCCGGCTTTGTCGTCGCGGCCCTCATTGCGGTGCCGCTCGGGTCTGCTTATGGGCAGCATCGCGCTCATCTATCGGCTGCTGGAGCCGCTCACCGAATTCGTCCGGCCGATCCCGGCTGCCGCCTACATCCCGGTCGCCATTCTGTTCCTCGGCATCGGCAACGAGATGAAGATCTTCGTCGTATTCTTGGCGTGCCTGTTTCCGATCCTGCTCAACACCTATGGCGGTGTGCGCGGTGTCGACCCCGTGCTGATCGACACCGGCCGCACCTTCGGCGTTTCGCGCTTCAAGACGCTATGCCAGATCGTGTTTCCCGCGGCGCTGCCAAGTATCCTCACCGGGATGCGTGTCAGTCTCGGTATTGCGCTGATTGTGGTCGTTGTGGCGGAGATGATCGCCGGCAACAGCGGCATCGGCTACTATCATCCTCGACATGCAGCGCAGCTTCCGAGTTCCAGAAATGTTTGCCGGGATCTTCACGCTCGGTCTGCTCGGCTTTTTGATCAACTTCGCTTTCCTCAAGATCGAGCAGCATGTCCTGCGCTGGCGCGGCACCAGCGTCGAAACCTGAGTTCAGTCGGCCGAGAGGAGATTTGCTTGCCCGAAAATTCCGAGCCGTTCCGGCTGTTTCCCTATCAGGCGATCGTCGATCGCCCGCGCGTCATTTGGCCGAACGGCGCGCACGTCGCGGTATGGGTCATTCCCAATATCGAACATTTCCATATCGAGATTGGCAATCAGGCGCCCGACATCCGCAATCATTCACGCCGCGACTACGGCAATCGCGTCGGCGTCTGGCGGATCATGGATGTACTCGCGAAACACGGCGTGCGCGGCACGGTGGCGCTTAACGGCGAAGTCGGGCGCTACTATCCCCGCATCATGGAGGAAGCAACCAAGCTCAAATGGGAATTGATGGGTCATGGGCTCACCAATTCGGTCCTGCTCACGGGTCTCGCCAAAGACAAAGAGGCCGCAGTCATTGCCGAGACGCGCCAAATCATCGAGCAGTGGGGCCAAGAAATGCGCGGTTGGCTTGGGCCCGGCCTGACCGAGACCTGGGAAACGCTCGACCTCCTGCGCGACCATGGCGTCGACTATGTCTGCGACTGGGTCAACGACGATTTGCCGTATCGCATGAACAACGGGCTTTATTCGATGCCGTATTCGATCGAGCTCAACGACATGCCATTGTTCAACATGCCGAGCATCGGCATCGATGACTTCCATCGCCGAATTTGCGAGACGTTCGACGTGCTCTACGAGGAGGGTGGCAAGAGCGGGCGGGTGATGGCGATCGCGCTGCACCCTTTCTTGATCGGCGTGCCCCACCGCATCCGCTATCTCGACCGCGCGCTCCGCTACATCGCGTCGCACGGCAAGGTCTGGTTTGCGACCGGATCGGAAATCATGGAAGCTTATCGGACGCAGGAGGATTAATCGCGCGCGCGTTGTCGACCGGCGCCGAAACGGCAGGAGCATACAAATGGTGTCATCGCGCGTTGACAGGCGGGCTTGGCTGAAAACTGCAGGCGCAATATTTTTGACCTTGGCTCGGGGCAGATCGGCAGGGGCGCAGGACAAGCCGCTCACGCCCCTCAGGGTCGGTACGCTGAAGATTTCGGCGTTGACCAATGTGTGGGTGGCGAAGCAAGCCGGGATATTCGAGCGCAACGGTCTCGACGTCGAGCTTGTTCAATTCCGCAGCGGCAACGAGGCGATCGCGGCACAACGCGGCGGACACGTCGATATCATCCTTTCGATACCCGGCACGGCGATGACCGCCAACGAACGCGGCTTCGATCTCGTGCTGATCGCTCAGAACGAGACTGCCCAGAAGGATCCGCCGGATTGTAGCGCGTTCATTGTGCTTAAGGATTCGGGTCTCGACAGCGTCGCCGACCTCGCCGGCAAGAAATTCGCGCTCTCCAACCTGCACAGCCAGCTGCACGTCGCCGCGCAGGTCGTGCTCAAGAAGCACGGCGTCGATCCAGCCAATGTGACGTTCCTCGAAGTCCCATTCTCCAGCCACCCGGACACGTTGAAATCGAAGCAGATCGATGTCGCCATTTCGCTCGATCCGTGGACGACGGAAATGCGCACCGCCGGCTATGCGAAAGTGCTGTCGTGGGAGTATATCGAATTGCTGCCGCTGCAGCCGATCGGCGCTTGGTACGCCCGCGCCGACTTTGTCAAAAACAACGCCGACGGTGTGACGCGCTTCGCCAAATCCATACGCGACGCCACTGATTATATGAATGCAGATGTCGAGCGCGCGAAGACGAATGTCGCCGCCTATACGGGTCTCAACATCGCCTTCCTTGGGGACATGCCGCTCAATCGTTGGAGCTACGAGATCGATCCGGCAGTGTGGCAAGCCGTCGCCGACATGATGCATGCCGCCGGCGAACTGCAGCGGCCGCACAAGGCCGACGAATATTTGTCCGATATCGTCAAACCGTACGTGGTGAAGTGATCATCATTGCCCCGCATCCTGCGCTTTGCGGATACGCTCGCTGTAGACGGCCGCGGTGAGGCCGAACAGGTCCCAGCGCGTCAGATAGGCGAGCAGAAAGGGGTGGCACCCCCACGCGTAGAGCCGCGCGACATCGCCAGCGAGCAGTACGCTGCGCTCATCCACGGTAAGGTCAAGTGGCGCAATGGCGGCAGAGGGGTCGCGCTTGAGCGCGTCGCGAAACGCGGGATTGTGCAGGGCCTCGCGGCACAGCTTGTTTATCGCATAGACGCTCATCGCTCAGTTCCATCGCCATACGCCGAAGGCGTGGCCGTGGTCGTTCTGCGGGGCGATGGAACGCGGTTTGCGTCCGCCAATGACGCCGAGCATGGCGATCCAGTTGAGCAGTTCGCCGCCGATATTACCGGCCTGCAGCATGCGCGCCGTGGTCGCCTCTTCGATCAGGTTATCGATGCGGGCTTGACGCATCAGGTCCTGCACGTGCGCGGTCCATTCCGGATCGGGCGTGCCAGCGCGCTCGCCCAGCGGGATTCTGGGGCCGCCGATTTCGAGCGAAAAACTGCCACTGCCGATCACGGCGACGCGGAGTGGCTGCGGCCAGGCCTTGATCGCCGCGCCCACGGCCTCGCCGAGTGCGTAACAGCGTCGCGCGCCCGGCAGCGGCGGTGCAAGTCCGTTGATGAAAATCGGCACCACGGGGATCTTCATGTGCGGCGTGAGGAAATGCAGCGGCACCATGGTGGCGTGATCGACCTCGAAATCCTGGACCAGCGAGATATCGAAGCCGCGCGTGATCGCGGTGGTGCGGATATGGGCGGCGAGCGCAGCCGGTACCGCGACGGTGTAGTGCGGCATCGGGGTCTGATCGTTGGGTCCTGAGGTCGCCGCCGCGATGCCGATCGCAAAGGTCGGAAAATTATCCAGGAAAAACGTGTTGAAGTGATCGTCGGTGAAGATGACCAGCGCGTCCGGCGCCACAGCCGCGACGTGCTCGGCCACGGCGGCGTACAGTCGCGCGACCTCGCATTGCGGCCCTTGGCGTGCCACGAGGGCGGGAAAGTTTGGCGTATGCGGGATGCCGAATCCGGCAACGATCTCGGCCATGCTGTTCGTCCCTGCTCGAGGCTTCGGTCTATCTTACACCGCGCAACCGCAGGCGACAGCACCATCCCCTTTCCTCGTGCGGACAATCCGTTAGAGTGCCGGCCGCCGATGTCGATCGAGGAAAGTCAGCAGCCATGAAAGAAGAAGCTATCAGCTTTCAATCCGCGGGGTTGCGCCTGCATGGCGTGCTGGGGGTGCCGGACGGATTGCGGCCTTCGGAGCGGCGTGCCGCCTTCCTGGTGCTGCACGGCTTCGGCTCGAATTCCGAATCGTCGAATGTCACGACGCCCACGAAGACACTCAGCGAGTTCGGCTACGTCACGCTGCGTTTCGACATGCGCGGCTGCGGCAAGAGCGAGGGCGAGTTCGGCCGCGTCATCTGCCTCGAACAGGTCGAAGACCTCGGCAACGCGCTGGAATTCCTCGCCAAGCATCCTGCCGTCGATCCCGACCGGATCGGCGCCATAGGTTCGAGCTTCGGCGGCGCGGTCGCGGTCTATGCCGGCGGCACCAACCCGCGCGTCGCCGCGGTCGTCTCGAATGGCGGCTGGGGTGATGGCGAACGCAAATTCCGTGGTCAGCATCGTAGTCCGGAGCAATGGGCGAAATTCACCAAGATGCTTGAAGACGGCCGCGCGCATCGCCAGCGCACCGGGCAATCCCTGATGGTGCCGCGCCACGACATCGTGCCGATCCCGGCCCACGTGAAGGACAAGCTGGACAAGCAGAAGGTGACGATGCTGGCGCCCGGCTCGGTCGAGACCTTTCCGGCCGAGACCGCGCAGAGCATGTTCGATTTCCGCGCCGATGACGTGGTCGGAAAAATCGCGCCGCGCCCGCTGCTGCTTATTCACGCAGCAAACGATTCGGTGACGCCGACCGAGCAGTCGATCGAGATGTTCAAGCGCGCCGGCCAGCCGAGCGAGCTGCATTTGTTCAGCGGCCTCGATCACTTCCTGTTCGCGGAGAATTCGACGCGGGTGTGGAGCGTGCTGCGCAACTGGCTCGACACCTATTTTTCGGCAACGAAATGAGCCGAGAAACGGGCGTGAGCTGCGGCGAGGCCGTGGTCGGCCACGAAGAACTCGGACGTTTCATCTGCGATTTGCTCAAGACCGCTGGGGCGGCCGAGGCCGACGCTGCGACTGTTGCCGAAGGTCTGGTCTGGGCCAATTTGCGCGGCGTCGACGGCCACGGCGTCTCGCGCCTGCCGCGGTATTTGAAGATGATCGAGCGCGGCGAGATCGATCCGAAGATGCAGCCGCGCCTGATCCACGATCGCGCCGCGACCTTTGTGCTCGATTGCGGTCATGGTTTTGGGCCAGTGGCGGCGATGCAGGCCATCGCCATTGCGGTCGAGCGCGCGAAAGCGGTTGGCGTTTGTTTCGGCCTCATTCGCGAGGCGACGCACACCGGCGCCATCGGACGTTATGTGCAATGGATGGCGGAGCGCGGCTGCGCCGCCGTCATCATGGGCGCAGGGCCGGCGCTGATGGCCTACCACGGCGCACGGGTTGCCAGCATGGCGACGAGCCCGATCGCGATCGCGGTGCCGAGCGGCCGCGGTCCGATCGTGCTCGACATGGCGACTAGCACGATCTCGAACGGCAAAATCCTGCAGTCCCGGCAAACCGGGGAAAAGCTGCCGGAAGGCACGGTGTTGGCGGCGGACGGCGAGCCCACCACCGATCCGCGCCAGGCCGAAATTCTGCTGCCGCTCGGCGGTCCGAAGGGGTCGGGCCTTGGCTTGATGTTCGAGATGCTGGCGAGCGTGTTGGCGGCGGCGCCGATCCAGGCGCGCACGCTCGGTCCCGAAAAGCGTACGCGCAACACCAACAATTCCGCGATCTTTGCCATCGACATCGCCGCCTTCCGGTCGCTGGCGGATTTCACGCGCGACGCCGACATCCTGGCGGCGCTCCTCAAGGCGCTGCCGCGGCAGGCGGGATTTGACGAGATCAATTTACCCGGCGAACGCTCCGGGCGCACCGAAGCCGCGCGCCGCAAGGCCGGTATCCCGATCCCGGCAAAGCTGTGGGACGAACTGGAGGGCATCGCGAAAGCGCGCGCGATCGAAATGCCGGCGCAGGTATCAGCCCATCAGCCGTGAGGCAGCAGTGCGGAGGCGCAGACCGCGCTGTCCTGGATCGCCGATCCTTCCAGCTCAGAGGTGCTCTGCGTACGGCAGCGGTACGTAAGCGTATCCCGTCGCAGCCTTCGCGGCGTGGCCGAGACCCGGGAACGGCAGATGGGAGCCGGCAAAAAGCGTGCGGTCGGTTGCGACCATGTCGAACACTTTCTTGCGGTTCGCGATTGCCAGCGCCGGGTCGTTGTCGAACCCGATCGAGCGTTCGGGCTCGGGGAATTGCAGGGTCGCGCAGTGTACGATGTCCCCCCAAATCAGGAGATCGTCGTTGCCCGACGAGACGCGCACCATAGTGTGGCCAACGGTGTGGCCCGGCGCCGCCATCGCGGTCACGCCGGGCGCGAACGTGGTGCCATCCTTATGCATTTGCACCTTGCCGGCGTCGGCGTAAGGCTTGATCGACGCCCTCGCCATGTCGAAGAACGGTTTGAATTGGTCGGGCGCCTTGCCGCGGATTTCGTCCGACGTCCAGAACGCATATTCGTCGCCATTCACGTGCACGACGGCGTTCTTGAACATCATGCTCCCGTCAGCCGCGAGCAGGCCGGGGCTGTGATCGGGATGCATATGCGTGATGACGATGGTGTCGACCGCGCCCGGATCGATGCCGGCGGCGGCGAGGCTCTGCGGCAGGCGGCCCAACGTCGGGCCCATGACGTTCGATCCGCCGGCGTCGACGAGAATGAGCTTGTTTCCGGTGTTGATGAGCCAATCGTTGACCGGGGTCGAAAGCGGCCCCTTGGGCAGGAACGCCGCCTCGATCAACTTTTCGGCACCTGTCTGGTCGCCACTGAACATCGCCGGCTCAAGCGCGAGATTGCCGTCGCTGAGCACCGTGATTTCGAAGGCGCCGACTTTGACACGATGGACGCCGGGCGCCTGCACGCCGGCAAATTGAGTCGCCATCTGATACTCCCTGGGTCCTGGATGTGCGCGCTTCGTCGGCGTGCGGTGTGCCGGTATAGCAAGAAAAAAAGCGTGGAGCTACGAGAGCGGCGCCCGCGCGTTATCGCGGGACCGGCGGTCAGACCTCGGCAAGCCGCAGGCCGATAAGCCGGTCAAGTGTGGCATGGTCGGCGAGCAAATTAGCCGAAGGGCCGCTGTGGACAATACGGCCGCGCTCCAGGACGAGCGCAGTCTGCGTCAGGGGCAACGCGATTTCGACATGCTGCTCGACCAGGATGAAGGCGTTCGAACCTTCACTGGCCATGCGGCGGATCGCAGCGGCGAGTTCGTCGACGACGATAGGTGCAAGGCCCTCGAGTGGCTCATCGAGCAGGAGCAGTGCTGGATTGGTCATCAGCGCGCGCGCGATCGCCAGCATTTGTTGCTCGCCGCCGGAAAGCTGATTGCCCATATTGCGCCGGCGCTCGGCGAGGCGGGGAAACAGATCATACACTGCCGGCAGATCCCAGCGTCCGTCGCGGGCCGCGACCGTCAGGTTCTCCTCGACCGTTAACGTCGAAAATATCTCGCGCTCCTGTGCCACCCAGCCGATGCCGGTGCGGGCGCGGCGATGCGGGGCTCGGTGCGTGATGTTTTCGCCACGCCAAGTGATGCGGCCTCGTCCGATCTGCGTGTAGCCCATGATGGTGAGCAGCAGCGTCGACTTGCCCACGCCGTTGCGGCCGAGCACGGCAAGACCGCCGCGCTCCGGCAGCTCGAACGAGACATCGTCGAGCACCACGGCAGAGCCGTAGCCGGCGCGGACATCGTGGAATGCGAGCAGCGGTTCAGCCATGCTGCAACTCGTCGAATGTCTTGCCGTGCGCCTTGCCGAGATAAACCGCGCGCACGCGCGGATCGGCCGCGATCTCCTGCGGCGTGCCTTCGACCAGCACCCGGCCGCCGACCATCACGATCACGCGCGAGGCAAAGCGGAAGACGAGATCCATGTCGTGCTCGATGAACAGCACCGTGATATCGCGCGACAGGCCCGCGATCGCGGCGAACAATTCCTTGCTTTCGTCGCGCGGCACGCCCGCCGCCGGCTCATCGAGCAACAACACCTTCGGCCGGGTCGCGAGCGCCAGCGCGATCTCGAGCAGGCGCTGCTGGCCGTAGGCGAGCTCGCGCGTCAAGCGATGACAGACGGCGCCCAGCATCAGGGAGCTGAGAATGTCATGGGCTTCGTCGATTTCTTCATGATAGGCCGTGAGTTGTCGCCACCAGTTCTGGGCAATACGGCGTCGCTCGCAAACCGCGAGCGTCACCGTTTCGAGCGCGGTAAGATGAGGAAACAGCGAGTTGATCTGGTAGGTGCGCACTAGGCCGCGCCTGACGCGCTGGTCCGGCGCCAGCGTGGTGATGGTCTCATCGGCGAGCAACACGTGCCCGGCGTCAGGGCGCAGCATTCCGGTGATGAGATTGATCAGCGTGGTCTTGCCGGCGCCATTCGGTCCGATCAGAGCGTAGCGTACGCCGGCCGGCAGGTTGATCTCGATGTCGGCGGCGACGATGAGCGAACCGAAACTCTTGCACAATCCACGCGTCGCCAAGGCCGCTTCGCTCACGACTGAGACCTTATGCGGCGTGCCAGGAGCGATAGTCCGCCCAATATTCCGTTCGGCAGGATCATCACGACTGCGATAAGCAGGATACCGATCCAAAAATACCAATATTGCGGATTAAGCCCGGACAATTGGTCGCGCGCCACCATATAGACGACGGCGCCGACGAGGCCGCCGTAGAGGCGGCCGGTGCCGCCGAGGATGAGCATGACCAGGACATCGGCGGACCGCTGGAATCCCAGCGACTCCAGCGAGACCGTTTCGGTCGTTTCGGCCAACATCGCACCGGCCACGCCGGCGATGATGGCGGCGATCGTATAGATCGTGCGGATGTGCGCCTGCATTGGCGCGCCGATGGCCGGCATACGCTGTCCGTTCTCGCGAATACCGCGCAGCGTCAACCCGAACGGCGAATGGATGAGGCGCCTCGCCAAGAGGAAAATGAGAAACAACACCGCAAGCGCATAGCCGTAAGCCGTGTAGCCATACAGATCGAAATGAAGCGTGCCGAAGATCGGCCAGGTATGAATGCCTTGCAGGCCGTCGAAGCCGCCCGTGAGCCAACTCGCGCTGTTTGCCGCTTCCTGCAGCACCAACCCGATGCCGAGCGTGATCATGATCAGTGCGAGGTGGCGAAACCGCGCAACAATGAAGCTCGTGAGATAACCCAACAGGCCGGCGGCGGCAGCCGCGATCAGGAGTCCTGAAATTGGTTCGCCCCAACCCCATTGGGAAAGCAGGCCCGCCGCATAGGCTCCGACGCCGAAATAGGCAGCATGCCCGAGCGATATGATGCCGCAAAATCCGAGAATAAGGTCGAGCGACAGCGCGAACAGCGCGGTGATCGCGATCTGGCTTGCCAGCACCAGATAGTCGGGTGTGACCACGAACGGCAGCAGCGTAGCGAGCCAAAAAGCAATCTCGCTCCAGCGCCAGCGGATTTGCGCTTGCAAATAGTCGTGCGGGCCGGCGACCGTCTGGGTTGCCACGGCTAGCGTCTCCCGAACAGGCCGTTCGGCCGCCACATCAGCAACACGATCATCACCAGATAGATGAGGAAGGCGCCGATGGCGGGGACGTAATATTTGCCGGCGACATCGCTGATGCCAAGCAGCATGGCGGCGGCGAACGACCCGGCGATCGAACCGAGGCCGCCCACCGAAACGACGATCAGTACGTAGATGAGGTAGGTGAGCGCGAAGGAGGGATCGAGCCCGACGATCTCGATAGCCAGTGCGCCGCCCAGGCCGGCAAGTCCGCTGCCGAGCGCAAAGGTCATGGCGAACAGGCGGTCGACATCGATACCAAGCCCACGCGCCATGCGCTGGTTGTTAACGGCTGCGCGCACCTGTGCGCCGAAGCGCGTGGCTTCGAGCCCGACGACGAGCACGATCGTGATCAGCGCGGCGATGGCGATGAGAAACAGCCGATAGACGGCAAGGTTCAATCCCATGACATTAATTGATTCGCGCAGATAAGGCGGCAGTTGAACCGGTTGCGAGACCGTGCCGTAAATATACGCCGCCGCCGCGATCGAGACGAACACGATGCCGATCGTCAGCAGGCATTGATCGAGATCACTGGCATTGTAGAAGCGCCGGAAAAACAGACGCTCCAGTACGACGCTCACGGCCGCTGCCGCGATGAACGCAGCCGGCAGTGTGGCGAAGAATGGCCAGCCGAACGCGTTCATCAGCGTGACGGCGACATAACCGCCAAGCATCGCGAAGCTGCAATGCGCGAGGTTGACGAAATTCATCATCCCGAGCGTCACTGACAGCCCGACAGACAGCAGGAACAAAAGCATTCCGTAGGCGAGGCCGTCGAACAGCACGCCGAAAACAGGGGGCACGGCCGGCGGCCTATGGTTTTCTCATGCTCCGTTATTTTTTCATGCGCGCTTTTGCCGGGTCCTTTACGGCTGGGACGCTGTCGAACTCGTTGTTGCGCAACGCGCCGTCAATTTTCTCGACGCGGCGGATGTAGACCGTCTGGATGATGTCGCGCGTTTCCGGATCGATCGAGATCGGGCCACGCGGGCTCTCCCAGCTCATCCCCTTGGCGGCCGAGATCAGCGAGTCGCCGTCGGCTTTGCCGCCGGTCTTCTTCAATGCCTCATAGATCAGGTTCATGCCGTCATAGCCGCCGACGGCGAAGAAGTCGGGGTTGCGATGGAATTCGTCGTTAAAGGCCTTTACGAACTCATGGTTGAGCGGCGAATTGTGGGTGTAGTCATAGTCCGCGACGGTGATCAGGCCGAGCGCGACGTCGCCCATGCTCTTGAGAGCGCTCTCGTCGCCGAGCGCGTCCTGGCCCAGCACTTTCGTCTTGGACAGGTCGACGCCGCGTTCGGCCAGCGCTTTGCCGACGGCGGCCGGCTGGGCGCCGCCGGGTATCCAGATGTAGATGGCATCCGGGTTCATATCTTTGGCACGCTGGATGAACGCGGAGAAATCCGGATTGGCCACAGGAAAGCGAACCGAACCGACAATCTCGCCGCCGCCTTCCTTGAAGCCGGTTTGGAACCAGGTTTCCGCATCGATCCCGGGACCGTAATCGGAGACCATCGTGTAGATTTTCTTGATCCCATTCTTGGCCGCCCACGCTCCGAGTGTGTAGTTCAGTTGTGGAGTTGTCGAGGAGACGCGAGCGATGTAGGGCGACTTGGTGGTGATGATTGCGGTTGCCGCGTTCATGACCACCATGAATTTTTTCGCTTCGGCGGAGACATCGGCGGCCGCGAGCGCGTTGGGAGTTAGCGCGAAGCCAGCAAGAATGTCGGCGTGGTCGCGCACGATTAATTCCTGCGCGAGGCGTTTGGCGATATCCGGCGCGATGCCGCCGGTATCCTTGCGAATGAGCTCGATTTTCTTGCCGGCCACCGTGTCGCCGTGCTGCTTCACGTAGAGCTTGATGCCGTTGTCGATCTGCGCGCCGGTATCGGCGAATTGGCCGGAATACGAATTGATGATCCCGACCTTGACGGTATCCTGCGCGTTGGCCGAGCCGAACCCGAACGCCGCCAGGGCAATACCGGCAAGCCCGGATAAGAATTTTTGCATTGCTCCCTCCCAGTTCTTCTAATGCTTAAAGCCGCTTCGGGGCATATCCTGGTTCAGGTCGCGCGCAAGTGCAACGCGCGTTTATTGTCGCGGTCCGTAAGTGGGCCATGGCCCGTGCATACGTCAATGGGGCGTCGTCGGGTGAAGAATTTCAGAGCAGCAGGCGCATTGGCCGCCGCGCAGGACAAAGTTGAGGCGCTGCTCAACCCGCGCAATGTCGCCATTGTCGGCGCAAGCGATGCGCCGACAAGCTGGGCCGCGCGCGCCTTCCAGAATCTACACCGCTACCATTTCTCCGGCGCGGTCTACCCGATCAATCCGCACCGCGATCAGGTCTGGGGCGTACCCTGTTATCGCACGCTCGACGCGTTGCCCGAGCCGCCGGACCACGTGGTGGTGGTGATCCCGGCCCCGCTCGTGGCAGAGACTCTCCGCGCGGCGTCCAAGGCGGGTGCCCGCAGTGCAACCGTGATGTCGTCAGGTTTCGGCGAGTCCCTGGACCCTGCCGGCAAGACGCTGGCGGCAACGCTGAGCGCGGCCATTGTCGAAACCGGCCTGGCGGTTTCTGGACCGAACTGCATGGGCAACATCCACGCGCCGGCGCACTTGATGACCCTGACCGACGAGCGACCGCACCGGGTCGTTCCCGGTCCGGTCGCGATTGTCGCCCAGTCCGGCGGACTCGCGATGGCCATCAAGCGCACCCTCGAAGAGCGCGGCATCGCCACCGCCTCGCTGGTGACATCGGGCAACGAGGTGGGACTGACGAGCGCCGACTACATCGCCTACTACGCGACACTGCCCGATATTCGCGTCATTGTTTCGTACCTCGAAGCCGTCAGGGACCCGGAGCATTTCTGCGACGCTTGCATGTTGGCGCGGCAGGCCGGCAAGCCAGTGATAGCGCTCAAGCTCGGAGCGTCGGCTGAGGGACGCGCGGCCGCTCTCGTCCATACCGGGGTGCAGGCCGGATCGATGGAAGATTTCGATGCGCTCGCTGTAGGAGCAGGGATCGTTCGCGTGCGAACCCTCGACGACATCGTCGAGGCGGTCGAGTTTTTGACCCACGTGCGGCTCCCCGTCGGCGCCAGTCTCGGCGGCATCACCTTTTCGGGCGCGTTGCGCGGGCTGCTGCTCGATGGCGCCGCAGCGAACGGTCTCGCATTTCCGGCGCTCGCGCCGGCGACGCGCCAACGCCTCGCGGCCGTGCTCGGTGTCGGAACGTTCATCGGTAATCCGCTCGATTCCGGTTTCGCCGGACTTGGCAGCAAAGAGGTCTACATGACGTGCGTGGAGGCCATGCTCGACGATCCGGCGATCGACGTCCTGCTGCTGCAGGAGGAGCTGCCGCGCGGGCCCGGCTCGGAACGCAAGGAAGCCAACCTCCACGCCGTGAATGCACTTGCACGGCGCAGCGCGAAGCCGATCGTGCATGTCACCATGATCTCGCACGGTCTTACCGATTACAGTCGCACGCTGCGTCAGCAATTGCCGCACGTCGGATTCATGCAGGAATTGGACAAGACGCTGCGTGCCGTGCGCGCCATTGCGGCTTATGCGCAACGCTGCTCTGATCTAGCGACATCTGTTTCAGTATCGGTTGAATGAACCATCCAACAATACCAAGGGAGAAAAATCATGCCCGCCAAGAAATACGAAGCCGTCCTGGTCGAACGCGACAACGGCATCACCTGGGTCACGCTCAACCGGCCCGACAAGCGCAATGCCATGAGCCCGCAGATGCATCTCGAGATGGACGAGGTGCTCGACGAGCTCGCCGTCGATCCGGCGACCGAAGTCTTGGTGCTCACCGGAGCAGGGCAGGCGTTCAGCGCGGGGCAGGATATAAAGCTCTATTTTCGCGCCAATTCGGGTGACGCGGCGGCGCGCCATAAGCTGCGGCGCGCATCGAATAATTGGCGTTGGCAAAAGCTTTCGACGTTTCCCAAGCCGACCATCGCGATGGTCAACGGCTATTGTTTCGGCGGCGCGTTCACGCAGGTTTGCGCTTGCGATATCGCGCTTGCGGCCGATGATGCCATGTTCGGCCTGTCGGAGGTCAACTGGGGCATCTTGCCCGGCGGCATCGTCTCCTGGAACGTCGCGCAAACGATGAATTACCGCGATGCGCTCTATTACGCCATGACGGGCGATGCCTTCGACGGTAAGCAGGCCAAGCAAATGGGCTTCGTCAATTTCTCTTATCCAAAGGAGCGGCTGCGCGACGAGGCCATCAAGCTTGCCAAGAAGCTGATGGAGAAAAGCCCGGCGACGCTGCGCTATACCAAGGAGGCGATCCGCGCCGTGCGCTTCATGAACGAGCCGCAGGCGCAAGATTATCTCAATGCCAAGAGCGATGCGCTGCGCTACAATGACAAGGAGAACAGCCGCGAGGAAGGCATGAAGCAGTTCCTCGATGAGAAGAGTTACCGCCCCGGCTACGGCCACTTCAAGCGCAAGCGGGCGAGTGCGTAACTTGTTGTAGGGTGGGCATGACGCGCAGGCGTCTTGCCCATCCTACGGAACCAAGAAACACATGAAACAACAGCAACAATCCGCAGGTACGATCGACCAGGACGAGGTTGCGCGTTTCTCGCGCCTCTCTGGCCAATGGTGGGATGCGCAGGGGCCGATGGCGGCGCTGCACAAGTTCAACCCGGTCCGCCTCGCCTATATCCGCGACCGCGCGGCCGAACATTTCGACCGCGATCCGAAACGGCTCGATAGTCTTGCGGGCTTGCGCGTGCTCGATATCGGGTGCGGCGGCGGCATTCTTGCGAGCCGCTGGCGCGGCTTGGCGCGACCGTTGTCGGGGCCGATCCATCGGCGAGTAATATCGCGGTTGCGCGGCATCACGCGGCGCAGTCCGGACTCTCGATCGATTACCGCGACACGACCGCGGAGGCGCTGGCGGACGCCGGCGAAGCTTTTGACGCCGTCCTCGCCATGGAAGTCGTCGAACACGTCGCCGATGTCGGTTTGTTCGTCGACCTCATAGCCAGAATGGTGAAGCCGGGCGGATTGATGTTTGTCGCCACCCTCAACCGTACCATGAAGAGCTTTGCGCTGGCGATCGTCGGCGCCGAATACGTGTTGCGCTGGCTGCCGCGCGGCACCCATCAATGGGACAAGTTCGTGACACCCAACGAGCTTGAAATCGCGATTGAACTGCGCGGATTGCGCCAGACCGGTGAAAGCGGCGTGATCTACAATCTCTTCGCCGATCGCTGGCAGCTTTCCACCGACATGGACGTGAATTACATGGTGGTCGCGGAGAAGCCGGCGTGATCCTCACGCCCTGGCTCTGGGCCGTTTTTACCGTCACTCGCCGCGCTGTTCCAGACCGTGCGCAACGCAATGCAGCGCGAACTCACCGGCAGCCTCGGCACGGTTGGTGCGACGCATGTGCGTTTTTTGTTCGGCTTCCCATTCGCGGTTGTTTTTCTGCTCGGCCTGGTCCTCGGGACCGACGTACCATTGCCGCGGCCCAGTTGGGCCTTTTGGCCATGGGTGATCGACGGCGCGGCCGCGCAAATCGCCGCTACCGCGCTGATGCTCGTCACCATGGGGCAGCGTTCGTTCGTGGTCACCATCGCCTACATCAAGACCGAGCCGATCCAGGTTGCGATCTTCGGCCTGATCTTCCTCGGCGATGCCGTGTCGTGGCCGATGATGACGGCGATCATTGTTGCCACGGCCGGCGTGATCGTGATGTCGACGAAATCCTTTTCTTTCATCTCCCGCGAACGGGCATGGTCAAGGGAACAGGCAGTATCAAGCCGACGCTGCTGGGTCTTGCTTCAGGCGGGATGTTTGCATTATCGGCGATCGGCTTTCGCGGCGCGATTCTCGATCTTCACTTGAAAAATTTCGTCATGGCGGCGACGTTCACGTTGGTGATCGGGCTTGCCATGCAGGCCGTGGTGCTCTCGCTTTATCTCGCGCTGCGCGAGCCGTGCCGTGCTCGCGGCGATCGTGCATGCCTGGAGGCCGTCGCTGTTCGCCGGCCTCATGGGAGCGCTCGCTTCGCAATTCTGGTTCCTCGCCTTCGCGCTGGCGACCGCCGCCAGCGTACGGACGCTCGCGCTGGTCGAGGTGCTTATTCGCGCAACTCATCGCCCGCTTTGCATTCGGTCAGCGTACGAGCCCACGCGAAGCCGTCGGCATGGTGCTGGTCGTTGCCGGCGTGGTGCTGCTGATTTTGGAGCATTGACGCCGTTTTTTCCACCGCAAGCGGGGGAGAAAAAGATCAATTCATCTCGTCCGGCAGGATCGGGAGCGGATGAAACTCGATCCCCTCGTCGTGCAGGGCCTTGGCTTCATCCGGCGATGCTTCACCATAGATCGAGCGATGTTCAGTCTCGCCGTAATGGATCTTGCGCGCTTCCTCGGAAAAGCGCGGGCCGACATAGCTCGCGTTCTTGGTGACGTGGTCGCGCAGCTCCTTGAGCTTCTGGCGCAGTTCGCGCTCCGGCGGTGACATGATGGCGACGGGCGCCTTCGGGCCGGGCGGGGTCGGCGGCATCGGGGCGGGCTGGACCGGAGGCGGGGGTCCTGGGATCGGCGGCGTGGGCGACGGCGGCCGCGGGTCGGTGGCGTCGGTCAGCGCCAGGCGCGGCGCCATGATGGCCTTGTCCACTTTGGCGGAGCCGCACATCGGACAAGTCACAAGCTTGCGCTTGGCCTGCTTGTCATAGGCGGCGGAGTTCTGAAACCAGCTCTCGAACGCGTGGCCCTGCTCGCATTGCAGCGAATAGCGGATCATGCGGGCGCTCGCACGGCGTGCAGGTAGGTCGGCTCGGCCATCGGCTCGACCAACTCGAAGCGCCGGCCGTGTGCCAGCGCGGGAATACGCGCACGCGCCGCCGCCACCTCGGCGGGATCGACCTCCGCGATGATCACGCCAGGCTCGGTGCCGGCCTCGGCAATGATGCGGCCCCATGGGTTGACGACCAGCGAATGGCCGAAGGTTTCGCGCCCGTTCTCGTGCTTGCCGGCCTGCGCGGCGGCAAACACGAAGCAGCCGTTCTCGATCGCTCGGGCGCGCATCAGCACGTGCCAGTGCGCCTCGCCGGTCTGCTGGGTGAAAGCAGAGGGAATGGCCAGGAACGACGCACCGGCTTCGGCAAGCCCGCGATAAAGCGCAGGGAAGCGCAAATCGTAACAGATGGTCAGGCCGAGCCGGCCCCACGGCAGATCGGAAACGATCGCTACTTCGCCGGCGCGGTAAGTGTTCGATTCCCGATAGCTTTCGCCGCCCGCGAGATCGACGTCGAACATGTGGATCTTGTCGTAGCGCGCAACGATCGTCGCCCTTGCGATCAATCAGGAACGAACGGTTCGCCGCCTTCTCGGGCGATGCCTTGACGGCGAGCGAGCCGATATGCACGAAGATCGAAAGCTTGCGGGCGATCTCGCGCAACGTGGCCAGCGTCGGATCGTGTTCGTCGGCCATGATGTTGGCGAACAGCCGCTCGCGCTTGCTCTCCATGATGTTGGTCATCTCGGGCGTCAGCACGTAATCCGCGCCGCCCCGCTTGGCTTCATCGATCGCTGCCAGCAACGCCGTCGAGGTTGGCTTGCGGATCGCGTTCCGGAGCGCATTTGAATAAGGCCGACCTTGAAGGTCGAGTTGCTTGCTGTGCTCATGCTGGCTTGTCCCCGCGCTCTGACAGCAGCTGATCGAGCTTGCCGGCCTTCCTCGAGTGCATAAAGGTCGTCGCAGCCGCCCACATGGGTCGAGCCGATGAAAATCTGCGGGTAGGTGTTTCTCCCGCTGGCGCGCTCGATCATCTGCTTGCGGATGTCCCGGTTGCCGGTGGCGTCGATCTCATGGAAGCTTACGCCCTTGCGAGACAGAAGTTCCTTCGCCTCCTGGCAATAAGGGCAGTAGTGGATGGTATAGATATCGACTGCGGCCATGATGATGCGCAAGTTTTATCGGTTTGTTTATATGGACGTTCGCACCGGATCGGCAACCCTGGCGAAGATCAGCACATCGACGTTGGCAGCGCCGGCCCGCAGCAGCGCCCGCGCGCAGCCCTCGACCGTGGCGCCGGAGGTCAGAACGTCGTCGATCAGCACGAGCCTGCAGCCCGACGACCGCGGCTTTGCCGTCTTCCGGCACCCGGAAGGCGCCCTGGATATTGGCGGCGCGTTCGGAGCGGGTCAGCCCGACTTGCTGCGCAGTCGCCTTGACGCGTTTGAGCGCGGCGGTGGCGACGGGCACGCCGCTTTCGGCCGAGATGGCGGCGGCAAGCATGGCCGACTGGTTGAAGCGCCGCGCCCAAAGCCGGCGCCAGTGCAGCGGTACCGGCACAAGAGCGTCGGCCTCGACCAGGAGTTCGCGGCCGGCCTGCGCGATCCAGCGTCCCATCATCGGCACCAGGTCGAGCCGGTCGCTATATTTGAGTGCATGCACCAAGCCGCGCGAAATCTCGTCGAAACGCACGGCGGCGCGGGCGCGGTTATAAGCCGGCGGATCGGCGATCGCCTCCATGGACAGGATGCCCGGACCGGGGTCATACAGGAACGGGAATGCCGAGCCGCTCGCAATAGGGCCGCGTAATGAAAGAGAGCTTCGACCAGCATGCCGGGCACAACCCGTTGCCCTCGACCGGCTCGCGGCAGGCGGCGCAGAGCGGCGGCAAAGCAAGATCGAGTGCCGCACGCGATACCGCGCGCGCCGCCTCGGCAGCCTGCTTGAGGCGGACCGGTAGAGCAATGCTGGCCGAAATCGGCATGACGCTAACGCTAGCGTCCTGCAGCGAAAAATTGTCATCGTCGCGAGCGAGATCGATCTGGATCATGTCTGGAGGGCCCGATATCGCCGAAAGCCCGATGATTTTCGATCGCGCACTGCTCCGCAGGCGCCAGCGGCGGGCGACCGCGTTGGGGCCGGCGACGTTTTTGCTCGATCGCGTGGCCGGCGATTTGCTCGAGCGGCTCGCCGCGGTGCTGCGCCGGTTCGACGTTGGCGGTCGATCTCGGCACGCCGGGCGATGCGGTGCGCAACGCGCTGGCTCGGCTCGGCTCGGTCGGAACGATCGTGACCGCGGCTGCGCTGCACGGATTCGGCGTGGCAAGCGGCCAAAGACATCGTCGTCGCCGACGAAGAGGCGTTGCCGTTTCGCGAGGCGTCGCTCGATCTCGTCGTATCGGCGCTGGCGTTGCAATTCGTCAACGATCTGCCCGGCGCGTTGATACAAATCCGCCGCGCGCTCAAACCCGACGGCCTGTTCCTGGCCGCGCTGATCGGCGGCGAGACGCTCACCGAACTGCGCCAGGCGTTTGCCGCAGCGGAAAGCGAAATCGAGGGCGGCGCTTCGCCGCATGTCGCGCCGTTCGCCGATCTGCGCGAACTCGGCGCGCTTGTTGCAGCGTGCCGGCTTTGCGCTGCCGGTCACCGACGTCGATCGCCTGACCGTGCGTTACGAATCCGCTTTCAGCTGATGCATGACCTGCGGCGTATGGCAGCGACCAATGCGCTGTTCGCGCGCCGCCGTGTGCCGCTCAGCCGCACGACGCTGATACGCATGGCCGAGATTTATGCGCAACGCTTCGCCGACGGAGATGGGCGCGTGCGCGCGACGTTCGAGATCGTCTGGTTGTCGGGCTGGGCGCCGGATCCAAGCCAGCAACAGCCGCTGCGGCCGGGTGCCGCGAAACTGCGACTCGCCGATGCGCTCGGAACGCGTGAAATTTCAGCGGGGGAAAAGGCGGCCGTGAGTCGGGTAGCCTGCATTCAATTCATCCCGTGGCGACGCTGGTGTAAAGTCCTTGCACGGACGTGCCGAGGCTCGATACCGTGGCGGCGATAGCCGCCGCGATGCCCGAAGCGATAAGGGCGTATTCGATTGCGGTGGCCCCGCCTTCGTCCCGCAGGAAGCGCAGTAGGGGGCTCGTGATCGTGGGTCGAGGAAACTTGAACATGGTCTTCCGCCTTCAGGCTGTCAGATCACAGAAGCGTCATCAGGTGTGAGATCAGCGGCTCGTCGGCAGGCGGCATCGGCATAGTTGCGCAAGTCGTTCGGCCTCACCCATTTGAGCCTCTGCTTCTCCTTCGGTTCGACGATCCCTTCCCAGCGCCGGCAAACATAAAGCGGCATGAGAAGGTGGAAGTCGGCATAAAGGTGGCTCGCGAAGGTCAGGGGTGCGAGGCACTCCTCCTTGACGACGATACCCAGTTCCTCCTTCAGCTCGCGGATCAGACTCTGCTCCGGCCGCTCGCCTTGCTCGATTTTGCCGCCAGGAAACTCCCACAGCCCTGCCATCGACTTGCCTGGTGGGCGTTGCAGCGATGAGCACGCGGCCGTCGGCATCGATAAGGGCGCAAGCGGCGACGAGAACAAGTTTGACGCTCACGGTCTCGCCTCAATCTATGCGAAGGAAGGTAAAGGACGCTTTCAATGTGATTTGTCACATGCGCGGAACTGCCGCTGGCGGTTAACAACAAGATAACGAGTCCACACGACTTATTTACTTTGAGCCAGCTCAAGTTTCCTTTGAGCCAGTTCCAGCACCGCATCCACGACCGCTTGCGGCGCTTCCTGCGGCGGGTTGTGACCGATCCTTGGCAGCACGCGGCGCTCGAAGGCCCCGGTGAAGAAGCGTGACGTGCTGTTCCGACGCGGCGGCGGCTGGACGCCGTCGGCCTCGCCCTGCAACGCGATGGTCGGCACCGTGATATTCGGCTGACCGGCGAGGCGTTGCTCGATCGCCTCCAGCGCCGGATCGCCCGCCGCATAGCCGTAACGATGGCGATAGGACTGGATCGTCACGGCGACGAAATCCGGATTGTCGAACGACGCCGCGCTGCGCTCGAAGGTGGCGTCATCGAAAGTCCACTGCGGCGACCATATCTGCCAGATATAGCGGCATAAGGCGCGGCGGTTCTGCGTCCAGCCCGGCGCGGCCGCGCTCGGTGTGGAAATAATACTGATACCAGAACCGATGCTCTTGCTCCGGCGGTGCCGGCTCTCACCGAAGCGGCGATGTCTTGGATGTTGTAGCCGTTGCCGGTGACGAGGCCGCGCACGCGCTCCGGCCACAGCGCGGCGACGATGCAGGCCGCGCGGCCGCCCCAGTCGTAGCCCGCCAGCACGGCGCGGGCAATGCCGAGCGCATCCATCAACTCGCGCAGATCGTTGCCGAGCGCGGCCTGCTGGCCGGAGCGCGGCGTCTCGGCGGATAGAAAGCGCGTCGCGCCGAAACCCCGCAGATAAGGCACGATAAGACGGCAGCCGGCGGCCGCAAGCGGCGGTACAACGTCGTCATAGCAACGTGGATCGTAAGGCCAGCCGTGCAGGAGGAAGACCGGAACGCCGTTCGGCTCGCCGCTTTCTTCGTACGCGACGTCGAGCGTAGGAGTACGGACCTTCTTGTGTGCAGCCGACGCGCTTTCGGCGTTGTTCTGGGTCATGCGGGCCACCTAAGTCATGGACTGTCTGGGCGCGCGCAGCCCGATCAATCGGCCTTGGCGCCAGAAAACTTGATCACTTTGCCCCACTTCTCCGTCTCATCGGCGAGGAACTTGCCGAATTCGGCGGCCGAGCCAGGAAGTCCCGTGGCGCCCAAGGCCGCGAGTCGCGCTTTCATCTTGGAATCAGCAAGCCCCGCATTGATCGCCGTGTTGAGCGTGTTGATGATGTTCGCGGGCGTGTCCTTCGGCGCGCCGAAGCCGCCCCAGGCGCTTGCCTCGTAGCCGTGCACGGTTTCGTTCACAGTTGGAACGTCCGGCATCACGTCGGAGCGCGTCGCCGTGGTCACAGCAAGCGCGCGCAGCTTGCCAGCCTTGATGTACTCCATCGACGAAGTCATCACGTCGAACATCACCTGGACTTGGCCGGCGATCAGGTCGGTCAGCGCCGGTGACGTGCCGCGATACGGTACGTGGAGCATGTTGATTCCGGTCATAAACTTGAATAGCTCGCCGCACATATGGGACGTGCTTCCGGTGCCGGCCGACGCCATGTTGATCTTGCCTGGGTTGGCCTTGGCATAGGCAACGAACGCCGAAACGTTCGTGGCTGGAAACGATGGATTGACCTCCATCACCAGCGGCACGCTGAGCATGTCCGCAACCGGGGCTATGTCGCGCACGAAATTGAAGTTGAGGTTGTCGTATAGCGATGTATTGATCGGATTGGCGCTGTTGACAAACAGCAGTGTGTAGCCATCTGGAGACGCCTTCGCGACCGCCTCGGTGGCGATGTTGCCGGCGGCTCCCGGCCGGTTCTCGACGACGAACGCCTGGCCCAGCCGCTCCGAGAGCCATTGCGTCATGAGACGCGAGAAAATATCAGAACCGCTGCCGGCGGCTTGTCCGACAATCACGCGTACCGACCGGAACGGATAAGATTGCGCCCGCGCCGTCCGCGATAACGCCCGAACGGCCGCCGTACTCGCCGCCAGGCGGACAAATGCGCGGCGGCCAAGTTTCATGATGATCCTCCCGAGCGAGCAACAAGGCGTAGCATAATCGCTGCGGGCGCTCGGCACGATGCTTTATTTGCAGGGGGATGCCGAGAACAAGCGGCAGGCGAGAATTTCGAACTCCAGCCGCAGGCGGCTACGACCGGTAATCCGCGTTGATCGCAATGTATTCTTTGGTGAGGTCACAGGTTAGCACGCGATCGCGGCCGTTGCCGAGGCCGAGCGCGACTTTGAGGGTGATCTCGGGCTTTTTCATTGCGGCTGAGACGGCGGTCTCGTCATAGTCGGGGTCGCGTGCACCCTTATGGGCGACGCGGATGCCGCCGAACCAGATCGAGAGGCGGTCGCGGTCGGCGGGCTCGCCGGCCTTGCCAACCGCCATGACGACGCGGCCCCAATTGGCGTCCTCGCCGGCGATCGCGGTCTTGACCAGGGGGGAATTTGCGATCGACAACGCGACGCGGCGCGCCGAAGGCTTTGACACCGCCCCTTCGACCACAATCTCGACCAGCTTGCGCGCGCCTTCGCCGTCGCGCGCTACCTGCTCGGCGAGGTTGGCGAGCAAGGTGTTGAAGGCCTTGCGGAAGGGAACCAGGCGCGGGTCCTTCACGCCGGTGATGCGCGGCGCCGATTTCGCCGCGCCGGTCGCGAACGCCAAGACCGTGTCGGAAGTCGAGGTATCGCCGTCGATCGTCACCGCATTGAAGGTGTCGACGACACCTTCGCGCAACAATGCCTGTAAAACGGGCGCTGCGATCGGTGCGTCGGTGAACACGAACGCAAGCATTGTCGCCATGTCGGGGGCGATCATGCCGGCGCCCTTGGCGAAACCGCTGATCGTCACTGTGGCGCTGCCAAGCCGCGCGGTGGCGGTTGCGAGCTTGGGGAACGTGTCGGTGGTCATGATCGCCGTGGCGGCGTCACCGTAGGCGTCGGGCTTGGCGGCGGCGACGAGGTTTGCCATGACGCCCTCGAAGGCCTGCGCCGGCAGCGGCTCGCCGATCACGCCGGTCGAGGCGAGGAAGACTTCGGCCGTCCTGCAGCCGGCCGCGGCCGCGGCGATTTTCGCCGTGAAGGCGCAGGCTTGCCGGCCGCTCCTGCCCGTAAAAGCGTTGGCATTGCCGGAGTTGACGACCAGCGCACGAGCCCTGCCAGCCTTGATGCGAGCGCGGCACCATTCGACTGGCGCTGACGGGCATTTTGAGCGCGTGAAGACGCCCGCCACAGTCGTTCCTGGGTCGAACACCGCCAGCATGACGTCGGTGCGGCCCTGATAGCGGATGCCGGCCGCCGCCGTCGCGAGCCGCACGCCAGCGACCGCCGGCATGTCGGGAACAGATTTCGGGGCGAGGGGAGAAACAGCGGCCGTCACGGCGAAGCTCATTTATTCGTCATGGCCGGGCTTGTCCTGGCCACTCACGTCTTGGAAGCAACTAGGTTGTAAAGACGTAGATGCCCGGCACAAGGCCGGGCATCACAACCGAGGCCATTATTTCTTCGAAGGCGCAGCCGGATTGAGCGATGGGTCCGCGGGCGCCGGTGCTGTCGCTGCGGGCGCTGCCGCGGCGGGCTTGTCCATACGTTGGATGTCTGCGGTTTTGCGCAGCTTGTCGACCAGCTCAGCCTGGGCGCGATGCGCGACGTAGTTCTCGAGCTGCGGCTTGACCTCATCGAATGTCGGGGTCGGCTTGGTGCGCTTATCCTCGACCTTGATGATGTGCCATCCGAACTGCGTCTTCACCGGATCGGAAATCTGCCCCTTATCCAGTTTGAAGGCGACTTCGGCGAATTCCGGCACCATCTGGTCCTTGGTGAAATAGCCAAGATCGCCGCCTTCAGCCGCGCCTGGGTCTTTCGACTTCTCCTTGGCGAGGGTGGCGAAATCCGCACCGTTTTTGAGCTGAACCTCGATGGCCTTGGCTTCTTCCTCGGTCGGAACCAGGATATGGCGCGCATGCACCTCCTCCTCGGGAGGCATCTGCTTCACGGCCTCGTCGTAGACCTTGTGCAAGGCCTCATCTGTCACTGCGGCCTTGCCGACATCTTGAAGCAGCCCTTCCATCAGCACCTTGTTCCGCTCGAAGGCGATGCGGCGCTTGACGTCGTCACGGTCGCCGATCTTCTGCTGGTCGGCGGCCTGCGCCAGGATGATCACGTCGGAGAGATAGGTGATGAGGTATTCGCGTTTTTGCGCCGGCGCCATCTGGGGCATGTTGCCGCCGACCTCCTCCTCCGCGTAGGCGAGGTCGCTTTGGTGGATGTCGACGCCGTTGGTGCGGGCGACGACCGGGTCGGAATCCTGAGCGCGGAGCGCCGTCATTGGTGCGCAAAGGAAAGCAGCGAGGGCAAGCGCGCCCAGTGCGCGGCAAGCGGGCGGGCAAGTGAAGGCCATGAAGCGCGATCCTCTAGGGGACGGAATAACGCCAGTGCTCAGGGTACCGGACCCTAGGCGTTATTCGATCCGGGCTTACTGTCTCTCGACCCCTACTCGGGCGGGAAACCGGCGCGGACACTCGCCGAAACGCCCGCCCTTGGCAATGGCAGAATCGCGTGGTCGCTTAACGAGCGCGTGAATAGACCGGTCGCATTGACAAGAAAACCACCCCCTCCTATCTCTCGGCGGAGAGTAGGCCTCCGGTCGCCTTGCAGAAGCCCGAATAGCGCCGCATTTTCCGCTGGTTGGACGCGCGCCGATCGCGAGGAAGCTGTCTGTGGCGCGGCCCGACGGTGGAAGGAATGATGCGATGATCGGCGCTGTCGCCCGCAAGCTATTCGGTTCCTCCAACGACCGGCGTATTCGCGCGTATCGGCCCCGCGTCGCTGAAATCAACGCTCTGGAAAAGGAGTTGGAAGGCCTTTCCGACGAGGCGCTGCGGGCGCGCACGGAGGAGTTCAAGAAACAGCTCGCCGAGGGCAAGACGCTTGATGACATTCTGGTGCCGGCTTTCGCAACCGTGCGTGAAGCCGGCAAACGCACGCTCGGCCAGCGGCATTTCGATGTCCAGCTCATCGGCGGCATGGTCATGCATGAAGGCAAGATCGCCGAGATGAAGACCGGCGAGGGCAAGACGCTGGTCGCGACCCTTCCGGTCTATCTCAATGCGCTGTCCGGACGCGGTGTTCACGTCGTCACCGTCAACGATTATCTCGCCACGCGCGACTCCGAATGGATGGGCCAAATTTACACATTCCTCGGACTCACGGTCGGGGTCATCGTACACGGCCTCGACGATGAAGCGCGCAAGAAGCATTACGACTGCGACGTCACCTACGGCACCAACAACGAGCTCGGCTTCGATTACCTGCGCGACAATATGAAGTACCGGGTCGAGGACATGGTGCAGCGCGGGCACACCTATGCCATTGTCGACGAGGTCGAACTCGATCCTGATCGACGAGGCGCGCACGCCGTTGATCATTTCGGGCCCGCTCGACGATCGCTCCGATTTCTACAATACGATCGACACCTACATCCCAAACCTCGACAAGGCCGATTACGAGCTCGACGAGAAGCAGCGTACCGTCAATCTCACCGAGGTCGGAATGGAGAAGATGGAGCAGGCGCTGCGCAGCGCCGGGCAGCTCAAATCCGATTCGCTTTACGACGTCGAGAACGTCTCCGTCGTCCATCACGTCAATCAGGCGCTGCGCGCCCACAAGCTGTTCCAGCGCGATAAGGACTACATCGTGCGCAATGGCGAGGTCGTCATCATCGACGAATTCACCGGCCGCATGATGCCCGGCCGGCGCTATTCGGAGGGCTTGCACCAGGCGCTCGAGGCCAAAGAACATCAGCCAATTCAGCCCGAGAACCAGACGCTCGCCTCGATCACGTTCCAGAATTACTTCCGCATGTACGACAAGCTCGCCGGCATGACCGGCACGGCGTTGACCGAAGCCGAAGAGTTCCAGGACATCTACGGGCTCGAAGTCCTGGAAATTCCAACCAACATGCCGATGGTCCGGCTCGACGACGACGACGAGGTGTATCGTACCGCGGTCGAGAAATATCGCGCCATCATCGGGCTGATCGAAGAATGCAAGAAGCGCGGCCAGCCGGTGCTGGTCGGCACGACGTCAATCGAGAAATCCGAGCAACTCGCGGAGGCGCTGCGCCAAGAGGGTTGGGAACAGCACGATTTCTCCGACCCCAATGCGTTCGCCGCGCTTTACTCCGGCGATGAGGGCGCCACCAAGTCCAAAGTATTTGCCATCCTCAACGCCCGCTATCACGAGCAGGAGGCTTATATCGTCTCCCAGGCCGGGGTGCCGGGCGCCATCACGATTGCGACCAACATGGCCGGTCGCGGTACCGATATTCAGCTCGGCGGCAATGCCGATATGCGCATCCGTCAGGAACTGGCCGACATCGAAGATCCGCGTGAGAGGGAGAAAAGCCCCCGCGCCGCCGACATCCGCGCCCAGGTCGCGCGATTGAAAGAGAAAGCGCTCGCCGCCGGCGGCCTATGCGTGCTCGGCACTGAGCGGCACGAGAGCCGCCGTATCGACAATCAGTTGCGCGGCCGCTCCGGGCGCCAGGGCGATCCCGGCCACTCGAAGTTCTACCTGTCGATCGAAGACGACCTGATGCGCATCTTCGGTACCGACAAGCTCGACGGCATGTTGCAGAAGCTCGGCCTCAAAGAGAATGAGGCAATCATCCATCCCTGGATCAACAAGGCTCTGGAAAAGGCGCAGCAAAAGGTCGAAGCGCGCAATTTTGATATCCGCAAGAACATCCTCAAGTTCGATGACGTGATGAACGATCAGCGCAAGGTCATCTTCGATCAGCGCATCGAATGGATGCAGGATGCTGCGGGTGCTGAAATCGTCGCCGACATGCGCCACACCGCGATCGACGATCTTGTCGCCAAGCATGTGCCGGAAAACGCCTATCCCGAGCAATGGGACATGGCGGGTCTCAAGGAAGAACTCAATCGCGTGCTCTCCCTCGACCTGCCGGTCGACGCATGGGCCAAAGAAGAAGGCATTGCGGACGAGGAGATTTTCGCACGGGTCGAGCGGCGTGCCGACGAGCATATGGCGGCGAAGGTCGCGCAGTGGGGTACCGACGTCATCCGCTACGTCGAGAAGTCGATCCTGCTGCAGACGCTCGATCATCTCTGGCGCGAGCATCTCGTCATGCTCGATCATCTGCGTCAGGTGATCGGTCTTCGCGGCTACGGCCAACGCGACCCGCTGAACGAGTATAAGGCCGAGGCCTTCACCCTGTTCGAAACGATGAGCCAGAGTCTCCGCGAGGCGGTGACGGCGCAGCTCATGCGCATCGAGATCGTGGCGGCGCCCCCGGAGCAACAGCAGCCGGCGCTTCCCGCCATGGAGGCCCACAAGATCGACCCGGCGACGGGAGAAGACGAAATGGCGCTGGCAATGGCCGGTGCCGAGACGCTCGCCCGTCACGGTATCGGCGGCAGCAGCGGTACCGGAGCGGTGATGGCGCAGGCTCCCCAACCGGCGGCCGACCGCAATCCGAAAGACCCGACCAGTTGGGGCAAGGTCGGCCGCAACGAGGCCTGCCCCTGCGGCTCAGGCAAAAAATTCAAGCACTGTCACGGGCGATACGTTTGACAGGGATCAGTAATCAGGGATCAGCAATCAGATGCACGGCATTGTCTGATGACTGATCCCTGATTACTGATCCCTGATAACTACATCCCGTCAAAGCGGCTATCGAATGAGCCGGCCGGCACCACGGGCTGAGCGCCCTTGAGCAAGCTTGCGCCGGCTGCCGCGTTGGCCTCCTGCTGAGGCTTGGGCTTTGCCGCAACGGCTGTCGCCGTCTCCGTCTTTTGCGGTTCGGCTTTGGGCTTGGGCCGCAGGCCAGCGACCGCGGTCGCGTTATTGTGAGTCGTGGGCTTTTTCTTTTCGGCGACACCTTCCGAGCCGCGCAGTTCAGTCGATGAACTGGCCTCTGGCGGCGCGTCTTTCTTCTTCGAACTAAACAGGTTGCCGAAGAAGCTCGAGTGCTTCTGCGTCTCGGGTTCGGCGGCAGCGACATGGGTCGTGTCGGTATTTGTCTTGCTGGCGAACAGGCGGCTGAAGAAGCCGCTCTTGCCCGATGAGGCGACGGAGGAGGTGGTGTCGTCAGACTCCGAGCCTGGCGGCGCGCTGATGGTCGGCAGCGGCATGCCCGGATGCACCGGCGGAGCGTGGAGACGTCCCTCGTTGTCATAAGTCGCGGTCGGCTGGTCGAGCTTGGCGATAAAGACCCGGTTCATGCCGCCGTCAGTTCCCATCACGATCGGCGCAACCGGCACGTCGCGGGCCGTTAATTGTGCGATCTGAGCGTCGTCGTTGCGCTCCTTTTCCGATGCCGGTCCGGCGATGTCCTGCTGAACCTGGAACGTCGGGCAACGGCCGGTCGGATTGAAAACGAGGGGTTTGGTTGAATTGGCGGGCGGTTGGGCATCGAACACATAGCGACGGTCGCAGACATCGACCCTGGGTTCGAGATGCGACACCAAGAAATGGTCGTTGCCTTCTTTGAGCATCCTCCAGAACGGCATGTTCGGATTGGTGCGATGCCGGGCGAGGTTCGCCGGAGTCATGCGGAACGGATAGGCCTGGATCTGGAACGACTTTTCGCCACCCAGGAACGAATCGCGCGCCAGCGAATAAATTTCGCCGATTTGCTCGTCGGTCATCGCGTAGCAGCCGCGCGACGAGCAGTCGCCGTGGATCATCAGGAACGCGCCGTGGCGATCGTTGGCCTTATCGTAGGCGTTGGGGAAACCGGTATTGATCGCGAGGTAGTAGCTGGAATTGGGGTTCATCAGGCCGGGCGTGATCGTATAGAAGCCCTCCGGTGCCTGGCGGTCGCCTTCCTTGACTTTCGGCCCAAGCTCACCGGACCAACGGCAGATCGGATAGACCTTGAGCAACACGAAGCGGCCGGTGGTATCCTGCTTCCAGACTTCTAACTCTGATTCTTCCTTGAAGAGCCGGACCAGGATCGGCGAATCCTTCGGCATGTTCTTTTGCCGGAGCAGCGTCAGCATCTCCGGCGACAACTCTTTCATCGCCCGGGTCGGCAACTGATAGCCGCCGTCGTCGGTATTGCAGCCGGCGAGCGCTAGCGTACCGGCAAGCATGACCGACGCCGCAAGCGCGCGAAAAGTCCTCGCCCGGGCAAGGGAGGCGCGGATCAAATCGATACTCCCCGAGAATTGAACATCCCCACAGATACCATCCCCATGGTACCATCCCATCGCATCACAGCCTAATCGTTATCCTTAAGAGGTGGCTTTCGCAAGGCAGCGCGGCGTGAGCCTAGAGGATGACCACGTCGATGATAAACGAATGGTAAATTTTCTACAAATTTAGCGGCTAAACCCCGGCAGTGGCGGGCTTATCTTATTGCCGCGGCGAAGCGCTCCGATCTGAACCCGCGGAACCGCGCTGGCAGATTGTGGTGACATCGTGGCAAGCCCGGGGCAAGCCAGCGCTTCACCGCCCGTGAGGGGCGGGTCCGTGATCAGCCAAGGTTGCGTCCGATGGCTAAGAACTTTTCACGCCGCAGCCGGACCACGGTCGCCCGGTCGAGGCCTTGCAATTCGTCCAGCGCCGCCGCGATGGCATTGCCGGTGCCGGCAACTGCCGCGGCAGGATCGCGGTGCGCACCCCCGGTCGGTTCGGGCACGATCGCGTCGGCGACGCCAAATCGCACAAGATCATGCGCGGTAATTTTCATGCCGGATGCGGCCTCTTGGGCCTTTGCGGTATCGCGCCAGAGGATCGAGGCCGCACCCTCGGGCGAGATCACGCTGTAGATGGCATGTTCCAGAATGAGCACGCGGTTGGCGGTGGCGATCGCGATGGCGCCGCCTGAGCCGCCTTCCCCGATGATCGCGGCGATATTCGGCACGCCGATCTGCAAGCAGGTTTCCGTGGACCGCGCGATGGCTTCGGCCTGGCCGCGCTCCTCGGCGCCGATGCCCGGATAGGCGCCCGCCGTATCGATCAACGCGATGACCGGCACATTGAAGTGGTCAGCCATGCCCATGAGCCGTGTGGCCTTGCGGTAACCTTCCGGGCGCGCCATGCCGAAATTGTGCTTGAGGCGGGTTTCGGTATCGGAACCCTTTTCATGGCCGATGATGCAGACGCTCTCGCCGCGGAACCGGCCGAACCCGCCGATGATCGCGCCGTCCTCGCCATGCTTGCGATCGCCGGCGAGCGGGACGAAATCGGTAATGAGGGCCGCAATATAATCGAGGCAATGCGGCCGCTGCGGATGGCGCGCGACCTGCGTTTTTTGCCAAGGTGTCAGCGTGTCGTAGAGGTCCTTGAGCGCTTCGGCTGCCTTGCCCTCGAGGCGGACGATCTCCTCGCCGATCGCGGTCGAATCGCCGTCTGTGGTTAGTGCCCGCAATTCCTCGATCTTGGCCTCGATCTCGGCTACCGGCTTTTCGAAGTCGAGATAGCTACGCATTACGCAATCAACTTGCACCAGAGGAATGAATGGCGGCCGCGCCAATGGCAAACTCGCCCGCGGATCGCGCTCAAGTCAAGGAATGGCCGACGCTCCATAATTACCTGCTATGGCTCGGCCAGCGGATGCAAGTCGCGGACGAGGCTTTTCAGCCGCTCTTCCAGGACATGGGTATAGATCTGCGTGGTTGAAATGTCGGCGTGCCCAAGCAGTGTCTGCACCACCCGCAGGTCCGCGCCGTTGTGCAGCAGGTGACTGGCAAATGCATGTCGCAGCACGTGCGGGCTGACCTGGGCCGGACGCAGTCCGGCGGCGGCGGCGAGCACCTTGAGATCGCGAGCAAAGTGTTGGCGCGTAAGGTGGCCGCTTTCGCCGAATGACGGGAACAGCCACTTTCGGGAGACGGCCGGAAGCGGGTTATCGGCAACGGTTTGCGCCATCAGCGCCAGATAGGCCGCCGTGGCGCGCTTTGCTGCATCGTTGAGCGGTACAAGACGCTCCTTGTTGCCTTTGCCGCGGACCACAATGAAGCGCGCGTCATGACGGGCGGCCGATGCCGGCAACGCAACAAGCTCGGAAACCCGCAGTCCTGTGGCGTAAAGCATCTCGACGAGACAGGCGATCCGGGCCGCCCGCAGCCGCATCGGCAAAGCTGCAGCCGGGTCGTACGCGGCGGCGACCCCGAGCAGGTGATCGACTTCCGCAATCGTCAGGGTCTTGGGCAAAGTGCGCGTTCGTTTTGGGCCTTCCAGCACCGCGGCGGGATCGTCTTTGCGTTGGCCTTCGGCATAAAGGAAACGGTAAAGTTGCCGGATCGCGGAGAGGCGTCGCGCGACCGTCGTCGATTGCAAGCCGCGCTTGGCAAGCTCGCCGAGATAGGCGCGCAGATCGTCAGTGCCGGCCGAAGCGATGGAACGGTCGATGCCCGCTATATAAGTCGAGAAATCCGCCAGATCGCGTCCATATGCGGCGAGGGTGTTGTTGCCGGCGCCGCGTTCCGCTGCCAGCATGTCGAGATAGAGCGCGACCAGCCGCTCATCGGAATGCCGTGCCGGGCGGCCCATGCCGGGTTTTGCGACTGGTTTCATGCGACGGGCCATTTCGCCTGCCACGGCTGGCGTCCTAGCGGTTCTTGAAAAATTTGTCTGGCGGGATCGATACGCTGATCTCGCGCGGTTTGGGTTGCACAAAATGCGAGAGCGCGAACAGGCCGCCATAGACGACCGCGCAGAGAATCGCGATGACGGCGAGTAACCGGATCAGGCTCGGCATCTGCAGGCGCTCGCGCTCATCCCATTGGTGCCGGCGAACGGGACCGAGTACGATCATGTTCGGGCCGAACTGGCAAGTCATTGGCATGTTCCCCGGCATCCCTGTGGCTAGGCGTTTGCCTCGACGCCAGGCGTGCGTGACAAAGGATGAAGATGGGCTTCGACCAATGCTGGACGTAATTGTAAATGGCTGATATTGCTTTACAAAATGAAATAATCGCGTCGGGTTCCGCGGCCGCGGTCCTGGCCGCCCTGGAACGTCGTTCGATCGTGCTGGTCGGCATGATGGGGGTGGGCAAATCGTCGATCGGCCGGCGGCTCGCGTCCCGGCTGGGCATCCCATTTGTCGATGCCGACGCGGAAATCGAGAAAGCGGCCGGCATGAGCATTTCCGACATTTTCGCCCGCCACGGCGAGGCCGATTTCCGCGGCGGCGAGGCCCGCGTGATCGCGCGCCTGCTCGATGGCGGCCCGCAGGTGCTGGCCACTGGCGGCGGCGCGGTCATGAATGCGGACACCCGCGCGGCGATCAAGGCCAAGGGCGTGTCGATCTGGCTCAGCGCCGAATTCGACGTTCTGATTCGGCGGGTCAACAAGCGCCGGCACGAGCGGCCGATGCTGCAGACCGCCGATCCGGCAGCGACGCTGCGCGCCTTGCTCGTCGAGCGCGAGCCGATATACGCCCAGGCTGATCTCACGGTGCAGTCACGCGAAGTGCCGCATGATGCGATCGTTGCCGAGATCATGACGGCGCTTTCCAGGTTTCTTCGAGGTATCCGCACCGGCGCACGACGGAGCCGGGGCATGACGGCCGCCGTTCGTAGCGATCCAACCGTCGTGGACGTGTCGCTCGGTGCGCGCAGCTATGACATCGTGATCGGGCGCGGCCTGCTGCGCGTCGCTTGGTGCGCGCATCGCCGCGCTGCGGCCGGGCGCCAAGGTGGCAGTCGTCACCGACGAGAATGTCAGCCGACTTCATGCGGCGGCCGTTCAGAAATCTCTCGCTGCGGCAAATATCCCATTCGTTGAGATCATCGTGCCGCCCGGCGAGGGCTCAAGAGCTTTGCGGAATTCGAGCAGGTCTGCGAAGCGCTGATCGCCGCCAGGATCGAGCGCAACGATTTCGTCCTCGCGCTCGGCGGCGGCGTCATCGGCGATCTCGCCGGCTATGCGGCGGCGGCCGTGCGCCGCGGCGTCGATTACGTTCAGGTGCCGACCTCGTTGCTGGCTCAAGTCGATTCCTCGGTCGGTGGCAAGACCGCGATCAATTCCAGCCATGGCAAGAATCTCATTGGCGCCTTTCATCAGCCGATCCTGGTGCTGGCCGACACCGCGGTGCTCGATACTCTGCCGCCGCGCGAGTTCCGCGCCGGCTATGCCGAGGTCGCCAAATACGGCCTGCTTGGCGATGCGGCGTTCTTCTCGTGGCTGGAGGAGAATTGGCGTGAGGTGTTCGCCGGCGGCAGTGCCCGGCGCGCGAGCGACGCCATCGCGGTGAGCTGCCGCGCCAAGGCGGCGATCGTCGCGCGCGACGAGCGCGAAACCGGCGAACGGCAATTGCTCAATCTCGGCCACACCTTCGGCCACGCTTTGGAGGTCGGCGTGCGGATTTCGCGCTGCTGCACGGTGAGGCGGTCGCACTCGGCATGGCGCTCGCTTTCGAATTTTCGGCGCGGCGCGGGCTGCTGCCGCCGACGGATGCCCAGCGCGCCATCCGCCATCTCGCGGCGGTCGGCCTGCCGACCCGGCTGGCGGATATTCATAAAGTCTCCAACACGCCCGCGGTCGTTCCTGAACTCGACCGACTGATGGAACTCATCGCGCAGGACAAGAAAGTGAAGCGCGGCCGAGCTTACATTCATCCTGGTGCGCGGCATCGGCGCCGCGTTCATCGAAACCGGCGTCGATCGCATCCGAGGTGCGGGCGTTTCTTGCTGAGAAGCTTGCGGAGCGATGAATAGTATCGACTGGTTGACGGTTGCGGCGATCGTGATCTGCCTGTTGGTGTCGGCGTTTTTCTCCGCCAGCGAAACGGCGCTGACGGCCTCTTCGCGCGCCGCGATGGCGCAATTGGAGAAGCAGGGCAACGCGCGACGCCTCCATCGTCAACCGGTTGTTGGCGACGCGCGAGCGGTTGCTCGGCGCGCTGCTGTTCGCCAACAACCTGACCAATATTGCCGCCTCGACCTTGGCGACCGGCATTCTGCTCGCGTATTTTCGGCAAGACCGGCGTGATCTACGCCACGCTCGTCATGACGCTGTTGATCTTCGTGGTTGCCGAAGTGCTGCCGAAGACCGCCGCCTTCAATGCGCCGGACCGCATGGCGCTTGCGGTGGCGCGCCCGGTCGATCGGATGGTGCGCTGGTTCTCGCCGGTTCTGACGGGCGTCGAGTGGCTGGTGCGCATCATCCTGCGCGCTTTCGGCATGCCGGTCGGCAAGATCCAATCGATCCTCTCGCCGCGCGAGGAACTGCGCGGCGCCGTCGATCTGATGCATCGCGCCGGCGTGGTCGAGAAGCTCGACCGCGACATGATGGGGGGCCTGCTCGACTCTGCGCGAGCTGACGGTCTCGGACGTCATGGTCCATCGCACCAAGATGGTGATGCTCGATGCCGACGAGCCGCCGCGGGCGATCGTCGACGCCGTGCTGGCGGCCGCCGTGACCCGGCTGCCGCTGTGGCGCGGTTCGCCCGACAACATCATCGGCGTGCTGCACGCCAAGGATCTGTTGCGCGCGCTGCACGCAGTGGCCGGCGACGCCGCCAAGATCGACGTCATGGCGCTGGCGACGCCGCCGTGGTTCGTGCCGAACACCACGCCGCTCTACGAGCAGCTCAAGGCGTTTCGCCTGCGCAAGACGCCGTTCGCCCTGGTGGTCGATGAATACGGCGAGCTGGAGGGGCTGGTGACGCTCGAGGACATCGTCGAGGAGATCGTCGGCGACATCACCGACGAGCACGACATCGCGGTGCCCGGCGTGCGGCCGCTGCCGGACGGCTCGGTCAATGTCGACGGCGCCGTGCCGGTGCGCGATCTCAACCGGGCGATGGATTGGAATATCCCCGACGACGAAGCGACCACCATCGCCGGCGTCGTCATCCACGAGGCGCGCTCGATCCCGGAGACCGGACAGAGCTTCACGTTCCACGGTTTTCGCTTTCAGGTTTTGCGCAAGACCCGCAACCGCATCACTGCATTGCGCGTCACCCCGCTGGCGCGCAAGGTGCGGCGAAGGCAAGCTGGCCACGCATTAGATTCACACGCAATGTTCACACGCCAAAACCACGGGGAGACGCCCACCATGGCAAACGGCACCTACGAGACGGTCAAGATCGAGCGCGACAACGGCGCACTCGGCTACCTGGGTGATCCTCAATCGCCCCGAAAAGCGCAATGCGATGAGCCCGCAGCTTCACTTCGACATGGCCGACGTGCTCAACGAGCTTGAAAGCGACGCCGCAGACCAAGGTGCTGGTGCTCACCGGCGCCGGCGACGCCTGGTGCGCCGGCCAGGACCTCAAGCTTTATTTCCGCGAACTCGACAACAAGCCGGCCGAACGCGCGCGCGCGTCATGGGCCAGCCATTATTGGCGCTGGCAGAAGCTGTTCACCTATCCGAAGCCGACCATCGCCATGGTCAACGGCTTCTGCTTCGGCGGCGGCTTTACCCAGCTCATCGCCTGCGATTTCGCCATCGCGGCCGAGGACGCCAAGTTCGGCCTCTCCGAGGTGAACTGGGGCATTCTGCCAGGCGGCTTCGTCAGCAAGGCGCTGACCGACGCGCTCGGTCTGCGCGACGCGGTGTGGTTGGCGATGACCGGCGAGACCTTCGACGGCAAGATGGCGGAGAAAATCCGGCTCATCAACAAAGCGGTGCCGCGCGACAAATTGCGCGAGGAGACGATTGCGCTGGCGCAACGGCTGCATGAAGCTCAATCCCGAAGTGCTCAAGGCGACCAAGATCGCGATCAAGAACGTGCGCGCGGTGCCGCACGAGCAGGCCGCCGATTATCTGCAGGCCAAGAGCCAGGAAATGCGCTTCCAGGACAAGGAGGGCGGCCGCGCCAAGGGCATGAGCCAGTTCCTCGACGACAAGAGCTATCGCCCCGGCTACGGGCCTTACGCGCGGGCGGGCGAGCAGAAGGCGTAAACGGCGGCCGTCCGTCATCGCGAGCGGAGCGAGGCACTTCAGTGCCGCGGCGAGGGCTGGATTGCTTCGTCGCTTCGCTCCTCGCAATGACGGTGGGTCCGCTACGGTCCCTCGCCCGGGGCTGCCGCGTGGATGGCGAGCGCGTGCACGCCACCCGCGAGTTCGGCTCGCCAGCGCCGCATTGATCATGCGGTGGCGTTCGACGCGGCTCTTCCCGCGGAAGGCCTCCGACACGATATAGAGTCGGAAATGGGTCTCGCCGCCCGGGCGGTGTCCGGCATGGCCTTCGTGGCGATGGGATTCGTCTTCGACGTGCAGGCTTCGGGCGCGAAAGCCTCAAACAACTTTTCCGTGATGAGATCGCGTGTATTGCCATGGCGTTCGGCCTCAATCGAGTGTAACGCGGGCGACGCAACGGCTGCGTCGCGCGCATTTGCAGTCTGTCAAGTCTTGAAGGTGCCATCGACGCACCCGCATAATCGTGACGATGAAAACCACCTCGCCGCTCTTTGATCGCATCCGGGTCAAGCCCGACAAGGACCGCAGGCTGCGCCAGGAGCTGCCGGCCTGCCAGTGGCCGGGTTGCAGCGAGCCGGCAACCCACCGCGCGCCGAAGGGCCGCGCTGCGCGCAACGAATATTGGCGCTTCTGCCTCGAGCACGTGCGCGAATACAACAATTCATACAATTTTTTCGCCGGCATGAGCGACGACGCCGTCGCGAAATATCAGAAGGAATCGCTCACCGGCCACCGCCCGACCTGGAAGATGGGCTCGCTCGGCGGCAAGCGCGCCGCCCGGCGCGGCACGGGCCAGTTTCCGCGACGCCGGATTGGAGGCCGAAGACCCGTTTTCGCTGTTCGGCGAGACCGGCGCTCGCCGGCCCGGTCATGCGCGCCTCGCGCCCGAGGGCCGCAAGATTCTCAATGCGCAGCGCCGCGCCCTCGATGTGCTTGGCCTTGAAGCCGACGCCAGCCGGGCCGATATCAAGTCCAGATTCAAGGTGTTGGTGAAGCGGCATCATCCCGACGCCAATGGTGGTGACCGCGGTTCCGAAGACCGGCTGCGGGAGATCATTCAGGCCTACAATTACCTGAAGTCCGCAGGGTTCTGCTGATCCGGAGGTGGCTTTCGCCGCCGTTGGGCCTTTCTGCTAGATGTAGCTGCGACATCCGACCGTCCCCGTCCTTCCCTTCGCCGTTAGCGGGGAAGAGAGGAAGGTTCGCGCCTCGGACGTATTTCCGAGGTCTCGGAGGAGCAATGACTCTCGCAACGCAGACGCAGACGAAATCCACGAATCCGGCTTGCCGGACATGAAGGTCTCGATCCGGCAGCTGTTCGGCATCGACAGCGATTTGGAAGTGCCGGCCTATTCGGAGCCGGACGAACACGTGCCGGAGATCGATGCGGATTACCGCTTCGACAAGCCGACCACGCTCGCAATCCTGGCCGGCTTTGCCAGCAACCGCCGCGTCATCGTCACCGGCTATCACGGCACCGGCAAGTCGACCCACATCGAGCAGGTCGCGGCGCGGCTCAATTGGCCGTGCGTGCGCGTCAATCTCGACAGCCATATCAGCCGCGTCGATCTGATCGGCAAGGACGCCATCGTGATCCGCGAGGGCATGCAGGTGACCGAGTTTCGCGACGGCATCCTGCCGTGGGCGCTGCAGAACAACGTCGCGCTTGTGCTTCGACGAGTACGATGCCGGCCGTCCCGACGTGATGTTCGTGATTCAGCGCGTTCTGGAATCGTCGGGCCGGTTGACGCTGCTCGACCAGAACAAGGTGATCAAGCCGCATCCGTCGTTCCGCCTGTTCGCCACCGCCAACACGGTCGGCCTCGGCGACACGTCCGGCCTCTATCACGGCACCCAGCAGATCAACCAGGGCCAGATGGACCGCTGGTCGATCGTCACGACGCTGAATTATCTGCCGCACGACAACGAGGTCGATATCGTGCTCGCCAAGGCGAAGCACTATCGACAACGCCGAAGGCCGCGACATCGTCAGCAAGATGGTGCGCGTCGCCGATCTCACGCGCAACGCTTTCATGAACGGCGATATTTCAACGGTCATGAGCCCGCGCACGGTGATCACCTGGGCGGAGAACGCCGACATCTTCTGGCGATATCGGCTTCGCCTTCCGGCTGACCTTCATCAACAAATGCGACGAGCTGGAGCGGCCGCTGGTGGCCGAGTTCTACCAGCGCTGCTTCGGGCAGGAACTGCCGGAGTCGGCGATGAACGTGGCGCTGAGCTGAGCGCGGGTTCGCCGTTGGCGACCATGACCTGAGAACGATGACCTCGAACATCAAGCCCAAGGCCGCCGCCAAGGAAGCGCCGACCGAACCGTTCAAGCGCGCGGTCGGCGTCTGTCTGCGTGCGATCGCCGGCAAGGGCGATCTGGAGGTCACGTTCGCGGCCGAGCGCCCCGGCCTTGCCGGCGGCAAGGCGCGGTTGCCGGAGCCGCCGCGCCGGCTCAACGAGCGCGAGGCATCGATCGTGCGCGGCCACTCCAATTCGATCGCGTTGCGGCTCGCCTGCCATGATCCGACGGTGCACAGCAAGCTCGCGCCCGGCGGCCAGCAGGCGCGCGCCGTGTTCGAAGCCATCGAACAGGCCAGGGTCGAGGCGATCGGCGCGCGCCGCATGGGCGGCGTGGCGAAGAATCTCGCCGCCATGCTCGACGACCGGTTCCATCGCGGCAAATTTGACGAGATCAGCGACCGCGCCGATGCGCCGATCGAGGAGGCGCTCGCCATGATGGTGCGGGAACGCCTCACCGGCGAGACGCCGCCGGCAACAGCGCGCAAGCTGGTCGAGCTTTGGCGTCCGCTGATCGAGGAACGCGCCGGCCGCAGCCTCGATCGGCTGGAGCGCGTGCTCGACCGATCAGCGCCGGTTCGGCGACGTCGTGCACGATCTGCTCGATTGCCTCGACATGGGTGAAGATCGCTCGAGCGAGTCCGACGAGGACGAAGGCGACGACGGCGAGGAAGAAAACCGCCAGGACGAGCAGGGCCAGGACGGCGACGCCTCCGAATCCGCCGACAGCGAGCGCATGAGCATGGAGGCCGAGGCCTCCGCCGAGGAATTGCCCGACAGTTCGTCGGATGCCGTCGATGCGCCGGCAGCCGATATGGCCGACGACGCCGAGATGGGCGATTCGGAGACCGCGGCGGAGCCGTGGCGGCCGCGCAATCAGCGCAACGAGCCGAGGGTGCCGGACTATAAGCCGTTCACGGCGAAGTTCGACGAAACCATCGGTGCCGAGGATCTTTGCGAGCCCGAAGAGCTCGATCGGTTGCGCGGCTACCTCGACAAGCAGCTCTCGCACCTGCAAGGCGTGGTCGCGCGGCTTGCCAACCGCCTGCAGCGCTTGCTGCTGGCGCAGCAGAATCGCGCCTGGGAATTCGACCTCGAAGAGGGCCTGCTCGATCCCTCGCGGCTGCCCCGCATCATCGTCGACCCGATGCATCCGCTGTCATTTAAGCGCGAGAAGGACACCGATTTCCGTGACACGGTGGTAACCCTACTACTGGATAATTCCGGCTCGATGCGCGGCCGCCCGATCACGGTTGCGGCGACCTGCGCCGATATTCTGGCGCGCACGCTCGAACGCTGCGGGGTCAAGGTGGAGATTCTGGGCTTTACGACGCGGGCGTGGAAGGGTGGCCAATCGCGGGAGTCCTGGCTCGGCCAGGGCAAGCCGGCCAATCCCGGACGTCTCAATGATCTGCGCCACATCATCTACAAGTCCGCGGATGCCCCATGGCGTCGAGCGCGAAAAAATCTCGGGCTGATGATGCGGGAAGGCCTGCTCAAGGAGAACATCGACGGTGAGGCGCTCGATTGGGCGCACAAGCGCCTGCTGGCGCGCACAGAGACGCGAAAGATCCTGATGATGATCTCCGACGGCGCGCCGGTCGACAACTCGACGCTCTCGGTCAATCCCGGCAATTACCTCGAGAGGCATCTGCGTTGGGTGATCGAGGACATCGAAACCCGTTCGCCGGTCGAACTGATCGCCATCGGCATCGGTCACGACGTCACGCGCTACTACCGACGTGCCGTCACCCTCGTGGACGCCGAGGAACTCGGTGGCGTTATGACCGAGAAGCTGGCGGAGTTATTCGCCGAACACCCGACCGAGGAACGCTCGCGCCCCACGCGGCCGCGCCGCCTGCGCGCCTGAGCCCGCAGTCTTGTGGTTTCCGATTGATTTGATGCCGCCCGGCCGTGCGCCACAGCGGCCTTGCCGCCTTCGAGGGTGAAGTCGAGGCGCGCAAGGCTAACAGATCTTTAATGGCTGTGTCGATTTACCGAACTTCAAGGCAAATCTGATTTGATCCCCGGATCGGGAGCCCTGCCGACGGAATATCGCGCTCTCCGATCGCGTCGCGTGCCTCCTCAGGATAGAGATCAAACGTGCCCGCCGAGATGCCACAGGGAACCGCCGACAAAAAATTAATGCCGCGCCGGCTCCGCAGGCTGATCATCGGCACCGTGGTGGCGATTGGAGCGATCGTCGCGGCGAATGCGATTATTCTGGCGCAGTTGCATCGCAGCACTTTGGAGGAAGTGCAGACCAATCTGTTACGCCAAAGCTTGACCTTGGCGGAACTGGTTGAGCGCACGTTTCAAGCTGCTGATTTGGTGCTGGCCAGCGTGGTCGAAAAGAGCCGACTTGCAGTTTCAAACGATGGCGATCTGCACGAATTGACGGATCAGGATTTTCACGGTTTTCTAAAAGAGAAGATATCGGGATTGCCGCAAATCGAACTCTTTGGGAATTCTCGATGCTCAGGGCAAACGATTAAATCGCTCGCGCACTTGGCCGAGCGGCAATATCGACCTTTCGAGTCGGCAATATTTCCAGGCGCTCAAAGCAAATCCGAAGCTAATGTCATTTATCGGCGGGCCGATACGCGGCGCCGTGAGTGGACACTGGGTTCTCGTCCTTGCCCGAGCCGCATTGACGAAAGACGGTGGGTTTCTCGGCGTCGCTTTCGCATCCACGACGGTAAAATATTTTGAAGACCTGTTTCGTTCAACGTCACTCGGCGGCGATTATGCAGCGACGTTGTTGCGGTTGGACGGCACCTTGATGGCGCGCTATCCGATGGCCGGCCATGTCGGGCAGATGGTACACGCCGAAGTCCTCACAACCTTATCGGATTCGCGATCCGGCGTTTCGCGTTCGGTCAGTCCGGTTGATCATCAACCGCGCATCGCCGCCGGATACCGCCTGGTCAATTATCCGCTCGTCGTCGTCGTCACGCAGAATGAGCGGGCAGCGTTTGCGCCCTGGCGCAGAACGGCGGTCACGATGGCCGTCGTCGCGGGCATGATGATTATCATCATCGTCATCGGGGCGTTCTTGATTGCGCGCTCGTGGATCCAGCAGGAACGCCTCAATGCGGCGCGTGCGGACGTCATCGAGTCCGACAAAGTGCGCGCCCTTGCGGAAGCTGAACTGCACCGGCAACGGGACCTTGCCGAGCAAAACATGCGCTTCAATGCCGCCGTGGAAAACATGTCGCAAGCGTTGTGCATGTTCGACAAGGATGCGCGACTGGTTGTTTGTAACGAACTCTACGCGAAAATGTACAGATTGCCGGCGGAATTGCTCAAACCCGGCGCCTTGCACAGCGACATTATCGCCAATCGCGTGCGCAACGGAGTTCTGAAAGGCGGTCACGGCGATGTCGCGGTGAAGCAGCAACTCTCGATCTTGTCGTCGCTGTCGGCCCATCGAAGATCGAGTCGGATTGACGAGCACGCGGACGGCAGGCTGATCCGCGTCACGCGTGAGCCGATGCAGGGCGGCGGCTGGGTTGCGACGCATGAGGACATTACTGAGCAACGCCGCGCCGAGCAGGAACTCGACGAGACCAAGCGGTTTCTGGATTCTATCATTGAGAACATCCCGATTGCGGTGATCGTGAAGGACGCGGTGACGCGCAAATTTATTCTGGTCAACCGGGCGTTCGAGGCAATGCTCGATTTGTCCGCGAGTGATTTGCTGGGCAGAACCGTTTTTGAATTCAACACGCCCAAGGACGCGGAATTCATCGACAACGCCGACATCGAAATCTCTTCAGGACAATGCCGGTGTTAAATATTGCGAATACGAGGTGCAAACGCGGACGCAGGGTCCGCGATTTCACGCGACGAAGCGCATCGTCATCCGCGACAACGACGGTGACGCGAAGTATCTTATCGCCGTCATCGAGGACGTCACGGAACGGAAGAAATCAGAGCAGCGGATCGCCTTCATGGCGCACCATGATGCGTTGACCGGTCTCGCCAACCGCGCGGCTGTAGCGCAGAAGATCGAAGATGCCGCCGCGCGCCATCGGCGCTGGGGCGATCCATTCACCGTACTGCTCTTGGATCTCGACCGGTTTAAGAACGTCAACGACACGCTCGGCCATTCCGCCGGCGATGCTTTGCTGCGGGAAGCAGCAACCCGGCTGAAAGCGCTCCTGCGCGAGACCGACGTATTGGCGCGACTCGGCGGCGACGAGTTTGCCGTCATTCAGGCCAGCGAGACCGACCAACGCGAGGCGGCGAGCAGGCTCGCGGATCGCATCATCGAGATCATCGCCAAGCCATTCAACATCGACGGCAACGAAGTCAATATCGGCACCAGTATCGGCATTGCATTGGCGCCGGAGCACGGCACCAATCCCGATAGCCTCTTGAAGATGGCGGACATGGCGCTGTACAGCGCTAAATCGGCTGGGCGCAACGGCTATCGCTTCTTCGATCCGGATATGGGCGCGGCCGCCAACGCGCGCCACGCGCTCGAGAACGAATTGCGCCGCGCCGTCCAGCAAAACGAGCTCGAGCTTCACTATCAGCCGATCGTCGACACCAAGACCCGGAGAATCTGCGCTGCGGAAGCGCTGGTGCGCTGGCGGCATCCTACCAAAGGCATGATCTTCCCGGATAAATTCATTCCCCTTGCCGAGGATACCGGCGTGATCGTGCAGATCGGCGAGTGGGTTCTCCATAGAGCATGTGCGGATGCTGCGAACTGGCCGTCCGGAATCAAGATTGCCGTCAACCTTTCGCCCGTGCAATTCCGTAAGACCAATTTATCGAGCATTGTCATGGCGGCTCTCGCCCAATCGGGGTTGCCGGCCGAACGGCTCGAGCTTGAAATCACCGAGACGGCGCTCATCGAATCCGCCACCGAGTGTCTGCCGGCGCTGCATAATTTCAAGAACGCCGGTATCGCGATCGCCCTGGATGATTTCGGCACCGGATATTCGTCGCTCAGTCAGTTGACGATGTTTCCTTTCGACAGGATCAAGATCGATAAATCATTCACGCAAAATCTCACCAAGCGTTCCGAATGTGCCGCTATCATCTCGGCGGCTCTGACGCTTGCGCAAACCCTCGATATTGCGACGACCGCAGAAGGTATCGAAACGGTCGAGCAGTACCAGATACTGCGGTTGGCCGGCGTGACATCGCTCCAGGGCTATTTGTTCAAGCGGCCATGCCCGCTCGCGGAGATCGACTTTGACTATTGCTACATGAGCCCACCGGCGATTGCCGAGGTCGCTTAGCTCATCGGCAGCCCACGTTGGGGCAATCGGAGATATCGAGATTAGCCGCGCGCCGTTGGCATGGGTCACGGCGTCGCATACGGTATGAAATCCGGCATTTCATCTTGGACATTTCGGCTTAGGTGTTCAATTTGCGCCGGGGACGCACATGACCCGTACGATGAAGAAACAAATTAACTGGCGGAGCGCGACATGGTGGGGCTGCGGACTTGGTTGGGCATAGCTGGCCTTTGTTTTCTGGCATTTCCGGCGACCTCCGTTGCGTATGCTCAAGCTGGCAACTATCCGGACAAGCCGGTAGCGGTCATCTCCGATGCTGCGGCTGGCGCTAGCCCGGACGTCGCCGCGCGATTCGTCGCCGAGGGGCTTGGCAAAATCTGGGGCCAGCAGGTCGTGGTGGTCAATCATCCGGGCGCGAACGGCAGTATCGCGGCTCGCGCCGCCAGCGATGTCGCTCCCGACGGCTATACGCTTTTCATGCCGGCGCTATCGACTTTCGTCGCGCTGCCGACGGTCGCGCCCAACCTGCCGCTGAAGCTGCCGCGCGATTTTCTGCCGATTGGTTTCATTGCCGATCAGCCTATGTTCATCGCCGTGGACCCTGCCCTTGGCATCACCACACTGCCGCAGCTCATCGAGCGCGCCAAGAAAGAGCCCGGCAAAATTTCCATCGCTTTGACAGGCATCGGCAGGATGACGCATCTGACCGGCGAATTGCTGCAGACGCGGGCGGACATCAAGCTGCTTTCGGTTCCTTATACGCGGGGTCCGGCATCTGCGCTCGGCGACGTCGCCTCCGGCCGCGTCTCCATGATCATCGAAGGCTATTCGGGAATTATCGGCGCCGTAAAGGCCGGACAGGTGAAGCTGATTGCGGTCGCGTCGCCCGAGCGCCTGCCGGAGTTTCCCGATTTGCCGACTGTGGCGGAAACGATCCCGGATTTTTCCGCGGCAGGGTGGATTGTTTTGGCGGCACCGATTGGCACTCCGGCGCCCATCATCAGCAAGGTGAGCGCCGACTTGACCAAAGTGGTCAACGATCCGGATTTCAAGAAGCGGCTTGCAGCGACCGGCAGCTATTCGCACGCCATGACGCCCGAGCAAGTTCTCGCGTTCGTCACCAATCAGCAACAAACATGGCTCCCGGTGCTGCAAAAGATCTCCGCGAAGTGAGATCGTCGAACGGGTCGCTGAAGGGTTAGTTGGGCTGCTCCGGTGGAACCACCTCGAAACCACGCAAGCCGCCGCGCTCGATCGCGCGTTGAACGAGGCCGGATGCCTTCATCGCGGCGATAAATTGGCTGATGGCGGCGAGCCATCCGGCGCGGCCCTTCGAAACCGCGATCGCCACGCGATTGACCCCATAACTGTCGTCGAGCACGCGCGAGCCCGGCAGCTTGGCGGAATAATCGCGAAGCTGCTCACGGGGCAATGCGAACGCTTCCACCTTCCCGGTACGAAGCAAGTCGAAAGCGGCGTCGGGCAGCTCCGAGCCAATTGCTGCGGCGTGCTTCAAGATACGGCTCAGCGTGAAGGTCGACGCGTGATTGCGCACCACCGCGATTCGAACATCGGGACGGTCTGCGTCAGAGAAGCTGCGGATTGAACTGCCGGCTGGGACCAAACAGGTGTAGTCGAATTGGATAATCGGAGGAGAGAAATCGATCTCGGTGGCGCGCGACGCTTCTATTCCGAGAAACGCAATGTCGCAGGTTCCGGTCTTCAGGCACTCCACGGCCTTTGGCGGCGTCGGATTCTCGACAAAGACCGCCTCGACCCCGAGACGCGCTGCGAGTTCGCGAGCGATCTCGACAGCCACAAACCCCGTGCCCAGCCCGCGGAGTTCACCGGATGCGGAATCTTTGGTGTATTGTGGAAGAAATAGCGCGACGCGAATTTTGCCGGCTTGCACAAGGTCGGCTAACCGCGGGTCGGCCGGCTGCATTCATCGTCTCTTCGTCGCCGTGTTCCGAAAGCGTCCGGACGCGAAATTCAACGGGCGGTTTCGCCGTGCCGGCCTAAGCCGCGGCCGCGCGCTTCTTGACGACCTGGCGCTTGAGCTCAAGCGCGCGCGGCGACAGCTCGGCGTCCTTGGCGTGCAGCAGGAAGCGTCGAGGCCGCCGCGATGATCGACGGTCTTGAGCGCATTGGCCGAAATCCGCAGCCGGACCGAGCGGCCGAGCGCATCCGACATCAGCGTGACATTGAGCAGGTTGGGCAGAAACCGCCGCTTGGTCTTGCGGTTCGAGTGGCTGACCCGGTGTCCGATCTGGCGTTTTTGCCGGTCAATTCGCAACGCCATGCCATGGCTGAAATTCCTCAAAAACTCCCGCGCGTCCAGCGCCGGTCGATGGACGATATGGGGATGATCGCGGACCTATAGTGATGGGCTCAAACCACCGTCAAGCGCAGGCTCCGGCGCGTCGCCTCGGAGCTCACACCCTGCCGTACTGCGGCATAAAACCACACAAACGACGCATTCTCCAACGACACAATGCGCCGGGATTAACGCCCATCCAGCGGCACTCGAGGATTCAGCCCCGTGTCGACGTGCCGAAACGGCTTTTTGGTCGGCGCAGGGGCCGCCGCGTTCGTCGCGGCGACGATAGGCGTCACGGCGGCGTTGGCGGCCGACGCCGGCCATGTGGCTGTGCGCAGGGCCGTCTGGAGGCCGAATATGTCGCCAGCATCGCCGGCATTCCGATCGGTCGCGGCAATTGGGTCATCGAGATTGCCGACGACCAGTACACCGCTGCCGCCAGTGGCACGACGACCGGCATCTTGCGCCTCTTCACCGGCGCCCGCGGCACCGGCGCGGCGCGCGGCACAATGGTCGGCGGCCAGCCGGTGCCGACGAGCTATGCCGCCACCATCAATTACGATCGCAAGATCGACGACGTGCGCATCGCGCTGGCCGGCGGCAACGTGAAGGACTACTCGGTCGAGCCGCCGCTGCCGCCGCATCCGGACCGCATTCCGGTCACCGACGCCGATCGGCGCGGCGTGATCGATCCGATGACGTCGGCGCTCAACCGTGTCGGCGGCACTGGCGATCCGGTTTCGCCGGAGGCCTGCAACCGCAAGGTCGCGGTGTTCGATGGCCGCGTGCGCTACGACCTGCACAGCGAATTCCGGCGCATGGAAATCGGTCAAGGCGGAGAAGGGCTACCAGGGCCCGGCGGTCGTCTGCGCGGTTTATTTCACGCCGATCTCCGGCTACGTGCCGGATCGGCCCGCGATCAAATACCTGGTCGACGCTGCGCGACGCCGAGGTCTGGCTGGCGCCGATTTCCGGCACGCGGGTGCTGGTGCCGTTCCGTTTCTCGATGCCGACGCCGATCGGCATGGGCGTGTTGCAGGCGACGCAATTCGTCTCCGTCGCGCAGCCGACGCATGCGGTTGCGAAAACGCAGTGATCTCGCGACTCCCGCCACGGCGTTCCGGCACCGCATGGTCGATGCCGCACGGCCGAGGCGTCTTCTCGGGTCAGGATGTCCCCGTTATCCACAGGAGCATTGCTCTTGACTCGCGGTGGAATTGTGATCGTGCAACTCGTTAACACTTTTGGCGCCAAAGCGACGGGCAAAACGACCGATTCCACCCGATCTGGTGTTGCTCAACGTCGGCGGTGCCATATGTCGCGGTGAACAAATTCGAACAAGCGTCAGAGTCGCCGATTCGGCCGCGATTCGTTCCAAACTCGTTCCACACCTTAAGCACAGGCCTTGCCAGCGTCGCGTTGTGATACAGAGGCTGTTGCTGCTTGTACGCGCCGATGCCGGACCTCAATGCCAATTTCGTTTTCGCCAACAGCTCAGATCGTGACCAGCGTGCCCGCGGCGCCGGCGTCACCGCCGTGCTCGGGCCGACCAATACCGGCAAGACCCATCTCGCCATCGAGCGGATGCTGGCGCATTCGTCCGGCATGATCGGCCTGCCGCTGCGGCTGCTGGCGCGCGAGGTCTACAACCGCGCGGTGGAGCGGGTCGGCGCCGATGCGGTGGCGCTGGTCACCGGCGAGGAGAAGATCAAGCCGCCCAATCCGCGCTTCTGGGTCGCGACCGTCGAAGCGATGCCGCGCGATCTCGACGTCGCCTTCCTCGCCGTCGACGAAATCCAGCTCGCCGCCGATTTCGAGCGCGGCCACGTCTTCACCGACCGCATGCTGCATCGGCGCGGCCGCGAGGAGACGCTGGTGCTCGGCGCCGCCACCATGCGGCCGATCGTCGAGCGGCTGCTGCCCGGCGCCAGCATCGTCAGCCGGCCGCGGCTGTCGCAGCTCACCTTCGCCGGCGAGAAGAAGCTCACCCGGCTGCCGCGCCGCTCGGCCATCGTCGCGTTCTCGGCCGACGAGGTTTACGCGATCGCCGAATTGATCCGCCGCCAGCGCGGCGGCGCCGCGGTCGTGCTCGGCGCGCTGTCGCCGCGCACCCGCAATGCCCAGGTCGAGCTCTATCAGTCCGGCGAAGTCGATTACCTGGTGGCGACCGACGCCATCGGCATGGGGCTCAATCTCGACGTCGATCACATCGCGTTCGCCTCCGACCGCAAGTTCGACGGCTACCAGTTCCGCAAGCTCAACCCCTCCGAACTCGCGCAGATCGCCGGCCGCGCCGGGCGCGCCACCCGCGACGGCACCTTCGGCACCACCGGCCGCTGCCCGCCGTTCGAGACCGAACTGGTCCAGGCGCTCGAAATCGCACACCTTCGAGCCGGTCAAGATCGTGCAATGGCGCAACACCGATCTCGATTTCTCTTCGATCGGCGCCTTGCAGGCGACGCTCGCGGCGGCGCCGACCGAGAGCGCGCTGGCGCGCGCGCCGGTCGCCGAAGATATCCTGGTGCTCGAACATGCCGCGCGCGACGACGACGTCCGCGCCATGATCCGCAACGCGCGCCGACGTCGAGCGGCTGTGGGACGTCTGCCAGGTTCCCGATTATCGCAAGATCGCGCCGGCCAACCACGCCGAGCTGGTGGTCACGCTGTTCGGCTATCTGCATGCGCGACGGCAAAATCGACGACCGACTGGTTCGCCCGCCAGGTCGCGCTGGCCGACCGCATCGACGGCGACATCGATACGCTGTCGACCCGCATCGCCCACATCCGCACCTGGACTTTCGCGGCCAACCGGCCGGATTGGCTCGCCGATCCCGAGCATTGGCAGGGCGTCACGCGCGGCGTCGAAGACAAGCTCTCCGATGCGCTGCATGAGCGGCTCACCGAGCGCTTCGTCGATCGCCGCACCAGCGTGCTGATGCGGCGGCTGCGCGAGAACGCGCATGCTGGAGCCGGAGATCAACAAGACCGGCGAGGTCGTGGTCGAGGGCCATGTCATCGGCCGGCTCGACGGCTTCGTGTTCGTGGCCGACGCATCGTCGGGCGGATCGGAAGCCAAGGCGCTGCAGAACGCCGCGCAGAAGGCGCTGGCCGGCGAGATTGCCGCGCGCGCGACGCGGCTCGCCGACGCGCCGGACGAGCAGTTCGTGCTCGCCGCCGACGGCACCATCCGCTGGACCGGCGCCGCGGTCGGCAAGCTGTTCGCCGGCGAGGAAGCGCTTGCGGCCGCGGGTCCGCGTGATCGCCGACGAGCATCTGACCGGCGCGCCGCGCGATGCCGTGGAGGCGCGGCTCGATCGCTGGCTCAAATCGCACATCGAAAAACTGCTCGGCCCGTTGTTCGTGCTGGCGGCCGCCGAAGACGTCACCGGCATCGCGCGCGGCGTCGCCTTCCAGCTGGTCGAGGCGCTCGGCGTGCTCGATCGGCCAGCGTGTCGCCGAGGAAGTGAAGGGGCTGGAGCAGCCGGCGCGCGCCACGCTGCGCAAATACGGCGTGCGCTTCGGCGCTTATCACATCTATGTCCCGGCGCTTGCTCAAGCCGGCGCCGCGCGCGCTCGCGGCGCAACTCTGGGCGCTCGCGCACGACGGCCCGCAGACCAAGGGCCTCGACGACCTGCTGCATCTCGCCGGCAGCGGCCGCACCTCGATCCCGGTCAATCGCGACATCGATGCGGCGCTCTATCGCGCCGCCGGTTATCGGGTCTGCGGCGAGCGCGCGGTGCGCGTCGACATTCTGGAGCGGCTGGCGGACCTGATCCGTCCGGCGCTGGCGTGGCGCGAGGGCGCTGCCGGCACCAAAGCCGCCGGGCGCGGTCGCGGGCGGCGGCTTTACCGTCGTCAACGGCATGACGTCGCTGACCGGCGCGTCGGGCGAGGATTTCGCCTCGATCCTGCGCTCGCTCGGCTATCGCATGGAGCGGCGGCCGAAGCCGGCCGAGCCGGCGCCCGCCGCGGCGGTCGATGCCGCCGATCGCCGCAGCGGCTGGAGGCGATCGCCGCTGCCGAGGATGCCAGGAACCACGGCTGATGTGCGGCGAACAGCGGTGCGTCCGCTGACGTCCGAAGCCGTGGCGCCGGCCGATCAAGCGCAACCGGCGCGATGCGCACTGAGATTTCAAGTTGGCGCCGCCTGATGTCGACCCGGCTGAGCGAACAGCCGGAGCAAGTCGCCGAGATGACGGCGGAAGTACCGGCTGCCGAGGCAGAGTCCGCCACGCCCTCGCCGTCCGAAGACGTGACGGCGGTTGTAGCCGCAGGGGAGCAGCAACAGCCCGCCGAAGAAGCCGATTTGATCGAGGTCTGGCGGCCAGGCCGGACCGAGGGCCGGCGTCGTCCGCGCTTCAAACGCCGCGAGGCAAGCGCGCCGCCGCGCGCGGTGGACGCGGTGCGGCAGGCGAGCGCCGCAGCTGGCCCGCCGCACGCAAGCGCAGCGCCGCCGAAGCAAGCCGGCCAACGAAGGGACGCCACTTCGCGCCATCGTCCCAACCGCATCGGGATCATCACGGCGATCGTCCGCAGCGCGACCGCGATCGTCCGCCGCGCGAGCGCGCGCCGAGCAAGCCGGCGCGATACGAGCGGCGCGAGAAGGCGCCCGATCCGAATTCGCCCTTCGCCAAGCTGGCGGCTCTCAAGGCGCAGCTCGAAGCCGAGGCCAAGGAGCGCCGCTGAGTGACTGCCGGGCTTGATCGCCAGCGCATCGATCGCTGGCTGTGGCATGCCCGCCTGGTGCGCACGCGCGGCGCCGCGGCGGCGCTCGCCGGTCCGGCTATGTCCGCGTCAATGGGGCACGCATCGATGCGCCGAGCCGCGTGGTGCGGACCGGCGACGTGATCACGGTCGCGCTCGACCGCAACGTGCGGGTGCTCAAGGTGCGAGGATTTATCGAGCGCCGGGGTCCCGCCGGCACCTGCGTCACGCTATATGAGGAACTGACGTTTGAGCGTCCGGCCGCGGCTAGGCACCGGCGAGCCTTGCGCGCCTATCACCCATGCGATAGGAGCAAGGCTTGCCGAAAGACCCGCTTTAGAGTGTGCAGATGACCTATATCGTCAACGACAATTGCATCAAATGCAAATACATGGACTGCGTGGAAGTCTGCCCCGTGGATTGCTTCTACGAGGGCGAGAACATGCTGGTCATCCATCCGGACGAATGCATCGATTGCGGCGTCTGCGAGCCGGAATGCCCGGTCGAGGCGATCAAGCCGGATACCGAGCCCGGCGTCGAGAAGTGGCTGGGCGTCAACGCCGAATACGCCAAGGAGTGGCCCAACATCACCGCCAAGAAGGAGCCGCCGGCCGACGCCAAGGAATGGGAAGGCGTGGCCAACAAGTTCGAGGAGCATTTTTCCCCGAATCCGGGTACCGGCGACTGATTGCAATCTCCAGATTGCGTATCGTTAACCATTGTTAACGAATTGCCGCGTGCGACGCTTTCGCGACGCCATAAGGCTTTGATTTTGGCCGAAAATGTGATATAAAGCGCATTTGATAATGAAAAACACCCCCGATATGGCGCTCCGCGAGAGTCGGGCGCATATTTTTTCGGGGTGTTTCCGAGGAACCGTCAAAAGAGGCGTGAGACCCACGCGAGAGCAGTGGCAGAGAAAACTCGTCAGTCGTTCGAATTCGAAGAAGAGCGCAACCGGCATGAGCCGGAAGGCACGAAAAGCCCCCTCCCGCGCGAGCCGGAGGCCATCACAGCCCACGCGGGCGACGACCCGGAACCGGGTCAGCGTGGCCAAGCCCCCTCAGCGGCGCAAGCCGGAGGCGGAAGGAGCAACTTTGGGAATGAATGCGAAGAAGACGACGCAACGACAAGGCTTCAAGACCAACGAGTTCATCGTCTATCCGGCCCACGGCGTGGGCCAGATCGTCTCGATCGAGGAGCAGGAAGTCGCCGGCGCGCGGCTTGAGCTGTTCGTCATCAATTTCGTCAAGGACAAGATGACGCTGCGGGTGCCGACCTCGAAGGTCGCGTCGGTCGGCATGCGCAAGCTCGCCGAAACGCCGATGGTCAAGCGCGCGCTGGAGACGCTCAAGGGCCGCGCCCGCATCAAGCGCACGATGTGGTCGCGCCGCGCCCAGGAATACGAGGCGAAGATCAATTCCGGCGACATCGTCGCCATCGCCGAGGTGGTGCGCGATCTCTTCCGGTCGGATACCCAGCCGGAACAGTCGTATTCCGAGCGGCAGCTCTACGAGGCCGCGCTCGACCGGCTGTCGCGCGAGGTCGCGGCGGTGCAGCGGATCACCGAGACCGAAGCGATCAAGGAGATCGAGGCGGCGCTTGCCAAGGGTCCGCGTCGCGGTCCGAAGCCGGAAGCCGAAGAGGAAGCCGTGGTCGAGGAAGAAGCCGCTTAAGCGCCCGCTTCCGGCATGAAAGATCTGCAAAGGCCCGGCGGCAACGCCGGGCCTTTTTGCGTTGGTGCCGTGTGCCGCGGATTCCGAGCTCGCTTGCGCGGGATGTTCTCGGCCGAGTTGCCGTCCGCCCGCCGCAAAAATCCTATCGGTTAGTCATAAATTAAGCTTCATTTGAAAGGAAAGAGACCAGTAAGCATAAGCGTACGCGAGGGGGCGCCGAGCATGCGGCGTAAAACGAGCGTTCAAGCGTGGCCGGATTGATTTCGATTTTGCTGGCCGGAAGTGTCGGCTACATGACTCGGCGGTCTGGCACGCTGCGGCTTTGCACGGCACAGCGCTCTCCGCCGCCCAGACGGTGGCGCTGCGTTTCCCGCTGGATTTGCAAGATCGCGTGCACGACAGTCAGCCGGTGCGCGATGCCGCTTGCCGCGGCCGCCAATGCGACACGTGCCGCGGTCATCGGCAGCTCGCAGTTCGCGCTGTTGAGCCCTGAGCCGATGGTGCCGCGAAGCTCGCAGCATTCACAAGCCGCAACGTCGACGAGCTGAACGGTTCCGCAGTCAGAAGTTCCGCAAGCGCCGGTGCGCGTGGCGGCCGCGGCAGGCAATACGCCGGCCGTTGCGCCCGATGTCGCGGTGCCGCATCGGCGAATAGTCACCGCGGCGCGTCGCGGCCGAAGCCAAGCGGGCTGCGGCACCGCAGCCGTCGTCATGCCGATCGGCCCGGCTTCATGCTCAACGACGCGCAGATCGCCAGCATCAAGACAGCGGCTGCATCTGACGCCGGATCAGGAAAGCATGTGGCCGGCGGTCGAAGCCGCGTTGCGCAATATCGCCTATGCCGGGCGCGCGACGCGCGCCGGCACGGCGCGTCGCAACCGCAGCTCGCCTCCGCCGATCCCAACAGCGCCGAGGTGCAGGGTCTCAAATCGGCGGCTATCCCGCTGCTCATGAGCTTCAATTCCGAGCAGAAGGACGAGGTGCGCAACCTCGCCCACGTCATGGGCCTGGATCAGCTCGCGTCCGCAGTTCTGATCGACGGCGTCCGCGACAGGCCGGTTCGATCGCCGTAGCGGAGCGTTTGCGCGACGCCTGCGGCCGCAGCAGTTCGACGCGCGCATTTCGCCGCCGATCAAGGCCAGGACCGCAAAGCAGACCAGGTCGCCGAATTCCAGCCGATTGGCGACATGGAAGCTGTAGATCGGATCGTAGAGAAAGAAGGCGGCGCAGCAGATCGCCGCGACGGCGCACAGCATCGCCGGCCGGCTGCCGTAGAGGACCGCCACCAGCGCGATCGGCAGCAGATAGAAAAACACCGGATGATGCGGGCCGACGCGCGGCAGCTTGACGTACCAGAGAATCGCCGTGACCGCGGCGACGACCGCAAGCGATACGGCGACGGGAATCGCTCCCTTCACGAGCCGCATGCGCTTCCCCCCACGGCCATTCGGCCTTTGCGTGCATCATAGCGACGCGCAACATCGCGGAATAGCCGGCGAAAAGATCGCTTTATGCTGGTCTTCCGGTGGCGAAAGAGGGACGGCACGCGCGGCTATTCGACGACGATCTTGACTTCGCTGCCCGACCTTTAGCTTGTCGCCGGGCTCGAGCCCGTTGAGCACGCGGAAGCGCTCGACCGGCGCGGTCGGCGACGGCCATGCGGCTCGCCAGCTTCTCGACCGTATCGCCCGGCCCGACCGTGACAATCTTCAGCCGCAGCGGCTTTGCCTGCTCGATCTCGGCAAGGCTCATGCGGCGGAACGTGCCGACCGACTTCGCGGAATATGCGGTCGGTCTCGGGCGTGCGATGCTTGGCGGCGAAGATGAAGCGATAGACGTCGCTGCCGAAGCGGATCGCGTAGAGCCGGAAATCCCACTGGTCGCCCTTGGCGGCCGCGGTCGCGCCCGGGAAGCCATTGATGGTGACGTCCTCGACCGTGGCAGGGTCGATGTTCTCGATCCAGCCGGACGTGAGATATCCGGCGAGCGTCTGCTCGGCCGGCACGCGCACCACGTCGAGCCGCAGCGCCTGGCCGCCGCCATGCTTGACGCCGAGCACCGCCTGCGCGGTGTTGTCGAGCGCGAAACCGTCCGGCGCGGTGAAGGTAAAGCCCAGCTTCGGATGCAGGAAGCGCCGGCCGCGCACGAAGCCTTCGCTCGGATCCTCGCCGAAAACGATGCCGTCGATATCGGCGAGGTAGGCGGCCTTGGCCTGAGCGAGTTCCTCCGGCGTGTCGGTCGGCCGGCGCCCGATATTGCCGCGCATTGGCTAGCGCATTGGTGATGCGCTCCGGCGTCGCCGGATGCGACGACAGGAAGTCGGGCGCGCTCGGATTGATGGCGCCGCTTTGCTGCGGCTTGAGCTCGGAATTGTGCTCCATCGAGGTGAGGAAGCGCACCGCGCCATAAGGATCGTAGCCGGCGCGCGAGGCGATGCCGACGCCGATGGCGTCGGCCTCGAATTCCTGCGCGCGCGAGAAGCTCGCCAGCGCGAGCTTCGACTTGGCCAGCGCCAGCGCGCCGGCTTCCGGATCGCTGACCACGTCGGTGAAGACGCGGCTGCGCAGGTCGGCCAGGCGCGCCTGCTTCCTCGCGGATCTCGGCGTGGTGGGCGATCACATGGCCCATCTCGTGCGCCAGCACGGAGGCAAGCTCGGATTCGTCGTTGGCGAGCGCGATCAGGCCGCGGGTCACGTAGAGCTGGCCGGTCGGCAGCGCAAAGGCGTTGACCGACTGCGAATTGAGCATCGTGACGTTGTAGTGCAGGTCGGGCCGCTCGGACGCCGCGACCAGCCGCTCGACGGTCTGCTCGATCATGGTCTGCAGCCGCGGATCGTTGTAGACGCCGCCATAGGCCGCGAGGATGCGCTGGTGCTCGCGCAGCACCGCGGGCGACAGCGCGGCGGTATCGGCCGGCTTCGGGCGGTGGCGACGGCTAAGAACCTGCGGCGCCGACGGCCGGCGGCGACAGCCGTGCAAGCCGCGAGCACCGAGCGCCGCAAATGCGATGCTCGCGCCGGCAAGCCGATAGCTGCCGATCCCAACGTTGTTCGTCCGTCCGCTCACCACGTCACCCGCATGTCACTCGCGGTCGTCCAGCTCGATCTGCTCCGGATGCGCGGCCTCGATCCACGGACTGCCCGCCGGACCGCCGCGCTGCTTCGATCCAGCCGCGGACCCGGACGCGCCGGCCCGCCAGGCCCTTCAAATCGAGGCCCGCCGCCGTAAAACTACGCTCGTTTCGCTTCAGGATCGTAACCGTGAAATCTTCGGACCAGCGCCGGCCGAAATTCACATAGATCGTCGCCCCGCTCGTCACGCACGGAGACCACTTTGCCCTCGACCAGCGCAAATCGGCCTCGCCGCGCCAGCACATCCGCAGGGGTTGTCGGCGTCGAGCACCTCATAATACGAATCGGCCCAGAGGCCAAGCTTGGCCCGGCGGGCGGCATTTTCCTGGCCGAGCAGCTCCGCGGCGCAGGCCCGGTTGCCGATGCTGTCGCCGACCCGGGCGAAGCCTGACGAGATCATATCGCCCTGCGCAAAAAACTCCTCGCCGTCGCGCACCGTGTACACATAGGCGACCAGCCGCTGGTATCGGTCGGATGGCAATTTCGGCTCGCCGCAGCAAAACCTCGTCACCGCCGACGAGCGCATCGAGACCGTCCTTCGCAGCCGTGCCGCCCTGGGCGACGCTTTTCTGAAGTGCAAGCGGCGGCACCTCGATCCCGGCAAGCCGCACTTCGCGGCCGTCGTTAAGCACAAAGGTACGGCCGTCGATGACGCGGCCGGCGGTACCGCGCGCGATCGTGTCGCCGCCGCACGGGATCGCGGGCTTGGGCTGCTCCTGCGCCGCAGCGCCGAGGCATCCGCAGAGCACCGCGAATGTGGCGGCCACTATGCCGTCCCCCCATCCCCTCATCGGCATCAAGCCAAAGGCCGGAATGCGGCAGCACTACGGCGGCACCGTCCGTTTTTCTGCGGCCCGCGCAGCGCCGCCAAGGCCAGTCGATGCGGCGGCCTTACGTGCTCTCGCTGACCCTCTGCAGCAAGTCGGCCACGCGCTGCGCCCACGCGTGCTGACCATTTTCATCGGTGATCAAATCCTGACGGACTTCGATCAAAGCATGGAGCAGGCCGTGCCGCTCGCCGTGCACCGGAATGGTGTAGTCCGACGCGTCGGTGACCCTGTAGGGCTCGTTGTCGCCGACGACCAGCCCGCTATCTTCCGACTTGAGAAGTGCCAATAATCGATGGGCGAGTCGGGCGTCGCGATTGTAGAGCACGCCGGCTTGCCACGCCCGCGCCACGCTTTTGAACATCGGCGTGAAACTATGGAGCGCGATCAGCGTGGTTGGCTGTCCGGCTTGGCGGCGGCGCTCAAGCTCACGCTCGATCCGCTCGTGATAGGGCCAGAAAATCTCCCGCGCCCGCGCCGCTTTGGCGGCTTCACTCAGGTTGATGTTACCCGGAATTGCGGTGAGTTCGCTCAATTCCGGGATCGACGTCGCCGCGCCCAGCGGACGGTTGCAGTCGATGACCAGACGCGAGTAGTTTTGTTGGATCAACGTCGCATCGAGCGCATCCGCCAACATCCGGCCGACGCCAGCGATGCCGATGTCCCAGGCAATGTGCCGTTCGGACTCCGCTTCCGACACGCCAAGCCGGTCCAGCGCGCGCGGCATCAAATTGCCGGCATGATCGGCGACAAGCAGGAACGGCGACGGCGCGTTTTCATGGAATACAGTGACCGGTGGCGGTTCGTCGGCTGCTAATAGTCGCTTCTGCGGCTCACTCATCGGTGTTCAAGCTCTTGGCGTTCAACTGCCGGCAAAGTGCACATCATTTTGCAATATTTGCTCCGAGAAATGCATATAACGACGTGCTTTTGCAAAGCCCACATTGCCGCCGGCATGCCCTGTTGCACGCCGCGGCCTAAAGCCGCCAAAAGGGCAACCAGCTGCGGCTGTAGGCCCGCATATTTCGTAAACTCTTGGATGCGCAAATCACACTTGCCTCGCACCGGCGCGCCCGACACCATGGACCAAACGTTGGAGTTCCTGAAAATGCCCCCTTCTGCTTCCGCAACACGCCACGATGTCGCCGGTCAAACCGCCGATCCTCGTGCGCCGCGCCGGGTGCGGCACGAGCCGCGCCGCCGCTCGCTCACGGTCAAACAGGTCGACACCATCGCCGCGCATATGATCCGCGTCACGCTGACCGGCGATCTCGAAGGTTTCACCAGCCTCGGCTTCGACGATCACGTGAAGCTGTTCTTTCCCGACGGCACGACCAATGCCGATGGCGCACCCACCATGCTGGGACGCGATTTCACGCCGCGCCGCTACGATGCGGCCGCCAACACGCTGGACGTCGATTTCGCGATCCACGACGCCGGCCCCGCGACGCGATGGGCCGAGCAGGCCAAGCCCGGCGACACGCTGTCGATCGGCGGGCCGCGCGGCTCCTTCGTCATCCCGACCACTTTCGACTGGCACCTGCTGATTGCCGATGAGACCGGCTTACCGGCGATCGGGCGGCGGCTCGCCGAGTTGCCGGCCGGGACGCGCGTCGTGGTGCTGGGCGAGATCGACAGCGCGAGCGACGAGTTCGCGTTCCAAACCGCCGCCAATGCCACCATCACCTGGGCGCACCGCAACGGCACGCCGGCCGGCGCCAGCGATGTGCTGGCGCGAACGCTATCGACGCTGGAGCTGCCGGCCGGCGATTTCTACGCCTGGGTCGCGTGCGAATCGCTCATCGCCAAGGCGCTGCGCCGCCAACTGATTTCCGATCATCACGCCAATCCCAAATGGCTGCGGGCCGCCGGCTATTGGCGCCACGGCGCCGTGGCGGTGCACGAGATGCATGACGCCTGACGATAACCGAGGCTGCTGGATACGCGGCGCGCGCGTATTGGTTATTTCGATAACGGGCGCCTTGGCGCCTGGGCGCTAAGAATTATGCTATACGAAGATATTCCTGTCGCGGTCCCGTAGCTCAGCCGGATAGAGCAGCGG